>NZ_MDAG01000008.1:130121-201058 GCF_002876705.1 Enterovibrio norvegicus | reverse complement strand
ACTGACGACACGCCTAAGCGCTTCGAAGCGTACGGCTGGCACGTTATTCCTGCTGTTGATGGTCACGATGCTGACGCAATCAATGCGGCTATCGAAGCTGCGAAAGCAGAAACAGGTCGTCCTACTCTGATTTGTACCAAAACCGTTATCGGTTTCGGTTCACCAAATAAAGCAGGCACACACGATTGTCACGGCGCACCGTTGGGCGCAGACGAAATCGCAGCAACCCGTCAACAACTAGGATGGGAACATGGCCCGTTTGAAATCCCGCAAGACATCTCTTCAGCGTGGTCTGCGAAAGACGCAGGCGCAACGAAGGAAGCAGCGTGGAACGAGAAATTGGCTGCGTATGAATCTGCTCACCCAGAGCTTGCTGCCGAATTCAAACGCCGCGTAAACGGCGAGTTGCCAGCGCAGTGGGATGCAAAAACAAACGCAATCATTGCTGACCTGCAAGCAAACCCTGCGAACATTGCATCACGTAAAGCCTCTCAAAACGCGCTAGAAGCGTTTGGTGCGATGCTACCTGAATTCATGGGCGGCTCTGCTGACCTTGCACCGTCAAACTTGACCATGTGGTCGGGTTCGAAAGCGGTAACGGCTGACGATGCATCAGGCAACTACATCCACTACGGTGTGCGTGAGTTTGCAATGACAGCGATCATCAACGGTATCGCGCTGCACGGCGGTTTTGTCCCTTACGGTGCAACCTTCCTGATGTTCATGGAATACGCGCGTAACGCAATGCGCATGGCTGCGCTGATGAAGATTCAGAACATCCAAGTGTATACCCATGATTCAATCGGTTTGGGTGAAGATGGCCCAACGCACCAACCTGTTGAGCAAATTTCATCACTTCGCCTGACACCAAACATGAGCACATGGCGTCCATGTGACCAAGTAGAATCTGCGGTTGCATGGAAACTGGCTATCGAGCGTAAAGACGGCCCAACATCGCTGATCTTCTCGCGTCAGAACTTGGCACAACAAGCACGTGATGCCGAGCAAGTGGCGAACATTGCTAAGGGTGGTTACATCCTGAAAGACTGCGTTGGCCAGCCAGAACTTATTCTAATTGCAACGGGCTCTGAAGTTGAACTAGCGGTTGAAGCTGCGGCGCAATTGTCTGCTGAAGGCAAACAAGTACGCGTCGTGTCTATGCCAGCCACAGACGTATACGACAAGCAAGACGCGGCGTACCGTGAATCAGTGCTTCCTTCCGACGTGACTGCGCGTGTTGCGATTGAAGCGGGTATAGCCGACTTCTGGTACAAGTACGTGGGCTTCGACGGCCGTATCATTGGCATGCACACCTTTGGCGAATCTGCACCAGCGGGTGAGCTGTTCAAGATGTTCGGTTTCACTGTTGAAAACGTGGTTGAAACGGCAAAAGAGCTGATTGAATAATTCCTCTTT
Source organism: Enterovibrio norvegicus (assembly GCF_002876705.1). Lineage (GTDB taxonomy): Bacteria > Pseudomonadota > Gammaproteobacteria > Enterobacterales > Vibrionaceae > Enterovibrio > Enterovibrio norvegicus_B. The sequence goes on along the minus strand of NZ_MDAG01000008.1, from coordinate 199,642 downwards.
ACCATCAACGACAACACGTTTTTGATGCTTAAAACCCGCTGAAAGGCGGGTTTTTTATTGCCTAAAAGCCACCAAAAAAAAGCCGCGTGAAATTTATTTCTCTTTAAATACAAACAGTAAAACACGTAAACCCTACCGAGAAACCAAAACTATCCCACCCTCATAATTTTTGTGCCTCGTGCTCAAAACCCTCTCTCCTTAGACTGGCTACAAATCAAAGGTAAGGAGTTGCGAGATGACAACAGCAGACACAAAAACAGCAAGCCAAGAATACATCGAATGGAATGTAGACCTGTCAGTGCCAATTACCGTTTCTGGCGGTTCATTGCCTTTCTCAGATACCCCGATGGTCGGAGTGAAACGCATGATGTTTGAACGTCGAGGTGATGAAATAGCGAGACGAGCAACGTCATGTGTTCGCTATGCGCAAGGTAGTTCATTTAAACCTCACAGCCACCCAGGGGGAGAAGAGTACATCGTTCTTGATGGCACCTTTTCTGATCACAACGGTGATTTCACCAAAGGTTGGTATGTGCGTAATCCTGTCGGCTCGACCCACGCCCCTTTTACCAAAGAAGGCTGCGAGATATTCGTGAAGCTTTCCCAAGTGCCATCTAACGAGCCTGATTACTTCTACCTCAATACGCATGAAGCAGACTGGAAAACCATTGAAGATAAGCATTTGCAACTTCAACTGTGGCAATCAGACATCGAAAACACGACGTTAAATCAGTTTAAAGCTAGCTATACCTCGACCGTCATCAAACATGACGAAGTGACGGAATTCTTCGTGTTATCAGGCACAGCAATCATTAACGACGTTAGCTACGAACACCACTCTTGGATGCGTTTTCCAGCAGGTACCCCAATAACCGTTTCCACGACATTAGGCGCGGTGGTTTACCAAAAAATTGGGTCAGGCGAAGTCCGCATCTAGACGCCCAAAAATCTCACAGGAATAACACCATAACGACCGAGAAGACTCGGATAAGGAAAAGTCATGTCCTCAGAAAATACCATTACCATTTATGAAACCACAGGCTTCCCTAACCCTGCGCGTATTCGTGCAGCATTAGCAGAGAAAAATGCACTTAATCAAGCGACATTCATTGAAGTGGATGTGATGAATCTTGAGCACAGAACCGAACAATTCTATGCCAAGAATCCGACAGGAACCGTGCCTGTACTTCGCACATTAGAAGGTGAATACCTCTCTGAATCTACGGCAATTACTGAATATATTGATGCGCTTTTTGATGGTCCATCGCTCACGGGGACAACACCGTTAGAGCGTGGAATGATCCACATGATGCAACGCAGAGCGGAGTCCATGGTGATGGATGCGGTTGCCACCTACTTTCACCATGCTACCGACGGTCTAGGTCCAACGCTGGAGACCTATCAATGTTCAGAGTGGGGTAACCACCAGAAGCGACGTGCACTCGCCGGGTTTGCGTATTTCAACACGCGGTTGGAAAACAATCTGTATGTCGCTGCGAGTACCTTTTCAATGGCTGATATCACCTTGTTTTACGGGCTGGCGTTTGCTGAATTTGCAGGTCTTCAAATTCCTGCAGAACTAACCAGCCTAATTACATGGCGAGAAACCATGTCGCAGAGAGCCTGTTTTCAATAGAAGGATAATGCCATGAGAGTACAATTTACTTCTCGCAAACAGGCTTCAGGTATTGCTCATGTTGAAATGGAAGCACCGACTTACGTCGTGTCTGATAGCGGGTATGCAGTGAATGTTGACCCAATGCTGGAATCTGATGACCAAGACGACAGCACCTATGCACATGTGGCGTCAGTGTTGGAATACATAAGGAAAAAAGTCACGCATTCCACCGTGTACTAAGCGGCTCTCTCTACCATTAAAGACACATCGGCCAGCTATAAAAAAGACGCATAAATTATGCGTCTTTTTTTCCTAGGTCTAGGCAAATTCAAGCATCGTCAGGTGGTGGATATCAGCCATTGTCGGAAACGATCAACATGGTCATTCATATCACGTGACGCTTCATCTTGCTGCCAAACGAGGAAATAGCAAAACCGAGAGCGAAACTGATATTTGCTCAAGTCAAACGGACACACTAACTCGCCAGATTTCAGCTCATCTTCAATCAATCGGCTTCTGCCCAGAGCGAGACCACTTCCTCTGCGCGCAAGCTCTATCACGCTCGCAAAGTCATTGATCTTCAAACCGTGTAATTTGTTGGGGACAGGAACCTCTGCACGATCTGACCACTCTTGCCACGAGGGGTAACCACTGTTGGAAGGCACGGATAAATCATGCAATAAGGGAATATCACGCAACATGTCAGGCGGCGTATCACTCAGGCCGTGTTGTTTTGCAAACGCTGGCGAACACACGGGGAAAATGTCTTCAAACATCAAATGTTGCGCACACACATCTTCCCATTGCCCCAACCCATAACGAATTCCTACGTCTATGCCCTGCTCGGTGTAATCCACTATCGATACGTTAGTTTCCACTTGAACATCAATGTCATCGTGCTGCAATTGATATTGATTAACGCGGGTTAACAACCACTTAGACACTATCGAAGGGCTGGCAGATACAGTAATCACATCCTCTTGAGGCTCGTCAAAAAGATGATTTAACCCCCGCCCAATCAGCTCAAAGCCACGGTGAATATCAGGGAAGGCCCGTTCACCTTCATCCGTCAGCGTTAAACGCGATGACCCTGATGTTGCGCGGTTGAATAATCGAACATTCAGCCACTCTTCAAGTTGTCTCACTTGCTGTCCCACCGCCGCTGAGGTGACATTCAATTCTTGTGCTGCGCCTGCAAAACTGTGGTGTCGTGCAGCAGCCTCAAATGCTCGAATCCCATTGAGGTGGGCAATTCTATTCATCTTTGATGTTCTAAATCGCTTTTTAGATGCGTCCATCATCTACCTCGTTGCTAACACGGCCTGAATGCCCCAACATTGTGCTTTCCCCATTAGGCCTGAAATAGCCACATCCCAATATAAGCTCCGAGTAATACGGTTCCTTCAACATTCAAGAAAACGCTTCTGTCATCACATCAACTTAGCACACAGAGTCTTGCGCATGTTCGCCTCTGATTGTTCGAACTGGCATGACACCTCTGTGAACAACACCACTGCTAATGACAACGCTATCATTGAAATAGCTTATCTTTTCGTTAAAAGGGAAAACACCCCATTGTTGCGGTTTAACGTGGAATAACGAAAAAGAAAAACTATCCCACCACCGAATAAATCCTGCGTCGCGGCTGTGCGCTAACGCGATAAACTCCACGGAAGATATAGCGTTAAGGGAAAGGCATGAAAACAATGACAGACACAGTGATCATCGGCGGCGGATTAAGCGGTTTGCACGCTGCGCATTTGCTAGAGCAACAAGGACATGACTATGTGTTGCTAGAAGCAAGAGATCGCTTTGGCGGGCGTATCGTTTCAACTTCTCTTAGTGACGAAAGCCTAGCGCGCGTTGATCTTGGCCCATCGTGGTATTGGCCCAATATCAACCCGCAATTGTCAGCTCTCATCGAGGCGCTGGGTATCACAGCTTATAAGCAGTTTTCCGACGGCCATTACTTGGTGGATAAAATGCGTGGCGCGCCGCCTCAAGCCATCGATATCGGTTATGACATCATGCCCGATACCTACCGTCTTCACGGAGGCATGCAATCATTGATCAATGGTTTATTGGAAAAACTGCCATCCGAAACACGCTTCCTGAACACGCAAGTAAGAGGTATCACAAAGCAAGCTGACGAAACCTATTTGGTCGAGTACGAACGCAATGGCAACAATGGCACCTTGTCAGCCAAACATATTGTATTCGCCATGCCTCTTAGATTGGTCTCTCAAAATATTACGTTCCACCCCGCCCTAGACCCTGCTCTGAAAAAGGCATTCGATAGCACCGAAACCTGGATGGCTGCGCATGCGAAAGCGGTGTTGATCTACGAAACACCGTTTTGGCGACAGATGGGATTTTCTGGTTCAGTAAACAGCAATGTTGGCCCATTGGTAGAAATCCATGATGCGTCACCCGACATCAATGGTGAGCCTTCCTACGGCGCGATCATGGGCTTTATGGGCATCAATGGCCCAGCAAGAAAAACCGCGGGGGATGAGACGTTGAAGAAACTGATTCTTCAACAGGCGGTTCGATTGTTTGGCCCAGAAGCACAAACGCCACTCAGGGTTGAATATATTGATTGGTACCAAGATCCTCTGACGGCGACCAAAGAAGATATCGCCACATCGCACGGTGTCTATGGCATCAATACCAAAGACAGCGCGCATCCGAATATCTTGTTTGCCGGAACAGAAGCATCCCGCGGGTATGGTGGCTATTTAGAAGGGGCATTAGATGCTGCAGCTCATGCCGTAAGCGCCATCAAAAGCTGTTACTGAAAATGCCTTTAGGATCGCAGCCATAACGATTAGTACCCTTGGTGCCCCGTAGCAAAGTAAATATCAAAACAATCAGCGGACCAATCAGGGGAACAATAATAATGAGCCACCACCATCCAGATCGATTGATGTCATGAAACCTTCTCACAGTAACGGATAACGCAGGGATAACGGTCAAGGCTATCCATACGGCGGTGGCCTGTAAATCTAACACCTGAAAGTTGTTTACCCCTGACTCTGCGATATCAATCATAAAGCAAAGAGCCAGTACAACGTTTTGTAAGAAGAAGAAGCCCCAGTATTCTCTTCGTCTTGCTCTACCTGAGAATTTTGCGTAATTCAAAAACGCAGAAAACAGCCACCTCATTCGAATATCCTTACTACTTTTAGACGTGTTCGAATTATTGTTTTAATACTAATTTACAGCCTACATAACGCGTGGCTACGTTATCAAATGCCTGTTTGAAATGTCGGTATAAAATCCACAAAGTGACGCCCACTCACATTGGTTGTTGTCTAATTATCACTTTGAAAACATCATTCTCATTAGTTAAAAGTCACTTATTCCAATGAGAATTGCCAACCTTATGCCTCCTCGAAAACAGATCAAAAACAGCAACACTCGCAAAAAACCTTATCTCCTGTGTTTAGCGCAGAACCGATTGCACATAACAGGTTGAATCACCGTCTCCCCGAATGTATATTGCGAATGCTTTTGAGAAACATTCTCATTATATTAATAGGGAGTTAACATGAAAACCTTGTTCAAAGCGATGGTGCTTTCCATTTTTGCTTCATTCTCTGCACATGCACACAACATCACCATTGATCACTTGATGGGGCAAACCCAAATCGATGGGACGCCAGAGAAAGTCGTCGTTATCGGCCTTGGTTCACTGGACGCTGTAAACGCGCTCGGCATCGACCCTGTGGCGGTATCTAAAGTGTCTCAAACCCCTGCTTATCTTGAGAAATACAAAGGCGACAAGTACGCCAATGCAGGTAGCCTTTTCGAACCCAACTTCGAAGAGATCTACATGCAAGAACCGGATTTGATCATCGTGGGTCCACGTAGCTCCACCAGCTATGAAGAACTATCAAAAATCGCCCCTGTTGTTGTCTTCGCCAATAACCAAGCGGAAGGCTACTGGGAAGGCACGAAAGAACAATGGCGTAACCTTGGAAAAATCTTCAACAAAGAAGCCTTGGTCGAAGAAAAAATCGCGTCACTGGAAAAAGAGTTCGATGCCATACGCGAACATAACAGCACCAACAACAGTGACGCGCTGACCGTAATGAGTTCAGGTGGCAACATCACCGCCTTTGGCCCTGAGTCACGCTTCTCCGTTATCTACAAAGATTTCGGCTTCAAAGAAACCGTGAAAGACATCAAAACCGCGACACACGGCGATTCCATTTCTTTCGAATTCATCCGCGAAGCCAACCCAAAAACGCTGCTGATCATTGACCGCGACACCCTGATCAACCCTGCGGACAGCACCACACGCGAAGACTTCGACAACGATTTAGTGAAAAGTACACAAGCCTACAAGACAGGCAAAATGACCTATCTAGACCTGAACGCTTGGTACTTGTCCATGTCAGGTATTACGGCGACAGAGCAGATGGTTTCAGACATCAAAAACAGCGTAACGCTTTAATACTTGCTCCCGGAGAGCAGAGGTTATCTTGTTCAAGTTATTGCTTCCTCTGGGCTTATTAAGCCTGTTTTCCCTGTTTGTGGGCGTCAGCCCACTTTCGCCAGCGAGTTTGCTCGCAGGTGATCCTGAGGCGCTAAACCTCTTTTTCACCAGCCGTCTTCCACGCTTATTTGCCATTTTGCTTGCCGGTGCAGGGCTCAGTATTGCTGGCCTTATCATGCAGCAGATCAGCCAAAACCGATTTGCTGCTCCGTCTACAACGGGCACCATTGAATGTGCCATGCTCGGCTACGTGCTGAGTTTGGTTTTTTTCGGCAACGGCAATCAGCTTTGGCTTATTTTCAGCGTTGCCGTGCTAGGCACCCTGCTGTTCGTTACCCTTATCCAACGCATTCAATTTCGTAACGCCGTGTTTGTGCCACTTATCGGCATCATTTACGGCAGCATCATTGATGCGGGGGCAACTTTCATCGCCTACAAGTATGATGCCGTACAAATGCTCAGCGCATGGGCCGTTGCCAACTTCGCGACGATTTTGCAGGGTGATTTTGAGCTGCTTTATATCGCCATTCCTATTGCGATTTTCAGTTACCTCTACGCCACGCGTATCTCCGCCGTCGGTATGGGCAAAGACTTCGCCACTGGGCTAGGTTTGCGCTATCAGCATGTGGTGTTAATCGGCGTGATGCTGGTTTCCATCATGTCAGCCAGCGTGGTAATGATCGTCGGCACTCTGCCCTTCCTCGGTCTACTGGTGCCAAACGTGGTCAGCTTGTATTACGGCGACAATTTGAGAAAGAACATCCCTCGTACCGCTGCGCTTGGTGCAGCCTTAGTCTTGGTCTGCGACATTGCCAGCCGAATGATTATTTTCCCCTATGAAATTCCCGTTTCCATGCTCGTGAGTATTCTTGGTGGCCTTGCCTTCATTGTGCTTATTTTGAAGGGGCAAAAGCATGTCTGATTCCAAGAAAATTGGCCTAATGCTGATCACCGCCCTTGTCTTCGCTGCACTGTTTATCTGTGTCGGGCTAACGGCCAACAACTATGAATATTTCCTCTCTCGCCGCGTGCCCAAAGTGCTCGCCATGGTACTTGCAGGAATCGCGGTCGCGCAATCGTCACTGGTTTTTCAAACCCTCACGCACAACCGTATTCTGACACCCAGCATCATGGGGTTTGATGCGCTTTACCTTCTGACACAAACCCTGATCGTCGCCATGTTTGGCGGTTTCAGTGCCTACGTGTTGAACGCGTATTTGAACTTCGCCATATCTGTGGGCGCAATGGTGATTTTTTCCGTGCTGCTGTTCGGTTTCTATTTCGCTAAAGAAGGTCGAAACCTAATAGTGCTGCTGTTGGTGGGATTGATTCTCGGACAAGTGTTTGGCAATGCCGCGTCGTTCATCACCATGTTGATGGACCCCAACGAATTTGCCGCCGTGCAGGCGAACATGTTCGCGAGCTTCAATAACGTAAAAGTGGAATTGGTTTACCTTTGCTTGCCAGTGTTGGCGGTGATCAGCTTCGCCTTGTTCCGAATGCACCGCACGCTAGATGTGTTCTGGCTTGACCGAGATAATGCGATCAGTTTGGGCATTGATGTTCGACGCGTCACCCAACGTGCGCTGATGCTCTCCGCCGTGCTCATCGCTGTTTCAACTGCGCTGATTGGCCCCGTGATGTTCTTTGGCCTGCTCGTCACTAACCTCGCCAGAGAACTTTTCAACACTTTCCAACACCGGGTATTGCTGATTGGCTGCGCCTTATTGTCTGTGTGTACCCTTCTGGCAGGGCAATGGATCGTAGAGAACCTGTTCTCCTTCGATACCACCCTGAGTGTGGTGGTGAATTTCGCGGGCGGCTTATATTTCCTTTGGATGTTACTCAAGAACAAGATTGTATAAAGCATCATGATTATTCTAGATAAAATCAGTAAGGCCTTTGGTCAACAACGCGTTGTTAGCGATGCAACAACCGATTTTGAAAAAGGCAAAGTCACCGCAGTGATCGGCCCTAATGGCGCAGGGAAAAGCACCCTACTTTCCATGGCAACACGCTTAGTTTCGCCAGATAGTGGTACGGTTGTGATTGACGGGAAAGCCATTTCTGATTGGAACACCGCAGAGTTGGCAAAGTCTCTGGCCGTGCTACGCCAGGCGAACAGCATGACCATGCGTTTCACCATTCGCGAACTCGTGGCATTTGGCCGCTTCCCTTACTCAAAAGGTAACCTGACCGCTGCGGATAACGAAGCTATTGATCAGGCGATTCACTACCTTGATTTGGCCGAACTCCAACATCGCTACTTGGATGAACTCAGCGGTGGTCAACGCCAACTCGCCTTCATCGCCATGGTGATCGCACAAGACACGGATTATGTGTTCTTGGATGAGCCACTGAATAACCTTGATATTCGCCATTCGCTCTCCATCATGAAAACCGTTCAGCGCCTCGCGCATGAAATGGGTAAAGCCGTGATTGTGGTGATCCACGATATCAACTTCGCGGCGTGTTACGCAGACCATATCATTGCGATGAAGAAGGGCTGCATTGTTGCCAATGCCACGGTGAATGATGTGATTCAAGCGGACGTGTTGGAAGATATTTACGACACGCCGTTTAACATCGTTGAAGCCAATGGTAAGCGCATGTGCTTATATTACTGAGCCCGTGTATTACTGAGCCTGCAGGTTATTTACTCCTGAGCCCACGACTACTGTGTACATAAAAACAAAAACCCGCCTATTGGCGGGTTTCTTTTATCGGCTTACTTTTGCTCTATGACTTTAAGTGCATTGAGCACTACGTGCATTAAGCAAATCGGGCACTAAGCAAATCGGGCATTACGCAAACTGCTTTCTGCGTAGCTCGCGAGACAGACCCAGGTACAAGCTCAAACACATGACTAACAAGAACACCGCAAACGGCAAGCCTGTTGAAATGGTCGCAGCTTGAAGTGCACCCAAACCGCCACCCATCAAGAGTGCGATAGCCGCAAGGCCTTCAATGGTACACCAGAAGATACGCTGAGAAACTGGCGCATCAATCTTACCGCCCGCCGTAATGGTATCGATAACCAGCGAACCAGAATCCGACGATGTCACGAAGAAAATGATCGTCAGTACCATGCCAAAGAAGCTGATCACACCGGTAAACGGCAGGGCTTCAAACATCTTGTAAATGGAGAGCTCTGGTTGCCAATTGCCGTTAGTGATCAAATTCACCACGCCGTTGTAGCCACCATCCATTTGATCCAGTGCAGTGGTACCAAACGTCGTCATCCAAACAATACAAACGATGGTCGGTGCAATCAGTACTGCCAAAATAAATTCACGAACCGTACGACCGCGAGAAACGCGGGCGATGAACATACCTACGAATGGAGACCATGATACCCACCACGCCCAATAGAACGTCGTCCAACCGTGGTAAAAGCCCGAGTCTTCACGGCCAACCCAGTTAGAAAGAGCAGGTAACCAGCTAAGGTAATCCACGGTGTTTGACACCACACCACTGAAGATAAGTGCTGTTGGGCCAACGGCAATCACGAACACCATCAACATGCCCGCCATCACCATGTTGATTTCACTCAGACGCTTAACACCACCGTCCATGCCGCGATAAACCGACACAAGTGCTGCTAAGGTGATCACGAGAATCAAAATCGATTTGGTCTCAATGCCAGCATCAATACCAAACAGGTAGTTGAGGCCCGCTGCAATCTGGTTTGCACCTATACCGAGCGATGTTGCCAAGCCAAACAAGGTAGCCAATACCGCCATGATATCGATGACGTGTCCCCAAACACCCCACACACGATCACCCAATAGCGGGTAAAACGCTGAACGCAGTGTCAGTGGAAGGTTTTTGTTGTAGTGGAAGAAGGCTAACGCCAAGCCCACAACCGCATAGACAGCCCACGCATGGAAACCCCAGTGGAAAATCGATGCAGCAGTACCGATGCTACGTGCTTCTGCAGAACCGGTTTCCAAGCCCAGAGGTGGGTTTAGCGTGTGGTTCATTGGCTCTAGCACGCCATAGAACATCAAGCCAATACCTACACCCGCAGAGAACAGCATGGCAAACCATGCTGGGTACGAGTAATCAGGTGTTGCTTCATCACCACCTAATCGGATTTTGCCGACAGGCAAGAACGCCAGTATTAAACAGAAGATTAAAAAGATGTTGGCGGAAATGACAAAGAACCAGTCAAACGACTGCGTGATAGCAGGACGCAACCACCCAAAGAACTCCGCAGCTTGTTCTTGAAAAATCAAGACACCCAACACAAACACCACCACCATGATGGCTGAGATTGGGAAAACAGGATTATGGAAATCAAGTCCTAATACATTGACGTTATCTTGACCGATTTGATAGTCGGTATTGTATTGATCGTCTTTATTTACTTCCGATGTAGATTCACACACAGCATTGCCTCCTTTTACTGCTCGACAACGCGACACGACTGAGCAGCAATAGCAACGCCCTTTCTCACGCTTCGTAGAGTGAGAAAGGGCATTCATAAAATATTTTGTTGTGTACGCTGTTCAATGATGACGAATAGGCTAAGAGAAGTCCGAGAAAATCCCTTTTCATACCGATTAATGAGTAATCAGTTAAGAGAAAAATGTAAGCGCAACCAGTTATCTCCCTTTTAAGACGTCGAGGTAAAAATAGAGAAATTTGAGAAAGATAGGAGGGGCAAATCCGAGAGCGGAGAGATCTTAAGGGATAGAGAGAAACACCTACAAAGTGCAGGTGTTTATTTTCGCATTCAACGTATAAATCAATACGATGCGTGAACCTAGGCTATATTAGCCAGCAAACGTGTCGTCTTTTGGCGAGCCGTTGCTATTGCCGTTAGCAGAATCGTTGCCTTTTGGATCAGGGCCAAAGCGGTTACCCCCTTTTGTGCCTTCAAACGCTTGAAGGATCAACAACGCTATCACGCCAAAAGGCACTATACCGAGCAATGCCCACCAGCCGGAGCGATCAGTATCGTGAAGACGACGCACGGTCACTGCCAACGTTGGTAAAAATACCGCCGCAGCGTAAACCATGCCCAAGGTCCCAATCCCCATTTTCGCATCGTAATATCCCAGCATTTGGTCAGCTTGAGACAATACCAATGAGAAAAACATATTGAATACAATGAAGATCCAATACTCTTTGCGGCGAGCGCGTCCTTTAAACACTGCGTACTTTTTCAGTACATCGATATACCAATTCATTCTTCTCTCCTGAGTAATTCTCCCCAAAAAACACTCACTATTTCTCGTCGAAACAGTCAGCACGAGCGTTGTCGCTCATGCGCTATAGAGTGTGGGGCCTTGTGTTCAAACTCGGTAAAAACGTCAGAGATGAACATTTTCACTACGTTTACATGCATACTAAAGTGCACGACCTTAAAAACCGTACAGTGTACCAAATATTGGTTGTTCGCATCTTATTATAGACAACCAAAAGCATACATAAGAAAGCACTCTCGACCTTTGCGTATCTCACATTCAGCAAAAACGTCCGGATAACATCACCTCGCTGTCCCCCCAAGGTTGATCCACTTCAATAAGCATGCGTAACTGAAATCAAACACATCTAAACACCCCGAGCAGAAGACGTCGGTTGTAGAATAAAAGGACGCAAAATACGCCATGGCAGATCAGCCCCAACACACGCAATCATTGGCGTGGTTCCCGATTTTATTGGCGACCATTGCGACCATGAGTTGGGCAGGTAACATCACACTGGCGAAACTCGTCAATGCGAACATTCCGCCACTGGGGTTGTCATTTTGGCGATGGGCCGTTGCCGCCGTCGTGTTGCTGCCTTTTGTTTACAAGCCGATGAAAGACAAATGGCCACTGTTTAAGCAACACTTTAGATTGGTGTTGTTGCTTGCCTTGCTGGGCGTGGCGGGTTACAACAGCTTGGTCTATATCGCACTTGAAAACACCCTCTCCACCAACGTCGTAATTTTACAGTCGGCTTCACCATTGATGATTCTGTTGGTGCAATTCTTTTTGCTCAAACAAGCCGCTACCTTAAAGCAAACCCTCGCCATACTGACGTCTGCTATCGGTGTGTTACTCATCATTACCAAAGGCCAATTAGTCACAGACTTCGCCATTGGAAACAGCGAGCTTATTGCCCTGTTCGGTATCTTGGTTTGGGCCACTTACTCCGTGCTGGTGCAAAAACTCCCCGACGCACTGAAAGGTTTACCCATTTTGGGGTACACCGTCTGCCTTGGCGTAGTGATGATTTTGCCCTTTTATGTGGCGGAATCTGTGTTGTACGAAACCATGCCAATTTCCCCGCAGAGCATTGCTATCTCTCTTTATACCGGTGTGTTTGCTTCGGGCATCGCGTTTTGGTGTTGGAATACCGCGTTGATGCGCATGGGGGCAGCGACAACAGGGCAATTCATGCACCTTATCCCCGTTTTTGGTTTGGTCTTTTCCATGCTATTACTGGGAGAACGCATGGAGACTTATCACTATATAGGCATCGCTTTTATCGTATCTGGGCTTGTGATTGCGAACATTCGACGCCGCGCGACACAAGAATCACCATCGTCGTAAAATCCGTCGTATTCAGCTATAGTGTCGCCTTGATTTAGAAAGGACACCCAGCAAAATGCTTCACATTTCTCAGACCGTGACCTTGTCAGATGACGAGATTGAGATCACCTACATACGCGCTCAAGGTGCAGGTGGTCAAAACGTTAATAAGGTTTCTTCTGCGGTTCACCTTCGCTTTGATATTCATGCCTCGTCACTGCCTGATTTTTACAAGGAACGCTTGCTCGCATTAAAAGACAGCCGCATCACCAAAGACGGCGTCATCGTGATCAAAGGCCAACAATATCGCACACAAGAAAAGAACCGTGACGATGCACTCGCACGCTTGCAAGAACTGATCAAAAGCGTCGGCGTGGTACAAAAGGCGCGCAGAGCGACCAAACCGTCCAAGTCATCACAGCGCAAACGTATGGATGGAAAAACCATTCGTGGAAAAACCAAATCCATGCGCGGCAAGGTAGATTTCTAACGTTCTTCTCTCTCGTGTTTCCGCTTATTTTTTCCTGCTGTCTTTGTCTTAGCCATTATCTTTGTCTTGGCCATAGTCTTCTCCTTGGCCATTCCCCTGTCTTGGTCTGGTCTTGGCCTGCATAATGGCAGAGGTCACATTCCCCGCGCTCAAAAAACTGAGCACCTTGTCAGTCACAGCGAAACGGTGTCCAATCAATGTCTCTGAACGCAAAAGGATTGCACCGTGACAGACAACAATTTCAGCCACTTTCCTCTCCAGCACACGCAGTCATTAGTGTGGAACGACATGGACGCGCTACAGCACATCAACAACACCGTCTATTTTCGCTATTTTGAAGACGTTCGCGTCGTGATGTTGGAAGAACTCAAGGTTTTTGAGTACGTAAAGCGTCACAATATCGGTCCAGTGGTTGCCTCTACCCGCTGTGATTTCAGAGCCCCTTTGGTCTACCCCGACAACATCACTACAGTTTCATGGGTCGAAGACATCCAAGAAAAACGCTACACCATGAAATATGAAATCCATAGCCACAACCAACAGCGTCGTGTCGCGGTAGGTGAAGCCTTGGTGGTGTATTGTGATTTCAGTGACGGAAAGAGTTGCGCCATTCCAGAAGAGACCGCTAACGCATTACAGAAGTATCTTTTGCCAGAAAACGCCGAATGACAGTTCCCACAGCAACGCTCCAATTCCACCAGCTTCGTTCAGGGTATGAGGCTGATAAAACATCGGCGTTAACCGAGGCGCTTTCGCAGGGTCGGCACCTTGTGATTAAAGGTGCATCGGGATCAGGAAAAACCAGTTTATTGCGCGTGATGTGCGCACTGCAACCCGCGCAACACGGCCATATTGATTACCAACAACACACTGTATCGGTGCAAAACTTACCTTGGTGGCGTCGTCAATTTTGCTACCTCCCGCAAGAACCCGTGATGGGGGCGAACACCATCGCAGAAGTTCTCCGATTACCTTGGTCGTTACAAGCAACCGACAAACCTTCACCAAGCGATGAAGCCTGCCAAACCGCCCTTGCGAGCCTGAACTTTCAGCACAACATGAACCATGATGTTGACACCCTTTCAGGAGGCGAAAAACAACGGCTCGCCATTGCACGCGCATTGTTGCTGGATCGACCCGTGTGGCTGATGGATGAACCCACATCAGCGCTGGACGCAAAAAGCAGAGACAGCTTGATGACGTTACTCAAAACACTTCCCATTATTGCTGTGTCTATTTCACACGATCCTGAATGGATGCGCGCAGCAAGCCACACCTTCGTGTTGGGAGATCATCATGAATGAAGCGTTAAACATCAACAGTTGGGCGCTTGCGGGGTTATACCTACTCTTTGTTATTCCGTTGGTTCTTTTCCAGCGTTGGCAGCTTGGGCTCAGTAAAAGTCTCATTTCCGCCGTGGTCCGCATGACACTGCAATTGGCCGTGGTCGGTTTGTACCTGCAAACGTTGTTCGCTTTCGCCAATATCTGGCTCAATACCTTGTGGCTACTCATCATGATTTTGGTGGCGAGTGGCACCATCTGCAAACAAGCCAGCGCCAACTTAAAACAGCTCATGCCGCCAATATTGGCAGGCCAACTGCTCGCCATGTCACTGGTATTGCCGGTGTTAATGGTTGGGGTGATTCAAGCTGACCCTTGGTGGAAAGCCCAATACCTCATTCCCGTTGCAGGCATGTTGCTGGGAAACGCATTGTCAGCCAACGTGCTTGCTCTGGAACGGTTACTTACCAGTTTAAAAAAACGCCACGCTGAATATCAATTTTATGTCGCGCTGGGCGCACCGAATCCGAGCCGTCCATTTTTGCGTGAGGCTCTCACCGCTGCATTACGACCACCTATTGCCGCCATGAGCACACTCGGCATCGTTAGCCTTCCAGGGATGATGACAGGTCAGATACTCGGTGGAACAGAACCCCTGCTTGCCGTGAAATATCAACTCGTGATTATGGTGGCGATTTTCATCTCAGTGTTCGTTTCCGCAGCAACCACCTTGTATTTCGTCAGCCGACGCTTATTTAATGGTTACGGACAACTAACTTCAGAATCATTGTCTAAACCGTCGCCTTGATATAACGCCCCCTGAAATCTCTCAGCTGATACTAAAAGGGGCGCACACCGCTCCTTTTTTCCAATGAAGTCCGCCAAAACACACGCCCAATAAAAATGATCATTCCGCAAAAATAACGCATTTTAGACGCCGAATGATTATCTTCCTGCCGATAATCATCCCTCTCATTAAAAAAGAGACCCGTCGACGCATTGATAGACACTGAAATATTCAAAGAATATTAACCCTCGTCTAATATTTATCACTTATCAATTGATAAATATTAATTGAAAAATATCACCATTTTTACAGAACATAAGACATGAAACAAATTAATGTTATCAATTGATAGTATTAACTTATCGGGAAATGTCACGATTTAAATATTTAACACAATAAGTATAAATATATTTTTCATGTGGTTAAAACAAAATATGACCTCATATTGACATTGTTAACAATGCCTGACTTGCAATTAATTCCACACTCCCTACCTTTAAACACCAGTGATTATTTAAACGTGAAAATTAAGTGATTGCTGATATACCACCCTTATAAAACATTAGAAAGGTTATGATTATGACACCCAAGAAACTGTCTGCTCTCTCCATTCTCATTGGATTTAGCATACTCGGACAATCCTCTGCACTTTATGCCTCTCAAGCGCAATATGATGACGCTGACATTGATAATATAATTCATGCTTTACAGAAAAAAGAAGTCAGCTCTGACTACAAGCTATTTAGCCACACCCAGCCTGAGATTAAATTTGGAAATATCAATCAACAAGGGTATGAAAATGCCATCGCCCTTTATCACGATGGAAAAGTAACAATAAACAGCCAAAAAATTGGTGATCAAAACAATCTTCAATCCGTTATTATTCATGAAGGATTTCATGCGCTAAAACCGGAATTATCAGAATCAGAGATTGATATTGAAGCAGCCCTGTACGCAAAAAAAATAGGCGTCAATTACCTTGCACAACATTCTTATGATCCTATTTTAAGCGATGCTTATCGTCCCAGCATGCCGAATATTTTTCAAAATAATCTCATACGTGGTTTGTGCCGTTCAGGTGCAGGCACTGCCTTAAGCGCGTTTGGGTCTTTCGGTGCCATTGGATTAGCTGAAGATGTTTACAATAGCTATGTCGGTGGCACAGCGATTAGCCAAGAAACCTTTAATGCCGCCAAAGGGCTCGCCGTTCCTCTCTCTTGGGCGATGTTTGACTATGTCTTGGGCAAAGCACAATGGGTTCATGGTTTTCCGGGAAGCCATGCCAGTGATGGGCAGCGAATCAATGATATGTTCCGCAGTATTCCGAGAGTCGGCAGCATCGTCGCCGATACATTGCAAGTAGGGGCGTTTTCGGAGCGTGTGCTGCGTGAAGAACTTGGACTCATGATGTTTGTCGGTGCCATTGGTACAAATGCAATGATTCAAAAAGTCGCAGATAGCCACAATGCCACAGCGGCAGCATGGCCACTAAAAGTCGTCGATACCGCGATTTGGGGCGGCTTAAATGGCATGGTTGGCGAATTTGTTAGATATAAAAATGGCGGTACTTACACCTCCCTGCCCGCGTCATATCATGAGTCTCTCGTCCCCTACCTTGGCTCACAAAAATGGCAGCTTCTTACCTCGTCTATCAACTGTGGCATTGCCGCGTATGCAGGGAATCAAGCATGGGGTGGCTATGCGAAATGGCAACCCGTCACTAAAAATTCAACCACCTCTGAGTATGCGAGTAGCGCTTATGGTGCTGCGACAGCATACATGGGGACATGGATAGCCGTAGACGGCGTGTTTAAATCGATGCAATACGGAATAAATGCGGGCGTTGCAGGCTTTAGAGATGTGGTTTGGCGTAATTTTGTTCAATCAGGTGTTGGGCTCATCAACCTCGCTTACTCGGTTGAATATCATCCAGACGCGCTCCCAATCGATACGGATTACGGGGATATACCTGACGTTACCATTCACCTTCGCAAAAAACGCTCAACCTCCATCGACATGAGAATAGCGAGAATGCGCAAGATTTTTCATGAACTGCAAATATCTAAATCTGAAGCGCTTGCCGCGTGGGAGAGAGTTACCGCAGTCCCTCTGGATCTGAATGATTTTCAGAAAGTTGACGTAACGAGGCTGGAACAAGATCTTGCATTGGAAAACAGCCCACAAAACACCAAAGCCGCGGGCGTCACCAACGAGACATTGAGCCAACTAAAAGCGCTTCAACTGTCACATCTTGCCAAAGAAGCGAAAACCGTCACCAAAGTGCTGACAAAAAATTACGCGGACTGGCGGGCGTGGTGGAGTGCCAGCAGTTGGGAAAACCCTGCATTTTGCTCAAAAGATGGCGTACTAGAATACGGCCAATGGCTATCGAATGGAGGAAACATTACCGAACAAAACTGCGGCATTAACAGTTACGGGGATGGGGTTAACGCTGTACTCAAGTTTAACGATGGTTCAATGGCGATGGGTATAAACGGGCGCACCATAAAATCAGACGAAGCATGGACAAAAGGCACCAACGGTGGAACCGATTGGAACGGATACTGGGGGTATGCATTTTTCGACGCCCAGGGACGCCCGACCGCAATGGCCTTAACAAGCAAGAATTGGGCGCAATGGGGCGCTGGGTTTAGCTTCGTTTATAAAAATGGTAGCTGGGAATATTGGAAGCAAGATAACTGGATTTCATCGTTTTCGGATGGGCAGTCGCTCGATCGTAACGCGCCGAGGTTTAATATCCCCGCGCTTTAAGGCAACAGGCTTATGCTTTCACGAGCAGAAAGTACTCGCATAAAATAACGCTTCGACAATAGAAAAGGTCTGCCCATAACAGGCAGACCTTTGCTCAATTAACGCTAGCTCACAGATGCCTGAGAAAGGCGTATTCATGGCATATTTAGGCCGTTTTGCTTTCTTTGACTACCTCAACACAAACTGCGAGACACGCTGCTTCAACACACCGTTCGAATTAACCAAGTTTTGGTTATCCACGCGAATTTGATCACTCAAGTTCACAATGGAGTCTTTCGATTCCTTAATCTTCAACATAGACGTGTTCAAGTGCTCAATTTGGCCCAGTAATTCATCTAGCCCCGTGTTCTCATCGTCAGCAGAAATTAGCGTCACAACGTCATTGATGGAAGACACCGCATCTTGCACCGTTTGGTTAGAGCCTTGGTAATGGGAGATGATATCCAGCAGTTCTTCTTTTTGCGTGGTTAAACGCTCACTGATTTGCACGACAGATCCACGGATCTCAGCCACAATCTTCGTGATGTCACCCAAGCTGTCTTGCGTAGAGAGCGCTAACTGACGCACTTCATCCGCTACCACTGCAAAGCCTCGGCCTTGATCACCTGCACGTGCTGCTTCTATGGCTGCGTTTAAAGACAGCAAGTTAGTTTGCTCTGAAATCGACTTGATAACTTCAACAAACTTTTCGATGGATTCAGCCTGCGCTTTAAGTTCGATAAAAGAGGTGTACATGTGCTCAACGCTGTTTGAATAATTTTCTAACTGCTCAAGAGACGAAATGTTTTTGGTGTTTAAATCAATCAAATCCCCTTTCACTTGCTGCGTGGAAGACGCCGTGTCTTTGAGTGTTTGCACCATGGAAGAGGAAAAGGTTTTCAATGACGACAGGTTCGTTGTCGCAAGCTCATAGTTGTCATCTTGCTTAACAAGATCTTCGTTGATGTTTTTCACTTTCATGAGCATGCCGTCAGACAAGGATTTTGACTCATTTGAGGATTCATCAATCGTCTCAAGTGTATTGCGAATACTAATGCGGAAGTTTTCAATAACCCGTAAAAAGTCTTCCATTTCACTGTTTAATGACGATTTCACGTTGTTTTTTACACTAAGATTGTTCTCTTCGAAGTTTTTTAAATAGCGCTTGGTTTCGTTTAGCGAGTCAACGCCCCACTTTTTCTCATCAATATCGTGGATCAAGAGTACGCCCGCCAACGTCAATTGAATGATCACCGAATAGACATTGTCGGTGAAGAAAAACGCATTCACTAACAGCAGTACAATGCCAACCCAATGAATTAACCTCATTCTTGTAAACAGCGAACTAAACATGCTTTTTCTATACATTAGCTTTCCCTAATACAAACACCGCAGCGATAATGTGCATACAAACGTATATTGCTTAACTAAAAATAGTTGAGCCTTAGAAGGCTCGCCAACATGATTTAATGTTAATTACCCACACTATTTTTATTGATTACAACACATTAATTTCATAACCCAAGCAAACAACCACGCCCTACAGCTCACGCTGTATCCGCTGTTAAGTGAAAAATACGGGTGTGCCAATCACGTGATTTCCAGTACTATGCAGCAATTAAATTTGGTACAGATGTTTATGACCATTGAAGTGAAAAATATCCCAACGGCGGAAGTTACGTGCGCGAACTGCCAAGCGTGTTGTTGCCGTCTCGAAGTCATGATCATCACAGACACGGGTGTGCCTGAAGAACATATCGCGGTGGATGAGTGGGGCGCAGAAACCATGCTGCGTTTGGACGATGGCTGGTGTTCAGCGGTCGATCGAGAAACCCTGATGTGTACGATTTATGAAAATCGCCCTTGGATTTGCCGAGAGTTCGAAATGGGTTCGTACGAATGTGTAGAAGAGCGTAAAGCCTGCTTATAACCTACATGCTTAACGGGCTCTCCCGCTCCCTGTAGATTCATCGAAAAGAGAAAAGCCAGCAGACGCTGGCTTTTCTCTTTTCAGGCAGGCATAAATCCTAGTTGCCCATGGCCCTTGCAACAAATGCGCGGGTTCTATCATGCTGGGCGTTGCCAAAAATCTGTGAGGGTGGCCCTTGCTCAACAATCACACCGCCTTCCATAAAAATCACGGTATCAGCGATGTCGCGCGCAAACTGCATTTCATGGGTCACAACGACCATGGTTTGTTTTTTCTCAGCCAGTTGTTTCATCACTGCCAACACTTCATCCACCCATTCAGGGTCAAGCGCAGACGTGGGTTCATCAAACAAAATCACGTCACCTTTACAGGCCATCGCACGTGCAATGCCAACGCGTTGTTGCTGACCACCAGAAAGTTGAGCTGGGTACTTGTTCAGGTGATCTGACATACCGACGCTGTCTAGTAATTGTCGGGCTGTATGTTGTGCCGTTTCTTTAGGCTCGTTCCACACCGTCATCAAGGACTCAGCGACATTTCCCAATACCGTTTTGTTCGCGAACAAAGCATAACTTTGAAACACGAAACTGCTTTGTTTACGTAAGTTGTGAATGTCTGACGTCGACGCTTTCTCCGCATTCACATGCGCATCACCGATTTGGATATCACCCGTGGTGGGTGTTTCCAAGTAGTTTAGGCAGCGCAGCAAGGTGGATTTTCCCGTGCCTGACGGCCCGATAATGACCACAATTTCACCCTGCTTCACGTCCAAGTCGATGTGCTTTAACACTTCAACATCACCAAAGCGTTTGCTGAGATTTTTTACCGCGATCATCTGATTAGCCGTATTCATCGTGCGTACGCCTTATTCAATCTGACTTCCAACCACGACTGAATCTGCGTGAAG
Organism: Enterovibrio norvegicus; assembly: GCF_002876705.1. Classification (GTDB taxonomy): domain Bacteria; phylum Pseudomonadota; class Gammaproteobacteria; order Enterobacterales; family Vibrionaceae; genus Enterovibrio; species Enterovibrio norvegicus_B. The sequence goes on along the minus strand of NZ_MDAG01000008.1, from coordinate 178,851 downwards.
AAAATCACTACCAGCCAGTAAATCAGCGCGACCGCCATAAAGGCTTCAAAAAACTTAAAGCTTGATGACGCCTCCATCTGCGCTTTTGCCATGATTTCCGCCACACCCAAGGTAAAGGCCAGGGACGTACTTTTGATCATGTCGATGAAATAGTTCATCAATGACGGCGTTGCCACGCGAGCTGCTTGCGGAAGGATAATGCGCTTCATGGCTTGAAGCTGTGTCATCCCAACACTCAAACTGGCTTCCATTTGGTTTTTATCAATGCCCAAGATCGCCGCGCGAATGCTTTCTGCCATGTAAGCAGAAAAGTGGAGTGACAAACCAATCACCGCTGCCGTGAATGCATCCATCCCAACAAAGATAGGGAAAATTTGTGGCAATCCGTAGTAGAGCAAGAACAACTGAACCAACAGTGGTGTGCCGCGAAAGAAGGAGATATACACCACCACAACGGTGTTCAACACGTTCACTTTAAACACACGCACTAAGGCAAGAAAGAGCGACAACACCAATGCCACAACAAAGCCAATGAGTGACATTTCGAGGGTTATTCCCAGATACTTAAACAGTATCGGGAACAACGCCATCATGTAGTCAAAATCAAACCCGTTCATTATTTCGTGATGTCTGAATCAAACCAAGTCTGAGAGATTGCGCTTAGGGTGCCATCGGCTTTCATGTCATTCAGCGCTTTATCTACTTTGGCTTTGATCGCTAACTTCTCTGGTGTATTCAAAAACGGCATCGCGTTTTGAATGGTTTCAAACGGTTGACCCGCCAGTGCGAGCGGTAAACCTGATTTCTTGATCAATTGTGCAGAAGAAACACGGTCCATCACGAATGCATCGGTGCGGCCTAGGGCAACATCTTGCTCGAAGCCAGAGTCATACGTGATGATGTTGATTTCGTTGTTTTTATCGTAGTTACGCAGTAATTGTTCAAAGTTACTCCCTAGGTTTACTGCCACTTTTTTCCCTTTCAGGTCTTCAATGCCTTGAATGTCATCGCGTCCTTTACGGATAACAACTTGCGCACCATCAACCACGTAAGGCACAGAAAACGCGTATTTTGCTTTGCGTGCATCTGTCATGGTGATCTGGTTACTGATGGTATCAATGTGGCCCGCTTCCAACATGCCAAACAGGCCTGAGAAGCTTGAGGTCACGAACTCAACGTCGTAGTCGGCACGCTTACCAATTTCGTTCCACACATCCACTTCAAAACCTTGCAGCTTATCGAGTTTCACGAACGTGAACGGAAAATAACGGCCCGACATGCCGACTTTGATTTCGTCTTGAGCAAGCGATGCGGTAGAGGTAAAGCTGGCTGCAAGTGCAAGTGTGGCAACCAGTAGGTTTTTCATTGAAGGCATGGGGAAGTACTCCTTTATTCTGTTGCCGCCAATGTAACGCAGTTCCTTTTTTGCGATAAATAACGAAAAAACATATGTAATAATCTGGAAATTTCACATAAAGCAGACAAATAAAATGTAATCCATTTCATTCACCGAATGGCTAACTACTCAACCCATGATCTTGCAGACACATTGATTGCTTTATAACCACTTGCTGAATCGTTTTCATTTAAATGCCTCACATGCACCCATTGCTGGTGTTTAAAAACAATCACTTAAGTGTTGCCGGAAAATAAAATGAAAAAAGATCACCCCTTCTAAGGACTTGTCCGTTTGTAGTGTGTAAATACCCGATGAATAAAGGACGACACCATGCACACGCTTTCAAAAAAACGCCTTGCTATTGCGATCACACTTGCCTTAGGGATCACCACTGCCTGTTCTGATGTCGCAATGAATGACACAGCAACAGAAAACACAGCGCAGAACGCTCAAACCCCTACCTCGAAACAAAATACTCAATTGCCTCAACCGCAGATCCAGCCCCAGCCTGAAATGGAGGAACTCGCTGCGGTGCATGACGCCTCGGTCGACATGGCGTTCGCTGCGCAGCCTGCCAATCGCATGGGCAAAGCATTGATGGTGATGCCGGGTTATGAACCCTATCCCCACGCTGAGAATCGTGACAACTATATCGACACGCCCAGCAACGGCGTACATCAAGTGAACACAACGCCGCTTTCGACCTTTTCGATTGATGTTGATACCGGCAGTTACGCCAATGTGCGCAGCTATCTGACCATGGGACAAAAACCGCCCGCTGACGCGATACGAGAAGAAGCCTTCATCAACTATTTTGATTACAACTACGCCACGCCAAACAGCACGAAGCAGCCGTTTTCAGTAAACACAGAAATTGCACCATCACCTTGGAACGTGGAGCGCCAATTGCTCCGTATTGCGCTCAAAGGCTACGACATTCCAAAAGCAGAGCGTAAAGCGTCGAACCTTGTTTTCTTGGTCGATGTATCAGGCTCAATGGCACAGCCAAACAAGTTGCCACTGCTGGTACAAAGCTTGTCGATGCTAACGAAAGAACTGGTGGAAAATGACACCGTCAGCTTGGTCACCTACGCGGGTAATGCCAACGTGGTGCTAAAACCAACGGATGGCGACAACACACAAACCATCCTCAATGCGCTCAAAAGTTTGAATGCAGGAGGCGGCACCTACGGGGAAAGCGGCATTAAACTCGCCTACCAACAAGCCCAGAAGGGGTTCATCAAAGGCGGCGTTAACCGCGTAATTCTGGCGACAGACGGCGATTTCAACCTCGGCGTGACCAACATGGATGAGCTGAAAGACATCATTACCGCTGAACGTAAGAAGGGCGTTTCTCTCACGACTATTGGTTTTGGACGAGGCAACTACAACGATGCCTTGATGGAGCAACTGGCGAACACGGGAGATGGGAATCACGCTTACATTGATACGCTGCATGAAGCTCAAAAAGTGCTACTACGCCAGATGAGTGGCACGCTTCAAAGCATTGCGTCTGACGTGAAAATTCAAGTCGAATTCAACCCGGCTAACGTCAAAGAGTACCGATTGATTGGCTATCAAAACCGCAAGCTGCGCGACGAAGACTTTAACAATGACAAGGTTGATGCAGGCGAAATTGGCGCGGGTCACACTGTCACCGCGCTCTATGAGCTGACGTTAACGGGCGACCAAGGCCGAATTGATGATCTGCGTTATCAACAAAAAGACAACGCTATGGCGTCGACAAACAGTCACAATAACGAACTGGCACACGTAAAAGTTCGCTATAAGTTGCCCGGCTCCACCACCAGCACACTGGTAGAAGGTAACGTAAATCAAAACGACATCAAAAAAGGCTTCACCCAAGCGAGCGCAGATTTCAAATTTGCCACAGCGGTAGCGGCATTTGCACAGAAACTCAAAGAAAATAGCTACCTTGATGATTTTGATTACGCACAGATCGCGACCATCGCACGAGACAATCGCGGCAATGACCCTTACAACTATCGCGGCGAATTTGTTCGCTTAGTAGAAGTGGCACAGAGCCTTTAATAGCGATGGATAGGAAAGCCAGCGGCAGTCAATAATCACACGTTTCATAACGGCGATGTAATCACCAATAAGGCTTCATGGAAAACATACCCGACGAACAACTGATGCTGCAGTTTCGCGAAGGCAACCAACCGGCCTTCGCGGCCCTGTACCAGCGACACAAAGGATCGCTTTACCGTTATTTCTTGCGCCAGCTTGGTGCAGGATGCAGCGGCAGAGCCGAAGAACTGTATCAGGACGTCTGGTATCGTGTGATTGATAAGCGAGAAAGCTATGTCCCGACGGCCAAATTCACGACCTGGCTGTATCACATCGCGCACCACCTCGTGATTGACGAACACCGAAAACGCCTGTCGGAAAACGCCTATGCTGCACAGCTTCCTGACGAGCCAAGATCAGACATGAACGACGCGGAAGCGCGAGAAAAAGACGCCATCAAAGTGTGTATGGATGCCCTTGCCCCACTTCAACGCGAAGCCTTTTTGTTACGCCACGAAGCGGAGTTTGAACCTGCACAGATATGCGAGATTGTAGATGCAAAGCCAGAAGCGGTGAAAACCCGACTGCGTTATGCCATAGAACAACTCAGGCAATGCCTAACCCGTAAATTAGGAGGCCGAGAATGAGCAAGCCTTTTAGCGATGATGATATCGCGTCCATGTACAAAAACAGCGCGACAGAAGCCCCTTCCGCTTCGCTTGATGATGCCATATTGGCGTATGCGTCAGAGCAAACAGCACACGCTGCGTCACCAGAAGCAGAAACGGCAACACCAAAAGGCAAATCCGCAAAGAATTGGTGGCCGATATTTGGCCTTGCCGCCGGTGCCATGTTTGTCGCCCTGCTTGCGCCGTGGCAATGGGTCGATCAAACACTGCCTGGCGCACAGGATGTCCAACAATATTCTTCGCCCGACCTGATGATGCTGGAAGAAGCAGAGATTCCGCCATCCGCAGCAGATGCGGTGCCAGATGCCAAACTTCACAAGTTCGCATCGCCAAGTGAAGACGCCCCACGGGCAAAAAGCATGAAACCCGCCTTGCCTGAAAAAACAACAGAGTCGGCAACATCCCCGACGCCTGCGCGAGAAATGCTTAGAAGTAAGATGATGGTAGACAATGAAATGGAAGTAGTGAAAGAAGCCATTACCCGCAATCCTTTCGTTGAGATAGAAGCATTGCTTGAAGAAGGAAACGAGGTACAGGCGCACAATAAACTAAAAGATCTACTCAGACATCAGCCTCAACTAGAAGCTCGCTTACCAGAGCACCTTAAAACATTGCTGAACCTCAACACCTTACCCAAGCAACGCGTAAATAATTAGCGCAAAAAACAATAGCGCCCTCACAGGGTGCTAGAGCGAAAGATTTCTGATACTTAGTTTTTTGCATTTGCAACAAAAGATCGAATCCAGTTCATGTAGGCTTTCACCCCGCAAACAAGTAAACACTGGCAGCATCGAAGAGCACACTCTTTTCTATTTATCAGCATAAAAAGCAGAAAGACATAGGTCACGGATGACAAAAAACGCACCCAATATATTAGTAGCTAGCATTATCCTCATTATTCTATTTGCATTGGAACTTCTGCTGGCAGCAGGCTTGTATGATGCAGGTTTGAAGTTTGAGTATGGCGATCCTCGATCGTTCATCGTCGCAGTTCCTGCAACAGGAATTGTCATCGCAACGGTTATGCATTTCACTGGCCTTTCATACAGGAATTTATTCCATGTATCAGACAGCTCAGCCAAGAATACCTTCGTTGTATTGGCAGTACCGATCTTGCTCATATGTGTCGGTTCGTCGATTTGGTTAACGAACGGCATGCACTATCTTGAACGTGTTTTGCCAGAAGATCCTATTACCCTTCAGATGCTAGAAAGGATTTTAAGTGGCGGGGCGCTATCCCTTTTCGTTCTCTGCGTTCTAGCCCCACTTTTAGAAGAAATGCTCTTCAGAGGAATTATTCTTCGAGGCTTTTTAAACCACTATAGCCCTGCAAAATCGATAGTTCTCTCCTCGTTACTTTTTGGGGTTTTTCACGCCAATCTTTATCAATTCATTTCTGCTTCAATCGCAGGTTGTTTCTTTGCTTGGTTGTTCTATAAAAGCCGTTCGTTATGGCCATCCATTTTCGCCCATTCAATAGTCAATGGATGTGCATTCGTTCTCTTTAATGCCAGCATTTCTCCGCCCTACTCATTTTTAAGCACGGCCATTGCATTGTTTCTATCGTTGCTTGGTTTTTGGGTTATTCACATCATTTTCTATGGTAATTCCTTAAAATAGTGTTCACTTTCTATCGCGACATTGTTTGATACAAATTCGCGAGACTTTTGCGAAACGTTCGAGATTGGCCTGCAAGTTTTGTCCTTCATTCTGTTTTAAACCGTTAAAAAGGATGAACGACAATGACAAAAACATCTAAGCAAGGACTCTGCGCACTTTCACTTCTTGGCTGCCTAGTATCAGGCAACCTCGCTGCAGCAGAGCTTGAAATCACCGTAACGAATGCCACCAAAGGTATCTATTTCACCCCCCTTCTTATTGCCGCACATGATGGCAGTAACACTTTGTTCGAAACAGGGACCGCGGCATCGCCAGAACTTCAAGCCATGGCTGAAGGCGGCGACATTTCTGGGCTCTCCTCTGCGGTAAGTAACGCAGGTGGCGACGTGGTGGAAAACCCCGCAGCTGGCCCGCTTGCACCTGCTGGCATTACCACGTTTGATTTTGACACTGGCTCGCAAGAATACCTCTCTCTTACCGCCATGCTACTGCCAACCAACGATGGTTTTGTTGGCCTAAATAGCTGGAAGATTCCAACGGAAGCCGGCACGTACACCATCAACCTTAATGGCTACGATGCAGGCACAGAAATCAACGATGAGTTAGCGACAAGCATTCCTAACCCGCCATTTATCACCAACCTCGGCGCGAACGGCACCGGTGTTGAGCAAACAGCGAGCAACACCACGGTACACATTCACCCGGGCAACCTAGGTGATGCCGATGCAACAGCTGGCGCGAGTGATTTCGATTTCGCCGTACACCGTTGGTTGAATCCCGTTGCCGTGATGACTGTTGTGGTGAAATAAGGGGGTTTTTATGAAATTACGATTAATGCTCGTTGCGAGCTCCGCCATATTACTCGCGGGTTGTCCGTTCGATGGCGACGATTCTCCAAGCACATCGACCACCCCTGATTCACCAAGCACGCCAACCAGTGCGAGCTATAGCGTCACGGTGAAAAACCTGACTGCAGCACAACCCGTTTCTCCGGTTGCCGTGCTCGCACACAACGACAGTTTTGCACTGTTCACAACAGGTGAAGCCGCATCTGTCCCGCTTGAAGTCATGGCAGAAGGTGGCGACAACACAGACCTTCTTGCTTACAGCAGCGATGACAACGTCACACTGACCATGGGCGGTACTGGACCCATTCCTCCGGGCGGCCAAGAAACCTTCACCTTTACCATGGATCCGAGCAGTGCAGGTTACCTGTCTGTCGCGGGCATGTTAGTGAACACCAACGATGCTTTTGCGGGTTTCAGTGCTATGGATATTAGCGCGCTAGAAGCGGGTGACAAGCAACGCGTGAACGCTTTGATCTGGGATGCAGGTACAGAAGCAAACGATGAGCTTGCCGCAAACATTCCGGGCCCTGCTGGCGGTGGTGAAGGGTTTAATGCAACACGTGGTAGTGATGATCAAGTCACCGTTCACCCGGGTGTAATCAGCAGTGACGACGGGCTAACAACTTCTGCGTTGTTAACACAGCATCGCTTCCTGAACCCAGGTATCAGCGTAACGATTGAACGCACCGAGTAAAGCTTGGCTTCACCGCCAGCGGGTTAGCCAACTCGAACTGGCATAGCAATGGCTGGCGGTGAACATACCATTTTAATGAAGGACGTCTGACAGGAAGCAAGTAGACACAAGAAAAAGCGTGGCAGCTTATTTTGAAAACATGGAAAGACTTGGCGTGAAAATGTTGTATGCAGAGACAGTTCACACGCAAACGGACGGCATTCCGCCCTTCGTTGTTATTGGTTACTTGCTCCCCCGCCTTCTTTGAAGGAACGCTTGAGCCAGATACAACGATTTTAGCCGTCCGTTTTTTCTCTTCCTGTTATCGCACGTATCCTATCCATATCTATCCATATCTATCCCTATCCATCCCTATCCATCCCTATCTATCCTTGTCTCGCCCTTATATTACCTGCCTAATAAAGCGTATAAAATAAAGATATACACTTTGTTTTATATCTAGCTTTTCATGCACATTTATATCGTTTTTGAGATGCCTCAGTGGCAATGAATGTCATAACCTTGTTCATTGAATGAATTATTGGCGGGCCGCATAAACACGCCGAAGCTTGAATAACCGAACATCAGAATAAGGAAAATGATTTATGCATTTAATCGCACCGAGCCTCAAAACGTTCGTGCTCGGTATTGCCTGCCTTTTTGTCACGGCAACAGCCACTGCTGAGCCATACAACGGGTATCTGGCGTCACAATCTGTCGTTGTCGATGCGCGCATCACAGGCAATGAGTTAACGGCGAACAACAATGGCGGCATTAAAGTCGTGGAATATAACCATGCGGTGATCAACTTCAATGATTCGTTCGACACCAGCAGCCACACCTTTACAGCGCCTGTTTCAGGGTTATACAACGTTGATGCACGTTATGCGCAGCGTACCTGTGGCTTTAAATATTTGCTCCGCATCGGTATTTCTATTCCAAACGCAATAGCCCCTGGCAGCAACGCTTCTATTGGCCCTGTTACGTTTGCCAACAACGACAATGGATGTGCCATTCCCGGCGTGGCCGCGGTGGACAGCATCATGTACCTAAACCAAGGCGACACCATTTTCATCCAAGGCCGTTATCAACGCGCACCGTATGATGTTTCGCCGTGGAACTACGTTAATGACTATCAAAACCGACTTGTGATCATCTATTTAAGTTCAGGTGACGGCTGCAACAACTGTGGTGGCGTGTCATAAGCGGAATTTCTACATCTACAAAAATGCCCCAGTGGCACTGGGCATCACGATGTTTACTGTTCATCACGATGCTTGAAGACACTGGGGCATTTGTTTTTCGCGTTACGTTTACCTTACTCAATAATTTGGCCGCGAATCTCTCCGCCTGCATTTGCAGGCGTATGCACGTTCACGTAATTTCCGCCTTCGATAAGCGTGGTTTGCTGCCCTGCATCCAACACCGTGTTGGCGGGTGTCTGCCAAATATTCACATCCCCACCATCTTGCTCGAGCCCCACAAGCACACCGCCATTCGCACCCGAGACACCGATGTGAATATGTGCAGCGGTGGCACCTGAAACGCCCTCTGTTATCGCTTTCAGCGTCAAGCTACCTGTCTCTGTGTTTAACAGCGCGTAACCATTGCCTTGTGCAGGGGTTGTCACCGCAGGCACTTCTTGGTTTCCGTCAATCGGGAAGGTAAACAGCACTTGTTGGTTCGTGGTGATCTGGCCTCTTATCTCACCGCTTGGCGTGCCAGGCGTGTGGAAGTTTGTGTAATAGCCACCCGCATTTAAGGTCGCCAATGTTGCCGCATCAAGTTCCGTGTTCGCAGGCGTTGTCCAAACGCCAGCATCTGTTGCGTCTTGGTCGAGAACAACCAGCACGCCGCCATTGCTGCCCACCTCACCGATGTGAATATGCGCAGCCGTCGCGTCGTCGATCTCTTCAGTGTTTACGCGAAGGTTCAACGTCTGATTTTCACTGTTGTATTCGGCATACCCGTCACCACTTGCACTCGTGGTCACAGCGGGTACTTCCTGCGTGCCATCCACCTCAAAGGTATAAATGGTGGTGGTATCAGGCACGATTTGCGCCCGCACCTCACCTGAAGGCACCGTGCTTGTGTGAAGGTTAATGTACCAATCACCGCTCAACAGTGTTTGAAGTTGTTCATCGGTCAGATCGCTCGCATCGATACTGGCCATGCCGTTTGAATCTGGCGTACCAAATGGGAAAACCAAAGCGCCTGTACTGCCAATGTCCCCAGCGTGAATATGCGCTGCAGTGAGATCGCTAAAGTTGCTGGTATCAAGCGTGGCTTTCAGTGTCTTGGCAATTTCATCCACGTCTATCGTTGAGCTGGCTGAGCGTGTGGAATCGTTCATCGGCACCGCTTGTTGTCCTGTCAGCATCAATGTGTACGTTTTGGTGACCGTAAAATCAGGGGATGAAGGCGTAACCGTGTTGTTATCGTCATCATTGCATGCAACCAATGTGGTTAAGGCTGCCGCTGCTACTATGTATTTCATTTTATCGTCCTATTGATATACCCAACCTTTGAAGTCCCCATGTGTCTCCGATAGTCGGGTGACAACGAGAAGATCGACAAAGGTGTTGATAAGAGAAACACCGAGTTTTTGGCTTTATTTCTGGGGTGTTGCATTCGGTGTTTGTGTAAACACACAGGCGGGACGAACACGGTGCGGCATTGGATTCAGATCCAGAGCAACGCTTTGATTCAATGAAGGCAATTCTCACTAGGGCAACAAAAGCCCTTACTTTAGTTGAGGCCAAAACTAAAAAAAGCACAGTGAATACACTGTGCTTTTTCTTGTTTTATCACGCTGAATATCGCGGGTAGCGAAACGTTACAACCATTTTTCGATCAGGACTTCATCGATGTATTCGCCGCGAATTTTCGCGTGTTTCTTCGCCGTCCCCACAACCTCAAAACCTTGCCTTAGGTAGGTCGCCAGCGCGTTTTCATTGTCGCTGCGCACATAGGCAAACAACTTTTCATACCCTTTGTTTTTCGCATCTAAAAACGTGGCGTTAAAAAGCGCGGTTGCAATACCTTGGCGACGATATTGCGCATCCACAAAGGTGCCAATGATGCCGACATGGTTAAAGGCGCTGGTATACGATGCAAAAGGCTCAACATTTTGAAACCCAACCACGATCGAATCTTGAGTGTTAATAGCGATATTGAATACACCATTTTGAGGGAAATCTTTAATGAATTGCACTTCCTCTTCCGCAGAGAATGGCATATCAAGGATTGTATAGCGCCCTTCCTCAATGATCGGATTGAGAATGTTCACGATACCTTCTGCATCATGAATCTCGGCCTTGGCTTCCCTAACGACTAACTGCATACCCACCTACCACTTTTTAGTTTTCATCATTGTGTTGTGAAAACGCACTGCACGCAGTTCGCCCCACACGCCGTCATCATACGAGGCGCTTTACACAATGCAATCAAATGGGGTCTGTTGGATCACTGAGTGAACAAGGTGCTGTTTGTTTGATCAATCTTGTGTCGACATCAACAGTTTGATACCGAAAAAGCCAAACAAACTCGCAGAGAGTCGAGTTAACCATTTCTGGGCAGAATCACTCACCGACAGTTTGTGGCTAATCAAGGAAGAAGCCCAAGCGATGAAGTGACACCAAATCATGCCGTTAAGGTTAAAAATAAGGCCAAGCACGATAAAGGCCAGCGCTTTGTTTTCACTGGTATCTGAAATGAATTGAGGCACGAACGCGAGGAAGAAAATCGCCACTTTAGGGTTGAACACATTCGTAACAAACCCTTGAGAGTAAATTTTCATTAAGGATGTTTTAGTAGGTTGAGGCGGCAAATCAGTACGGTGTTCAACGGTGTTCTTCATGCTTGCTATTAGCATCGTCACCGCCATGTAGATCAAGTACAGGCCACCGAGCATTTTCACGACAGTAAACGCCGTTGCGGATGTCGCCATAATGGCCGAAAGCCCAAAAGCCGCCGCAGAAACATGAACAAGCGTTCCACTGCCGATCCCTAATGCCGCTGCAGAACCCGCTTTAAATCCCTGGCTGGCCGCACGACCAGCAATGAGCAATGAATCAGGCCCCGGCATCATGTTGAGCAGGAAACCTGAGATAACAAACAACCAAATGTTTTCGATTCCTAGCACCGCAAAAGCTCCATCTTCTAGTTTGGCGCGCACACTGCGTACCAAACCTATCAATGATAACTGAAACTTACGGTGGAATCTGATTCAATCCTTTGAATGTCAGCCGCTAGAAAATAGCTTCAGTCTCGGCTCAAATCGTCGTTGTAACGGATCAGCGCGTCGACAATAACGGGGCCCAGATCATCACCTGCACAGTGAACAGGAATGCCCATGTCGATCAGTTTGTCTTCCACATCATTAGCGGAGCTCGATACAAACAGCGTCGGTAAATGTAAATAGCTGCCAGTCACTGACTGACCGCGTGCTGCTAAGAATTCAACGGTATGACGAAATATTTCTTTTTGGATACGCGCTATTGCAGACAGTGATGTCACTTTAAACGTCAGCGGCGCAAACCAATCCGTATGCTTGCCTTTGTAGTGATCAAGCGCGCCATCAAGTGCTTTGCCTTTACCGTGCGCCGTCAAAAGGCATTGTGCCAGCACGTTTGATGCATCAATCACCTCGATGTGTGCTGGAATCAACCCCTCTTGCTTGAAACGCGCGCAGCTTTCCGCGGTCAATGCCAGAGGTAATTCCGTGCAGCCGAGAACGACCTTAGAACAACCTTGCAGCTCGCACTCAGAACGAATCACATCACAAAGAAGAGTTTCCGCTTCTGGTGTGATTTGCGCCGTTTTAATACCAAAGGCAGGATCGTAAATCGCCGCCATCACTTTCTGTTGGTTTTCGGCTGACGGCTTGGTGGATGACACACCTTGCTCCATCAACGCCGATTGATAGAGACCCGAGTCCACCAGACTGTTCACACCCATCACCAGTACGTTGTCTTGTGTGCCTTCTAAGGTATGTGCGGTTCGATGAAGCATGTCCACGAAAGTCACTGGCACTTCTGGCAACAGTTTTCGGAACAAATCGTGGGCGCTATTGCAGGCTAAACCCATGACATCCGCACCGAGGTATTGCATGAAACGCAGTGTATAAACAGCAGTATCCGCCTTTCTTAATTCAGGTTCGTCCGTTGCCGTCCAGCTTTGCATCACTTCATCGGGTTTGTAGGCCAAACGTGAGTTACCGAATACAATAAACGCGCGTTTATTCGCGCCCTTTGTGGCATCAATTTTTTCGACCAAATCCACCATGGCTTCATTGCCTAAGCCACCAATAATGCCAATACGTGGCAAATGCATACTGCCCATGAAAACTCCTTTTGAATTGTGCGAATGCTCTGAAAATCGATATCAGAGGAAGGACCAATGGCGATCCGATAACGCAATCTAAACAAGAGATTCCAAATTTTCCTTGATCAAACAGCAGCATAGAGACGCATTTGCAGCATATCCATCTGGTTATATAACAAAAACTAGATGTTAAGCGTATTATCAATAACAAAGCCTACCGAGTCGTTAACGGAATAAATACAAGGACATATTAGTCACACTTTTTATGTGGGAAACTGCAATTCTCTTGAATTCCCACAGGCCGAGTGGAAATATGTCCCGCAGATTAAGGATTTGGGAAAAATTCCCCATGGACAGAAAAACCTTCATCGACACGGTGAATGGATTGGATTCGTTAACAACCGCAGAAGTCGTTATAGCTCAGTATTTTATGAAGCATTACACGATGCTGCCGTTTGCCAAGATTGATGAGCTTTGCAAACAGATGGGTGTGGGAAAAGCCACCCTCGGCCGCTTTTTGCAGCACTTGGGGTTTAGTGGTTTTTTAGAGTTTAAAAAGCAGGTTTCAAACGATCTTGCGCTCACACTCACCACACCTGTTGAACGCTATGAAGGCACACAACATACAGACGCTGAGCAAAGCGTATTGGAAAGTCATTTTGATGAAGTCATGTCGAACATGACGAAAACCATCGCATCCCTTTCTGAATCTGACTTTAATCTCGCCATTGATTACATGCAAAACCCCAATGGGAAGTTGTATGTTATTGGCAGCGCCTCGTCAGAAGCTCTCGCCAATTACTTCTATTTACTCGCGCGATATTTACGCAAAGATGTGATTTGGCTTAAAGCCGATATTTCCACACTGCCCCACCAGCTTATTGATGTTTCAACGAACGACACCTTACTCGCTATTTCTTATCACCGTTTTTCACTTACCACCGTTCGGCTCGTGAAGTGGTTCCATCAGCACGGTGGGCATGTTGTTTTCGTTACAGATCAGCCTGTAAACCCCTTTGTTTCTTACTGCGACGTTCAGTTTGCGGTGGAAAGCGCAAGTTCAGGTTTCTTCAACAATCGCACTTCAGGCTTCGCATTGATCGAAGCATTTATAAAAGGACTTTCTCGCCAAAAAGAAAAAAATGACCGATTTAAACGAATAGACAGCCTGTTTGAAGAATTCAACGTTTTTTAAGCGCAGCTTTTTAAGTATCGTTTTTAAGCGCATCTATTTAACTGCCATTTTATTCACCCATAAATCAGTCGTTCCGTTTTTTCATAAAAGCCGTTAATAACTTTCATTAACAAATAAACACATAACATCGCCACTTATTAACAACATGGCGAAGGGATTCTCACGCGTTAATTTCAATAAAAGTCGTCTCTAATTTTCACATTTTGCTCTTTTTGTTAAAGAGTTTCACATTTGACTGTAAGAAATGAGGTTTTAAATGATCACATTACTAGCCTTACCGATAATTTTCGGTGTCGGTTACTTCATTGTTAAAAAATATAACACGCAAGCTGTGCTGTTCCTTGCTGGCTTATTCATGATTGCGCTCGCTGTGATTGATGGCACTACCGATTTTCTGCCTAAAGGCGGAAAACCAACAGGTTCAATCATTGTCGATTTCTTTGAAGTGATTAAAGTCATTTCTTCGTCGACCCTTTCGAAGCTCGGCCTGATCATCATGGCCGTGGGTGGTTTCTCGAAATACATGGGACACATTGGTGCCGCAAACGCGATGGTGAAAATCGCCACCAAGCCCCTTTCTCACATTAAAAACCCTTACATGGTATTGGCACTGGCTTACATCATTGGCCAGTTAATCAACATCTTCATTCCGAGCGCAACCGGCCTAGCACTCTTGTTGCTTGTTGCCATGTATCCGGTCTTGGTTGGCGTGGGTTGTAACCCAGCCGCCGCTGCAGCGGTTGTTGCGACCACGGGTTGTTTGGATTTAGGCCCAGCATCTTCTGCAGCGAACAAAGCGGCGGAAGTGTCAGGCATTGATGTTGCCACCTACTTCGCCAGCTACCAGTTCCCAGTGGCCATGGTGTCGATGATTGTTATCGCCGCCCTGCACTACTTTAGCCAGCGTTACTTCGACAAGAAAGACGCAGAAAAAGGCGTCACCCACGAATTCAACATTGAAGCGAAAGAGCAACGCGAAGCGCCAAAATGGTTTGCGATTCTGCCAGTGCTTCCTTTGATGCTTCTTTTGACCTTCAGTAAATTTGCCATCACCACCGTTCGCATGGACGTTGTTACGGCAATGTTCATCGCTTTGTTCGTCGCCATGGTCTGCGATTTCATCTACACCCGCGACGGCAAAGCCGTTGCTGCCTCTTTGAAGGTGTATTTGGAAGGCATGGGTGCGGTGTTCTCAAGCGTGGTGAGTTTGATCATTTCGGCGCAAGTATTCGTTGTGGGCCTCACCGCTATCGGCTTTATCGACATGCTGCTTGGCAGTGCGGCAAACCTTGGTTTGGGTTACTTAGCCATGGTGATCATGTTGGTTGCCATCATCGTGCTGGTCACCATGCTGTCGGGTTCTGGTAACGCGTCATTCTTCAGCTTCTCAAACCTCGCGCCAGAAGTGGCAGCACAAGTAGGTACAACGGCTGCACATGTTGCTATGCCAATGCAGCTTGCAGCGGGTTTAATGCGCTCTGCATCGCCAGTGGCAGGTGTGGTTATCGCTTGTGCGGGCGTGGCAAACGTTTCGCCTATCGAGCTAGCAAAACGCACCATGTTCCCAATGCTGGGCGGCCTTCTGTCCGTGCTCGTATGTTCACAAGTGCTGATCTAATTCACTAGAAACAGTCATCACATGAACACGTAGGTTTTTATCAGGTTGAGGTGTGTCGTCTAAGCAAGGTCTAAACAAGATCGGTATGACGCACCCAACCTGTTTTTGTATTTATTCCACGCGATTCACGAAGAAGCGCGTGTAGGAGAACGTAATGAATATCGTCGATCGCTTCCTGCAATACACCCGCATTAACACCACCACCAGCCGAGAAAAAGGCGCTGCTGGCATCATGCCGTCTTCTGATGGGCAAAGGGTGCTCGCACAATTGATTGCCAAAGAACTTGAAGTCTTGGGCATGGAAGACATCGTGTTACGCGATACCGCCATCCTAACGGCGACCTTGCCTTCAAATGTGCCAGCGTCGGCGCAAGCCATCCCGACCGTTTCTTTCTTTGCGCACCTTGATACCAGCGCAGAACAATCAAACGACACTCAGGCACAAGTTGTGCCTTACAACGGCGGTGATATTTGCCTAAACGCCGAGCTGGATATCATCCTAAAACAAGCGGAATTCCCTGAGCTTGTTCAGTATGTTGGCGACGACATTATTGTGACCGACGGCACCAGCTTGCTAGGCGCAGATGACAAAGCGGCGATTGCCGCCATCATGCACGCGTTGCAAACACTGAAAGCTAACCCAGACATTCTTCACGGTGACGTGAAAGTGGCCTTCGTCCCTGATGAAGAACAAGGTCTACGCGGCGCGAAAGCCTTCGACGTAGAAAGCTTTGGCGCAGACTTTGGTTACACCTTGGATTGCTGCGGCATTGGTGAATTCGTGCATGAAAACTGGAATGCGGGCGACGCGGTTATCACCTTCACGGGCCAATCTGCGCACCCAATGTCTGCTAAAGGGAAACTGAAAAACTCACTGTTGATGGCACACCAATTCATCAGCATGTTGCCAGCAGGTGAAGCACCGCAATACACAGAAGGCCGCGAAGGCTATTACTGGGTGAAAGAGATGACAGGCAACAGCGCAAAAACCGTGCTGAAAATGGACATTCGCGACTTCACCAAACAAGGCTACCAAGGCCGAATGGCATTCTTGCAGAACCTGTCTGACAGTTGTGCAGGCTTGTGGGGTGAAGGAACGGTATCCATTCACTTGGCAGACCGCTACGAAAACGTGGCAAACAGCTTAGAAGGTGATGCAAGCTTCCCAATTGATATCGCCAAAGAAGCCTATGCTCGTAACGGCATTCAAATGAACGCGATCCCAATGCGCGGCGGTTATGACGGTGCGGTACTTTCTCAGAAAGGCTTGCCATGCCCGAACATCTTTACCGGTGCGCACAACTTCCACTCCATCTACGAATACTTGCCAGTGAAATCACTGCAAGCCGCCAGTGCCGTGGTGGTAGAAGTGATCAAGATTACCGCAGAGCGTCATTTGTAAATTATCCACCATACATCGGGCGACCCCCGCCCGATGTTCATTCTCTTTCAACGCACTCCGCGCATCTCTTTTTCTCTTGCCTCTTGTCTCTTTTTCGTCCCTCAAATCTCGCCCCTCGTTTCTCAATAAAAACCCTTCTCGGCAGAGAACAGAATTGTTATAACCCACTCATGCCGACGAATATTTGAACGAAAGGACGCGACACCACCATGGAAATTAGGTTTACCCAACTCACCGCCACGGGCGCAACATCAACGCTCAATATTGAACACTGGACAATCGCCCCTCAGGAATCTTGGGCGGTATTCAGCACCGAAGGCGACATTGGTTCTTTGCTGGGTGAACTGCTGGTGGGTGAACTTGAGTTTGATGGCGAATTGCACGTCGATGCAGGGGCGTTCGCGCAAGTGTCCTTGGTTGAACAGCAACGATTACTCGACGACGAACTGGCAAAAGATGACACCGATTTCCTCGATCGCATTGATGCAGGCAGCACGGTTTACACCTTGATATTCGAGCAATGCCACGATGACGCCCTCACACAAAAGCTCGTTAACGAACTGGATCTAAATCACCTGAGAGAGAGTGGCTTTCGCGTGCTGTCTACCGGTGAAACACGCCGTGTGATGTTAGCGCGAGCATTGGCTACCCAACCTGATTTTATCGTGCTCGATAATCCGTTCACAGGCCTTGATGTTGCACACCGCGCTGCGTTGGCAACCTATCTGACCGCCCTTTCACAACGTCTACAAATGCTCGTGACCTTCTCACGAGAAGAAGACATGCCAGAGTGGGTTGATCACATTGCACTGTTCAACCACGGTAAGCTCGACAGTTTGATGAACAAAAACGCGTGGGATACCCACCCCATCATCACGCAAATAAAAGCCCAATCGAAAGAACAAAGCGAGCATATGATGGCGTTAATTCGTCGCTATCAGCACAGCACACCGTTTGAAAACCCTATCTTTGAACTCAAAAACGGCGAAGTCGCTTATACCGAGAAAACCATCTTCACCGAGGTCGATTGGCGCATAGACAAAGGCCAACATTGGCAGGTAAAAGGCCCGAATGGCTGCGGAAAAAGCACGCTGCTCGGGATGATTTTTGGCGATCACCCTCAGTGTTACAGCAACGACATTCAGATATTTGGAAAACAGCGCGGATCAGGCGAAACCATCTGGGAAATCAAAAAACACATCGGCATGGTCTCGTCGGCTTTGCACCTGCAATACCGCGTGAATTGTTCTGCCCTCGATGTGATTTTGTCAGGCTTTTATGACTCCATTGGTCTGTACAACCAGCCGTCATTAAAAGAGCGAGAAATCGCCAAAGAATGGCTCGATATTCTTCATATGCGCCAATACCTCAAAACCCCTTTTCGTAAACTGGAATATGGGCAACAGCGTTTATTGCTGATTGCACGCGCCATTGTTAAACAGCCAACCTTGTTAATTCTGGATGAACCCTATCAAGGGCTGGATTATCTGGGGCGAAGGCTGATGAAGAACACCTTGGAGCTGATTGCGAAGGAAAATCTTAGCCAGCTTCTTTATGTGTCCCACTATCAGGGGGATGAGCTTGAGAGCATTAAGCATTCACTGACGTTTGAGTTTGATGAACGTAAGCAATGTTATATCGCGGTAAAAGAAAGCCGCTAGTTTTACGCCTCAGCCCTCATTGGCTTCCCGTTCGTAACGGCAACGTGCACAGCACAGCACATCACCAAAAAATAAACCTCTGCTCACCACAGAGGTTTTTTCTATACCCAATAGACTCGAAGGTGTAGGTATCAATGTGACTCTCTGGATTCGTGGTTAAGGGAATCATTTCACCAGTATTGTCATCAAAATAGAACGGGATAAAACATAAAAACAGGCACAGAACGATGTCAGTCAAACACACATTAGGTGCCCTTTACACCATACATCCATGGGCGTCACGTATTGTGGTGAGCACCCGAAGATGTAGGGTTCGATAAAAACATCATGAGCATTTAGAAGAAGTAAACAGCACCGACACTCAGCCCTGTATTTTCAATTTCATTGCCCGCAAAGTTTTCAGATTGGTAACGCGACGCTTCCGTACTCACAATGAAGCCTTCAAAGAGATCGTGATATAAACCCACCGTCACCTTGCTGTTCTTATTCACGTTTTCGACAGGATCGCTTGCGGTACGTTTAATGTCCGTCACGCCATAATTCACACCCAAGCGTGTTCCACCGAAGTCATACAGTGATTGCAAAAAATAACCGCTCGATTTCCGCACTTCGCCTTGGGCGTCATAAGCATCAAAAAATAGCCCCGTATTACCCACACCTTCCGATGAGGTATAAGACCCAAACACGCTAAGGTTCTCTAACAGCGTAATTTTCGCAGCAACATCCCAACCAAGCGCATTGTCATCCACACTCTGATTTTTGACGTTTTGTGTCAGGAGGGACGTAGAAACGAAACCACCATCAAACGCATATTTCAGTTTTCCATGATAGCCAGGTGCCTTGGAACCACTGTCGCCCGTCGTCGAGTTTTGCGCGCCTAAAGAGAGAAGATCGAGGGGTTGAAACACGCCCACCGTTGCAGTGAAATCACCCGGAATCGGCAAGGTATAGTTAATCATGCTTAAACGATCAGCAAAGATGTAACCATACCCGACAGCACCTAGACTGGTATTGAGAGGATTTTTTGCCACAGCATGCGCACCCACGCCGATCACGGACATATCATTGAACACAGAGTCGTTGCCAAATAGCCCAAAATCTTTACCAATTTTGACGCTACCAATTGTGTCATTCCCGACGTTCATGTACGCACGGAAAGCTTCTTGGGAACTGCCATTGTTAAACGCCTCGTTGCTGACGGTACCGCCTTCATAAATGATGTGCGCACTGATGTTGTAACCAGAAATTTCTCTAGCAACACCAATATCCAGTGCCGCAGGTAAGTAACCATTGGTTACTGCCGAGGCATCATCACCGCTACAAAGTAATGGATTACCATTCACAACATTATTACTGTCGTCGCATTGAATATGGCTATAAAAACCATTTACATTCCCGTTGACACTGAACGTCCACGTATCCGTTTCAATTTCTATTGCTGACACATGAGAAGAGAATAGAAATAGACCGCATGAACCAAGAGTAAACTTAATATACTTCATCATTAATTCCATTTATTTTTCACTGACATTTTCGCACAGGCGAACTGCCGACCTCATAGTGATGAAGGCAGTGAGCCACTCAAAATAAACACCCAGTAAATATTCCCTTTTATTAAAAGACAGGCGTACATGGTCCTTAGATATATTCACTTAAATATTTCAAACAAGAAAAAACCCAGCGAGAGAATTAACCAGATAAAATAAAAAAATGAAAATATCGAACTTTCACACCATCAAACATTAACGGGTGTTTATATTATCGAGATATTTAAACTACACAGATACGCAGAGGTATTTAATTTCCAGATAATCTTCAATACCGTAACGAGACCCCTCGCGACCAAACCCCGAGGCTTTGATGCCACCAAACGGCGCAACCTCTGTTGAGATCATGCCTGTATTAATGCCGACCATCCCATACTCCAGTTTTTCCGCGACACGCCAAATACGAGAAATGTCTTTGGCATAGAAATACGCAGCAAGGCCAAACTCCGTATCGTTTGCCATGGCGACCACATCATCATCGTCATCGAAGCAAAAAAGCGGCGCTAAAGGACCAAAGGTTTCTTCTTGTGCCACGTCCATGAAAGATTGCATATTCGTTAGCACTGTCGGCTCAAAGAACGTGCCTCCGAGTGCATGTCGCTTACCGCCAGTCGCGATCACCGCACCCTGACTCACCGCATTATCAATATGTTTCTCTACTTTCAGAACCGCATTTTCATTGATAAGAGGCCCTGTAGTGACGCCCTCATCGGTTCCTCGTCCAACATGCAGTTTTTTCACCGCGGCTGTCAGCTTTTCCGCAAATGCGTCATAGACCCCAAGCTGGACATAAATGCGGTTCGCGCACACACAGGTTTGTCCCGCATTACGAAACTTAGAAAGCATCGCCCCTTCCACTGCCGCATCAAGATCTGCATCATCAAACACGATGAACGGCGCATTGCCACCCAGCTCCATGGAGAGTTTTTTCACCGTCGGCGCACTTTGTGACATCAAGGTAATCCCTGTTGCCGTTGAGCCAGTGAACGACAACTTACGCACCACTGGACTTTCGCAAATTTCTGCCCCTATTTCTCGTGGGTCACCTGTCACGACGTTGAATACACCGGCTGGCACGCCAGCCCATTCCGCCAGTTGCGCCAAGGCAAACGCGGAGAGAGGTGTTTGCTCTGCGGGTTTCACCACCATAGAACAACCCGCCGCTAAAGCAGGAGCCACCTTTCGGGCAATCATTGCCGCAGGGAAATTCCATGGTGTAATGGCAGCCGTAACTCCTACAGGCTGCTTGATCACTGTTAGACGTTTATCGCTTTGATGACCCGGAATGGTATCGCCATAAATACGTTTACCTTCTTCAGCAAACCACTCGATGTAGGACGCGGCATACGCAATTTCACCCTTAGCTTCGGCAATCGGCTTACCTTGCTCTGCGGTGAGTATTTGTGCGAGATCGTCTTGGTGCTCCAGCATCAAATCAAACCATCGGCGTAAAATCGTGGAACGCTCTTTGGCGGTTTTACTTTGCCAAGCCACTAACGCTTTCTCCGCGGCGCGGATAGCTTGCTGTGTTTCTTCTCGACCCATGCGAGGAACATTCACCAGCACTTCGTCTGAGGCTGGGTTTAGAACCGGAAACGTGGCACCGCTGATAGCATCACGCCAAACACCATCGATGTATGCCCGTTGTTTAAGCAAACGATGATCTGTCAGTTTCATGCCTCCTCCTTCTGCGTAAATTCCACCAAAAGTGCAGATTCAAGGATATCGAGACCTTTCAACAAAGTGCTGTCTTCAATGGTGAGTGGGGGGAGCAAGCGGATCGTGTTGCCCCAGTAACCACAAGAAAGCAAAAGCAGGCCTTGCTCTCGAGCTTGTGTCACTAAACGAGAAATGAATTCAGGGGCAGACGTTCGCCCATCAGTCGTTACCAATTCAAACGCGGACATCGCACCTAAACCGCGAACATCGCCTATAGGCAAAGAAGGGCACGTGGTTTTTAGCTTGGTCAGTCGCTGTCTGATGACCTCACCGATGTGCTCACTGCGTTTGCACAAATCCAAGCGCTCAATCTCATCCAGCACCGCATGTGCTGCTGCACAACCAATCGGACTTCCGCCATACGTGCCGCCTAAACCACCCGGCCCAGGGCTATCCATGATGTCACGCTTACCGATCACGCCAGACAGCGGGAAACCGCCTGCTAACGCTTTCGCTACCGTCATCAAGTCTGGTTTCACACTAAAATGGTCGCTGGCAAACAGCTTTCCTGTTCGGCCAAACCCTGTTTGCACTTCATCAAAAATAAGCACAATACCGTGCAGGTCACAGATATCACGAAGCGCTGTCATGAGGGTTTCGGGTGCTTTGTAAAAGCCCCCTTCGCCCTGAACAGGTTCAAGGATAATCGCCGCCACCTTGGTCGCTTCAATGTCGGTTTTAAAGAGCTTGTACAGTGCCGCAATGCTCTCGTCTACCGAGACACCATGCACCTCAACCGGAAACGGAACGTGATAAATGTCGTTAGGAAACGGGCCAAAACCCGATTTGTACGGAAGAATTTTCCCCGTCAGCCCCATGGTCAGTAAAGAACGCCCATGAAAGCCACCCGTAAACGAAATAACGCCACTTCTTCCTGTGTAATGTCGCGCTATTTTCACTGCATTCTCTACCGCCTCAGCACCCGTACTCAGCAACACCGATTTGGCATCTCGCATGGGAGCCGCCTCATTGAGTCTTTCACACAACGAGATATAGGTTTCATACGGCGAAACCTGAAACGCCGTATGGTTAAAGCACTGCATTTGGTCAACAACCGCCTGATTTAGCGCGGCATTACAGTGGCCCGTATTTGTCACAGCAATGCCTGCCGTGAAATCAATAAAGTGTTTTCCTTCCACATCCCACAGCTCGGCATTCTCTGCGCGAGCGGCAAAAACTGGATGTGCAGACGCAACTCCCCGTGCCACAGCCGCTTCACGCCGCTGTAGCAATTGTTGATTTGTGGTCATGGTGACTCCTGTCAGATAAGTATTTCGCGGATTTTTTGAAGGTTCAGTTGATAATCTCGACGGGCTGAAAGCGCCTGTTCCATCGTGACGGATTCAAAGCGGGCTTTGGTGTTCGGCTGCATTTGCCCGATCAAATCAAGGTCAGATGAAATGACCGTGCCTACCATAAAGTAGCCGCCGCCAGACACCGCATCTCGGTGCAAGATGATAGGTTCAGTCCCGCCCGGCACTTGAATCGATCCATAGGGATAACACCCATCAACGATGTTTGACGGATCAGAACCGGCACCAAAGGGCTGCTCTCTCTCTACAAACTCAAGCGCAGTGCCACCTTTGAAGCGGTATCCAATGCGGTCAGCTTCGGGCGCTACCGTCCAAGACTCTTTGAAAAACTGCTCACCAGAGGCTTCAGTGATTCGATGCCAGTACAAACCCGGGAGTACTCTCAGTGTTTGTTCTTTCGGGAATTGTCGGCGCAAGTTTTCTGGAAGTTGAGCGCCTGCGGTTTGGCTGAATGACGCGCTGTCACCAACAGGCAAACAATCATCTTTCGCAAGGAGCCGCCCTTGAAAACCGCCAAGCGCGCCGAGGGTGTAAGTCGAACGACTGCCCAGAACCACAGGGACATCAATGCCACCTGAGATAGCAATGTAAATACGCGCGCCGGATTTAAGGTGACTAAATGACAGCGTTTGCCCTGCCAATACATCAAAGCCCGCCCATGTTTCCTGCTCCACACCATCAACCAATGGCGTCATGTCTCCGCCCGTGACCGCAACGATACAGTTTTTTTCAAACTGCAGAGTTGGCCCAACAAACACCGCTTCTAAGCACGCTGCATCTTCTGGGTTGCCCACCAACAAATTCGCACAGCGAAGGGACAGGTGATCCATGGCGCCAGATACCGGAATACCCAAATGGAAATAGCCTGGTCGACCCAAGTCCTGTACCGAGGTCGCTAAACCTGGGTTGAGCACATTAACCGCCATGACACACCTCCAACAAAGAACGGTTATAAGCGGGCATATCCGCTTCAAATTCATCAAGGGAAAAACGCACTGAATGAATGTTTGGCTGATACGTGCCGTCTTCAATCGCTGCCGTTATCCGGTCGAATTCCGCATGATCAACAGGAACATATTTAATGATGTCGCCCGGTTTAAAAAACACCATGAAGTCATTCAGGTAGCTGATTTTTTGGCTAGGATCGAAAATGGTCAGCGGTGTGACGCCAAACATTTGGTACCCCCCCGCACCTCTCACGGAATAGATACAGCTAAAGCATCCTCCATACCCCACGGTATGCTTTGGCGTGTCCGTTCGTGGACGCAGATACTTCGGCACTTGGATTTGCTTATCTCTTTCAACCATCTGATACATAAACGGAAGGCCTGAGACAAAACCCACCATGGTGACAAACCATGGCGACCCGCAGTGCGCATCAATAAACGCATCCACAGAGTCGTATCCATTGATTTGCGCGGCAAACTCCAAATCAGTTTTGTCCGGTGTTTGGTGACGCTCTCTAAAGCGCATCAGGGTTTCTTGCGTCCAAGGATCTTGGTAGAAAACCGGCACTTCGATAATGCGTGTATCAATCGCTTTTTCGTCTTCACTCGCCGCTTTCTCGATGTCTTTCATGACAGCGAGTATCTCGTCCGGTGAAATAACATCAGGGTTAAATTTAATTTGGAACGAGGCGTTAGCCGGGCATATTTCAACCACGCCATCTAACGACATACTTTTCAGCGTCTCTGTCATCGATAACGCTTTGAAGAACGCCGCCAGCGACATTTCTTCATCCACTTCAACAAAGAGGTGTTCATCACCACCAAAGGAATAACGATTCTTCATCCCTAAGCCCTCATCGACTGTGTATTCAACGCATCAACATTTTGCTCATTGTCAGTCGACGTATTGTCGAGAATGTCGCTATCGTCCAACGTTGCCCCGTAGTTGCTCAACCAACTCTCCAACCATTTGGTATCAAATCGCCCAGCTTGCACATCAGGATCTCGAGACAGTGCGACAAACAAAGGTTTCGTGGTCTTCACGCCACCGATGGAAAGCTCACTCAAGGCGCGATCAAGACGTGCAATCGCTTTGTCTCTGTCCGTGTCCCAAATAATGAGCTTGCCTAGCAACGAATCATAAAACGGTGAAATCGCATAGCCGGGATAAAGCAAGCTATCGAAGCGGACGCCTGGGCCTTGGGGGATAGACAGGTTTTCAACCTTGCCAGGAAACGGCATGAAGTCTTTCGTCGGGTCTTCCGCATTGATGCGCACTTCAATGGCATGACCTTTGATAGACAGTTCATCTTGCGTGAACGGCAACGGTTGCCCGTCTGCGACTAAAATCATCTCTCTGACGAGGTCAACGCCGGTAATCCATTCCGTTGCTGGGTGTTCAACCTGAATGCGCGTATTCATTTCAATGAAGTAGAACTCGCCATTTTTTTCGTTGTACAGATATTCAACCGTCCCTGCACCGCAGTACCCAACCGACTCAGCCAAAGCCGCTGCGGCTTTACCCATGCTGGCTCTAACGGACGGCGATAGCACGGCGCTTGGCGCTTCTTCCCACACTTTTTGACGACGGCGCTGGAGAGAGCACTCACGTTCAAACAAATGCACCGCACGCTTTCCATCGGCGAGCAATTGGAATTCAATGTGGCGTGAACCTGTGATCAGCTTTTCGACGTACAAGCCACCATCGCCAAATGCTGCTGCCGCTTCAGCTTGAGCGGGGTGGAACTGTTCTGCCAATTCCTCCAATGAGTTCACTACACGTATACCCCGGCCACCGCCGCCCGCTGATGCCTTGATCATCACGGGATACCCAATTTCAGCCGCCACAGCAGTGGCAATATCCAATGACTCAACACGACCATCACTGCCTGGAACAGTAGGAACGCCCGCCTGTTTTGCGGTTTTCTTTGCCGTGGCTTTATCGCCCATTTTTCGCATAATGAGGCCAGACGGACCAACGAAAATCATGCCAGCTTTGACCACCGCATCCGCAAATTCCGCGTTTTCGGATAAAAAGCCATAGCCTGGGTGAATCGCATCCACTTTTTCGTGTTGCGCTGCCGCCATGATGGCATCAATGTTCAAGTACGACTTTGCCGCTTTGGGTGGGCCAATACACACCGCTTTGTCTGCCAATTTCACAGCCAGAGAATCCGCATCTGCCTCGCTATAAACCTGCACAGACTCGATGCCTAATTCTCGTGCTGCCCGAATGATCCGAACGGCAATTTCGCCTCGGTTTGCAACAAGCATCCTTTTAATAGCCACGTTGGCCTCCTTACTTCATTCATGTGTCTTTTCAGTGGGGTGTATTGGCAAACAAAAACGCAATTAACGTTCGAGTTTGACAAGGGGCTGCCCTGCCATCACAGGGTCTTCATTCTCAATGAGAAAGGCTTCTATCTTGCCCCCCACATCAGCACGTACTTCGTGGAACGATTTCATGACCTCGACAACGCCAATCACACTGCCAGCCTTGATGGTGTCACCCACCTCGCAATATTTCGGTAGATCTGGCGAAGGGGTGCGATAAAAAATGCCCGGTAACGGGGAAACGATCACTGATTTGTCCATAAACAACTCCTTGTTTTGGTTGACGTGTAAATGCGTTTAATTACGTGTAGGCCGGCGAAGGCGAGACAACGCGATCGCCCAGTTTCTCTCTTACCGATCGCGCAACTTCCACAGCATTGGGTGTGTCTGAGTGAACACAGATTGTATTCACCGTGGCAGAAACCCAATTGCCGTTAACCGTTTTGACTTTGCCGTCATCCACCGCTCGAAGGCATTTCTCCGCTGCGTCGTCTGGGTCTGTGTGAGGGTGATTTCGGGTAATGATCAGCCCCCCGTTTTCGTCATAATCAAGGTCGGCATAAAACTCAGGCACGAACGTGACCCCTCTCTCGGTATACACCTGTTCATGGCAGGTACCGGCCAAACCAAACACGGGAACCTGATAGTGAAGCGCCACATCGGCAATGGCATTCGCAATGTCTGATTGTCGAGCCGCCATGCCATAAAGTGCGCCATGTGGCTTCAGGTGATTCAGGGGAACGCCCGCCATATCGAGAAAGCTTTTCAGCGCACCGACTTGGTACACAATCACGTTGAAAAGCTCCTCCCTTTCCATTTTCATTTCACGTCTGCCAAACCCTTGTAGATCAGGTAAGGAGAAGTGTGCGCCAACACGGATGTTGTATTTTTTTGCCAATGCCACTGTCATTCGCATATGATTTGGGTCGGAGGCGTGGAAACCGCAGGCGATATTCGCCTCTGTGATATAGGGCATTAGCGCCTCATCATCACCCAACTTCCATATGCCAAAGCTTTCACCCATGTCACTATTAATGTTAATCATTGACTCTCTATCTCCTGCTCGCAAAAAATGCATTGCCACTTTGCTGCTCATACCGACACGATTAATCTTGGTGAAGGCTTTGCATCATGCGTAAACGTACCTGTTCAACTACCACGGCGAATATCAATAAGCCCCCAATTACAACGGTCTGGAGATAAGACTCAACGCGCGCTAGGTTCATGCCGTTTTGCACCAGTCCGATAAAAATCGCGCCCAAAACCACATTCCCTAAACGCCCCACGCCACCGCGTAAACTCACCCCAGCAATCACGCACGCTGCAATCGATTCCAGCGGCATTGCTGAACCAATGTTCGCTTCGCCAGTATCTAGACGCGCCGTCAACAACATCCCCGACAGTGCCGCGAAGCCTGCGCAAATGATGTAGGCAGAGAACAAGGTTCGTTTTGTGTTAATCCCCGACAAGCGAGCCGCTTTGATGTTGCCACCGACGGCATAGAAATAACGCCCCAGTCGAGTTCGATTTACCAAGATAGCGGCGAGAGAAATCGCAACAGCCGCCACGCAAACTGGAGCGGGAATACCCCAGAAACTGCCAAAGCCGAATAAATCACCAAACGCCTGCGGCATGCCGTAAACCGGTGTTCCTCCAGTGAGGTATAGCGCCGCACCAAAACCAACAGATGCCATGCCCAACGTCATCATGAACGGAGATACACCCAGTACAGCGACACCCACACCATTCACAACACCAATGGTCATGCCAGCCAACATGCCCGCCATCAGCCCTATCGTGATACACAGCCAAACCATGTCAGGCATCGCTGCGTAGCTAGCAGCCATTGCTGTTGCGCCTACAACCGATGACAATGCGATCATGGTGCCCACAGACAAATCAAACCCGCCCGTCAACAACACCACCATTTGCCCTACCGCCACCAACGTGAGATATGACGACTGGCGCACAACATTTAGTAGGTTACGCACCGTCAGAAAGTTGTCCGACACCGATGCAAAAATGGCCACTGCCGCAATTAAGAGAAAGGGTAAAACCCCAAGGGTGACAAACCATTTCTTTGCAAAATATTTCATGTTGTTCATTGGCTTTCCTTGCCCTATCTCGACGCGTTCATTTCCCGTCGAGGCATTGTTTTGTATGTTCATGCTCTTCACTTCCTGTCTGTCCCATGCTCATCTTTTAGAGGTTCAACTCGCAGCACTTTCGGTTTCTTCTCGATGAAAGAAATGACCCAAAATATTCTGCTCAGTGATGTCATCCCCCGTAAAATGCGCTTTGATTTCACCTTCATGCATCACGTACGCGCGGTGAGTTAGATTCAGGATCTCAGGCAAATCGGAAGAGATAATCACAACCGCTGCGCCTTGTTCACATAACTCACCGATAAAGGCGTAGATCTCTGAGCGAGTGGCGACATCGACCCCCACCGTTGGCTCATCGAAGATGTACAGCGACACACCGCGTGTGAGGCATTTCGCCAGCAATACTTTCTGTTGGTTTCCGCCGCTAAATTGAGATACATCCCTTTCGGTATCCATCGGATAGAGGCGTAAGCGCGACGCTAAGCGTTCAGCAATGTCCTTTTCATGACGACGATTCACCAAACTGCCGGATGCTTTAAAGGGAGGAGTGTCCAACGATGCTAGGCCAATGTTTTCCCTGCCACTTCGCACCATCATCAAACCTTCTTCTTTGCGGTCTCGGGAGTTATAGAACATGCCCATTTCCAGCATTTCCCGAGGCGAAAAGCCCGTCACGTTTTCACCATAAAAAGTGACCTGACCGGATTCGACGGTTTCGATACCAAAACACGCTCTCAGTGCTTCCGATTTCCCACACCCCACTAACCCTGCAAACCCAACTACTTCACCTTCCGCAACACTGAACGTGGCGCTCTGAACGGTGCCATCAGACGTTTGAAGCTCTGATACCTGCAAAACGGTTTCCCTTCGGTTACATGGAATGTCTGGATAAAGCTGGGAGATAACTCTCCCTGTCATCATTTCCACCAGCTCGTCGTCCGTCACCTCTTCGGCATTTACCGTCCCGATGTGTTTTCCATCACGCAATACAGAGATACGATCAGCAATGCGGTGAATTTCCGCCATACGGTGCGTGATATAGAAAATCCCCACACCTTTCGCTTTGAGTTCATCGACAAGTTCAAAGAGTTGTTCGGTTTCCTTTTCCGTCAACGATGCCGTCGGTTCATCCAGAATCAGTACCGACACATCACTGCGCAGTGCTTTGGCAATCTCAACCATTTGCTGACCCGCGCGAGAAAGCTGTCCGACGACTTGTGTTGGCGACAAATCAAAGTCAAATTTTTCCAGCTCTTTCTCGACGAGTTCCTGACTGGTCTTTTGGTCAATGAAGCGCCAATTGGTGGGTTCATCCCCCAATAACAAGTTCTCGCCTACCGTCAGCGACTCAACCAAAGAGAACTCCTGAAACACCGCACTGATCCCATTAAGGCGTGCGTCGTACACCGAGTTGAAACGCACGGGCTCCCCGTTGAATATCAGTTGTCCATTGGAAGGAGGCATCACCCCTGCCACCATGGAAATAAGTGTCGATTTACCTGCGCCGTTCTCGCCAAACAGCACATGTACCTCGCCAGGTTCCAGGGTTAAGCTGACATCATCCAATGCCAGCACACCTGGGTATTGCTTAGAGACATGCTCAAGTCGAAGCAACTCACCCATGATCAGAACTCCTTTTACTGATCGACGGAGAACGTCGGTCTATAGCCATCTGGCGCAAGCGATGTCGTTTTTTCGAAGTCATTAATGTTGCTCTCATCGATGACATACAGCTTGGGACCAACGTGTTTTAGGTAGGGCTTCTCTTCTAGAATGCGAACAGCCTGATCAATAGCGATTCGGCCTTGGATGACTGAAGAATCTGTTGGTGCAGCAAGGATTTGGCCGCGACGAATACCTTGGTAAACACCGGGGGTGAAGTAGTAGGAAACGATATTGATATCATCAGAAAGGCCACGCGCACGCAGTAAGCCTGTTGCCGCTTCCGCGGTGACCGCTGTGCCAACGATATATTTAAGGTCAGGATGTGCTTCAAGCGTGTCCTCAACCAGTTTGAGTTGGACCTCCTTTCCGGTATCACCATATTTGGTTTCAACCAACTCTATCGCACTGCCTTTAATGGCTTTTTGAAAACCTGTATTGCCCGCCTCTACCCAGCCCGCGCCCGGGGGACCCGGAAACCACGCCACTTTAACGGGTTCAGATCCCGCGGGATGACGCTCTGCAATGTATTCGCCTGCCTTAAAACCCATTTCACCGAAAGAAACTAAGGACTTGGCGTGAATATCAGTGGATGACATGCCGTTGATGATGTCGATAACAGGAATGTTTTTTTCCGCGAGCGTACTCACGAGGTTATTCAGGCCATCGAAAGAAATCGCGCCAATCACAACCGCGTCAGCACCAGAGGAAACACAATCTTCAATCTGTGAGATTTGATTGTTCAGCTTGGTGTAGCCACCCGCCTCAACCAATTGCACTTTCACGCCCAGACGACGCGCTTCGTCTATCACGCCATAATTGACCGATGTCCAATAGGCATCTTTCAAATGAGGAAAAGAGACACAGATATCCCATGTGGAAGCCGCTGATTCCAAGGGCGCATAGTGCTCAGCCGACCTTGGACTTTTCATATCAAACGCGGGTTTCCAGACTTCAACGGGGTATGGAAACCAGTTATCTGCGTTGGCGATACCGACTTGGGTAAACAACAGACCCGCAGACAAACACGTACCACTTACTATATGAAAGAGAGATTTCCTGTTCATAACATCCATCCATTTATTAACGAAAAAGTTCGGCGTGTCATTTCTCGTGAGACTCGCACCAAACGTTAAATAGATGTTATTATTTCGATGTTGATATGTATAATTCTAAGAATTGAATAGTTTTATCAATTTTTTAGATACCTATACACCGGAAATGGGAAAATAGACGCCTTGTTTATTATCATAAATATCAATAAGTAAATTCAAAATTGGATAATATTTATTATCTTCATCAAAAATAGAGATATTAAATTTTTGGAATTATTAAGAGGATTTTTCAGAAATGATGCCCACACTACGCCAAATTCGATATTTTATTGCCACCGCTAACACGGGTCAGGTGTCACAAGCTGCGATGGATTTGAACGTTTCGCAGTCCGCCATAACAACATCATTAAAATCTCTCGAAGAAATGCTGGATGCGTCTTTGTTCACACGCCATTCCCAAGGCATGGCGCTCACTTATGAAGGAAATCAATTCCTTCAGCACGCGCGTTACATCATGTCAGCAGTAGAAGAAGCGATGAGAATTCCAAGCCGCAGCCATGAAAAAATCGTAGGTAAAATCCGCATCGCGATGTCGTATACCGTGGCTGGGTATTTTGCGCCTCCTTATCTCGTCAGATTTCAACGAAGTTTTCCTCAAGTTGAAATTCAGCTTTTTGAGGCGCAGCGTGAGCAGATAGAGGAAGGACTCGCGTCGGGACAATACGATTTAGCCATGATGCTAACGTCAAACCTTGTCAACCAAGAAGATATTGCATTTGAAGTGTTGTTGAGTTCAAGACGACGACTCTGGTTAGGCACCAACCACCCTCTACGCCAAAAAAAGCACATATCTCTACAAGATGTGGCAGATGAGCCTTACATTATGTTGGCCGTCGATGAAGCCAGTAACACGGCGCAGAGATATTGGAATCAAACCTCATATCGACCGAACGTGGTGTTTCGCACCTCATCTGTTGAGGCAGTGCGAAGCATGGTTGCAAATGGCTACGGGGTTTCCATTCTTTCAGATATGGTTTATCGACCTTGGTCGTTAGAGGGCCGACGCGTTGAAGTACATACGCTTGAGGACTCTGTTCCCGGCATGGACGTCGGCATTGCGTGGAATAAGAAAAAAGAACTCACGCCGGCTGAAGTCGCGTTCTGTGAGTTCGTCCGACTTACTGTTGTCGCAGGCATCAACTCCTAAAAGGGAAGCCACGCTGTGTTTTATCTGGCAAAGAAATACAAAGGATAATGACATTTGTCTTAAGCGCGGTTGGCGTTCGCTTGCTCACGCCAACGCGAGTGCCATTGAGTAAGTTGTTCGATCGGTTTAGGTCGGCAAATCAAAAAACCTTGGATCAGCATGTTTGGATAGTGCGTGACCAAGTATTCCAGCTCTTCTATTTCTTCAACACCCTCAGCCACCAGCTTGAAATTATCGGTGGGTGAAAAAGTAGCAAGAGACCGCACAACCGCCTGACTGAAAGGGTCGTTGTGGATTTGGCGCACCAAGGAGCGGTCAATTTTCACTTCGGTGAACGGCAAGCTTCTTAACTGCTGAATGTTGGTGAACCCTGTTCCAAAATCATCCATCGACACCCCATATCCCTGAATGCGTAAACGGTTGAGCGATTCCAATTGCTCGGCAGATTTCAGCGCATGTTCCTCAGTGATTTCGAGGATGATTTGATGCTTGTCGATGTTCTGCGCATCAAACAATTGATGAAGACGTTTAGGAATATCCAGATCGGAAAGTTGAGTCGGTGAGAGGTTGATACTGATGGACACGTCACTGCCAAACGCCGTTAGCAACGCCGGCATATCGATGGAGATTTTCTGAGCCAGCTGCATGGTGATGGTATCGACAAGATCGTGCTGGATCGCTGTGCCAATGAAGTTATCCGGTAAGATCGTCTCGCTATTTTCCTCTACCTCTATCCTCGCCACCACTTCCAAGCTTTCGATGCAATTACTGATGGGATTTAGCTTGGGTTGGTAGTAAGGAACGATGCTGTCACGAGATATGTGACCGACCAATTCGTCGCGGGTCATTTTTTCTAAATGAAAACGTTTTTTCCGCCCCACATACCCCATGCGTTTCAATACCCGCGAAAGGCCATCGCGGCAAATGGGTTTTGCAATACTGCCCAACAAATAGACCTCTTGTTGTTGGGCAATGTTAGCGGCCAACTCTACAACACGGGTTTCCAAATCAGAAACGATGCACACACCACCGCGAAACCCGAGATTACCAAGTTCCCGAATCACACCCATGCCATCAATTTCTGGCATGTTCAAATCCGTCAGAACCACGTCATACTTCTTGGGGTTTTGCTTCACCGCGTCGAGCGCCAATTGCGGCTTTGTGAAGCTGACTACGTTGTTATATCCGAGTTGAGAGAGCACCGATTCGATCATGATGATCATGCTTTCTGTGTCATCAATGACGAGTATCCACTTTTCTTTATCCAAATCTTCACCCAAAACTTACTGCATCACGCCGTGAGTCATTATTGTTATTAATTATTCTGCTAGAGCGATACGGTGGTGTGAGGATCTCGTATGAAATAGATCACATTGAAACACCAGAATTTCGGATAACTTACCAAGTTAGTGAATGTTAAAAAAGACAAAATGTGTTTCATCTTTGGGATGACGTGTTTATTTTAATTCAATGCAACATCACAATGCTTCTGATATCTAAAAGATTATTCGTCACGTAAATAAATGGGCAGGTAAAAATAATCAAAAGGAATAAAGAGACCTCTCAACTGAACGCGAAAACGTGCATCTCTGTTTACTAAAAAGAATGGTGTCATAATATAAGAAATGAACATTAATGAATTTAATTTCTTATATTCAATAACTTACCACAAATCACTTAATACTAACCTCAGGAGGTTGTCGTCTAAAAACCTCAAGCTGCGCGGAGAAAAAGACTCGCTGTCATTTTGTATCGAAGTGCATTTTTAATGCTTAACGGAAAGTCAAACGCGCTAACACCTTGCATATGCTGTATTTTCTAAAGACGCAAAAATGCAAGTGACATTTTGGTCTTATTTTTGAGAAGAAAATTAACAATTTCATTAAACCTCCTTTATTTGAAGGCACGAGTCCCTCAAATAAACTATTAATAGACACGGGCTAGACAACAAATTGTATATAAGTAAGTAATAAAATACGCATACATAAAATAGCTCGTAATTAAATAAAACAACACAACGCTTTGTTTCTAATGTTCAATTTATCTTTTTCCTACCCAAGAAAAGAGGATCATTGTGCCACTCTTATCGTCTCACTGAGAGAGGAGAGGCCCCTTGATGATTATTGCCTGTCCGTGAATAAAAACACCCTGGTGTATGACACGTTCAATGAAAGGCAACCGCGTAGTATTACGAGAAATTGGTATGAAAACCCCTTTAATGAACAGTTGGTTCGTTCAGCTCTTGTCACCTTCACTACCCCGCCGTTCAGGCGCACTCAGCGCACTACGAGATGGCATGCTTTGGCTTGTTCCCTGTTTGATTCTGTCGAACATATTGATATTCGCATCTAGCTTGCTCGATTTTTTCGGTTTAGACGAGCCCCTGTTGGTGGATGGGCTCCATCAACTCAACGATTGGTTAACGAGTCTCTACCCCTATTTTTTTGCCGCCTCCATCAGCATGATGCTCGCAATCTACTGGCGGTTACCTCGCCCACCCATCGCCATTTTGAACATGGCCTACATTGCGGTCACAGCACAAATTCTCGGTCACGAAGGCCAAGCTGAAGCCACCTTGTTATTGTTTGTTGGTCTCACTATGCCGCTCTATAGTGTGCCACTGCTTTCCAAATTAGAACGCATGCCTTTCGCTCGAATTCTAGAAACCGAACTGGCTGGCAAACCCGTCAAAGATTCCATGAACCTGATGCTACCGGGGGCGCTTGTCGCAGCGGCTGTCGCCGTCGTGGCATTCGCACTTAATGCCTTATTCAATTATTTCGAGTTCGACGTCCTATTGAATGCTTTTCATGGAATGGATGTTGAAAACAACCCTATCGAATCAGGCTGCACGTTTGCCGCGCTTAATTCCATGTTTTGGTTTATTGGAATACACGGCTATTACGCGCTTACCCCTATGGTTGAGCCATTGATCACCGCGTTGGACATTAACCGCACTGCTGTTCTGGCTGGGGGCCATGCTCCCAATGTGATGAGCCTTTCTACCCTCTCTCTGTTTGTTTTTGTTGGTGGCGCAGGTGCCACACTGGGCCTATCCATCGCGCTGATCGCGTTTTCCAAAAGCAAAATGATGCGGGTAATTGCCATTACCAGTATTCCCCTTGGGCTCTTCAACATAAACGAACTGCTGTTATTCGGATTGCCTATTATCTTCAACCCGCGCTTGTTCCTTCCCTTTCTTTTCACGCCACTCGTGAACGTTGTTGTGACCGTACTTGTGCTGCAAATGGGCTTGGTCGCCGTGCCTTACACATTGGCGCCGATGAGTAGCCCAATCATCATCAATGCATACGTAGCAACAGGCGGGGACATTTCTGCTATTGTGTTGCAGCTCTTTATTATTGCCCTCAATGTGCTGATCTATCTGCCTTTCGTGCGCAGAATCGACAATCAAGCCAAGCAGCAAGAGGTCTACATACCGTCTCTCGACACCACCTTTACTCGCAGCGAAGAAGAAGCATATGTGCTTTCTGTTGATCCAGTACGCGAAACGTTGCTTCGCTCAAAAGAAATGGAAGACACTCACAAGAGCATGGCACTTTTCTCTAACCGCGAGTTTTACTTAGAATACCAACCACAGATCAATTCCATTACGCAAAAGGTCGTCGGAATGGAAGCCTTAATTCGGGTGAGAGACCAGCGAGGCAATGTCGAGTTACCCGCTGATTTTCTGCATATTTTCGAGAAAGCCAACATGATGAGCGACATTGATGTTTGGGTCGTCAAAAATAGCGTGGCGCAGTGTGAAGCATGGATACGCGAAGGATTGGAAATTCCGATCAGTGTGAACATCACCAGCCCAACGCTGACCAATGCACAAAAGGTGGGAGACATTCTTCTGCTGATTGAACGCGTACCCGGATTGATCCATTTCGAGATAACCGAAGATACATTGATTCAAAACGAAATCATGGTGGGGGATTCGATTCGCCGATTGCATGAGGCTGGCGCGCGCGTTCACATTGATGATTTTGGCACCGGCTACAGTTCGCTCAGCTACCTAAACCGGTTTGATATTGACGCACTCAAGATTGATCAAAGTTTCGTGGCTGCACTCAGCAATGAAAAGGGTCAGAAAGTGTTTAACGGCTTAATAGCCATTGCCAACGAGCTCGATATCAAAATTATTGTCGAAGGCGTAGAGACCAAGGAGCAATATGCTTACGTCTCACAGAAAGCGGATGTAGAAGTACAAGGTTGGTATTTCTCACGCGCCATCGCCGCGAACGATTTCGCCAGCTTCAACATTCAACACACCGCCACAATGAACGCAAATATCTAGTTGGACGACAGCCATTGATGCATGCAGACAGAGCACTGAAACGTGCTCTTCTCACTTTCGCATTATCGCTCTCGCTAGCATCGATTCATCGGCGATGTGCTCGCGAACACATTCCTAAGTCAACCGTGTCTCTGTATACTCCGCCTTATTGCACTATCGCACATCAACAAGGTTCCATTTCATGCCATCAACACCCGCGCATTCCGTTATCGTTCTCGACTTCGAAACCACAGGCTTATCACCGAACATGGGCGATCGCGCCATCGAAATCGGTGCGGTTAAATTAGTGAATGGTGACGTCGTCGATACCTTCCAAGAATTGATGAATCCAGGCCGTCGCGTCAGCAGTTTTATCGAGGGTTACACGGGTATCACCAACAACATGCTTCGCACTGCAGCAAGTTGTGAAGACGTTATGGCGAAATTTGGACATTTCATTGGCGACAGCCACCTTGTTGCGCACAATGCCTCGTTCGATAAGCGTTTTCTTGATGCTGAATTAGAACGTGTGAACGTGCGTTATTCTGGCCAGTTTGCGTGTTCAATGTTGATTGCTCGCCGCTTGATACAAGATGCACCTACCCACAAATTGGGCGATTTAGTGCGCTTCAAACACATCGACAACGACGGCGTCTTTCACCGCGCACTGGCCGATGCTCAAATGACTGCAAAACTCTGGATGGTAATGATCGACGAGCTAGAACAACAAGGCGTGTTCGACCCGAGCTTCAAACTGATGCAGACCATCAGTAAAACCAGCAAGGGTGCAATGAGAGGCTTATTTGAGAAAGTGCGTGCTTAGTCGTTAAACGCGCCGCTAGCGCGTCGGCGCAACGGAGTAATACTGTTCTTTTTCCGCCAGAAAACGGGCAAGCAACAGCGTCAGATTGGCGCGTCGAGATTTGTCTGGCCAGACGGCGTAGCAGCCTAAAGGACTAAGCGTCCATTCTGGCAGCAGGTGAACAAGCTTGCCCGACGTCACCCCCTCTTCAGCAAGGTGCCACGGCAGTACTGTCACACCCACGTTTTGCTGCACTAAATGCGCCAGAGCATCGATGCTGTCGACCTGCAGGCGATAGTTATTGAAAGCAATCACGCAGGTTTCGTCATTTGCGGTGAATTCAATGTTCTCATTGCGCTGTTTGTAGCTGATCCAATCCCACGATTGCACATCTTCGGGTGTTTTAGGGCTAGGGCGAGACGCGACATATTCAGTCCCTGCAACCAACACTCGCTGATATTCCCCAAGCTTTCGCGCCACCATGGAACTGTCCTCGAGCCAACCCATTCGAATATTCAAATCGAAACCGTTCTCCAATAACCCGACAAGATGGTCGGTATAAGAAACTGACAAGGTAACGCGAGGGTATTCGCGGACAAATTCGGCCAAAATCGTAGAGATCCGAGAAGAGGCCATATAGGCAGGCAGCGACACATTCAGCGCACCAAGCGGCTCAACGGACAAGGCATTCAGCTCATCCAACCCCATTTCCGCATTCCGAAGCATTTCCACCACGCGGGGATAAAACAACTTCCCTTCATTACTCAGTGCAAGTTTTCGTGTGGTGCGGTAAAGCAAGGTGATCCCCAAATGGTCTTCAAGATCTGACACGGTTTGGCTCACTCGAGACGGTGCCAAGTTCAAATCTTTTGCCGCTGCACGAAAAGAACCTTCGTCCACCACGCGGGCAAATATCGCCATGTGCTTTAGGTAATCAATCATTGTTCTGCTTTACGGAATTATATCTTCTGATAATACAGGATAACAGATGTAAACAATTTGTTGTAACTTCTCACTGCGTAATACACCACATCACGTAACGCGAAGGGAGACATCATGAATTTAACGCGCACACCTCTATATGTTGCCGCATTCGCAACGACCTTTTTATCAGGTCTCGCTAGCGCAGAAGGCTTATACGTCACAGGTTTATTGGGTAAAAGCTACCAAGCGACAGACTCAGAACCTTACGGTAACAACATCGCACAAGATGCCGATTTCCCCGGTAAGTTCGGCGCAGGTGACGGCACCGTAAGCACGTTGGGCTTGGGCTATGTGATCAACGAACAATTCCGCATTGAAACGCGTTTGGGCTATCGCGAAGGCAAATTTAATAGCCAACGTGTAGGCACTGGTGCACGCACAGGTGAAGAATATGTGCTTAACGGCAAACTCAAGAGCACGACGCTGACTGTGGAAGGTTTCTACGACGTTGACACTGGCACTGCATTTACCCCTTACATAAAGGCAGGCGTGGGTGTGGCACGAAACGAATATTCAGCACGTTTAGGTGGCGCAGGTGTGAATACGTTTATCGATCAAATAGGTGGCACGTTCGATTCCATTGATGGGACTGTTGACGGCTACTACGATGACTATGCTGACGAAACCTCGACCGAATTTACGTGGAACGTCGGTGTTGGTGCTAGCT
The DNA here is from genome assembly GCF_002876705.1 of Enterovibrio norvegicus. Classification (GTDB taxonomy): domain Bacteria; phylum Pseudomonadota; class Gammaproteobacteria; order Enterobacterales; family Vibrionaceae; genus Enterovibrio; species Enterovibrio norvegicus_B. The sequence continues at coordinate 139,766 of NZ_MDAG01000008.1, read as the reverse complement.
ATGACATCACTGACCAGTTGAGTCTGATCGGTGAGTACCAATACATTTCATTGGGTGATGCCACCACTGGCCAAGATTCATTCACTGACGGCTTTCGTATCGATGACGCAACCGCACATGAAGTGCAAGTGGGCTTGCGTTACCACTTCTAAACCAATCTACAACTCAATCACGGAGTGATGTTATGAGCACGAAACGGAAAATCAGCGCGCTATTTGCCTTCATTTTGTCATCTTCTGTCGTTCAAACATCCTTCGCGACTGGCGTTGAAACGTTACCAACAAGAACCAGCCCTGTCCCTGCTACGACAAACAGCGTGCCGCATGTTCAGCTAGGCGGAGAATCAAACCCTGCTTTGTTGAAAGATCTGATGGCCCGTGCTTCTCGCATTCCTGGTGTGGATATTCGAGAGACTGTGATTTCCATGTCTGGGACAAAAGGGTTCTGGATTGAAGAGCACGTATCACTGGCAAACCCACAATCTATTGTGGGTGGTCGCGAATTCGCCCACATGCACCCAGATGGCAGTTTGCATGCCTCATTGTCACCCGATTTAGCCGTAAAAGCGGTCAATGCTGGGTGGGCGACACCTCACCCTTGGTCGAAAAAAAGATTGGGCTGGGAGGGGTTTGTGATGATTTATACCCCTACCACTGACAGCGAAGTCGATACCGTTTACCAACTCATACTGGCGTCTTTTGATTTCGTTACAGGGCAGAAATTGTCCTCACTTCAGTAACCGTTTTTTCTCGCTACGCCATTTATCAGAATATGAAACCGGAGCTATTTCATGACGACGAGCATGACAACGAAAATTCGTAGAGCAGCAATCAACCCGCGCACCGCCCTTATTGGCGCGTTATGTTTAGGCGTTACGGCCTGCCACAGTAACCAAATAAAACTCAGCAATTCAGATGTCGACTTTTCTAACTGCCGTGAAATCGCTGGCGGCATAGTGGTCGCAAAGGCCGATTTACAATCGCAGGTGCCTGAAGGCATCACGGTGAATAGCCTGACCGACATGGGATTTGTGTTCGAAGGGTCCGATGAACAAGGCATGCTGATCGTGCGCTCGCTCTCATGTGAAGCCATTCAAGTCACGGATGCAAAGGACAGAGTACGTACAGATAACAACGTTGCTTTTGTACATGTGGGCACACCGATTAATGTGTCAAACCTTCCAGCCACCACGTATTCAAACGACAGCGTGAATGGTGCAGATTTCAACATTTACGCACTCAGCTACCAAACCTCATCGCCAGCTTACTTCGGTGCAATGAAACGCGCGGGGATGCAGAACATTGATTTGAATGAAGGCATCGTCAATGAACTCACTGACAACGATCCCAACACATGCAGCACAGCAAACTTGAAGGTCAACGTGCCAGGTGAGAGCCAATACGCGTTGGGCATTACAGGTGATGTTGTTGAAGCCACCGCTGAATGCCATGTTGGCGGCGCTGATTTCATTGCAAACTGGTGGTCTGTCGATAAACACGATCGTGTGACTGCGTTGAGCAATGAGGTTATCGATCAAACCTTCACCGACACCGCAGGCCCTGATGTGTTTGTCGTCACCAATGATGGCACGACTATCAATGAACTGATTGGTACAAACCGCAGCGCATTTACGGGCTTTTCAGGCAGCGGTTACATCCCATCTGAAGGGCTTGGCAACGTTGACATGGTGGCAGAAGCGTTGGGACCATTGAACTGATCATTGTTCATATTATATACGTAGAGAGTGCTTCACCCTCGCACTTCACAGCCTCTATCGTATAGAAACAACATAGCTGCTGACATCCACTGCTCAGCGGCTTTTTTTAGGTTTATCCAAAGAGGTTTTGTTTTCGTTCTATCAAGTAGAGAAACAAACGAATTAATTCTAAACCTCTCTTTTTCATTCCATGTCTGATTTTTTATCTCGCCGTAAAATAAGCAGAAAACGGCAATAGCCATTTCCATACTGCGTCTGTTTCCATCGAAGAAAATAAACCGTCACTCCAACTGTAAAAGCTAAAAAACGCACTATATGCACCTTTCTGCAAAACAACACACGCCAAATTAAGTCTCATTTATTGAATGATTTCAGTCACTTTGAGACAAACATGCAACACCTTTTGGCACTCTATCTCCTCACCCAAAATAATTATCAGAAAAACAATGTGTTAAAAGTATTTTCCATATTTTTTACATTTTTGAAATAAACTCAGAATGTCGTGGGTCTCTTTAATTGGATTCGACATACGTCAATACCAGATGGTGGCAGTGCTCTCAATTCTACTCACTTTTAGAGCACAACAATGGCTACTCATTCTTAATACATATTGGAGATAGACCATGAACAATATCGCAAAAACAAGCACATTCGCATCTGTAGCACTGGCTCTAGCAATGAGCGCAAGCGTATCAGCCGCTGAACTTCCAGCGGGCAGCTCTGGCTCAGCGATTGGTGCGGGTGACAAAGTTCACTGTTACGGCATCCACTCTTGTAAAGGCAACTCAGACTGTAAAACTGCTGAAAATGCGTGTAAAGGCCAGAACGTTTGTGCAGGTCACGGCTTTAAAGCAATGGAAGCGAAAGAGTGCCTGAACGAAGGCGGCACTATCTCTGATATCAAGTAATTTGTAGGAGAACGGAAATGACTTCAGGCTTTGGCTTAGGATTACGCACTCAACATTACAACGATTTTTTGACTGCGCCGCAGCCCGTTGATTGGCTCGAAGTCATTTCCGATAATTACATGGTCGATGGCGGAAAGCCATTGACCATGCTAGACCGCATTCGTGCCGATTACCCCATGGCAATGCATGGTGTATCAATGTCGATAGGCTCTATCAATGGCCTTGATACCGACTACCTCAAACGCCTCAAAAAACTTGAGCAACGCATAGAACCCATGTGGGTGTCTGATCACCTTTGCTGGACAGGCGTGCATGGACGAAAACTCCACGATTTAATGCCCCTGCCCTTTACGCAAGAAGCGCTCGACGTGGTGATCCGTAACGTTCACCAAGCGCAAGAAGTACTTCAGCGCCCTTTGGTGTTAGAAAATGTATCTAGCTACGTGGAATTTACCTCGTCACAAATGACAGAATGGGAATTTCTCGCAGCCATTCATGAAGCTACAGGCGCAAAGCTACTGCTGGATATCAACAATATCTATGTCAGCGCCTTCAACCACGGCTTCTCTTCGAAAGAATTTCTCAACGGCATTCCCGTTGGCAGTGTTCAACAATTCCATTTAGCGGGTCACCAAAATAACGGCGACCATTTGATTGATACACACGATCACCCCGTGTGCGACAGCGTTTGGACACTCTATCAACAAGCACTCGTTCGGTTTGGGGAAACCCCCACCATGATTGAGCGCGACGACAACATTCCGCCGCTCGCCGAGCTATTGGAAGAGCTCGATACCGCGCGAACGATTGCACAAGCCATTCTGCATCCAAAGGTTGCCCTATGAATCTGCTAGAAATACAAGACGACTTTCAACGCACTGTATTGGCGAAAGAAAGTGCAGGTGCGGATTGGGTGACCAAAGCGGCACACGGTATAACGTCTGAACACCGCATTGCCATTTATCACAATGCGTACCGCGTGCGGTTAATGGATGTGCTTTGGGATACGTTTGAACATACCGCGACCTACCTTGGCGATAATTGGTTTCGCCAGTTAGCCGCTGACTATGTGCAGACGCACCACTCCACCTTCAACAACATCGGCTTGTACGGTCAAACGTTCACGACATTTTTGGCTGAACAGCTTCCCAATGATTTGGAAGTGGCTGAATTAGCCACATTGGATTGGACGTTACGTCGCGCCTTCGACGGCGGCAACAGCACAGTGATGACCATGGAAGATCTGCAGCGACTTGCCAGCAGTGACCCGGAGAATTTTGCGCTACACCCTGTCGCGACCTTGACCATCAATACCCTGCAATTCAACACGCTGGAAATCTGGCACGCCATCGATCAGGATGAAACACCACCCGAGGTTGCGCCACTTCCTCACGCCATCGACATACTGATTTGGCGCAAAGGCGATTCACCGCATTTTCGCAGTATTTCACCGTTGGAATCTGCCGCGATTGGCTATGTACGCGAAGGCGATGCCTTGAATGATATTGGCGCGAAATTGGTGGAAAATTTCCCAGAAGAAGACGTGTCGATGATATTCGGCCAGCTACTCCAACAATGGATTGGCGATGAAGTGCTGGCGGTAAAATCATAACGGTGACGAATGAGAAAGCTTATTTCACTTTGATGGGTATTTGCAGTGAAAAGGTGACACCGCCAGTGTCAGACAGATCAATGTCTCGGATCATTTCTACCAAAACGCCTCTTACATCAACAGACAGTTGCTCTTGTTCTGTACGCTGAAATAAAGATTCAATGGCAGCGATATAACCGATATCCGACGCCACATAGACATCACAACACAAAAAATACCCTTCTTGGATAACGTTATCGTATTCCTCATTGTCCACCTGCCAATCGCCAATCACAGTTTCAATTTCTTCCCATGATTTCTCTATGTCTTTGATCGGCGTGATGCCCATGAGCCGAACAGCTTTCTCACCATAGGCATTGAATACCTTATCCCAGTTGCGGTCATCAAGGGCTATCTTTTTCATCCCTCTTTGCGGGTACCAAACCAACTCGGTTGGCATCGCTTGCGCTAATTCATGCTCCAGCGTGTTCCCTTCGCCTGGGTGCGCCAACTTGTTCATCAACGCCACCGTTTCATTCGCGGTAGATGTAATCCCCATTTTACGGATCTGTTTTGCAGTCACACCCAATTCACGCTTAAGCGCTTTCCCTAATGCTTGCGAGGAAGAAAAGCCGCAATGTTGTGCGATTTCAGTGATGGTCCAAGGTGCATTTTTCATCAACAGATTCACTGCCCGCTGTAATCGCAGTCGGCCTAAGTAATGCCCGGGCGTTTCATGGAACAAATCCGTAAATTGACGATGAAAATGATAAGGAGAAATGGCACTTTTCGTGGCAATTTGTTCCCATGAAAGCTGATCATCAAGATGTTTGTGCATCAAAGTCAGTGCATGTATGAAACGTTTACGCAAATGCTCAGGAAGTTGTTCGAGCAAGGCAACTTCAGGAACGAGGTAAAAAGGGGATGGGGGTTCAGTCATTGGTGCCAGAAAGCATGGGACAATAAGGTTACTATCGCCCCAATACTCCCTAAAATCAATTACACAGCGCTCAAAGACAACTCATCGTCCACTTTCGGTAATTTGCGTGTTGTCATCCCCAGTAACACGGGAATCAAAATCAAGGTAACGACAGTTGCAAACAACTCACCAAACACCAAAGAAACAGCGGCTGGTTTTAAATACTGTGCCTGTTCAGCCGTTTCGCTAAGCAGCGGAATCAATCCACACACCGTGGTGAGCGTGGTCAGGAATATCGCCCGAAAGCGGCTTGTTCCCGCAGTGATCAAAGCGTCTTTTAATGGCATGCCATGTCTATACTCTGCGTTGAACCGCGTAATAAGCACCAAGGAATCGTTGATAACGATGCCTGTCATTGCCATCATGCCAAACATCGACAACAAGCTGATCGGCAAATCCATCACGTAGTGCCCGAATATCGCCCCGGCAAACCCGAAAGGAATTATCGCCATGATAATAAATGGCTGCCAATAGGACTGGAGCGGCACCGCAAGCAAGATGTAAATCAACAAAAGTGTCAGCACCATCGCTGATGTAAACCCATCAGATACATCATCGATTTCTTCAAATTCTCCCCCCGCTTTGATCTCCACATCAGGATATTGGAGGTGCAATGTTTCGATCGTCTTTTCTAGCTGAATAAGTGTCTGTTCTGGCGCTTGGATATCGCGATTTTGTTTCCAATACAGATTCACCACCTGTTCGCGATTTCGACGATGAATGATCTGCGTTTCTTGCTCGTGTTGGAATGTCGCAATGTCGCCTAAGGGAACGCTCTCACCATTCGGCAATTTGACCAAGGCTTGTGCCAATTGCGCTAGCGTTTTACGTTCCTCTCGCGGGTATTTGAGCAGCAACTTAGTCTCTATACCTTGCTCCAATAAGCGATGGATCTCACGTTCTCCAAAGGCTTCTCCGGCCAACCGTGCCAAGGTCGCTTGCGTCACCCCTAATTGCTGACCAAACGCATTTAGCACTATGCGTACCTGAGGCTGTCCGGACTTCCCATCGTCATAAATGTCGCTGACACCTGGCAACGTTTCAAGTGTTTGAGCCAGTTGGCCCGCTACGCGTTTCGCTAACTCTCGATCTCTGGATGAAATAGACACATACGTGCCACCGATTGGTGAATCCGCAGCACTGAATTGCACGGAATACGCACCTTCAATGGCGCCCGTTTGCGCCCGCCACTGATCAATCACCACGTTCCCAGGCAATACACTTAATGCTTCATGGGTTAACTCTACGGTGATTTCTATACTGCCATGACCATCCGACCAAGCCAGCACGTTCACCAACGGTGACGCAACCAGTGGATAGTCATCTTTCAATGCCTGTGCAACGGCCTCAATAGCGGATTCCGTTTGAAACAATGCCTGTTGTTGCAGTGGCAATGGCGCGCCGTCTTCCAGCGAGATTTTTGCCGTGACATAACGACCTGGAATATCGGGGAAAATAGCGCTTCTTATCGATCCTGTTGACCACATCCCATAGGCCAGCACCACGGCTGCAACAAACCCTAATAGCGACGCTAACTTGTATTCTAAAGCCACTTCTAACAGGGGTTTGTAGACATGCATGTTGACTGTTTTTAACCCTTGCCGGGCGGCTTCTTGAACGCGCCGGATTGCACTTTTTGATGGTTTTTGCGGGGACAGGTGCGCCAAATGTGAGGGTAAAATTAGCTTGCTTTCAATCAGGGAGAAGATCAGCGCAAAAATGACGACCGCAGAAAAACCTGCCAGCACTTTGGCTAAATCGTTATCGATCCAAAGCATGGGCGAGAATGCCGCGATGGTCGTCAATACACCAAACACGGTCGCAACTGATACCGAATGCACCCCTTGCCACGCGGCCTCTTGACCATTTAGCCCTTTTGCGCGTTCATCATAAATGGATTCACCAACCACCACGGCATCATCGACCAATATCCCCAGCACCAAGATGAAACCAAACAAGGTAATATCATTAAGGCTATAGTTTGCCAATTGCATGGCCCCTAGCGTGCCAGCCAAAGCAACGGGGATTCCAACAGCCACCCAAAACGCGAGCTTCAGTTCAAGAAAGAGACCAAGCAACAAGATGATGATCGCCAACCCCTGCCACGCATTGTCGCCCAACCTGAAAAGCTGATCCTCAATATAGGGGGCCATATCCGCCATTGTGTCTAACGCAATGTCCGATGGCAGAATGTGACGTTGTGCCGCCAAGGTTTCTTCTATGGCCTTGCTGACGCTCAGTAAATTGTCGGTCTGGCTGGTGCTGATCAACAAAGCAATGGCGTTCTCTCCATTGTTTCTTACAATTGCGCCGCTTTGCTCATAACCTCGGCGTAACGTGGCAATCTCACCTAGATACACCGTACCCGCGGGTCCAGCGACAATCGCTAATCGATGTAGCTTTTGAATATCATCTGCGTAACCATCGCCGCGAATGATCATACGGCCTTTATCACTGACCAATTCACCCGTGCGGGACTCCAGCGACCGCTGTTCAATAAGCGTCGCCAAATCATCTAAACTCAGCCCCAGTTTTTTAAGCTCTGCAGTGTCTGGTTCTATAACCAACTCTGGGAAGCGACTGCCCCAGTTCGTAACATTCGAGATCTGAGCATGCTTCTTAAGTGCCTGTTCGACTTGCCTCGCAATGGGCTGTAATTCGTGGTCACTGCGCGGAGCAGACACCACAACAAATGCAGCAAGATTAGTAAATTCATTTCGGACAACTTGCGGTTTTTCTGCCTGTGTGGGAAACGCATTAATGGTATTCACCCGGTTGCGAATGTCATCCAGCAATTTATTAAGATCAGCACTGCTGGTTTTTCGCACCACCACGCTCGACTGCCCTGCACTTGATTGACTGGTGATGTGTTTGATGCCCGCCACGCCACTAATGGCTTCTTCAATTCGCTGTGTAACGCTTTCATCAATCTGCTTGGCTGTGCCTCCGGGATACGCCACAGTGATCATGACTGACGAAGGCGCAATCTGAGGAAAGGATTCAACCCGTAATTGCCCAGCAGCCATCGCACCACTCACAATAATGGCAATCATCAACAGGTTCGCTCCAACAGGATTATGAATGAACCATTTGGTGAGCCAATTCATTGCGCCACCTCCTGCGCGTTCAAGCGCTGAGGAGAAACATGCTTACCTGGCAACATGGACATCAACGGATACGCCACTACACGGCGCGGATTATCCCGCTCAGTATCAAAGCGAACAAACACCGAATCTTGAACTTGCCCGACGGGCGTGACCCACTCTTTTTGCAGGCGATCTTGCTTGTCTATCGTCCAAACATAACCATCGCGTGTCATCGCACTCAACGGCAAGGCAGAAACCTGTTGTTGCTCCCCCAAATTGACGACCACACTGACCTGCTGATTGGGAAGAAGGCGAGGCTCGTGCTGGTAAGGATAGCTGACCGATAACACCACCTTTCTTTGACGCGTTGCTTCATCAGCTTGTGGAGACACATAGCGCACATCTGCCGGCCATTCATTTGCACTGCGATCAACAATGCGAATCTCAGGCACAATCAACGCAGATTGCACCTTCGGCCAATCCATTTCTGACACAGGCAATTCAATATCTATCGACGCACTCGCCGCCAATTCAAATACGACTTGCCCAGCAACCAACCATTCCCCTGGACTGATATTGCGACGCATGATCACAGCATCAAACGGTGCAACAATATTCGCGTCTCTTAGCAAAACATCCGCGCTCTCATAGGCTTGCTTGGCTCTGTTTAATTCTGCTTTTGCAGCAGCAACTTGAGGCTCCTTTCGTGCAAATGGCGAGCTTTTTGTAAGCGATAGCATACGCAATGCTACCGTCTGCTCATGCTCTGCTTTTTTAAGGTTTAATTCCGCTTGTTTGAGGTCACTGTTTGCCTGCGCCATATTGGATACCAACAGACTGGTATTTAAACGTGCTAACTCCGTGCCTTTCTGCACCAATATGCCCGGCTCAATGTTTGGATTTAGCCACGCCAATCTGGCGCTGCTGGAAGCTTTCAACTGCACAGGCCAGCGCGCCGAGGTTGTCGCCAACAAGGTCAAACTCGATGCATGTGCACTTGGGGTAACGTCTAGTACAGACACGGGGGCTAACACTGGCGGCTTTTCTTTCACCTTTTGCACGTCTGGCTCGAGTTCGTCAACAATCACCAAGGCAAAAAAAATCGCGAGACACCCAGCACCAACCGCAAGAATCTTTTTACGCTTCATGAGGTACCTCCTTGAATATCGACAGCAAGGCAGCCGGCGAGAAGAGGCGGATATAGCGTAAGGATAAGATGATGGTTTTACTCAGTGACATAATGAACCCGACCAATGAATGTCGCGCCAGTATTGCCAATTATGTTAGAAAAAAAGTGTCCCAACTTGCTGTTTTAAATATTCCAGCCACTGGTGTTTTGATTGCGTGAGATTGCGAGATTGCGA
>NZ_MDAG01000008.1:0-129366 GCF_002876705.1 Enterovibrio norvegicus | reverse complement strand
CGAGATTGCGAATCAGTGTGGGTGCGGTCCCTGAGTTGGGGCAAGAGTAACAACCACACCGCCCTTTTCTTCGCCACGATCTCTTATCTGCTCTTTCTAGCCTCTCGCAATCTCAATCCTCGCCTCTGCGTTACCCTCTCTCGCTCTTCCCAGGAACTAGGACCTGTTCTTTCTGCTCTCCTTGCTCTCCTTGCTCTTCCCCCTTCCCTTTCCTCGTCATAAACATCAAGGTCAACAATACCGCCACCAGCAAACCACTGCCCATCAACAAGGCGTAGTCTTCGAGTCGGAGGATGGAGTATAAGAGTGCATAGAGCCCCGTGAGCATCGACAACATGATGATCCCTCGTCGCGTACTTCCTGTTGCGCTGCCCACATACGCAGGGATACTGACCAAAGGAATACTCGCCGCCGCCATGAATGCCATGGTGAAGCTCAAATGTTCAGAAAGCGCCAACAACACCAAATAAAACAGCGTCATCGCTGCACCTACCATGGCGTATTGCAGTGCTGACAAGCTTTGCGCATTCCCTTGCTTCATGCCGAGTTCAAACATCATCAACACGATGAAAGTGAGTGCCACAAACAATAGGCCGTATTTCACCGAGCGCTCAATTTTTCCGTAGTGGGTGTTTGGCTCAAACAGCTGGGTATAGGCGCTCGCTTCTTCAAGATTGACGCTGGAAGAATCCACAAAAATCTGAGGATAATTTCGACTTAAATGGCTGATGTCCCACTCTGCAGAAAATCCACCTTCATTAATTTGTCTTGCCGTTGGCAATGCGCCGCTAAAGCTTGGATGCGGCCAATCTGTGTGAAGTTGGATTGTCGAACTCTCACCCAATGGCAAGAAGCCAATGCCTTGAGAGCCGCGTAACCGGATTTTAAAATCTAACGTAAACGGCACAGGCTTTTGCGCCAACGACATTGGGCGATGAAAGCCGCGTTTCAGTGCACCTGTGTCTAACCCTGTGCCTGACATCAAGCTCACTTCAGCGGGCAACCCTTCCCCTGTCACCGTAAACATGTCTACGCCATCAATGGCTTTATTCGCCGATAACCCAAACACCAAACGTGCGGAATCAAAATGAAACGTTTCTAGGTTAGCAATATTGGGTAACACAAAGTCAAACTCAGCTTTCCCCTCAATCGAGCTTTGATAAACCAGCGACTGATAAATACCTCGGGTGCGAAAGTCGTGTGTCAGTCCCGCTTTAAGATCGAGCGTTTTTGGCAAGATCACGACTTCATCATAGCGATGTGTTCGGCGCTCACTCACCTCTTTCAGTTCGCCGTCTCCCGTAGCCACTTCTTGAATCACCACATAGGTGTAAGGCAGCACTAGCACAGGCCCCGCCAAGGTTTGCTCACTCCCCCATGACTCACCGATTTCATTCACCACGTCTTTGTACAAATACTCTCGCTCATTCGCCATGTCATGCACCATAGAAAGCGGCACGATCGCAAGCAAACACAGCACTAGGGCCAGCACGCCTTTCAACAACAGAGAACTTCGTGCCTGTAACTCGGGTAAATCTATATTGACGTTTAGGCGGTTTAACCCGGTTTTAATGAGCACAAATGCCCCAAAGCCAAACACGGCGAGTAGCAAGAGGGCAAAGAGCCCAAAGATTAAGTCAGTCATGAGTCTTCCTTGCGAATTGATGACCAGATGATGTGTGAAAGGACATTAAACCAAAGTGATGAAGTCACAGGCTGGCAATGTGGTGATCAATTGTGGCGAGAATATGGCGGGCGTAGTTGGACCGAATGGGGTCTTGGCGATTTTTAGACACTAGGCGGGTTCAATTTGAAAACCGCACAAAATATCAAAACTCACTGTTCAACATTCGTCACACTGCCATTTTTAATCGAAAGGTAAGTGAAAGATGGATAAGCAAAAAACATGGGAAACCTATGCAAGTGCATGGAAGGCTGAATCAAGAGAAGAAAAAATTGCGCTGTTTAGTCAATCAATGAATGAGAATGTGGTGTATACCGACCCGCTCATTCAAACAGAGACGTGGGACGACTTGCTTCAGTATATGTTGGATTTCCATCAACAAGTCGATGGTGGTCACTTTGTTACGACGTATTTCATGTCACACCATAATAAATGCCTCGCGAAATGGAATATGTGCGACCGAGAAGGACATATACTCGGAGAGGGGATCAGTATCGGTGAATACAATGATGAAGGGCAGTTGGTATCCGCGACTGGCTTTTTTGAATTGCCAGAATAAGGGTAAGCATATTGACCTATTTGGACAAAATTCAGATTGGCGTCGATTTTATCGAAGCCAATCTTGGAAACGACATTCAGTTAAATAACGTCGCGAAAACAGCGGGGTTAAGCCAGTGGCATTTTCAACGTATCTTCAAGGCGTTGACCGGTGAAACGTTAAAAACCTACATTCGAAATCGCCGGTTATCGTGCTCACTGCTTTCACTGGAGGTTAACGACAACCGCATATTGGATATTGCTCTAGAAGCAGGGTTTGAATCTCAAGAAGCTTATACTCGGGCCTTTAAGTCACTTTTCGGCGTGACGCCAAACCAATATAGGCAGATAGAAGGTAAAAAAAGGTGGTTGAAAAAGATTCAATTCACACCTGATTACCTGCGTCACTTGAATCAGCAAGTTAAATTGAAACCAGAGATCATTGAACAGAAAACCATGATGCTCGTCGGATTGAGAACCACGTTTTATGGGTCTGACTCAGATAAAAATAACATCAGCCAAACCTTGCCAGCACTGTGGGACGCATTTTTACCACGAATCAAAGAAATTCAATGCCGCAACGATCCTTATGTGGCTTACGGTGTGGTGCAACCAACAACAGAAAACACTGAATTGTTGGAATACATCGCAGCAGTGGAGGTTTCGTCACTCACAAATATTCCTGATGGACTCACCGCGGTGTCGATCGCAGCATCACGATATGCCAAGTTTTCACATCGTGGTAAACCAACGCAATTAGACAGCACCGTCAATTTCATTTATTCCACGTGGTTGATGGGGGCGACCTACACGCATACTCAAGGGCCAGACATTGAAACATATGGAAGAGAATACCAACCCAATTCAGATGAGTCGGTCATTTACTATTCTCTGCCTATTCAGGAATAGGGGCATAAAGTGATCGAGGTATCTCGCCACCAAATGGTATCGAGAATGGGGGCCTCTCCTTCCCTCTTTATCCAAATGCTTCGGTTCCTCCGTCAGCTTCTGATTCGCGAATGACAGCGTGACAACCGCAAGCACACCAAACACAGCGATAAGCAAGAGGGCAAACAGCCAAAAGATTAATTCTGTCATGGGTCTTCCTCCCATGAAGAGTGGTAGGTGATCGTCGAGAAAACATTAAACCAAAGTGATGACGTCACAGGCTGGCAATGAGGAGGTCATCCCTCCTCATCCCTTAACTTTTAAATTAGAAAGCTCGCCCCCAGCCTCCTTTGTAAAACTCACGAACAAGACCATTGGCTGTCGTACAGTAAGCTCTTAATCCATCGTCATTCATGAGCAATCTTACACAGCCCTGAGGCGATTGAGATACAAGCTGCCATTCACCATTAAAGAACTTATTAAGATTGATTTTTTGGTAATCTCTCTGGTTCCAGAGAATTAAATCCCCATAAGCGTTATACCCCAAATAAAGAGGGTTTGGTGGAATGTCAACTTCTTGCCAAGTGGTGCCTAGATCAGTACTTTTGTAGCTATCAGAAAATATTCCAGCACGCAGCCACATCGTCATACTTCCGTCTTTGTGTAATGCCATACCATGCAGATCATCTAACAGTTTACTCTGCGTTGAAACTCCACTATTTATGTCCACTTTCACAAAGTTATCATCTGGGAAAGCAATGTAAATTTCGTTGTTATTATTGATAATCGTAGGATTAAAACTCGCAGCATAGGTAGCATTAGCGTCCACAGATACTAACGTGTTAATTTTCTGATTGTCATATTCAAACAAAGAAACATTAGGTTTTACACTAGCATTAGCCCTATATTTATCAAAAGCCTCACCCGCCGCAGGCTTCCATGCGCCAATATACATTTTCGAATTAATTTCTTTTATGTAAAAGATAATTTCATCGGAGCTCAATCTAAACAGTTCATTCCATGAATTACCCTCATCATAGGACACAATGATAGCGCCGGAATCTAATGCAGCATAAATATGGTTATTATCAGAGACATCTAACGCAACAACGGCATGTATTGAACCAGTATCAATAATCAACGGGTTACTTTTTCTATCTCCCCAAACCTTAATCTTACCAAAATAGGTTCCAATATAATCTTTACCGTCTTCTCCTGAAGCGATAGCGCCAGTTACAGGGAGGTAGTGCTGGTATTTTTTGAGCGTATCATAGTGACCTTTCCCTTCACGAAAAACACCTGTAGCTCTCGTTTGTTGCGATTCCTTCTCGTGATCAACGATGAGATCTGCAATCAAGCCTTGCCCTGTCGAACCATACTCAATCTTTCCAACTACGACAGGTTTATTCGATGATGTCCACGATACTTCAGGAGCATTTTTAAATAAATCTAAGTTATCTAAAACAACATTAGGCGTAAAATCTTTCTCTCTAGGTAAAGAAAGAAGTGAATACGTTCCACCACCTAAGCTTAAAGGGACTAACGTATTAAGATCAGTAATTCCACCCAGCTTAACTTCAAATGGTAGAAATGTATCCTTTCTAAGCTCAACTCTATCTAGAGTTATAACGGTTTGAACAAGCAATGCTGTTATTCTATAGTTACCTGGCTCAACCCACCGCCAAGTGTTTCTACTCTTCCTTACATCATGACCCGTTATAAGGAAGTATGATTTACCATCATCTCTTTCTATTTCTATGCCTAAAGACAAAGGTGAGTTAAACGAAGCGACAAGCACGCCTTGACTTTTTATTTCCACACTTGGATCTGGCTCTGGTATGAGCTTACATCCACTTAGAAAAAACAATATCGAAAAACTAACAAGCAATAATTTTAAACTAGCCAACATAAAGTCCTTTTATTTTAATACAGCCAATCCAACAATACTCCACACAAGGCGGGGTTTAAATGACTATGATGGGTCAGCACCTTTGTCCACAGGCTTAGACCCTTCCTTTAACTTCTGATAAGCGAATGACAGCGTGACAACCGCAAGTACCGTGATGACATGACTAAAAAAGGTAAAGATCGCATCAGGAACACCGAGAAGTCCCAGAGGGATTAAGAAGAAGCTAAAAACCAGCGGTGCTATTGCGACGACGCAGAGCATGTAGAATGTTCGCTGCGCTGTCAGATTCCATGCATAAGGAAACGATACCGCTTTGCCGAGAGCAATGGCTGGAAACACGAGGCAGAGGCGGCAAGCAAGAATCCCCCCGATAATCGCAAGCACACCAACAAGCGCACCAATAACGGGGGCTAACAAGAAGACCGCATACACCCCGAACCAAAGACTGAGACAATGTGCTAAAAACCATAGCTCTATCTTGCCTATCTTGAAACGCCCCCACTTCGGTACCGACTCTTCTCCTTCCAGCACAACACGGTGAACGTTTATCGCGATGATTGAGCTCAGAATTGCCTCAATGAATAACACTGAATAACTAAACGATTCGCTTTGCAATTCAATCGCGACCAATTGCAGTAAAATTGAAATCAAAATTGGGATAATGGTAATGCGTAAAAGCGCCATTTTGTGCCGAAACGTAAACCAAAACGCAGCGGAAAGCGTGTCACCAAACATCTGGATATCCTTATCAATCCATTGAACAAACTCGCTTTCTCAGCAAGCCATACGCGCATTGCTAACGCTAACCCAATTCAGTTTACAGGGGTTACTCAATCCTAAGACCGCACGGAAATAATCGCGGTTTGGGTCAGGGGGTATTCCGCCTTAATCGCCTCATTTCTTTGAATGCGTATAAAATATTAGACAAAACGAAGTTGATAACAATTATCGTTTAAAGTTGAAACACAAATTGTTATATTATAACAATTCTTGTTCTCGTGGCGTTGATGTTGTGTCTTTTTTTCATCGTGTTACTGCATCGCCGCAGTTTATATTCTTACTCCTTTGTTTAACGCTAGGGTTAAGTTTCGCTTCCTTACACCACGAAGCCGACACGTCTGAAGACTTTCACACAACACACCAATGCTCGGTTTTTGATTCCATTCACCATGCCGTGATTTACGCGACCGTTTCGATATCAACAACCGTGGATCCCGAACATGACAAAACCTTTGAAAGTGTAGAAGCGCGCCTCAGCGCGAATTTCCGTCCACGCACTCGCTCGCCACCGTTGTCATAGCGCCCTCCATTTAATCATTACACCTTCATTTTTATGACGTTAAAGGAATACGTTAGGGATCTTTATGACTGAAATTTCATACGCCACGGTGGCGAAAAAGAAGAAAATCGTTCGAGTGTTCGTTTATGGTGCCCTCATTCTTGCATGTGTTGCGGTATGGTTTTCAACCCAACAGCCAGCACAATTAACCCCCGAGAAATCAAACACATTATCCATCAGTGGGCCTTGGGAAATCTCCAGCCTGGATCCGTCCAAGCAAGGCTACATTCTCACTCGCATGCAGGTTATCGAAACCTTGTTGAATGTGAATGAGAAAGGCGAAATCACGCCAGGTTTAGCGTCTGCATGGCAGGTAAGCGATGATGGCGTAGATTGGACGTTCACACTGAAAGATGACGTGGTATTTCACGATGGCACAGCCATGAATGTTGATGCGGTATTGGGCAGCCTCAACAACGCGTTAAAAAAGCACGGTACGCTCAAAAAAGCCTCCGTAGAAAGCATTAAAGCCGTTGGCGATAACCAAATCCAATTTCACTTGAGCGAACCTTACGTCGCCTTCCCTGCACTTCTGACCAACTATTCGACCGCCATTGTTTCGCCGGCGTCTTATAACGAAACGGGAGAGATTGCGACACTGTATGGCACAGGCCCATATCAAATGGAAAGCTTCGAACCACCCCACAAACTAACGGTGAAAAAGTTTGGCGACTATTGGGGCGACAAAGCCAACATCACGTTCGCGACCTACCTGACAGGGCACCGTCCTGAAAGCCGTATTCTTCAAGCAAAATCGGGCGAAGCTGACATCGTGTTTACGCTTGCCCCCGCCATGATCCCACAGTTGGCAGACACCAGTGACGTTAACGTGCACAGTAACCTGATCCCCCGTACCTTGTTTGTAAAACTCAACAGTGGCCATCCTTTCCTTGATGACGTGCGCGTTCGTAAAGCCCTGAGCATGGCGATAAACCGTGCGGCGATTGCGAAAAATGTCTTGAGTGCTGAAGGTTCTGAAACCGCGCAGTTGCTACCAAGCTCTATGTCTCAATGGTATGTGGCGGACTTGCCGAACGATGAATTTGACCAAGCTGAAGCCAAAGCGCTATTCGCTGAAATGGGCTGGGAAGCCGACGAAAGTGGGAAACTCACCCGTGATGGAAAACCTTTCCAAATTCGTTTAATCACTTATGCCGATCGCCCTGAACTCGCCACCGTAGCGACTGCGATTCAGGCGCAGTGGGCAGAGCTTGGTGTGGATTTGGTTGTCGATATCACCAACTCAAGCATGATCCCAGCAGGACACGCTGACGGCTCGCTCGAAATGGCACTGATTGCGCGTAACTTTGGCTTCATCGCAGACCCTCTTCCGATCATCAGCACCGATTTCTCTAACGGCGGTGGCGATTGGGGCACCATGAACTGGAAAAATGCAGAGGTTGATGCTGCCGTCGCTGAGCTCATGCAAACCCGCGACACAGCGCGAAGCACCGTATTAAGCCAACACGTCGCGAAAGCCATTCACGAAGATTACCCTGTACTGCCTATCTCCAGTTATAGCCAACACACGGCAGTAAACGGTCGCGTCCAAGGCTTCGCGTTTGACCCGTTTGAGCGCAATTACTTCATCAACCAAATGGATTTTAAATAAACATGCTTTCGCTGATTAAAAAGCGGTTGTTCCAATTGGTTCTCGTGGCGTGGGGGGTTGGTACCCTCACGTTTATCATGATGAGAAGCTTACCCGGTGATATGGCTTACCGCATTGCGGCAAGCCGATACGGGCAAGATAACGTGGATACCGCCGCCGCCGAGTTGGTGCGCGAAGAACTCAACCTCGACCAAGGCTGGTTCAGCAGTTATGTCAGTTGGTTGATGGAGCTGATGCAATTCAACCTTGGCAATTCACTCGTGAGTGGTTTGCCAGTGAGTGAAGCCGTTGCCCACCAGCTCGGCCATTCGCTACTGCTGGCGGTATTCGGGATTTTGCTGTCTTCCCTGATTGCCGTGCCCCTGGGGATTTGGTCAGCAAAGAAAGGCGGTGCGATTAACAGCGCGCTTGTTTGGTTTTCAACGAGCACCAAAGCGCTGCCAGTTTTTGTGTTGGGCTTGGTATTGATCCTTGTTTTTTCGATGGAATGGCAACTGCTTCCCGTGGCTGGATTTGGTACCTGGCAACATATCGTGCTGCCAGCCCTCACGCTAGGTATCAGCTTGGCCGCAGTGTCTAACCGTGTTGTGCATGCCAGCGCACTCAACGTGCTGCGTTCTCCGTTCTATCAATTCTCCCGTGTCAAAGGGTTGTCTGAGTTACAAACCTTTCTCCGCCATGGCGTGCGAAACATGGCAGTGCCCGTGATTGCGTTTATCGGCATTCAACTGGTGAGCGTGATTGAAGGCATCGTGATGATCGAATCCCTGTTTTCATGGCCGGGCGTTGGGCACGGTTTAGCACACGCCATTTTTGCGCGTGACATTCCCGTCATCCAAGGCTGCGCACTCGCAATGGGGGTGCTATTTGTGTTACTGAACAGCGTTATCGACGTCGCGTGTTATTGGATCGATCCAAGAGGGAGAGAAGCGTAATGATGAAGAATCTTACGGCCCGCCAGTATAGTGGATTGTCCCTTTTGTTTGTGCTGTTTGGCTTCGCATTGTCTGTCAGCTGGCTATCGCCTTACACCATTGAACAACAAGATCTCGCCATGACTTTACTTCCTCCAGACAGTGCGCACTGGCTCGGGACCGATCACTTCGGGCGAGACATGGCAACACGCCTTGCAAGTGCGATTGCACTGTCTTTCTCGCTAAGTTTGCTCTGCGTGATCACGTCATCCGTGTTGGGGGTTGCCTTGGGGGTGTGCTCAGCATGGGCAGGAGGTCGCGTTGAACAAGCCTTAGATGTATTGGTGAACATCCTGTTGGCCTTGCCTGGATTGGTCATGGTGCTGCTGCTTGCCGCCATCGCACCGGGGTCGTTCCTTGTGCTTTATTTGGCGATTTCATTGGTTCAGTGGGTTGAGTATTATCGCGTCACCCGCGTCATTACTCGTACCAAAATCAACAGTCCAGAAAGACAACTCTCCGCCATGATGGGGTTTGGAAAGTGGTATCAATTCAAACGTCATATTTGGCCAGCCATTTTGCCGTCGGTATTAACCATGGCTGCTTTTGGGGGAGCAAACGCCATCCTCATGATGGCATCCCTCGGCTTCGTCGCTGTTGGCATTCAGCCACCGCTCGCCGAACTGGGGTTAATGAGTGTCGAACTTTTCCCGTTCTATATCGAAGCACCGTGGGTGTTGGCGCAACCTTTGGTTGTGGTCGCATTGCTGGTGTTAGGTTTTCATCTTTTAGCAGGAACAGGCGATGACCCCATTAATTCAATTGACTGATCTCTCGATCAACGCGGAGGATGTATCGCTTCTTGAGCCACTCTCGTTATCGCTCTTTCAGGACAAACCCTTAACCATTTTGGGTCAAACCGGCTCAGGAAAAAGCCTGTTAGCGCAAGCGATCATCGGCTTGCTACCTTCCACTCTGCAGCAACACGGTCGCGTCGAAATCATGGGAAAATCCCATGATATTCCCGCTCTAAAAACGCTTTGGGGTAAACAGATGATCATGTTGCCTCAAGAACCTTGGCGTGCGTTAGATCCGCTGATGCAAAGCTATCAACAAGTGGCCGAAGTGTATGAATGCGTGCACGACCAAAGCCCTGAATCCGCGTTTAATAGTGCAATCAATGATTTGGATGAATTGGGGCTAAAATCCAGTGCGTTGAAGCGACCCGGCCAGCTTTCTGGCGGCATGGCGCAACGTTTGGCCGTGGCCGCTGCAACAGCAGGCGGCGCAACCTTGATCCTGGCGGATGAACCCACCAAAGGGCTCGATGTTAGCCGCAGGGATGACATCATTCAGCTTTTGATAAAAAGTGCACAAGGCGGCGGCTTGCTGACAATCACACACGATATCGATGTCGCTCGTCAAATTGGTGGCGATATCATAGTGATGAAAGAAGGCACCGTGGTTGAGCAAGGCACAGCGGCTCAAGTGCTCGAACAACCGCAGCATCCCTACACACAAGCACTGATCGCCGCAGACCCTCGTCATTGGAGTAAAAGTGAGTATCCACAAGCACCCACCAAACCCGTGCTGAACGTCAGCGGTTTAAGCATTGGTCGCCAACAGCACTCTCTCGCGAAAGACATTTCTTTCACGCTTCATGCAGGCGAAGTCATGGGCGTGGTTGGCGACAGCGGTTGCGGAAAAAGCACATTAGGCGACACGTTACTTGGGCTGCTTCCTCCCTTAGAAGGCAGCATCAATAAGCTGGGTGAAAACATCACCCCTTATCAATGGCTCAAACTGTTTCAAGACCCGCCATCTGCCGTCACATCAAGCGTTACCCTTGGGACGTTACTGGACGATCTGATTGTGCTTCATAACATTGATAGGCAGAAAATTGCGCCTTTAATGGAAAAACTCAAACTTGCCCCTGAGCTGCTTGAACGACGAAGTACCTCAGTATCAGGCGGCGAGCTACAACGTTTTTCAATTCTTCGGGCGCTACTGCTCGACCCTGTGTTCTTGTTCGCCGATGAACCCACATCTCGACTCGACCCGATCATTGCCAAGGAAGTGACAGAGATTTTAATCACCCTCGCCAAAGAGCAAGACTGCGCCGTGTTGTTAGTCAGCCATGATAAGAATCTGATCGAGAAACGCTGTGATTCGGTGATTCGTTTGGGCGTTGCAAAGGCGGGAGAATAAACGGAGTAAGAAAGACAGTTCGTTGCCCTTCTCTTGTTACCAAAAGAATAATGAGAGAAGGGAAAAGTCGCGTTCCATCGCTTATGCAGCAAACAACAACCCAACAAAAGCAATGAGCGGGATAACAACAAAGAAGGCCAAAATGGCATAAAATAACGGCTTAAAATAACCCCAGATAAAATCGAAGATCGCGTCGCCATTTCCACATTCTTCCGGTTGAGTTCATCTTGCGATCCCTTTAGCGTCATCATTCTCAAAACCCACACGCCCATGCTGTGTCTATTCCCTTACTCTAATGCTCACTGTGCCAAAACAATTGAAACGTCTATCTTTTCAATAACACGCCATCATTGAGTGAGTCATGAACCTTAAACGTATCGAAACTTTTGTCTTGGTCGCGACACTGCGCAGCTTTCGAAAAGCAGCCGAGCAACAATTCACCACTCAACCGGCAATTTCGTCCCGCATTGCAGGGCTTGAGAAAGAACTTGGCGTGATCTTGTTTGATCGTGATGCGTCACCGATTTCATTGACCGCGAAAGGGCGAGAGCTCTTGCCTTATGCTGAGAAGATGTTGATTTCGGCAGAGCAGTTTGAGCGCCGCGCAGAGAACAATGCGCTATTGAGTGGCACCTTGCGATTAGGGGTGTCGGAATCCATCGTGCATACATGGCTGACTGCGTTCTTGCGCTGCTTGCATGACAAATTCCCAAGTTTAGACATTGATGTGACTGTCGATGTGACGTCGAACCTACGTCATGATTTGCTCGATAGAACCTTGGATTTGGCGTTTCTAATGGGACCCGTTTCGGAGCCTTCCGTGACCAACTTACCCTTGTGCAGCTACCCGCTTGCATGGGTTGCGAGCCCTTCGATTGCCTTGCCAGATTCAGTGGAATCTCTGGAACATCTTGCTCCTTGGCCCATCATTACATACGCCCGCAATACCCTGCCATTTTGCGAAATCAAAGAGCATGTGGCGCAAGCCGATGTGTCTGGCGTGCATTTCTTTACGTCCAGTTCTTTATCGGCTTGTTTACGGATGACAGCGGATGGGCTTGGCGTTGCCACCTTGCCCATGGCGATTGCAGCGCCTGAAATTGCATCAGGTAGGTTGAGGATTGTGGAATGCAATTGGACGCCTTCACCACTCGAATTCACCGCATCTTTCATGCGCGCGCCCTTGAATGGCGCGGCACAAGAAGCGGCGAAGTTAGCCACGCAAGTCGCGGCTCGTCACGTTGGAGAGCACACCTTGATTGAGTAAGCCTGTGTGTTTAAGGAGGTGTTTGTTCAGCGTTGATCAGCGTTTGAGGTCGATAATCATGTTCATGCCAACGCTGCCACACGCTTGGATCGATACTGACATTCAAAGCAGGTAAATCCCCCCTACCGAGATTGAACGCACGATAGAAACGTCCGTTTTCATCCCCCTTGCCACGAAAGCGCTGAAAGGTGGCATAGAAACCGCGAATAAACTCATGAAAGGAATCGCGGGGTTGTTTGCGCCAAGGTTCCTTCGTGAACACATGCTGCGACACGTCTAAATCAAGCCCGAGTCCCATCGCTTTCTCAGCTATCCAACCGAAGGGAATTTCCCGCAGGGTGTCATTAGGATACCCACCGCCCACATTGGCATGTGCGCCGATAAACCAGCGCTGTTCGACCTCTTTAATCGGCCTCATCACGGTGTTTGCATTACACGTCCACAGTGCCGCGTTGTAAGCACTTCGATGTTCATCTAACGCCATGGCATGAAAAGCATGTTTAATGCTGTCAGAGAGCGTTGTGTCGTGCCAGCTGAACACGCCTTTTTCCGACAAAATCGTACCCGGCACACCCAGGGCGCCCACCGTGTCCCACACGCCCATAAAGTGAATATCAACGTCGCGACTGAAATCGCGTCGAAAGTTCACGCACTCTTCAGAGTCCCGTGTGAGCGATGGGTTGCTGTAGAGCGCCATTGCTCGTTTTAACAGATCAGGTGTGACAATGTTCAACAAACCACACAGGCGAATGATCCCACCCAAGCTGCGGGCGGTGTAAGCACCACGACTGAATCCAAACACCCAGATTTCTTCTTGGGAGTGGCAATGCTTGGCGAGCCATTCATAGCCTTGTAAGAGGTTTTTGGTTAACCCCCAGCCCGATATGCCGCCAAGAAAACGGGTCGCGGCAGACGTTCCCACTCCCGGATCGTAGAAAAAACGCTGACGTACACCGTGCTCATCAAAGGGTTTAATGCATTTGGCGAGTCGATAGACATTGGTTTGATCTTGCGGGTCATTCCATGTGCCGTCGAACAACACGATAAGACGTTGCTGAGATTTTGCTCCAAATGGGTTTTTTCTTGCGCCGTCGCTCGTCATAAATACCTCCAGCGACCAAGGTCTACATTCTGTGAAAGCGAACGTGACCTGTTCGTGTTTTTTGTGTCAATGGCATCCTTCGGAGGCTGCGTTGTTCCATGCTTTGGACACTTTACCTAGAAATTTTATGCATTAACCACGAGCAATGAATACGCAAGGTCGAGACAAGTCGAGTGGTTTCACAGCCATATACCCAAATAACACGTTTAAAACAGCCCATTTCGTGACGAATTCCAGATGTTTCGCAGTGTTTAAGGACCGATTAATTTTTTTTATGACAAAAGGTAAAAAACTATAATTGGACGGAATGACACCAAACTGCAACATTTAATTAACACAACGCAATCACTGAAAGGGTTAAGGATGACGACCACGTTACCAACAGGCATGGAACGTCCTATCGCATTTATGCAGCGTGATGCTGCATTGGCGGAAGCACGTAATCTACGAACGAAAATCCGCCGCGGCGAATTTCAGGACGCCACCAGCGGCTATGCTTCAGGCCTAGCACAAGGCAACGTGGTGATTTTACCCAAAAACTGGGCGGATGATTTCTTGCTGTTCTGCCAAAAAAACCCGATTGCTTGCCCACTGCTTGCGGTGTCGCTTCCCGGCCAGCCTTTACTCGATGCACTGGGCGATGACATTGATATTCGCTCTGACGTCCCCGAATACCGTGTGTTTCGACACGGTGAATTCACCAAAGAAACACAAAACATTCGCGACTTATGGCGTCCTGACATGGTGACGTTTGTGCTCGGCTGTTCGTTCTCATTTGAAGATGCGTTAATGCGCGCTGGGTTGTCGCTTCGTAACATCGAAAGCCAGTCCAACGTCTCTATGTATCAAACGAATATCCCCGCGAATCCTAGCCAACATTTCAGCGGCAACTTGGTGGTGTCTATGCGTCCCTTTACGCCTGCCGATGCCATTCGCGCTATTCAAATCACATCGCGTTTACCGAAATCTCACGGAGCGCCGATTCATTTTGGCAACCCAGAAATGATCGGTATCAGCGACATTTCTTCGCCCGACTTTGGCGACCCGGTAACCATTAAAGACGATGAAATCCCCGTATTTTGGGCGTGTGGTGTGACGCCGCAATTAGCCATTGCAAATGCACGCCCACCCATTGCTATCACTCACGCGCCAGGGAAGATGCTCGTGACTGATATCAGTACTGAACAACTCTCAATTCTTTAACGAACACATGTGAAAAGGAGACTTCCAATGAAGTTGTTGAAAACCCTGCTACCTGCCATGGTCGTGTCATTCTCAGCATTGACCGCCTCCTCTGCGATTGCTGCTCAATGGCACATGCCGACGCCATATGGTGACGCGAATCTGCCAACCAAAATTGCCTATGGCTTTGCCGAACAAATCAAAGAATCAACGGGCGGTGAGGTCGACATCACCGTGCACTCTGGCGCCTCGTTAATGAAGCACCCTGAAATCCCACGCGCTGTGCGTACGGGGCAAGTTCAACTCGGTGAAGTGTTCATTGGCATCATGGGTAACACCCACCCTATTTTTAAACACGACAACATCCCTTTCCTTGCCACGGACTACAACCAAGCTCAGAAACTGTGGGAAGCAGCAAAACCTGAGATTGAAAAGCAACTGAGCAAGGAAGGCATGATCCTGCTTTACACCGTGCCTTGGCCTGCACAAAGCCTTTACACCAAAAAGCCGGTGAACGCGCTGGCTGACATTAAAGGCACCAAGATGCGCGCTTACAGCCCGTCAACATCGCGTTTGGCCGATTTAATGAACACCACGCCGACGACGGTTCAAGTGCCAGACATTCCACAAGCGTTCAGCACCGGCATTATCGATGCGATGATCACCTCACCGTCAACAGGCGCGAACGGTCAAGCATGGGATTACCTAAGCCACTACAACGAAATCAAAGCGTGGATCCCGAAAAACTTCGTTGTCGTGAACAAGCGTGCATTTAAGCGTCTCGACAAAGACGATCAAAAAGCCATCCTTGATGCAGCTGCAAAAGCAGAAGCACGTGGTTGGAATGAAGTGACGGCACAAGAAGCGAAAGACACCAAAACCCTTGCTGATAACGGCATCGTGGTGTCTCAACCTTCTGAGCAATTGCTGGGTGAACTGCAAGCCATTGGTCAAACCATGACGAATGAGTGGGAACAAGAAAACCCTGCCGCACTGACACCTGTATTGAGCGCGTATAGCGCCAAGTAAACCATCACTGAATCGACATCGCTCGCACTCAACGTCAACCTTGGCTAGGTACATATAACAAGGTGCGTCGCGATGACGAAACGTGAAAAAAGCGTTCGCCCCCATCATTGGCTTTGTGTCTGCGCGGTGTGTTCACCGCGAACATAACAAAGCAGGGACGTTAAGTGATGGGGAGACACCGCGCTGTTGTGCCAATCGCTTGCTGTCATTCGCAGCACGCAAGGCAGCGCCAGACTAGGAAGGTTGAAATGAAACGAGCCCTGTATTTGCTGTCGGGCGGTTTATCCGGATTTTTTATCGTGGTGATCATGCTGATCATCCTCGCCCAAATCGTCGGCCGACTCTTCGGCTTTATTGTTCCCTCTGCGGAGGATTTCTCAGGCTACGCACTTGCCGCCTCTACGTTCTTTGGCTTGGCGTATACCTTTCGCGAAGGTGGACACATTCGCGTAAACCTCGCCATTCAGCGTTTGCCTGAATCATGGCAACGTCCGCTCGAAAGCGTGGTGCTGTTTCTCGCGTTTTTGCTGCTTTGCTTCGCCAGCTATTACTGCGCTTATATGGTGTGGGAATCCTATGATTTTGAGGAAGTGACGCACGGTTACATCCCTATTCCTTTATGGATTCCACAAGTCCCACTCGCGGTTGGCATGATTGCCTTTAACCTTGCGGTGTTGGACAGCCTTATCGATAACCTTCGTGGCATTACCCCGCATTACCGAGTGCGTGAAGATGAAGACGCGAACATTGACCTTTCAGAAGATCAGGAGCGCGCGTAATGGCTGACATATCTCTTATTTCCATCATTCTTGCCGTCAGCTTGCTGCTGTTTCTCGCCGCAGGTATGTGGGTTTCCCTTTCCCTGATCGGCGTTGGTGTGATTGGTTTGTACCTCACGGGCAACGAACAGATTGGATTGTTATTTGCGTCATCCAGTTGGGGCGCCAGCACCAGTTGGTCACTCACCGCACTCCCTATGTTTATTTGGATGGGTGAACTGTTATTCAGAACACGCTTGTCGGAAGATTTGTTTAAAGGCCTGTCTCCTTGGCTAAGCGGATTCCCCGGCAAGCTCTTGCACGTCAATGTCTTGAGCTGTGGCATCTTTGCTGCGGTATCAGGCTCATCTGCCGCCACCGCTGCCACCATCGGCCGCATGACTTTGCCTGAACTAAAAGCGCAAGGTTACAGCGAACGCATGGCGATCGGCACACTGGCAGGTTCTGGCACCTTGGGGCTGCTAATTCCCCCATCAATCATCTTGATTGTGTACGGCGTCGCCGCAGAAGTATCAATTGGCCGTTTGTTCATTGCAGGTGCCTTACCAGGGCTGATGCTAATGGGCTTGTTTGTGGGTTACACCACCATCTGGGCACTGCTCAATAAAGATGAACTGCCTGCACACAACGCGGAAGAAACCTCATGGGCAACACGCTTCGCCGCCTTGCGTAAGCTGATCCCGATCGTCAGCTTGATCACCTTTGTATTGGGCTCGATTTACGGCGGACTAACCACACCAACCGAAGCCGCTGCATTGGGTGTGTTTGGCGCCATGATCTTGGCGTGGCTAACAGGATCGTTAACCTTCCAAGGGTTTATTGACAGCTTGCTCGGTGCAGTAAAAAGCGCCTGCATGATTGGCTTTATCTTGGTCGGCGCGCACTTCCTAACACTGGCAATGGGTTTCCTTGGCATTCCACGCGAGCTGGCAGAATGGATTGCATCCATGTCTCTCACACCGATGGAACTGTTGTTGTATCTCACCATCTTGTTCGTGGTGCTAGGGTGCTTCCTTGACGGTATTTCCGTAGTCGTACTTACGGTTGCCGTGGTCATGCCCATGGTGCAACAAGCAGGCATCGATCTGCTGTGGTTTGGTATTTTCATTGTGCTTGTGGTTGAGCTGTCACAGATCACACCGCCTGTTGGCTTTAATCTGTTTGTTATTCAGGCACTCACGGGCAAAAACATACTGTATGTCGCACGGGCTGCCTTCCCGTTTTTTATGCTGATCCTTTTAGGGTTAGTGTTGATTACCGTCTTCCCTGACATCGTGACGTACCTACCAACCACCATGAGTCAGCGATAGCAGCAGCGACCAAATAACAGCGGAGCGTTATTGATGAAATTGAATTGCGATATGGGTGAAAGTTACGGCGCTTGGGTGATGGGCAATGACGCAGCAGTCATGCCGTGTATTGATATGGCGAGCATTGCCTGTGGCTTTCACGCCTCAGACCCAGTCACCATGCAGCAAACCGTCACGATGGCGCGCGAACATGGCGTCTCAATTGGTGCGCACCCTGGCTACCCGGATTTACTCGGATTTGGTCGCAGAAAGTTCGATTGTACGACCGAAGAATTGCGCGCGTGGTTGGCGTATCAAATCGGGGCATTGCAAGGCATTTGCCGCCTGCAACGCACCTATGTCGATTACGTAAAACCGCATGGCGCGCTTTACAACACCATGATGCGTGACATGGATGTGTTACGCACCGTGATGCTCGCGGTGAAAGAAGCAGCACCCGGTTCAGCATTGGTGGTGATGGCGATTCCGAGCCGTTGTGTCATCGAAGGCATGGCAGAAGACATTGGTATTGAGCTGATGTACGAAGCGTTTTCTGATCGCGCTTATGACGATGCGGGATACTTGGTTGATCGCAAGGTCGAAGGGGCTGTCCACGGCAGTGCCGACGCCATCATTCGCCAAGTTCAGCAAATCATAGAAAACGGCACGGTCACCACGCTCAGTGGTAAAACGCTGGCAGTGAAAGCAGACACGCTCTGCATTCATGGCGATGGCCCTCATGCCACCGCTGTCGCCTCTGCCCTTCATCACTGGCGCAAGAAAGACAAGCTGTAACGGAGTACCCATGCTTAAGATTGAAGCAGTCAGCGAACAATCCCTGATTGTGTATTTTGGCGACACCATTGATGAAGCGATTGCGGCCAACGTCAATCGCGCCATCTTCCAAGTCAGGCGTGAATTGGACGATGTCGTGACTGACATTGTCCCGTCTTATAACTCGATGCTGGTGTGTTTTGATTTAAACCAAACCGACCGCTTCGACATCATCAAACGCATTAAACATGCCCTCGCCAGCAATGCTGAAGGTTTGAGTGACAACAGTGATAGCGTCGTGATTGAAATCCCCGTGTATTACGGCGAAGAAGTCGCGCTCGACATGGCCGATGTGTGTGAAAAAACAACGCTAGATGCAGAGACAGTCATCAAGCTGCACAGCGAGCGACAATACCGGGTGTATGCCATCGGCTTTAGCCCAGGGTTTGCTTACCTTGGCAGTTTAGACGATGCCATTGTCATGCCACGTAAATCCACGCCGCGCCTTAAAGTGCCAACAGGCAGTGTAGGTTTGGCAGATAATCAAACCGCGATTTACCCCAGCAGCACACCCGGTGGCTGGCAAATCATCGGCCGCACACCACTGAGCATGTTGGATTGGGAAAGCCGCAACCTTGCCAGAGTCAACGTGGGGAATCGCGTGAAGTTTTGCCCTATCGATAAACAAGAGTTTCTCGCCCAAGGCGGTGTATTAAATGATTCGGAGGGCAAATGAGCTTTAACGTCATCAACCCCGGTATGCTGACCCTGATAGAAGACAGTGGTCGCCAAGGTTTCCAACACCTCGGCATTACCACTGGCGGACCAATGGACGAGCACGCCTTTTATTGGGCAAACCGTTTGCTGGGCAACTCGCCTGATGCAAGCCAGTTGGAAATCACCTTTGGTCAGTTACAGCTTGTCGCGAATGCGGCCATCAGCGTGGCGATCACAGGGGCAGATCTGGCTGCGCGTTTAAACGATAAGCCGATTCAACCTTGGTGTACGTACGCACTGAAAAAAGGCGATACGTTAGCGTTTGGTGCGCCTGTCAACGGACTTCGCGCTTACCTGGCGGTTGTGGGTGGTTTTCAAGTAGAAGAGAAACTGGGAAGTGCTTCAACGGTAAAACGTGAGCAGTTGGGCGGGCTATCGGGTAACGGCGATCCCTTGAAGAAGGGCGATGTATTGCACTTCACGCCTCATGCAGAACCCATTGTTCAGCGCGCGCCAAAATGGACCATTCCTGATTACAACGCACCGTTAGAACTGGGCGTGATGCCTGCGTATCAACATGCCTCGTTTTCGCATGATGAACAAATGACCTTTTTCACCAATAATTATGAAGTGAGCCAGAATATCGATCGCATGGGCTATCGACTCTCTGGCACACCCATCAAAAGCCGCTTAGACGGCATCATTTCCGAAGGCATTGCGTTCGGGGCGATTCAGATCCCTAACGATGGGCAACCTATCGTGTTGATGAAAGATCGTCAAACCATTGGTGGCTACCCCAAAATCGGTTGTTTGAGCAGTTTAGGTGCAGGCCAACTGTCCCAACGTCAGCCAGGACAAATCGTGACGTTCACATCCATGGATGTGGCAGATGCCGAAGTGGAAAGACGGTTGTTCAATCGCGTCATCTTTGGCTAATTCGGCCAGCCTATTGAAGCATAGCTAACCGCTCAACAGATCTAGGGGAATGTGAATCGATGCAGAAAAACGATATTACCCCGTTATTATCGACCATCAATCGCTACATCGCAGCGAAAGATAACAACAAACCGCACCTGCTTTCGCAGGTGTTTACCCAGCAGGCTACCCTCTCCATGCAGGTAAACACAGACGGCATTTCATTCCCATCAGAGGTCGTGGGAAGGCACGCAATTTCAGATGTTTTGGTCTCCCAGTTCAATCAAACGTATGAGAACATTTATACCTTTTGTCTGTCAGATTCCATCGATCGAAATGGGTCGCTCTTGACCTGTAAATGGTTAGTGGCCATGACAGAAAAGGAAAGCGGAAATCTAAAAGTAGGCTGCGGACATTATGATTGGGAATTTCAATCTGAAGATGGTTCAAGCGTGAAGAAGCTGACCATTACAATCAAACACATGTTCACCTTGGATTTTCAAAACACAGCGCATTTTCTTCATGGATTAAGTGAACTGCCCTACCCTTGGTGTTTCAGCAGTTCAGCACGTATCGAGATGCCAGCCATCCCTGCATTGCAGGACATTCGCACATTCCTTGACCACATTTAATTCACACTAAACAACGCCTTCTGCATTAACACGTTTGATGCAGAATATTCGCTGGCGTCGCGCTACACGAGTGCGCTACGCTTCGTCCATATGACTGTTTATCGATGATTTACGCTATGAACCCAACCATTCGCACCGCATTGCCTTCTGACGCTCAACGCATTACTGACATCATTAACCCGATCATCGAAGGTGGGCAGTTCACCATCCTAGATTCTACGTTTTCGGTGTCTGACCAAAGCTTCTTTATTCAGTATTTTCCGGTCAACGGCGTGTTCCTCGTGGCAGAAGATCAAACCACCAAAACCACACTGGGCTACCAAACCGTAGAGCCTTTTGCCAGCTTCACCCGCACGCTGGATCACGTTGGTATTGTTTCAACGTACGTTGAGGAAAGCAGCCGTCAAAGAGGCGTTGCATCCGCCCTGTTTGCGACCACATTAGAGATAGCAAAATCCCGCGGTTTTGAAAAGCTGATCGCACAAGTACGCGCTGACAACGACGTCGCGTTGAGCGCGTATTTGAAACAAGGGTTTACCGTGGCAGGCACATTGACCAAGCACGCCAAAATCAACGGACAATACGTTGATGAAGTCATGTTAGAAGCCTTCCTATAATTCCCGACTTGTGTCACTCCCTCCAAAAAAGAAATCCCTGCAGGCCAGATAAAATCTGGCCTGTTTCGTTCAAACCCTGACATATCACCAAAAGAATTGACGCAAATTTGTTGTTTCTTTCTCTTCTGGCGCTACACTCCGTCGCTTTTCGGCGATATGCCGATTTTTGAACGACTCACAGAGATACATAAGAATGAAAATGAAAACGCTACTTTCCCTGATGTGCGTTTTAACGGGCATGCTGACACTATCAAACACCGCCCATGCTGAAGAAAGAATTACACTCGGTCGTACTATCCTGTTAGAAAACGCGAGCCACGGTGCTGATATTCCGTTGTTGGTGTGCCGTCGCGTTAACGCAATCAAACTAAAAGCCGACCGCGACGCCTATGTGCGCAAGGTGAAAGTGACCTTCAAGAACGACGAAACCAAAACCATCAATTTCTATCGCAACATCAAAGAAGACGCGACAACCGATTGGCGTAAATTTGCTTACAAACGTTGTGTGAAGAAATTGGAAGTGTTTGGCGAATCAAAAAATTCGTCGGCGGGTATTCGCGTTTACGGGCGTCAGTAAGATTTAACGGGAACTAAAAAGGAGCATGCAGTGCTCCTTTCTGGCTTATTCCGGTGCTTTCAACGGATACACACTAGTGCAGATACACCTTCACAAGAGATTCCGGCTCAAGCTCTATGTAGTAGTTGCCTTTCTTTTCACCATCTAAATATTCCACATAAACAGACCCTTCAACTGGACACTGTTTATCTTCATAAGACTGCAATAGCTCGCCATACTCATTCACACAAATCATATATAACCTCAACTAACTTATAAGTTTTTGTAAATCACTTATTTTATTTTTGTCCCGTCGATTTTTTACACAATGATATTCCGTAAACACAAGAAAGCATATAACAGGCCAAAACAGTGAAAATAAATAATATTCTTTATTTTCAAAGGTTAATGTGAAAATTTATTCTACATAGAGCGCGAGAAGCGAACGCAGTGTGCATTCGTTGCAAATCGATATTCAAAATGCGAGTCGAACCAAAACCGTATTAAGCAACCCTACTTAGAATAATGAAAATGAGTATGCGGAATACATGTCACTCACGGCTGAAGTCAATGTTTGAGAACTAAAAAAGAAAGTGGCAAACCATCGGTTTGCCACTTTCATATGTTCAGATGAAGACAATGCTATTTGGACAGTTCCGCGGCGGTATCAACAAAAATGCCTTGGATATCTTTCGCCTCACGCTCTGTTTGGCCACCGTGCTTAATAAAAGCATCAATGATCGCCTGTGTTTTGTTTTCTTTCGCGCGTTCAAGGAAGTAACGCAACTCCAACTCAGCGCCAGCGTCTTCATCAACGATCGACGTCTTCACAATGTCTTTGTACATCACGATATCACGCACTTCTAACGTGCTGATCACGCCCAACGTCATCGCCAAGAAATCATCCAATTCCGCTTTAGGCACAAACTGCGTAATGATGTTCAGGGCTTCTGCTTGCTGTGCAGAAAAATCATTCCCCAATAGCAAAGCTTGCAGGGCTTTGTTTTTGCCCATACGTCGCGCAAATTGTACCGCGCCCTGCCCACCCGTTGGGATGTTCACGTGGATCTCTGGCTGAGCGAACGCCGCATTTTCAGTGCCATAAGCTAAATCACATGCCATCACGAATTCGTTACCGCCCCCACGAGCAACACCATCAACGACCGCAACAGACAAAGGTTTCATTGCTTTGATATTGGCAATCATATGATTGAATTCAATCGATGCAGCTTGCCCACCTTGCGTCCCGTTGATGACATGCAAATCTAAATGCGCCAAGAAGAATTGTGCATGAAGCGATTTGAATACCACGATTTTGGTATCACGATCGTCTTTGAGAGACAGCACAAACGCATTGATTTCATTGATGAGATCAATCGTCAGTACATTCACCGGAGGATTGTTAATGGTGACAGTAGCAATGCCGTTTTGTTGTGTTATCGCAATCGTATTCATGGGATCTTCCTCGTTGAGATACATGCGCCTTGTCTGCGCGCTTTGAATAAGCTGAATGTTTAATGTGGAGCCACTATAGATTTGTCTTGAGTGATGAAAAATGCTCAAATTGGCACAACATTGTTGCCAAAAATGCACCAAAGGATTCAGATGGATTTCTCTAGCCGCTTATTGCTCTTACTTGATGTTGTTGAACTGGGCTCTTTCACTAAGGTCTCAGAGCAGCGAAATGTCGACCGTTCAGTGATCTCCAAACACATCAATCGCTTAGAAAGTGAACTTGGCGTGCGCTTACTCAATCGCACGACGCGATCGCTCGCCCTCACCGCTGCTGGCAAGGAAATGATGAACCAAGCAAGCGCATTGCGGGTGTTATTAAGTGAGACTCACCGCTTAGCACAGAATTATCACGCTGAACCGAAGGGGATATTGCGGATCACCAGCACCACATTATTTGGCCGACAATACGTTCAACAAGCCGTGGTGGCATTTCAGCAAAACTACCCAGATGTAGAGATAGAATTGCGTTTGGATGATCGCGTCACTGACATGGTGGGCGAAGGGTTTGATATTGGTATTCGCATTGGGAAGCCAAAGAATTCAAGCCTCATTACTCGCAAAATAGCGCGGGACAGGTTGTTGATCGTTGCATCACCGTCGTTCATTGAAAAACATGGCGACATCCATACCGTCCAACAGCTAGAAGCACTGCCCGCCGCCGTGTATGCCGCACCAGGACTGATCCTTGATAAGTTCGGTTATTTGGATGAAAACGAACAGCACCAGCATCTACAACTCAATGTCGCGTATAAAGTGAACGATGTTGAAATCATCAAAAAAGCGGCGGTGTCCGGCAACATGCTGGCCGTTGTGACCGCTCAAATGATCGAAAATGAAGTGTTAGATGGGCAACTTATCCCGATCATGACGCACGTAAAGCTCGATGATTTCGGTACCTTTTATGCGGTGTATCCCCATCGAGATGCCCCTATCAAAACCAAGTTGTTTATCGATACGTTAAAAACCATTGTTGGCGAAGACGTGCCGGTATGGGAAAGCAACATCCCACATTTTGATGCCCTGTATGCAGGTGCTCACTCACACAACGGTCGTTAGCGACGTAAACGAAAACGCAGGCAAGTGACCTGTCCGCACTCAACGCAACGCTAGGAATATTTCACGCCACCATACACATCGATGGTCAAGCTTCGCTCTTTTGCGTAAGTATTCGGCGTTAAACCAATCTGTTTTTTCAGGTGCCGGATAAGATGGGGTTGGTCGCTAAAGCCGAACTTCAATGCCACGTCAGACCAATCAATCTCAGTCGCCTCTCGTTGATAGAGATACGCCAGCATGGCTTCAAGCTTGTTCATCGATTGACACTGTTTCAAGGTAAGCCCTGTCACTCGACTGAAACTGCGTTCCAAGGTGCGCTGAGAACAATAAAGCGCATCACCAAGGGCAGAGACAGACATCGTATCGAGTAGCTGAAGGGCTTTTCGGGTTACCTCACTGTGCTGGTCTTCTCTGCTTTTTTTCAGCCAAGGCAGCAACAAAGCATCAAGCTGTTCGCAGGTTTGGGTTGGGCTATTTCGTGCCAATGTAATAAGCATATCTTCTGCATCGCTGACGTGCTCCATCACTGACGAGAGCGTGACTGGCGTGATTACATCCAAGGTTGGGTGAACATACTCAAGCAAAGTCAGAGAATAGAGCGCACCTGCATGAAACTTAATTCCGATGTGCACAAAGGGATCACGATGGTCCAATTCAAATGTGTGAAGGTGCGGAAATAGCCAGTGACTGCCTTCCCCTTCAAAAACACGCTGCTCCGTTTCATAGCGGTACCTTTGTGTGGGCGGCGATAGAACCAAATGTGCAGAGGGATCAGGGTTAAGTTTTGGGAACGCATGGCCTTCTACGCCGGGCTGTTTTTCGATAAACCAATAGCACTCGACATATCGAGTTATTTCAGGCGATAAAGGGGCATGTAGCCAATTGATCATCGTGTTTTAGCCTTATCGTGTTTTAGCCTTTGTGGAAGAATCCCACACACGATAAGCCATGCGGCATGTGATTGCAGTGTTTCTTTATGAACAAGAAGGAAGCGGAGATCAAAGGATAAGAAAGAGCCCATGATCCGCCATCGCTAGCGCATGCATGGGTCTACCTATCAAACACACAAGATGTGTTCAGGGATTGTTTGTTAAGGCGCGGCTTCGCCTTAGTGGCTCGCGATAAATTCAAACTGAACAATACGGTTTGATGACGACATTCCTGCTCGGGATATCGCTTTTTGCGCCCCGATATTGTCACTTTCTGTCGAACACATGGCAGATAAACCTTGGTGCTCAGCGTGTTTCACTAAGTGGCACAACACACGGGTTGCAATGCCTTTACCACGCTCAGATTCAGCCACAATCATTCCCAAATCGGCGTAACCCATTTGGTGTTCGTCAAAGCGGCGACATTCACCGGTTGCTAACAATTGCCCGCCTTTCCAATGCCCCCAAAGCTCTTGGCGTTGAATCAAATTGCCAAAGTAACCTCTTAGCCACTGCTCAGGCGCTCCAATCGTTGCCACGGCAAAAGCAACATACTCATCGCATTTGTCTTCTGTCGCCAACACCATATCGAGTGTTTCAACCGCTGTCGCTGCGCGAGGTAGAGCAACGTTCAGATCACGTTGATACATCAATGAATTCACCACGAACGATGCGCTGTTATCAAGACTCAGCGAGAGGTATGACGTTTCCGCGGTGCTGACAAATGCCCCTTTCACCGCTCCAATCTCATCACTGCCTTGCTGCGCAATATGTGCAAAGAGATCGCGCGCCGATATTTTCGCGATGGGAGAAAGGTAAAACTGCAATAAATACCCCTCGCCATTCACGCAGCAAAAGCCCACCAAATCCTCATTTTCGTAAAACCCAAAATGCGCAGACATCGGCACAAAACCAAAATGCCACATACCATCAAGCGGCGCGGTAGCCTGTGAAAAATAGTGTGTTTTCAGATCACTGATGGTGTCCAGCGTGTCGAGTTTTTTGATGTTTAACATAAGCGTGTATCCAACCTCTTTTCAGCGCCAATTTTGTTCACTCTCGATGAACGAACTTGCTTACCATTGAACCAGCGCGTTTCGATACCGCAGATAATAATCACCGGTTAGCACCAAAGATTGAATAAAAACGACAATCTTATGGACGGGTCATGCGACAACGAAAGAACGGTGAACAAACCGAACGTCACGCCGTTACCATCCCCGTACTGTCCATCACGCGATGAGCTTCAAATCCACCCTAAATCCACGCTCCCTCAAGAAGAACACATTCCCATCTTTGTGATTTTTCAAGAATTCATTGGCCCAACTACTTCACTGAGAAACTCGGTGTGGTACGGTGGTTCGCACTTGTTTGGTCGAATGAGACAGGGAAATGCGGCTGATACGAAAATCCCGTTTGTATTTTCAGGAAGGAAATTCAGACAAGGTCTATGAAGTCGATTTGGTCGACATCAATAGCACCGATGACAACGAACGATACTTGGTTAATTTTCGCTATGGGCGTCGTGGGGCAAGTCTGCGTGAAGGCACCAAAACCCCCTCCCCCGTTTCAATAGAAAAAGCCGAAAAGCTGTTTGATTCGATCGTGGTATCCAAAACGAATAAAGGCTATCGCGATGGTGTTGCTTCACCATCGTCATCAACAGCTGCCTCATCGAAGCCTGAAAGCAGCGCGTCGTTGCTCGATCGTATTCGCCAAGAAAAGAATCCTGACACACGAGCTCGTCAGGTATGGCGTTTACCCCCAGAGAAAAACCCCGAAGCAGCCGCGCTTGTTGCAACCCTTCTTGGGCAAAAAGACGACCTTCATGAGTACACGCTCCTTTGGACACTAGGGCGCGTAGGCTCGCACGAAAACATCGACCTCGTTTCTCCTTATTTGTCGCATTCGAACACGACCCTCGCAAACCTCGCGCTCGAAGTCATCTTGGCGCTAACGCCCGAAGAGGAGCGTAAAAATCGCTACGACACCTTACGTACGCACAACGAGAACATAACACCCGATTCGCTGCTAAATGCGGTGGCGCAATTTAACAATGCAGATTCTAAACGCGCCACCAGCTACCCCATTGGCACGTTAATCAAAGCCGCATATTTGCAGTCGCTCGTCGATACAGACATTCGCCAAGCGTTACTGAAGGTTCTGCCAAGCATTCCGATAACACCCGGTGCATTTCGCGGTGTACGGTATTTGCTCAAAATGAGTGAATTTAGGTTGGATACGGCCGTGTTCACGACGCTGAACGTTCGCCTAGAACAAAGCAAACCGCATTTTTATAGAGATTGGGGAATGGTATACAACGAGCATGGCTGCTTAGATGTTGAAGAAGAATTGGCATCAGACACCGCTCGTTTAGCGCATTCTCAAAAAACCCATCGGTATTTAGTTGCACGATATTCTCGGGCACTCAAACGTTTGGGTGTGTCGAAAAGTGATCGTTTTACTGAGCTCGCTGAGTCAACGCTGCTGCAATACACCGCAGCACATGCTAAACCTGCTCGCTCGACACCCCATTATCGATGGGATGACAACTGGCGTCGCCAGCTCATCGCCACCTTGCATTACGACGAGTACGCACACTGTTCAGCATTGAACACTTTGCTTCGTGCCAACAACACTGCCTATTCGAAAAACCGTCGCGGTATTTGGCGCTTCGACCCTGACACAATTTTTGACGGTCGCGGAGAGGCATTTCCTGAGTGCTGGGACAAAGCACCTGACAGTTTGCTTCGTATTGCGTGTGCCACTGACTGCGAACCTGTTTCAGATTTTGCAATTCGCGCACTCGAAGACAACTCCGATTTTATCGACACCTTGTCACTCGCTGATGTCATTCGTCTTTTTACGAAGCCATTCACGCGCTCTCAAGCTTTCGCGTCAACCCGACTGAAGCATTTGCTCGCCAACCAACCGGTTACTGGCGATATTTTGGTGCTTTTGTTTAGTAGCGGTCTGGCTGCGCCCATTTCACTTGGGCTGGAGTTGCTCGGACAAAAACGCGATTTTGACGAAATGTTAACGGCGATAGCCCATGCATTGTGTATCGACCCACGTGTAGAGCTACCCGATCACACCAGCATCATTGCTTGGCTTGAAGCGCCTGAGCAAAAAGCCAAATTCACGTTTGTTGATAAATCCGCGTTACTTTCAGCCGTGCTCTCCGTGGTCAGTGAGAAAGATTTTGCATCAAAAGAGCATGCTACACAGACCTTTGATTGGTTACTCACGCAGTGCCAGGATGCGCTGACAAATGCGCGCGCTAGCGCACTACCTGATATCGCAATCGCAGAAGCATTGATTCAGTCTCCCTCCATCAGCCTTGCACTTTTCGGGTGCAAACTTCTTGATGCCATGCCGATTGCTTACGATCAAATATCAGAGGCATCACTGCATACCATCCAAACCTCTGATGATGAAGACATTCGCGCATTCGCGATCGCGTTACTGAAAAAGCTGACCCACGATAAGCTCGCCGACCAACTCGACAACTTGCTAGGTTCATTGGCGCAAGGCACACCCGCCCAACAACACGCAACGTTAAGTGTGTTTGCCGAGGCCATGCAGACCTCGTCATATAACGAAAGCAACGCCAAGAATCAGCAAGCGATTGTTGAACACATGGTGAACTTGCTGCATGCCAACAAGCTAGAAGACAGCCTTCAGCAACAACTTCTCGATTTTCTGCGTACACATGGCAACGCGTCTCTACGAGAAGAAACACACAATGAAAGCCTATGGAAACTCGCGACGGCACGCTCCGAAATGGCCCATACGCTCACGTCTGAGCACTTTCAACAACGCACGCCTTATTCGCGATTCACCAACGAGAAATGGCTCTCGTTACTCAATAGCCCCACATTGACCCTCCGTGAACATGCACAGAAACACTTCGGTGATTCACCTGACGCACTCATTGCTCAGATGGACAACATAGTTTCTGTCATGGAAAGTGAATGGCACGACACGCAAGACTTTGTGTTCGACTTCTGCCGCGAATCGCTGTCGAGAGAACAATGGACGCCAGATCAGATCGTGGCCATTTGTGACAGTGTTGTAGACCCTGTGCAGCGTTTCGGACGAGAGTTAGTGCAAACCTATTTTGACCAAGACGATGCGGAGCGGTACCTCCTGCAACTCAGTCAGCACCCAGCCGCGAACGTTGAACTGTTCGTCAGTCAGTTGTTACCCCAACACGCCAGCAACGATGAGACCACGATTGTCGCGCTGCAACCCTATTTTGTTTCCGTGCTGACACGCGTTAACACGGGACGGCCTGCAAAAGATAACGTGCTCCGCTTTTTGACATCTCAAGCGAACACATCTGATGCCGTGCGAGCCATGCTGAGTCAATTACTGACGCGCTTGTCGCTCACCTCGGTACAAAAGGACAAAGCAGAATACATCAAGCTAATGATGAGCCTAAAACAGACCCACGGTGATCTGACGTTACCTGTGGCGCTGAAAGCCGTTCGTCATGCCGCGCATCATGAGCTTGAGGAGTAAACATGGAAGTGACTTATCGCTATGCCAATGCCTCGCGCGTTGGTTCAAACAGCAAGCAAACCGACATGTCGTTTGCCCCCGACTTATCACGCCCACCCACCTTCTTCGTGGGCGAACTCAAAGATAAGCGACGTTTTAGAGAGGCCATGTCCAGCCTTCACGATGTGGTGATTTCGGACATGCGTTTCATGCCAAAAAACCGCGAAGAATACCAACGCTGGTTAGCGGGTGAAGAAGAGCGAATGCTCGCAGAGTTCGTCAGCCGTTCAGGAAAAGTGAAAGCGGATCTCGATGCGGTGAGCGCAGAACTGACGGACATGAATCGTCAAGCGGGAGAGATACTGGCCCCCTATTACAAAGCGCAAGATACGTACTTTAACTACTTATACAAGAACGACATGGATGCGTGGTTTGTGCTTGACCCCGTCATTACCATTCACCCTGATCAGGTCTTTTTTGAATGCTTTTCTGAGGATGAATCCAGCTACGGAAAGTTGAGTTGCCAATACGATGTGTTTGCCAATGTCTCCGAGCAAGCTTACGGCACCACCAATATTGATTACTCGACCAAACTGTATAACGAATTTCAGAAAATTCGCGATTACCGCACCACCCTGCTGAAAATTGACCCAGAGGGATTCAATATTCAAACCTCGGGTGCCGCAGCCTATGACGAGAAAAAAATCGACCTGCCAGAAAGCTGGGTAAGAGGCTTTCTGCAAGTCAGTTCCGCCATGACCTTGCCCATGGTGACGTTGCGTTTGCAGCCCATGGATATTCATAATCTGTGCCTGCAACTCAAGCGCAAAAAAGAACGTGTAGGCCCTCGTTCCATGCGTTTTGAGCTGACGCCTGGCCAACCCATTCAGGTGGTGATGGAACCATGGGGCGATGTAATTCGCTTTGATCGTTCGATATACCAAGGCGACTCAGAACGTTCTATTCGTGTTTGGGGACGTCGCCGATTGCTCATTCTTGAACGCTTATTGCCCGTCGCCGATCACTTTGATGTTCACCTTATGGACGATGGTTTGCCCTCGTTCTACGTTGCCAATATGGGCCCATTGACCTTTACACTCGGACTGTCCGGTTGGAGTGCGAACGATTGGTCTCAAGCAGGCAATTTCGACTTACTTGCGCCACGTGAAACTGTCGATCAACTGACCAGCCAACGTGTTTACCAAGCGCTAGAAGAAACCCATCAAGAAAGCGCAACAAGCCTTGCAACGCGCCTTCAACTTGATCTCAGCACCGTAAAATCGGCATTGGCACAATATAGCCAACTGGGATTAGTGCTCTATGACATGACCGC
The DNA here is from genome assembly GCF_002876705.1 of Enterovibrio norvegicus. Lineage (GTDB taxonomy): Bacteria > Pseudomonadota > Gammaproteobacteria > Enterobacterales > Vibrionaceae > Enterovibrio > Enterovibrio norvegicus_B. Next base: position 98,080 of record NZ_MDAG01000008.1, on the reverse strand, counting down.
TAATGTGTACCGTTTACGTTCCCTGTATAACGCCCCCATCAATTTGGACGACATCCGCTTTAACAACGAGCGAGAAAAGAAAGCCGCTAACTTTGTGGCTGCAAAACTCGTGACCATTGATAAAGCTGAGTCAGATCAACAGGGGCAAGAACTCATCGGTACCGTGATGGACAATGCCCACGAATACCACGTGGCATTGAGCATCGATAATGACCAACGGTTGGTAAAAGGCGAATGTCAGTGTCATTTCTGGCATCAAAACAAACTTCGTCAAGGCCCCTGCGAGCACATGCTTGCTCTGAGACTGACTGTTTCTCAGGAGCGCCTCGCATGAAAATGATAACGAGATTCACATCACTTTTTCGCTGCAATTCACTTGAATCGTTTTCACACGGACTGCATGCTATTGACTCAAATTTCAGCGGTTTGAACACGACACTTTCAAACTCTGCCCTTTTTGGTAGCGCGACGTTAGAACCTTGCATCGCGAATGGTGGATCACCATTCTGGTACAAAGACTACCCACGCGTCACTGAGGCAATCTTAACTGGGCCGTACTGTCACCTATATCGCTATTGCGGTATGACTTCAAAGAAGTCAATGAGCGATATAGGTAACGTACGGCATCGAGTTGATTCCCTCAGTACTAAGAACTCTTCGAAGGAAGTTGTCGCGCTACCAATCCCCCTCACTGCGCTCCGCATGTTTCTGTTTTCTCCCGATGTCTCCTTAGCCAAGGAGGGTGTTTGCCATGTCTAACGAACAACAAAACAACGATCCAATTCAAGATCCGTCTCCCAAGCTCACGCGCCAGGAACTTTACGATCGCGTTAGGCGCATTGGCAAAAACGAGTACATTTTAAGCGAAATGATTCGCTTAGGATTTTGGAAAAGAGACGCAGACAAACCCAGCCTGACAGACACGTTCTTACAAAAACGCGCTGCGTTACAATCCAGGCTGCGTGAGCTCAGCAAAGAGAATGCGCTTTACTCCGATCCTGAAAAAGCGCTCAAAGCACTTCATGAAGAACGCAAAAAAGCCGCACTCGAAAAGCGAGAGCTGACAAAAATCGAACGAAATACTGCGCGCTATCAACGGGCCTTCGCGTGGTACATGAAACAACAAACCTCCTTCACGTACCTTGGTGACGATGTTTCTGCCGGATTGGAAGACAAAACGTCCGACGATGAAAAGCTCGCCGCCCAACAGCTTCCTGTGTTTGCCCATGCAGGTGCCGTGGCCGACGCGATGGGAATATCCACCAGCGAACTGCGTTTTCTTTGCTATCAAAAAGATGTCTCTACCGTTTCCCACTATCAGGATTTTTCCATTAGTAAAAAATCCGGCGGTATACGCACCATTTCGGCCCCCATGCCGAGAATGAAGCGATCTCAATATTGGTTACTCGATAATGTGCTGAACAAGCTCACTATTCATGATGCAGCTCACGGGTTTGTGTCGGGTAAAAGTATTGTGTCCAATGCACAGCCGCACATCAAAAAGCAGGTTGTGATCAATTTAGACATGAAGGATTTCTTTCCCTCTGTCAGTTACAAACGCGTCAAAGGCATGTTCAAACACCTTGGTTACAGTGAAGAGCTTGCCACGACGTTTGCTTTACTTGCCACAAAGCGGGAAACACAAGCGTTAGAGATGGACGGGAAAACATGGCACGTCGCCGTTGGTGAACGCGTATTGCCGCAAGGTTCTCCGTGCAGCCCTGCGATCACCAATGTGCTTTGCCGACGCCTTGATGCTCGCTTGCAAGGCATGGCGGAAAAATTAGGTTTTACCTACACCCGTTACGCAGACGATTTAACCTTTTCAAGCGATGACGCCAGCAAAGTACAAGCACTGCTTTGGCGCTGTCAGCAAATCGTGACCAACGAAGGCTTTGTGATCCATCCAAATAAAACGCGCGTCATGCGACAACACCAGAAACAAGAAGTGACAGGCGTGGTGGTGAATGAGGGGCTGTCCGTCGAGAGAAAAACACTGAAACGTTTTCGTGCAGTGTTACGGCAAGTAGCACTGGATGGCCCTGAGAATAAGCACTGGGGAAGCGGTGAACTCTTCCAAAGCTTGGCGGGGTACGCCAATTTTGTTGCCATGGTGAACCCAGAGAAAGGCATTCCGCTTCAAAAAGCGGTCATCCACCTGAAACGTCAACATGATATTCCCGTGCCCGAAGGCAAAGTGACGGCACTGAACAAAAAGCTCTTTCGTATTAAAGCGGCGAAAGGAGAAGCACCGAGAGAATCATGGTGGCAACCTGAAGACAAACCAGCACCAACGCTGGAGCTGACGCAAAGCCAAGTGCAACTCAAAAAACGCGACGCCATCGCAGAAGCGCATCGCCATCAGGATGACGATAATGCCGAAGACGCTCGTTCACATGAAGGCCCTCAATCACATGATGACCCTCACACCGCGGAGTCAGGGAAAAAGAAACGCGGCATTGGGTTTTGGATTTTCGCGACCGTCTTCTCTCCAATTATCTTGATTGTGGCATTGTCCCGCGCATCAACAACGGCCAAGATCGCACTGGCAGCTTCCTTGTTCTTTTGGGTGTATTACTTCTTTATGTAATTCATTTCTCCCTTCCCATTCACTCTCGCCCTGACAAGTGCCAATGCGCGCTCAGGGCTTGGTGATTCATGATGGATGAAGAGTGATTGGTGATGAATGATTCGTGAAAAGATTGAGAACAATTGAAAAGGCTGTCGACATTATCCGCTCTGACAGTTCAAGCACTCCATGGCATAATCCCACCCAATCACGACGACCTATAACAAAAGAATACGAAGATGAAACTGATTGATAAATTGGCTTGGCTTACCATCAAAGACGGCAAACTTCTGGCAGTGCGTTCAAAAGGTAAAACCCTGTTCTACCTTCCTGGTGGCAAACGTGAAGCGGGTGAAACCGATGAACAGGCGCTGATTCGCGAAATCAAAGAAGAACTGTCTGTTGATTTGGTGCCAGACAGCCTGAAGTATGTCGACACCTTTACTGGCCCTGCCGATGGCAAAGCGGAAGGTGTGTCTGTGCAATTAACCTGCTACTTCGCCGATTACACAGGCGAGCTAGTCGCAGATTCAGAAATTGAAGAGTTGGCTTACTTAGGGGCAGCGGATGAAGCTGTAACGTCAAAAGCGGCGTGGATTGCAATGGAATCACTCATTGAGCAAGGGCATATCACCCAATAATTGCTCCCTTCAAATAGAAAGAAAACGCGCCACGATGGCGCGTTTTTTTCCTCGGGTTACGACGTTACGACAACAGCATCTCGAACGCCACTTCATCAGATTCCGTCACACAAAATGTCGTGACTAGAGTGGCGGCATCATGTGGCGCGAGTGTTCTTACTTTCCCATGCCATTCCAATTCGCAATAAGGGTACGCAGCGGAGTTGTAGACTTCAAAGGCATTCCCATGCGCATAGTCAGCCGCATCTGTCAGCGCCTCAACAAAAGAAGTGAGCAACAAACCTTTCGAGGTATTTTCAATGGGGCAATACGCCAACGCTGTTGAGGAGTCAGGATGAACACCGACTTTAAACTCGTTGTCATCGTTGCAAACCACCACCCCATGACGTCCTGCCGTTTGCAGATTGTTCGCGGGCTCGCCGAAGTACGTTTCTACCTTTGATGCCTCATTTTGCTTATACGCGATGATGGCATTGCGCTGCAACATCATCACTGACCAGCACCCAACCTTGACCACGTCTGCGCCTTCATTGGTGATCTGATGATGGATTTCAAACTGCCCTTCCACGGTTTCAGACAGAGACACCGTTCTGGTAATCACCAATCCATCGCTATTTTTAGGACTGGTCATTTTCACAGAATGCGCGCCTAACCACTCAACATGGTATGCCGCCGAGTCCAGCACAGGAATCGGGCCCTTATCCTGCCAATAACGTTCTGGTGCTAGCCATGTTTTCTCACCGCCCCATAGCGGAAAAGGGACATGCTTAGCACGCGTCGGGAAGGTGTTTAACTCACCTGTCACTGAATCTGCGTGAATGCCCTTCAAATCAGGGTTGGTAAACAATAGCGAGTGTCCCTTATACACCACATCCATAAGACGCCCACCAATGCTGGGCACCAAAATCAACGATAGATCGCCACGTGTCAGCGTGGTCTCTTGCCAAGTATTTTCCACGGTCAAACCTTTGTATCCCCAAATACCAGTCGCGCTGGTTTAGTTGCTGAGTTTTATCTTTTTTTTTGCGACGAGATCATACTCACTCATAAAAACAGAAGATGCCTGTTTTCCTAGAATCTCCGGAAATTGTCGTGTTTTGTTGTTTTACGCGTTCGTGCAGCGCCATATCCATCAAAGCATCGAACGCTAGCCCCGACAAATTAGCACCTTAGACAAAAAGGGGGTTCACTTCCATTAGCACATATGAATACACTTTTATAATCATATATTTAAGGTGTTTCTTATGATTGATACGCGACACAACATTGCGAAAACCGCCGACATATTGAATGCTTAACCTATTGGATAAATGTTGGAAATACCGTTTGCAGGTTGTATGTCACCTTTGTGATCACGTATCGAATGTGCCCGAACTTGATGAGAATCAAGTGGCGATTTGTCGCGTCTGCGGCGGACATGTTGTGGAAGGAGCAAAGCACGATGACGAAAAAGTCATCGCCTTCGCGACCACGGCCAGCATTCTCTTATTGTGCTCGTTACTGTTTGAACTGATTTCGTTTTCTCGCCAAGGCCTCGTCCAATCTATGGGATTAATGGACGTGTCACTCGTGATGGTGAAACACCAATACGAACCGCTGGGCGCATTGATGGCAGCCACCATTACTATGTTGCCCGCCAGCCTGCTTTTGTTTGCGTTTATCTTGCATACCCCACTGCGAAAACTCTTGTCGACGTCCCTGCAAATTTTCATGACCAAAGCCATTTTCTTTTGCAAGGAATGGAGCATGCCAGAAATTTTTCTGGTCGCCGTACTCGTCAGTTTGGTGAAAATCACCTCCCTCGCAGACGTTGGGATGGGGCTGTCATTCTGGGCTTATATCGGGTTTGTGGTTTTCTTTCTGCTGACCATGCTCAACATCAATCGCAAGAACTTGTGGGACACGATTTCCCACCACGCTAGCTACCCCCAACACCCAGCAAGCGGCCGCGCGATTGATGCGACGATTAGTGGTTGTCACACTTGTGATTTGGTCACCAAAGAATCGAAATGCCCACGTTGTCACAGCAAGGTCCACACCCGAAAACCACAGAGTGTACAGAAAACATTGGCATGGCTAGCAACGGCGTTTCTGTTGTATATCCCGGCGAATATCGAGCCGATATTGATCACCGTGTTTCTCAATTCGCCAGAACCCTCAACCATCATCGGTGGTGTGGCTGTTCTTATCGAACACGGGTCCTACCCTATAGCCATCGTTATCTTCGTCGCGAGCGTGATGCTGCCGCTCGCCAAAATGGCCGCGTTTGCGCTTTTCTGTTGGGTCGTTACCAATCAGAAAAACATTTGCCGTTTGTCGTTTACCCAGATCTACACAATTGCAGAATTTTTGGGGAAATGGTCGATGATTGATGTGTATGTCGTCGCCGTTTTGGCCGCGTTGGTGCAGCTCTCCGGCATGATGGAAATCGTGCCCGGCATCGGCGCCGTGTATTTCTCTCTGATGGTGATCGCGTCCATGATTGCCGCACACAGTTTTGACCCCAAGCTGCTCTGGGATTTAGAGCAGAAACAAGCCAATAAGGAATAATATGGCAGAGGCAGATAACGCCGTCATCACACAGCGAAAAGGCATATCCAAAATCTGGTTTGTGCCACTGATGGCGCTGGTTTTAGGCATTTGGATGGTCTATGCCTATCTCGATGACAAAGGCACCATGATCACCATTGTGATGCCGAATGCGGAAGGTATTAGCCCCGGAAAAACCCAAATCAAAACACGCAGTGTACCGATTGGATTGATCACCGAAATTCACCTGACTGAAGATCGCCGCGAAGTGGAAGTCACGGCGGAGATTGAAAAACGCTATAACGATCTTTTGACCGAAGACGCGCAAATCTGGGCGGTTCAGCCACGCATCGACCAATCGGGGATCAGCGGTTTAGGCACCCTGCTTTCAGGTATTTACTTTGAATTTCGTCCTGGCAGCGCACAAGAAAGCAGTGATGAATTCACTGTGCTCCCCGAACCACCGTTAGTGTCCATCAACCTCAAAGGGAAACGCTACGAATTGATCAGCTATAACGCGGATGCGATGGCGGTTGGCTCACCGGTTTACTTCAAAGGTTACAACGTAGGCACTATCGAAAAAGCCCAGTTCGATTGGCAACAGCAAGTGATGAACTATCAGGTTTTCATCCAAGACCCTTACCATAACCTCATCACACAGAAAACGCTGTTCTGGGTTGAAACTGGCTTAGAAATGGATTTGTCTGCTGATGGATTGAGTGTGCGCGCTGGCCCGCTGACAAAATTCGTGGATGGCGGCATCACGTTCGGTGTGCCTAATCGCGAAGATCCGGGTGCAATCGCCAAAGAAAACAGCCAGTTTGTCTTGAGCAAAAGCTACAGCGAGAGTTTGGAAGAACGCTACCCGGACTATCAATACTATGTCGTGATGTTTGAACACTCGATACGCGGATTGCGCGCTGGTGCGCCCGTTGAATACCGCGGTGTGCGCATAGGCACCGTCGTTGAAGTGCCTCTCAACGAAGGAAAAGACGGCATGCCGGTGCTTGTCACAGAAAACAACACTGACATTCCCGTGTTAATCAAAGTGGAGTTTGCGCGCATTAATGAAGATGTCGCGCTGGCCGAGAACTTCTGGCGCAAGAATATCGGTATTTGGCTAGAAAAAGGCCTTCGCGCCTCCATGGAAACAGGCAGCTTGATAACAGGGGCGTTGTTCGTCAATGTGGACTTTTATCAACGCGACGAGAAGCCCTATGCGGAAACGTTTGGCGGCTATAACGTGATCCCAAGTACCGCGGATGGCTTTACCCAGCTTACAGACCAAATGTCAGGCTTCCTCAATAAGCTCAATGCACTGGAAATCGAGAAAACCCTCGCCCGCATTGACGACACCTTGGCGTCTTTCTCGTCGCTCGCAGGCTCGACGGAGAAAATCGTCAGCAACGCCAACATTGAGAGCGTGCCAAAAGAAATCACTGACAGCTTGGAAGAGTTACAAACCACGCTGCAGAGTTATCAAAAAGGGTCGCCGCTGTATAACGACATTCAGAACGCGATTCAATCCATGGAAGTACTGATGAAGCAAATTCAGCCATTGGCAGAAGAACTCAGTGAGCATCCAAACATCCTGATCTTTGATAAACCCGATGAAGACGATGTGCAACCCAAAGCCCGAGGAAATGAATAATGATCATGAAACGCACCCTCGCAGGATTGGGATTCGCTGCGGCTCTAGTTGTGTTAAGTGGCTGCTCAGCGCAGACAGAACGCAAAGTGTCTTACTACCAGTTCGACATTGTGGCGGAAGATAAGATAGTGACCACACCCGCATCGAAGCCGCAGCTCATCATTGAAAACGTCGACATGTATTCAGGGCTTAACGAGCCCGGCATGGTGCAGCGTGTAGACAGCTATCGTGCCCGCGCTGCAACCTGGCATCAATGGGCGATTCTACCTGCTGACATGTTGGAATCCGCCACGGCGAATTTGTTGTCACAGCAGCTATCAGGTTGGTTAGTTCTGATAGAAAAAGACGGTGATATCCCGCAGTCTGAACCCGCAGAAAAAGCCAGCTATGCCGTCCGTATTTTCGTTGAGCGTTTTAATGGCGGATTAAACGGCGATGCCGAAGTGGTCGGCAGTTGGTCGCTTTACGATGCTGATCAGCAACTGGTGATTAAAAACACCTTCAACAAATCAGTGCCATTAGAGCAAGACGGTTATGTCGGCCTGACGCAATCGCTGCAAGCCGCGTGGGTTGAGGTGAGCGAGGATATTGCGCGCTATGTGCAAACGCACTGAACCTTCGCGTGTTCGCCACGCAGCGATCAACGCATTCCGCTTTACCCAATAAAAAACGCGCCCTGTTGGCGCGCGTTTTTTTCGGTCTTCTTTTAACGAACGCGCGTTAACCGATCACGTCAGTCAAAGCGCGGTTCGACACCCATTTGATCGAAGCAAAATGCATACACGTCCGCATTCGAATCGAGCACTTTGTGGGTTGGCATGCCTGCGCCATGACCGGCATTCACATCAATACGAATGAACACAGGATTCTCGCCGACATGTTTGGCTTGAAGCTCTGCAATGAACTTGTAGGAATGTGCAGGTACAACACGGTCATCATGGTCTGCTGTCGTCACCAAGGTTGACGGGTACGCCACGCCCTCTTTCACGTTATGAACAGGCGAATACCCCAGCAGATATTCAAACATTGCTTGGCTTTGCGCCGAGGTGCCAAAGTCATACGCCCAGCCTTCACCCGATGTGAAGGTGTGATAACGCAGCATGTCTAACACGCCAACCGCTGGCAATGCGACACGGAAAAGCTCTGGTCGTTGCGTCATGCATGCCCCCACCAGCAAACCCCCGTTTGAACCACCGCGGATCGCGAGCTTTTCTGATGATGTGTATTTTGCATCAATCAGGTATTCCGCAGCCGCAAAGAAATCGTCGAACACGTTTTGCTTTTGCTGTTGTGTCCCTGCATCGTGCCACGCTTTTCCGTATTCACCACCGCCGCGAAGGTTCGCCACAGCGTAGATCCCGCCAAGCTCAATCCATGTCGCGACATTCGGATTAAACGAAGGCTCAAGACTGATATTAAAACCGCCGTAGCCATACAAAATCGTCGGGTGACTGCCGTCCAGCGTGATGCCCTTACGATAGCAAATCGTCATCGGCACCTTGGTGCCATCTTTGGAGGTATAAAACACCTGCTTCGATTCCAACTTAGCACTGTCGATCACACACTCACTCTTGCGGTAAAGGGTTACATCGCCGCTTTCAGGATTGTAGCGATAGATAGCGCTTGCCGTGGTGTAATTGGTAAAGCTAAAGAACAAGTCCGACTCTTGTTCACGCGCACTGAACCCTGAGGCACTGCCAATATCAGGAAGTTGAATGTCTCTCACCTTCTCGCCAGAATACCGATACTGGGTGACTTGGGTTTGCACATCGACCAAATAACTGACAAACAAATATCCACACCCAGTGCCAATGCTTAACTCATGCTCGGTCTCAGGGATCAAATCTTGCCAATGTGCTTGTGTCGGCGTGGTGGCGTCCACGGAAACGATACGCCCCATGGGTGCATTGAGGTTGGTATAGAGGATGAGGGTGCCGTCGTGATGTTCGATCACATCGCTGTCGAACGAATCATCTTGTGTTAAACAGGTTAACGGCGTGCCCGCTTTTAGGTCTTGCACATAGAGCATGTTACCCGAGGTGGCATTCGCACCACTGATCACCAAGAAGCGATCATCTTCCGTCATGTAACCGCTCACGTAGCGATATTGCGGGTCACCTTCGCCACCAAACACCAGTTCATCGTCGCTTTGCGCTGTGCCGATACGGTGGAAATAGAGTTTATGGTGCTCCGTGCGTGCTGACAGTTCGCTGCCTTCCGGCTTGTCATAGGTCGAGTAATAAAAGCCTTCACTTCCGCGCCACGAAATACCCGAAAATTTCACGTTCTCGATAGTATCACCCAGCGCCTTGCCCGATTCCGCATCAATCACATACACGGTGCGCCAATCACTGCCACCTTCGGACGTGGAATACGCCACCAGCGTGTCATCACGAGAAAACTGCAGACGATCAAGCGACGTAGTGCCTTCGCCACTCCATGTGTTGGGGTCAAGAAAGATCTCTAACTCAGAGGCGTCTGTATTGTCACGATGCGTTTTTGAACGGAATAGAATCGCGTGATCTTGTAAGCCATCATTGCGATAGAAGTAGGTGTGTTCTCCCCGTACAAATGGGCTTGATTGTTTCACGTAGTCGTTCGCATGGACCAGGCGCAATCGGATTTCATCACGACACTCAATCGCGCGAAGGTAGTCAAAGGTCACGGCATTTTGCGCATCTACCCAATCGGCCGTTTCATCGCTCAAATCGTCTTCTAACCAACGATAAGGGTCAGGAATATTGTTGGAAAAATAGGTATCAACGGTGTCGTCTTTGCGAGTTTGGGGATAGCGGAACATGTGTTACTCCGTGCTGACGTTATGTTTTTTATCATAACGAAAGGCGCGAACTTCTGCCTAACGTTTCTACCCAAACAGCACAGTATTCAACGTCTCTGAGGCAATATTGTCTCCACCTATCGATGGAAATATCCCTTGTTTCGATTTATACCCCCTCTCTCTCATCCAATTTTTTTCGACATAACTCGCAAAATATATAACCGATAAACACGACCGTTCCCTTAATTTTCAACAACCAAGCACGAGATGCTTTTTCGACGCCTTAGTATTAAATATCGAGGTAACTAATTAATTTTACTATGAGCGAACTAAAGGGTGATTTTCTGGGCATTTCATTTTACCGACACAAAAGGTGATCTTTTTCATTCACACCATCAATGATTCTCAGTGACTAGCAGGAAATCTCGATTGCTCACGTGCCGGAACATCTGCTTAAATAGTCGCCGAGCTGATAAGAAAGGAGGCAAAATAATGTCGATCACAACCGATACTTACGCGATGCGCGAGACACTTGAACGCCTCAATAAAGATGCTACAAACACCATCGATAATTCAGATAACTGCACCGTAAAACTGAGCGATCTTTCTACCCTGTTGGCAGCATATAAAATCGAGCTCAACAAAGGTAATCACCTGCGAAAACTTCTGGACCAAGACACTAACGCCCAATAGGCGTTATCACGTCGCCTATCGTTAATCCCTCAAGTGCCCACATGGCAATAGGCGACGTTTCTATTAGATACATCCCTATTCAATACCCCCGTCCATCTTGTCCAATATTTATTTCGCTTCCCCGATAAAACTGCATGGGTGCAGGTGTTATATCAATACTCTTTACAGGGAAAAGAAACTCATGATAAATTCGCGCAATTGACGGCAAAGCGCCGAACGAACCAATACCAATAAAGTAACGCAACCAGGAGGAACAAGATGATTGTAGCAATGACCCACCCGGCAGGAATCGTACGCTAAGTAGCGCATTTTAAACGATCGGTAAAACCGCGTTTACGCCCTCAGCGACACCCTTCCTTTGCCCGGTGAATCTCGACCGGGGTCTTTCCAAATTGATTCGACCCTACAACACTCTGTTACACAAACACACAGAGCGACTCTCTGTGCGTAGGGAAAAGCAATGACATCTTTAAAAACATTAAGCCAACTTGGCTGGCAACCTGTATTTCAACAACAACTGACTCTGGAAGATTACGAAAATTGTCGTATCGCCAGAATTGCAGAGCATCACCGTAGCCACTATGTACTGATCAGCGAATCGGGCACCGAATCGCTTGAAATCCGCCCATCGTTTCCCAGTATGACGGTAGGTGATTGGCTTTTATTGGATGATGACGGTCAGTTCATTCGCCAGCTCGATCGCCAATCTTTGTTTGCGCGCAAAGGCGCAGGCACCAAAGTGATTGAGCAGCTGATTGCCGCCAACATCGACACCGCATTTGTGGTGTGCGCGTTGGATCATGACTTCAACCTGAACCGCATCGAACGCTATTTGGCGATGTGTGCAGACGCATCCGTTGAACCTGTGGTGGTCTTAACCAAACGAGATCTTGCTGAAAGTAGTCTTGATGCAGACGGCAACGCGTTAGATGTGAATGACACCCTTCGTTCTGTCGAAGCATTGGCGCCTTTTTTGGCGGTTGAAGCGGTAAACGCGCTCGACGAACACACCACGAGCGCCCTTAGCCCTTGGCTAAAATCGGGAAAAACGTTGGTCGTGATGGGGTCATCTGGCGTGGGTAAATCCACCTTAGTGAACACCTTGTTGGGGGATTCCGTTCAAGCAACTGGCGGGATTCGTGAAAGTGATAGCAAAGGTCGCCACACCACGACAGCAAGAAGCCTGCACTGTTTGCCTTCAGGCGCTGTGTTACTCGACACGCCGGGAATGCGTGAATTGAAAATCTTTGATAGTGAGGACGGGCTCAACACCCTGTTTGCCGAAATCAAAGAACTTGAAACGCAATGTCGATTTGGCGACTGCCACCATGGTAACGAACCCGGCTGTGCTATTCGTGCAGCCTTGAAAGCCGGAGAGATCGACGAACGCCGTTTGAACAATTACCTCAAACTGCAAGAGGAAGATGCTCGCAACTCGGCAACCATGGCGCAAAAACGCGCAAAGGATAAAGCCTTCACCAAAATGGTGAACACGGTGCAATCCAGTCATCGTCATATGAAGAAAGGGTTCTAACATTACACAAAACGGATGACACCCATTCCCTAAGCGGGTGTTGTCTAGTAAGCCAAGCAAGATCAACGGACAGGTATGCATGTACCTGTCCGTTTTTTGTTTCAGCCCATCTTTTCGCGCGCTCGCAATGCCCCCCACCCATTGCATATTGAACCTATATCTACGGGGTCGATAAGCCACTCCACACCCTCAATTAGTATCATTTGAAACAATAAACCATGAGAATATTGCTCCTCACAAACGAGACAAGTTAACATTTCATTCACACAAAGCATTGCCAATCGCTTTTATATAGGCTTAATTATTAACATCTAGCACCGAAAAGCAGCCTTTATCCGCTTCAGAAAACTCTCTGACAGTTAAAGGCGATATGTTTCAAATGAAACCATAAGGAAGCGTGGCATGGCAGTATGGAAATGGACCGCATATCTCATTACTCCTCTGATGATGAGCATTGCATTGCAGGCTCAAGCGGCAGAGAAAACCCTGCGTATCAGTTCATGGGCATCCCCCAATCACGGCATAAACACCACAGTATGGCCGACTTGGGGTAAATGGGTTGAAAAAGCCACCGAAGGGCGTGTGAACGTAAAAGTGGAATACAACATGGGACCTCCACCCGCACAGGCCGACATTGTTACCGATGGCATCGGTGATGTGACTTGGTTCTTTCATGGTTTCAAACCCGGACGATTCGAACTGACGAAGCTGCCGGAAATCCCGACCTTCGACAACACCTTGTCATCGGAAGATATGTCCGTGGCTTACTGGCGCACCTATGACAAATATCTCAAAAAAGGGAGAGAGCATCGTGGCCTTGAGGTGCTCGCCGTGGGTGTTCATGGGCCAGGTGTGATCATCACCCGCGAGCCCGTCACCACGTTCGAGGATTTGAAAGGGAAGAAAATGCGCATGGCGGGCGATGTCATGTCCACCATCGGCAAACGCATGGGTGTTGCCCCTGTCGCAATGCCACCGACCAAGGTGTATGAAGCCTTATCTCAAGGTGTGGTTGATGGCGCATTCTTCACGTTAGAAACGTTGAAAAGCTTCCGCCTCAATGAAATCGCCCCCAATGTGGTGACCTTCCCCGGCGGCCTTTACCGCGGATCCTTCAGCATTCTGATGAACCCAGACACCCTAGACAGTTTGTCGGATGAAGATCGTGCGGCGATATTGTCCGTTTCGGGAGAAAAGCTCTCGCGTCTGTTTGGCAAAATGATGGATGACGCAGACAAAGCAGGCTTGGAAGACACATTGGCTCAAAATGGCAACGTAAACGCCGCGTCACCTGACATGATTGAACAAGCCAAAACCTTTTCTGAAGGGTTACAAGAAGATTGGCTAAAAACCGCCAAGAAAAAACGCATTAGCGATCCACAAGCCGCGTTGGACTTTTATCAATCACAAGTCCGCGAACTGGGTGCTGAATAATGCCGTTTGTTTTAACAATCACCCGCTACCTGCGACACGCTCTGGCAGCCATTACGGCACTGTCATTGTTCGCCATGTTGTTGGTCACTGTCATTGACGTTGTGGGACGCTATTTCTTTAGCGTTCCCTTGTCAGGCAGCGTCGAAATGGTCGAGATCCTGTTAGCCCTCGTGGTGTTTTCAGCCTTCCCTCTGATCACATGGAGCGAGGAGCACATTTGTGTCGATCTGCTTGATGATTGGTTCCCCGAAGGTGTGGCGCGTGTACGACAAGTGCTGCTGAGCCTGGGCTGCGCCTTTGCGTTGGGTCTGGTGGCGTGGAAAGTATGGGGCTTAGGGGCAAGATCCTTGTCCTACGGCGAAGAAACCGATGTGCTCGGCATTCCCAATGGGTTTGTGATGTATTTCATTTCAGTGGCTGGATGGTTTTCCATGGTACTGACGCTCTTGATGGCGGGCTTGTATGCCACAGGGAAAAATCCAGCATCGCTTGATTCTGCTGATAACAACAATACATCATCGATGGGAGAGCCATTATGACGGTCACCATCATTGGGTTTATTTGCTTGTTGATACTAGTACTGGCGCGTATTCCCCTCGCCTATGCCATGGGAATCGTGGGCTTCTTGGGCTTTGGCGCGCTGGTCGATTTTAATTGGTCAGCCACCTTGTCCATGGCTTCGCGCCGCATCATCGACACGGGGCAAGATTACAGCTTGTCTGTGATCCCTCTGTTCGTGTTGATGGGGAATTTGGTCAACCGCGCAGGGTTATCACACGAGCTTTACGCGGCCAGCAATGCGTTCGTCGGACACCGTAAAGGTGGGCTTTCCATGGCGACGATCCTCGCTTGTGGCGGATTCTCTGCCATTTGTGGTTCAAGCCTTGCCACAGCGGCCACCATGTCAAAAGTGGCCATGCCACCGATGCGAAAATACGGCTACCAAGACAGTTTGGCTGCCGCGTCTATCGCAGCTGGCGGCACGCTGGGCATATTGATTCCGCCGAGCGTGATGTTAGTGGTGTACGGGCTTTTAACCGAAACCAGTATTCGTGAGCTGTTTGCCGCAGGTTTGGTGCCTGGGATACTCGGTATTGCCTTGTACCTTGCCGCCGTGCGCTGGGTCGTGTTTCGCTCACCATCGACAGCACCGCCGATGGAGAAACTGTCTTGGCCTCAACGTTGGCAAGCACTACGCGGTGTGTTCTCCACACTGTCATTGTTTGTGTTGGTGATGGGCGGTATTTACGCGGGAGCATTCACCCCCACAGAAGCGGCGGGCATCGGTGCGGCAGGCGCGCTGCTTATCGCCACGCTAAAACGCCAACTCACATTACAAAGCTTGTTTGATGTATTGGTCGATTCCGCAAAAACCACTGCTGTGTTATTCAGTGTGGTGATTTCAGCGCTCATCTTCTCCAACTTCATCAATCGCGCTGGCTTTACCGATGCGCTGGTCGAAGCCGTCACAGGCTTGTCGTTATCACCTTTCATGGTGCTTATGGCGATTTTGTTTATCTACATTCTGCTCGGCTGCGTGTTTGAGAGCATGTCCATGCTCTTGTTAACTGTGCCCGTTTTCTACCCTTTGGTACAAAGCATGGGCTTCGATTTGGTATGGTTTGGCATCTTGGTGGTGGTCGTAACAGAAATCAGCTTAATCACGCCGCCCGTGGGGATGAACGTGTTCGTGCTGTCAGGCGTGGTCAAAGACGTAAACACCAAAACCATTTTTAAGGGCATTGTTCCATTTTGGACGGCAGACATGTTCCGACTGGCGTTGATCGTCGCGGTTCCTTCTATCGCACTCGCACTTCCTGAGTTGCTTTATGGATAGAGAAGGTTTGCCGCAGGGAACAAGGGAAAGGAAAAACCATGAGTAACGCAGCAAATAAATCGCTCAACATTGAGCGTAAATCCGACATCAGTTTCGACTTGGACGACTTCTTGCCCTATAAACTGGTGCAAACTGCAGAGTTGGTATCAGAAAACTTAGAGAAGTCCTACAAAGGCGAGTTTGGGTTGTCGCGCCCAGAATGGCGAGTATTGGCAAACCTTGGGACACACGGGATGTTGATCTCTCGTCAACTGGTCGAAATGACAAACCTTGATAAAGTCAAAGTGTCGCGCACGTTAACCACAATGGAACAAAAAGGGTTGATTGAGCGACATAAAGCGGAAAACGACCAACGAAGCGCGGCAATCGGCCTCACCGAAGAAGGATTGGCACTCTACGAGCGTGTTGTCCCTCGCGCGCTTGAATGGGAAGCCGACATTCTTGATAGCCTGAGTGGAACGCACTACCGCGACCTCATGAAAGCGCTGGAAGCATTGCAGCGTCACGCCCTAGAACGACACACGTCAAAATAAAAACCTTGGCATGGACGCGCTTTAAATAGCGACGTCCATCGCCTACGCTTTTTATATCTTAATCAACGCATTGTTTAATCTTTAGAACACATGCCGCTCACGAATTTCGATAGAGTATTCACGCGCTGTCCTCAGTCAATTCTGGGTGATGCAACCGCAAGGATAGCGCTTCATCGAATTACTAACAGGGACTCACTATGGACATGCTAGCAGGGCTACTTTCCGGCCTTCCTAACTTTCTGATCTACTTCGCGACCTCAATTGCCTTCGTTCTGATTTTCAAATTTATCTATGTGCGCATCACGCCGTACGATGAATGGTCATTGATCAAGGATGACAAAAGCGTCACTGCCGCAGTTGCGCTAGGCGGCGCATTCCTCGGCTACTGCCTTGCTATTGCAGGTGCGGCGCAGAACTCCGTCAACATCGTCGATTTCATGGTGTGGGGTGTGATTGCCATGGTTGCGCAGTTTATTGCCTTCGCGATCGTGCGCTTTTTGTTACTGAAAGAGCTGACCAAGCGCATCGAAAACGACGAGTTGCCAGCCGGTATCGTGCTAGCGGTGGTGTCTGTGTCCATTGGCATTTTGAATGCCGCGTGTCTGACCTATTAATTCGGGAGAGACACCATGACGCAGCACAATACCGAGCAACAACCTACCCGCTCAAAGCGCAGCAATAACGTTAAACGTTCAGCCATGAACAAGGCCGCAAAAGTGATCCCTTTCGCGTTCGTTGGTGGTATTTCTGGGTGTTTTTTTGAACCTGAAACCGAAGGGTTTGTGTTCGAAAACCCACGCCAATGTGGCAATTCATTTCCTGAACAAATGGAAGAGTGTGAAATCGCGTATCAAGAAGCATTGCGAGATGCCGCTGAATCCGCGCCGCGTTATTACAACCAACAAGAATGTGAAATGGATTTCTTGGACGGTTGTCAGCGCTACTCATCGTTTTTCATTCCAGCGCTCGCGGGGTACTTCTTCGCCAGAGGGTTGGATGACGATTACTTCAAGCGCAAGAAAAAACGCCACTACTCGCAACCGCTTTATCGCTACCGTGGCAAGTTTTTCTCTGGCGATGGTAAATCTTTTGGCAACGTGGCGAACAAGGCAGTGAATGTCAGTTCGAGCACGATTAACCGTAAAGGCGGCACCGTGGGTCAAGTGATGTCACGCGGCGGCTTCGGTAAGTCCGTGTCATCGTCATCACGCTCATCGAGCAGGGGCAGCTAATACATGTTCCGTCGGGATATCTCTGAACGCCCGCATTGGCGTGAACTCGCCAAAAAATACGGGTTTGGTTTTCACTCCATGTATGACGCCCCTTACTGGGACGAAACAGCGTATTACCAATTTAACCTCAAGCAGATTGAGGAAGATTTAGAGAAACCGACGGAAGACATCCACCAAATGTGTTTGGACGTGGTGGAAAAAGTGGTGCGAGACGATGCGTTATTGCAGCGGTTCGGCATTCCTGAAAGCATGTGGGACTTGGTCGCAGACTCGTGGCGTCGTCGCGATCCCTCGCTGTATGCTCGCCTTGATTTTGCGTATGACGGCGTCAACCCAGCCAAACTCTACGAGAACAATGCAGATACACCCACCTCCCTGTTTGAGACAGGGTTTTGGCAATGGGTGTGGCTGGAAGACGTGGTCGACAGCGGCCGCATTCATCGCAGCGCAGATCAGTTCAATATCTTGCAAGACTTCATCATTCAACGCTTTGCTGATCTTGCTCGCCGACAACCGGGGCAAACGCTGCATTTCAGTTGCTGCAAAGACACTGAAGAAGACAGGGCCACGGTACAATACCTTGAAGATTGCGCCATTGAGGCAGGGCTACACACCGCCTTTGTGTTCGTGGAAGACATTGGCATCAACACGCATGGCGAATTTATCGACCTCACCAACCGCCCAATTCGTTGGATGTTTAAGCTCTACCCGTGGGAGTTTATGTTTGACGAGGAATATGCCACACACCTAAAAACCTCCACCGTGAATTGGCTAGAGCCGATGTGGAAATCAGTGCTTTCAAACAAAGCCCTGCTGCCCATGCTTTGGCAAATGCAGCCAAACCATCCGAATTTGCTGCCTGCCTATTTCGCTGACGACCCAAAGGCCTCTTCATTGACCGACTATGTCATTAAGCCTTTGTTCTCACGCGAAGGGGCAAACATCGAAATCATCCGTGATGGTAAATCCTTCGTGAAAACTGACGGCCCTTACGCATCCACACAGGCGATTGTTCAGCAATACCAACCGCTCCCTAAGTTTGGTGACAGCTACACCTTGATCGGCAGTTGGCTCGTCAACGATCGCGCTGCGGGCATTTCCATTCGTGAAGACGCCAGTTTGATCACTCAAGACGTTGCCCGATATATCCCGCACATTATTCTTTAGATTCTTCTTTCTTTTACACTACGTAACTCGTGCATAACGTGTTGATTTATCATGATTGGCACGCCACCCCTCATTTTAATCGCCTATATTTCACCAATAAATGTCCCCGTTTGGTCACCCTCAAACGTTGTCTATACGAGACCAAATCTCACAACAACAATTCATGATATGGAGAGACGAAGATGAAAGAATTTATGTTTATCTACCAAGGTGGTGACCCAGAATGGATGAAACACACTTCCCCTGAAGACATGGCCGCAGTGATGAAATGCTGGGAAGAGTGGATGACCAAACTGCAGGAAGCCGGTGAGCTAGTGACGGGCGGCTCCCCACTGCATTTTGAGGGCAAACGTGTCACGCCTGATATGGTCGTGACAGATATTGCGGCAGCGGAATTCAAAGAACTCGTGAGTGGCTATTCCATAGTGCGCGCAGCCAGCCTTGAAGCAGCAACCGAACTGGGGAAAACCTGCCCGATTTTCCAATCACCTGGCGTATCACTTGAAGTGCGCGAAGTGGTTCAAATGGGCTAAAAGCTAATCCGTTAACATCCATCAGTTAACATCCGTCAGTTAGCATCCCTCTGTTAACCGACGAGGAGGCGTTCAATTTGAGCAAGCATCAGTTGCTGCTCTTGTTGAGTGCCTCCTCTTTTTTGTGCTTCTTCTGCTAATTGATATGCCTTTGCTCTGTTACCTGATTTAGCGTGAATATGCGCCAAAATAGCGAACGGCAAATGGGAATGTTCCATGCCATGCTTTGCTTGAATGGCCGCAACACGTTGAAGCGCCCGCTTCTCTTGGCCTTGGTAGGCGATCGCGATGGCCTGATTGAGTTTGGCGACTGGCGATGCAGACACATCAATGAGCCGCGCATAGTGAGCCTCAACCTTCTTCCAGTTCGTCAATTCAAATGTCTTCGCAATACAATGTTCTTGAGCAATCAGGGCTTCGCAGCAAAAGCGCCCTGCGCCATCCAACGTGTCGGGCATATTCAGCGTGGCAAGCGTGATGAATTGCTGGCCCATACGCACAGTATCTCGCTCCCACAGCCCACGTTCTTGTAAGTCCAAAGGAATGGGATGGCCATTCGCATCGGTTCTCGCGGTGAGGCGTGCCATGTGAAAATGCATCAACGCATACAAGGCCAAGGTCTCTCGATTGGCGATGTGCGGCGCTTCCACCAGTGTGCCCACTAATGCCATGGCTTCTCGGCAGAAGTCGATATCAATGGCTTTCTTGCCATCAGAGCAATACACGCCTTCGTTGAACAAGAGATACAAAGACACATGAACCGTGTCCAGAGCCTGTTCAATGTGCGCGGGCGAAGGCTGTTTGAATGGGTATTGTTTCAGCTGATTGCGTGTACGATGCAGACGTTTTTTGATGGTTTCTTCGGGGACCAACAGCGCACGAGAAATGGCCGATAGGCTAAACCCGCACAACAACTTTAAGATCACAGGAAGTTGGTTTTCTGGTTTCAGGTTGGGGTGACAACACCAAAAAATCATTCGAAGCGTATCATCTTTGATCGCCTCTTCACTGAATTCTCGCTCCATGGTGCGAGTGAGTGTCCACTCACTTTCTAGGAACTGCGAGAGATCGTCGGAAAAACGGTGTTTGTTTTTGTTCGCACGAATCACATCGATGGCATGATTCTTCGCCGTTTGCATCAGCCAACCGCCGGGGTTTTCAGGCTCACCATGCGCTTTCCAGTGCTTCAGCGCTTTACCAAAGGCTTCCTGCATCGTGTCTTCCGCAAATTCGATATTCTCGGCACCAAAGATGCGAGTCAGTGCCGCCAACACCTTGGCGGATTCTGCTCGATAAAGCCGATCAATGCGGTCTAACAGGTCTGGCATGCCTACTCCTTGTCTGCCTCTTATCAGGTATAGCGCATGACCATGTGGGAAGCAGCTCTCTAACGCCTTATGCCCATGATTCGTTCAGTTTTACTCTTGTTTGATACAGGTTTCGCCGATCAGAAAACGGCTCCTGAGAGCCGTTTTTTAATTTGCCTGATCCACGACAAAAATCGTTACGATTCTTGCGGTGTCGGCACCATTGGATAACGCAGGCCAGCCATGTGTTCAATACAGTGAATTACCTGACAGCTGTAACCAAACTCATTGTCATACCAGATATACAGTACACAACGGTTGCCATCCGCGATGGTGGCTTCGCTGTCCACAACGCCCGCATAGCGAGAACCAACAATGTCCGACGACACGATTTCCGTCGATTGCGTGTAATCCACTTGTCCCGCTAACTCTGACACTAACGCCGTATCACGCAAAAATGCGTTGAGGGATTCGCGCTCTACCTCCGAGCCAAGGTTAAGGTTCGCAATCGCCATCGACACATTCGGCGTCGGTACACGAATCGAGTTACCCGTTAGCTTGCCCTTAAGCGCAGGCAACGCCTTCGCAACGGCGGTTGCAGCACCCGTGGACGTTAACACCATGTTCAATGATGCAGCGCGACCACGACGATCACCGCTGTGGAAGTTATCAATCAGGTTTTGGTCATTCGTGAACGAGTGAACCGTTTCGATGTGCCCTGATTCCACGCCGTAGCGATCATGCATTGCTTTAAGCACGGGCGTGATGGCATTCGTGGTGCAACTCGCAGCAGAAATGATGGTGTCTGCATCATCAATGTCGTCTTGGTTAACGCCATATACGATATTTTTGATGTCGCCTTTGCCCGGCGCAGTCAGCAAGACTTTACCTGCACCTTGAGCAGTAAGGTGTTGACCGAGGCCATCGGTGTCACGCCACATGCCTGTGTTATCCACCACCACAGCGTTTTCAATGCCGTAAGCCGTGTAATCCACTTCAGAAGGGTGATTGGCGTAAATGACTTGGATGTAGTTACCGTTTACGATCAGTGCATTTCTCGCTTCGTCCACAAGGATTGAACCGTTGAAAGGACCATGCACCGAATCACGACGCAGCAAGCTCGCACGCTTTTCCAAATCGCCGTCGCGTCCACCACGCACAACAATGGCACGTAAGCGAAGCGGGTAACCAGGGCCGCTTTTTTCGATCATAAGACGCGTAACAAGGCGTCCAATACGACCAAAACCATAAAGCACAACGTCTCTTGGTGCGTCTAATGCGTTGCCCTTTGGCAAGTCTGCGACGGCGCGCTCAAGAAAGCCCTCTAATTCAGCGTCATCTTCGTGCTCGCTCCAATACAGGCTGGCGAGGCGACCAAGATCGACGCGGCATGGTGGCAAATCCATGTTAGAGAGGGCTTGAAGCAGCGGGAGGGTGTGTTCGGTAGTGACTTCTTGGCCGGTGTACCAGCGCGCAACGCGATGTGCTTTCACAACATCAATGGTACTTGCAGTGACCATTGCGCGGCCATAAATGTGAATGTCGACGCCTTTTTCTCGGTACAATTTCCCGATCAACGGATACATGGATTCTGCGTCGGCTTGACTGTGTTGCCATTGGGTAAGGTACTGTTCTGGACTCATTGTTACTTTCTATGCCTTTTAACTAATACGTGAAAAGAAGAACAACTAAAGGTGATTATTATTATTTTGGTCGTGAGTCTACCGAGTGAACAATTATTAACCAACCAAAAATAACATGGCCCCAATGTCATACTATTCAACCAGTTAAAGCGCATAGTGTTGAATAATTACTGTCTTATTTCACCTTCATCGCGTATGCCACAAAAATTGATTGAAAGTTTACTACCTCCCCCTGAATTCAATCCCGCTTGTTGTTAGTTTTTAATCGATAAGAATTAAGTGAGCGCCCTTCCTTTTGGAGAAAATTTTAGTGATCTCACTCCAAATTACATTGTCATTTTACCGTCTTAATAGCGCAATATTTTCGTTATACATCTAACCATTTCCATTTTAACGAACAAAAAAATACACCCATATATAACAATAAGATACAAATTTAAAGTCTCATAAACGTGACGAAAACTTGATAATTGATGAGCAAACTGTATCCTTTAGGTGGCTTTAATGTTTAGACCTCTAAAGGATTAGTTAATCAAATGAGCACTACGACGATCTACCAAACTGCGGCTTTAGCGCGTTTGAGTCAGGATGAAGATGCATGGGTTTTTCGCGTTCCAACCCTTAAAGATGGCATCGGGATCCACCATTTAATCGCCAGTTGTCCGCCGCTTGATGAAAACTCTTCTTACTGTAATTTCCTTCAGTCCTCCCACTTCCACAAAACCTGCATCCTTGCAGAGTACGATGGCGAAATTGTTGGTTTCATTTCCGCTTATCTAAAACCCGAATCAAATGACGAACTCTTCGTCTGGCAAGTGGCTGTTTCACCCACCATGCGCGGCAAAGGCCTCGCATACCATATGTTGCAAGAACTGCTGATGCGCGAATATTTGCAGCATGTTCAAGCCGTCGAAACCACGATCACCAAATCTAATGAAGGCTCTTGGAACCTGTTCAAGAAGCTCGATAAGTCGCATGGCGAAACGGGTTCGGTATCGGTATTCCTCGACGAGCAGCAGCATTTCAAAGGTCATCACGACACGGAATTTCTTTACCGCATTCCTTTGAACAACAACCAATAAATTGGAGTTAAAACGGAATCCTTATGGATATTTATAACAAGCAAGAATCAAACGTTAGGTCTTACTCAAACAGCTTCCCTGTGGTTTTCTCTTCCGCAAAAGGGTGCTGGCTGAAAACCGAAAACGGCGATCGCTACATTGATTTTCTCGCCGGCGCTGGTTCGCTTAACTACGGTCACAACAATGCCATCTTCAAAAAAGCACTGATCGAATACATCGAAAGTGATGGCGTGACCCACGGCCTTGATATGCACACAGAAGCCAAGTCTGCATTCTTAACCGCACTCCGTAATCACATCTTCGAACCACGAAATCTTGATTACAAAGTGCAGTTTACTGGCCCTACAGGCACCAATGCCGTTGAAGCGGCAATGAAACTCGCACGTAAAGTGACGGGCCGTGCCAACATCGTGACCTTCACCAATGGTTTTCACGGCTGTACCTATGGCGCATTGGCGGCAACCGGTAACCAACACCACCGTGGCGGTTCAGGCATGCCATTGGCTGGCACTTCACGTTTGCCGTACGAAGGCTATGCAGGCGTAGACAGCCTATTGCTGCTTGAAACCATGCTGAACGACAACTCAAGCGGTTTAGATAAACCGGCTGCTGTGTTACTTGAAACCTTGCAAGGTGAAGGCGGCCTGAACGTGGCGTCCAACGAGTGGCTTCAGCGTTTAAGCAAAATCTGTAAAGACAACGGCGTGCTTGTGATTGTTGATGACATTCAAGCAGGTTGTGGCCGCACAGGAACCTTCTTTAGCTTTGAACCGTCAGGCATCAAACCAGACATGGTGACCTTGTCGAAATCAATTGGTGGTTACGGCCTACCAATGGCACTTGTTCTGATGAAGCCTGAGCTGGATAAATGGGCTCCAGGTGAACATAACGGTACGTTCCGTGGTAACAACCACGCATTCGTTACCGCAACCAAAGCCATTGAAAGCTACTGGGCAAATGACGATTTCGAAAAGCACATTGCCGAGCGCAGCCAACAAGTGAAAAAGGTGATCGACCGTTCACTGAAGCGCCACTCGTCTTTGTTCGTTCGTGCGAAAGGGCGCGGCATGATGCAGGGCATTGAGTGTAAAGATGGTGATCTTGCTTCTGCCATTTCACGTCGCTGTTTTGAAAAAGGCATGATCATTGAAACTGCGGGTCCAAACGATGAAGTGGTGAAGTTTTTCTGCCCACTGACCATCAGCGAATCTGAGCTCGAGCAAGGCCTTCATATTTTCGAGCAAGCCGCAGAATACGTTGCACAGACAGCAACACGCAAAGCATCTTAAGGAACAAGAAGCATGATCGTAAGAACTCTTGAAGAGTGCAGAAACAGTGAGCGCCGCGTTGCGTCAGAAACGTGGGAAAGCGTTCGTATGTTGTTGAAAGACGACAAGATGGGGTTTTCTTTCCACATCACCACGATTTACGAAGGCACGGAAACACACATTCATTATAAGAACCACTTAGAGTCTGTGTATTGCATGTCGGGTGAAGGTGAAATTGAAGTGGTAGGCGGTGAAACCTACCCTATCAAACCAGGCACCTTATACATTCTGGATAAACACGATGAGCACTACCTTCGCGCCTATTCTGGCGAAGGCAAAGAGATGGTGATGGCATGCGTATTTAACCCGCCAATCACAGGGAACGAAGTCCACGATGAAAACGGCGTTTACCCTCTCGTCGACTAACGTCTCTCATCAATAAGGGGCGACTCGCCCCTTCTTTTTATCCTCTTTTGTGTAAAGGAAGCCCAAATGACTTACACCGTAGAAAAGATTGGTGGCACGTCCATGTCGGCGTTTGATGCTGTTTTAGACAACATCTTGCTACGCCCGACATCCCCTTATAACCGTGTTTTTGTCGTCTCTGCTTATGGCGGTATCACGGATGCATTGTTGGAATGTAAACGCTCTGGTGAACCCGGTATTTACCAACAAGTTGCGAAACGCGATGAAAACTGGATGAGTGCGTTCACAACCGTGAAACAACGCATGATGATGACCAATGAAAATCTATTTGCAGACCCGGTCAGTCGTAAGCGCGCAGACAAGTTCATTACTGAACGCTTGGATGATGCGCAAAACTGTATCACCAACATATTGGCGACCTGCGAATACGGTCAGTTCACTCTCCGACAATACCTTCCACAAATTCGAGAATTTTTATCTTCGATCGGCGAAGCACACAGTGCGTTCAACACCGCTCTGAAGCTAAAAACTCTTGGCGTGAACGCACGTTTTGTTGATTTATCAGGATGGGATAACAACCTTTCGGGCAACTTGGACACTGTCATTAAAAGTGCCTTTGAAGATATTGATGTCACCAAAGAACTGCCGATTGTCACAGGCTATGCATACTGTGATGAAGGGTTGATGAAAACCTATGACCGTGGTTACAGCGAGATGACATTTAGCCGTATTGCTTGCCTGACCTCTGCAGACCTTGCCGTGATCCACAAAGAATACCACTTGAGCAGCGCCGACCCGCGCATTGCAGGGCCTGAAAATGTGCTGCCGATTGGTAAATCAAACTTTGATGTTGCTGACCAGCTCGCGAATTTGGGGATGGAAGCCATTCACCCGAATGCCGCATCAGGCCTACGTCAAAACAACATTCCGCTTCAGATTAAAAACACCTTTGAGCCGGAACACCAAGGCACTTTGATCTCTCAGGAATACCAACCTGATGCAGAGAAAATTGAAATCATCGCGGGTAAAAACAAAGTGTTTGCGCTGCACGTTTTCGACCAAGCCATGGTAGGACAAGTTGATAACGTGGGTTATGAAATGATGGAAATCATTGCGGATGCGCGTGTTAGCTTGGTCGGCAAAGAAATGAATGCCAACTCCATTACTTACTACTTGAGCGGCGCAGGTAAAAACCTTAACCACTTGCTGTACAAAGCAGAGAAACGCTTCCCTAGCTCGACCATTACTGGTCAATGGGTCGCACTCATATCCGCTATTGGTGCTGAAATCAACACCAACACAACGCTAAGCCGCGGCGTACTGGCACTCATGAACCATGACATCGCACCGATTGCTGTGCATTCGTCAATGCGTAACGTTAACGTTCAGTTTGTGGTGAAAGACGATGCTTATGATCGCACCATTCGCGCCCTGCATGATGAGTTCTTTACCGCCAAAGCGATGAAAAAACAGCACGTTGCTTAAACATAACCGTTAAAGACAACCGCTGTCACAAGACCACAAACGCTCATTGATAACCTCAATGAGCGTTTCTCTTTTCCGCTAGTCTTAAAGTAACGTGTTAACTCGCCTTCGACACGCATTCATCAACACGACCAGTGACATCATCAGCCAAAGGGAGACACGATGAGATTGGATAAATACGACGTGAAGATTTTGCATATCTTGGCAACACAAGGCCGTATTACAAAATCTCACCTCGCAGAGGCCATCAACCTCTCTGTGAGCCCTTGTTGGGAGCGCGTAAAACGCTTGGAAGAAGCCGGTGTCATTGAAGGTTATGGCGCAAAGATTAATCGCAATGTGTTATCCAAAAAAACGCCCGTCATTGTAGAAGTGACGCTCGGTCAACACAGCGCGAATAGTTTTGAGCGCTTCGAACGCGCGATGCAAGAATGCGATGAAGTCGCCGACTGCTTTGCAACAGGTGGCGGGGTTGATTACGTGCTTCGTGTTGTCGCGAGCGACATAGATCAATACCAGCGCTTAATCGACCACTGGCTCGTGTCCGATTTAGGCATCGAACGCTATTACACCTACATCGTCACCAAGACCATCAAGCACCAGCAAGAATCCTTGTCCATCGACGATACCCAGCTTTGATAAAAACGCCGATGCTGTTAAAACAAAAAAGCCAACCGCATCATCTGCCGTTGGCTTTTCTTATGTTTCTTCTGGGGTCTGTTGCGCTTGAGTGTTACTCATGAAAACGTGACGCCAACGCTCCGCGCCAAAAACCTTAGTTAGCTTTAATTAGCACTGACGTATCCATACGCCCCAAACCTTGTTCTTGCAGGCTGGCATACTTGCTATCGACCTCTTGCGTCAGTGACAGCGTTAAATCGTGGCGTTTGGCTTCATCAAGGCAAATACCCAAATCTTTGCGCATCCAATCAATGGCAAACCCAAAGTCGAACTTGTCTTGCGCCATGGTGACAGCACGGTTTTCCATTTGCCATGAACCCGCTGCACCGTGCTTCAGCACATTGGTCACCTGCTCAATGTCTAAGCCAGACGCTTGCGCCAGCAATAGGCCTTCGCTCAACCCCTGTAAAATGCCCGCAATGCAGATTTGGTTCACCATTTTACAGCGCTGACCTTGCCCATTTTCGCCCAGCAACACTGCTTGCTTGGCATAAGCATCAAAGATAGGGCTTACGATGCCAAAGATGCCTTCGTCGCCGCCACACATGATGGTCAACGCGCCATTCTCTGCGCCCGCTTGGCCACCTGACACCGGCGCATCAATAAAGTGCACGCCCTTTTCCTTACAGGCTGCCGCCAACTCTTCCGCCAATTCTGCCGACGTTGTGGTGTGGTCGACCAAAATACTGTCCGGTTTCATGCTCGCCAGCACGCCATCATCACCATAAATAACGCTTCTCACGTCATTGTCGTTACCCACACACACAAACACGATGTCGCTGTCTGATGCTGCTTCACGCGGTGTATTGGAAAACGCTTGTTGATATTCAGACGCCCACTTTTCTGCTCGCGCCGTCGTGCGGTTATAAACGGTAGTGTCGAAGCCCGCACGCGCCAGATGGCCCGCCATTGGATACCCCATGACACCCAAACCGATAAACGAAACCTTTTTCTCTGACATATCCTTATCCTCTAATGTTGGGTGCATGCAAACTGCCGTGACTTATTCAGTCGCACAAACAAAAACGTATGATTGGTGCGTAATGAGATGACTATAATTGCACCGATTGACATATGTCAATATTAAGTTTGATTGCACTAGGCTATTTCAATTCGGTTGAAAGCTGGCCATAATTTGTTCCAGTGATAGAAAATACATGGAATGCCAGTGAGCGAAACCAAATTCAAAGACATCGCCCGTCAAATTGAGCAACGCATTGATGAAGGGATTTACCCACCCAACGCCAAGCTACCTCCGCACCGCGAGCTTGCTGCTGAGTTAGACACCACGCCAGCCACCATTTCCAAAGCCTATAAGCTACTGGCGGAAATGAATCGAGTGGAGTCGTTTGTCGGTCGTGGCACGTTCGTCGTGGGTGAGTCTCAATTGAATCAAGCCATTCAGCCTGGCGAAAGTGATACCGAATTTAACTTCTCGATCCTTCAACCATACGTGTTGCAGAATCTATCCTCACTGCGCACCGCCTATCAAAAAGCATCCCTCGCGTTTACACCAGAACTCTTGGCCTATACCGACCATTCTGGTCACCATGCGCACCGTGAAGCGGGCGCAATGTGGGCAAAACGCTACGGTTTGAATTCGGCAACAGCAAGCAATGTGCTCTTAACCAATGGTGCACAACATGCGCTGTCACTGCTGGTTGAAACGTTGACTCAACCCGGCGATGTTATCGCGGTCGAAATGCTCACTTACCCTGGTATTTTGGCTATTGCCAGTTTAGCGGGACGCCAAATCATCGGCATAGACATGGACGAAGACGGACTCATCCCGTCCGCGCTCGAAACAGTATTACACACACACAAACCCAAACTGGTCATTGCCATACCGTCACACCAGAACCCCACTGGCATCACTATGCCAATTCAGCGTCGACAAGCCATTGCCGCCATCATTGAGCAATCCGCCGCCTATTTGGTGGAAGATGACATTTACGGGTTTCTAAACGAAGACACCTTGCCTGCAATATGCCATTGGCTCCCAGAAAAAGGCATTCATGTTTCTGGGTTATCCAAGGCCATTAGCCCCGCCATGCGTTGCGGATTTGTGGTTGCTCCTGAGCATCTATTGCCGGTGCTAAATGCCCATATTCGCGCCAATGTCTGGTTAGCGTCACCCATGAATTTCATTGTTGCCGAACAGTTGATCAACAGCGGCGACGCGTTTTCTATGGCAGATACCCAGCGCGATATTGCCAAACAGCGACAAGCCATCGCAAAAGACATTCTCGGTGACGTAATATCTGAATCTGATGGTTACCACGTTTGGGTTACCTTGCCAGCACATTGGCAACAAGAGCGCTTTGTGATGGAAGCGAAGCAACGAGATTTGATCGTGACAAGTGGTAGCTATTTTGTTGCTGGAAACACCAACCCGAATTGCATTCGGCTGTCTTTGATGTCGATAAAACACAACGAGGCATTGAAGCAAGGCCTGCGTGCATTAAAGGCGCTACTCGAAAGTCATGAGGTATCTTTAGCACCGTTTTGAACCCGATAATTCAAAGCGGTTGCTCTTTCGGGTATACCTCAGAATTTTCCGATGGTTAGACTGAACAAGGCCTCTCGTCGCAAACGTTGGATGGCGATTTCGTCCCACCAGCATAAGCAACGTATTTCTTGGCATTCTCCGGTTTTACATCATGCAAGCGCATTCCGGATTAAAGTGATATTCTAGCGCTCGCATTGAATCACTGAGAATCCAAAAATGAGCAAATTGACTGCTGACATCGAAGCAAACTTGACGCTTTTCATTGAAGAAACACAAGAAACCGCCAAAGTTTGGGGTCTAACCAATGAAGAAGGTTGGCTGGCATGCGATTCTACCGAATTTGAAAACAGCGAAATCATGCCTTTCTGGTCTTCAAAAGAAGATGCAGAACTTCACAACGTTGAAGAATGGGCAGATTTCGAGGTTCAAGAAATCCCACTAGATGTGTTCGTACAAGATTGGTTGATCACGCTAGATGAAGACGGCGTACTGGTTGGTATCAACTGGAACTCTGCGCTAGAAGGCAAAGAACTTGAGCCAGCAACACTGGCGAAAATGTATCTGTAATCGTCTTCTCGACAAGTAAGATCACAAAGGGCATCCACGTTCTCGTCGATGCCCTTTTTCATGTCTGTTGTTTATCGATGCTGACGCTTAATTCGCGATCACATAAAGACGTGGTTAAACACGTATTACGGTGCAGCTCGGCCCAATAAACGAAAGTTCCAGTTTTCCACTTCATTCGTCTCTTGGCGTTGTTTCACTTTCCCCATCCAACTGTCAGACAGGGCAGATTGCTCGCGCAGTTTCGCTAATCCTTCCGTGTTCAAAGGATCACCAAAGAACACATCACACACCTCGCGCAGCGTCATGGCATTCTTAGGGCGCGATAAAAGCACGAGTGGCAATTGCTTGTTCACAGTGCCGGTTTGAATTACGCGATAAAGCCAACCGCAACGGCTGATGGCTTGCATGTCGACGGAAAGGTTTTCGACTTCCCAGCGCTGATTAAGCTTAAAACAGGGCGAGCGTGGCTGACTCACTTCGATGATCGCATCGCCCCACTGGTAGCGATCACCAATGCATACCGTGTCTTCCGTCATCCCCACGGAGCTGATGTTTTCACCCATACCCGGGGCTTGCCAATCTTGCATATCACCATGCTTTTCTCGCCAAAATGCATAGTGCTCCTGCGGGTAGTGGTGAAGGGCGCGCTCTGTCCCACCATGATGCTTTTTATCCGCAGTTTCATCACCGTCTAATCCCGTGTCTGACAGAAAAACATCACCCGCAATGTCAACCTTGTCCATCGCCGTTTGAAGGCCATAGCGTTCAGTCACTTTGCCACGATAAATGTTAGCAAGCTGAAAGGTCGGTGTTGGTGAAGGCACTGGGTTCGATGCGTCTTGCAAAGCGGAATCTCCAAAGCGAATAGTCGAGACTATCTAAAACGTTATTTTCTTGGTGTTATCGAGTGAAGCAAAAAATGCACTGATGTCTTTCACATCCTCTTCACTGAGTTTCACCCCAAGTTGATGCCATGCTGTGTCACGCACAGCCTGATCCAGATTGAACACTGCGCCATCGTGAAAATAGGGGGCAGTTTGCGCCACATTTCTTAAGGTCGGCACTTTAAACATAAAGTTGTCAGCAGAGCTGCCCGTCACATGCGCGCGGCCTTTGTCGATCTTGTTCGGATACGGCTTCACTAAGCCCATTTTCATGAATAGTTCGCCGCCAAGCAATGGGCCGTTGTGACACGCATTACACCCTGTGGAAATAAATCGTTCTAATCCCCGTTTTTCTTGAGCATTCAGCGCTGTTATGTCTCCCGCTAGGTACATATCGAACCTGTCTTCGGTCACTAATGTGCGTTGAAAGGCGGCGAGAGACTCCGTCAAGTGATCAAAGGTCAGCGCATCATCTGCATCGGGAAACGCAGCAGCGAACGCGTCTTGGTAACCTTTGTCTTTGAGCTTCTCAATGGCTTCGTCTTCTGAAGACAACCCCATCTCAATGGGGTTGGTGATCGGCCCACGCGCTTGCTCTGCCAGATCTTTCGCCCGCCCATCCCAAAACTGAGCAAATTGAAAACCGGCGTTCCACGTCGTGAGGCTATTGCGCGTGCCTAACTGACCGAGCGCGCCAACAGAAACAGACAATGGTTCAGCGCCTGACCCGCCATCTAAAAGATTGTGGCAGGTATTGCACGACTGATTATCAACAGCAGAAAGCGCCGTTTCGAAATAGAGCGCTTTGCCGAGGGCAATCCGCTCAGGCGTATCAAACTCGCTGCCCGGCATCGTCTCAGGTAGCGGGCCAAACAACGTATTGGCAAGGGTTTGCAAGGGTTCGGCTGCGGAGGTACTCAAAGAAAACCCCAGCATTGAAATAACGAAAAATACAGTGCGTATCGTTTTCATCCTATGACCTCCTATCAGCAGCCTGTCTGGGAGTATAGGCAGCAATTTTCGACCATTTACAACGAGATCTTTCGATGAAAGCAACAGAAAAAACGAATCACAGGCGCTCTAAGCCAATGCGACGATCAAAAAGGCCTTTGATTGATTTAATCAAAGGCCTTTTTAACGCACTGTTTTTCAACATTCATTCACTCAAATGGCTCGGCAGGGATCCAGCAATTCTCACTTTCATCGTTCTCATCTGCCAGTACTACCAGCAACCCCATATCAACCATTTCTTTCAACGTGAGATCATCGGCGAGATGCATTTTCTCGCCAAATTGGTTTTCCAATTCCATGTTGCACTCCTTAACGACTTAGCGCAGTAAAAGTAAAGATAGCACCAGAAAAACCACCTGAAAGAAGAATGTTATTTAGCCTTAATTTCCTGAGGGTTACGCGTAAAGAATAAGTACACAATTGGCACAACGCAGACAAAAGGCAGCAACAGTAAATTCAACGATTGCCACCCCATCGTGGCCTCCAAGTTCCCGGCTAACAGTGCTGTAAGCGTGACACAGCCAAACACCGCAAATTCGTTCATCGCTTGTGCTCTTGCCTTGTCCTGCGGCAAGTATGTTTGGGTAAGTTGGCTGGTTGCGCCAATGAACATAAAGTTCCAACCAATACCTAACAACACCAGTGCCACCCTAAAGTGCCACTCCGTCACACCATTCAGGTTGACCAAAATACTGGCGATAAACATCAAGCTACCCAGCATGATGGTCATGCGCGTCCCTATCTTTCCAATCAGTGAACCTGTAAAGAACGAAGGGAGAAACATACCCAATACATGCCATTCAATAACAAGTGCCGCGGCTTCAAAGTGGAAGCCATGCTTGTGCATCGCAATTGGCGTTACCGTCATCAAAAGATTCATAACGGCATACGCGATAACCGCGGCAAAGACTGCCAACATGTATCCCGGCGCACGCAGAATATCGCCCACTGCGCTTTGAGAGGATTGATGCTGTTCAGGCGCAGCAGGAGGAAGGCCTATAAATTGAAGCACCACCAGTGAGAGCACGTACAACACAGTGATACCAATAAATGCGCCACTGAAATTCGTGCCCGGCAACCAGTGCTGACTTGCAATAGCCAGATTCGGCCCAAGCACCGCGGCAAGCACACCGCCTGCCATCGACAATGAAATGGCTTTGTCACGGCTTTCTGGCGCGCTTACCTCGATGGCAGCAAATCGGTATAACGTGCCGAACCCAATGCCTATCCCTAAAAGCATGGTGCTGAAACAAAACAGCCAAAATGCGCTTTGACCAAGGGCATACACACACAACAACGCCCCAAAAATGCCAATGACATTTCCAAGCATAAAGCCGTTTTTTCTGCCTATTTTTGCCATGATCAGCGAGGCGGGGATGGTGGCCATCATCAAGCCAACAAACTGTGTAGAAACAGGTAAAGTTACCCAACTGTCATCCGGGGAGAGTGCTTGTCCAATCAGGCCGTTGACGGAAATAAGCACGATGTTACCGCTCATCAGAAGGGCTTGGCATAGCGCCAACAACCATACGTTTTTATTCATGCTTTCCCCTTTTGACTTTACTTTCGCAGCAAAGACAAACCATTCCTTAGTCAAGTGGCGAGTATCTCGCAGGGGTTGCGAGGCAGCAAGCATGTGAGCAATAAATCAGCAAATCACAGTCACACCAACACCAACACCAACACCAACACAAAACAATCGCCTTGTTAGTTTCCCAATGAAACTTATATACACCCAAACCACCTGAAGGTGCCCAAATTCAGAGGTGAAATTGCCACTGGTCAGACGTTTGATTTCCATTTGTTGCAAACCACTTTCGACGCACTTCAACAATGAAGTAAAAAAGAGTAAATCTTGCTTGGAAATCTCTGAACTTGGTTGTTTTCCATACTGTCATCAATAAGATAACAACCATTAAGTTGCTCATGGAAACTAACTCATTGTGACGTTCAAGCTCAGCAGAACACATAGCACCGCGGGGATCATTAATTCGCTTTGGCAATCTCCAGGCGTTTCTCGCATCGAAATGGCGTCAAAGCTTGGTCTCGATAAATCTACCGTCACGAAAACCGTCAATCACCTCCTCGACATTGGCATGATTTTAGAGCAACCACAGATAGTGTCCGGCAAAGGCGGTCGCCCCAAAGTGTCTTTGGTATTCAACCCAGAGTTTGGTGTGGTTATCGGTGTCGATGTGAATTCAGACACACTCAAAGTTTCCGTCGTCAACTTGCTCGGGCAAGTGATTTATCACGACATGTTGCCCATCGATACACAAATCTCGATAGACACAGCTTTGCTCAATGCACTTCTCCCCTGCATTGAAGACATTGAAACACTGTTCCCGCGAATTCTTGCGATCGGCGTTGGCGTTCCCGGCCTTGTAGACCCTGAAAAATGCCAGCTCCAACTCTCACATTCGCTCAATGTTCGCTCTATTATTAATTTTGCACCGTTGTTTAAACGTCATGTCCCCTATCCCGTGTTTCTTGATAATGACGCCAACTGCGGCGCATGGGGCGAACTCATGCAACAGCGTAGCCTGCCTTATGAACACTTTTTGTATGTGCTGCTCTCTACCCACCATGCCCGTGAACACTATCACCGACTCGGCATAGGTGTTGGCGTGGTACTCAATCGTCAGTTGTTTTACGGCGAGCAACACATGGCGGGGCAATTTAACAGCCAAGAGTTGATGCGAGGTGCTGAGCCAACACCCAGCGTTATTATTGAAGAATTTTCCGAACTTGCCGTTAACCTTTGTAGTCTGATGAGCATCAAGCGCATCGTCATTGGTGGTAACGGCATGTCATTTGGTTCGGAGTTGGCATCATCACTGCGTAAACACAGTGATGCCTTGGCGGGGTCTTATATCGTGAAGCCTAACATTGAGTTTTCGATTCTTGGCCCGCAAGCCGCCGCCATGGGCGCTGCTTCCATGGCTTGGCAAAAGCTACTCACACCTGACCTAAGATTGGCCGAAAGTTTGTGCTTACCAGAGAACGGTAATGTTTCAATTTAATGTGAATGACAAGGACGATGTCAGATGGAATTGATTTTCCCCGCACCCAAACGCTTTATAGAGGGGTTTTCAGCACAGCGATTTCGCATAGCGAACGCGCTGCGCAGTTGTCCGACGGATTATGAAGCACGCTCATCACATGCGCTTTTGACTTATCTCCACGATCCATCGCTCCCCGAGCAAGGGTATCGACTGAGTTATTCCTCTTGCGGGTTGAACTTGGCCTATGCCGATCTGCACGGCCTGAGATACGGGCACCTCTCGATCAATCAATTGATCGAAAACGACGCTGAATTGAAATTCGATTTTGTCATTGAAGACTGGCCCGATTTTTCCGCGCGCAGCATTTTGCTCGATATCAGCCGAGATCGTGTCCCTACCTTACCCGCGCTCAAGCGACTCATCGATTATTGGAGTGCGCTCAGGTACAACCAATTACAGCTCTATACCGAACATACTTTTGCTTATAAAAAGCACGAGACCGTATGGCGCGACTACACACCCATGACAGCGGAAGATATTCGTGACATTGACGTTTACTGTCGCCACAAAGGGATTGAACTGGTCGCAAACCAAGCCTGCTTCGGCCACATGGAAAAATGGCTGAATCACCCTGAATATAAGCACCTAGCTGAACAGAAAACCGGATTTAAAGATCAACGTGGCGACCACCGCCCTGGCTCATTTGGTTTGAACCCCATCAGTACACAAACTGAAACCTTCATAGACGGACTGATCGCTGAGCTTACGCCGAACTTTTCCAGCCACACCTTAAATATCAACTTTGACGAAACCATGGATTTAGGTGTCGGTGCCAGCAAATCAGCGTGTGAGATTTTTGGGAAAGGGAAAGTCTATTTAAACTACTTACAGAAAGTTCTCACCATCGCCAACAAGCACGGAAAGCGCTGCCAGATCTTCAGCGACATGCTCTTTCGTTACCCAAACCTGATTGACCAATTGCCTGACGACCTTACCTTGCTTAACTGGGGTTACGAACCGAATCACCCGTTTGATGCCGAGCACAAGCAACTTGCCTTGTTTGGCTACCCTTTCCATGTCGCGGTTTCCACCAGTTGTTTTGCGTCAGTGTCTGGACGTTGGAATGCTGCTGTCACTCACATGCGAAAAGCAGCGAAATCGGCGAAAAAATTCGGCGCAAAAGGCTACATGGTGACGGAATGGGGTGACATGGGGCACGGCCAGCAATTCTCAATGCCGATCCCTGCATACGCCTTTGGTGGCGCGATGGCATGGGGAGAAATGCAGCAAAAAGATAACGATGTCATGCGCGCGATTTCATGGTTCTACCCTGATGTCACCCAAACAGAATGCGATGCACTGATTGCACTGCAAGACATCTACTTGATGACAGGCATTGAAACGCCGAACTGCGCCTTCTTTGGTCCTTTCCTGTTTGACCAAGCCTCTCGCCGTCATATCAAACATGCCAAAGGCATAGAGACGAACACGGTTAATACCGCGCTAAATGAACTGGCGCTGTGGCAAGAAAAGCTCGAAGACCTTTCTTCCGCACTAACCAAAGAGCTACGCTGGACGATAGACGCATTACGCCTTGCTTGCCTTATTGCACAAGGCTATGAGCAAGAAGGCCATCGCCTTGTCGAACAATTTACAGACGATAGAAAAACCGCGCTTGTGGGCGAGTTGAAACCACTGATACGCACCTACCGCGCGCTGTGGACCAACAACTATCGTCCAGGTGGCATGAATCAAAGTACGAGCCGTCTTGAGTATTTATTGTCATTACTCGAGACAGTGACATCAAAAGCAGCAAACAAAGAGGCAATGTCGTGACCACAACGCGAAGTGATGTTCAGGATGCTATCAAAGCACTGGCGCTTGAGAATAAAGTGTTATTTGTTCACTCGTCTGTCCGCTCATTCGGCCACCTTGACGGTGGTCCCGACACCTTGATAGATGCACTTCTTGAAGCGGGGTGCACCGTGGTGGTGCCTACCTTCAATTACGACACACTTTGCCTTCCGCCCAACGGCGATCCTTACCGCCAAAACGGATACCGCGGCGAGCTACACCTTGAAGAAACCGTGATCTTCTGCGGCGACAAAAACCGCCTTGAGCCTAGCATGGGCGCCATTTCAAAAGCCTTGCTGCACCGCCCAGACCGTATTCGCAGCACCCACCCTATTTGCAGCTACGCAGCTGTCGGCCCTCATGCGGAAGCCATCCTGTCGAAACAGACGAATGATGATATCTACGGCCTGTATGCATGCGATGAAGCCAACGACGCCATCGTTGTCTCAATGGGTGTGCCCCTCACCACCATCACCCCTATTCACTTCGCAGAACAACTCGCTGGCAGAAACCTTTTAAGGCGCTGGGCAAAAACATACACACGCGGCATCGTCGAAACATCCGTGGGAAGTTGTTCAGAGGGTTTTAATAAATTCGCTCCCTTACTCACTGAAATATCCCAGCAAGCCAAGGCTGGACAAAGCACGTGGACAGCTTATCCTCTGCACACTCTGGTACAAACCTGCGCCCATGCCATCAAAACAACGCCAACCATCACCCATTGCGGCGATGAAAAATGCTATCGATGTGCGGATATGGAGAAAGGGGGATTGTTGAAGGGGTAAAAAAGTGACGCCGTCACTCATTAACCGTATGACACACTCGGTATGAACGTAAGTAAAGGCGAGATTCAGAATATAAGTGAGCGTTGTTAGTGCTTCGTTGTCTGCACCGTTATAACGATGATTTCATTTTCTCTACAAGCCGAAGGCAAGCCTTCAAGATCAAATGCTCCATATCTTTATTGTTATACAAGGGCTTATACCGAAAGAATAACCCATTGAGCGTCATTGAACGCCCAACAAAATCAGACCAAGAGAAACGCTCTACCACTTTGTATTTTTTGAACGTTTTCTGACTGTCTAAATAGAACAAACGTGAATGTATCTCTATCTTGGGTTTCCAAAATATAGGCACCGATATGGGATGCAAACCCGCATCAACAAGCTCTCCACCTCGGTATCCCACAACAGCCACTTGCAAACCAAGATCACGTCGCGTCACCTCTGACGCAGTAGAAATATGTGGCAAGTTAAAGATCTCACCAAGCTCAGCGCGAATACTCTCTTCAAAACTCTCAGCACTCGCCAGCAATCCCCATTCATCGCTTGACGTTAGCTCCCCACGAGGCACGACAAAGATCGAGTCGAGGTACACCCTTGGTTTTTCTTTCTTAAAGAACTTCCGTACAAACAACATTCATCACTCGGTCGCTACGTCATGTTCGCCAGAATACAGTATCTGAATGACATTCCCGTATTGAGCGCCCCAATCTGTGACAGTGCGGTTTGATATCAATGCAGCTTGATATCAATGAGCACGCACCAACAGACTGAACCGAGCAAAAAAAGCGTTGCCACCTTTAGCAACGAAATCTCTACTATGTTCGCCCCCTGATAGTGATAAAATCGCCGCATCAGAATTAACGAGAAACGCTATGTTTATCCATCATGTTAACGGCATCGACTGGCTGGTGATTACAGCTTATGAAGAACTGAAAACGATGTTTATCGAAGAAGCTGGTGCGATCCCCTTTTGCTTCTCTACCGCGAGCGAACTGAACCTGATTGATCAAGCCAAACGCACGTATGGATATTTGCCTACGCTCAGCGGCGTAATCACCGATACTGGCACCTTTCAAAGTCAGGATAACGAAGAAGATTTGAACCCACAGCTTGCCTGCTTAGTTGAGGGACGTGGTCGGGTGTTTATCTATTACGGCGGCTTTGTGGCTTTTGTGGATGACGAGCAAACCTTTATTACCCGAATGGACTGAAAAGTGGACAAAAGTGAGTTGGCGACTTTACTCAAAGGGCCACGCTTCGGATAACTTGAGTTTGGGCAAGTGATCATGTCGTATCACGAAAACGGGCTTGCTCAACACCCAAAATAAGTGTCGGCTGCGCGACACTTATTCATATTTGTTATGCGATTACTCGGTATACTTTAGAACTAAGACGTTATTGGAATAAATTGTATTCAAGAGCTCATTCCTTAACTTTAAGTCAAAATCATCGCAGTAAACCTTATTAAGGGTTTCGATAAGCTCCAGCCTATCTTTTTCTTCTAGGTCTTTTGTACGTTTGAATGCAATGTACGAAGCCCCCATACCAATGAATTCATAGGAGAATTGTTCCTGAAGCATCTTCGCTAAAAAGGTGTTTTCCATTGGGTTTAAATCGCAACTGAAGTACCCATTAGGAA
The DNA here is from genome assembly GCF_002876705.1 of Enterovibrio norvegicus. Lineage (GTDB taxonomy): Bacteria > Pseudomonadota > Gammaproteobacteria > Enterobacterales > Vibrionaceae > Enterovibrio > Enterovibrio norvegicus_B. Next base: position 58,802 of record NZ_MDAG01000008.1, on the reverse strand, counting down.
AGGCATACAGAGCTTCGTAACTGGAAGAAGCTGGCACTTTCAAAATGAAGGCACAGTCGTCTACGAGTGATGCTAGATCATATTTGAACGATTCAATTTCATCGTCGTAGTCTGAATTACTAAGGCTTATACCTTTGGCACACACACTCTCGAAGGTGACTTTATCTAGCTGTTTTTCAATATTCCCCTTTCGGATGAAGAACTCTTCTTTATGGCTCAAATACCCCAGATGGTCACCATCCTCAAAGCATTCACTAGGCAAGGAAGACAGGTCATATCCATCGGTACAATCAAGGTCGAATGACATCTTAGAATGCATAGAGGTGTAAGTTGCCTGACCGAAGTCATCAAGTGTTAGATAAAATATATAACCGGGATTTTCGTGTTCCAGCTGAACAAGTAACGCTAGAAGGCCTTCCGTTGATTGTTTCTCGCTTAGACGATACCTATCGCAGAGAAAATCTTCACTTGGCGAATTAACTAGCTCCATGCTCTTTACTTCCTTTACACAACGCTGTGATAACGGGTACTTTCCCGCACTAAACCTGACCAGACCTATGTATTAGCAACACCTTCTAAGCGCTTCGAGATTGGCAAGATGTCCCGTTCATGACCTGGTTAAATTTTCACTTCACCATCGACGAAAACAGATACTCATTATCCTCTACCGACAGCAGAATTTTGTAAGATATAACTTTTTTAAATTTCTGGTCAAATTCAATATCTGCCAAGAGAGTGCCGCAATAACATGATTTTTCATCTTGGATATCTAACTCACACTTTAAGGAATACTGGTATTTTGACAACTCATAAAATTCTAGAGAATGTCGTTCATTATTCCATGTCGAGCCATCACACCAAAAGTCACTTGGAAGCTCCGTTTTCCGAAGGAGACACGTTACATAATAGCTAACCCAGAAATCTAAGTTACTCATGAATTCTGAATTCGAAATGTTGGCTCCCTGCTGCTTCAATGTATTGCCCAAATCAGCCTCTAGTCGCCTGAAGCGTTTCTTCAATTTTCGTTGATTGATACGATGCCCCACAAAATTTAACAGTGTATTCAACCCCAAAATGGGGCTACGTCGGTATTATGCGACATCTTTGCATTTACTGTGTGTATCAACCGTGGAAAAGCACGTTTCGGATTATAAATAGTAGGGTAAATAGGAGACTTTTAAACACCTCATCGAAAATCATACTGGCTCACTTTGGGGCAAAAACAATTTATAAAAATACCAATATCTCCTTTCCCCCAGACACAAAAAAACGGCGCTGATACCAGTGCCGTTTCTACAAACTCAGAGGGAGTTACCCCAGCGGTTTACTCACCCTTGTGGGTTTTGCTTCTCGCTGATTTCCGCGTAGGTGTGAAGCAGTTCGGTGAGGGTTTTGACCCATGCAAACACATCCGTAGGTGCGTTTTTCAGCAATGCTTCAACGTGTTCACAATGGATCTCAAGGGAAATGGCTTGTTCCAAACGGAACGAAATCGCGTAGAAATGCCAAAGGATCAATCGCGTCATCCTTTCGCTGTTTTGCTTGGCGTTTTCTGAGTCATCAAACGCTTGTTGCGTTTCGTTCAGTGCAATCGCCGTCATGCGTAGCATGGCATCAAGACGTGCTGACAATAAACGCTCTTCGCTGTCTATTTCCTCTTGCTCAAACGTGAAAATTTCACTCATCACGTCTTCTGGCACCATTTTGCTTATGATTCGAGCACTAAACTCTTCCAGTTCATGGCGAGGCATGGTTACGAGACATTCAAAGGTGTAATCACGAAGCATAAGGTCACTCTAATTCGATAATAATTTCAGTTCGTGCATTCTAAATACTGAGGTGTCATTTACCACTACTTATGCGCGTTTTTCGCAACTTTTATCGTGTCGCCGAACCTTGGCAGACGCTAACGGCTCTCTTCCCCACTCGTCACAAACATGACCCATCCGCTCAATCTTCATACTCAAATTATCGAATACTGGTTGATGCCGTGAGTGATGCACGAACTAGCGGCATAGTGGAGCTGTGCCATTAGCTCGAAAAATTCTGAATACATGTACTGATTGGGGAATCGTATTATGGAGCAATTTGACAAAATAGTGATCGGGTCTGGCCAAGCAGCGCCTGCGCTGGCAGCACAATTGGCAAAGCGTGGTTTTCGCGTTGCACTCATAGAAGGCGACCAATTGGGAGGAACCTGTGTCAACAATGGCTGTACGCCGACAAAAACGTTACGTAAGTCAGCGAAAGTGGCACACATGGTCAAACATGCCGAGGAGTTTGGTGTGTCTGCTGGGGACGTTCAGATCGACTTTTTGGCGGCCATGGAACGCATGCGTGAGCGCGTGAACACCTCTCGAGCTGGATTGACGCAGTGGCTAAACAGCTTCGACAATATCGAGGTGATCTTTGGTTGGGGGCAAATTGCCGGTAAAGACGGCGATAAGTTTCTCGTCGACGTTGACGGCCGCCGTCTCGCCGCGCCTGACGTCTTTTTGAATACGGGCACTCGCTCTTTTACCCCGCCGGTTACCGGGCTTGATAGCGTTCGCCATTTAGACAACCGCGGGCTACTTGCGCTAAACGAGCGACCATCACACCTCGTGATCGTAGGAGGCAGCTACATTGGCCTCGAAATGGCACAGATATTCCGTCGATTAGGGTCTGAGGTTTCGATACTCCATCGCGCGGATGCACTGGCTGAACGCGAAGACCCGGATGTGTCCGATATCATTGCCGACATGATGAAAGATGAAGGCGTGAATCTGTATCTTGAAGCCGCGATGACGTCGTTAGCTCCCACGGACAATGGCGGCGTAACGGTGACCTTAGGGAACGGTGAAGTCCTCGAAGCTAGCCACATTCTCTTCGCGACAGGACGTGTACCAAACACCGAAAACTTGGCACTAGAAAGTGTGGGTGTGGAGCGCGATGACCGTGGTTACATCAAAACCAATCCCCAACTGCAAACCAATGTGCCCGGCATTTGGGCGCTGGGCGACGTTAACCGCCGCGGTGCGTTTACGCACACGAGCTACCATGATCATGAGATTGTTTTAGCCTCGCTGGATGGCATGCAGGATTTGTATCAATGGAAAGGTGCAGACCAACGTCCAACAACGTATGCCATGTTTACGGATCCACCGTTAGGCCGTGTTGGCCTCTCAATGACTGACGCGAAAAAGCGGGTTGCCGAAGGCCAGAATATTCTGATTTCAGACATGAAAATGGCCAACGTCAGTCGCGCCAAAGAAGAGAGTGAAACGCGTGGTTTGATCCGATTGATTGTTGATGGTGATACCGAGCAATTCCTCGGTGCAACCGTGTTTGGCCTCAACGGCGACGAGATCATTTCGGTAATCACCAACTACATGGCAACGGGTGCGAGCTATCGCATCATGCAGCAAGCCTTGCCTGTCCACCCAACGGTGTCCGAGCTTCTGCCAACGATTTTAGCTGGCCTTAAACCGCTGACCGCTGAATAACCGCTTTTCTCCCCCCATAAAAAACGGCACTGCAAGCAGTGCCGTTTTTGTGTTTTCTCTCGTCGAAGCCGCATTATTTTTACGCAGCGTTCGCCGTTTCAACATTCTGTGATTTATCGAAAAGCAGCTTGTACGTCATGATGCCGATGACCAGCGCTTTGATGATCATCATTTGGTCGTTGCCATAGTAAGCCGCCATACCGATGAAGCCTGAAAGTAGCATCAGCTTGCGGTAGTTCGTCAAAGTGGTCATGTACAACGCCGCGAGAATCACACCTAAATCGGCGAATTGAAGCGCCACTGCCAAAGTGGGATCAGCGATGAAACCCGATACGGCAACATAAGCGATGTAAAGAATACCCGCCGCCATCAAGCCACCTAAGCCCATGATCACCGACTTAGGCGCTGAGGTGAAATCCTTCGCGTAACGATAGGTGTTCAAGGAAGCAACAGAGAGGTTGAGAATGACTTTAGGCCACCAGCCCATTAAAAATGCCCAGAGTGTATCGTTGGCGGCAGAGCCAAACGCGGCAAAACGGGTGAACTTCATGGTGTTGAAGATGGTGATAGAAATATAGAAAGCAACCGATGTCCAACCAAGGATGTCGGTGATCAGGTCTAGCGTCATTCAGCGTGTTCTCTTGATAATACGAGTGAGCAATGTTGCCCTTTCGCGTGTTTTCCTTAACCGGCTGAGAAGGTGTACTTCTCTGATGGCCGAGTATTCACCTAACAACCCCAATAAAAATGGGGTTCTTGTAAGATTAGGCAAGGATAATACGGCGGTATTGACGCGATTATCAACTAATAAAAAAGGAGAACGACACAATAAATGTTACTGCGTATTTAGTGCACTTGAGGGGTTGCTGAAACCTTGGCCATTTTTCGTTTCTGGGTCAGGTAGTTCACCCAGCTTTCGCTCTTCGGCGATGGGAGAAGATCATACGCACGCTTTGCATGGAGCAAGGCATTGTCGGCCTGTTCCAGTTTGTCATACGCCGTTGCCCGTAGCATTTCTACCGAGGCTTTTTTCTCAGGCGATGTCACTTTGTTCAAGCTCGACAGTGCTTCTACATAAAGCCCTTGTTGAAGTTGAAGCTGAGCCAATTGCCAACGGTACGTGTTATCGGCATTTGCGGCTTTCTTCCATACTGAGATGGCGTTCTCCCACTCTTTGGCATGCTGCCAGTAAGAGGCACTCTGCGACAGGGTCACTGCATCTTGTTCTGAAGCGGGTAAGCTGTCTAACACTAACGCGGCTTTTTCCGGCACGCCTTTTTGCGCATATAGCTGCGCGATGGTTCTTTGCTCTGAGGTGGTCAGTTCAATGCCTTCACGTTGCGCGAGAAGTAATGTGCTCAGCATGTTCTCAGGCTGCGCTAAACGTTGATAGTTGCCTGCGCGTTGTATCCACCATACCTTTTTCTTGGGCTCAAGGGCGATGAGGTGTTCCAGGGTGCTATTTGCGCGCTTCCAGCGGGACAGTTGAAGTTCTGCGCCCAGCTTGATCGAAAGTGCTGACACCGTATCCGGCGAGGTCAAAGTAAGGTGCTTGTTAATGGCGGTCAGCGTGCTTTTCCACGCCTTGCGTTGATAATTCGCCTGAGCCAAACGCAACCACAGCTCTGCTGACTCTTTTTTGTCTTTGGCGGTTTTTACCAGCTGTGAATACAGCGATGCGGCGGATTTATAGTTGCCGTTCGACAAGTACAAATCCGCAAGCATGCGTTGTGCTGAACGCATTTCGTCACCCGACAACGCATCGCTTTTGACCGCTTTCTCTAGAAAACGCATCGCGGCGTTCACATCATCTGTTTGCCAATACAACACACCCAGCATGCGATCAACGTAAGCGCGATCGTAGGCTTTCTTGGTCTCTATTTCACGCAATACAGTAATCGCATCATGCCACGCTTCCTTCTCTTGAAACGCGAACGCTTTCTGTACTTTCAGCACAGTGCCTTGCGACAATTGTGCAGCAAACGACGGCGCTGAACATAGCGCGACAGCGAGACACACGCAGCGAATGGCTTTTGACAATGAGAAGGTGCGACGACACATCATTTGGCTAACTTAAACTCTATTTTTGCTGTTTGATTCGGTTGCTTGATGGCTTTACCGTCAAGACGTTTTGGTTGGTATTTCCAACGCTTTAGGGCGCGCATGGCATCGCGTTCAAAAACGCGCTTCGGCGAGGCCTCTACCACTTCTAAATCTTGCGGACGCCCGGTTTCATCAATGGTAAAACGGATCACCACAAACCCTTCAATGCGGCGACGCAGTGCCTTCGCAGGGTAGCTCGGCTCTGATCGATACATTGGCATGGCTTGTTGATTCGACGTGCCATCCAAATCTGATGCTATCGGCGCAGCAAGACTGACATCGGCAATCTCTCCCACCGCACTTTCTGCAACAACAGGCTGCTCAAACGTTGGCGCTGAAATGCTGATCCCTTCTACCTGCATATCAAACGATAACTGAGGGAGCGGGGAAGACAAGGTCTGTGTCTGTGTTTGAGGCGCCGCTGCTTGTGCAGGCTGAGACATAGGCTCTTGCGGTTCTTCCGGCTTTGGCGGTACGTCGCGATGGCGTCGATTCAGTTCCATTTCAGGCTCTTGCATCACCAAATCAAACACCATGCCGCTTTTGTTTTCATCGTCTTTAAACGTTGTCGGTGTCACCATGGCTGCCATCAATAGAAACAGGCCAGACACACACGCAATCGCCAAAGGCAGTGCAATAACCCAACGTGACATTAGGGTTGCTCCGCCGCCAACGCGATATTGGCAATACCCGCACTTTTAGCGGCATCGATCACCGTGACCACAGTGCCGTTATAGGCGTGTTCATCGGCTTGAATCACTAAAGACGCTTCGGGTTGATCTATCAACAGGCGCTCCAATGTCGCTTCGACACGTTCTGCATCAATGACACGCTGATCAATGTAGATGTCATTGTTGGCGGTAATCGCCACGAAAATACCGGCGCTGGCTTTGGCAGAAGCATTGCTAGCAGAAGGACGGTTTACATCCACACCGGATTCACGCACAAACGAGCTCGTCACGATAAAGAAAATCAGCATGATAAAAACGATGTCGAGCATCGACGTGAGATCAATTTGAGCGTCTTCACGATTTTTTTGCGCACGCTGAAATCTCACGAGCGACTCCTTAATGCTTTCGTCAGCGACGCTTCACGGCGCTCACAAACTTTAGAAATTCGGGCTTGCGCGAACATGCCCGCAAGCGCCACAACCATGCCCGCCATCGTCGGAAGGGTTGCCATTGAAATACCCGCCGCCATCAAACGTGGCTCTCCCGTGCCTTGCACGGCCATCACATCAAACACAGTGATCATGCCAGTGACGGTGCCCAATAGCCCCAACATGGGACACAGTGACACTAATGCTTTGAGTAAATTGAGGTTGCGGTGCAGCGACACATGCGCTTCAAATAGCCAGCCATCTCGAATGGCGCGTGATGCCCATTCGCGTTGGCCTTTGCGCTGACGCCACTGTTCAATCCAGTGTTTTTCCTGTTTTGGAAACACATTGAACACGTAAATCAATCGCTCGATCACCACTAACCAACTTGCGGCACCGACCAGCGCCAAGCCCCATAGTATGGGGCCGCCCTGCTGCATGAACATGGAGAGCGATTGCCAACCCTGTTCAAGCAATTGCCCATCGAACAGGCCAGCCGCGAGAGGTTGAGAAGCCACTGTTGCTAGTTCGTTACTCAGTTCGGTGCCTAGATCGGTCATGCGATTGCCTTGGTCACCGTGTTATCAGCCAGATCAGACTGCTGCGCCACCAAGCTAATGCCGACTTTCTCTAGCATGCCGCGCAAGGTTTCCGCTTGCGTGCTCAATACGTTGTGCGCCAATAGCAATGGCATTGCAGCAACAAGGCCAAGCACCGTGGTGATAAGCGCCATGGAAATACCACCCGCCATCACGGTTGGGTCGCCGTTACCGAACTGGGTGATCACTTGGAAGGTTTCAATCATGCCTGTCACTGTGCCCAACAGACCCAACATAGGCGCGAGGGCCGCAAGCAACTTGAGCATTGAGAGACCTTTTTCAAAGCCCTGTTGTTCATCGACAATGGCTTCAAGCAAGTGAAGCTCAAGCGCATCCAGTGAACGGTTCGGTGCTTGTTGATACACAGACAGAATGCGTCCAAGTGGGTTATCACCCGCTGTTTCTGGGTGTTTCATTTGCTTGCGAATCGCCACACGGGCGCGGAACAAAGACACACCGCGAACCGCACTGATCGCAAGTCCAACAAACAGCAACACAGCGATGATTTTCCCGACGAGACCGCCCTGCTCAAATCGTTCGCTCAAGGTTGGGGTAAAGGCCAATTGTTGGAGTAATTCGGTACGGGTCGGATCGAGGATCACGCTGTCACCCGCATTAGCTTGTGCTAACGAGTTCGACGTTAGGCCATGTTTAGGTTGAACAGGCAACAGGTTAGCTTGCTGCTTCGCACTGTTCCAACCAAGGTAGCCGTGTTGATCCACCAACCCAATGTTACCTAAGCGTGTGACGGCACGTTCAGTAACTACGCCTTCTGCATCACGCACATTCAGCGTCAATGGCGCAATCACGTGTCCGTTTTCTAGCTCTGCTTGCATACCATGCCAAACGGTATTCAGGGCAGACAGTGACGGTAAGGTCTTCGCATCCAAAATCAGATCAAGCGCCGCATCATAGTCAGACTGGCCAATGGCTGCGGGAGCATCAACACGTTCGTTTTTCAGCTCGCGGCTAGATTGACGAAGCACGCCGAAAAGCTCACCCAATGTGCCCGTTTCCAAGCGAAGGGATTCATCAAGCTCGGCTAAATACTGTTCGTTGTCGCTAAAGGTATCGCTCAGGGTTTGTGTTTCAATTTCTAGCGCAGCATGTTGTGCTTCTAGCACAGCCAATTGCGCTTTCAAGCTCTGCTCGGTGTCTTCAAACCCCGCTTCGCGAGTCGCGTTGTGCGCATTCGATTGCTGCTGAGCAAGATTAGTGTCGGTCACCAAGTCGCTCAATGCGGGCAAAGGAGAGAGAAGCGCACTGACAGACAGCGCAGCGATGAGTGTGCGTTTCATTCGGCTCATTGTTGTGCCTCCGCATGAGAAGGCGACACAGAAAGCGGCAATGTCAGTAGTGTTGGCGCAACGCTTTGATTGGCAACCTTAAAGGCAAAGGTCAAATCTTCGTTTTGACTGGCATCCACCGCCGTCCAAGACGAGGATGGCGCATCGAAATACCAAAAGGTTTCACCATTAAGGCTACGCGCGACCAACGATAAACGGCCAAGGTGCAGCACATCAACATCACGTTGCTGTCCCGCAATGTTCAACGTTTCTTGGTACAAACCCATTTTGCCGCCGTAAGCTAACTCCACCAAATAGGCTTCAAGGATCTGTCGAAACTTTTCAGCATCTGCAACATCGGCACGCCCCATCATGGCTTTAAGTGTTTCAACGCGCGCCGTTCGGGTTTCAGATTTGATCGGCAAATCTTGCTCAATCCAGGTCTGCAAATCATCAATCATGCGATACATAAGTGGTACCACGCCTTTGCGGGTCTCTTTTATGTCTGTGATTTGTTGATTCAGGCTACCCACTTCTTTGTTTTGGTCTGCGACCAGTGCTTGAAGGTGATTGCGATACAAGGTGAGGTTTTCAATTTCTTGTTGGCGTTGCGCAATGTCCGCTTTGAGTTGAAGCGACGTAATGGCGCTGGTATCAATGCGTTGTTGAGAAGCCGCAGCAGATTTTGTCGTTTGCGCTTCAATGGCAGTCGCCGTATCAAGCTCGCTGGCATGAAGAGAAAAAGGCAAGGTCATCAATACAAGTGATGCCATACGCAGGTTGATTGTCATGGTCGTGCTAGTCTCTGGGTAAAATGGTTGCGCGTAACAAAAACTCGCCAAGTATACCGCGCTATATTGCATAAGTGACGATTGTTATTCCTCAGCAAGAACAAGTTGCGTAAATTCAGAGGTCGTCGTCCATTCCAACACACGCCCTCGCCTATCATGCTTTCTCATTCGCTGAGGTTTACTCCAACGATTTGTCGCCATGCCAAAGACAAGCGCGTTCCGTCGCAGGTGTTCAGTCCTTTCTTATCTCGTGCTTTTCACTGTCTATTTCACTTCAGCGGATTCGCTCAACACGCTTTGCGCCGCTTCCCAAAGTGACGTGCGGTCGATGCTGTTAGACAGGCACTTATCGACACCACATTGATATAAAGAAACATCATCAAACTCAGATTCCGGAGGCAGCAAAGCAATCATAGGTGCCATGGTTTGATGACGAAGCACCTTTATATCAGGCAAACACAGTTCTGAGTTCTCCGATGCAATCAGCACCAAATCAAAATGACACTGTTTAAGTGCAATTTCCGCCTGATTCAGATGCAGCACTCTTGTTACTTTACAACCGTGTTGGGCAAACGTGGTTTTAACCCAACCACACAGCGAAGCAACACGTTCGATCATCAGAACTTGGCACATAATTAAACAGGCCTTTATTGATATTGATTCTCATTATACTTAACCGTATGCAAATGTCGCCAGAAAAAAGTGTGCAACAACCTAATAATTCAAAGGTTGCGAATCACAACTGTCGTGAATGCGCAGCGAAGTGCATATTTTGGGATTAGCATCTCAAAAAGAACGAGAAATGAAACGCAAGGCGCTTGCGATAGGAATGCCTAGAAGAGTAGACTCACACTCCGTTTGAGAGTTACCTACAATTAAATCAATAAGAAGTTCGCATGTTTGAAGATTTGCCTAATAAAAAACCACTTTTCATCGTTTCTGCAATCTTGCTGATTGCCATGATCGCGATGACACTTTCCTCTTACACTTATTCGAGCAAAATCTATACTATTCAGATCCAGAAGCAGCATGAAAAAATGCTAAAAGATCCGACAGATGCCAAATTGAGCGACCTTGTTGGGTTGGCTGATGTGTGTGAAGACATTCGTTTTACGAGCACCTTGTCTTTCCATCTTTCTAACGAAGAGACGTTCAGTGTTCAACGCGCGTGTGAAGACATTAAAACGCGCCTTCGCATGACACAGTTCAGCGACCAAACGCTTTCTATGCGTCGTTAATTCTGACCAGAAATTGAAAAAAGGAGCGTTTCGCTCCTTTTTTATTGCCTTGAAAATCACACGTCCCACCCTCTCATCTATCACGTTTTATTGCGCACTGACGCACATTGTGGCAGAGTCGCAGCCGTTTCCAATGATTGATGAGCAGTACTATGCACGCGCAACCTAATAACCCACTTCACGGCGTTAAGCTTGAACAAATCGTTAATGATCTAGCTGACCATTACGGCTGGCAGCAGCTTGGCAAACTGATCGCCATTAACTGCTTTAAAAACGATCCTTCCGTGAAATCGAGCCTGAAATTTTTGCGCCGTACGCCTTGGGCAAAGGAACAAGTTGAAAACCTTTACCTCGACACGTTCTGCACAGGCGATGCAACCCCTGCAGATCCGTGGGCGAACGCAATGGAAAAGATAAATAAGCCCTAACCCGTACGTTTGTCGCTGTATCATTTTTCCGCACTGAATTTGTCGCTTCTCCTACAGTCATGTAGTGTCATCTGTATCCAAGCCGTTTTTATGGATATCAATACAGAATACAGATGGAGGCGACATGGATTCAGGCTTAGAATCACTGACACTGCTTTTTCTCTCCCCGATATTTTTGATCTGCATGATCTTAGAATATCGCGCGCTAAAACGCCGTCACCAAGCTGATTACTCCCTCAAAGAATTGATCTGCAACTTCAGCCTTGCTGGGCTTCATCAAGGTGCGGACGTCATTGCCACCTTGCTACTCATGCCCTTGTTCCTTTGGTTGTTTCAATTCCGCCTGTTTGATATCACCCTGACGCCTGTCACCGTTTTCGCCGTGTTTGTGCTGCAAGACTTCTTCTATTACTGGTTCCACCGCGCGTCACACCATGTTCACTGGCTTTGGGCTTCACACGTGGCACACCACAGTTCTGAGAACATGAATTTCACGACGGCCTTTCGCCAAAGCCTGACCTATCCACTGTCTGGCATGTGGCTGTTTTGGACGCCATTGATGCTGATTGGGTTTGACCCTACGTTCGTGGTGTTGGTTGTCGCACTCAACCTTGGGTTCCAATTCTTTGTTCACACGCGCATTGTCGGCAAGCTTGGCTGGGTTGAGTACATCTTCAATACGCCTTCACATCACCGCGTACATCACGCGAGAAACCCAGAGTATATAGACCGCAATTTTGCGGGCGTGCTGATCATTTGGGACAAGTTTTTTGGCACCTATGTGGAAGAAAGGGACGATATTCACATCGACTATGGCATTCCAAAACCCATCAACAGTTGGAATCCGTTTGTGGCGACGTTCCATCAATGGAAAACGCTCATCACACTGGCTTTTTCCCGCACGCCAACGCCGATGAAGACGCGACTCCAGTATCTCTTTGGTTCACCTGCGTTCAGTGATACAGCAATGTTGGAACTCGATGGCACGCAGGCGCATCTGATGGAGAAAGCAGAGAAAACAGAGAAAACAGAGAAAGAAAAAAGCCATCATTCCTGATGGCCAAGTGGTGTGAGACGTAATGTTGTTATGATTGTTTGGTCAGCAGGTTCTTGTTTAGCGGCGATCTTCTCGATAGCAAGTCACATCGACTTCCACTTTCACATCGACAACCAGATCGGCAACCATGCAAATTCGTGCAGGTGGGTGTTCGCCAAAAAATGACTGAAACACCTTATTGAACGACTGAAAATAGCGCGAATCGGTCAACACTACTTTCACGTGGATCACATCTTCCAATCCGTATCCGGCTTCTTTCATGATATCGACGCAGTTTTGTATCGCTAAGCGAGATTGATCAACAATACCGCCCTCGACAACTTCGCCATCTATCATGGGGGTTTGACCAGATACATACAGAAAACCACCCGCTTCAACCGCACGCGCGAACGGTAAATGTTGCCCACCCGTCCCCTTTCCGCCTTCAACGCCATAGCGCTTAATTGTCATTGTTTTTACTCCCTATAAAATGTGTTCGCACGTATTCCCAAGCAACCTTCACATCCTCGTCGAACGTACCTTAGTGAGCTTGGGGGGAAGAGGCTGTTTACACACAACCTCGCTTTAAAAAACGCCCCGCACGGGTAACATCTTGTGCGGCAGCAGTATTGGGTTCGCACCAGCTTGTTCGCCCATTCACCCAGACCTGTTTAATGCCTTTTGCCGCTTGGACGGGGGAATCAAAGGTCGCCGCTGCATCAACGGTATTTGGGTCAAACAGCACGAGGTCAGCGTAAGCACCTTCTCGGAGAATGCCTCGATCTCGAAGGTTGAATCGCGCCGCTGACATGCCCGTCATTTTATGAACGGCTTCTTCAAGGCTAAAGAGCTGACGCTCTCTGCAGTAGTGCCCAAGCACCTTTGGAAACGCACCCCACAAACGCGGGTGAGGATGTGGATCATTTGGCAACCCATCCGATCCAATCGCGGTAAGCCGATGTTGCAACACGCGCTCAACATCGGCTTCGTCCATACAGTGATAAACCGCACCAGCCGATTGCAGAGCACGAGCCGCGTCATGCAAAGACAAGCCAAGCTCGGCGGCAATGTCTGAAAGCCGCTTATTCGCATGTTCAGGCATGCGTTCCGACCACGTAATCTTAATCTCGAACGCGTCGGTGACTTGCGCCAAATCGAGGGTAGATGAACTCGCAGAATAGGGATAGCAATCGCAGCTGACATCTTGGGTCGCGGAGGTGCGCTCCATCAATGCCAGTACATCATGGGTTCGTCCCCAATTCTTTGCTCCCGCGCATTTCAAATGCGACACAACCACAGGCACATTGCCGTGCTTTCCGGTTTGAAAAGCTTCCTCCATTGCATCAAGAATGCCTTCAAATTCCGTGCGTAAATGGGTGGTGTAAATGCCCTTGTAAGCGGCGAGTTCTTCCATGAGCGCCATCACTTCTGCTGTCGGAGCTTCTTTTGCACTGGCGTAAGCGAGGCCAGAGCTTAACCCAAGCGCACCTTGTGACAACGCTGCGCTGAGCGCTTGTTTCATCGCGGCAACTTCCTCGACAGAAGCCGCACGATACATATCGTCCATCACGTTGTTACGCAGCGTGGTATGCCCCACCAGCGCAGCCACATTCACCGCAGGGGTTGTGCGCTCAACGGCGTCGACGTAATCGGAAAACGCGGGATACACAAAGTCGTCTTGCTGGCCAAGTAAGTTCATTGGATCGGGCGGCGAAGCCGTCAAAACAGCCGGTGACGCGCTGATGCCGCAGTTGCCCACAATCACCGTCGTCACCCCTTGGCTGATTTTGGGTGTGCACGCAGGAAAACGAATGACATGGGTGTCGTCGTGGGTATGCACATCAATAAACCCAGGCGCCAACACCCAGCCATTCCCATCAATAACCTGCTTGGCGTGCTCGGTGCGATTGGCTTGAGGAGCGCCATCAGATTGAACATCGCTTTTGGCTTGAATGACAACGATACGATCTTCCACAATCCCAACATCGGCGTCATAACGTGGTCGTCCTGAACCATCGACAACACAAACATGTTGAATCAAGGTATCCAGCAAGGGGCTTTCCTTTTATTTACGCAGCGTTCGCGTGAACGGCGTGAGGTTCAAACATTGAATAGCAACGCAAAAACCTACCACCCATTGTGTTAATTTTTAATGAGCACAATAAGTAAGATAGATATCACTCGAGATTTCAGATTAATCACGGCAACGGCTAGGAGAAAAGGAATGACTCACCCAATGCGCAACGACGCTATCCCTTATCAAGATACCTATCGAGAAGGTTGGCCTATCGGCACCAAAGGCGTTTGGGTAGAACCGAAAGACAGCGGGCAATACAACTTGCTTGAAGAAGACATTAGCCTACCTGCTGCCGTGATTTCCCAAGCAGCGTTAACCAACAACCTGACGTGGATGCAAACCTTCGCGGATAAAAATGGCGTGAAGCTTTGTCCACACGGTAAAACCTCCATGGCCCCCACCCTTTTCAAGCAACAACTGGCGACTGGTGCATGGGGCATGACCATCGCCACGCCCGCTCAAGCTGAAGTGACAGTGGCGATGGGGGCGAAGAACATCATCATCGCGAATCAATTGGTCGGCAAAGCCAACATGGCATCGATTGCCGCACTACAAAGCGAGAATGTGGTCGATATTTATTGCAGCGTCGACTCTCGTCAGAACGTGGAACAACTATCAGCGTTCTTTTCGGCAAAGAACCAACGCATGAAGGTGTTTGTTGAACTGGGCGTATCAGGTGGGCGCTGCGGCGTTCGCGGCACAGAAGCGGCGGCAGAACTTGCCCGTTACATACATGCACTACCAGGCGTCGCTTTGGCCGGCGTTGAAGTGTATGAAGGCGTGATTCATGGCGATGACATGGAAAATCGCATCCGTGCCTTTATCGAAGACACTGCACAATTTTGCCAGTCACTCAACAACGAGGGCCTAATAGACACGCCTGACACTATTCTCACTGGTGCTGGATCAGCATGGTATGACATCGTTGCGGATGTTTTCTCTCGGTATGCTGACTTGTTGCCCGTGATTCGCCCCGGCTGTTATGTCACGCACGACAGCGGCATTTATCGCGCCGCACAAGAAAAAGTAAACGCGAGAGCCAAACAACGCCAAGGGATTGCTGCACAAATCGAGGGGGACCTGCAAAACGCACTGGAAGTCTGGGCATACGTGATATCTCTTCCCGAAAAAGGCAAAGCGGTGATTGGGTTGGGGAAACGTGATGCCGCCTATGACGCTGGCCTTCCCCTTGCTGAGCGCGGCTTTAGGCAAGGCAAAGCCATTGATGTTAGTGGGCTTGTCGCTACCGCCGTGATGGATCAACACACCTTTATGGACGTGCCCGAACATTCTGACCTTCAAGTCGGCGACATCTTAACGTTCTCGACATCGCACCCCTGTTTGACCTTCGATAAATGGCGTTATATTGCGCTGTCCGATGAAAACTGTGTCGTTCGCGAATGGATGACCACCCAGTTTTAAACAAAATCCCGCACAGAAAAGCGTGTTTTTTATTGACCAAAAAACGCGCTTACCTCTCATATTTCATTGCATAATCATGCATCCATGTCCCGCTACTAAGAATGCCCTGCAAGTCGCCCTAAAACCCAATCAAAGGTGTGCCTATACTTTATCTTCGAATATGTAACCGCTTACATTTTCCGAATGACGATCCAAACAGTTCAGTTGGCCCATTAAGTAGGAGGCACCATGTCGGACAAGAAAGGACATTCTTCAGACACGGACGAGCAACAAACGGAAGGCATCTACGATCTCTATAACAAGCACCCAGAAACCGCAGACGAAACGGTGTTTGGTCGTAAAAGTCATTCTGACAGACGTGGATTTCTAAAAGGAGCAGGCTTGGCGACCATGGCAGCCGTGCTTGGCGGTGCGATTCCTTTTCATCGCAATATGCCAGCAGGCATGGTACCTGCCGCCTTTGCTGAAGGGCTCGATGATGTCACCATTGCAGGGAAAGATGGTCTGATCGTACTTAACGACAGACCATTAAACGCTGAAACGCCCCCTCACCTGCTTAATGATGATGTCACGCCAACGGCACGACATTTCATTCGTAACAACGGTATTCCGCCCACTGCTGTCGATGCTGACACATGGACGCTGACCATTGATGGTTTAGTCGATAAACCCATGACACTCACCATCGAAGACCTCAAGAAGAACTTCGAGGTGGTTGAGCAGCAATTGGTCGTGGAATGTGGCGGTAATGGCCGCGCGTATTTTGAACCGAAAGCCAAAGGCAACCAATGGACCCTAGGTGCTGTTGCGTGTTCCTCTTGGACGGGCGTGCGCTTGGCTGACGTATTGAAAGCAGCCGGCGTGCAAGAAGGCGCGGTGTATACCGCCCACTACAGTGCGGATAAGCACCTTTCGGGCAAGGAAGGCAAACTGCCCATTTCTCGTGGGGTACCGATAGAGAAAGCCTTGGGCGGTGAAAATCTAATTGCCTTCGCACAAAATGGCGAAGCATTGCACGACATGAACGGCGCACCGCTTCGCTTGGTTGTGCCAGGCTGGCCGGGCTCATGTTCACAGAAATGGCTCACAAAAATCACGGTGCGAGACCAAGTGCATGATGGGCCGAAGATGACAGGCAAAGCGTATCGCGTGCCTAACCGACCTGTTGCGCCCGGTGAGAAAGTCGATAAAGACGATTTTGTGATCATCGAAAGAATGCCCGTGAAATCGCTGATCACCTCGCCACAAACGAACAGCGAAGTGGCAGGCAAAGAAGTCTTGGTTCGCGGTCACGCGTGGTCTGGGGATAGAAAAGTTTCCAAGGTTCAGCTTTCGAATGATTTTGGCGCAACGTGGATCGATGCCGATCTTTCTGATCCTGCAAATGACGGTGCATGGCAAACCTTTGAATCGAAAGTCACTTTCCCACAAGCCGGTTATTACGAAGTGTGGGCAAAAGCGACCGACGACCAAGGTGTAAGCCAACCGTTCGCGATTGCATGGAACCCGAAAGGCTACCTCAACAACAGCTTTCACCGTATCGCACTCGTTGTAAAAGGGTAGGTGGAATGGCTTTGATGAAATCAACCACAGCGTCGTTGTTCGGCGCTGCTTTCTTGTTTTCTCCCCTCGTAGCAAACGCGGCAGATGATGCCTTGATTGCTGCAGGGGAACAACAAGCCGCCGTGTGTAAAGCCTGTCATCAGGTAGACCCTAATGGCATTGCGGTTGTGGGCCCTCCCCTTTACGGACTCGCGGATCGAGAAATCGCCGCGTTTTCGGGCTTCAATTACAGCGATGGCCTTTCAGCGAACCGTGTTGAAGGGAAAACATGGGATGCGGAATCCCTTGATGCCTTTTTAACGTCACCCACAGATTTCGCACCAGGCACCAACATGGCGTATCCCGGTGTAAAAGATCCCGGTGCTCGCGCAGCCATCATTGCGTGGCTCGCCACAAAAAATCCGACGCCGCCAAATTGGCAAAGCAGTGATGAAGCGATGCCTGTGAAAGCATTGGGGGAAGGCATTCTCACGCCGGATGAAAACATGGCGCTCGTTGCCTCTACCTGTTCTGTGTGTCATTCGCTACATCTGGTTGTGCAACAAGGGCTCAGTCGCGATAGTTGGGACGAAACCTTGGAATGGATGGTCGATGAACAAGGCATGGATGAACTTGAAGACGAGGAGCATGAACGCGTCCTTGATTATCTCGCCACTTTCTACGGCGAATAATTTACGATAGGTAGCTGGCAGCAATTAACTGTCGTCGATAGCGAAATCTGAGTTTTGTTCTCACTTGTGGGCGGAGCAACTGCGCAAAACTGCACCGCCTCCCTTTATAACAATCTGATATCTTTAGTAAGCTCTATGTCATACTCAATGACAATGTATTAAGCTCATGACGCGCATCCAATCGTTAAAACGCTGTGCAGCGGCAGTCTCTTTCGCGCTGACCCTCTCTCCTTTCTCTGTTTTTGCGAATGCCCAGCCCGATCTCGGCAGTACGCCTGTCGTCGGCACCATCTACAACAGCAGCCAATTGGTGTTCTCTGGGATCTATGAATCCATGAATGTCAGTGCGGCCACCAGCCGTGACATTGCACTGTTTACAGTGGGTGGTGTCACCCTTGATGCGCTGGTATTGACCTTACCTCTCGATGCGAACATAAAAGCCAGGGTCATTGCTCAATTGTCTAATCCGAAATACGCGATTCAGCTCGGGCACTTACTCTATGGCTTTTACGATCGCTACACGGGTGAAGTGGTCAATGAAGATATCTTCAAACAGCATTTACTGGACACGTTCAGCGACGCAGAACTGGCGCAATGGCAGCATTCGCTGTTTTCACTCAAAGAGAAAAAAGTCGAAGCTAAATCCAGCAGTCATGGTCCGAAAACGGAAGAAGAAGCCCTGCTGAATCGCCAATTTATTGCTGCGCTAGTCACGCTGTACGATGCCCTGTTCGGCAAAGACAAACTGCTTTATGGCGATGAACTTCCAGACCAATATCAATATCTCACTGACAGCAAAGCCGACATGGAAACTGTCGCTACAGTCCAGCAAGTGCTGATTAACATGCTGACGAAGTACAGTGAAAGCCTTGAAGAAGGCGACATGAAGGCCGCCATTCTTGGCATCATTGATGACGCCAAGCCAGAAAATCAAACCAAAGAGAACAATCGCGCCCAAGCCATTACCATTAGCTTGGTTGATTTTGTCCGACTCAATGTGTTGAAAGGCTATCGCCAGTACCTGCTTGAAGGCGCAAAAATCGATGCACTTGACCAATGGATGCAAGACGCGTTGGATGATGACCCTGATGCCTTATTCACCTATCTCAGCCATCAAAACACACGCCCTTTTGCTGTTCAAATGACGGTCGATGGTTTGCAACAAGGTCTGATTCAAGGCTTGGTCAGTCAACAACCTTCACCTTTCTTGCAGCAAGTGAAGCGGGATGAACAAAACATCGAAGGCTTCGCACCAAAAGGCGTCGAAGTCACTCAGACTGACCACACGCCAGATAACACCTTCTTATTTGAGATTGCGGAAACACCTTATTCCGACCCTCGCTACTTGCCGTTTTTCAGCAGGCTTTATCAAGAGGGCGCGAAAGGCATTGTGGAATACGGTGTTTCTACCACACCCACCATCAGCGTGCGCAACTTGCCTATCATCAAAACCGGTGCAAACGTGGCGGGTAAAGGTGGTACAGGGATCCCGAACTTCCACTTCGTCGATCGCCAACAAGACCGCGCCTATTACTTTTTTGGCAATGACGCCATTCAACTCGACCCTCTGTTTAACGGTAATGGTGCAAAAACCCAATTTGAAAGGCTCGTCCCTCTCGTCACGCTCAACTGCAACGCCCAATATGATTGGTATGCGCAGTCCAGTTACGATCCTCTGATCAACCTTGGTCTCGGCGAGGCGATCCGTGATTTTGGTGAACAGCGCTGCTTAAAAGATTTGCGTAAGCGCGGCGAGATAGAAGTCTCCCTTCACGCAATGCGCGAAGGCTTAATAAAAGACATTCAGGCCTATCAGAACATCACATGGTGGACACCGCTCACACGCACCACCAAGCGCTTGACCATTAAAGACAATCTGGAAGATTACGCCAAACTCTCCCAAAAAGGACTGCCTGATTTTGTGTTGGCCTATAACCCTTGGGCTGACCATTTCGCTCACTTTACTGGCCCCTTTGCGGATGAAATCCTTGCGCCAACGGGCGAACTCAATCGCTTAGATTTTTGGCTCGGAGAAATGGAAGCGGTGTACCGTAAAGCAGGGGTGTACGACAAGGTACTGTGGGGGATGGCGGGGGATCATGGCTTGTCACCTATCTATCATATTGTCAGCCCAGAAAAAGAAGTGTTTGAAGGCATAGAGTCGGAGTACGACCTGTCTTTGCGTATTCGCAAGATCTCGTCTGACGAAGGTGAAGGCCCCAAAATCACGCATAATTTTGATTATCCCAGCAACAAAGGGATTGATGTAATTGTGGCATCCACGGCGGGCGGCAATTACATGATGGATCTGTTTAACAGTAAGCGCGGGTGGGAAACACAGCCTCTCTATCGCGAATTAACCTTCTGGAAACCCTTGTCCGTAGGGAAAGATGACCCTGCGATAGACATGGTGCACGAAACCGCTTCACGCCTTGGTGACAGTTTGGATTACCTCGCAGTGCGTGAACAAGATTGCAGCCTATCGGCGTGTACTTTGCGCTTAGTGGCAGTAAAAGGTGGCGTTCGCCATGATGAGTTCATTACTCGCCAAGGCGACCGTGCTTTGTATCATGCCAAAAACGGCCAAACACCCGTGCTATTGAATCTGTATGAGAGCAACCCTTACGCAGCAGTGCTGAGCGAATCAGAACAGCAGGAAAAATCGGCATTGCTCGACCAATGTATGAACAAAGCAGACGCCGCCAACCCACAGACTTGGTGTGATGAAAGCACATGGCAACAGCTAACAAGACTGACGCCTCGTCCAGATAGCGTGAATCAGCTATCACACTTGTATGACGAAGACCGCGCAGGCTCCATCAACTTGTTCCCTGCCATGGGTGTGGGCTATAACACCAAAGTGCCGGGCCGTCATGCTGGCGAGCATTTCCACGAGAAAGATGCCTTTATCGGGTTTTGGGGCACACCTGTCACCAATGACAAACGCATACCGACGGCAGTGAATGGTTCGCTTGCACCAACGCTGTATGAATACCTGTCTGGTAAGCCAGTAAAAGTGGGTGAGGACGGTTGGGGATTTCCTTCTCTGTTAGAAAATATCTCGAAATAGATTTTCAAACGACATGAAAAACCGATGTAGGCACGTCTTTTCTAGTCGCACTTACATCGGTTTTTTCTTCATCGTTTGGGAGGGTAACGCTTAAGGTAACGATTCTTTGAGTTTGGTTTACAGCGGCACGCCAAACTCGTCTGTCGCGATAAGCACCTGATCATCCGGGTTGTCATCCACTTCATCAGCAATCCAATCAATCATGCAGGAACGATCAAGCACGCAAGGGTCCGTCAACGCATTCAAGAATGCTTCAAGCTGATCACGTTCATTCCCATTGATGTTGACGTTATCCAGTTGTGACGTGCCATCATCTTGTTCATCTTCCAGTTTTGAAATGGCATCCATCGAGTGCGAACGTGCACTGTTGTAGAGGCTATTGCAGCCACTCACGTTCTCGAACTGTTCTAAATCGCACAGTCGATCATCATTAAAGTAATTATTCACGGTGTTTCGTGGATTGTTGTAGTGACGCAACACCCTATCCAGACTGCCATAAGCCCCTGCATGTCCATAAGGTGCCGTCACTGCAATGTTGAGAAGCGATGGGGTGCGGAAGCGATATCGATCATCAGTATCACCTGAAATTAACTCGCGCCCAAAATCATCATCGTTACCTGAATTTTTCCCCGGCCCAATTTGCGGAAAACCAACGGTGTGATGTAAACCATCACTGAACAGGCTTCCACTGTGGCAATTTACACACCCCGCGCCACCTTGGGCTGTATCAGTGAAAAACAACAACGCCCCTTCAACCTGTTGATCGGTTAAAGCCGTAGTATCACCATCAAGGTAGTTTTGCCAAGGGGAGTTCACAAACACCATCGAACGTTGGTATTCGGCGAGGGCTGTCGCAATATTGTCGTAGGTGATTAGCGTGATTGCATCCGCTGAACTGTTAAACCCCGTTTGGAATGCAGCAAGCCATTGGTTTGTCGCCAACTCCCCCACACCTGCACCATAGTCACCAACACGCGCAGCCAAATGGCCCCGAATGGTGTCATTGCTTGATCCATTTTCGAACGTTGTGTCTTTCATTTCTTCTTCTGATGTCACAGGGAAACGCGCTTGTGCAACCACAAGATTGTCACCTGCATTAGCATCAGCAATGCCAAAACCAGAATCGGGGGTACTGATGGTTGAACCCGCCCCATTCTGCCCTGCCTCTTTCCCTGAGCTCTCAACACGGGAGTCCCAGAACAAACCGGTATCCCAAAGTGCCATGTTAAAAATGGTCGGGCTGTTTCTTGGTACATCTGGCAAATTATCGCCGTCGACACGCCCCTCGCCAAGTACTTGAGGTTGCGTTGCATTAACACCGACGGGAAGGCTGAGCGCATCTGCGCCACCCAACATAGGGTGATGACAACTTGCACAGGCAACATCCAGATCGCCACTCAAACTTTCACTGAAAAACAACTTTCGACCGAGAGTTGCCAACGGATCATTGATATCAGGAATTGTTCGCCCTGCTGTTGGGCTGACCGCCAAATTTAAACGTTCAATAATGGCATTCAGCGCTGTCTGTTCTTCCGTCAAGGTGATGTTGGCATTGTCGCCATCCCCTCCGCCGCCACAGCCCTGTAATCCAATAGACACGCCGACAGATAAGCCGAAAACCAGCATCCATTTGGTATTTTTTTTCTTATCCGTATTGCACATAATTTCCCCGAAACTCGATATGGCGCTTTCTTAGCCTAGGTCGATTTTAAAGATATGTAGCCCGCGAAATGTGAAACAAATGTGCAACTTATCCATTCCGTGTTCGCCGTCAGGTTGAGGAGGATATACTCTTGTAACGACAAACCTCTGGAGTTTTCATGTCACTTTTCATTCGGTTATGGTTCAGTTTCTTAATCACGCTTGGTATGGTGCTGGTACTTTTGTACGGGGCCGTACAGTGGAGTTTTGACAATGGCATGATCCGTTACATTAACCAACGAGAAGCCGCGACATATAAAACACTCACTGACAATCTCGCCAACTTCCATCAATGGAAGGGGGATTTTTCTCAGCTTCGCAGCGAACCATTCTATTGGCGTAAACTGCTTACACTCTCCCAAAGGACAGAAACAGTCACCCAATCACACTTAAGTGAGTGGGAACTCGAAGCATTATTTGAACCACCAAAACCTCATCGACCGCCGCCAAGACGCCCACCGCCTGAGAGAAATGCAGGCCACCCGCCGCCAGAACAGGGCCATCCACCACCCCGGATGGGCGATGATCCGCACAATAGACGCGGAAGTAATCCTAAGAACGGCATGCGTATCAGTTTGCTGGCTGATGATTTAATCCCTGTTATTGGCCCGTATAAGAAAGATTTCGATACCTTGCCGATCAAGGTTGGAAACACCGTTGTGGGCTACATTGCTTGGCCACCCTCTAAGGTGCCCGAAGCATCATATGATATTGCGTTTGTTGAAAGCCAAAAGCATGCGTTCCTGCTTCTCGCCTCCATCGCCCTCATTCTTGGCGCTGTACCCGCATTTTTCTTCTCTCGTGTTTTCACATCACCCATAAACCGCATCGCGGCCACCACCAAACGCCTCGTTAAAGGCGAATACCAAACGCGAACAGCGGTTGAAAGCACCGACGAAATTGGGCAGTTAGCACTGGACATCAATACGTTGGCAACCACGTTAGATGCGAATGAAAAAGCCAGAGGAGAATGGTTTGCCAATACCGCACACGAGCTGCGCACGCCGCTTTCCATCATAAAAGGCGAGTTTGAGGCCATCATCGACGGGATTCGTCCAGCCAATAAAAACACCCTCGCTTCCATTGAAGAGGAAATCGCACACCTTCAAACACTCATCGAAGATCTCTACACGCTGTCGAATGCTGATATCGGTGCATTTCGGTACAACATGACGCTGTGCAATTTCGGCAACTTGGCGGCGGACACCGTGGCACGCTACCGCCCTATTGCCGCGGACAAAGGGATCTCATTGAGCACGTCTTTTTGTTCAACGCCGGTCTATGTCATGGGAGATGAAACCCGATTGCAGCAGCTAATGGAAAACCTTCTAAAGAACAGCGAGAAGTACACCGATGCGCCAGGGGAAATCGTCGTCACCTTAAGGTGCGAAGCATCAAGCGTCATACTGATCATTGATGACACCGCACCTTCTGTTCCCGATGACGCGTTACCGAGATTGTTTGAAAAGCTCTACCGTGTTGAAACTTCGAGAAACAGAAAAACAGGCGGTGCGGGCTTAGGACTCGCCATCGTTAAGAAAATTGTCGACGCGCACAATGGCACGATTGCCGCGCAGCGTTCAAACAAAGGTGGATTACGTGTGACCATGACATTGGAAGTAGCAAGTCCATCCAAAAAAGCTGACGAAACTGCATCGCAAGGGAAGGCGTAAATGCACATATTGATCGTCGAAGATGAACCTAAAATTTCTCAGTTAATCGCCGATTATCTGGTTCAATCAAACTATCAAGTCACGCAACGGTATGACGGCTCGAACGTCATACCATGGGTAGAAGAGAATAACCCTGACCTCATCTTAATGGATCTCATGTTGCCTGTTATAGACGGCCTAACGCTCTGCAAAGAAATCCGCACCTTTTCAAACGTCCCTATCATTATTGTAACGGCTCGCGTGGAAGAAATTGATCGATTGCTTGGATTAGAACTGGGAGCAGACGACTATATCTGTAAGCCTTTTTCTCCAAGAGAAGTGGTGGCCAGAGTCAAAACAGTGCTTAGACGAGTGCAGCCAACGGCGAACAACAACGCTCAAACAAGCGGTGTTCTTGATTCTCCACAAACGGTATTGACCCTCGATGAAACGCGCCACGACGTCTGTTTTCATGACACAAAAATCGCGCTCACCGCCATCGAATTCAATTTACTCCACCTGCTCGCCAGCGAACCCGGCCGGATTTTTTCACGCCAACAACTCATCGATAACATCTATCAAGATCACCGCGTGGTCAGTGAAAGAACCGTCGATAGCCACATCAAGAAGCTCAGAAAAAAGCTTAATGCCGTGACACCAGAAGATGACCCCGTGCAATCGGTTTACAGTGTTGGCTACAAGTTAGTACTGTGACTGTGCATTACAGTGCCCATAGCCAATAACGCGACAAACGTTCCTATCTGCCTATTACCAAGGGCTTTTCAGTGACAGCCTGACTATTTTGCTAGTCTTAAAATAAGGGCATACATCTTGCCCAATTTTTGTGCTGTTTATCAAAAGGTGACTCACCACCGAAGCTTTCGGCAAGGTTTTAACGTCTTGCTCACTCAGCACATGCTATTAATCCGCCACATTTAAAAGGGCTTTGTTATGGGAATAAAACTGAGAATTATCGCACTCGCAGCCACTTTTATCGCGCTGCCGGCCCTTGCTCATCAAGGAATGGTTCAAGTGAAAAGCCAATTTGATGTCCCTGTGACCACTGATCGTTTAATCGCAGCGGCGAAAGTACGTGGCTTAACGGTGATGGCACGCGTCGATCATGGTGAAGGGGCGAAGAAAGCTGGATTATCGCTTAGGCCTACGCAATTGGTAATTTTTGGAAACCCGAAAGTGGGCACGCCAATGATGGTGTGTAACCAAACTGCAGGGATCGATTTACCGCAAAAAGCGTTGATATGGGAAGATGAAGACGGTGATGTTTGGTTAGGGTACAACAACCCTGATTACTTAGTGGAACGCCACCACCTTGCCGAATGTGGCTTGCCAATCGATAAGGTTGAGAAAGCATTGGTTTCACTCGCTAAACAGGCAACTCAAGATTCAAAGTAAAACCAGGATACGCGTCGCAGCCGTAAACACGGATACTGAGTCTGCTTGCTCGGACTCAGTGTGAAAGTGTGAAAGTGTGAAAGTGTGAAAGTGTGAAAACATTATGCTGAAGTTCACTTACAACACACAATAAAAAAGCCCCGCAGGCTTTCGCATGCGGGGCTTTTATTAGCGTGACGAATGTTAAGAATTACTTCTTAGCGTTCGCTGCTTTAACGTCAGCAATAACTTTCTCTGAAACGTTCGCAGGACATGGTGAGTAATGCGCGAATTCCATAGAGAATTGACCACGACCAGAAGTCATAGTACGCAGTGTACCGATGTAACCGAACATTTCTGACAATGGTACGTCCGCTTTAACACGAACACCCGTTACGCCAGCCATTTGGTCTTTGATCATGCCGCGACGACGGTTAAGGTCACCGATTACGTCACCAACGTGGTCATCTGGAGTGAACACGTCTACAGCCATGATAGGCTCTAGAAGTTGAGCACCCGCTTTAGGCATAGATTGACGGAATGCGCCTTTCGCTGCGATTTCAAATGCTACTGCAGATGAATCGACTGCGTGGAATGCACCATCAAGAAGCTCGATTTCAACGTCAAGAACAGGGAAGCCAGCAAGAACACCGGTATCCATCATGCCTTTGAAGCCTTTCTCGATTGCAGGCCAGAATTCTTTAGGAACGTTACCGCCCACTACAGAAGACGTGAACTTAAAGCCTGTACCAACTTCACCTGGTTTCATGATGTAGTCGATCTTACCGAACTGACCAGAACCACCAGACTGTTTCTTGTGCGTGTAGCTGTCTTCAACTGGCTTAGTGATAGTTTCACGGTAAGCAACTTGAGGTTGACCAACAATCAGGTCTACGCCGTAAGTACGCTTCAGGATATCAACTTTGATATCTAGGTGAAGTTCACCCATACCTTTAAGGATGGTTTCGCCAGTTTCTTCGTCAGTTTCAACTTGGAAAGATGGATCTTCTGCAACCATTTTACCGATTGCGATACCCATTTTCTCAGAACCGCCTTTGTCTTTAGGAGCAACTGCGATTGAGATAACTGGGATTGGGAATACCATCGGCTCAAGTGTTACAGAGTTCTTAGGATCACACAGAGTGTGACCAGTTTGAACGTTCTTCATACCAACGATAGCGATGATATCACCAGCTTGAGCGCTAGTTAGTTCGTTACGGTCATCCGCTTGCATCTCAACCATACGGCCAACACGCTCAGTTTTACCGGTGAACGAGTTAAGGATGGTGTCACCCTTGTTCAGTTTACCAGAGTAAATACGTACGAATGTTAGTGCACCAAAGCGGTCATCCATGATTTTGAATGCAAGCGCTTTGAATGATTCGTCAGCAGAAACGATAGCGTGATCGCCAGTTTCTTCGCCGTTCTCATCCATCAGAGGTTGTGGATCAACTTCTGTTGGAGAAGGAAGGTAATCTACAACTGCATCAAGGATAAGTTGCATACCTTTGTTCTTGAACGCTGAACCACAGTAAGCTGGGAAGAAGTCCATTGTGCGAGTACCCTTACGGATACATGCTTTAAGCTGCTCAATAGATGGCTCTTCGCCTTCCATGTATGCTTCCATTAGGTCGTCGTCCTGCTCTACAGCAGTCTCAACTAGCATCTCACGGTATTCTTCTACTTGGTCAAGCATGTCTTCAGGAACATCTTTAACTTCGTAGTTTTCAGGAAGACCAGAGTCATCCCAAACGTATGCTTTACGAGTCAGAAGGTCTACAACACCGCAGAATTCGTCTTCGATACCGATTGGTAGAACCATAACCAGTGGGTTAGCAGCTAGAACGTCTTTAGTTTGCTTAACAACACGGAAGAAGTCAGCACCCATACGGTCTAGTTTGTTAACGAAGATGATACGTGCAACTTCTGATTCGTTCGCGTAGCGCCAGTTAGTTTCTGACTGAGGCTCAACACCACCAGAACCACAGAAAACACCGATACCACCATCAAGTACTTTCAGTGAACGGTAAACTTCTACGGTGAAGTCAACGTGTCCCGGAGTATCGATAACGTTGAAACGGTGGCCATTCCAGAAACAGCTTACTGCTGCAGACTGGATGGTAATACCACGCTCAGCTTCCTGTTCCATAAAGTCGGTAGTAGATTCACCATCGTGAACCTCACCAGTTTTGTGGATTTGACCGGTTAGCTTAAGGATACGCTCGGTAGTAGTGGTTTTACCCGCATCAACGTGCGCGAAAATACCAATGTTTCTGTATTTACTTAGATCTGTCATTGTTCGTCTCTATAAACAATTACTGGCTTATATAAGGGCGGGAATTATAGCAGGCGTTGCCGCGTAAAGAAACATGTAGAACACAGTGAGCTAAGATAAGTGTCAGCCTAGGCATTTCTTGGCACATTTCTGAACAGATGCGAGCCATTTTCTACCCACTTTTTGTTGTAGGTGTCATTCCAACAAGCAGAAATAAGGGTAGAACCGAAAATTGAATCGTGATGATTTATTTTTGCACTAGATAACCTGATGCTTTTTCGCGCAACACAATGTCACTTTCACGACGAAACTCTCACCTTTTCGCAAATTCGAGAAACCCACCTCAGAATCCTAACGGTTTTTCTTTATATTCAACGCACTTCTTAACGCCACGATTTTTTGTGTTACCGCTTTAGCTAGGAGCTTTCATGTCGTCTCCTCGATTATCATCTCTCGAGATGGGCCGCGTTCTCGCCATTTTTGCCGTCGTTGTTATCCATTCGGGTCCATTACGCGGTGAAATGTATAACGAATCCATCAATACACTTTCAGATGTTATCAATCAAATCTGCCGATTTGCCGTGCCCTTTTTCTTTTTGCTCACGGGCTACTTTGTTCAACCCAAACTCACTCAACACCCTAAAAAAACCTTTCTTCACTATGCCAAGCCTCTTTCGCTCATTTGGTTAGCATGGAGTGTCATCTACCTACTACTGCCATTTAGATTTGACGTTGTGATGTCACAAGGTTATCTCGCTGAACGATCTGGCTACTGGGACTTCCTGTTGAAGACACCGCTCAACACCCTCTTTGAAGGTGGGTTGGTGCATCTTTGGTATATACCGGGATTGCTTTGCGCACTTGGGATCATAGCGTTACTCATCAGCAAACGACAAGAAACCTTGATGGTGCCGCTCGCACTTGGGCTTTATGTCTGGGGGTTAGGTGCTGGCAGCTATCAGCCAATCATGGAAGGTGAAACACCTATCTTTAGTCGCAATGGCCCGTTTTTTAGTTTGTTAATGGTGGTCGCTGGCGCGGAAATGCGTCGCAGAGACATACAATTTTCAACGCGAACCGCTTGGACAATGTTGATTGGCGGCATGGGACTTTGCCTTGCGGAAGGTTTTAACCTTGCTCGATTTGATGTTTGGATGGCGAATCACGACTTCTTGATTGGCACACCTATCATGGCTATTGGCTTGTTTGCGTTATTGCTTAATCATCCGAACTGGGGAAACACACCGCTGACGTTCGCCTTGAGTCAACGCGTCTTAGGGGTGTATGTGGCTCACTTTGTTGTGATGCTCATGCTGTTCAATGTGTTTGGCGCTTATTCCATTGAAGGCATTGTCCGCGATGCTTTACTCGCCCCATTAACTCTGCTTCTTTCGTTTGGACTGGTCATCGCACTGGAAACGTCGCGATTCACGCGTTTCTTGGTGAGCATGAACAAACCTAAACCACAAGAACAGAGCAAACACGCCACCGCGTAAAAACAGAAAGCCCTGACGATTCAGGGCTTTTTTTCATCAATACAATCCACCTAAAAAGGAAAGGTTCTATCTGACGTCACTCTGTTTTCTTTGGTTATCTTGTCTATGCACTCAGCAACGCATCAATCTTCTTTAGGAAGCTGTCTCGTTGATGGGCTTGGTCGTATTTCAAGTCATAGGTATTGTGAAAACCGATGTGGAGTTCTACCCCGCTTCCTCGCAGGTAAACGTTGTATCCATCATAGTCTGTCATCGCTTCGATGCCTTCATAGATCTTCCCGAGCTCAGTCTTCTCACCCTTCGCCATGACGATTTCAAACGCTTCCAGCAATCTCGCAGGATTTAAGTCATTTTTCATTGCTTCCTCCGTTGCACAACAAAGCGCGTAATACAGGTTTTTATCTGCTTTCTCTTTAAATACAGATTCTCTTTATTACTGCTTCGCGCACTCAAGCGATCAACACCTTGAATGTCTCGATAAGTTAACCCTATCAACCAACTAGACCGCTCTCTTCGCAAAGACATTTCTCACACGCCGATAACAACGAGCCGATGAGCGACTTTATCGAGCCTTCTTGATCACGAAGAAAGTATAGCCTCGTAGGGGCGGTCTATTGATTCGTGAGCATTCAAAAATACAATAAATAGAAGGAAACAAAATGGACGTTGTTACCAGCTGGGCGACAAAGCTACTCGAGTTCAGCGCTGCACTTTTCGTGTTTCTCATCGGTTGCGCGGTGTTATCTATCATCTATATCTACATTCGTGACGTCACTCAGACGCAACAAGCGATTCGACGAAACTACCCTGTCGTAGGTCGCTTTCGTTACTGGTTCGAACACATGGGGGAGTTTTTCCGCCAGTACTTCTTTGCATTAGACCGT
This sequence comes from Enterovibrio norvegicus, assembly GCF_002876705.1. Classification (GTDB taxonomy): domain Bacteria; phylum Pseudomonadota; class Gammaproteobacteria; order Enterobacterales; family Vibrionaceae; genus Enterovibrio; species Enterovibrio norvegicus_B. The sequence goes on along the minus strand of NZ_MDAG01000008.1, from coordinate 28,534 downwards.
GACGAACTGCCGTTCAACCGAGCGCAACGTAGCTGGGTTTACCGTGCTGCAAAAAACGTGGATAGCACTGTCGCATTCGGTTCGACTCGACCGCTAAACCAACCGGGGGATGTGATATTCCTAAACTGCCCGTTCCCTACGCTTTCAGAAGATGCCGTTCCTGCGAGCGCCGTGACGTTCGGCGAGGGTGTGGCAACAACACCATTTACCACATCAAGTTTCTTTAATATCTCAGGCATGAGCTTTGGGGCGCTCAGTGTACCTGCGGTTCTCTCTTTATCTAAAGGCGCAAAGAAAGCAGGCGTTTGGATGAACACAGGCGAAGGCGGCCTATCGCCTTATCACCTTGAAGGTGGCGCTGACATCATTTTCCAAATTGGTACGGCCAAATACGGTGTTCGTGACGAACAAGGCAACCTTAGCGATGAAAAGCTACAAGCCATTGCCGCTAACGAACAAGTACGCATGTTCGAAATTAAAATGAGCCAAGGAGCAAAACCGGGCAAAGGCGGGATCTTACCTGGGAACAAAGTGAACGCTGAAATCGCCGCTATTCGTGGTATTCCAGAAGGCCAAGATTCAATCAGCCCGAACGGACACACCGAGATCCGCAGCGTGAGCGATTTGCTCGATATGATCGCTCGTGTGCGTAAGGTAACGGGAAAGCCCGTCGGGTTTAAAGCCGTTATCGGTGCTTATGGTTGGCTGGAAACCTTGATGGAAGAAATCCACCAGCGCGGTATCGATTCTGCACCGGATTTCATCACCATCGATTCAGCAGATGGTGGTACTGGAGCAGCACCTCAATCACTCATGGATTTCATGGGCCTGCCCATCAAACGCAGCTTGCCAATGGTCGTGGATATCTTGGAAACCTATGGCTTGAAATCTCGGATTAAAGTGATTGTGTCAGGCAAGTTGATTAACCCAGCGGAAGTGGCATGGGCATTGTGCATTGGTGCTGATTTCATTACTTCTGCGCGTGGTTTTATGTTTTCGTTAGGGTGTATCCAAGCCTTGCAGTGCAATAAAAACACCTGCCCGACTGGCATTACCACGCACGACCCTAAGCTGCAACACGGTTTGGTCGTATCAGACAAAGCCGAGCGCGTTGCACACTATGCGAAAAACTTAATGTATGAAGTCGGCGTTATCGCCCATTCGTGTGGTGTTGCCGAACCTCGACAACTACGCCGTATGCACGCTCAAATGATCAACGATCATGGCTTACCGGATTCATTGGACGTGATTCACCCACGAGTGACACCTAAGCCTGAATTTCAACAGCGAGCCGATTAATCGCTGCGTTGGCCACCAAAAAGAAAAAGAGGCGCATTATGCGCCTCTTTTAAATTGGTCTTGTTGCGATTTATAGAACCGCGCTACGAGACACCTAAAAGCCTGAGCCTGGTTGTTTTAAAAACGCCGTTTCTTCTTCAGTACATTCCCTGCCTAAAATGGCATTACGGTGCGGATAACGGCCAAAGCGATCGATAATTTCTTTGTGCTTAATCTCATATTCATAAGACTGTTTATCTTCAAGGCTATTGAAAAGCTGCATAGCGTCTTTGTGCACTTTCTGGGATTCACTGTGCATGTATGGCATGTACATAAAAGTACGTTCTATTTCACTCAGCTCTCTTTCAATGCCTAGGTTGATTGCTTCTTGCGCCAAAGCCAACGCCAGAGGATCTTGCGCAAATGCTTTTGGTGTATCTCGATATATATTTCGAGAAAACTGATCCAGCACCAGTATTTCTCCCAAGCGACCTTTGGCTGAGCTTCGCCAATCAAATAGCTCTGCACGTGATGCCTGCTCCAGCACTTCACCAAAACGTTGTGCGATCTGTTTATCAAGCTCATCGTTTTTTGAGAACCAGTCTTTCGGCGTTAATTCCTCAAACCAGAACGTCAATACTTTGCGATACATTACGTACCCTCCCTAGTACAAATACTCATTGATTCAAAACACGACCCGAGCAATCGCCATTGTTATGTGTTGTTGTATCGAGTGATTACTCAGTGTGTTGCCCGTTCGCACTATAGGACAAAGAAAAGCACTTAACGAATTCAGGTTAAGTGCTTTTCACCTTTTATGAACAAAGAGGGCAAAATGAACAACAAAAAAGACGTTTATCTCTTCTCATTGACAGATTTTGGCTTGCGCGCGGCATGTCGAGTACGCGATGCACTCAACTTGCTTTTACCACTGTCAAAATACGTTGCGATATCCGAAATGGATGTCACCACGCTGTCTGGCGCAGAAAAACGAATATCGACGCCGTAGTTGTAACCATAATTCACGCACACCACCGGGCACCCAACGGCACGCGCCGCATTTACATCATTCACACTCCCTCCCACCATGAGCAACTGTTCGGGTTTGAGGCCCAGCAACAAAGCCGCTTCCAACAACCCATCAGGGGAAGGTTTAGGTTCTTGCAAGGCATCTCGGCCTAATACTGACGAGAAATGATTGCGGATACCCAACACTGTCAGAATCTCGTTCGCATGAAAGGTAGATTGATTGGTGACCAACACTGTAGGAATTTTCTTTCGTGTGAGTTGGCGAAGCAGCGAATCGACCCCCTCATAGAGTGTGGCTGTTGCATGCTGACGATGCTGATAAGCTTTAAGAAACAGAGCGCTGCCCAAACGAAAAATAGGATCAGGCACAGACCCATCGATTTGGCGCGATAAAATGCGATGGATCAGCTTGTCAGTGCCATCGCCCATCCAATCGCTGACATGCTCTGCATTCAAACAGGGAAGCCCGATGTCTTTGAGCATTTCTTCTGCGGCATAACGAATATCTGCCGCAGTATCCACTAACGTACCGTCCAACTCAAAACATACCGCTTTGACACCATCAACTGACAACATTGTCTCTCCAACTTGCGTTTACAAGGTCACAGACCCACGCATATCTAGGGTTAATTAGGGGGATTTGCACCAGCCAGTAATCAGAGAGCGGTTGATCAAGAATGCGTTTCTAGACTGATAAACGACGGCGGTTAATTGCAAAATCGAAGGCAGCAATCGGAGAGGAACCTGTCGCTATTCAAATTTAGCAGAGTACGGATAAAAGCAAATTCCCGGACATTACAGCACGTCTTTTATCTCATTGATCTTTGCCGTTCGCCCGCTGCCATTCGGTAAATTACATCGACATTTCAAACCATTAAAAACTTGAAAAAAGTTTTCTTAAGCAAAAATTGAACACAAAAAAACGAGCAAGAATGTGATTCACATCATTCAATCGCAGACCAACGGCCCATCCCCCTCACGTCACCCATTTGAACGCATACACTGAAAAATACATGCACTGTTTATCGCCTTGTCTTGTCGACGTAATCGCGTAAACTGTCCGACCTTTTTGACGCTGGAGAGTTTTTGATGTTTATCGGTTTTGATTACGGAACGGCTAACTGTTCTGTCGCCGTGATAGAAAACGAAGCGCCACGCTTATTGCCCCTTGAAGGCGATAGCCCTTTCATTCCATCGACGCTTTGTGCGCCCACGCGTGAGGCGGTCAGTGAGTATCTGTGGCGTCATTTCGACATTAAACCGACTGACACCACGGGCGAGCAATTACTGCGTCGCGCCGTCGCGTTTAACCGAGAAGAAGGCATCGATGTAGAGCCTGGCGATTTACGCTTTGGTCGCTCTGCATTAGAAACCTACCTAGAAGATCCTGAAGAGGTGTATTACGTAAAGTCACCGAAGTCTTTTCTTGGTGCAACGGGTTTACGTGATGTGCAAGTGAGCTTCTTCGAAGATCTTGTGTGCGCCATGATGGCAAACATCAAGCAACAAGCCGAAGCAAGCCTACAACAAGACATCGAACGTGCTGTTATTGGTCGCCCTGTGAACTTCCAAGGCATAGGCGGCGAACGTGCAAACCAACAAGCAGAATCGATTCTTACTGCAGCGGCAAAACGCGCAGGCTTTAAAGACACGGTGTTCCAGTTCGAACCTGTTGCCGCTGGTTTGGAATACGAAAGTGCATTGACCGAAGACAAAACCGTGCTTGTGGTCGACATTGGTGGCGGTACGACTGACTGCAGCTTAATCCAGATGGGCCCTAGCTGGCGCGGATTGGAAGATCGTCGTGCATCGTTGCTCGCGCACTCAGGATGCCGAATTGGTGGTAATGATCTCGATATCCATCTTGCCTTTGAGCAATTGATGCCACTGTTTGGTAAAGACAGCACGTTGCAACGCGGCATTGCCATGCCCGTTACACAGTTTTGGAACCCGATTGCGATCAACAACGTCGCAGCACAATCGGATTTCTACACATCAGCCAACCGCCGAGTGTTAGAACAATTGATCCGAGACGCAAGCGAACCTGAGAAAATTAGGCGCTTACTCAAAGTGCAGCAAGAAACCTTAGGGTATCAAATTGTTCGTTGCGCAGAAGAAGCCAAAATTGCGCTCTCTGAGCAAACCAGCACCCAACATTTGCTGCCACTAAGCAACGAAGCGCTGACGATTTCGATTCAATCTGACCAATTGGCAGAGGCGATCAGCAACCCAGTGATGCGTATCGCTGAGCTAGTGCAAGATGCCATTGCGCAAGCTGATGCTAAACCGGATGCGATCTTCATGACAGGCGGTAGTGCGCGCTCCCCGATTCTTCGTGCCTTGTTGGAAAACACCCTTCCCGGTGTACCGATTGTGGCGGGAGACTATTTTGGCTCTGTCACGTCAGGTTTGGCACGTTATGCGGCGCACTGCTTTCGCTAATAGCCACTAATCAGCACAAACTGATTTCCGAATACAAAAAAGAGAAGCAGGGTTCCCTGCTTCTCTTTTTTATGGGTTTCGATTTTTCCACTAGGGCTTCGCTTTCGGTACCAACCCCCAGGGAACAGATGAAACAATGCCATTTTTCTGCCCCGCCATCGGCACGGCATTCGCACCTTGCCAATCAAGCAACATGATGGCGAGTACGTTGCGATGCTCACCCTTGGCAAGATCGACGCTACCTGATACAGAAGGTACGATGCCAGCTTGATCTGAAATCGCCTGTCGAACATAGGCTTGTGCACGTTCGACGACAGGATCATCATCAAGCCCTGCCAGCAGAAAACTGATGCCAATTTCAGCCACCACATCCGGTTTTGAGCGCGCTAAAATCGTATCTATATTGTCGCGGTAATACGTATAGATCCACGCGAAATCTGATTCAGACACTGGCACGCGGTAATATTCTGATGCCGCGAGAATGATGTGCGTCATGCCATACAATTTATTGTTAAATTGCTGCGTGGAGAGCTGTGTATCTTCGCTGTCTGGGTAGGTTTCGCGAAACGCGGACTCGAATGTTTTCGTCAGATCATCTTCACCAAGTTGCTTCAGCCAATACACTTGGTTCGCCAGCTGCGCAGCCCAAGCACGAATCATTTCAGGGTTGGTGACATAAACACTAAAGTTATACCAACCCAACACGTCACGCAGTTTCTCATCTTCAATGTGTGCCAAACCATATTCATTGGCACGCGCCATGCTGCTTATCAGCCCAGCACCAAGCACCAAATATTCTTCACGCCCAATGCCCGCTTTCTGCCGCAACGCATCTCGCTCAGAATCGCCAGATCCATAATGGGACAGACGCACTTTACCAAGTCGTTCTACATCCGCTTGACTGTTAATGTCTGCCGCATACGCGTTAAGACGACTCGCCACCCGCGCCATATCCGTCCAAACCGCGCCTTTGTAATAGTCATCTTGAGTCTGGCGATACATACGAAGCCCATAATGCCCAAGCTGATACGGAGACAATTCGCCTAACTGGCGATCATAAATATCACGGATCTCTCGGGCATCATTGATTTCAGCCATCTGCACAACAGACCCGGACACCGTGCTGTCAGCATGATCTTGGGGAGTCAACGAACACGCCGTTAGCGCCGTCATCACCACAGCACTTGTTAGTAACACACGCCATTTTTTCATCATCACACCCCATTAAATTTGCCCTCACCTTAGCCGAGTTATGTAAAGAGACGAACAACTGTTTGCAAGGTTACATACCCAAACGACCTGAAGATGCTCGTATCCAGAGGCCATCAGTGCGTTCAATTCGCGGCGAATTTCGCGAGGAATAGTCACCTCATTTCCGAGGCATCTAACGAAGAAGTGGGCGCATTGAGGGCCTCCCTACGGGCGAGTTGACTGCCATCGTGCTCTTTGTTGTCCCTTTTTGATGGAGGTGACTACATCTACAAAGGGACGCCGCGATCACAACACCAGTCAATCTCGCTGAATCCGTCATCTTCAACTCGTTTGGGTAAAGCCCACTACTTACAACCACGTTGTCTCATCAACGAATTCACGCAGACGATGGAAAAATTTACGGTGTAAATCGGCAGAGGAATGCGGGCTAGCGAGAGGTTAGAGGCCGATAAATAAAGGGGCGAATTTAAAAGACGGTGTAAATCGGGGAAAAAACGCACCCACCAGCGACTGTGTTGCTGTCACTAAACACCAAAACGGTGCTGGCGGGTGTTCGTCAAGTTAGACGAAGGTTGACCACAAATGAGATGTCACTTGCGGATGTATCAGCTTAAAAGGCAGTGGATCGCTGATTGAAACCAAGAGCCCAATAAACACGGAGTGAAGAGGTATGTATTATTGAGCGATGCATTATTTATGACACAGCCAGCGGGCATAATCGACAGGCTATGCCGTTTGTGCGGCGCAGTTCTAATTGCTTAAAAAGCACACTAGTTTGTCACGTCGTTTTGCTCCAACACATATGCCATGATGTCGTTCACGTCGTTTTTGGTGAGCACGCCTTCAAACGCAGGCATGCCCCCATCACGGCCTTCTATTACTGCGCCAATGATCCCTGATTTTATCGGATTCAAACGGCCAAATTTCTTGTGCAAATTTACAGGTTTTTCAGGGAGTGCCGCAGCAGCTAAACCATCACCGTGACCTTTCTGACCGTGGCAAACAAGGCAGTTTTCAACATATTTTTGTTTACCATTTGCCACATCACTTTCACCATAAATTGTGTTTTCGTAGGCAACTAGTGCGATAAAACCGATCACCCCTAAACCTAAAACACCCAACGCAATCCCAAACATTTTTTTCATAATACGTATCTCCTTATCGATAGGTTTAGTTAACCAGACGATAGGTGAAAAAAATGTCAACGCGCTACTTTAACCCTTCGTTTTCTAACCCTGTTACGCTAGCCGTGCATCCCCCCGCTTCATTCGCTTTTAGATCTATTTGCCAACCATATTTTCGTGCGATGTCTTGCGCAATGACCAAACCCAATCCATACCCTTGATTCGCCTTACTCTCGTTCTCTAGGCCCACTCCCGTGTCTTTAATCACGACAGCGTTTGAAGAAACATGCACAGTGATGTGCCCTTGTTCGGTGTACACAAAAGCATTTTTAATCAAGTTACCAATTAAAATCCCGACGGCTTTATGAGACACGCGCAAACACGGAGCATGTTCGACATTGACCGACACGTCGATGTCTCTCTCTTCCAGCAACATTTGAAAATGTGAAAGTAAGGTCTCGATTTCGGCGCTGTTTAGTCGCCACGGTGTGACTGCATCTTCTTTCTCTCGCGTCAGTGATAACAAGGTCTCCACATAGTCTTGCATGGCTTCGACTGCGGTTGTCATTCGCACTCGCTGCTTATCAACGAAATGAGGATCGTTAGAGTGTTCAAGCAGAGACAAACTGCCGCGTAATACCATGAGCGGTGTGCGTAATTCATGGCTCGCAAAACGGTTAAACGCCCGTTCTCTTTCCAGCATCTCAGCGATTTGCGATTGATAGGTGTTAATACTTTCAGTCAAGGTCACAAGCTCGACTGTTTTACCTGCTGCTGGCAATGTCAGGGGTGACAAGTCCCCTTTGGGTTTGGCACTCAATTGATTGGTGAGCGACGAATAGGGCTTGGTCAACCTAGACGCAATTTTTAGCACGACCAGCAAACTTAAAATCAGCAACCCAAACGATAAGAGCAGCTGATTGGTTTGTGAGTTCAACGCTTTATCTTCGCTTAATTCAAAGATGGGATCATTGTTGACGATGTAAGCATCGAGCATTTCACCATTCATCAACACTTCAGTTTTCATCACAAAGTAATCTGTTTCTTGACCGACTCTCCCTGCTTTGTAGATTTCTACGGCACTGTTCAGCGCAAGTTGTTTGCTGATTTCGAGCGAATCGGGCAACGCACCATAGCCGATGTAGGCGGTCGAAAAATTGTCGAGCACCACTTCGTCACTGTCGATATCAACCTCTTTCAGGCTATTTGCCAACAACTCCAATCGGTGCTGAGCCGTAAAATGTTCGAGGTTTTCAACCGTACTTTCCAGCACGGAAAAGTGAATGGTGATGATGGCAAACGCCACAATCGAAAAATATGTAAACGTCAGCTGTTTTGCGGATTTAATCTTGCTCATTCTGCGCCACTCGGTTTGTCGACCAATTGATAACCAATCTTCGGAACGGTGCGGATATACCCAAACTCAAACGGTTTATCAATGAGGTTTCTGAGTTGATAGACATGGCTGCGCAACACGTTGCCTTCGGGTTCGTCATCGCCCCATAGCGCGGTGGCCAACTCTTCTTTCGTCACCACTTGCGGAGCACGTGCCATCAGCAATTTGAGCACAGTAAATAACGATGGGTTAAGGGTAAATTGACACTCACGACGAACAGCAATGTGTGATGTGAGAGATAAGCTCAGTTCGCCAAAAACCAACTCGCGGACGGACACTTGCCCCGTGCGGCGTCGATTAAGCGCCGACACCCGTGCTTCAAGGATCTTCAAATCGAATGGCTTTACCAAGTAATCATCTGCGCCATGATCGAAGCCAGAGAGAATGTCTTCTCGCTCGCCCATCGCTGTCAGCATGAGCACAGGGGTATCTACGCCATTTTCACGCAGTTTTTTGCACACCGTCATGCCGTCCATTTTGGGTAACATTACATCGAGAATGACGACGTCATAATGATTGTCTTCCACCAGATTTAGGGCCTGCGTGCCGGATAATGCATGGTCCATGGTGTGACCAAGCAATTCGAAGTAATCGTAGATAACACCCGCAATATCTGCATGATCTTCAACGAGTAATATTTTCATTTTCACTAAACCTGGCTGCCGAATTCTTCTTTATTCTTGCACAGAAAACATAAAAAAAAAGTGAACGACCTTTCTTTCACTTCTCTCCTCGTAATGTGGCCCTCACTGACGTAGGAGGTCCCATTTTGACAGTAATTCGATATTTCCCAGCTCAGCCAACTTCTCATGCCCCACCGTACCTTTCTGTGGTGGTGCCATTTTTTAATGAACAAGCTGTTCTCGCGGCGTGTCACCAGCGCATTTTGTCGGTGCTCGACACACTCAACGCACGCTGCGAAATCATCTATGTGGACGATGGCAGTAAGGACGACAGCGCCAACATTGCCAGTGCACTCGATGCTGAGCACCACGATGTGACCTTGATTCGGCTCAGCCGGAACTTTGGCAAAGAAGCGGCCATGTCGGCGGGATTAAAAGCCACCCGTGGTGATGCCGTTATATTGCTGGATGCCGACCTTCAGGACCCGCCGGAGCTTATCCCCGAGATGATTGAAGCTTGGCAATCAGGCTACGACGTTGTGGATATGCAGCGTAAAGCTCGCTTGGGTGAAAGTGCATTCAAGCGGTTCACCGCGCGTATGTTCTATACCCTGTTGAATCGACTGAGCGACGTGCCCATTCCTGAAAACGTTGGGGATTTCCGCCTGTTGGACAGGCGCGTTGTTGACACCATCAATGCCCTTCCCGAGCGCACGCGTTTTATGAAAGGCTTGTTTGCGTGGCCCGGTTTTCAGCGCACTGTCCTTCAATTTGACCGTGACCCTCGCTTCGCGGGCACCACCAAATGGAATACCTCGCAGCTGTTTAACCTCGCCGCAGAAGGCATTACTTCGTTTAGCACCAAACCTCTTCGACTCGCCACTTATGCGGGATTAATGACGGGAGTCAGTGCCCTTTGCATCGCCGTGGTCGTCGTGCTCAAAACCCTCATGTGGGGCGATCCCGTTGCTGGGTATCCCAGCCTGATGCTCACCGTGCTGACACTGGGCAGCGTCCAGTTGCTTTCCATTGGCTTGCTGGGTGAATACCTCGGCCGTTTGTTTATTGAAGCCAAACAACGCCCACTCTTTTTGGTGGATACCCAATTTACCAAGGCAGCAGCAACGTCATCTTTTAACGCCTCAACGGTCAAACCTGCATCAGCTTCAAACACCGCTAAAGCATCCACTTCCGCTGTTTCTGAGATCCCTACACCATGAACCGTATACCACACTTCATTTCACGCCTATCGCTGACCCAGCTCGCCCTTGCAACGCTGATCATTTCATTGGGCATTCGCCTCATCACCTTGCCGATGTATTCCCTGATGGACACGACAGAAGCACGTTATGGCGAAATGGCGCGCATCATGTTCGAAACCCAAAACTGGATCACCCCCATGTTCGACTACGATGTGCCCTTTTGGGGAAAACCGCCGTTGTTTGCATGGCTAAGTGCGGGGGGAATAAGTTTGTTCGGCAATAATGAGTTTGCCGTTCGGGTACCGCATCTTTTTGTGGGCGTGCTTATCTTGACCATCACCTATCAGTTTTGTGTTCGCGCGGGGAAGTCCGTGCAAGAAGCCATCCTGTCAGTCGCGGTTTTGGCGACGAGCACTGCGTTCATTGTCATTTCTGGTGCCGTCATGACCGACACTGCGCTAGCGCTCGGTATCACCCTCAGCATGGCGAGTTTCTGGCTCGCGTTTCAGCACCAATCCAAACTGGCGGGCTACCTGTTTTTCGTCGGCCTTGCGATTGGCATGCTCGCCAAAGGCCCGCTTACGCTGGTATTGATTGGCATCAGCCTCTTTTGCTGGACAGTGCTTGATGGTCGCTGGCGACGAGTACTGCACGCGCTCCCTTGGGTAAGCGGCACCTTGCTGATGCTGGCTATTTCGCTGCCGTGGTACATGCTGGCAGAATTCAAAACCCCGGGGTTTCTGAACTATTTCTTGGTGGGTGAGCACTTCATGCGCTTTGTGGTTTCTGGCTGGGAAGGCGATTTGTATGGCACTGCGCACAACGAACCACGCGGCACGATTTGGTTATATGCCGCCATCGCTGCGCTGCCGTGGACGCCTTTGTTCTTCTGGCAGCTCTTAAAACGTTTTCGACAAGGAAAAGAGAGTGTCACGAATGCGTATGCGCAGTACCTTTGGTGTTGGATGCTGTCGCCGTTGGTGCTGTTCACCTTCGCGGGTAATATTCTCGCCAGCTACGTATTACCTGGGCTACCTGCTTTTGCATTGCTGATTGCCTTGTATCAGTCAGAAAACCCGCTCAACACTCGCGCCTATTTAACCGGTTTAACCACGCCCGTGCTGATCTTGTTTGCTGCGCTCGCCTTAAATTTCAACCTGACTGGGAAAGCGGCGGAAAACGCGTTGCTGACGCTTTGGGAGAAACAACCGGAAGCCCGTTTCGTCGATCTTTACTATGTAGGGAGTCGCCCATTTTCGGCGCAATATTATTCGAATGGAAAAGCGAAACGCGTATCGACGGATCTGCAAAGCACCATTACAGAACTCGAGCAGCCTGCGTTCATTGTTCACGCCCATGCACACTCAGACGACAAGGCTGATATGTCGTTAGAACAATGTCAGCAGAGAGCAGAAAGTAAAAAGCGCGTTCTTCTGTATTGCGTGCCGAACCGCGGATAGTGAATAGCGGCACTGCGGAATGAGTAAACCCTAACAACGGGGGAAGGTGAGAAAATCAAGAGGACGCCTTGCGACGATTATGGCTCGCAGTCGGAAATATCGACGTCAAAGTCAGAGATTTTTTCGCCTTCCGCATCGAAATAGAAGTAGCGGAAGACCACGTCATTCTCAAGTAACACAGCGGTAGGACGGACACTGCAGCTGTTCTTCGCCACAATTTTGGGCACGACATGATTGAATTGTTCGAGGTTAATGTCTTCGACCAAATCATCCAAAATGGTGTGATAAAAGCGCAATGTACGTCGGTCGTTTTCAACCAAGTCTAATCGCGTCACATCATCCACCATTACAGGCACATCGCTATTGATTCTGCGTGCCGTGGCCTCGACCAAAATTGGCGTGTATTCATAGAGATCATCTTTGCGAACAAGGCCATTTGAAAGCATGCATAAATCCATGGCTTCCGCCCACTCTTGAGGAGTGGCGTCGATGTTCTCTCGCTCGACTTTGGCTAGGATGGCGTTTTGACATTGCGTGCTAACATCGTTCGCCCCTTCGGCCGTGACTGAAATGCCATTGATTGTTACCCACGCGTCTTGCTGAGGGGAAACACAACCACCAAGCAACAACGCGCTCAAACCCACCCATACGGATTGCTTGATTCGGTTTTTCTGCGTGACTTGTTGGCGCGTTGCTTCTCTGTGCATGTTACCGACACCCATTTCTGCTGCGTGATACTCCATTTCAACCATGGCGGTGAAATGCGCCAAGGTCAATTCATGTCTCCCGTTTTTAAGACGACAGTGCAGTATTTCATTCCGCGTACAAAAAAGCCCGCAACTGCGGGCTTCGTAAAACAAAAACGCTAAGTACACTCGACGACATAACTCGCGTGCTTATGTGTTCTGCGTTAGCTGTTTTTTTTCGGCTTCAGCGAATCCCAAGGGCTACTTGAGCGGCCTGACTCTGAACGCTGACGCGATACTGGTTTACTCGCGCTATCATCAGCGCGACGACGATCTTGGTTGTTTGAACGTCCGCTTGGTTTCGCACCTGAGCGTGGGCTTCGTGGTGCTTTCGCATCACGCTTATCAGCGTTGTCGCCTTTTGGTTTGTTCTTTGGCACGTAATTCAAAACAGAAATCGGCACAGGTTTACGTGGTTCAAACCCTTCAATGTCACGACGCTCAATCAAATGCCCAAGGCGGCTTTCAATCATACAAAGGTTTTTGAAATCATCCTTCGACAAGAAGGTGATCGCTTCACCTTTCGCGCCCGCGCGGCCAGTACGACCGATACGGTGAATGTAATCGTCCGCAGGGAACGGCAGGTCGTAGTTCACAACGCGCGTTAACTCTTCAATGTCGATACCGCGCGATGCAACACCGGTTGCGACCAAGAATTTCAGATCACCGGCTTTGAAATCTTCCAACAGTTGCTCACGTACCGCTTGGCTGCGGCCACTGTGGAACGACTCAGCTTGAATGCCACGCTTACCAAGTTGTTCAACCAATTTGGCCGCACCATGCTTAGTTTCAAGGAAAATCAACGCCTGCTCCCACGCTTGCTCGATGATCAAATGGCTCAACAGCGCTGATTTTTTGTCTTTATCGACAGTCGTCAGCCATTGTTCAATATCTGGTTTACTTTGTGAATTCGCCGTTGAAATTTCAACAGGGTTTGGCACTGCTGTTTTCGCAAGGAAACGAATTTTGTCAGACAACGTCGCTGAGAACAGCAGATTTTGGCGATCAACAGGCAAGCGCTCGATGATCTTGTTGATGTCTTCGATGAAGCCCATGTCGAGCATGCGGTCAGCTTCATCCAATACCAAGATTTCAATCTCATCAAAATGAACAGCGCGCTGTGAATACATATCCAACAAACGCCCTGGCGTTGCGACCAGAATATCCACGCCTTCAACCAAACGTTGTTTTTGCGCCGCAATTTCTTTGCCGCCATACATGGCTAGCGTGGTAAGCGAAAGGTTCTTCGCATATTGCTCAGCATTCTTCTCAACCTGTGCCACCAGCTCTCGCGTAGGCGCAAGGATCAACGCGCGCACACGCTTTTTGCGCTGGGTCTCGCCACGGCTCAGCATTTCTAAAATCGGCAGCACAAAGCTGGCCGTTTTACCTGTACCGGTTTGCGCAGCAGCCAGTAGGTTTTCACCTTTCAAGATCGCAGGAATCGCTTTTTCTTGAATTGGCGTTGGGGATGTATACCCAAGTTCAGTGACGGCTGAAACAATCGGCAGGCTTAAGCCCAGCTTAGAGAATGGCATGAGAAATCTCGGCTAAATGGAAAAACAACAAGTATGGCAGATATCGCCTGCCACAAAGGGCGCGCATTCTAGCATGGGTCGCTTAAAAAACAGAGCAATGTCTTTCGTGCTAATTTGCATGAGAAATGAGCAGCAACGTTGAGCCTTTCCTTCCACCCTCACGTTTTCTTAAAACTCCCGACTCAAACAATGTGAAGACGCTAGAATTCAACGGGAATTGGCGCATACTATGGCGCAAAATATCGAGGGTCTGTTGCCCTTAATCTAATAAGAATTTCTTCTCAAACAATCCAATCGTTGGCCACATGATCCTAGACAAAAGCAAAGTCCTCACGCCTGAACGCGAAGCCGCATTTCTTGCCTTTATCGAACAAGAAATGACCCAAGATCTCGCGCATGACCTTCAGCACGTTCTGCGTGTGGTAAAAACTGCCAAGCAGCTATGCAAAGAAGAAGTTGGAATACCTGAAATCGTTATTCCCGCCGCCTACCTGCATGATTGTTTTTCCTTTGGAAAAGGCCACCCTAAACGCCACCAAAGCTCACTGTATGCTGCAGATAAAGCACAAGCCTTTTTAGAAAACATTGGTTATCCAAAGCAGTATCTGACAGGCATTCATCATGCGATCGTCGCGCATAGCTTTAGCGCAAACATTGAAACCTCCACGCTCGAAGCAAAAATTGTTCAAGACGCAGACCGTTTAGATGCCCTTGGCGCAATTGGCATTGCACGCTGCTTACAAGTCAGCGTCACACTGAATCGTCCTTTGTATTCGCCTGACGACCCTTTCTGCGAAACACGTGAGCCAGATGATAGCGAATTCACATTAGATCATTTCTATACCAAGCTGTTGAAACTCGAAAACACCATGAAAACTCCCGCAGCGCAAAAAGAAGCCAAACGTCGCACGGTATTCATGCAATCGTATTTGACACAGCTTGCAGAAGAAGTCGCGTAAACGGGTAGTGACCAAGGAAGAGACACCATGGATGTAGAAACGCTAAAGCAGCACTGCCTCACAATGACGAGCGTGCGTGAACACGAAGAAGCCGCGCCCAATAACGTGTTGATATACAGCGTTGGTGGAAAGAAGTTTGCTTACTTCAAGACCAGCGAGCCTGAACAATGGCGTTTCAGCATCCGTGTTTCTCCAGAGCGCTTCCTTGAATTGCTTGACCAACCCGGCGTGAAACCCGCACGATATATGCATCGATTTCACTGGGTCACCATTGTGGATGTCACTGTGTTTAACGAAGAGTATTTAGCGACGTTAATTGCATGGTCTTATAGCAAGGCCATGTCTTCGCTATCAAAAAAAGCCCAGTTCGAACTTCAAGCACAGCAATAACACGAAGCGACTATTGCCTCACACCATCAATTTTTGAATCAGTGACTCACATTCGAGCTGAGTGAGATAACGTGGGACAGGGTAATTCCAATTGGCTTCTTTGATGGCCAATTGCGCAATAGTGGAAACATCGTGGTTTTTAATGGCTTCTAAGGTTTTCGGTAACGCCATTTCTTCTTGCAACATCACCACATAATCAATGAAAGCCTGGGCATTGGTATTGTCGTCCCACTCTTCATCCCCCACACCCACCATTCTGGCAAGATTCCCCATTCGACTGGCCGCATCTGGTAGAGAAAATGCCAGAACATGAGGCAGCGCCAGCGCATTACCTACACCATGTGGTGTGCCATATTTCGCGCCTAGATTGTGGGCAATGGCATGTGCATAGCCCAAGCTAGCCTTAGTAAACGCAAGGCCAGCATAGTAAGACGCAAACGCCATGCCCTGTCTGACTTTGAGTGAACGTCCGTCTTTGTACGCCGCGATAAGGTTGCGGCTAAGCAAAGCCATGGCTGCGTTAACGTAGGCATCGGTCTCTGCGGTGGCATTTACCGAAAGATACGCTTCCACGGCATGTGTGAGCGCATCCATGCCCGTTGCAGCAGTAATGTGCGGAGGGAGTTCCGTCATCAATACGGGATCAAGCGCTGCCATTAGCGGCACAAGTTTTGGATCCATCAAGGGTGTTTTTTGATGAGTATTCGGATCGGACACGACTGCGGCGACGGTCACTTCAGAGCCTGTCCCCGCCGTGGTTGGCAGTGCAAACAGCGGTGCAGGCGTTCGCCACACCTTCAACAATCCCGCTAAGCGTTTAATGGCTTTTTTGTTGGTTACCCGTGCTGCAATCACCTTGGCGCAATCAATAGGTGAACCACCTCCAATGGCAAGAATCCCTTGGCATTGCTCACGCTGGTAAAGTGCTAATCCATCTTCAACTTGCGGATACGTGGGATCTGGCGTCACATCGGAAAAGCGCACAAAATCCACCCCGTTTGCAATTAGCTGTGCTTCGATGTTGCCCACAAGGCCAATGTCCACCAACGCGTTATCAGTCACGATCAGTAACTTGCCAATGTTCATTAACCCAATGGCTTCACAGAGTTGCTCACTGCTATTGGCGCCAGAAAAAAGCGTCGGTCGAGGAATGGGAATGATTCTCGCCGCTATTTTCAAAGCTTTCATGTAAGTCTTGTAGACAAGTAACGATGCGCTGTCAGCCATGCGGTTTACTCCTTAAAACAGTCACTTAAGAGTAGGCATGACTCCATGATGCAGCTATTTGGACACCTAAAAAGGTCGCGTCTTGTCACGGTTCCCCCCTTTCAATGACGAAGCACCCCACGTGACTTGGTATGAAAAATCAACAATGTTACGGTATTCACTCTGTATATGGCGGCATCATCAAGGACGAAACATGGGACAAACAACCAAATCACTGAGTGAAAAACACATCGCATTCATCGGCGAACAGAAAATGTATTTTGTCGGTACAGCGGCTGAGAGTGGAAAGGTTAACGTGTCACCCAAAGGCGGCGATTCACTGCGCGTTATCGACAATAAAACCATCGCTTGGCTAAACCAAACGGGCAGCGGCAATGAATCTGCTGCACATGTGCTTCGAGACCCACGAATGACCATCATGTTTTGTGCCTTTGAAGGTGCGCCACTGATCCTTCGCGCTTATGGTCAAGCCCGCGCACTGCATAGAAATGATCCGGAGTGGGAGATTTTCTCGGCCTTGTTCCCCATCAATTTTGCCTCGCGCCAAATTTTCTTGTTGGATATCGACCTTGTGCAGAGTTCGTGTGGCATGTCTGTGCCGAATTTCAGCTACGAAGGCGATCGTGATGACTTGGACAAATGGTCTGATCGTCAAGGTGAAGAAGGCATTCAACGGTATTGGCTAAAGAAAAACCAAACCAGCCTAGACGGATTTGAATCTGACATCGCCAAAAGAACAGGGCTTGAGCAGGAGTAATTCGCCACTCAGGCTTTATTGACATGTTCAAAAACGCAGCAAATACTGACGTTATTATTTCGTAAAATATGCATATATGGACAGAATAACCGCCGCAAAAGTCTTCGTGGATGTGGCTTACTCAGGGAGCTTTACGGCAACCGCTGATCGCTTGGATATGTCACGCCCTATGGTGACGCGATACATCGAAGCGATGGAAAACTGGCTGCAAACCCGACTTTTAAATCGCACCACGCGAAAAGTCTCCCTGACGTCAGCGGGGGAAGCGTGTCTTGTCGATGTCGAACGTCTTCTCGAAAAAGCGGATGAACTCACTCTACTCACCACAGCAAACGATGAGCTAACAGGGACAATCCGGCTCGCTACCAGCATGTCTTTTGGCTACGCACAGCTCGTGCCTGCGCTAAAAGGGTTTATGCATGCCCACCCCAGCGTGGTCATCGATGTTGATTTGGAAGATTCCACTACCGATCTGACGCGGGAACGTATCGACCTTGCACTGCGCATTGCGTCAGACCCCGACCCATCACTCATTGGTAAACCGATTGCACCTTGCGAATCCGTATTGGTTGCCTCGCCGGGATATATCGACAAATCATCCGAGATAAAACACCCACGAGATCTCGAGGCGCATGAGTGCTTAGGGTACAAAAATTTTGAACGCCATGTATGGCACCTTCAAAAAAACACTGACATTGAATCTATCGATATTAGCTGCCACCTCACGGCAAACGACGCAACATTGTTAACGCAAGCCGCTATCGCGGATTTAGGCATTGCTATGCAACCCAAATATCTGGTGTCTACACATTTGCAATCAGGAAAGCTCGTAGAAGTATTGCCAAGTTGGAAACCTAAAGACATGCAAGTGTATGTGCTCTACTCGTCTCGAAAGAACATGCCTCCAGCGGTGCGCGCACTCATTGATCACCTTAGTGATCATTTCTCCACTCAGCATTGGTAAGTGGTTCTTGGCAGTAGGCTCTTAGCAAAAGGTTTTTGGCAGTAGATTATTACGGTTCAGATAATTTAGCGCTGTCATTCTTATATTGTTCGGGTGTGTTTTCCCGCTTTAAAATAGCGAAAAATGTGAGCTTACTTCCCATTATGAAATTACACGTTTTATGCTGTCAATTTAGACACAACATCGTTAAGGTTACTGACTCCCTGCATGAATGTAATACTGAGCAGCCTTGGTTTCATATTTATATTCAACACCTTAATCAAATAAGCAACGTGTTTAATTTCATGAAAACAAAGACTTGTTTTCTATCCTTCTGTATCGACACTTAAATTCAATCGCGAAAAAACTATTATACGTATCAATTAAGAGACATTTTCTTATCGATGAACCTTGTACACTCTACGTTAAGTCACTAGCGTGCTGTATCAAGAGGTTTAACGAAAGGTATTGTATTCTTAACCGTGTTATTTAAAACAGGAAACCACACGGATTTATGATACATACAGCAGCATGAAATTAACGCCAATCGGTATCTTAAAATAATGAAATTACTAATAATAATCGCAGGAATGATATTTTTTAGTGAACGCGCACGTGCCGAAAATCAAATACGTGTCGTGAGTGAGTTGCTCCCCCCTTTCCAAGTCTTTAATGATGCAGGCCAATTCAGTGGTCGCGCCGTTGATATGATGGAAGTCATACTCAAAGAAGCGAATATGGAAGGGTCAGTAATCGATGTTATGCCTTGGGCGCGCGCTTACAAAACGGCGACAAAAGAAAAGAACGTTGCCATCTTTTCCATTGCTTATTCCGAGAAGCGAAAAAACTTATTTCATTGGATTGGCCCCCTTTACGCGCTAGAGCGTTCATCATTAATTGGTTTAAACCACCGTGAAGATTTAGCCATTACCTCTTTAGAAGATGCCAAACGGTTTCGAGTCTGCTCTGAACTAGAAACCTATTCTTACCAGCAACTACAAACACTCGGGTTTGAGCAAAATAAAAACCTCTTCTCTTTGAACAGCCTTCTAAACACATTCCGAACGCCGGATGGCAGTGTCGCTCGACCGGCGCTTCGCATTAGTTTGTTGAGAAATGGGAAGTGCGATTTCGTATTGGGCCCTTGGTCTACCTATGCATTTGACGACAGTATCGGCAAAGACCTGAAATCTTTCCTTTATTTAGGCGACCCTGAATCCCCTTTGGTACTTAACCTTGCCATTAACCCCAAGTCAGACCCTAGTGTGATTAGCGCATTGGAGAATGCATACAACAGGTTACGTAAAAGCGGCAAGCTCTATGACGTGTGTACACAAGATGATCCTAAAAAACTGCACGTTGCTTCGTGTGAAGCCGCAGCACCATAGTGAAAAACAGAAGGTAATCCATGAGCAACTGGTTGTTTTCATCATCAAACGCGCCATTGATGCGCAGATTTGTCACCTCAGTGATATTACTGAGTTTTGTGGCGGGGATGATAATGAGCGTCATAATGGCCAATGTGCAATTACAAAGCCTCTATGACGAAAAGTATCGTGAAGCCAACTCTCAGCTAGAGAAGATTACAGACAGCGCCGCCTATGCCGCATTCAACTTGGATTCCACGCAGGGGTACTCGTTGCTGAAAGGTTTCGAGAAAGACTCTTTGTTTTCAGAAGTTATCTTGCTCGATAACTACGGTGACATCGTTGCCAAAGCATCAAAAACACCGTCTTCGTCGACGGAAAATTGGTACGTTTCTTTTCTACCAAGCTATGAAACGTCAACGATAAACCATGCATTGACGTTTCCCGTCTTTCGCGACGGTAAGCACGTAGACTCCGACGTAGGCTCACTGGTGGGCAGTATCGACTATGTGCCCACTGCCGATGAATTTCACCAACTGATCTGGACGATTTTCCTTTCTACATCTGTCGAAATTTTTATGACGGCAGTGTTCTTGTGTGTTTTCTTTCAACGCCAGATTGGCAAGCCACTGTCGAACATTATTCAGCACATTGATGACAACTCACACATTGATCGTACTAACCGCGCAAAACTGATCACCGTCGCCGGCCATGAAAAAGATGAATTTGGCCGACTCATTCGGGCCTACAACACCTCCATTGATCATGCTGCGAAGTACATGAACAAGCTAGAGAGAACCAAAGCGGAACTTAAAGCATTGTCTGAGAAAGACCCATTAACAGGTTTAGCTAATCGACGAGCATTGCTTTCAACGCTAAGTGCGCTGTGTGAGCAAAATTCTCGCTTTGCTGTTGTCTCCTTGGACATCGATAATTTCGGTGGCATCAATGATGCGTACGGGCATCAATTGGGTGATGAATTGCTCACCACTCTCGCCGAAATTCTTCAAAGCACACTAAAAGACACCGCGATCATTAGCCGACCGGGTGGCGATGAATTTATCATCGTGTTTAACAACTACACCACACCCGAGGCGCTGGTCGAGCAACTTAATCCCGTGTTGAACGTTCCCCTGCATCGCGAAGACATCAACAACACGCAATGGATTACCACATCCATTGGCGTCACTGTGTATCCGCAAGATGCACACACACCGCAACGTCTTCTTCACTGCACTGATATCGCGTTATATGTTGCGAAAGACGCTGGCAGAAAATGCATTCGCTTCTATGACGAAGATGCCGACCTAGAGCGCTCTCGCCGTGATGTAACAAGGAAGAAACTACAAAAGATCATTGAAAATGATGATTTCTATTTGGAGTACCAACCCAAAGTCAGCATGCATTCTGGTGAAGTCGTCGGTTGCGAAGCTTTATTGCGATTGAACAGTGACACC
This sequence comes from Enterovibrio norvegicus, assembly GCF_002876705.1. Lineage (GTDB taxonomy): Bacteria > Pseudomonadota > Gammaproteobacteria > Enterobacterales > Vibrionaceae > Enterovibrio > Enterovibrio norvegicus_B. The sequence continues at coordinate 7,384 of NZ_MDAG01000008.1, read as the reverse complement.
AAACAAGACGGCGCCCCTGTCGAAATCATTGAAGAAGCAGAAAAGAACGGGCTGATTGTTGCGCTTGGGCAAGCCATCCTACGCCGCGCCTTTTCCGATCTCAGTCACTATTTAGATGTACTACCTGAGCACTTTCGGATGAGTGTGAATGTGTCTCCGAAGCAGTTGGTGTCAGACCAATTCATCAGCGACTTGTTGATGTTTTCAGAGGAGTTTAATGTTCCGTTGACACGCATTGATATCGAAATCACAGAGTCTTGCCAAATTTTCGATACCGAGAAAAGCTACAAAGTGCGCCACTGGCTAAAAAATGCAGGAGTGACTGTGACCCTGGACGACTTCGGGACAGGTTTTGCATCACTGGAGTATTTGCTGACCTACGGGTTTGACCAAATAAAGGTCGATCGTCATTTCACTCAAGCGCTACCGCGTGATGAAGATGCAAAAGCCATTTTCAGTGTGGTCCAATACCTTGCCGATAAGCTCAATATGGGGATCATCGCAGAGGGTATTGAGAACATTGATCAACAATCTTATTTGCAACATCAAGGTTTTGATTATGTTCAGGGGTATTTCTATTCTAAATCCCTGCCTATCCAAGACTTAATGAGCTTTTTAGAAAACCGACACCTTGTCTCTCCAGCGATAGAGGGTGCCGAGCATTAGTCACGCCTCCTTATGCATTGTCTAAAAACCACGACGAGATAAAAGAGCAGCCTCTGGCACTCTTTTATCTCTATTTAGACAACGCCCTGTCATGCCGCGCACGTGATAAAACCTTCTCTACACAGAAACGCTGACATCTAAAATGAGAGACATGACGATAATTCCCTCCTACTTTCAGAGGGATAAATGTCACTTTCCATGAATTTATTGATAAGTGTCACAATAAAAACACACATATCCGCATAAGTCATCCGTGAAATTTCCATAGAATAGGCACTCACTCATCGGCTAGGTCTCCACAATGACAACCAAAATAATATTAGACACCGACCCGGGAATTGATGATGCAATGGCGATCCTATTTGCTGAAGCAAATCCAAACATTGAACTGTTGGCTCTCACCACCATCTTTGGCAATGCAGACATCGAAACCGGCACACGCAACGCACTTTATCTCAAAGAACGCTTTAACCTTCAGTGCGACGTTGTAAAAGGAACAGACAAACCGCTATATCGTGAACCAGTAGGTGCCAGTATCGCCGTGCATGGCGAAAATGGTTTTGGCGGCATTGCCATTGAGGCACCGACGATCACTGCCGATCCACGCCCCGCATTTCAATACATCATCGATACCGTAAAAGCATCGCCTGGCGACGTCACGCTCGTGGCCGTTGGTCCATTAACCAACCTTGCTCTCGCGTATAACCACGCACCTGAAATTGCCGAACTTGTTAAAGAAGTCGTGATCATGGGTGGCGCATTTGGCACACACGAACACACTGGCAATGTGACGCCGTTTGCCGAAGCCAATATTCATGATGACCCGCACTCAGCAGACATTGTGTTCACTGCGCCTTGGCAAGTTACCATCGTGGGTTTGGATGTTACGCATGAAGCCTTCTTCTCGTCAGATTATATCGACACATTGCGCGATACTTGCGGGGAAGTGGGACAGTTTATGTGGGACATCAGCCGCTTCTACTTAAACTTCTACAAAGAACGCATGGGCGTTAACGGCTGCTTTGTTCATGACCCATCAGCCATTGCCTATGTGATCGACCCATCGCTGTTTACCCTTCGCAAAGGCCCGGTGCGCGTCGTCTGCGATGGCCCAGCCGTTGGGCATACATTACAAAAGTACACGGACACCAAGCACAAAACTGACGAATGGAGCGACATGCCCGCGCAGAATGTTGCCATCAAGGTTAACGATCAAGCCCTGCTTGATCTTTACCTTGATTCCATGACCAGCTACGGCGCGGAGTAAACACCCAAAGAGGCTGCATCATGCAGCCTCTTTCTGTCTGAAAGCTTTCCCCCTATCGTCTCTTTTCCTAAACCCCAGATTTGCATCATCACGTGGTGGAACAGTTAATAGCTGTTGCGACAGAACGACCGTTACGCCTTGTTCTCTTCTTTTTCCATTCGCCAGCCGATGTAAGGGAACTGCACCCAAAATGAAAAATAGAAGAAGGTGAGATACCAATACGGTATGACAAATTCGATCCCCAGCCCTTTGTAGACAGCGAGCAGGAAGTAATCATAGATAAACAGCGGCACGGTGAGGTACAACGCCAGCCAACATGCGTTAATGAAATGACGTCCGTCATCCCAATATTTATTGAGCGTGTATCGGGTGACGGGAAAGTAGGTGAAGGTCACCAAAGGAAGGATCACCAATTTGGACCATAGCGGCCATTGCTGATAATACTCGGGTAAGCCAATCAAATAGAAACTCAACCACGTGACGAAACTGTAGATGAGTAATTGAAGGTGTTTTGCTTTGTTCATGGTGTGTGAGGTGATTAACCTTGCTCGACGTGATTTGTCGTCGACATGATGCACGACAACGCAGATAGACACTCAACCAATTGTGAGAAACCAAAGCAACAATTGAACTGGTTTAATGCCTCTTCCTTCTAAGACACTTTACGCTGTTGAGGTTCTTTCAATGCGATAACTTTCGCAACCGTTAAATGCAGCGAAACGCTGTAGTTCGTCGTGCAAACTCGCGTTAAATGTTTCTGTGTTCTTGAGCTTTGCTTCTAGGGCAAGGTGCAACACCACCAAGGTTGACGACACCTTATCGACTTTGCAATCCATTCGCGCAACCAGGTCGCCATTCCACAATACGGGCAGCGAGAAGTAACCAAATTGACGTTTGGCTTCTGGCACATAGCATTCGATAAGGTAGTCAAAGTCAAAAAAGAACTGGGCGCGTTTTCGTTGAATAAGCAGGTTATCAAACGGAGATAAGATCTTGGCTTTTCGTTTGGCGAGGGGTTTATCGAGCAAGGAAAGTGACTGAGGCAACGCGAAATACACCGCATCGCTGATCGCAACTTCAAGGATGTCTCCACTGGCAACCATGTCTTTCAGCACTGACGTGATAAGTGGTTTGGTGTTCTTGAGCAAATAGCTCATTTCTATGGCGTTACCTAAACCATTGGCTTCAAGAAAACGCGTGATCAAGAAGCGGGCATATTCCTCATCATTTGGCCGTGATGTGTCTATGCCGTCAGGTAACACCCGTTCTGTTAGATCGTACACTTTCTGGAAATTTCGACGCGCAGTGATCATCAAATCACCTTGCATGAATAAGTTTTCGAGCGCGTGTTTTGATGGCTTTCTGCCCCACCCTTGCTTGGTTTTTCTCTCGCCCTCGAAGTCTTTCGCCAGCAACGGCCCTTCCGCTTCTATGCGTTTTAAGATGTCATCCATCATCTGAAAGTCGCGTTTATACCAGTGGCTTTGTGCGCCGCTTTTGAACGCATGTTTTCTCGGCAAGCTATAGCGATAATCACGCATGGGCAGGAAGGCGGCTGCGTGCGACCAATACTCAAAGACCTGTTTACTTGCAACCAAGCTATCAAGGTGAGAAACGTCATAACGCGGGTTGCGATTCCACAGGGTGTGGTGATGCGCGCGCTGCACCACAGAAATGGTATCGATTTGGATGTAACCCAATTGCTCTATTGCCGACAAAGTGGCTGACAAAGCACTGCCGCCTTGCATGTTGTGGGGCAGTTGTTGTGAATGAAGGATAAGTTTGCGGGCTTGCGAGAGAGACAATGATTCCATGATGTATATCGAGCGAACACTCGTCCTTGATGCGCATTGCTGAGCCGCCGCTCAGCAATAGATATTGTTGTTTACGACGCGATCGTTAGTCTTGTTTTAGCGGCCGAATAAGGGTTTCTAGCCCTTCAATTTTCAACTCCAGCGCAAGTTCCATCAACGCGCCCAACTCATTTTCAGGGAAGCCTTGTTTGCGAAACCACAGTAAATACTCTTCGGGTAAATCAATGATCACGCGACCCGCGTATTTGCCGAAAGGCATTTTCATTCGTGCCAATTTCAGCATCTTTTCTTTATCTAACATGGTGCTTTCTTCGTGTCGTAGGAAGCATGCAGTGTATCACCTTGTCCCTTCTCGCTCATCCAGTGCAGAGGCTCATGTCCAACGCTGCAGGCCGAGTTCAGTTGCAATCGCCTTTACAGCCGTAATCAGACACCACACCACCTGCAAACGTCACATCACAACAGGCGATGACCTTTTTGTGCAATAGTTTTCTGCCCCTTGCCACGCGGCTTTTTATCGCAGACAAGCTCACGCCTTCACGTTCAGCAAGGGTAGCCAGTTTCACATCATGAATGTCGGCTTCACGCAGAGCATCTGCGTATTGTTCTGGCAGGTCATTAATAAATGGCAGCATGCAATTACCAAGCTGTTGGTGCAATGCGAGGGTTTCATCTAATTCTTCGACGATGCTTTCGTGCAGCTCTACGTTGTCGAGTTTTCGTGTGCGATAAAAATCGATCACAGTATTCCGGGCAATGCTCAATAGCCATGCTTGAAAGCTCTGAATTTCAGGAACAGCATCTGCTTGCTTCCACGCTTTTAAGAACACGTCTTGAAGCAGATCATCAACCTGATCAGCATTCGATATTTTGCTCGCGAGATAACCCTTGATGGTTTGCTGCAGCGGCGTAAATGCCTCAATTAACTCTCGCTTGAATGTATCTGGCATGTCAGTTCCTGTCGATGTGTCTACCATGGGTGATAATAGCGCAATCATGAATATTCAATGGAATACCTTATAAGACGATCACGACGTGATTTGGTCGCAATTTTTTTTGAAGATATGTTTTCCTTGATCATTGTTCCGCACTTTCGACACCTTTCGTGCTTGCTCTTACCTACCGTCAATGTCCGACTCTTATTTCCAACACGTTCGACCACCTTATAAAACAACGAAGCAATGTTGGAATCCAGCGCCAGTTTCGCCCATTTTCCAAGGCAACTGCTTTACCGTAGGAAGGTATTTTCGTTCCCTACTGGAGATTTTGATGGCAGCTCAAGGATTCAATACCGACTTTCTCGCGCATCCTGTTCAATTACCTCGCCTTGGCGAAGAACTACGAGAAATTGCTTGGGATGATGGCGATCCGCTCCACTATGAGCACTTTTCACTGGTAATGAACCGCGAAACCAAAACCGCGTTCTACACCGCCCACAACGTTGACCGGAAAGGCTTGATTCAGATTCGTCGAAGCCGTTGGAAAATTGACCCACGCGTAGACATTGCTTACCAAGCAGGTGCTAGCGTTTACAAAAACAATGATTGGGATCGCGGCCACATGGTTCGCCGCGCGGCGATCACTTGGGGCACACGTGCCGAGGCAAGCCAGGCCAATCGCGATTCTTTCTTTTACACCAATGCCAATCTGCAACATGCAAAGTTCAACCAAGATGAATGGCTAGAACTCGAAAACTGGCTGCTTGAAGACCCAGAACTTGGCGATAAGTTGTCAGTATTTACCGGCCCTATCAATACGATCAATGACCAGCCATATAGAGGTACCTACATCCCGTCCGCATTTTGGAAGGTGATTGTGTTTACCAAAAATGGGGAATTGCAGTGCCGTGCGTTTTTGATGAAACAAAGCGAGTTCTGGGATGATCAGAACGGCAAACATGCCCTGAACCTTGAGAACTATCAGGTTTCATTGACGCAAATCAGCGAGCTTACAGACCTCTATTTCGAGCAAGCGCTGTACGAAGCAAATCCGATGTTCTACTCCCCGAACAACTACACCGAATCAAACGACATTCAAACACCGGAAATGCGGCCGATTGAGTCTCCAACAGACATCATTGAGACGCGCGGCGACTACTTCGACATCGTGCAAGATCTCTGGGATGGCGACGAAACAGGCTTTTCGGTTACACGCATGAAAGATGGCCGTTGGGTGAATGAACAGGCTGATATCAAGCTGCGTGAACAAGGCCATCGCAAACCAAAACACCGCGATTTAGCGCAGTTCTCGTTGTTTGAAGATGTGAACACCGACAAGCTCGCGACGCTTCCGACCTACCAATCACTCAAGGCGCTGATCGACAATTACAATTTAGTGCAGAGCAAAAAAGAGGGCTACACCGCAGAAGAACTGCAGGAAATCGACACCTTCCTTGACGCATGTTTTGCACGTACTCAGGGTGATCAATCTTCACTCATGGAGCAGGTTTATCAGTATGCCATCGCGGAAACGGCCAAAGGTGGCTTGGGTTACGCGGCGACCAAACAAACAGACCTTCCGTTCAGCAGCGATACCTTTGGTGCCAATCAGTGTGTCGATTTCACGAGCTTAGAGACATTCAAAGCTTCAGTGAAAAACATGTGGTTTGGGCTTTATACCAACTACTACAGTTCTCCGACTCACGATTGTTCGGGCTTTGAACATGTGTTTCTTGGCGAATTTAAGAAACAAGGTGCGCAGTATCAAGTGGGTGGCTATCACTGTTGGGTGAAATTCTACTGGGATGAGCAAAACGGGATCGATGGCAAAACGGATTTGAACTACCTCGGTTCGTTTTACGACGGCCCAGAAGGCCAATTGAATACCGATGTCGCTACCCTGTCTATGCGCTGGCGCGTGGGCAACAAAACCGCACACAAATCGAAAGGTGGGTTCTTCGTTGGCATTAGCCCTGAATGCCTCCTTGCCATCGGGACGCTCGCAACCATTGAGAGCTACAAAAATGATGTCGATCCTTTGTCATTTTTCAATGGCGAAGCAAAACGCCGTGTCGCGATCAACGGTTGGCGCTACGATTTGGTGGTTTACCGAGAAACCGCGCAGGATAAGTCACGCGGTCTGCATATCCGTTCCTTCTTCCCGATATTGAAAAACCGAGATGACAGCAAACCGCTTCTCGATCCGCACTCAAATCCTGATGTGGTGTTGTTTGAGGAAGGTGATGTCGCCATTTCATCTGCGTTGCCAAACCCTGTTGGTGCGGGCGATCGCAATGAATGGGTCGCCATTCGAAATGACAGCCCTGGTTTGTTGGACGTGACTGGCTGGCAGATTAAAACCAAATCCGGCACCACCACATTGCATCAACGTTTGGTCCTGTCCCCAGGACGAGAGCATAAAGTGATTGTTCGTGCTGGCGGCGGTGGCGCGGCACTTTCCAACAAAGGCACATGGATTGAATTGCATGATGCCCAAGGCACTGTGGTGTCGAAAGTGGAATACAAAGCCCTTAGCAGAAGCGCTGAAGGCCAAGTACTGACATTTAGTTAACGTTTCGACACGCCAATCAAAACGTTGAAGGGCAGCAAACACACTATGTCGTTTGCTGCCCTTTCATTTCGGCCAATTCTTGCTCAGTGAGCAACTTTTCGCCCAGCAACTAAGCAACTCCTTGCTC
>NZ_MDAG01000007.1:274890-313575 GCF_002876705.1 Enterovibrio norvegicus | reverse complement strand
GCCAACCATTCCGAATGGCATCTTGGCGGGTGAATACGGTTCGCTGACCTTGGTTGACGGCGCATGGACGTACACCGCTGACAGCGCGTCGATCCAATCGCTGGCTGACGGTGATACCGCGACGGATACCATCACGGTGACAGCATCGGATGGTACTACTCAAGACATCGTTATTACCATCGCAGGTACTGACGATGCTGCTGTGGTGACGGGCGATACCACCGGCTCGATTGACCTCAGTCAAGATGGCCCACAAAACCAAGACGTACACATTGCATCCGACACGGATACAAACAACGTGTCGTTCTCACTGAATGATTATGTCAATGATGCTGTTGATGATGTCAGTGACACAGACGATAAAGAAACTGAGATTAAAATCACTAGCCTTCCGGAGGGGGGGACGCTCTACTACATTGATGAAAACAATAACGAAATTGAGGTAGCCATTGATCAAACACTGCCTGATGATGCCAGTTTTGTTTTCAAACCAGATTTAACACCAAGTTTGTCTTTCTCTGCGACACAAGCAAGTACCCATTCAGAAATATCAGGACAAGGGATAACGATAACAGGCTTCTCTTACACTGGGGAAAAACCGGACGGAGACTCTACGTTAACTCAACAAGATATCGTTTCGAGCGCTCTTGGCCTTGGTATAGGCACAGATAAAGAACTATCGAGCAACGACAGTGAAGTTATGGTCATCAGCTTTGATGCAGACGTAACAGACGTCAATCTGAATCTTACTGGACTGGGACTACACTTTTCAGAGTCTTATCTTGTTGGGGCGGATGTTGTTCTATTGGCGATGAAAGATGGACAGCCTGTAGAAGAATTTAACTTTTCCGACCTCCACTCTCAGGATGGCACAGCAACTATTAATATCGAGACGCTAGAAGGTTTCGATGAAATAAGAATGTTTGTTGATAGTGATGTCAATGCAGCCCTTGCTTTGGAAGGCATTGAGGTTGTTGAAGCTGTATCCAACGATTTCAATAGTGACTTTACCTACCAAACCATCGACTCAGATGGGAATATTTCTGAAGAAAATACGGTATCTGTAAGCAATTCTGGGGTAACAACGTCACCAGAAGAAGCAACCCCCGTTACCGTCTCAGGCACGCTATCTATATCTGATGCTGATGATGGACAAACACCAAGTTTCGAAGATACAACCATCGAAGGCATGTACGGTGTACTTGAGCTTGTAGATGGCGAATGGACCTACACGGTCGACCCCGCGGAAGCTGCTGCAATTGGCGACGAAGCGAAACAAGACGTGTTCACACTTGAAGCATCAGATGGCACCACCCAAGATATCGTTATCTCTGTAACAGGTGTCGATGATGCAGCAGTGATCACCGGGGATACCACAGGCAGCATTACAGAGGATGTGGGTGCACAAAGCGTATCTGGTACCCTCAACATTGTTGACCCAGACACCAATCAAACACCGACTTTCGAAAACGAAACCATCACAGGTGAATACGGCACGTTGACTATGGTCGATGGCGAGTGGACTTACACCGTAGATCCTGATGCCGTTCAGTCTCTCGCTGAAGGTGAAGCCGCCACTGACACCATTACTGTCACTGCGTCTGACGGCACCTCGCAGGACATTGAAATTAGCCTCACCGGCACCGATGATGCTGCTCAAATTTCGGGTACAACAACAGGGGCTGTCACTGAAGGTGATATCGGTGATGTTTCAACCGCAACGGGCGAAATCAGTATTGTCGATCCTGATGGCGACCCAGTCAATTTCCCTGATGGAACGATAAGTGGGGAATACGGTTCGCTGACCCTGGTTGATGGCGCATGGACATACACCGCTGACAGCGCGTCGATCCAATCGCTGGCTGACGGCGATACCGCGACGGACACCATCACAGTCACCGCATCGGATGGCACTACTCAAGACATCGTTATTACCATCACAGGTACTGACGATGCAGCAGTGGTAACAGGGGATACCACGGGTAGTATCACTGAAGATGTAGGCGCACAGAGCGTGTCCGGCACACTCAACATTGTTGATCCAGACACTAACGAAACGCCGACGTTTGAAAATGAAACTATCACAGGAGAATTTGGCTCACTGACCATGGTCGATGGCGAGTGGACCTATACCGTGGATTCTGACGCTGTTCAGTCACTCACAGAAGGTGAAGCTGCCACTGACACCATCACAGTGACAGCGTCTGACGGCACCTCACAAGACATTACTATTAGCCTCACGGGTACGGATGATGCAGCTCAAATATCGGGGACAACCACGGGATCTGTATCGGAAGGTGACATTGGGGATGTTGCAACCGCAACAGGCGAACTAAACATTGTCGACCCTGATGGCGACCCGGTTAGCTTCCCTGACGGAACGGTAGGCGGAGAGTATGGTAGCTTAACCCTTGTAGATGGGGCTTGGACCTACACGCTCGATCAAGAAGCCGCCCAATCGCTCAACCAAGACCAAGAAGTGACGGATACGATCACTGTCACTGCGTCAGATGGTTCGACACAAGACATTACGATCACCGTCACCGGCACAAACGATGCCGCTGAAGTATCAGGCACATTTACTGCGAGTGTCGATACTGATGGCTTCAGTTTGAATGCGTCTGAAAGTGGAAACATTCAGGCTGGTGATGCAGAAACCAGCGATAGCAATGGCGCTTGGACGACAACGACAACCACCATCGATGGTGTACCTTACGTCATCTCAACGTCGTTTGGGTACGACGGCACCACCATCATTTCACGTGTTGAAGATGATGGTTCATTGACAGAAACAGACCGTATTTCCTACGACAGTTCTGCAGGTACAGTCACATCTACATCAAGTGGTGATATCACCGATGTGATTGAAAATGCGGGTGTCTCTGTGGGCGCGATGGGGAATGGCCTGACACAATCTAATGTGTCTAACATTGATGGCCAAGATACGTTATTCCTGACGTCACAGAACAGCGGTTCTCTCTCCGCTTGGGAAATCTCTAGCGACGGTACCTTGTCACTGAATGGTGGCCTCACCTTCGGTAACTCACAAACGGGCATTGTCCGTGAAAACGTCACCTTTGAAGCGGATGATGGCACAGAGTATGTCTTCGTCGCACGCCCTCAAGGGGACTCGGTCGACACGCTTACCTATAACCCTGAAACGGGCGAATTCGCTGAAACAGGCAATTCGATTGCGGCAGGTGATTTGGTGTCAGGGGTCGATATTATTACTGTTGATGGTCAGTCCTTCCTCGCATCCAGCAGTGATGATGGCATCAATATCTATTCCGTTGACAGTGCCACAGGAAACTTGACGCTCGTAGACAGCCAGCCTCTTGATCTCAGCGACGGAAATTCCGTTAACTTCTATCAAACAGGTGATGGCACGACATACGCGATTGCATCAAGCGATGGCAGCGACAACGCCTCTATATTTGAAGTCGGTGCGAACGGTTCAATGACACTGACTGACACCGTCTCTGGTGGTGGTGCGTATATGTCATCTGCCGGATACGTAGATGGCGAACCTGTCTTTGTCATGCCAAACGCAACGGAAGGGGTTGATCTCTATACCATCAATGACTCAGGCGACTTGGTGCTTCAAACCACCATCACTGGCATTGAAAATGACAAGACACCACCGGTTATTGTTCAAACATCCGATGGCAGTTACTACCTTGTCGATGGCGATGGTCAGTCAACAACGGTCAAACTCGACTTTGGCAACGACGCAGACATTACGGTGTCTGGCACACTCAGTATTTCCGATGCAGACAGCGATGACTCACCATCCTTTGAGAACACCACTGTCGAAGGAGAATACGGAACACTTACCCTCACAGAGGGTGTGTGGACTTACACGGTAGATGAAACGAAATCGCAATCTATCGGGGAAGATCAGGTCGAAACCGACACCATTACACTGACAGCGACCGATGGTACAACCCAAGACATCGTTATCTCAGTAACGGGCTCAAACGATGCCTCTGAAATCACGGGCGATACCACAGGCAGCGTCACAGAAGATGTAGGTGCACAAAGCGTCTCTGGCACACTCAACATTGTTGACCCAGACACGAACGAAACACCGACCTTCGAAAACGAAACCATCGCGGGTGAATACGGCTCACTGACCATGGTCGATGGCGAATGGACCTACACCGTAGATTCAGACGCCGTTCAGTCTCTCACGGAAGGTGAAGCCGCCACTGACACCATCACAGTGACAGCGTCTGACGGCACCTCACAAGACATTGAAATCAGTCTAACGGGTACTGACGACGCTGCCGTTGTCACTGGAGATACCTCGGCATCCGTCACCGCCAATAGCACGCAGAGTCATACGATCGGCAATGCGTTTGTGATGGACCAAAACGTCGATTATGAAAGTGGCTCTTTCGTCACATGGAGCTTCCCGCCGGAACTCAACTTCAGTGATAGCGGCGTCTCCGTCCAAATCGTTGATAACGACAGTCAGCTCAACAGTGACGACAGCCAAAACGAAACGAGCGAAGACAAAACGCAGTCCATCATTTTGGACGGAGAGGATTACAGCGTAAACGTAGATTACTCTCTCACCTATGAAGACGGAGCAGGTAACACCTACACCTTTGCCGTGGTCGATGTTGACATGAACGGTGATGGCAGCAATGCCGTTAGCGGCACAGAAAGCGGAAAAGTGTTGATTCAACTGGATGGGCCTGAAATCACACCAGAAACATCATTGAGTCTCGTGCCCGATTCATACCAGAACATTAATAGTCTCGAATATTCCGACATTGAGGAAGCTGCAACGGTCTCCGGTACGCTGAACATCACCGATGTGGACGCCGCAGAAGCGCCAGCCTTCGAGAACACAACCATTGAAGGCGAGTATGGCTCCCTGACACTGGTTGACGGTGAATGGACGTATACCGTTGATTCAGAAAAAGCACAGTCTTTAGGAGAGGATCAAACCGCAACAGATACCATCACACTGACGGCAACAGACGGCACCACACAGAACATTGATATCACTGTGTCAGGTGTCGATGAAGTCGCGGTGGTCAGCGGTGACACGACAGGCAACATTTCTACCGTTGATCAAACAACCGTCGAAACATCTGTCACTCGCGGAAGCGAAGGGATGTGGGAAACCAGCGGTGGTGATTCAATGACGCTGGACTTTAGTCACGTCACAACCAGCGCATCCTATGACAACTCTGTTGGTTACTACGTACTCGATGCGGAAGGCAATGTACTTCGTGCAGAAATCATATTTGACGACGCACATGACGTCACCAGTGCAACGGCGAATATCAACACCGAAGGCGGAGAGAAAGTCGGCCTGTTTATTATCCCTGATGGTGACAGCAAAGGTTTCAATGCTGGCGAAGTCACCCTCAGCTTTGGCAGCAACGGTGTCACTGCATATCAAGGCTACGCATCGGGCACAACGCTCGTGTCTGAGTCTTCGAAAAATGGCAACGGCTTCGACTATGAATCTAACTCTGGCAGCAGTTCGTCATGGGAAGATATCGTTGGTGGCGGCGATCGTGATTTCAACGACGTGTCCTTTACCGTCAACGCAAGCCAAGACGTTACACAAAACATTACCACCAGCGGTTCAATTACCATTTCTGATGTTGATGAAGGCCAAACGCCGACCTTGCCGAATACGACCGTTGAAGGTGAGTACGGATCACTGACCTTGGTCGATGGGGAGTGGACATACACATTGGATCCAGAGCTCGGCGTTGCAGTGGGTGAGGAATCCATTGATACCATCGTTATCACCGCTTCTGACGGTAGCCAACATGAAATCGTGATTTCGATTGCGGGCACAGATGACGCACCAGTGGTCAGCGGTGTGTTTACAGGCGTCGTTAACGAAGGAGACCTCGGCGACACCGTCTCTATCAGTGGTTCCATATCGATCACAGATGTTGATTCAGACGACACACCAGAGTTCCAAGACACCACAGTAACGGGACAGTATGGTTCATTGGACTTAGTCGATGGCGTCTGGACTTACACCGTTGATAACGAGAAAACCCAAGAACTCGATACCGGCAGTTCTGTGAAAGACACCATCACGCTGACCGCGTCAGATGGCACCACACAAAACATCGAAGTCACGGTACAAGGGACGGATGATGCACCGTTCGTGGTGGGCACAAACAGTGCCGCCATTGTTGCACCTGAACCTGTTTCAAATGACTTCATTGAGATCAACAATGGCTTCATCCTGAACGAAGGTTATTCGTTTGATAGCGGCGACATGCAGTACTACGGCAATGAACCCACGCTGAACTTTAACCAAGCGGGGCAAACAATCCGTATCTATGATGAAGACGGCACCTTGGATGGTGACAACTATTACAATGAATATGTTCAGGATACGAGCCAAAAAGTCGAAATTGGCGGTGTCATGTATACCGCCACCTATGACTACCAACTCGACTATCAAGATAGTGCCGGCAACATCTACACCTTCGCCGTTCTGGATGTCGATTTGGATGGCGATGGATCGTTCAAGTATGACTCGAACGAACAGGGTAAGATGATCATTCAGATCGACGGCCCTGAAATCACCCCTGGAATGTCGATGGATTACCTCCGCGACACACCAAACCAGGGACGCACAATGTCCTATGAAGACATTGCGGTGGATACAGCGGCGGCGGCGGCATCAGTAACAGGTCAACTATCACTGACGGATGTGGATGCTGGAGATTCCCCATACTTTGCTAACAACACTGTAGAAGGCAGCTACGGCTCACTGGAATTGGTGGACGGAAGCTGGACCTACACCCTCAACCCAGATTCAACCTCGCACCTTCAGCACAATGACATTGTCACGGAAGTGATCACGCTAACTGCATCTGACGGTGTCACACAAACAGATGTGAACATCACCATTGGTGGTTCAGAAACGGCCTTGGCGGTAAATTCACATTCGATGACCAGTGAGAGCATGTCAGACGTCATTTCGTTGGATGACATCACTTTCACTGGCAGTGATGGTGACGACAAAATCGCTGGAAGCGATGCCCACGATGTGCTCCTCGCACAAGCTGGAGACGATTTAATCTTGGGCAATGGGGGGAATGACATCCTGGACGGCGGTTTAGGCAATGACATTCTTGTGGGTGGTGAAGGTAATGACACCATGGCTGGCGGTGCGGGCGCAGATACGTTTGCTTTCTTACGCGGCGACCAAGGGTCAGCATCAGAACCTGCAACAGACCATATCACTGACTTCGACACACAAAATGATGCGCTTAATTTGTCAGACCTCGTTCAAACGGAAGCAACCGAGAGCATGGAAAGCTATCTTTCTTTGATGGACGACGGTGAAGGCAACGCGACACTCAGCATTTCTTCTCAAGGTGATGGCAACGTCGATCAAAAAGTGGTGTTCGACAACATGAGTGTTGAAAACATGGCAGATGCCTACAGCGTCGACATTGCAGGCATGACATCAGAACAAGTCAGCTCTTCTGTCATCGATGCCATGATCGCGCAATCTAAGGTGATCATCGACTAGCGTCTCTATTTACCATAAGTGTTGCTCCGAATAGCGCTCAACTAAGAAGCGCCTTGCGCTAACCTTGGCCAGTCAGCCCCCTGACTGGCTTTTTTCTTTCTGTTGACGAAGGTTTACATTCTACCCCTGCCCCTTTCAGACAACGCGCGATATAATCTCTGCTTATTTGCGGTCACCAGGCCGTCGACTCGACAACCTAGGCGAATACTTTTCCATGAAACTAAAACAACTTTTCGTGCCGATCCTTGCCGTTCTTGCCCTTTCTGCATGTAGCGATGAAGCGCCAACAAGCCAAGTAGAAAAATACACAACACTCGAAACGCCAGTGAAGGTTGCCGATCTCGCACCTGTGACCGAAGTGTTCAGCCTTTCTTGTGGTCATTGCCGCTCAATGGAAGACGCCATTCCCGCGATTGAAGAAGCTGCCAGCGTTAAAATTGGCAAAGCACACGTTACCTTCAATGAAAGTGCCACCTTTGCCGCCTTGATTTACTACGCAGCAAGCACTCAAGAAGATGGCAACCCGCCGAAAGACTTGGTTGAAGCCCTCTTTAAGTATGTTCAGGAACAACAAACCGACTCCGCTGAAGATAACAAACGCCTGTTGGGTGACGTGTTTAAACAATATGGCCTAACAAGCCCTTATGACTTAGACGAAGCGCAACAAGCCAAACTGTTTACTGCGCTGGAACAAGCTGATGCACTCACCGTGCAATCCGGTATTAACTCTGTGCCTACTTTCTTGGTAAAGGGCAAGTACGTGGTAAATACCAGCGCTCACGACAGTGCAGAAGAGCTTGGTGCAACGTTGAAAATGCTGCTGAATAAAGCGGATTAAACACGTTTCTATCTCGGTTCTTAAAGATCAGAGTTCTTAAAGATCAAAGCTCTTAAAGATCAAAGCTCTTAAAGATCAAAAACGGCGCAATCAGCGCCGTTTTCATTTCTACATGGTCTCTTTGGCGTCAACAGTACTACTGCGCTAATCGCGCAAAGCCCGCGTCCAAATCGGCAATCAAATCTTCCACATCTTCTAGGCCAATATGAAGGCGAACCAAGGTGCCCTCAAAATCGACAGGGCCAGCAGGACGGATAGCATTCAACTCTTCTGGCTGGTTAGCCAGAATCAGTGACTCATAACCGCCCCACGAATACGCCATGCTAAAATGGGTAAAATTATCGAGGAAGTTCGCCACTTGCTCAGCAGAGAGTTTGTCTTTCAGAATAAACGAGAACAGACCGCAGGCACCGGAAAAATCACGCACAAAATGTTCATGTCCGATAGAACCTTCCACGGCAGGGTGATTCACACGTGCAACTTCAGGACGTGCTTTCAACCACTGAGCAATCGCAACGCCGTTTTCATGATGCTGCTTTAAGCGCACACCCAGGGTTCGCAAGCCACGAGAGGCCATGTACGCGGTATCCGCATCGACCATCTGCCCCATGAGGTAAGAACGTTCGCGTAAGGTTTCCCATGTACGAGCGTTGGCAACAGCGGTGCCTATCATGGCATCCGAATGACCAATGATGTATTTCGTACCGGCTTGCACTGAAATATCAATGTCGTGGTCTAGCGCTTTGAACAATATTCCTGCAGCCCACGTGTTATCCATGATGATCACAGCATCTGGGTTTTTCGCGCGAACGGCGCGAACAATGGCAGGAATGTCTGGCACTTCCATGGTGATAGAGTTCGGAGACTCAAGGAATACCACACTTGTTGATGGGGAAACCAGTTCACCGATACCTGCACCAAGCATAGGATCGTAATAGGTGGTTGAAACGCCAAGGCTCGCCAAAATGTCGTCACAAAAGGCCTGGGTCGGCTCGTAAGCACCGCCCGTCATCAATACGTTGTCGCCAGTTTTGACAAAAGAAAGCATGGTATTCGCAATGGCAGCGGCACCACATGGATACAATACACACCCTGCTCCACCTTCCAATTCCGCCATGGCATCTTGAAATGAAAAGTGCGTTAGCGTGCCTCGACGTCCATAAAATAATTCGCCCTCACCACGTTTCGCTGTCGCCGCTTTTTTCTGTTCAACAGAGTCAAACACAATGGATGAAGCGCGTTGGATAACACTGTTAACACTGCCTTGGCAGTATCGCTTATCACGTCCCGCAGAGACCAATGTTGTATTAAGTTTTTCAGACGACATAGTTGTTCCTTATTCCCTAACCTTTGAACCGACTCTCAGAGCCGTTATTCCTCTTTCCATGATGGCAACAGAGTACCTCAGAAGCGCCCCGAATGCAGCGCGATATCGTCTTTCAATAGTCATCTTATGTGCATGATTCAACACTAAGTCGTGGTTTCTAACACCATGACCATAAGACATCTCCATTCACCATTTGCGTTGATGGTGAGAGCCAGCCTCCATCACCAGGACGGAAAACATCATAAATGAGACTGTGTACTATATTTATTGCATATCAATCTGGGAATGAGAGTTAGTTAATGAGATCAATCAGTAAAGGATGCCAGCAGACAGCGTTAACCCTCAACTGGATGCCCTTTATTTTTGCCCTATTTTTCGGGCTCATCAGTCTTCCCGCTCATAGCGCGATTAACAGCCAAGGTAAAAACGTCTTGGTGTTCGGCGTTGTGCCTCAACAATCATCTGCCAAGCTCATTCGAAATTGGGGACCGTTGCTCAAAGAAATCAGTGAGTACTCTGGGTTAACACTTCGTTTCGCGACCGCGCCAAACATACCTGAATTCGAGAAACGTCTGGCAGAAGGCAAATATGACGTGGCTTACATGAACCCTTATCACTTTACGGTATTCAACGAGGCACCTGGCTATTCAGCACTGGTACACGCTAAAAACAAACGCATTAAAGGCATATTGGTGGTAAAGAAAGGAGAAAGCATTGAAAAGCTCACCGACCTAGATGGTAAAAATATTGCCTTTCCTGCCCCAGCTGCATTTGCGGCGACGTTACTTACACAAGCAGTACTGAACAACGAAGGCATATCCTTTACACCTCATTACGTCGGTTCTCATGATTCCTCTTACCTCGCGGTTGCCGACGGTTTGTTTGATGCGGGAGGCGGTATTATCAGGACCCTTGGCGCAAGCTCAGACGAAACAAAAAATCAGCTGAATGTTCTTCATATCACCCAAGGCTTCACCCCGCATGCCGTTGCAGCGCATCCTTCGTTAGATGAAGAAACAAGGCAGAAAATCGTTCAGGCCTTCTTTGAACTCAGTGAGACCAAAAAAGGTAAAGCCGCGCTAAAAACGCTCAACATGAAAGGGTTCAAGGCCGCAAAAGACAGCGATTGGGATGATGTAAGGTCGCTAAATCTTTCCGTCATTTCCGCAAAGTAACGCGACGATACGTATGTCGTTTCGCTTAAAAACCATCATAGGTATCGCCCTGATCGAACTGGTATTGCTCGCAATACTGGTTTTTTCGGGTTTGAATTGGTTACGGGGTTCAAACGAGCAACAAATTGAATTAGATGGCGAGTTGCTTTCCAGCACATTTGCTATTGCTACTCGCGATGCCATCATATCGACTGATCTCGCTAATCTGAACGCATTCACGCAAGACGCCATCGCCAACAAAAACATTGTTTATATCAACGTGAAAAATGACGAAGGCAGACTCCTTGCCGGCGCGTCATCCCTGCCAGACGATAAGCACACACCAAACTATGACCAACGCCCTTCTGAATCCGAGGATGACATTTACGATATCCGCACGGATGTTGTGATAGACGAATGGAAGGTGGGAGAAATTGAGTTCGGTTTGAATGTATCTTCCTTCAATGCACTGCTTTACAACGCTCAAAAATACGCAGTCGCGATTGCCGCGCTCGAAATTGTGTTGGTAGCACTTTTTTCATTGGCCTTTGGTTCGCTTCTCACCAAGCAACTCTTGAAACTGCAAACTGGCGCAAAACGCATTTCAGAAAATGGGCCTGGCGATACTGTTCCAGTAAAAGGTAACGACGAAGTGGCGCAGGTAACGCGTGCGTTCAATGACATGTCGATAGCACTTGACCACTCCTATACCGAGATTTCTCATGAGAAAAATCGCTACAAGGTGCTGGCAGACCAAAACATGATGCTGGCGGAAATTGTAGAGCAAAGTCATGAGGCCATTTTAGTCACCAATAAAGAAGGCAAAATTCAGCGCGTAAACCATGCATTCAGCGAGATATTTGGGTACAAAGAAGAAGGCATTTTAGACAAAAGGATCATGCCATTACTCTTCAGGCAAAGCATGGATACCTCCCCCGCACATTGCATTTCAGACGCGATTGAGAACGCCAGCATTGCCATGGTAAAAGCGCAGTGTCTGAATCACGAAAACGTGGCATTTTGGACGGAAATTACGGTTTTTCCGATAAAGAATTATTCAGGTACCGTGGAAAGGCTCGCCTTTATCGTGCGAGACGTTACCGACAACCACGAGTTTGAAACCAAGCTCAAAGAGGCGGTAACCCGAGCAGAATCCGCCACCAAAGCAAAATCCGAATTTCTCGCTAATATGAGCCATGAAATTCGAACACCGATGAACGGCATTATCGGCATGTCTGACATGCTGCAAGAAACACCGCTTAACCGTGAACAACAGGGTTTCACCGATATCATCAACTCCTCTGCCAGAGATCTTCTCTACCTGCTCAACGACATCCTCGATTTTTCAAAACTAGAAGCACAGAAACTGTCGCTCCAAGAAGAGTATTTCTGCTTGAGAAAAGTGGTAGAAGAAACCATGACCATGATTTCCATTGATGCGGCGAAGAAAGATCTCATGCTGGCTATTGATATAGACCCCGCGTTGAAAACGGAAGCTTATGGCGACGGATTTCGGTTAAGGCAAATACTCAACAACCTGCTCGTGAATGCTGTGAAATTTACCGAACACGGATACATTAAGCTCATCGTTACTGGCTCCGAAGACCTGGCCAAGAACCGCGTCGATTATACGTTTTGCATTGAAGACTCAGGCATTGGCATTCCAGAGTCAAAAATCAACAACATTACCAACGCCTTCCAACAGGTAGATGGAACAACATCTCGCAGGTATGAAGGCACAGGGCTCGGGCTTGCGATCACACAGCGCTTGTTAACGCTGTTCAACGGCACGCTACACATTGAATCGAAAGAAAATCATGGTAGCCAATTCTGGTTTACCATCCGTCTTCCTTTGCTCGGCGAGAACCGCTCCACCAAATTTGCCCTTGATGGTAAAAATATCGCCATTATCAATGCAGACCCTTTGCACCGCGCCATTTTCAACCGATATTTCGCACATTGGTGTGCCAACATCCAATACTTGAACAACCCAGAAAGTGTATCCAAAGGGCAAACGCGTTATGACGTCGCCATCGTGTTGCTCTCAAACAATGTGAGTTTGCCGCCTTCCATTACCTGCCCGGTGATCGGTGTGACACCTCATATTGAAGACAGAACACCACATATTGAAGATGCAGGCATTACTCTGATATCAAAACCTATTCGTATGCACGTGTTGCTGCGAGAAGTGCTGCACGCCTTAAACCAAAAACCGTTGCCGATGCTGGAGCCGTCATCAGACAGTTACCGTCCGCGATTCCCTGATAAAATCAAGAAAATGTCCATCGTGGTGGTGGATGACATTTCTTACAACCGTGAAGTTATTCGGGTTTATCTCTCTGAGCTTGAACCCAATATTCAGTTTTTGTCTAATGCGCAGCAAGCCTTTGAGCAATACAAACATCGCCCCTTCGATATTCTGCTGACAGATGTTTCCATGCCAGATCGCGACGGCTATGAACTCACCCAACAATTACGACGTTATGAACATGAGCATCAGATTCCACCCGCCAGCATTGTCGGCCTTTCCGCTCACGCTGGCCGCCAAGATTTCAATCGTGCGATAGAAGCAGGCATGGACAGTTACCTCACCAAGCCCATTGTGAGAGAGGATCTGACCGAAGCGCTGATAAAAGCTTGCAGAGCACGACAAGCGTTTCTCGCTAATAACGCGCAGTCATAAAACACACAGCATTTTTATAGCCAAATAACCTGAAGATGCAGGATTCAGCGAGTTTGACTGGCGCATTGATAGCCTCTGAATACGAGCATCTTCAGGTCGCTTGGGTATAGTTACTCTATTTTTGACACAAAAAAGCCCCCCAATGTGTTGGGAGGCTTTAAAGTAAGTGGCATTAACGGTTTAGCCGCAGCTACATCTTCAGTTGGCAGGCTCGACCGTAAACTTACCGACATCAACGGCAATCACCTTTACAGAATCACCTGCTTCGAGCTGCGCGTCTTTGAAAGCCGGACCCAGAACTAATTTCCAGCTCACTCCAGAATACTTCACCGTTGCTGGTGTGTTTGCATCCATCGGAGTTTCAAGCTCAAAGACCAGACCAATGAGATCGCTGTGAATGTTAAATTCACGGCTTTCGCCTTTCTGCATGCGTTTCATCGGCCCCCAAAGAGCAGCGGTCAGCACCCCTGCACCAATGCCTGAGCCCGAGATAACACCCACGATCGTCGCAGGTAAAATGCCCACCCAAACCAGCACACCCGTGGTGATGGTCGAGAGGCCTAGCGCTAGCAGAACAATGGTGGATAATCCCAACACCCATATTTCTACGATCAGAAAAATGAGTCCAATGATGATGGTGACTTCCGCCAAATTATCTTGAAGATAACTGACTACATCCATTAAGACCTACCTGCATTCAAGGTGTTAATAATGCTCATGGATTCAGCAACAAGGGCTGCTGCGCCCGTTGAGCTATCAGGGAGAAGCACCACAGAAGATTCTTTCGCGATGGCTTTTTTCGCTTCAATGGCTTTATCGGCCAGATCAAGCTGGATCGCTTTTTGACCTTCAGGCGTTGCCGCTGTGCGACCCACCACTTCCAGTGCTTCGGCTTGTGCTTGTGCAACCGCAAGAATCGCCTGCGCTTCACCTTCTGCTTTTAGGATTTGCTCAGACTTTTCCGCTTCTGCTGCCAGTACGCGCGCTTGTTTGTGACCTTCAGCCACGTTGATTTCAGATTGACGCGCACCTTCAGACTCTAGAATTACAGCACGTTTTTCACGTTCTGCCTTCATTTGACGTTCCATCGCGTCCAATACTGAGCGCGGTGGATCGATGTCTTTGATCTCATAACGCAATACTTGAACACCCCAAGGCACAGCAGCTTCGTTGATGGCACTGACAATGGCCGTGTTCAGATTTTCACGCTCTTCAAACGTCTTATCTAGCTCCATACGGCCAATTTCTGAACGCATCGAGGTTTGCGCAAGTTGCGTCACTGAGAAGATGTAATCATCAACCCCATAACACGCCTTCACCGGATCCAGCACTTTCAGGTAAAGCACACCGTCAACCACCAAGGAGATATTGTCGCGGGTGATCGCGGATTGGCTCGGCACATCAAACGCTTGCTCTTTCAATGTACGTACGTACGCAACACGGTCGATAAACGGAATCAGGATATTCAGACCCGCTTCCATGGTTTTATTGTATTTGCCGAATCGCTCAACAATGTACGAGGTATTTTGAGGCACGAATTTCACGGCACCGCGCAATACGATGACGATCAAAACCGCAAGAACGACCCAAGTACTGAGGATCGTGGGGAGGAGCGCTAAAATTTCCATTTTTAAATTTCCTAGCCAGAGAATTTAACACCAGCATACCGAAAATCATCATGTCTTTTTACTTGCAGATTAAGATTTTAGGGGTAATCAACAAAAATAACGAAGAGGTCACCTTAGCGTGTTTAGGAAGCGAGATTCCAACGGCGAAAGTGCCAAAAAAGAACATGATAGGGAACAAAAAGAGAGACGAGAAGGAGGGAAAACCAAGCAGAACCGGACGTCCTGCTTAGTAGAAGGCATGTTGTCAGTGCAAAATATTTCTTATGCCCTTATCTCTCACGCACAAAGGTATTTTTAACCAAACAATTCAGTAAAGGCGCTGCATTGATATGCTTGAATTTCAGCGGCTCAGCTAAGTCACCAAACAGAGGAATTCCGCCGCCCAACAAAACAGGGATCGTCGTGATGATGAGTTCATCAATCAAATCTTGCTTTAAAAAGCCCTGCACCGTGACACCACCGTCAATGTACAGATTGGCATAGCCTTGTTCATTCAGCGCACGGACAACATCCTTTAGGTCACCGTTTACCAAGAATATCTTGTCTTCATAACCCGCAGGCACAGACGTCAAGGTGTTCGACAACATGAAAACAGGTTTGGTATATGGCCAATCGCAGCCGAAGCTCAATACCATCTCAACGGTGTTTCGCCCCATGACAATGGCATCAATGCGGTCCATAAATGCGCTAAAGCCCAAATCAGAACCTTCTGGGTTGGGAATGTCATGCAGCCAGTCAATGCGGTTGTTTTTGTCAGCAATAAAGCCATCAAGGCTCGTTGCGATATAAACGATGTTAGACATAAGCGATTCTCGCGCCATTAAAAAGTACGGTATACAAAAAAGCGTGGGCATTTGCACCACGCTTTTTACAAAACACACATTTTAGTTATTCAAGTGACGTTCTTTCGCTTACCAAAGCCACGCTGCGCCGCGAACGCCGCTTGAATCACCATATTTTGCTTTTACAAGCGGTGTCGCACATTCGCCGCCCAGCACCCATTGCGCCATGAGCGGTGGAACATTGGTGTAAAGACGCTCAACGTTCGACATGCCGCCGCCCAACACAATCACATCAGGGTCAAGCATGTTCACCATGGTGCCTAGTGCTTTCGCAAGACGCTGCTCATAACGCACCAAACACGCTTCCGCTTCCGCATCGCCTTGTTTGGCGAGTTCGACAATTTCAGCACCTTTAAGGCTTTGGCCAGTCGTCAGCGCAAAATCTTTCCAAAAACCCGTGCCTGAAAGAAAGGTTTCAATACAACCCGGTTTGCCGCAATAACATTCGATGTGTTCAGCGTGGTGGCGATCAACATCGTTTTGCCAAGGCAATGGATTGTGTCCCCATTCACCTGCAACACCGTTTCCACCCACGTGCACTTTGCCGTTTAGCGCCAAACCACCGCCACAGCCTGTGCCAATGATCACGCCATAAACCATGCCTTTTCCTGCACCTGCGCCATCGACGGCTTCAGAAACCGCCAGACAGTTTGCATCATTCGCAATGCGCACTTCACGCCCCATCAGTGCTTTTAGGTCTTGATCAAGAGGCTGGCCATTCAGCCACACTGAATTGGCATTTTTTACCATACCCGTCACAGGTGAGAGCGTACCGGGAATGCCCATACCAACAGTGCACGTTTCCCCGACCGCTTTTTCTGCATCGTCAACGAGCCCTTTAATGGCTAAAAGTGTGGCTTGATAGTCATGTTGTGGCGTAGGTACACGCTGTTGGAAGACCTGTTCACCTTGATCGGTGAGCACAACCGCTTCAATTTTCGTTCCGCCTAAATCGATCCCTATTTTCACCAGTTCCTCCGTCTCTCGACCCGCGAGCATGTTCAATACTTCATCCTAAAACTAAGCATATCGGGAGATACGCTTTAGCAATGAGACCCTAACTAAAAAGATGGTTTTTTGTTCTGTAAGGACGCCTCAATTATCAGAAAGATGACAGTTATATGAAACTTAATTGTAGATTTGTCCTGTTAAATTCCTGATTCCTAAAATAAATGTAGCTTTCCATTTAAAAACCGAGATATGTCTCACTTTCTTTTCCCTAAAATAAGTCTATTTTTAAAGCGTGCACTAATTTGTCATTGATTGCGGTGTATTTCACAGCATGAAGTGACAATTCGCACAAGATTGCGCAGTGAAATCTACGTGTTATATACATGTAGATTTGCTGTGCTAACATCGTTCGGCCTGGTTAATAGAGCTCATTATGCTGCAATTGAATACACACTTCGTTACACCCTACCTTCGCAAAAGTAAGTTGTCCTGAAGTCCTGAAGATATTCGCAACATTTGACACCATAAGTGATTCATTAATAGGCTACATGCGCAAGCGCAAAAATCAGTAAGTAGAAATATATTCAGGAGACAACATGTCTAAATCTACAGGTACCGTGAAGTGGTTTAACGAAGAAAAAGGTTTCGGTTTCATTCAACAAGAAAATGGACCAGACGTTTTCGTTCACTTCCGCGCTATCACTGGCGATGGTTTCAAAACTCTGGCTGAAGGCCAACAAGTAGCATTTGAAATCGAACAAGGCCAAAAAGGCCCACAAGCTGCAAACGTAGAAAAAGTATAATTTTTCTTCACGCAGAGAATTTAAAAGGATGCCTTATGGCGTCCTTTTTTACGTTTTAGGCTTTTCTTTTTTCTTTGTCCTTTCTTCCTCTTCTTCTCTGGCTATCCAGATTGCTCCCCTGTACATCACCGAAATGCGAAAAATTGGCGCGAAAAACCGCAAGAATGTACAAAACATTTATTGCTAACTTGTTTACACTGAGCAATACGACAGTCATAAAGGTGTGCAATGGAATCTGCTCACTACAATTCGTCTCCCTTGCTTGGCGGGTTGGAGATACTGCAAGCGACGTACGATAAACAAAACTTTTCGCGGCATACTCACGAAGGGTATACCGTGGGCGTTATTCAGCATGGCGCACAACGTTTCTGGCGTAACGGCGCTTATCATCTTGCCCCTAAAAACAGCATCATTTTGGTCAATGCAGACCAAATCCATGACGGTCATGCAGCAACAGACGGTGGTTGGTCTTATCAGGCGATGTATCCAACAGAAGCACAATTCGAAGCCGTCGCAAAAGATTTGGGGTTGACCTCAAACACGCCCTATTTCCCTTTTGCAGTGGAACACGATCAACGGTTAGCCAATCAGCTTCTTCAGCTGTTTACATTGCTTCACGATAATCAAGACACTTTGCTAACCGAAACCTATACGCACCATGTTTTGCTGTCTTTGCTGTGTCGCTATAACAAACGTCAGCAAACGCCGAAAAATACGGTCAAATTGGGAGAGCAACTTTCAACGATACGCGACTACCTCCACCAGCATTTTGCGTATGCCATCGCGTTGGAAGATTTAAGCGAGCTCTCCGGCGTCAGCCCTTACCATCTGGTTAGGCAATTCAAAGAAAAGTACGGTCTGCCACCACACGCCTATCAAATTCAGCTGCGCGTGAGACACGCTCAGCAATTGATGAAATCGGGAATGTCGCTCGCAGACAGCGCCATCGCAAGCGGGTTTCACGATCAAAGCCACCTTCATCGACATTTCCGACGTGCCATTGGTGTTACTCCAAAGCAATATCAGCGCGCAATTTCGTACAATTTTCCCGCCGCATAAATCGGTATTACTTTATCTCCCGAACAGTAAAAGATGCGAAAACCATGAATCAAGACTCTTCTCTCCCCCGCGAACGCATATGGCTTTCCGCTATATCCGATATGTTGCCACTCAGCCTTGCCGTCGTGCCTTGGGGCATTCTTTGCGGCTCACTGGCTATTCAAGCAGGAATGACCCCTTTTCAGGCACAAGCCATGTCATTGTTCGTGTTCGCCGGTGCCGCGCAACTTTCAGGCACCAGTATGATAGGAGCCAGCGCCCCCATTAGTACGTTATTTGGTTCAACGTTCGTGATCAGCGCTCGCCACCTGCTTTACTCCGTCAACATGCGTCAACACATACGTGCTTTACCACTGAGATGGCGTTTACCACTCGGCTTTTTACTGACCGATGAAATGTACGTTGTCAGCGCTGCACACACGGAACGCACTGGCACGTTTTGCCCTCACTTTGCCCTGTACACAGGGGGGTTCTTCTACCTCTGTTGGAACCTTGCTACCTTGGTTGGCGTGATTGGTGGCTCGCAGTTCGACAACATCGAAGAGTTCGGCCTTGAGTTCGCCATCGCTGCAACCTTCATCGCACTTGTTATCCCAACAATCAAAGATATTCCCGTTGCAGTGAGCGTGCTGGTATCAGCCTTAATGATGGTGATATTCACCTTAATAGGCATTGAAAATGCCCTCCTCATTGCGGCTATTCTAGGTATGGTTGCCGGTTTTACCACGGAGAGCCTAATGCCAAAGAAGATCAACACGGAAAGCATCGAACAAGCAGAACAAACAACGAAAAGATCGCGTGAAACGGAGGATGAATAATGAACACATGGATAATGATCTTAGGCATGGCATGCATTACGTTTTCTGTACGCTACGTCTTTCTCGCAAGAAGCATCCCCTTTCAAGTGACACCGACCATGCAGCGGATCCTAAAATTCAGCGCGCCTGCGGTGCTAACCGCCCTTGCTGTACCTATCCTTGTGTTTCCCCACGGTGATTTTTTCGCTTCCATCAATAACCCGTATTTATTGGCTGGCATCTTTGTTTGTGTGCTTGGCTTCTTGCGGTTGGGCACATTGAGCACGGTTCTTATCTCAATGATATTTTTCTGGTTTATCCGATAGAAATTTATAAAACGAGATGCGCATCAGAGACCCTTATTCCAAATTAGGAAACAAGTGCTTCTTTTATTGAAATATCAGCGATATAGACTATTTCTTAAATAGAGGGAAACAAGAAAAAGGGAGGACGCTCTATGCTTGACCGATGTCTCGTCGTTGATGATCACGAAATGATTCGCGAAACCATCGCTATTATGGCGACTTCGCTCGGCTTTAAAGAATCGATCATGGCGATTGATGGTGCGGATGCCATTTCGAAAATATTCCATGAGCGACCTTCTCTCATTATCACCGACCTCCAAATGGAACCCATTGACGGACTCGAGATGCTCCGTCTGATCAGAAGCGGACGCTATGGGTTACAGCACGATATACCCATCATTATTCTAACGGCCAATGCATCTGAAAGCGTGATCGCTCAATGCATCGCGTTCGACGTTGATGCTTTTTTGGTAAAACCTGTCAATCGACAAGCACTTCAAGAGCGTATTAACCAACTTTCGCAGCAAGCAAAAGCCAAGAAAACGGTCGAACACTACTTCGACATGTACCAACAAGATCCTGCGAAATCCACTGCATTCCAGATGAACGGACAAGTCGCCTTCACGGATTCCGATGTCAGCGAATTTGATGCGCTGATGAAAGAACAAAAACCTGACGTGCATGTCCCTGTGCATGAGCCTGTCGCTTCAACACCTCAGCCCACACCTGCCGTTGAACCCGCAGACAACAAAAAATACTTCATCAAGTGGCAAGACCGTTTTAGTGTCGGCCATACCGAACTCGATAAGAGCAACATGCAATTGCTCGACATCATCAACGACACGTATGACGTCATCGTTAATCACGAACATGACAACCATGTGTTTGAAGACATTGCCAAACGTTTTCAGCATTACGTGAATAATCACATCGTGCTTGAAGAGTCGCTCCTCAGCGAGCGAGCTTACCCTCGATTAAAAATGCACAAAGACATGCATGGACGCCTCGTCAAGCAAGCCGAGTTCGTCGTGTTGAAATGTCAGGCTGACCCGAGCTTCTACCGCACTGATTTTTTCCGATTATTGCGCTTTTGGTGGGTCAAACACGTTGTTCAGGAAGATACCAAGTACAAATCCGTCTTCACTGAACTCGTTTAAATAGGGCCGTGAATGCACAATCATTCTCCCTTTTCTAACCCCGAGTCGCGCAACACCCTCATCCAACTGATTGTCAGCGGGACAGCCGTTGTCGCCATTATCATGCTGTCTTTCCTCTGGTTCTACCGTTCCATTGTCAATGACACTCAGTTGAAAATTGAATACTTCCTGCAATCTGAAATCGCTAACGTCAGCGTCGCGATTTCAGATTGGTATCATCATCGAGAGCGCGAGCTTACACTCGTTGCAAATGACAAGATCCTTGTCAGCAACATGTATCGCTATGCCAAAGCCTTTGGCCGAAAAAGCCACCCCGGCAATGGTCAGACAGACCTTCTCCTGCCCAATACAGACGAAAACATCCACCGTACGCTTTCGGAATACCTAGAAAATTTCGAATACGATAACGCACTACTGTTTTCAGAAAGCGGCAAACTGCTGTTAAGCGTAACGCCGTTTAATCAAGCATGGGCAGACCAAATCTATCAGAACCACGGACGGCGCATTCAAGCCGAAGGGGAATACATAAGCGCGCCAGAAAAAGGGCCAAGAGAACGTGATGGTACGACAATTTCTCTTGGATTCTCTCTTCATATCGCCAATCAAACATCAGAAACGCTGCCCGTTGATCAACGCCCGATCCTTGTCTTACTTCGCAACAGCGAGCAATTCGATCGCATCTTCATAAACCAAGAACAAACAGATACGCGACTCGCCTTTGCCGTCAATAAAAACGGGGAACGCATCGCGCCCTATCACACCGCCAATGCATCAGCCTACCCCTTCTCATTGAGCCGTCCCTCAGTGAGCAATCAAATTAACGCGTCACCTTGGTCATTGCTTACAAGCGATGACACTCAAGCCAGAATGAATGTGGTTGGCTACCAAGGCCATCGAAAAGATGACGTAGTTGGCGTATGGCAGTGGCATGAGCAATACCCAATGGCCGTGGTGATTGAGTTTGATGCCGACAGCGCGCTCAATGCAATTTACTACACCCGTAATTATTTACTTTGGGTGTTCTTAGCGGTGACCGCCGCGTTCACCGTTTTCCTCGCACTCCATGCAAAAACATCACTCAAGATAAGCTTCAGCAAGCTTTATCTTGAATCTATCCTTAGAAACTACGCGGATGGCGTGATCGTACTCGACAGCAAAGGTATGACAGTCTCGGTAAACGATAAAGCGTTCGAATTGGCGCTGCTGCCAAGTGATGTTCCTCAGCCATGCTTGCTCAATGCATTTCAAACATCAGAAAATGAAAAGCTTATCCGTGTGATCGATGACATTTATGTCGATGCCATGAACAAAGGCGAAATGGGCAATATTCATCGCTATGGCATTAACGACCAAATGGTTTATCTGAATATCAAAGCCAAAAAGCAGCACATTAGCGGTAATGATTACGTGGTGGTGAACCTCAGAGACATCACCAAACAAAGCACCATTGAAGATAAATTGAGTCGCAGTAATGCCTTGTACTCCGTATTCAATACAGTGCAAGACATGTACATGACGACGGGCGACTCAGAACGCAGCTTCAAGAAAGCCCTGGTGGTTTTGGCAAGCTTTACGGAAAGTAGCCTTGCGGCAATGCTGTCTTTCGATGATGGTGAACAAAAAGTGATGTTCAAACATCAAACAGGCCGCCAATCGAAGGAGTTTACAGGGCTACCTGAATCTTTACTCTCCTATGCTGACACGGCCCTTTCTTTACGTCGGACGGAGTTCTCGTCGCTGCACTTTACTGTCGAATCGGAACGCACAGATTTCTATAAGCACTACACCTTGATTCCATTGGTATCGAAACGCGACACCTTAGGGTTAATCGTGCTTGCAGGGCGTGATTCCCCCTATAGCGAGAAGCAAGTAGATTGGATTGCACCGGTTGTGAAGAGTATTTGCAGCATGATGTTTTCCGATAAACAGACTCAGCTTAACCAAGAAGTGACCGAGGCATTGCGAACAGCAAAAGAAGACGCTGAACATGCCAATGAGGCCAAATCAACGTTCCTCGCGATGATGAGCCACGAAATTCGCACGCCCATCAATGGCATTATCGGTATGTCAGAAGTCCTTGGGAACACTGATCTTGCGTACGAACAGAAGCATTACAACAACACCATTTCTGTTTCCGCCAACGCACTTCTCGATATCATCAATGACGTATTAGATCTCTCGAAAATTGAAGCAGGTAAAATGCCTATCCGCGAAGAAACGTTCGCGGTCAGTGAGTTAATGGAGAACATCACCAACATTGTTGCCCCACGCGTAAAAGATGGCGTGACCTTTACGTCCTTTGTCGACCCAGGTTTACCTTTTTCGCTCACAGGGGACTTTTCTAAGCTTCGTCAAATACTCGTGAATATTGCAGGTAACTCAGCCAAGTTCACCGACAGTGGGTTTGTGGACGTGTCTATTCGTTTGCTGAGCACACATTTAAATGGAACTAACACAGTGTGCCATGTGGAAATGAAAGTCACGGACACGGGCATCGGCATCAAAAAAGAACACCTAGATAAAGTGTTCGAAAACTTTTCCCAGATTGATAACAGCTCTAAGCGTCGATACCAGGGCACGGGGCTGGGTTTGCCTATCTGTCAGAAGTTCGTTGACTTGCTTGGGGGCACTATCCACGCAGATAGCGAAGTGGGCGAAGGCTCAGTGTTCACCATCCACCTCAATCTCAAACAACCTGAAAATGCGCTTCAAGACCTACTGCAACCCTCCGATTCACTCAAGAAGCAACGTGCACTGATCGTGTCACGTTGCGTCAGTCAGACGAAAAATGTAAAACGCTACCTTGAATACCATGACATGCAAGTGGTGACTGCGCTGGATGAAACTGCCGCCTCTCTCGCCTTGTCATCATCATCGCCTTTCTTGGTCACCTTACTCGACCATTCTATTTCGCTGGAAGAGCTTCGCACCTGCATTGAACCCACCACGTACACGCAACACGTCGTGTACCTTGCTGATATCAAAGGCGTACTCACACACCGCCCTTATTCTATCTCTGCGGCGCTGACAGCCCCGTTTACCATACTGAATCTGACACAAGCACTTGAAACCATTATTCAAATGCACGAGCAAGGTTTCAGCCGTGATGATGTCTTTAAGCAATTGGCGCAGCGCGAAGAAATTGCAAAAATCGCAGACACTCAATTGCTGAAAACAGGGCTATCGGTTCTGGTAGCAGAAGATCACCCCGTTAACCAAGAGCTCATCTGTACGGTGTTAAGAAAGCTCAATTGCACACCTACCGTGGCTGATAACGGTGCCATTGCCTTTGAACGTTTCATCGCAAACCGCTACGACATGATCTTCATGGATTGCCAAATGCCCGTCATGGATGGGTATGAAGCCACACGTAAAATCCGCCAGTTAGAAGCTGACAATAACCTGCCGGCCATCCCCATTATCGCGATGACCGCTAATGCGCTCGCGGGTGACAGAGAGCGATGCCTTCAAGAGGGAATGACCGAATACATCGCGAAACCGTTCAAACAACAAGCGCTCATCGTAATGATGAACAAACTGATGCCTGAACATATTGAGTCTCAGCCAGAGCCGATACCGGCTTTACAGGCACAGCCTCATGGTCTCACACCGGATGTTGAAGCAAGCGCAGACGTTTCCACGCTCAACACGCACCTCGCGTCAACAAACAACACCCAGCCAGCTTCAGATACAACTTCAGATACAGATGCAGATGCAGATGCAGGCACTCCATTCGATCTCAGCACATTGAAAGAAACCACAGGCGATGACCCTGACTTAATTAAAATGTTGGTGGGACGGTTCTTGAAAGTACAAAATGAAGACATTGCCGCGTTAGAAATCGCGTGGGATGAAAAGCGATTCTCTGACGTGAAGAAAATCGCGCACAAAATGAAAGGTGCGGCGCTTATGGTGGGTGCTATCGACTTTTCAACAGCGTGTAAAAACATTGAACACCATGACGTTGAAGACAGCGATACCATACAGAAGGAATATCAAAGGCTATTGAAGAGTTCGGAAAATCTTTGCGCCAGAATGCTAGAATTAATGCAGTAGTAGACGAGTTGCAATAATGCAAGCGCGATAAGGTTGCTTTTTGCGCCATTTATATGAAGTTTGCTAACCTAGCTGCACTATGACAAGCCCCCCCTAGGCAAGTGGGTATTTTTTATCTAGTTTTAAGTACAAATACAAAAAAATAATAATTTATACCATCGATTTACATTTTAAGAGTAAACGCTATGCCGACAGTTATTGCATTCCCAACGAAAAGCGCGCCAACTTCGCCTCAATCGTGCGCTGTGACAGAAATGATCAAGGAAGAGTTGAGCTACCTGAGCTCGAATGAACACATGATCAATTGCATCTTGGAACGGATGAAGCCTTTCATTGCGACCTTGGATTTTGACCTTGGGTTAGATGTAGAGATCAACGAAGAGAATCAACAAGCGATGATGGACATTATCCCTGCCGTACAAGCGATGCAGGCGCGGTTTGATGACATCATCTCAGACATCATTTCTGAGCGCATTCTTCATGAAATCCACATGTTCCACATTGAACGCGCCACCAAAGTGTAAACGTTGGCCTGATACAACACACCTTCTTCGAGAAAGAGCGTTTATCGCTCTTTTTTCTTTTATATTGAAGCATCTATTGTTAAACCCCCAGATCGCATTTTGCAAAAAATCGCCTCAATTTGATGCATAATAGGAAAGAGCTTTCCGCCATAGTTTTTCCAGCCTGCCGACTTTTTGACTGTGTTTGTAACACATTTTTTGTCGTCAACTCACATCAAGCGCACGAATTCCTCCGATTTCTCAATTAGCTTATATACTTATCAATTAATCACAATTGAAACAAAAATCTCAATATATTGTCACATGTTAACTTGGCGCGACTCTTGCAAACACATGTAACAACGCGATTAAGGACATGGAGACACTCATGGGAGTAGCAGCAATCAGCACGGGTTCGATTCATACGTTTCGATCACGATCAGGTGCGCGAAAGTTTCCTCGTATTGAATTTCCTGCTCAGGTCGAAATCGACGGTGTCATGTACCCTACCAACGAGTGGAGTGTAGGCGGCTTTTCTCTGCACGATAATAAGTATATGGGCAAGAAAGGCGACAAAGGCGCTGGCAACCTCTGTTTCGATCTGCCAGTTGGTCGCTTTTCTACCCCTTGCCAGTTTGAAGTGATGCGTGTCAGTGAAGAAGGTTACGTTCTCGGTTGCCAATTCTACTCCCTAAACTCCGGTCACCAAAAAACGCTGCAGTCCATCGTTGATACCTACCTTACCGGTGAAACCATTTCGCTAGAAAGCGTGACATCTTATGGCGTAAAAGCGCAGCTTCACGAAGAAGAAGTGAAGCGCATGCAGCAGAATTGGTGGCGCTTTGCCACCGTCGCCATTGTTGCACTGTCTCTGATTACCATCGCTGCATTAATGATCCAGTCTCGCGTGCTTTCTATTGAGTCGCAGCATGCCGCTGTCAGTCAACCCGTGCTCACCCAGAAAAGTTACAGCAATGGGGTATTGCGTTTGGGGGACTTCAAACCCGGACAGTTAGTCGAAAAAGGACAATTGCTGTTCTCGATATACACCGAGGAAGGCACCGATTTGCTGGCTAAAGATAAACAAGAGCTCAGCAATATCAACAGTGAAATTTTGTACTACCAAACCCTATTGCGCCAAAGTAAAGAGGCCGTTGCTAGGTATAATTCACGATTATTCCAAGAACTAAAATACATATCCGAAAAACGCAGCTTGTTAGAAGATGAACTGGCGGCACGGGAAAGCATTTTACGTCTCTATATAAAAGGCGTGAGATCAGGGTCTGTCGATGTGGTCTCTCGTGAATTAGAACGAGTCGAAATCTTCGAGATAAAACGCGATATCTTAACCCTAGATACACACATTGAAGGTATAGAGAACCAACTTGACCAAATTCTTCTTGGTGTGCCACCTCGCGAAGCACAGGTTGACATGAAGTCGCCATTTGAAGTGGAGAGCAAGCTCGACATTTTGGTGAAGCGTAAAGACAAAATCCTTGAAGAGATCGAACGTTTGAAAACCCGCGGTCTTGCGTACGCACCTTGTAAATGTTACATCGTCGCGATCAACGCCTCTGATGGACAGGTTGTACAAACAGGTACGTCGGTTTTTGAGCTCTCACCTATATCAACCTCTGAGAGGACTGAGCGCTCTATTCTTGCTTTGATGCCACTTGAACGTGCCGCATTACTAAAAATTGGCATGCCCGTCGAATATCGCCTCGCTAGCAACGACGAAAAGCTCATCGGCACCATCGAGAAAATTCAATTTTACAGCGCGTCCAACAGCGATATTTACAACGACGATGGTGAATCACTCAGCGGTTTGCCCAAGACGTTGCCACGCCTAAACCAATACACCCTCATAAAAGTGACACCGTCATCTGAAGATGCTGACTCCGTCGTGAATGAGCCAGCAAAGGTCATCGCGACCGTGAAATGGAAAGACGTGTTCATCCACTGGTTTAACTTATGAATCCAGATAAACTCGTTGTTAAAGGCTTTCATAGGGATGACCCCACACACGTCACCGTCCTTTGGTGGCTGTTCTTCGCTGGGCTCCTACTCGGATTGTGGGCAATTTATACCATTTTGCCTTCTGACAAAGTGCAGCCAGAAGTCCTCTATACCTTAGGTATTATTGGTGCTTGGCGATACGGTTGGAAAACCCTGCACCTGTTGCGTGGGCTTTACTATCAATATGTCCGTTACCCGGTTCTATCCACGCTTGCAGACATGACCAAAAAACCCAGCGAGATTTTGCTGGTGATACCTTGCTACCGCACAACACCTGAAATTAGCGCGCCAGTATTCAAAGCATTGGTTGATGAAATCGGCAACTTTGGTGTGTCTTGTCGCGCGGTGGCCTGCGTGTCTGATGAGTCAGACCTCGGTATCATTGAAAGGCAGTTCGATAAACTGCAAGAAAAAGTCCCTGTCAGCCTGTACATCATCGACCAAGATGGCACAGGCAAGCGCAACACCATGGCTGATGCGCTCACGTTGCTCGCAGAAGATCGCCCTGTGTCGAAAGATGCCATCTTGGTGCTCATGGATGCCGATACCGTTTTACCCGAAGGGATCTTAAAGAAAACCTCTGGCTTTCTAATGCGTTACCACGATCTTGGCGCCGTAACGACACACAACAAGCCTATTGTTAAAGGAAATTCACTGATACGCCAATGGTACCGCCAGCGTATGTGCCAGCGTCACTTTTACATGAGTTCCCTTAGCCTGACTTATCGCGTACTAGTATTAACGGGGCGATTTTCCGTGTATCGCGCATCCCTTGCGCTCTCGCCAGATTTCATTGATAACCTGCGATACGATCACGTGAAACACTGGCGTTACGGCCGTATTCGAATGCTCACGGGGGACGATAAAAGTACCTGGTACTTCGTACTGAAAGAGCGTTGGAAAATGATGTATCTACCTGATGTCACCGTCACCTGTTTGGAAGACGCCCCTTCAGGTAGCTTTGTAAAAGCCAGTCTGTCGTTGATGACACGTTGGTATGGCAACATGCTACGCAGTAACATCCGCGCCGTTGCGCTGGGGCCTCGGAAGGCGGGCTGGTTTTTGTGGTTCTGTTTGATTGATCAGCGAATCAGCATGTGGACAACATTGATCGGCCCTTCATTGGCACTGGTTGTCGCAACCTATATGGGCACAAAAGTGGTGATTGCTTACTTGTTTTGGGTCATCGCGACGCGGAGTTTGAATGTGTTATTAATATGTGTTCAATCTCGCCAGTTTCATCCCATCTTTGTGGTATTACTCTGGTATGAACAACTGATTGGCTCTTTGGTCAAGGTGTATCTGTTCTTCCATCCCAATGTACAGCGTTGGACACGACAAGGTATCAGTGGTGTCGTAGAAGACAAATCTATATCAGGGCAGATAAAGCGTTGGCTGCCGCATTTACAGACGACAGCCGCGTTTAGCACGTTATTAATTTTCGTGATGTGGCTTTACGGATGACAGCGGTACGCTTTCGCTAAAAACGTCACAGATGTCGAAAAAGGTTTGGGGGCATACAGCAGTACAGTGTCTGCTTCCAATGCCATTGCTTTGTTCCTCAATTGACTCACCGCACCTTCGGTAAGCTCGCCATCATTGATTAACCAAAAATCATACCAATGGCCTTGAGAGCCCACTACCGTCCCTTTATCTTCACAATGCATCATCTCTAATGCATCTCCCCAAAGAA
Source organism: Enterovibrio norvegicus (assembly GCF_002876705.1). Classification (GTDB taxonomy): domain Bacteria; phylum Pseudomonadota; class Gammaproteobacteria; order Enterobacterales; family Vibrionaceae; genus Enterovibrio; species Enterovibrio norvegicus_B. The sequence goes on along the minus strand of NZ_MDAG01000007.1, from coordinate 284,235 downwards.
CGTTAATTTTCTCGCTTTCTGGCAACGGAGCTGTGACACATGCCGACAGCATCAGTGAGGTAAAAATAGTAAGTGGTTTTCGCATGTTTTTCTCTTGGTTTCTAAAGACGTTGACGATCGTAACGACAGAACTAGGTGACTGAGATATCACACCAATTATAACTCCAAACACGGAGATTGGGCAGTGTCACTGACTATTTCACGATGCAATGCTCTTTCTTTAAATCCAATATTTTATGCATCACAACGCACTTGCTCTCGTGGCGATCTCACACTAGAATAATACTGTATATAAACACAGTATTATTCATTATGCTCGATAACCTTCTCGCACTACATTCTGGCCTTTGGACTGCCAATCGCCTCTATCAACCTCAGACTCATTGCCGTCCTAGCGGCTTTGCGTTGCTGGATGAAAAACTCGAGGGCGGCTGGCCAGAATCTGGCGTGGTAGAATTTCAACTCGCTTGTTTTGGCGTTGGTGAATTACGTCTCGTGCTACCTGCCATTGCCACCGCTCTCAAAAACAGTGAACTTACCCTCTTTGCTTGCCCGCCGGGCGATGTAAATCCTGTCGCCTTGTGTCAGGCAGGTATCGATTTAGATAAGGTTGTGGTGCTCGCATCGTCTTCCGACGCGAGCCTTTGGTGTGTTGAACAAGCACTAAAAAGCGGCTGTTGCCGTACTGCCGTGTTATGGGGCGATGCCCTGTCAGTCACACAAGCCCGCCGCCTACAGTTAGCCGCCACAGAAAACGACTGCTTACTCTTCATGATCACCCACAAGAAAAGTGTTCAAGGGCTACCTGTGAGCTGCCGCCTTGCCCTCACACCGAGTGACAGTGGCATTGCCATCAATGTTGTTAAACGCCGAGGTCTGCCCGTGCAACCTTTCACGCTGACCATGCCTGCGATGTATACCGAGCACCACTGGTCGTCGAAAGCGCACCCTATTTCCGAACGCAAAACACCGCCACAAGTACTGGGGTCATCCCCATCAGAACAACAACATCTGCCAGTCCCCAACAACGTGGTGTCCTTGTTCCGATGATGCTCTGGCTCTATTTATATTTTCCGGCACTTTTTCTCAATACATTAGAGCGGGATAACGACAACCAATCACCACTGATTGTATTGTCGCGCGCCACGGGGAACGTGTGTCAGGCCAACCAACATGCAAAAGAGCATGGCATTCGGCTCGGCAACGATTTGGGCACGGCAAGCGCACTCTGCCACGCATTAAACGTGGTCGATTACGATGAAGACAAAGAAGCAGAACGCGTGCAGCAATTGGCCTCACTGATATACCAAGTCAATGCCGATATCATTGTGCACGCGCCCGATGGCTTGATGATGAAAGTCTCGCCCATGCTTGCCCTTTATGGCTCACTGGAAGCGTATTGGGACGCGCTTCGTCCTGTTTTGGTCGAACAACAGGTACAATTTCACTTTGCCTTCAGCCCTTATCCAGAAGCCGCGAAACAGCTCGCCATATCAGGATCAGATCGTGCATTTCTCACCGAAGAAAACACCCGTACCGCCTTGGCGTTGTTGTCGGTTCGTCAACTTGGTTTCAGCGCAGCGCACATTACTCAACTCGAGCGCATGGGCATTCGTCAGGCCCAGCAATTGCTTGATCTTCCCTTAGCATCACTTGGGCAACGTTTTGGTAAACCGCTGACTGCACAAATTCGACGTCTGACAGACACGCAACTCGCACACGCAGCCACATTCACGCCGCCTGCCTATTTTCGACAGTCTCTCGAACTGCTGCATGACATAGAAAACAGCCAAACACTCTGTTTTCCACTTCAACGTATGTTGCGAGAAATGGAAGCCTTCTTGCAGGTGCGAGAAGCCGTTGTGCCAAGCATTACCCTGCATTTTTCCCAACGCGATCATGATGAAAAATCCCTGACGATCACCGCAGCTGCGCCTGAATCTGCCACCAGCCGATGGATGACCTTGCTCCAGCTTTATCTGGAAAAACTCAAGCTTGATGCGCCTGTGATGCACATTCGCTTAGACGCCGACACCTTGCTGCCCAAGCAATCTCCTACCCAAGATTTATTTGCAGGAAAACGGGGGCAACTGACCCCTGCGGAGTTGGTCAGTTTGATGCAAGCCAAAGCTGGCGAGCACAACGTGTATGGCGTTTCATTGAAAAACGATCATCGACCAGAACATGCCTTTCATCGACAAGCGCCGTTGGTGAAAAGTGAGCAACAATTGCCAGAGCACTTGCCCGCGAGACCTTCATTGCTGCACATGACACCACGCCCACTCATGTCACGTCCCGCCATTTTGGCTGGGCCAGAGCGCATTAGCGGCGGATGGTGGGATCGCATGCCGGTTCAGCGTGATTACTTCGTTGCACGCAATTCACGCGGCCAATTGTGCTGGGTATTTCGAAATGGCATGGGGGAGTGGTTTGAACATGGCCTCTTCTGCTAGCGGCGAACAAACTCAAGCCCCTGAGCGTGACTACGCCGAACTTCATTGTAAGAGCAATTACAGCTTTTTAACCGGTGCATCACACCCTGAAGAGCTTGTGACACGCGCTGCCACGTTGGGCTATCACGCCATCGCCATCACGGACGAATGTTCATTGGCAGGCATTGTGCGAGCGTACACCTGCATCCGGGATCAAGCCTTACCGATTCAACTGATCATAGGCTCTGAAATTACCTATCAAGACGAGAAGTTGGTGATTTTATGCCCAACGCGCAAAGCCTATGGCGAACTGGCGCGTTTAATTACCCAAGCACGCATGCGCAGTGAAAAGGGCCATTACCACGTGTTCAGCGATGATTTTAGCCACATCTCACAATGCCTTTGCATTTGGGTGCCCCGCCTTTCTCACGTTGAACGTCACGATGCCTCCCACATCCAGCAATGGTTGAAGAAAACCTTTGAAGGGCGTTTATGGATTGGCGCTCAACGCCTGCTGCTGCCGAACGAAGAAACTTACCTCAACATGGTAGAGACGCTGGCTGACACCCTCGATATTCCCGTTACCTGTGTCAACGATGTCCTGATGCATCACCCACAGCGTCAGCCTTTGCTGGACGTAGTCACGGCGATCCGAGAAGGGAAACCCCTGCAAAATTGCGGACACGCGCTGCCGCGCAACGGCGAACAAGCCTTAAAGCCAATCAGCAAACTGACGAAGCTGTATCCTGACCCTTGGATAAAAGAAACCAAGCGCATCGCCAACTTGTGTCATTTCAGCTTGAGTGAGCTGCGCTACGAATACCCCGCAGAATTGGTGCCTGACGGTTTCACTGCCCAGCGTTATTTACGCCATTTGGTACACATCGGTATCAAGTTGCGCTTTCCCAACGGCATCAAGCCCGAGGTCAGCGCCATCATTGAAAAGGAGCTCACACTCATCGGTGAGCAACGCTACGAATATTTCTTCCTCACCATTTACGACATCGTCCAATACGCAAAATCCCAAGGGATTCTTTACCAAGGGCGAGGCTCGGCAGCAAATTCCATCGTCTGCTATTGCTTGGAAATCACCGCGGTAAATCCAGAGAAAATCAGTGTCTTGTTTGAGCGTTTCATCTCCAAAGAACGGGATGAGCCACCCGACATTGATGTAGATTTCGAGCATGAACGCCGCGAAGAAATCTTCCGCTATATCTATAAAAAGTACGGACGCCAACGCGCAGCCATTGCCGCCACCGTTATCACGTATCGTTTCAAAAGCGCATTTCGTGACGTAGGAAAAGCGCTGGGAATCAATGAAACCCAGTTGGATTACTACATCAAAAATCTGAACCACCGAGACAAAGAGCTCGACAAAGCCAAACAGCTCAGTGCATTGGGGCTAGACACCCAATCACACCTTGGCCGCTGGCTACTCGATTTGGTGGAAGAAATACGGGGTTTTCCACGCCACCTCAGCCAACATGTCGGCGGCTTTATTATTTCCGCAGGGCCGCTTTACGAACTCGTGCCGGTTGAAAATGCCGCCATGGCAGAACGCAGCGTGATCCAATGGGACAAAGACGATTTGGAATCCCTAGGCTTGCTCAAAGTGGACATTCTTGCGCTTGGCATGCTGAGCGCCATCCGCAAAGCCTTTGCCATTATCAGCAGCCAGCACCAGCGCGCACTGTCCATCGCCAGCATTACCGCCATGGGCGACGACCCTAACGTGTACCAACAGCTTCAAAAAGGCGATTCTGTGGGTGTGTTTCAGGTGGAATCTCGCGCACAAATGAACATGCTGCCTCGACTCCGCCCTGCCTGTTACTACGACTTGGTGATTCAAATCGCCATCGTCAGACCAGGCCCAATTCAAGGTGACATGGTGCACCCTTTCCTTAAACGACGCTGGGGTAAAGAAGCGGTTACTTACCCGTCAAAAGAGGTAGAGTCTGTCTTGTCTCGCACCATGGGGGTGCCCATTTTCCAAGAGCAAGTGATTCAACTTGCCATGGTTGCAGCGGGGTTCAGTGGCGGTGAAGCGGACAAACTACGTCGTGCCATGGCGGCGTGGAAGCGTAACGGTAAGCTGGCACCATTTAGGGAAAAACTCATTAACGGCATGCAAGCGCGTGGCTATAACATTGAATTTGCTGAGCAGATTTTTCGTCAAATTCAGGGCTTCGGCGAATACGGGTTCCCCGAATCTCACAGTGCTTCGTTTGCTGTGCTCGCGTATACCTCATCCTGGCTTAAGCATTATTACCCCGTCGCATTTTATTGCGCCTTACTCAACAGTCAGCCCATGGGGTTTTATAGCCCGTCTCAATTGCTGCAAGACGCCACACGACATAACGTGGTTGTGCTGCCCGTGTGCGTAAACAACAGTCTGTGGGACCATCAACAAATTCTGACGCCAGAAGGCCCCGCATTACGGTTAGGATTTCGTTTGATCAAAGGCTTTTCGTCTCAAGGCGCTGAGCGCTTGCTCACGCAAAGACCGGACAATGGCTTTCAAAGCCTGAACCAGTTACGCGGCTGTGGCCTAAGCCGAGGCGATTTAGAAGCACTCGCCAGCGCGAATGCCACCCAAATCTTGGCCAACAACCGTTTTTCCGCCCGTTGGCAAATGATGGATGACAGCCATACCCTTCCGCTGCTGTCTCAAGATGCTACTGACACCAGTGATGCGAACATCATTCACGCCCCCTCTGCCGTCGAAGATTTGGCGGAAGACTACGCCGCAACAGGCATTACCTTGGGTAAACACCCTATCGCGCTATTGGATGAAAGCGGCAAGTTGGGCAAACACCGGCTCGCGAGCGAATTAACCAGCATCAAATCAGGCACTGCTGTCACCGTTGCTGGTATCGTCACTGGCCGCCAGCGCCCAGGCACCGCCAGTGGCGTGACCTTTATGACCTTGGAAGACCAAACAGGCAACATCAATGTGGTGGTATGGCTTGCCACCGCGCGTGCGCAAAATGCCCCCTTTGTCACCGCGAAGATTTTGAAGGTGAAGGGCATATTAGAACGTGAAGGCGATGTGGTGCACATTATCGCTGGGCGATTTATCGACATGACCTCAACACTGGATCAACTGCTCATCCACTCAAGGGATTTCCACTAACGCATTCAGGGCACGGAACATGGTCATTCCTGTGTCTTAACAGACTGGGCTGATGCGCGGGAGCAGCGTTGTAGCTCTCGCACCAGAAACCGCCGTGATGCGTCGTTTGGCGCGTTCTGGATAGCGTGGTGATAAGCCGCGCACGCCTCGGAGAAATGGCCCAGTTTATTCAGAACATAGGCTCGGGCAGCATACAAAGGTTGGTAATTCTCGAGCTCAGTTTGCAACTCATCAAGGCGTTGTGACGCACGTTCACATTGCCCCAATTCGGCCATGACCACGGCCCAGTTCAGGGCGACGACAGGCGTTGGTTCATAAACCCACAGAGAGCGGTAGAGTAAAGACATCTGGAACCAGTCAGGCTTGGGCTGCATCATGTGGCAATCTGCGATAGCAGCCTTAATCTGAAAAGGGCCTGGCTGTTTTCGTACGATCGCTTCCTCAAGAATGTGCTGCGCTTCGGAAATCACATCATTCTGCCAAAGGCTTGGATCCTGCTGTTCAACAGGTACGATTGCCCCGTCCGCGTCAATCCTTGCTCGCCGCCTTGATTCTGTAAGCAGCATCAGCGCAAGCGCACCCTCAATTTCAGGGTCATACGAGCAAAGCTGGCGCAAGAGGCGCGTCAGGAAAATACCTTCTTGGCACAGATCACGAGGGCTACTGTCTTCTGATACATAGCCGGAGGTAAAAACCAGATACAAGGAAGACAGCACAGTGCTCAACCTTTCCGACCATCGCTCGGGTTCTGGCACCGAAAAGCCGATGCCTTTGGATCTGATCTTGGCTTTTGCTCTGGAAAGTCGCTGGCCCAGCGTCTGCTCGCTATCAAGAAAGGCAGCGGCTATCTCGCGCGTCGTCAGGTTACACACAGTGCGTAGCGTCAACGCAATGCGGGATTTTTCTTCTAGCGCAGGGTGACAACAGGTAAAAATGAGCCGCAGTCGCTCATCGGGTATCGTTTCGTCGATATCGTCGCAGATAAAGTCTGGTGAGAGGCTCGCGAAGTCGGTCGTTCTCTTCGTTTCGCGTTGTGCAGCGCGGATGTGGTCGATCCCCTTGTTCAATCCCACCTTCATCAACCACGCCACGGGATCGAGAGGAACACCTGTTCGCCCCCAATGCTTGAGCGCAGCAATCGATGCCTCCTGCAGCGCATCTTCGCCCAACTGAAAATCGCCGAGTCTCGAAATTAGCCCAGCTAAAAGCCGCCCCCGATCGCGGCGTAGCACCTCATCAAGACGATGAGAGACCGCGATGGCGTTGGGAACGGCATGTTTCATTTAACCGTCCGTTGGGTCATAGTCCAACAATGGTCGTATCTCGACAGTGCCGAAATGGGCAATGGGGATCATCTCCGCGTATTTCAGTGCCGAATCCAGATCCGCCACATCCACAATGTAATAACCCCCCAGATGCTCGCGCGTTTCCGCAAAAGGGCCATCCATGATTTCGACCTTGCCAGCTTTAATCCGCAGTGAAGTTGCTGTTTCAACCCCTTGTAATCCTTCTCCACCCACAAGCACGCCGTCGTTTTTGAAAGTGTCACTGGTCGCAGCAAACGCCTCCATCATGTCATCAAACTCTGGGGTGCCGTAGGCAGGCTCTTTATCCGGTGCAGCATAGAGCAACAGCATATATTTCATGTCGAACTTCCTTCTCTTTTGATGGTTCATGCTACAAGGACGATCCCGTTCCTCAATTTTCGACATGTCCCGATTTAATTTATGTTTTTTTCTAAATCTAGGCGAGAAAACGGGAAGTAGGCACTTCCAATATAGTCAGAGTGGGGATGCTGAGGTGCATTAGACGGGAGACGATCACTAAGGATTGCGGTGTTTTGAGGCAACCCCTCAATGGCAGATGTCGAATGCAGAACTAAAGGACTTTGTAGAGCCTCAACATGTCTTGATGCTGGATGCCATGTTCAAAGATAGGCTCGGAATAGTTGCGTAGGAAGTGGTCTTTCACCACGGAGTCCACGCGAAAACCAAGCCGCTGATAATAGGTCAATTGGTAGCCAAATGTCCCCGTGCCCAACTCGACGCGCATTACGCCTTTGTTGGGTAACTGCGATAGCACAAAGGTGAGAAGCGCTGAGCCAATGCCTTGACCTTGATACTCGGGATAAACAGACACGTTATAGATTTCGGCAAGGCCACCATTCAGAGATTTCACTACACAAGCGGCGAGGATTCGCGCATTGTCGGAGGCAGTAAAGCACCATGAATCAGATAAATACGATGAAATACTCGCTTCAGAGGGATCGGCTTCGAGGAGCAAATCGAGTGGAATATCACTGCTTTTAGCTTCGATATATTTCATCTTTTCTCCGCAGGGAAATAAAAGTGCCTTTCTTCACTATCCTTTGCCAGCATTGCGCTTAGCGCGAGATTTGCCCGCTATTTGTTCTCGGCGACACGCCACAACACACCACTAGGGTCAGTAAAACAAAATTCGAGCATTCCCCAAGGTTGTTCGACAAGCTCAGTGACCCTCACACCAAACTCTTCAACAATCTTTAGCTCTAGTATGTGCTCATACCAATGTTGAGCATCCTCCACTAAAAGGTGCATCATAAAATTATTACTATGAACGGGTTCGTAAAAATCTTGAAGTAGGAATGAGCAAGAGCCTGATTTAAAATAAGCAACGCCTTCAAATTCAGATGCCATTTCAAAGCCAATAAACCGATAAAAACGTTTGGAAATTTCGAAATCCCTAGAAGGAACAAACGACTTTATTTCTACTGTATTCAGGTTTTCCATTCATCATTTCCTTGCACTATCTTTTCGGTGCTTTGTCCAAGTTTCCAAGGTGGATTCAATCGGTTTTCACCCGCCCAATATAGCTTAATTTTATTTCCCGACGGATCGCTCAGACTGGCTTCTCTCCAAAGGAAGGATTGATCTACCGGGTCATGGTCGAACTGAACGCCTTTTGACTTGAGTTCATCCACCCACTTATCGAGTTCTTGGTGCTCAAAATACACAACGCCTCTGGAGGGTAAGCCCTCTTTATCTGGGTCGAGATAGACAGAAAATGAAGCATCACCGTCAGGGAAGGCAAATCGCGCATAATGGTCATCAGCGACGATCTGTATTAAGCCCAGCTTTTTGTAGAACGTAACGGCTTCCTCGATATCATTCACAGCGAGTGTCACTTGGTTTAGGTTCATTCACTTTCCTTGTTCTCTTTTCCATTGCGCGATGAATACTGGATCAATTCATGCGGAGCAAAGCGTTGAACATCAATCACGGCTTATTCATCTGAGTATCGCTGTTTTATATCATTAAAGATTGACTTCCCTGCCTTCAAAAGTAGATAGATGCGAGTAAGCAACACTTTTAACCCCCCCCCCCTCACTGATAAGGGATGACAGAGATTCAGTCCGATAAAAACAACAAAACCACCCTAAAGGCGGTCTTGTTGTGGCGAGGACGAGAAGGTGACATTTCCTCTGAAATCTAAAGATATCTGGTATGCAGGAAAATGACGAAAAAATTTCCCTAATCACCTAGCTCAAAATTGGACAATAGTGAGTTAGCATGTTTACTCACAACCGCCTTTTTCGGATAACTCTAGTTTAGGCAAAACGATGGGAGCCACCCAGAACAAGCAGAGTGGCTCATCCTATTAATCAAGCGGTGGGAAGATACTCACATCAAACTCAGGCGGTGACGCCTTGAGTTCCTCTAGGCTTGGTCCTTCACCCTTGATAAGCCACTGCGGCAAAAAAGGTGAGTCAAAGCTGACCGTCTCACCGAGTGTTTGGTTGAT
>NZ_MDAG01000007.1:97571-274083 GCF_002876705.1 Enterovibrio norvegicus | reverse complement strand
CCATAAGCCACTATCTGGAAGAGGGGAATGCTTCTAAACCAGGCATAGGTTTCAACAAAAAGAGAATCGATTGCCTCAATGGCCCCCGGTTTTGTTAATGCACGACAGCGATGAAACGCCTCTGTTCTCACATCAATATCAGACTCGTCGCCCAAAAACGCCTTGAACAGGTCAGTAAAAACTAACGAGGTCTTGAGCGAGTTGATTGCTCCGGTTTTCTCGAAGCTATCAGTGGGTACCTTTAGTAAATCTTGGCATGCCTGTTTATCTCCCGTCAAAATGGCAAGACTTAACGCGTTTAACCATGTTTCACTATTTGAGTATTCGTCGGTTTTCTCGCCCACGCCCACGTAGTGTTTGCCATACAACTCAAAAGTGATTTCTACTCCAGGATTTTGCTGCATCAAGAAATGAGCACGATAGGCGTTAACGGCTTGTTGCAACAACCACTTAATGTGTGATGGTGGCGCATTAAAAATGTTGTATTGAGCTGCTAGGCCGACCATATCTGCCGCTTCCATATAAAGGATATGTGGGTAGCGGTGGCTTCCAAGAGATTCGAACCGCTTGATAGTCCTCTTTAGGTCGGATATCAACAGCTCGGGACGCGAATCGTACGCCCCGTTCTGCTTTAAGGTCTCAGGGAAATAGTGAGTACAAAAATCGTATTGTTGGGGTTTATTGGCTGTCACACCTGCGCTCCTTCTGGCTGCTCAGTAAACACATAGGTAGGGAGGTATGGCGTTTCAAAATCTAACGTGAAGCCATACTTTGCGTATGCGTACTTTGCAGCCGCGAGTAGAGGGAGTGAAACGTACCCAATCATACGACTACTGAAGTCTTGGTCATGAGTGAACCATTCTTTGTGCATTTCAACAGCTTTGTATATGGCTTCGCGGTATTTAGCTTCATCTTGCTCGCGAATGGCACGCATGACATCGTAAAAACCCAAAGTGATGGTTATACCACCAAGCGCCAAAACCTTTTTTCCTGGGAGCGCACTATTTGCGTCAACTTCAGCCATAAATGCATCTAACAAAGCTGTTGGGTCTTGTGCAACTTTCAACCCAAGACAATGAAGACGAAGATAGGTGCCTAGTTCGGTTTGCTTTGATCGAAACAATAGTTGACCTGACTCTTCTAATGCCATGATGTCATTGAGATCATCAAAGCGGCCAGTAATTATTGCGAGCTCTATACCGTTGAGCCAATCCGCAGCATCAAGTACTGACTTACCTTGTGTTCCTGCGAGATTGAGTTCTCTTTCTTTAAATGAAAACGGCATTAGCGCATCTTCAGGCACCATGTTGCGTCTTTGCATCATGGTAGTAAAATACTGGGCGTTACTAAGATGCTTAATGACGCTTTCTCTCGGTATATCATCAAGATAAACACCTAAGCAGAAAGCATCGAGTTCGTAGTCAGCAAATGCCTCGAAATTGAATCTATCCTCAGATATGTTCTCTATGAAGAATGAAGTACTACTTGCGATACTTCTACGCCGCGAGTCATAGACTCTATGCTGTCCAGCTAAATTCTTAACGTGTGACGCTATTGTTTTCATTCGTTCTTTACCTATCCATTTGATCAGCGAGTAGGTAGGAAATACCCATCTAAAACCACCACTTTTCTAGTCAAAAGCGTACCGTGTGGTGCGCTCTTTTGCGGCTAGTTTCGCCATGTTTTGTGAGCAAGCGTGATAATTCTTGATACTAGGAAGTGTTAACCATTAGTTTTTCTGGAGGAAACAAAATAAGGACAGGCATGCTTAAAATTCATCCCAGTTAAACTTCTAGAAAGGTGCGTTTGCTCTGTCGTTCACTTCATTCTTCAGATCAAAGCTATCATAACTCTCAGTCGGAGAAGAAATTACGGAGTTTGATTGAATGGCACGCAGCAGAAACCTCAGGCTAGCACCTGAGACATCGTGTGTTCTAAAGGAGAGTTTTTGTTAGCGGTTTGGCAACCGAAATCCTGAAAATCGCATTGGTATTATTGTTTCTTTTAACAGGCTATGTCTGGCATCGTGCTGGGTTGGCCATCCTCCATCACATCTTCCTCGTCAGTTTCACTGCTTCTATGTCAAATATTAAGTCTCAAAAGTTGGTCACTATATATGCGTGATTTTACAAATCTTGCGACAACGCATGTCCCCGAAATATGAAATTATCAATATGTTGGCTTCATGCCGAGGCATGACAAACAGAAGCAAAAGATGTAGCGCTTCCTTTTGGCTAATACGGTGTTCTTCGGGACAGTGTTGTGCACGAGCAGGAAAGCTAAACATCATGAAGTTAAATTGCTCAGAAAGGGACATTCATGGTTATCAAAAATAGCAAAATTGCGCCATCAATTGGTTTGGCATTGCTACTTTCTGCCTGTGGCGGTGGCGGTGACTCGTCTGTTAGTGGGGGTTCATCTGGTGATGAATCTGATGGTTCAATTCCAATCGCTTTTAACTTGAGTAATGCGTCTACTTTAGTTACGACAGAGAAAGCGTTTTCTCAAAATGCATTTAAGACCCAGATGTCCAGTGTGGCCCGGCAAGAAAACGCCTTGCCTACAATTGATTTTTTTGACTTCAACGGTTCAGAAAACAAAAAATCAGCGAACTCGGGCTCGGGCTCGGGTGATACTAACCTATTTGCGCTTGTTGATGATGGATCACTTGCATCAGTTGTTACGTCAGATTTTGATGCCAATTTTGCGTTTACAGTGAAGGGGCCAGATGGTCGCTTTATCTATGCGGCTTTAGATTGGTTGCGCCTTTATGATAGTGACTCTCTCCTGAAAGAAACAAATTGTGCGATTTTCAAGATTGCTCTTGATGACAATGCGGTCAGTTGTCTTATTTCAGGTCATTTTGCAGAGGCTCCTTGGAGCTCTTGGCAAAAGGATATTGGTTATGGAGGATATAAACCCCTTCAGTTTGATAGCCAAGGTAACGTTTATTTTCTGAGTCAAGAATTCACGGTTAATTCAAACGATGAAACAGCAGGTTTTGAATTTAAAACAATTGATTACACGATATCCCAAAATGCTAAATTGATTCGTGTTGACCCAGAGAGTGGTAACTTTGTCAATCTGGCACCAGGTGGCGATGAAATAAACAGCTTTGTTGTAACCGCAAAGGATGGATTGGTTTACCGCTCAGACAGTCTAAATATGATCCCTGATGTGTTAGCGGAATCGCCAAAAACAGTGCAATTAAATGGCGAGCACCCTTGGATTGATGGCTTTTACGCATTGGATGATAATGGCACGATTATCTATCGAGACAATCTCACTGAAGGCGATGATATTAGCATAGCGCGTACAAGCGAAGCTGATCCCGGTACAGTCCAAAAGCGCAATATCAAAAGCTATCGACCAGGCAGTAGGAGTTGGTCAAACGGTGTCATTATTGGTGATGACGGCTATATCTACAGTACGTATGTGAATTACGACGAAGACGACTTCACAATCAGGCGTGAAACAATGCAACGTGTTCTGCCTTATGCTGCAGGAGAACTGCTTTCGGTAACAACCTCAGATACTGAGTTTTGGGACCCTTTAATTTATGTCGTTAAAGAAAAGGCTTTCTACATAGAAGAGCATACTGACCCTGCATTCGGCGAATACGATATTGTGGGTATTCAGCCGTTGAATGGAGAACCAGAGACAACACTATTCGATGATGCACTCAGCGATCTTCGTTTGGATATTGAAGCATGGGAATTAAGCCGGGATATTCTATATTTTACGGGCTTAAACAAAGCTAATGCGACAATGATAACTGGCGAAATTGATGTTGAGGCATTCTCTCAAGGTAGACCTGCGTCAGAGTACCTAACAGTAACGGATACTGCATCTGTTGATGTAGACAGGTTAGTAATTCGAGACCTGCAGCTTCTTGTCGATGTGGATGAACCTGTAAATGTAGGGTCACCAAGTATTATCAACCATGTTCAACCAAAAGAAGAACTTTACGCGAGTACCATTGAGTTTAACCATCGCATGGATATCGACAGTGTTTTGCGCAACTTGAGCGTCACGGAGCGTGATGCGTCGGGTGGCTATGTAGATGATATTGAGATCATGCCGATTTGGTTGGGTAAGGTCGTTCACTTGATTTATGACATCTCAGGCGTTTCTGGTGAAAGTTTGCACCAACCTTTGAAATTCAATACGAACTATCAAATTGCTTTTTCTGGAGCTGGGATCAACATTGACGGCGTACCATTATCGCTTGCTCAAAGCGACAGTGATCGAACGTTTGATTGGTCCACAAGAATCGGAGAAGGTTTGAGCGTAGTTGGAGCTGACAGCGATGAATTCGGTTTTACAACTGGGCAAGCCATTAATGTGTTCGGTAAGGATGTGAATGTAACGCTTGTTGATCGCGAAACGACGCTAGACCATAAGGTTTCACTCGTCACTTCGCACAATGAGGATTGGGAACTGGCTTTCCATACCTCTACAAATGAATGGGAAGGCTATGTAAAGTTCGCTTACGCTGCGAGTATTGATTCATTGGCGATAAGGAAATCGAGTGGCTATGCCTACGATGATCGAGATTGGACGTGGGAGTACCCACAAATTTCTGGTTCTGTTGTTAGGTTGGACGCAGATATTGTTGATACGGGTGACACCATTGTTGTTAGCTTAAAGATCTCAGATGAGTTTGGTAACACCTATGATGTGACGCGCAGAGTTGTGAATATTGGAAGAGAATATTCAATGAACTTTATATTTGAAGATGATGGTTTTGGTGCTGAGTATCTAAGTATTTTGGATAACATTAAGGTGACGAACTCAGAGGGTACCACAACGTACATTGATGAAAACTTCGATAACTACGAGTTGGGGAGTGGTGACTATATCGGTGGTATTGGTTTGATTGAGTTGCAGAATGATTAAGCACTTAGCTCGCTAGGTAAGATCCCGAGAAATCCCCGAATCTTCGGGGATTTTTTCGTCTATCATAGTGCTGTTTGTGCGTTGTATTGTGAAAGAAAGAGCAGGCATATCGATATCAAGGAAATCACATGGCAACAGACAATCGATATTCGCCATCGCGTGCTGTGGCCCGAGAACCCCGCTTCATTTTGTGAATTAGAGGGAGATGCCGACGCATTGCACCTAGGAGCGTTCATCAAAATAAGGACGGGCATGCTTAAAATTCATCCCAGTTAAACTTCTAGAAAGGTGCGTTTGCTCTGTCGTTCACTTCATTCTTCAGATCAAAGCTATCATAACTCTCAGTCGGAGAAGAAATTACAGAGTTTGACTGAATGACACGCAGCAAAAACCTCAGGCTAGCGCCTGAGACATCGTGTGTTCTAAAGGAGAGATTTTGTTAGCGGTTTGGCAACCGAAAGCCTGAAAATCGCTTCCGCTGCAAGTGAGGTAACGCCGCCTTTATTGCGGTTTCAGTGCCGACAATACCGCCTTGCTCAATGAGCGTACATGTGGCCAACCAACTTTTAGCGTCAAACCCTAGCCTTTCGAGCAGTGGCGGTGATGTATTATCAATATGCCCACGTTTATCATCACGTACTTGCCGTCCCGTCCAATCAACCAACGCGAGGTAATCCATTAGCCGAAAAGGAATACCGTCTGGCATATTCTCTCGTGGGTTTCCCGCGAAAGGAAACAAGCCCGGTGGGGAGGCTTTGTTACTTTCTATCGCATCAATGCGCGCTTTCACGCTCGTATAATCCGAGGTTTCTGGCGCCTCGGCAATTGCTGCGCGTACAGGGTTCAAGTCGACATAGGCCATGGCGGCGGCGGCGACGGCTTTCTCATCAAGCAATGCTTGGCTTTTAAAGCGCCCTTCCCAGAAATGTCCGGTGCAGTTGTCCTCTCTATTAGCCTCTGAGGCAATGTGCTGATTGATCAAGCGCATAAACCAACTGATTGATACAAGGCGCTCTCGCCATGCTTCAATAATCTCATTGCATCGTTCAGTTTCTGCCTCAGACAGTTTATCTCCCTGAATAAAGCGTCGAATTAGCGCAGGTCCATGATGAAAAGAGAGCCAACGTTCGACCACCTCTAAATTTGACAGCGCTTTTGCCTTTTCAGCATTGATATGCAAAACCACATGATAGTGATTACTCATGATGGCGTACGCGCATACATCGATACAAAACGCACCTGCCAATGCAAGTAGTCGTTTTTCAATCCACTCTCGACGATGTTCGTAACTTTGTTGCGCTTGCTCATCATAGCCACAGAGAAATGACCGACGAACACAACGGGAAACGCAGTGGTAATAGGGTGTAGCTTCAATACTGATGAGGGAGGATCGGGCTTTTGTCATTGAGATTCAAAATGGATGGCAACTGAACAATATGAAAAGCATATCGTTATGAAACCATCCATTCATCTTTACCACGCACCTTTGAGCCTGAAAGCACTAACGCATGCAACTGATAAGGTTATGGTTTTCTTAAAGTGTGTGTCCCTATATTTCTTGAAATGGATGGAAACTAAACAATATAAAAAGCATATCGTTATGAAACCATCCATTCATCTTTGTCACACACCTTTGAGCCTGAAAGCACTAACACATGCAACTGATAAGGTTATGGTTTTCTTAGAGTGTCTGTCCCTATATTTCCTCTTTTACCACGCACCTTTGAGCCTGAAAGCACTAACGCATGCAACTGATAAGGTTATGGTTTTCTTAAAGTGTGTGTCCCTATATTTCTTCAGTCTAAAAGGTCGGACTAAATTGCTTTTCACACGAAAAATCATTAAGTTAGCATCGAATAATAATTGGTTTAATTGGTGTTATTTTGGGATTTCGGGCGAAAAAGGTCAGCGGTCATTCACTTTGGGATGAAGAGGCAACTGAAGTGATGAGTGATAACAGTAATGCTTTTACGGTTATCATTGGTACGAATGGGTGTGGCAAATCTGAATTGCTTAAAGATACCTGTAATTACTACCTTGAGCTGTATGCGCAAACCATCACCAGCAAAAATAGAAATATATTTTCCGCTGTGCATTTTGCCAAAGAAGACATTAAACATTGGTCCGCGATCGAAACGGAGATCAATCATTCTCTCCCTAGAAAGCTAATAGCTGCGTCTAGTAGCCAATTTGAGAAGTTTGATGCCCATTGGCGACATTCATCTGACTTTCTCGTTAACGGATTTTATGCGTACATCGGATCTAAACCTTACTTACCCTCACTATCGCCGTCAGTGCGCATTGCCTCCAAAGCAGTGGAGCAATTGCTGAACATTCGCTCAGACACCAAAAGACTCAAAGCTCTCAGTTGTTTTCTGACGGAGTTTCAGTTTGGCCCCCTTTTACGCTTAGATTTTGATTTAATGATCCCCTCAGAAGATATTAGACGGATCGCAGAATCGGAAAATTTTGAACATATTGGGCGTGATGAGGCCACACGCATGGCCATCAAAAGACTTCATGAAGAATATGAAATACAGGAGTTAGTCTATCTCCTAAACCTGTGTGAGTTGGTAGCACACACGCCTGAAATGATTCTTCGTATTACGACGACAGACATGGAGTTGGTATCTATTGACACTAACATGGGTGAGTTTGATATCACTAAACGCGATGTTGCTACGTTACTACGCTGTGGACTTATTTCGCTAAAAAATATCAGTACCGTGTCCACAACACCGGATCATGGTTTTAAAAAGCCCGTTGACGATCTTGTATTTAGGCCCCTTTATAAACGCAGCTCTGGTGAGCAATGTTTGTTTTTACTCTTCATGGGATTAATATCTGCTATCGAAGACCATGCGTTGATTTGCATTGATGAGCCGGAAATTAGCTTACATCCTCAATGGCAGGAACGGTTTGTCGATATTGTGAACCACGCTTTCGTCGACTATCACAGTTGTCATTTCCTTATTGCCACTCATTCACCACTGATCGTCTCTGACATTTCGGCCACCAATTGTCGTGTATATGACATGGTAAATCGTCAACTCATTGATGCAAGCCCTCACCGTGAAAGGTCCGCGGACTATCAACTGGCAAAGCTTTTTCACAACCCAGGCAAAAACAATGAGTATTTGATCACTCAAATCATAGAGGTCTTAGATTGTGTCTGTAAGACAGAAAATCCTCCTGAGGAAACATTGGCAGCAGCAAACTGGCTTTTAAGCTTTGAATTTAAATTGGAAGAACACGACAAAGTCAGGGTTTTACTGGGAATCATGCGCTCAACCTTGTTGGCAGGAGGGCACCTATGACGCCTTTTGTCCTGAGCGATGATGATAAAGCGATCATCGAAGACGTGCTGAAAAAAAACGTATCCCCTAATGAAAAGTGGGGCGATCCGGCGGTGGCAGAACTCAAAGCCAGAATGAAAAAACATTATATTAAACAACAGGGTTACTGTTGTGCTTACTGTAAGGTTCACAAGCCCTCTCTGCATGGTGGGGACTGGGATTTAGAACATATCATGCACAAAAATGATTTCGATACATGGATGTTTCACCCAGAGAACCTCTGTGTTTCCTGTAAAGAATGTAATGGGTACAAAGGTACCTTGTTAGTAACCAAATCCCCTTCTTACACCAAATTCCCAACACGGTCATCGAGTTACATTATTATCCATGCGCACTACGATAGGTATGAAGACCACATCATGGCATTGGTGCCCGGTGTCACCTATCGGCATAAGGGGAATAAACATGGTAAAGGATGGAAAACCATCGAAGTGTGTGGGTTGTTGCGCTACCACGAAGAGGGAGGCCGAACACAGGTTGACCCAATCACCCAAGCTGTATTGCGCTTGGCTGCTGATGACCAGACACCAGAAAACTTGAAGCTCGCAATCGAAGTATTACAAGGCAAAATCAACGCGATAAGTTAGTTTGAGTTGTACTCTTAGCTGATTGTTTTCGATAAGTTTTTTGGCATTAGAAAAGCTATGGAAAACTCTCGATGTGAAAGTAAGTGGGTTTGCTTTCGCCAGCACAGAATGGGGCATAAACGTGCCAGAACCGATCGACCTAAAACGGGTTTGGGCGAATTTTTCACCCAAAACTCGTTTTCACACACTCACTCTTACGGCTGAATTGCTATGAAGAGACAAAAACAACAAAACCACCATTATCGGTGGTTTTGTCTTTTCTCTGCCTTCTCGGCGGTATTAACCAAACACTTCTTCGACATCGACAACTTTGGAACGGTTCACTGTTATTTTCCAGCGTTGTAGGGTGATGGTGCCGTCTGGGTTTTTCTGTTTCGCGATCAGGTTGAACTGGTGGCGTTTATCGATCGATTCGCGCGTGACTTGTCCGTCGCTCAATGCGTAGTAACGTTCTTTACCGCGCGCCATGAGGCGTGAAAAAGGACGGAAATCCATGCGCCACACTTCTCGTGTCATGTCATAGCCACTGAGGAACTTGGTGGTGGACATGTTGGTGAGCATCTTCATGCGAACCACGGATTCTTCACGCTGGCGCAATTTGCCTTTACGCATTTTGCGCACGTCGTCAGGGATCTTATCGAAGGCGATGTAATCCAACCATTCTAACTGGCTGCCGATACGCTGACCGGATGTTGGGTCAGTGAACAACTTGCGCCATTTAGGGCGACCTCGGCGAATGAAGCGCCAAAGCACATCACGTAAATCGTCTTTAAAGATCTCCCTGAGCGCATACAAGCCGGCCATGGCGAGGGCGAACGACAAGGTAATCTCACCCAAGAAGCTGCGCATACGAATGATCGCCACGGTGACGAATATCATCACGAGGCCCGCTGCTGCGCCTTTCGCTAATTTGTTCAGGTTTTGCCCGAGTACCACGTCTTTCTGACGGATGGTGACGGGGTATTCAATCAAACGGCGAGCAAGGCGCATCTTGTTCACCATGCGCGTGGTATCAACCTGTGCTTTGTCTGAGTTGTAGTTACGTTGAATGCGGTACGCCGACTCAGACTCAACAAACGCAATTAACTGTTCTCGAATCGGTTTAAATGCTGCGCTACGTGGCATGTGCGCCACCAACGACAAGAAGCGCTGCTCTGTGAGCCAAGACAGGTAGTTATCGATATTGTTGTAGTACTTAATCAGGCTGTCTTCTTTTGGCACATAACGGCGCAAACGACGCAAAATCTCAACCGCCATGTCCGTGATGTATTCAAGTTGCTCTACCGCTTCAGCTTCTTCAACATCGGCAACCGTATCAAAGAATCGGTGTGTGGTTTTTTCTAGCGACAACGCATATTGATAAGCATACAAGCTCAAACTTACGCGGTATTTGTCCGATGGGAATTTGTCCCGGCTAGCA
Organism: Enterovibrio norvegicus; assembly: GCF_002876705.1. GTDB lineage: Bacteria > Pseudomonadota > Gammaproteobacteria > Enterobacterales > Vibrionaceae > Enterovibrio > Enterovibrio norvegicus_B. The sequence continues at coordinate 263,821 of NZ_MDAG01000007.1, read as the reverse complement.
AGGCGAGAATGCACCAAAGGAAGGTGGTGTTGAGACGTAAAATAGGTACGCGTGTTCGAAAGGACAGTGTTGTAAAACGCGTCCTCGCTTAACACTTTATTGGAGAAATTCAGTTCTCCGGGCACGAAAAGATAGAATTCGACATCCTGTCGTTTTACTTCTTCATTAATCAGCGCGATCCGTGCGGTTAACCCCTCATATTTCTCTACAGAGATCAATGTGTACTCCAAACATTCGTCATCTCACAACAAGCGTGCAAGCCGCATTTATTCGCTATTGTCATCCTATGCGGCAGCTTAGTGTAACGAATTTATCCATTAAATCAGAAACAAAAAATGTCATTATCTTCAGACAGAAAGCGCACTGAACAATTTATGACCAATCATTGATAATCCGGCTGCATCGCCCATATTCTCAAGTTTGAGATGGACACAGTCTCACAACATCAACTGGGTTATCCACAGAAAAAGTGAATAAGTTTTTGGTAACGTCGAGATGATTCAAGCGCACGCTCATTGCCTTGATTGCTGGCAAAATGCACGATGCGCAAGTTCGACAAACAGACATCTCATCGTAGAATGGTAAACAACGGCGAAGGTGTTGCCCTAAGGCTGTTAGCCTAGGGCAAAAACAGGGTAGAAAAGTGACGGGAAACGCGCGTTATTTCCCCGTTTCTAATGCTTGGCGCATACGGGTTTGCACCACATCAACCAAGAGATCGGGTTGGAATTTCGATACAAACCGATCACACCCTACTTTCTCAACCATGGCTTCGTTAAAGCTGCCACTGAGCGAGGTGTTCAAAGCCACATATAAGTGGCTCATTCGTGCATCTGCACGCACTTCAGAAGTCAGCTTGTAGCCGTCCATTTCCGGCATCTCTGCATCCGTGATCATCATTAGAATCTCATCGGTCACGTTCTTGCCTTCATCACACCACGCTTTTAGCGTGGCTAACGCCTGAGCGCCGTTTTTCTTTTCAATACATTCAATGCCGAGCTGCGCCAGCGTTTCTCTCACTTGCGTACGCGCGGTCGATGAATCATCAACGATCAGTACTTTCTGACCGGACAAATGCGATGACAAGTCACCGTCCAGCACATCTTCCGATATACCAATGTCGTAAGACACAATTTCGGCCAGCACTTTTTCAACATCGATGATTTCAATCAGCCTAGCTTCGCCTTCATGCTCAAGTTTGCTGATCGCCGTGAGGTAGTTACCGTGCCCTGTGCTCGGCGGCTCCATGATTTCATCCCACCCCATGTTCTTGATATACACCACTTCGCCAACCAGAAAGGCCTGAATCGAACGGTTGTATTCCGTCACAATCAGGTTTGCTCGCTGATCTTTGCCCAAAGGGCGAAACCCAATGGACTGACGCATATCAATGACTGGAATCGAGTTTCCACGAATGGTCGCGACACCGCTGATTTTTGGATGGGCACCCGGCATTTGATTTAGATGCGGTACTTTGAGTACTTCACGAACTTTGAATACGTTAATCGCAAAAAGCTGCCGGGTTCCTAGCTGAAAAATAAGCAGCTCAAGCCTGTTCTCCCCGACTAAGCGGGTTCGTGAATCTACAGAATCTAAAATACTCGTCATCGCACTCTTCGCCGTCTTCATTCACCAAATGGTGACAGTTAACTATGCCTCTGGTTTCAATCAGTAAAACATATTCATCTGTCAGTCGCATCAGGTCTTGGCGCAATTAGCGTGCTATTTATCATTTCAACAATAATAGTAGGAAAACTCTCGGGATAAAGCGAAGCATTGATGCGCAAAGCCACACCATATGCAACATAGAGCAAATTTGGTCATTTCTTGTTCACCCCATGAGCTCCCACCCTCTGCACTGAAAGTTTGTGCCCACAAACAGAAACAACCGAGGTGTTATCCTCGCAATCTAGCGCTACAATTAGAAAAGTATTAGAACGGTTAAACTGTCGACTACAGGCGCTGAAATGAAAAGCAAAGCCAATGAATCTCAGGGAATGTTGCTCTTTAGATTGTCTGCAACGCAGACATTTGCAATCGGTACATTGAAAGTGCGCGAAATCGTCCCTTTTTGTCCGCTTACCGCATTACCCGGCTCTCACCATACGGTTGTGGGTACCGCCAATATTAGAGGGATCACGACACCCGTTATAGATATGGCGAAAGCCATTGGGTATCAGCCGATAGAAAAAGACGAATACAAAAACTGCTTTATTATCATCACCGATTGCCAACGTCGGGTGGTGGGATTTTTAGTGCGTGGCATTGAAAAGATCAGTGAATGTGATTGGCGAAACATCACCCCTCCCCCAGAATCTTTGGGGTCACGCGCATTCCTAACCGGTGTGATGAACGTCGATAAAAAAATTGTACAGCTGCTCGACGTTGAATTGGTGATGTCGAAGATTTTCCCAACCTCAGCCGACAAGCTCCACCCCGTTCTTGCGGATGTGGATCGTGAAAAGCTCAAGCCTATGCACATCATTTTGATTGATGACAGTAGTTTGGCGAGACGCCAACTCTCCGAAGCACTCGACAGTATCAACATCCCCTATGAAGTCAGTTCAAATGGGCTCGATGCGCTAGAAAAGATGAAAGACTCAGCAGCACATGGCCGACCTTTTGACATTGTGGTGAGCGATATCGAAATGCCAGGAATCGACGGGTATGAATTGGCGTTCGAAATTCGAAGCAATGAGCCGTTAGCTGAAGCCTATTTGATCCTTCATACCTCACTATCGAGCGAGATCAGTGTTGACCGAGCCCACCAAGTTGGCGCTCATGAAGCTTTAACCAAGTTTGATGCGACGGAATTGGTCAATGCCATGCTTCGCGGCGCACGATTGAAAACAGAAAGCGACACCGTACGCTTAGAAGGCACGGTGGAGTAATTTACTTTCATTTGTACCCCTAAACGTAAACCGTATGCTTAGGGGTAAATTTATCGATACCTTTATCATCAACCTCGCCAATCTCTATTTACTTTGATTAGACCTGTGCTACAAACCCAAACCAGCAAAGCAAATTCCTGCCTTTTCCTTGATCAAAAGACTGTTTCCAAGCCTGTCAATGTGGTTTAATTTCGTCAGGATCACACATAGAAGGCTATAGACCTATGAGTAACGTATTCGAAATCGTGAAATTCTCACGTCGCAAGAACAAACTGAAGCGGGAAATTCAGGACAACGAGAAAAAAATTCGCGATAACCAAAAGCGTGTCACCCTGCTTGAGAACATGCTTGATTACATTCAGCCAGAAATGACACACGATGAAATCGTTGAAATCGTGAAAAACATGAAAGCCGACTATGAAGATCGCGTTGATGACCACATCATCAAGAGTGCTGAGATTTCAAAAGAACGTCGTGAAATCAGCCGTCAGATCAAAGAGCTGACCCGTTTGGAAAAAGAAGGCAAATAAGACGCCGCTTTCTTCAACGTAAAGAATATCTAAAAGGAGGCTTAGCCTCCTTTTTTGTTGCCTGCTGTTTCTCCACTGAATTGTGTTCGTAGAAAAAAGCACCGTGATATAACGAGAAAAGCCTGACGCTCGTCAGGCTTTGAAAGGCAAGGGGAAGTTAAAGCGTGTTAATGGCAGGGATTACCAGTAAACACGTGCACCGATGGCATACTTCATTTCGCTGTCAGCCGTTGCGCCTGCAGCTACTGTCCAATCGTTTTTGTTGTTCGTGAAACCTGCGGTTGTACCGTCTGCATATGCTGCTTCACCATACACCCGGAAGAACGAATTGAATTTATGCACTGCACCAAGGTAAACCAGCGTCGCATCGTTGCTTTCAAGCACGGAAGAAGCGGCGTCTTTCACATCGTACTCACTGAACTCATAGCCACCATAAACAGATGCTTTATCGTTCAGAGCGTAGCTTAGCGCTAGGCCGTAACCCGTGCGATCCAGTTCCATGTTGACCGCATCACTCTCGATTTTGCTCGATGCATATTGAACACCAACGCTTAAGTCGCCAAACGTGCGCTCTACCCATAGCGTGTGGAAGAAATCTTCAAGTTCACCCGCTGGCACACCGTCAAATGCTGCGTGCCCTTGTGTTGCTTGAGATACTCCGGCAGTGACATCAAAGCCCGCGACATTTACACGACCAAACAACTCGAACACTTCAGGGTTTGCATCGTCTTCAGCAAAGGCATAGCTCGCATCCACATAGAAGTCATCGTTTTCAAAAATGTAACGCACTGAACTATCGTGTTTACCGCCAGAAATCGTGCCTTCAACGATGTGTGAACCGCCGTAGAAGTATGAGTTATCAACACCCCACAGATCATCAGCAGTGAGATATTGTTTGCCAAGGGTCACTTTACCCCAGTCACCGCTCGCACCAATATAGCTATAACGGTTTTTAAATTCGTCTGCCAAGCTATATTCAATGGCACCTAGCACATCAAAATATTCATTTACTGTATATGTCGCATTAACGCCAGCCCGTGAGCTACCATCGTCTAATTTGATATCTTTGCCTTCGTCTTTCGTCAATTTCGCGCGGAGCTGACCGTATACTTCTACTGAACCTTCGTCGCTGCTAAATACTTCATACGCGCTTACATTGCTTGCGAATAGTACTGCTGGAATTGCTACTGCTAAAATTTTCTTATTCATACAATACGTCCCTGTATTTATTATTCATTCCGTTTGCAAAGATGTTGCGGAATAAAAATTAACATCGGTGAAACACAGGAGCAATGATACAAATGTTTACAAAATACAAAGGATAGCGAACAATATGTTCACTTTTTGCACAAATAGTAGCAGTATGATTGAAACACTGATAACGCATAAACAGTCACAAAAATGAGACGAAAAACTCACGATTATTCATATGGAGTCACTTATCCGACCTGTTTATTCCATGAGGCAGGATGTAAATCTGTTTAATATCTGTTCAACTTTATAAATACAGCACTAAACATTAATTGCGAGTGGACTCACAATTAAATTAAAAACAACACACTTATTTTTCGGGAATACACTGTGCCACGCGTAATTAATCGGCACAAATTGATGACATACTAGACAATCTATTTTAACCCTAACTGTCTAAGCCGCTTATAAACGGTATTACGACTTACACCTGTTATTTGTGCAATTTTGGAAATATTCCCTTCTGTTGAATGAAATAACGCCGGTAACGTGTCTTGCCAACGTGAAGGAATAATGGGCTGCGGGGAGTATTGAGAGGAAAGTGGATTAACAACATCATTACCGAGGCTGTCGGTAGATTCATCAGCATGAATCCCCGCTTTCTGCTCGGCCTTATCAATGGTAGCGATTTCAGCGGACGTGCGTTCGTTCGATTGTAAATCGAGAAAGAAGTCATCCGACAAATGATGTCGAGTGATCACATCACCATCAGACAATGCCAGCGCTACGCGAAGTACGTTCACCAATTGGCGAATGTTGCCCGGCCAAGGGTGCGCTTGGAAAAGAGACATTACATCATCGCTGATCATGGGAGAAGCACCTTGCTCCGACAGTGACATCAGCAACTCTGCGACAAGCTCTCGCAAATCTGTGCGTTCACGAAGCGAAGGTAAAAACAGGGTTAACCCATTTACACGGTAATAAAGATCGTCTCGAAATTGTTTACTGGCGACGGCATCTCGCAAGGATTGGTGTGTTGCACACACAATGCGAAAATCGACAGGGTAACTGTCTGTGCTACCCAACGGGGTGACGGATTTCTCTTGTAACACACGCAATAAGCGCGCTTGCACGTGAAGCGGCATATCACCAATTTCATCCAGAAACAGGGTGCCACCGTCAGCTTGACGAATGTAGCCTAAACTGCCTTTGGCACTTGCGCCCGTAAACGCACCTTTCACATAGCCAAACAGTTCAGACTCAACTAACTCAGCGGGAATGGCCGCACAGTTAACCGCGACTAACTTTTCTGATGCTCGCTCAGAGGTGGCATGCACAGCCTGTGCAAACACTTCTTTACCGACACCCGTTTCCCCTTGTATGACCAAAGGAATGTCGCTGTTCACCACACTTTGCGCTTGGCGGATCGCACGGTGCATTTTGCCATCGCCCAAATCAAGCATGGGCAGGATACGTGCTGATGTAGAAGAGGGGGCTTTGCTCGCAGGCGATGACGCGGCAACATTCAACTTGGTGTGTGAAAACGCAGCAGGTGTGGCCACTCGTGGAATATGTGCCACTTGAGGATGTTTCACCGTCGCAAACAAACGGTATTTAGGTAAGCCGATAAAAGAGAGCGTTTGGTTTTCAGGATGCACCGACAAGTGCAATGCCGAAATGCCCGTCACCAGATCAATAGATAGCCCTCGCAAGGCTTGTCCTACCAATAAATCCGCCCGTCGGTTTGCCGCAATGATCATGCCTTCGTCATTGAACACCAGCATCCCCGCCCACTGGCTGTCCAAGTTATCGCTGCTGGTGTTGAAGATCAGCATGTGATTGTGCTGACGATACGTTGCAATGATGAGCTGATTCTCCACGGCTTGCGTCATCACTTTTACCATGCCGTTAACATGGGATGTAGGCAGATACGCGTCGGAAGAAATATTGAGCACACCGACCAAGCGGCGATCACTGTTATAAATAGGGGCAGCTGACGCTGTCATGTAGCGGTTCGCAATCAAAAAATGCTCATCTCGCCCCACCACCACTGATTCGCCCGTTTGTATCGCCGTGCCAACCGCATTTGTGCCGTTGTATTTTTCCTGCCAACTGGTGCCGTTCTCGAACAAATGCTTGTCCATTTGCCCAACAAAACCGGGGCGTCCCCACTGACTCAACAGCGTGCCTTCATGGTCAGCCAACAGCACCAAACTATTACTGTTAACCAGAATATTTTCATAGTAAGGCAAGACTTGTTCTTGCGTGGTCGCAATCAAATCATTGGCGCGCGCTTTGGCATCTTGCCAATCACCGCGATTGAGTTGAATGATTTCCGGAGACGATTTTGGTGTCAGCCCGAAAGACCGGCATCGGTGCCAAGATGCCTGAATGACTTCATCGTGCGTGTGAGCCATATCGCTCATCCACCCTTCTTTTTTGAGCGTTCGAAAACGTTGCATGGTCGTTAAGCATTGTTCACATAGTGTTAACAGTCAACAATTTCTTGCGCACAAAATGCACAGTGACAGTGCTCACATTTATTTTTAATTCAATATTTTCAATGAGATAAAAAGATATCAATTGTTGGCACACTTCTGGCGTATGTCATGTTGAATATTTTAAAAGCCAATGTATGGCGTCTGTCAGAGAACGAGCATCACGAAAAACACAGAAACGAAAGAAAAAGGAAAAATTCCGCTGTTTTTTCACTGACGAGACACCGCACGGCTCAATGCCAACGATTGGCAACGATCAGATCAGGGAGTGTTCATGTCCTTAGCGCTAGAGAACGTCACAAGGATCAGTAACAACGAAAGCTGGCTTGAAGAGATCAATCTGACTCTTGAACCCGGCTCATTCAATGTCCTTTTGGGAAGAACCTTGGCAGGTAAAACCAGCTTAATGCGATTGATGGCGGGGCTAGACAAGCCCACCACAGGGCGCGTGTTATTTAACAGCCAAGACATGACAGGTGTGCCTGTTCGCCACCGCAATGTGTCCATGGTTTACCAGCAATTCATTAACTACCCCAACCTGTCCGTATTCGAAAATATTGCCTCACCGCTACGTTTAGAAAAACACCCAGAGTCCGTCATCCGTGAACGCGTACAAGAAACCGCAGAGATGCTCCACATCGAACAGTTTCTTCACCGCCTTCCCCTTGAACTCTCTGGGGGCCAACAGCAACGAACCGCCATGGCGAGAGCCTTGGTAAAAAATGCTGACCTTATTTTGTTTGATGAACCGCTTGTGAACCTTGACTACAAGCTACGTGAAGAACTTCGCCAAGAAATGCGCGAGTTGTTTGCGACCAGAAATACCATTGCCGTCTACGCCACGACAGAACCCAACGAAGCGCTCGCGCTTGGGGGCAATGTGGTGCTGATGCATGAAGGCAAGGTGATTCAATCTGGCCCAACCGCCGAGGTTTACCACCACCCTTCTTCTGTTACGAGCGCAGAGTTGTTCGGTGAACCGCCCATTAACATGATCAACGGCCACATTGCTGATGGAAATGTGTCCTTTGCTGAACACATCCACTTCCCTGTAAACACCGTTCTCAGTGAGCTAGAGGAAGGGGAATATCAGTTTGGCATTCGCCCCAATCACCTCAGCCTTGTTCCCCACAATGACGACGATCTCGAGCTTTCTGTCGAGGTTGAACTGGCAGAAATCAGCGGCAGCGAAACCTTTCTTCATGTACGAAACCGCGACGTTGGCATGGTGCTTCATTTACCGGGGGTGCATGACTATCAAGTGGATCAGCGCATCAGCATCTATGTGCCAACACACAAGTTGTATGTGTTCGACAGCACACAAAACCTCATTCAATCCGCCCGTTATCGCTAAGGAGTATGTATGGCTGAAATCGTCTTAGAATCTCTCGCACATTCGTACATGCCCTCACCGAGCGGCGCGAATGATTACGCAATCCGAAGGATGACTCACACATGGCGAAATGGCGGTGCCTATGCACTGCTAGGCCCGTCAGGATGTGGCAAAAGCACCATGCTAAACATCATTTCAGGCTTGCTTACCCCATCAGAAGGCAAAGTGGTGTTCGACAAGCAGGATGTGAGTCACCTTGCTCCGCAAGAACGCAACATCGCCCAGGTGTTCCAGTTCCCTGTGGTGTACGACACCATGACAGTGGCAGATAACCTCGCTTTTCCGTTGCGTAACATGAAAACACCAGAGGCCAAAGTGCGTTCACGCGTCAGTGAAGTCGCGGAACTGCTTGAGCTCACGCCAGTGTTGAACAAACGCGCCAGTAACCTGACCGCCGATGAAAAACAAAAAGTGTCCATGGGCCGTGGCCTTGTGCGTGAAGATGTATCGGCCATTTTGTTCGATGAACCCCTTACGGTGATCGACCCGCAGCTCAAATGGAAACTGCGCCGTAAGCTTCGCCAAATCCATGAACAACTTCATATCACCATGGTCTATGTCACCCATGATCAGCTTGAGGCCGCCACGTTCGCGGAAGAAATCGCCGTAATGTACGACGGCGCGATCGTGCAATTTGGGTCACCTCGTGAGCTTTTCGAATCCCCGAATCACACGTTTGTTGGCTATTTCATCGGCAGTCCAGGCATGAATTTGATGCCCGTAACCCGCAGCAAAAATGGCGTGGAATTCGAAGGCAAGCTTATACCGCTGACGGATGAACAAACCCATGCGCTCGACGCATCATCCAGCGACAACATCAAAGTCGGTATTCGCCCTGAGTTTGTGCATTTGTGGCAAGACGCCCGCGATGATGCGTGGCAAGTGCCTGTGCAATACGTGGAAGACCTCGGCACCTATAAAATCATCACCGTGAAATTTGGCAGCATTCCACTCAAATTGCGCATTGATGAAGAAACGCCGGTGCCGAAAGAAAACACATGGATAAGCTTTCCCGCCCAATGGCTAAAGCTCTACATCGACGAATACCTCACGGGAGAACCCACTTCCTCAGACGCGGTATCGGCAGAGCAAGGAGCGCCTCATGCAGACTAAAACCGAAAACAACCACGCGTGGTGGCTTGTGCTCCCCGTGTTCTTGCTGGTTGCCTTCTCCGCCATCATCCCGCTGATGACGGTGGTGAACTATTCGATTCAAGATATCTTCGATCAAAACACGGCGTATTTTGTCGGCACAGAGTGGTATCGAGAAATCCTGAATGACCCACGCCTACACGATTCGCTGGTACGACAGTTTATCTATTCCTTCTGTGTCCTCGCGATAGAAATTCCGTTAGGGATCGCCGTGGCACTCACTATGCCTGCGCGTGGTTTGAAAGCCTCACTGGTGCTCATCGTGCTCGCCGTGCCACTGCTGATTCCTTGGAACGTGGTCGGGACTATTTGGCAAATCTTCGGCCGCGCCGACATTGGTTTGCTGGGCTGGTTCTTGAACAGCATCGGCGTGAGCTACAACTATGCCTCTAACCCTGTTGATGCATGGGTCACCGTGTTGGTGATGGATGTATGGCACTGGACATCGTTAGTTGCCCTGCTTTGCTACTCCGGCCTTCGCGCCATTCCTGATGTGTATTATCAAGCCGCAAAAATTGACCGCGCGTCTAACTGGGCGGTGTTCCGACACATCCAACTGCCCAAGCTAAAAAGCGTGTTGCTGCTCGGTGTGTTACTGCGCTTTATGGACAGTTTCATGATCTACACCGAACCGTTCGTCTTAACAGGCGGCGGCCCGGGTAACTCCACCACCTTTTTGTCGCAAACACTCACGAAAATGGCGGTCGGTCAATTCGATTTGGGTCCCGCGGCAGCATTCTCAATCATCTATTTCTTGATCATCTTGTTGGTGAGTTGGTTGTTCTACACCGCCATGACCAGCATGGACAATAGGAGCTAAACGATGCAGAAAAAAACGCTTGGCCTTATTGCCTACATCATCTTCTTAATGCTGCCAATTTATTGGTTGCTGATGATGTCTTTTAAAACCAATGAAGAAATTCTGGGCGGATTAACCTTTTGGCCGCAATCGCCAACGCTGGCGAACTACGCGATCATTTTCTCTGACCCAAGCTGGTATTCAGGGTATTTGAACTCACTGACCTACGTGACCATCAATACTCTACTGTCGCTGGCTGTTGCCTTGCCTGCGGCGTATGCGTTTTCGCGCTACCGCTTCGTGGGCGACAAGCACCTGTTCTTTTGGTTACTCACCAACAGAATGGCACCACCTGCCGTCTTCCTGTTGCCTTTCTTCCAGCTATACAGCTCCGTTGGCTTGTTTGATACCCATATCGCGGTCGCGCTTGCCCACTGTCTGTTTAACGTGCCGCTCGCGGTGTGGATTTTGGAAGGTTTCATGTCTGGTGTACCCAAAGAGATCGACGAAACAGCCTATATCGATGGCTACAGTTTCCCACGTTTCTTCGGTCGTATTTTCATTCCCATGATCCGTTCGGGCATCGGCGTAACCGCGTTCTTCTGTTTCATGTTCAGTTGGGTTGAGCTCTTACTTGCCAGAACACTGACTTCCGTTAACGCCAAACCCATTGTTGCCACCATGACGCGAACCGTCAGTGCGTCAGGTATTGATTGGGGCGTACTCGCCGCCGCTGGTGTGCTGACCATCGTACCGGGGCTGCTGGTGATTTGGTTCGTGCGTAATCACGTTGCTAAAGGATTCGCGTTGGGACGCGTTTAAGGAGAATCAAATGAATTGGATGGCTTGGACTCAACCCAGTGCACTTTTTTTTATCACCATCGGCTGCATTTTGCTGGTGATGACCACTTTCGAAGTACTCCGACCGTGCGTTGCTCGCAAAGGCTTTCTGCCTATCACAACCACACGGGGTGATCGACTCTTTATAGGCCTACTGAGCAGTGCCTATATACACCTTTTCTTCATCGGTATGACAGACCTCGCCATATGGTATCCGTTTGGGATTTCCATCGTTTGGCTCGGTATTGTTCTACGCTGGGGTTAGGGAAATACGTTAAAGGAGCTAAAAACTATGAAGCACTTACCTGCATCAAAGCAATGGACGCCTCTCGGATTCCTAATCGGGATGCTGCTCGCGCCAAGTGCGCTAGCAGACCAATACAAAGATGCTGCACAGAAATGGGTGTACGATGAATTCACCCCTTCTACCCTAAGCAGCAAACGTCAACTCGAAGAAATGGCGTGGTTTACCAATGCCTCAAAAGCGTTTCGTGGCATGGAAATCAAAGTGGTCTCAGAAACCATCACCACCCATGAATACGAGTCCAAGGTGCTCGCAAAAGCCTTTGAAGAAATCACGGGCATTAAAGTCACCCACGATTTGATTCAAGAAGGCGACGTGGTAGAAAAACTGCAAACTGAAATGCAATCAAACCGCAGTATCTATGACGCCTACATCAATGACTCAGATCTGATTGGTACGCACTTCCGCTACGGTAAAGTATTCCCTATTAGTGACTACATGGAAGGAGAAGGCCGCACCATTACCTTGCCTACTCTCGACATCGGCGACTTTATCGGCACCGAGTTCACCACAGGCCCAGACGGAAAACTTTATCAACTGCCCGATCAGCAGTTTGCCAACCTTTACTGGTTCCGTGCCGACTGGTTTGAACGTGATGATTTGAAAAAACAATTCAAAGACATTTACGGCTACGAGCTGGGTGTGCCAGTGAACTGGTCTGCCTATGAAGACATCGCAGAATTCTTCTCTGTCCATGTGAAAGAGATCGACGGTCAACGCGTCTACGGCCATATGGATTACGGGAAAAAAGATCCCTCACTTGGCTGGCGTTTTACTGATGCATGGTTCTCTATGGCAGGCGCAGGCGATAAAGGTATTCCTAACGGAAAACCTGTCGATGAGTGGGGTATTCGCGTAGAAGGCTGTCGTCCTGTTGGTTCAAGTGTGGAACGCGGGGGCGCCACTAACGGCCCAGCAGCGGTTTACGCAACAACCAAATACGTAGATTGGCTGCGCAAGTACGCGCCACCAGAAGCACAAGGCATGACGTTCTCAGAAGCTGGCCCTGTCCCAGCACAAGGTTCTATTGCACAACAAATTTTCTGGTACACCGCCTTCACCGCCGACATGACAAAACCAAACTTAGCGGTAGTCAACACTGACGGCACACCTAAATGGCGCATGGCACCGTCGCCTAAAGGCCCATACTGGGAAGAAGGCATGAAATTGGGGTATCAAGACACAGGTTCTTGGACGTTGATGAAGGCCACCGACCCTAAACGTCGCGCCGCGGCTTGGTTGTATGCGCAATTTACTGTGTCTAAAACCGTGTCGTTGAAGAAAACGCTGGTCGGCCTAACGCCGATTCGTGAATCTGACATCAACTCGCAAGCGATGACAGATATTGCACCCAAGTTAGGTGGCCTCGTTGAATTCTACCGCAGTCCTGCGCGCGTTCAGTGGACACCGACAGGCACCAACGTGCCGGATTATCCGAAACTGGCGCAACTGTGGTGGCAATTCATTGCAGAAGCGGCAAACGGCGAGAGCACACCACAAGAAGCACTTGATGGCTTGGCAAAAGCACAAGACCGCGTTCTGCAGCGTCTTGAGCGCGCCAACGTGCAAGGCGAATGTGGCCCTGAGCTTAACGACAAACGCGATGCATCTTACTGGCTAGAACAACCTGGCGCACCAAAAGCCAAACTGGCCAACGAGAAACCTCAAGGTGTCACCATCTCATACAATGAGCTGCTGAAATCTTGGGAAACAGATTCACCTCAATAAGTTGCACTAAGTGGACTCGCAGAAGCATTCATGCGCTTCTGCTTTTTTCCCTGAGGATGAAGCCGTTCAACTCGGACGGGATGCAGTAAAAAAGTGAAACCATATTGCGTAAGTAAAACGCCTGCAGATGCAGGCGTTTTTTCTTTACGGATCATTCTAACCTTCAGAGCTTTTTTCTGTAACAAATTGATTTGATTACGAACAACCTTCGCAATAAGTCACGATGATATAATTGGAGACAATTTGCCTAGTCACCTGCATTTACGTTTTATCGATGGAGTATTTGAGTGGAAATCGAGTTGAGTTGGGGTTCACTAATAAAGATCACGACGTTAGGCCTATTTACTTACATCATTTTTCCAATATTGATGGTGTGTAGAGATTCTATTTTGTGGTGGTTCATCAATGCAGTAGTAGTTGGAAAAAGGAATCAAAAGTTGATCTGCGAACACGCTTTAGATAAATCATGGCTCGAATGCGCAGATATTCTTCCTTTCCGAGTTCTAGGTAGCGGTGCAGATCAAAAATTTTATCTCAACACAAAAGAAGTCAGTCCAGACCTATGGGAGCATCAAAGAAATCATTGGTTTAAAACATCTGAAAAAGTAGCAAACCAAGCAGCTAGTTTGAAGATTCTTGAGAAACGTATCGATCGAATACTTCAACACTACAAATTACCTGAGGTGAATCCAGTAAAAAGGCTTCACGACGACATGTACAAAACATGGTGTGGTTCGTTTGAAGATACCAAAAATAAAGAAACTACTGGGTAACTCCAATAAATCACCAAACAATAGTTTCAATAACTTAAATTAAATCGTCTGTGCTTGCTCTTCAGAGGCGCCTGGCATGTGCAGTTTAATCACGCGCTCAAGGTTGGCCTTGCTGACTGGCTTGGCGATGTAATCGTCCATGCCGGATTTCAAGCATTCTTCTTTGTCGTGTGCCGTGGCGTTTGCCGTTAAGGCAACAATCGGCGTTTGCGGGGCGAGATCGTGATCGCGAATCAAACGAGAGGCTTGGTAGCCATCCATGATCGGCATTTGGCAATCCATTAAGATCAGATCGAATGCTTCAGCTTCACACAAATCAACGGCGATTTTCCCGTTTTCAGCCACCACCACGTCTACACCTAATCGCGTTAGCATGGCTTGGGTGACGCGCTGATTCACCAAGGTATCTTCAACAACCAAAATACGGCCTGAATAGGTGTTGTTGGTGTTTGAACCCAGACGATTGCTGGCTTCTTTCAGTGGCACCACATCCAACTGCGGCTGTTGGCTGCGAAGGATGCGTATTAACACGTTTTTCAAATCGTTAAACTTGTACGGACGCGATAAGTATCCTTGAATGTTGAAGCTGTCGAGCTTCACGGTGTCATGCACTTCCGGTGCTGCCGTAATCATGATCATGTTAGGACAGCGCTTACCGAAGCGGCTTTGCAGCTGAGAGGCAACGGAGAAACCGTCTGTGCCGGGCATCAGTTTATCAAGGATGACAATCTTGAACGGTTTGGACGTTTCAATCCGTTCTGCAATCATTCCTTCCGCATCTTCTGGGTGCACACAACACGTCACCTGACAGCCTAAGTTACTCAATTGGGCGCTGGTAATACGCATGTTTAAACGACTGTCGTCCACCAGCAGCATCGCGGCATCAGAGAACATGAGTGCATCAATGGGTGTCGCTTCAGGGGCTTCTGCACGGTCAAAGGTGGTCGAGAAGAAAAAGCGGCTTCCCACGCCCTCTTTACTTTCAAGCTTCAGACTGCCGCCCATGAGTTCAACAATCTGGCTAGAGATAGCAAGGCCAAGCCCTGTTCCGCCAAAGTTTCGGCTCATGCTGCCGTCTGCTTGCTCGAACTTCTCAAAGACTTGGGATTGTTTGTGTTCAGGGATACCGATACCGGTATCCAACACCTCAAACAGCACAGTGATGCGATCGCCCACTTCTTCAACCAAACGGATATTGACGTCGATACGGCCTCGCTCTGTGAATTTCACTGCGTTTCCGACCAAGTTAATCATGACTTGGCGTAGACGAGGGGCATCCCCCATCAACAACGGCGATAACACTTCGTCGATATTGCAGCGGAAATCGATGCTTTTTTCTTTGGTGCGAAGTTTGAACAAATGCTCGATATCTTTGTTCAGCTCGAACAGGTTGAGTTCAAGGATGTCGAGGTCGAGTTTCCCCGCTTCGATTTTCGAGAAATCGAGAATGTCGTTGATGATGTCAAGAAGTGACAAAGAAGACGTTTCAAGCATCTCTATAAATTCGCGCTGCTCTTCATCGAGCTTGGTGCCTTTTAACAAAGACGCCATGCCAATGATGCCGTTCATCGGAGTTCGAATTTCATGGCTCATGTTGGCAAGAAATTCACTCTTCTTCTGGTTGGCAACTTCAGCCTGTTCTTTTGCGTCGTTAAGCTCGGTGTTGTAGACGCGAATTTTTTCAACGGTGTCATTGTACTGTTCGTACAAAATCACGAGCTCTTCACCGAGTGCGCGTTGAGGTTGTTTGATCGGTTTCGGCAGGTGATCGGCGTCGAACTTGGTCACACTGTGAGCGATCCATGTGAGCGGTTTGACCACATCGGCATACACAATCGCAAACACCAAGCCACCGAGGATCAAGGTCGCCCCCCCTAAAAACAAGAGGAGGATAACAAAGCGCTCAGTGAGAGAGTTATAGATGCCCTGCAAACCCACTTCGAGCTGCATGTAACCGAGGTTGTAGTTCTTTCCGAATTGCTCGTGAACCAACGGCCACTGATATGCAAGCTTAGGCGTGTTTGGAATGCTACCTTGCTCTGCCAAGACGCGTTCATTATCAAACACTTTCACATAAGAGACATCTGGATCACGCAATATGCCTTCAACGATAACACTTAATTGCTTTGTGTCCTCTTGCCAGACACTATTCGTAATGCTGGCTAGGTCCGTTTGTTGGATTAATAGTGCGTGCTCACGTACCTGTTCAGATTTTGACTTGTAATCTAGATAGAGCGCAAATGCGGCCACTAAAAAGGCCAGCAAGGTACAAACAAGCAATATTCGGCCCACTAATCGGGCTGCGATGCTAACTGGCTGACGAACTTTCTCTTTTTTATTCAACATAGACTAGGCTTATTAGTGTCTTAAAAGTAAAGCATCCTGTTTAAGGATAGCTGCAAACTGACAATTACCAACGATGAATAAAATGACTCGTATGTTTGATAAAACTAATTTCAATGCAACATCCTTATTATTTGCAGTGTCTGCGATTTTATTTAGTCACACTGCTTCCAGCGAAGTGCTCGACTATTATGTCGTTCAAGACCAAGCTGAACCCTTTCAAATCCAAGATAAGGGTACCAACCATCACGGTATCATTACTGACATTCTATACAAAGCACTTGAAGGGTCTAAGTATACCCTTGATATCCATACGTACCCGTTTAATCGAATGATGGCAGAAATGTCTTCAAATCAAGATAAAAACTGGGTCACGTACGGCAGCCCTTTGTGGGGTGACATGCAATCAGCAAACCTCTCAACGCAACCTGTCTTTGATGTTGAACACAGCATACTCAGCAGCACGAATTCAACGTTTACATACAAAAACCCCGAAGATCTCGATGGTAAGGTTGCAGTGTTATTGCTCGGATTCAACTATCCGGGGCTTGATGGAGAGATTGAGAGCGGCGCATTAAGCGAAGTTCGCGTTAAAAATCACCAATCTGCATTTCGTGTCGTTAACCGATTAAAAGACATCGGCGGCTTTGTCGAAATGGATCTTCGTCTCCAATACCATTTGAAGCGTTTAGGCTTCACAAACAATGACTATAAGCTCGAGAGCATCAGCAATGTCATTCCAAACTATGGCATCCACATTGCCTTTTCTCCGGGCATCGATCACGAAATTAAGGAATTCATTGATAATCGTCTACAAGAAATGGTCAAGAAAAACGAAATCGAAGCCATCATCGCTAAATACCAGTAAGGGCTTATAAAAATAGGCGCATAAGGCGTTTCTTTTTATACCAATAGCCAAAAAAGTAGACGAGATACACATTCAAGTATTTTGCTGAACAGTAAAAAGGCGTTACAACCAGATATTACGTATGTTCAAAATGCCAATAAAAAACAGGTCGCATAAGCGACCTGTTTTTTTATTAAAGACGTCCTGGAACCATTACCCAGCATCTAACACACCGCGTCGAATTTGATCGAGCTCGATGGATTCAAACAAGGCTTGGAAATTACCTTCCCCAAAACCTTGGTTACCTTTGCGTTGAATAATTTCGAAGAACACTGGCCCAATCACAGTATCAGTGAAAATTTGCAACAAAATACCTGAGCTGACGCTGCCATCAATCAGCACCCGCATATCCCGCAATGTTTCCACGTTTTCGTCATGGCCTTCCACACGGGTATTAATGGTCTCGTAGTACGTATCTGGCGTGTTCATGAACGCCATACCACGTTGACGAAGTGTTTCTACGGTTTTGAAGATGTCATCCGTGCTCAAGGCAATATGCTGTATACCTTCGCCGTTATACTCTTTCAAATATTCTGCGATTTGAGATTTGTCATCGCTCGATTCATTGATCGGAATACGGATTTTCCCGCATGGCGCCGTTAAAGCGCGCGATTTCAACCCAGTGAGCTTACCCTCAATGTCGAAATAGCGGATCTCTTTGAAGTTTGCGATGCGATCATAAAAGTCAGCCCACACGTCCATATTGCCTTTTTCGACATTGTGGGTGAGATGATCGATGAACGTAAGACCAGCATCTGACGCTGCGACCTTCTCTTTCCAATCGGGGTAGTAATCGAAATCAATGCTGTAAATGTCATTGTCACCGTAACGGTCAACGAAATACAGGTACGAGCCGCCAATGCCGTGTACCGCAGGAACGTTGAGTTCCATGGGTCCGATACGCGGCTCACACGCCGTTGCACCCTGCTTCACGGCGTAATTCATCGCATGAAGCGCATCTGTTACGCGAAACGCCATCGCATTCACACTGGCGCCATGTTGTTGGGCGAACCCTTCGGCTTGCGAATCGTGCTCTCCATTCACAATAAAGTTCACTTCACCCTGACGATAAAGCCACACGTCTTTGTGTTTGTGCTTTGCCACTTCGGCAAACCCCATCAATGAAAACAGAGATTTCAACGCATCGATGCCTTCTGCATTCGGGGCGGTGTATTCCACAAATTCGAAACCATCCGTCCCCATTGGGTTGATCGTTTTTACTGTGTGGGCGTCCATCTGAGCCTTGTCTTGATGTGCTGCTTTTGCCATTGATGCATCCTCCATACGCGCTAATAGCGACAGTGCCTTGCTCTGTTAGGAATAGCAGTCGGTATAAGGCGCAGCCAGAAACGCGCATGGGTTGCTGGAGGAAAAGGTGTAAATCAGAAAATGTACACATGAATTGACAGCTCCCTACAACATGCAACGCATGTCGTAGGCAGCCGACAAATTTAGAACATATAAATCAGGGGGATATAAAAGGCATTGTCCATCGTGACGGTAGAATCAGTTTAACAGCGTTGGATCTTGATATTTTGTCGCTAAATCCACAGGGTCCACTTCTTCACCGCTCAATTCTTTGCCCCAGTCAGGGCCAAGCATGACGTCATCTCTTGCAAGATCAACCAGCCATTCTTCGATGAAGGTTTGCAAAGGAATCGACACAGGTGCAAAGTCTTCCCATTCGTCCACGCAATGAACAGCGGCCGCGTCACGGGATGACCAAAAGGGCATCACGTCCGTGTCTTCATAGATTGCAGAATCGCAAATAACCCAGCCATCTTTACAGTGTAAACCCCAGATCTCGCCCTTTGAACGCGATGCTGAGATGAAATCGCTGAGATTTTCGATATCGCTTGTCGTCATGCCCTTTCTCCTTTTCAACACTCACGCGCGATGCAAGCCACAACGTGGCTCTTCGATATTTCAATCTATGCAGTCGTAGCCACTTTGTGTGTATTAAAAATGAGGATTATACCCAAGCATTCGGAGAGGGCTTAACGCGGGAACTTGCCCTGCACCTTTCTAAACACGGCGGGCGTTACGCCAACACGCTGTTTAAATTGCTGCGAGAGATGTTGTTGCGACGAAAATCCACTGGCTATTGAGATATTCGACAAGGATTCCTGACTCTCCAAGAGTAAGCGCTTAGCAAGCTCAATACGGCGCGTTAGCACATACTGATGCGGCGTGCAGTTGAAGCTAACTTTAAACATTCTGGCAAAGTGAAATTCGCTGAGTTGGGCCAATGTCGCCAGATCCCCTAACGAGAAAGAGAAGGGTAAGTTGGCCTCTATATAATCCATCACTTTACGTTGGTTAGCGGGTGACAAACCACCGACGGACAAGGCTTTATATAGCGGCTGATGGCAGTGTTGACGAATAAGGTGGAGCAGCACCATTTGCTGCGCATGAGATGCCATTAACCCGTCGGTCGAATCTGACCAATCCAATTTCAACATGGTTTCGCGCACAAACTGTGTGATGAAAGGATCATCAACAAAGGTGCGCTCTTTGAGTTCGATATGACGTCCTTCTTTGTCAAACACCTGCTCCGCAAAATGTTGAAGATGCGCTTGTTCAAAGTAGAGATGATAGAAACTGAAAGGATCGGCAAAAGACCAGTCTGAACGGTGGTCGATAGGCATCAAGCTGAGTTTGTTTTCCCCGCCAAACATATCGCCCGTTTGCAGGTTTCGTTTGGTGTTGTGTCCCCCTTCGAGGTAAAAACTCAACGTGTGATGGCCAGGCTTGTCATAACTCGCGCAACCATGACTGTTGCTCCACACAGCCGAACCCATGCCGTTTTCCAGCCATAGTTCGTCGTGCAGCTTCGCTGTGTTGTTTTGCAACACATTATAAACCCGCTGTCTCTGAATCCCTTGAGACTTATCTTTACCCATCACAACTCCTTGATGATGCTTCCCTTAATATACTGATTGCCTATCTCGATGAACACCAAGCAAAAAAGAAAAGCGCAAGAATCTATAAAAATAGCAATTCTATGAAAGAACGACGACGTCCGGCGCGATATCGTGGTGCGGCATTTAACCGATGTCTTTACTGTTTTCAGGCTTCAATCTCAACACTCGAAGTCGGTGCATTTCATAAAAACAACGTCTTTTGGCTAGGCGTGATACCTAAGTAAGCATCCAGATTTGTTAATCGAGCATTCGGATCTGCTAATCGAACACCTTAGGTATTTAAACGGAGAGTGGTAGCGCATGAACGGAATATTATACGCAGCAACCGTGTTTATTTGGGGCTCAACCTGGCTCGCCATTGCTTACCAAATCGGGGACACTTCCGTGGTGGTTTCCGTAGGTTGGCGATTTGGGTTGGCCTCGGTAGCCCTGTTTGCCGTGTTACTGTTTCGCAATGCGTTACCACGCCTCTCCGCAGAAAATCACAAAATGGCCGCATTGCTCGCACTGTGCCTATTCTCAAACAACTTCCTTTGTTTCTATGCAGCGACGCAGTATCTGCCGAGCGGACTCAATGCCGTCGTGTTCTCTCTTGCACCCATTTTAAATGCATTTAACCTGTGGATTTTGGAAAAACGTCGTCCTGCGGGTACCTTTATTCAAGGCGCACTCATGGGGTTCTCTGGGGTTGTTTTACTCTTTGCTTCCCAATTTCTCAGCGCAGAAATGGACACCAGCATCTTGCTAGGGCTCGCCCTTTCGTTGGTCGGCACCTATTTCTTCTCAATGGGTAACATGGTGTCTGCTAACGCACAGAAGAAAGACATGCCATTGCTGCCAACAACGGCCTGGGCGATGGGCTACGGTGCAATCTACCTATTCATCATCGCCCTCTTCATGGGCGTGCCATTGGATGTGCCAACCACGCCGCTGTACCTCTCTGCATTGGTGTATCTCGCCATTGTTGGCTCAGTCATTGGCTTTAACACCTACCTCGCATTGGTAGGCAACATAGGCGCAGCAAAAGCCGCCTACTGCACCGTGCTGTTCCCGCTGGTTGCCTTGTCACTGTCGACTGTGTTTGAAGGGTATGAATGGACATGGTTATCCGCACTGGGTGTCGTGCTGGTGTTAGCAGGCAACCTTCGCGTGTTCGGGCTGCCAGAGCCGATTAAACGTTCTATCAAGCGCTGGCAACGCGCCTCTTCAAGCCCATAACCGAACGCACAATCAAGAAACCATTCAATGCGCCGCAAGTTGAATCAACCACACTAAACAAATCAACAGCGGCCATAACCATGTCGGAATACCAAAGGAAAACTGTCGCCAAAAACCTTGTTCTTGTTCAGGACGCTCACGCCAATCTGTACCGCCATTTCGACGAACATAACGGCCAGTTTCTGTGAATTTACTCATCGTCATTCCCCTGTTTCTTTGGTTGTTGATGGCTATTACACACGCTTTACATGTCAACACCGTGGAGGAAAAATGGAAATTTGATGAACAACAATGGCGAAATGATGGCGAGGTTTTCAACAGGCTGTGCGATAGTGAAAACACGGAATTCTTTCATTAATAAACCATGACAATCAGTGTGTTAACCACCCGACAATTAGATCAGTACCTTGATGATGTGTCAGCACTACTTAGGGCAGTGTTTCCAAACGCCAATATCGATCTCACACCCAACGACGAGCTTCTGACTTATGGGTTAGTGATTGATAACGATACCGCCAAAACAAAAACGAATCAGGTCGTGGGTTTTGGTGTGGTGTATGCCCGCACAATGCAACAAGGAACGCGTACGTTTAACGCAGGTATCGTCGGCGGTATTGCAATTCACCCTGATTACAGAGGGAAAGGGTTCTGTTCCCACCTAATGGCACAGTTGGAATTCGCACAAATTCAGGCAAACGTTGAACACAGTTTTCTGTTTGCTTACGAACCACGGGTCTACCACGCTGTTGGCTATCAAATGCTTCACGCACCGATACATTTTTTCGATACGCCATCAAATCAATGGGCATCCTTTGTCTATCGCGGCGGTATGGTGAAGTCTTTTGGGAAAGAAAACGGCTTACCCATCGAGCCATATACCTTGATTGAATTCAACGGTCAGGTTTATTAGCGTAAACCCCACTGGCACGAAAAGTACGTGTTATTCTGAGTGGGCACTGTCAGAGCCGAAATCTCATAAGGAGCGCAATATGGATACCCTGCTCTATGTCGCTGCGATATTGCTTGTGATCATCTCGTTTGCACACTCTTACTTGGGTGAACGCTACATTCTGATTCGCTTGTTTAAACGCAACAACCTACCCAAATTGTTCGGCAGCGAAGCCTTCACCAAAAAAACGTTACGCTTTGCTTGGCATATTACGTCCATCGCGTGGTGTGGTTTTGCGGCACTGTTAGTGGTTATCGCACAGCCACAATTCAGCGCCAAGACGCTCGCAACAGTCATTGCGACCACGTTTTTCCTTCATGGTTTGTTGTCGCTTGTCGCCTCTCAAGGCAAGCACCTTTCATGGGTTGTCTTTTTCGCTATTTTCGCCTGCACCTTGATAGGGATAAATGCATAGTCCTGTACCTAGAAACACGTTCAGTGTTCGACATTATTAGAGGCGGATTGCATCACACTGTCGATGTTTTGGCCTCTCACCTCTCACCTCAGTAAAAGGAATTTACAATGGATAAGATTTCACTCACGGAGAAGTTTTCACTTTTTGATGAAGAATGGACACCGAAAATTCTCGCCGAATCCAATGGGCAGTTAGTGAAGATAGCGAAAGGCAGTGGTGAATTGGTATGGCACAGTCATGAAAACGAGGACGAATTGTTTCTGGTGTGGAAGGGACGACTTACTCTGAAACTCCGGGACAAGGAGATTGTGCTTAACCCTGGTGAAATGTATGTGGTGCCAAAAGGCGTGGAGCATTGTCCTGTGGCAACACCCGATACTCACTTTATGATGATTGAACCCGCATCCACTCAGCACACAGGTTCAGACGTCACAGGCGTGACAGTGAACACCGACGATCAAACATGGATTTGATGACACCACCCGTCACTTCTTTTTCCCGCGTCACGAACGGCTTGTCGCTGCAAGCAACGAGCCTGCTCCAATAAACAAACCGCCGAACAGTCGATTCATTACCTTCATGTGATGCGCATTTTGAACAAGGTGTGCCACTTTCGTCGCCAACAAGGCATATCCCACCATGACAATGGTATCGATCACCAATAGTGTCCCGCCTAGAATCAACATTTGATGCAAGTAGGATCCATTGGGGGAGATAAACTGCGGCAGTAAAGCAACTAAAAATACGACGCCTTTTGGGTTCGTCACATTCACAATCACCGATTGGAAAAAGAGCTTACGGGCACCGATAGGCTCGCTTTTCTCCGCAGAGAAGGAACCATCACCCGTTTCTCGACATTTTTGAATACCCAAATAAATCAGGTAGGCCACACCCACCCATTTTACAACCGAAAAGGCCACGTCAGACTGGGCTAGCAGCGCCCCTAAGCCTGCACCCACCAGCACGATATTGTTCGCATTACCCACCTGTAAGCCGGCAATAGCCACAGCACTTCGACGGATCCCATGCTTCATGGTGATCGCCATGGTATTCACTGCACCTGCACCGGGAGAGATAGCGAGCACGAAACACGCCATCACGAAGGTTATCCATATCTCAATATTCATCTCGCCGTCCTGCCTTTACTCGATACGATGGTTCAACGCATGTTCATGTTTCGAATAGCTGCTTGTCGATGTCATGAAATGATTTAAATTCCAACGCATTACCCGTTGGATCGTAGAAAAACATCGTTGCTTGCTCACCGGGTTGCCCTTTAAAACGCACATACGGCTCGATAACAAAGGCCACACTTTTTTCTTTGAGCCGCGCCGCCAGCGCTTCCCAATCCGCCATTTCAAGCACCACTCCAATGTGCGGAACAGGCACAGAATGGCTATCCACTGAATTGTGATGAAGCCGAACTTTCCCTTCTTCGCCAATCGCAGGGTCGTGGTGAATCACCAACTGATGGCCATAGAGATTGAAGTCAACCCAACAATCACTGCTGCGACCTTCACCACAATTCAACACATCGCGGTAAAACGCGCGCGATTCTTCGAGGTGTCGAACAGGAATGGCAACATGAAAGGGGGTTAACGACATACTCACTCCTTGCGCCAACATTTGGCGCGCTTTTATTTACCTAGCTGACATTGTTTTAGTTTTTTGGGGAACACATTTACAATATCTATTCACTCAACTAGGTTAAAGTCATCATTTCTCATTAGATGAATAGCTAAACTAATGACTAAACCCCGACGCCTCACGCCGCCACTCAATGCACTTCGTGCATTTGAAGCCTCTGCCAGACACCAAAGTTTTGCCAAAGCTGCGGACGAGTTAGCCGTGACACCAGGCGCCATCAGCCAGCAAGTCTCGTCTCTGGAAAGTCGCCTTGGCTTGGCGCTGTTCGAACGCGTCAAACAGCGTCTACTTCTCACCCCTGCGGGAGAAAGCTATTTAGCGCCGTTGAAAGAGTCATTTGATCGCATGGAATCTGCCACACTTGATTTGCTCACCTACGGTGGCAGCGGCGGGAAGATAAAGCTGGGTGTATTGCCCACCATCGCGACGTATTGGCTCATTCCAAAACTGTCGGCATTTATCGAAAAGCACCCACACATTGAAATCAATATGGTGACCTTGGAGTTGAACTTCGTCTCTGCAGAACGCGCACCGGATCTCGAAGGTGGGTTAATAGACGTGGGAATTTTCTACGGGGATGGGCATTGGCAAAACTTAGAAGCGCAAAAATTGTTAGACGAGAACACCGTAGCCGTCGCAAGCCCGGCGTTGTTAGCACGATATGGACACACAAACCCCTTCCACCACGCTCCCTTGCTTCAACACTCGACACGTCCGCAAACATGGGTGGATTGGGCCGCGCATGTTCAAGACCCTTTGCTTTCACCTTCTGGGCCATCTTTTGAACATTTTTACATGCTCAAACAAGCCGCCATTTCTTCATTGGGCATCGCACTCCTGCCCGATATTTTCATTCAAAAAGAACTCGCTTCTGGCGCTTTGATCCAAATCGGTGATACCTCAATGACTTCAAGCAGTGGCTATTACGTGGTATATCGAAAGGAGCAAAATGCCTCCTCACACAATATTGAGGCGTTTTGTCAGTGGTTACAGGAAGAAGTACGCTCGGCCTAATGGCGCGGTAAATCCGTTACCGTGGTGGACCGCCCTAGATTTTAAAATCGACACTGCGTTCGTTGCTTTGCGGAGTGATGGTGTTTTCTACCTGTTTCAGGAGTTCTTGTTGTTGCGTCGTGTACGCAGACAACTTGGATTTTTGCGCTTCTTGCTCAGCGACGCGATCAATTAAGCCACGAAAATCGCGCTTTTGTGGCGCTTCTTCTTGTGCCGCTTCTGCTTGTTTCTTCTCTTCGCGCTCTTTCCTCAGTAACTCTGCACGTTCAGACGCTGACAAATTGGTGTTGTTGACACTGCCCGCAGCCAAATCATCCCGCTCTTTAGAACGAGAGTTCATGTACGTCGAATTCATGTAGCTGTCGTTAATCAGGTTAGGCATGACACCATCCGAAAAAAGTACGCAGCGCGTTGAAACAACCCACTGAAGTTATGAAACCAGTCCATTAACACTAGTACACCAAAAACCATTTTGTGACAGATATCGCGTCAACAATCAGGGATCTCGGCGCGATTTAGCGGGCGAAAATTGTGTCGATCGGAGAGAAACTGAGGGGTGTAGCGATTTACGGCGCGGAAATAAAAAAGCGGAGGCCTTCGAGGGGCCTCCGCAAATGCTAGCCATGTATCTTATCTTTATTCTTTAAACGTACGCTGACGCGTTTTCTCTAATTTTTTCAGTATCTTGTCGATACGATCAGGGTGAACCATGTATTGTTGGAAACCCTTCATGCCTTCTTTCGCCATAGAAGGATCAGTATCGCGGTCATAGAACTGCGCAGTACCCGCTGCTTCGTTCAGCATCACAACACCCGCATTCAGATACTCATCATCTTTTGGTGTCGCTTTGTTGTTCGTTGGGATTTGCAACAAAGACTCATTGATCATGGTTTGAATGTCAGGCTGAGCCACGAACGCAAGGAACTTACGCGCATCTTCTTTGTTCTTCGCTTTAGACGGGATATGGAGCGTATCCATTGGCGCATCTTCCGCCTTCGGCACGGACGGGTCGATCACAGGGAACTGGAAGAAGCCCATGTTAGGACGCACTTCATCGGTAAAGTTTGCCGCCAAGAAGTTACCCATCAAATACATCGCCGCTTCGCCGTTGTACAAGAATGGTTGTGCTTCCTGCCAAGAGTATGATGCATGGTTATCCAAGTAATAACCCGGCTTCACCAATTCATCCCACTTCGCAAATACGGCTTTCACACGCGGATCGGTGTATGGCACTTTGCCGTCCATCAAGTCGATGTGAAAATCCAAACCATTTACACGTAAGTTCATGTAATCAAACCAACCTGCTGCCGTCCAAAGGTACTTGGTACCGATGGTGAAGGGCGTTACGCCATTCTCTTTCAACGTTTTTGATGCAGCGACAAATTCATCCCATGTTTTCGGTACGGCGATGTCGTATTTCGCAAAGAGGTCTTTACGGTAATACATGCCCCACTGGTAATAGGTGTATGGAACACCATATTGCTTACCGGCAGAGGTCATTGCAGGCATGGCACTGGAGAAATCTTCCGCCATGTTGTTTGCTGACCAAATATCACTGACATCTTCGAACAAACCACGGTCAACGAAGGTTTTCATACGGTTACCCGCATACCAAAACACGACATCTGGTGGAGACGTAACTAGCCAGTTACGGATCGTCGTTTTATATGCTTCATGGTCATACAGATTGTATTTCACCGTGATGTCTGGGTTTGCTTCTTCGAATTTCGCAATCACTTCAGCCCATGCTTTTTTCGGTGCTGGGTCTGAAGCATCTGAGTTGATCACCAACTCCCCTGCGTTGACTGAGCCACTTAGCAGAAGAAACAGACTGCACAGTACGCCAAAGCTTTTTTTTGCAAGCGTTCTCATTCTCTTCATCCTTTCTGTTGTTCGAAAATATCCGTCATTCAGTAAAACCAGCGTTACCCTTTTGTCGCACCCAGGGTTAAACCAGCAATAAAGTGTCGTTGCATCGTAAAGAACAGTGCCACAGGTGGCAGTGCGGCAATCACCGCCCCCGCTGACATGTATTGCCAAGACGCCAACCACTGGCCTTGCAATGCATTCAGACCCGCCGTAACAGGACGAACTTCATCGCTTTGCACCAGCACTAACGCCCAGAAAAAATCATTCCAAATAAAGGTAAAGACCAAAACAGACAATGCCGCCAGTGCAGGCCTCACTAAAGGAAGCACCACATACCAGAAGATTCGCCATTCGCTCACACCTTCAACCCGTGCCGCTTCAATCAACGCGTCCGGAATTCCTATCATAAAGTTGCGCATAAACAAGGTACAAAAACCTGCTTGGAACGCCACATGGAAGAAAATCAGTGCCCAGTGCGTGTCGTACAACCCGAGATCAATGGTCAAATCTCGCACAGGGATCATTAAAATTTGGAAAGGCACGAAGTTACCGCCGATGAACATGGCGAAAAGCAACACGTTGCCTTTGAATTTGTATTTCGCCAGCGCAAACCCCGCCAACGTAGAAAGTGCCACAGCACCCGCAACAGCAGGTAAGCTGATCAACAAGCTATTCAATAAGTAGCGCGCCATCGGCGTTGCGATGAAAACCTGCGTGTAGTTCTCAATGAACTGCAATTCATCAGGCCAGCCCCAATAGTTACCCGCATTGATATCTGCAATGGAACGGATCGAGGTCATCAATACCGCAGCAAGCGGAATCAGCCAAAGGATGACAGCAATGTAGAGCGCGACGCGATAGCCGACATTGATAAATTTGCCTTGGTGTTCAATCGGTCTAGGAAACATTAGCGCTCTCCTTTCAGCATGCGCCACAAGAAGTAGGCGATATAGATATCCATAATGAGGAACAGCACCACAGCCACCGCTGCGCCATAACCCATGCGATAGTTGAAGATAGATTCTTCATACATCATGTACGCAAGGACCGTTGAGCTGCCCCATGGACCACCCGCCGTCATGGTTGCTACCAAGTCGAAAGACCTCAATGCGCCGATGACAGTCACTACCACCGCAATAAAGGTGGCAGGTTTGAGCTGTGGCACCACCACGTACCACATCATTTTCCAACTCCGTGCGCCGTCTAATCGCGCAGCTTCAAGCTGCTCAGGGTCGAGGTTATTCAAACCTGTGAGATACAAAATCATGCAATAGGCGACTTGCGGCCAAAGCCCCGCGGCGATAATGCCGTATGTCACCAAATCTTCGTCGGCAAGAATGGACACAGGGTCAAAGCCCATGCCCACCATGATTTGCGTTAACAGGCCAAATGACGGGTCATAAAACCAAGCAAACACCAAACCAACAACAACCTGAGAAATAACAAAAGGGAAGAAAAATAGGGCTTTAATCAGGCGAATACCCGCGACTTTCTGATTCAGAAAGAGCGCAATCATCAAGCCAATCGGTGGCGCTAACATGAAGAGCACCATCCAGAGGAAGTTGTTAAACAGTGAGGTGTAAAACGTATCTGAATCAAACAGTTCGACATAGTTATCAAAGCCGACCCAGGTTTTCTCCCCAAGACCATCCCATTCGAAAAAACTTAACCAAACACTTTGTAAGATGGGATACATCACATAAAGCGAAAAAATAGCAATAGCCGGCGCAAGGAATAACCAAGGGGCCAAAGTCAGACGGCTTCTGCTTGGGGAGCTGCCCGACGTTGCTGTTGAAGAAAGCCTAGTCATATTACGTCCTGTCCTTAATTTGCTATGTTCTACCCGTGAACATGTGACGATGCTGTTACGGTAAAGTTGGCTTTATTTAAAACTAGTTCACAAAATTATGAATGTAAACGTTTCCATAAAGCAAAAAACACACTATTTTTAAAAAAGGACGACCCGAGCATAAAAATGAGCGGTGTCGATAACAGCACGGCATAGGACATGCGTAATGGCAAATATCACGTTAAGAAACGTTATCAAACGCTTTGGCAAAGTTGAGACCATTCATGGCATCGATTTAGACATCACTGGAGGAGAGTTCGTTGTTTTCGTCGGACCTTCAGGTTGTGGTAAGTCAACCTTGCTTCGCTTGGTCGCGGGATTAGAAACCATCAGTGATGGTGTCATTAGCATCGATGGCACAGAAGTGAATAACGTCGACCCTGCGGATCGCGGTGTGGCGATGGTGTTCCAATCCTATGCACTGTATCCGCACATGTCAGTGCGCGAAAACATGGGATTCGGTTTGAAGATGAATGGCGTTGATCCTGCTGAAATTAAGCGTCACGTCGATCGTGCAGCGAAAACACTGCAACTCGAACCACTGTTGGACCGAAAGCCTAAAGCCTTGTCTGGTGGTCAACGTCAGCGTGTGGCGATTGGTCGCGCTATCGTGCGTGATCCAAAAGTCTTCTTGTTTGACGAACCTTTGTCGAACTTGGATGCAGAGCTTCGCGTTGAAATGCGCCTGCAAATCGCCAAGCTGCACCAAGAACTGAAAAACACCATGATCTACGTAACGCATGACCAAATCGAAGCCATGACATTGGCTGACAAAATTGTTGTCTTGCGCGCAGGTGCCGTTGAACAAGTCGGTTCTCCATTGGCGCTTTACCACAACCCAGACAATCTTTTTGTTGCCGGTTTCATCGGCTCACCAAGAATGAATTTCATTGCAGGCCGAGTTTCTGCCGTGAGTGGCTTAGACGCCACAATTACCATGCCAGACGGACAAACACTGACCGTCACACTGGCGAAACCTGTCAGTGACGGTGCGGAAGTGACCGTAGGTATCCGCCCTGAGCACATCCAGATTGGCCAAGGTGAAGGTTTCAACTTTGAATTTCACAGCGAAGTGGTTGAGCGTTTGGGCAACGGTACTTACCTGTTTGGGCAATATGCTGGCATTGATGGATTCAAAGTTCACATCCCAGGCGACAACGCAGTGAAAGCGTTCCAAACCGTTCCATTGCGCTGCTCACCAAGCGATATCCACGTGTTCGACAGCAACGAACAAGCCCTCACCTATCGCGAGCAAACCAATGAAGAAGTGTCCGTCACATCGCTTGAGCAAAACTAGCCTTGGCGTGATGTCGAGAGGGATTCAATGTGGAGATCAACCCATCAGTGAGGACGTGTCGCAATGGCCACCATTAAAGATGTCGCAAAGCGGGCTGGCGTTTCCGTCGCAACGGTCTCACGGGTGATCAACTTTTCGCCACAGACACGTCCCGATACCGTTGAATCGGTAAAAAGCGCCATGAAAGAACTGGGTTATCGCCCCAATGCGGCGGCAAGAACCTTAGTCAGCAAGAAGAGTCTTGCGATTGGTGTGGTCGTGGCCGATGTGTCTGACCCTTTTTTCGGCACCCTCGTAAAACACGTGGATACCATGGCGCTGCAACAAGGCCACCATCTTTTGATTGGCAATGGTTATCACAAGAAAGAACGCGAAAAGCAGGCCATCGAGTCGCTGATTCAAAACCAAGTCGGTGCGTTTATCATTCACAGCAAAGCCCTGGACGACGACACCTTGCTGGCGTATGCCGCCGAAAACGAGGCCATGGTATTTATCAACCGCTTAATCCCAGGGTTGGAAGATCGCTGCATTCACCTCGACAACTACCGAGGGGCCTATTTAGCAACGGAGCACCTTATTCAACAAGGTCATAAAGCCATTGCTTGTATCAGTTCCAATCACGATATCGAAGATAGCCAACAGCGTCGACGTGGCTATTTGGATGCGCTGAAAGCGCACGGTCTAGGTCAACATGATTGTTCACGCGAAACCCTAGGTTGGATTGCAACGGGCTGGCCAGATGAGCAAGGCGGGGAAGATGCCATGCTCACCTTGCTGAAAGACAGCAAACAGATTACTGCGGTGTTTTGCTATAACGACATCATGGCAGCAGGGGCAATGACGGCCATTACCGATAATGCCTATCGCGTACCTGAAGACATTTCTGTGGTCGGCTTCGATGACAGCCTCATCGCGCGTTATTTGCACCCCAAACTCACCACGGTTCGCTACCCCATAGAAGAAATGGCCGCGCAAGCAGCGGAGTTAGCCATCTCACTGTCCAACAATAAACAGAGCCTAGCAACCAATGGCGGCTATAAACCTACCTTAGTCAGACGGCAATCGGTCCAACGGGTTTGAGCTTTCGCGCCCATTTTTAGGGATGATATACACAGTGAAGACATCTACTTCTCACGTTAACAACGCGCCGACAGAGCGCTTTCTTCATTTGCAGTCGAACGATAACAGCCTGATCCTGCTGCTTGATCCCATCCCCGCAATCATCTTCTGGGGACATAAAATCGACCGCGAACATGCTATTCCTTCAGCGCTTTTTGATGTTCCAGTCGGCCAAGCAAGACTCGACCAACATGTGGTGTTAGCACTGTGCCCCGAGCACGGGCGTGGCGATTTTGGTAGCCCGGGCTTTGAAGGCCACCGTCAAGGCCACGATTGGGCGCCCGTTTTTAATCTTACCGCGGTTGAACACACAGACACGGCTGCCACCATGACCTTGAGCGACCCACACTCGGGGCTGGAACTGACGATTTACCTCGCGCTTGATCCAGAAAGCAACGTGATGACACTGCGCCATCGCGTCGTGAATATTGGCAATTCTGATTACACCGTGGATCGTCTTGCGCTGACCTTGCCGCTGTCAGAAAACCTTAACGAACTGATCACCTACCACGGCCGTTGGTCACACGAATTTCAAATGCAGCGCATTCCTCTCACGCACGGTGGTTTCATTCAAGAAAACCGCCGTGGCCGAACGTCGCACGAATCTTTTCCCGGCATCATTGCGCTTCAACCTGAAACTGATGATGTGCATGGCAATGTCATCGGGATGCATTTTGGCTGGAGCGGGAACCACCGTCTTCGCGCACAAGTAAAAAGTGATGGTCGACGCTATTTACAAGCCGAGCCGCTGTTGTCTTCGGGCGAAGTGATCTTGCCACCCAATGGCGCGTTCGAAACGCCAACCATGTATGCCTTGTTCTCAAACCAAGGGCTAAATGGCATGAAGCAAGGCTTCCACCATTACGTGCGCAATCAAGTGATCAACTTTCCCGACGCCAAGCCTCGCCCCGTTCACTTCAACACGTGGGAAGGGATTTACTTTGACCACGAGCCACAACGCATCATGGCAATGGCAGATGCAGTTGCCCTTTTGGGGGTAGAGCGTTTTATTCTTGATGATGGGTGGTTCTTAAACCGCGATGGCGAAACCCGAGCATTGGGCGATTGGATTGTCGATCCGAAGAAATACCCGCAAGGGCTCTCGCCGCTGGTTGATCATGTGAATCAACTCGGGATGGAGTTTGGTTTGTGGGTTGAACCGGAAATGGTGAGCAAAGATTCCGACGTATTTCGCGCCCATCCAGACTGGATGCTGGGGCTCGATGACCTAGGCTATCATCAGCCTTCGGGTCGCTATCAATACGTGATGGATCTGCAAAACCCTGATGCTTACAACTACCTCTTGGCGGCACTTGATAGCTTGCTGACGGAATACAATATCACCTACCTCAAATGGGACATGAACCGTGAACTGGTGCAAGCAGCGCACAATGGTTTGCCTGCATATCACGGTCAAACTCTCGCGTTGTACACCATGATCGACACCCTGCGTGCACGCCATCCATTCGTGGAAATCGAATCGTGCGCCTCGGGCGGCGGTCGTGTGGATTACGAAGTGTTAAAGCGCACCCATCGTTTCTGGACATCCGATTGTAACGACGCCATGGAGCGCCAAAGCATTCAGCACGGCATGTTGATGTTCTTCCCGCCTGAAGTCATGGGCAGCCATATCGGCCCTTATCGCAGCCACACCACGCGTCGTGTACACGATATGTCGTTGCGGGGGCTTACCGCCTTGTTCGGTCACATGGGGGCGGAACTCGATCCTGTCGGGTTACCGGATGTTGAACTCGCGGCTTTCGCGCGCTACATCGACTTGCACAAGCACTATCGTGAGCTGCTACACAGCGGCAAATGCTTCAATATCCCGTCAGACGATCCGGGCCGACGAATTTACGGCGTAATGAATGATGACGTGGTGCTCTTGGCCGTGGTGCAAATCGCCATGCCGCAATACGCCCTCGCGGGCCGTTTGCGCTTACCCGTGCTTGACGGTGACAAACGTTACTGTGTCGAAGTACTCGATTCACCCGCAGCCTTCTCTTCCACCATGAAACAGCAACCTTCATGGATGGCGAAACCACTTTCAATTCAAGGCGATCAGCTCATTCAAATTGGGCTAAGCTTGCCAATAATGGACCCTGAAAGTGCCATGTTACTGTCGTTTACGCTTGAGTAAGTATCAAGCAAAACGCCCCGCATTTTTAGAGATATAGACTCACTCTGGAGCAAGAATGACTCGATACGCAGAACTCATCCAACAACGTCATTGGGAGAATCCCGCCGTGACGCAGATCCATCGTCTGCCTGCGCATTGCCCACTTTCTTCCTATCCCAATGTCGATCTGGCGGTGGATGATGCTGACAACATCATTCCCTGTTCAAACAGCCGAATCAGCCTCAATGGCGATTGGAAATTTTCGTTGTTTGTGTCGCCGGAATCCGTGCCCGCGCTGTCAGTGTGCCCGGAATTCGATGACGATGCATGGCGAAACATGCCTGTACCGTCAAACTGGCAACTGCAAGGCACCGAAGACATCCCGATTTACACTAACGTGCAATACCCGTTTGAAACCAAGCCACCCATCGTGCCCGTGGACAACCCTACCGCGGTGTATCGCACCCATTTCACGCTGAATGAAGCGTGGTCAACGTCCCAAACCCTGATTTGTTTTGAAGGGGTAAGTGCGGCGTTTTATGTGTGGTGTAACGGCGAGTTTGTTGGTTACAGCCAAGACAGCCGATTACCTGCCGAATTCGACCTATCAAACGCAGCATATGTGGGCGAAAACCAACTCACCGTCATCGTGCTTCGCTGGTGCGATGGCAGTTATTTAGAAGACCAAGACATGTGGTGGCTAAGCGGCATTTTCCGTGATGTCACCCTGCGCAAAAAACCGCGCAACGCGATCATGGATTTTTCCGTGAACACCACCATGGATCCGACACATCAAACTGGTGTGCTCACGGTCAACACCAAAGTGCGCGGCAGTTACACCCGCGTCGCGATCCAACTGTTTGACGAAGGCGCTGATATATCTGGCCCCGTGATCGCAGATTGCGGTCAACGTGTGATTGATGAAAAAGGCGCATGGGCAGATCGCTGTGAACACAGCTTTGCCATTTCCTGCCCGCGTCTTTGGAGTGACGACGATCCGCACTTATACCGCTTGGTGGTGTCACTGTTGGATGACAACGACGAACCGCTCGACATCGAAGCCTGCAACGTCGGCTTTCGCCAAGTCGATATCACGAATGGCATCTTGCGCGTCAATGATGAACCCGTGCTGATCCGCGGCGTGAACCGACACGAATGTCACCCCGAAAAAGGCTATGTCCAAACCGTTGATGACATTGAACAAGACATTAAGCTCATCAAACAACATAACTTCAACGCCATTCGTACCGCGCATTATCCAAATCACCCCGCGTTTTACGCCTTGTGCGATAAATACGGCCTGTATGTGGTTGATGAAGCCAACATTGAAACCCACGGCATGACACCGATGTGCGGCCTTTCTGACAACACAGAATGGCTCAACGCCTACATGGAACGTGTCACGCGCATGGTCGAGCGTGATAAAAACCACCCGTGCGTGATCATCTGGTCACTCGGCAATGAATCTGGCATCGGTTCAAACCATCACGCCATGTACCAATGGTTAACACAACGCGATCCGAGTCGTCCCGTTCAATATGAAGGCGGCGGCGCTGACACCCGCGCAACCGACATCATTTGCCCGATGTACGCACGCGTCGAAGAAGACCAACTGCAATGGGGCTTACCGAAATGGGCGATTCCAAAATGGATTGGTTTTCCTGAAGAAACCCGACCGCTTATCCTTTGTGAATACGCACACGCCATGGGCAATAGCCTGGGCAGTTTTGATAAATATTGGAAAGCATTCCGAAGCCATCCTCGCTTACAAGGCGGCTTCATTTGGGATTGGGCCGATCAAGGCTTAACACGGAAAGATGATCAAGGAAATAAACACTGGGCATACGGCGGCGACTTTGGCGACACACCCAATGATCGTCAGTTCTGTATCAATGGGTTAGTGTTCCCTGATCGC
Source organism: Enterovibrio norvegicus (assembly GCF_002876705.1). Taxonomy (GTDB): domain Bacteria; phylum Pseudomonadota; class Gammaproteobacteria; order Enterobacterales; family Vibrionaceae; genus Enterovibrio; species Enterovibrio norvegicus_B. Next base: position 228,137 of record NZ_MDAG01000007.1, on the reverse strand, counting down.
ACACCGCACCCCAGTGTTTTCGAAGCAAAATTCCACCAGCAATACTTTGGCTATCACCTCGTGAGCACCTCTCCGCTCATGGTCACGCTCTCGAATGAGTATGTGTTCCACCCGCCAGAGAATTTAGTGCTCCGTTGGTCGTTACAAGAAAACGGCAAACAAATCGTGGGCGGAGAAGAAGCGCTGTATCTTCGTGCGGGCGTTGCCATGGACTACAAACTGCTTGATGCTTTGCCACCCGCCAAGCCAGGACGTGAGTATTTCCTCAACCTTGACGTGGTATTGTCTGCCGCAGAGCCTTGGGCGAGCGCGGGCAGTGTCATCGGTTGGTCGCAACTTGCGTTGCCCGTAAGCCGTGCTTTACCTGTGCCAACCGTGTCACCAGACACCTTGCCCGAGGTAAAAGAACATTCCGACCACTGGACGATTTGTGGCGACGAATTTGAACTTCGTTTCGATAAGCAAAGTGGCCACATGGTGCAATGGCTGATTGACGGTGAAGAACAGATCTTAGATGCGCCGAAAGATAACTTCATTCGCCCACCGATTGATAATGACATCGGTGCTAGCGAAGCAGGCAAACCAGACCCAAGCGCATGGCTTGGAAAATGGGTGCACGCAGGGCTGTTCGAACTTCGTCATGAGAACCTGTTTAACACCGTCGATATCCTGAGTGATGTGGTTCAAGTGCGCGCACATCACGGGTATTTCGTGGGTGATGACATGGTCATCAGCACCTTCTGGCGCTATGAGGTCAGCGTGTCTGGCACTATCGATCTGCATGTCGATGTGAACGTTGCACCGGACATGCCGTCATTGCCGCGTGTCGGGCTTGAGTTTGCCCTGCCATTGACGGATTCAGTCAGTTGGTTTGGTCGTGGACCGTTTGAGAATTACCCCGACCGTCGCTCTGCCGCCATGGTGAGCCGTTACCTTGCACACATTGATGACATGCACACACCGTATGTTTTCCCATCAGAAAATGGGCTGCGCAGCGATGTGAGAACGCTGGATATCGATAACATTCGAGTGAATGGCCTGTTCCATTTCTCCGTCAGCCGATACAGCCAAGAAACGCTCACGGAGGCGAAACACGATCATGAGTTGGTGGCAGATGATCATCTGTACCTAAGAATTGATGGCTACCACATGGGCGTCGGCGGCGATGATTCTTGGAGCCCGAGTGTGCACCCTGAATTCTTGTTGTCCGAGCGCAGCTATCAATATTCACTGACACTGAGTCCGAAACAGGGTTAGTGCGCGTCAGCAAGCTATAAACCTTTCCAACCTATCGTCTCACGCTGTTACGCGCTTTGCGTAGCAGTGTGAGGCCATGCCTCTATGAGCCAATCACGCGCTTGTAAAACCTGCACATCCCAATCCCCTCAACATGCTCGTTCGCGTCGAGAGAATCCCGGAAACAATTGTGGTAAAAAAGACAAAGAACGCCCATCTATTCAAAGAAAGGCACGTACATGAACAAGGCAACTTCTGATTCACACACCAACAACCACCTTCTGATCACGGGCGCAAACCGAGGCATTGGTCTGGCATTAACCACGCTGTATTTAAATGCGGGATGGCAAGTCGACGCGTGTTGTCGTGATCCAGAGTCGGCCGATGAGCTCAACGCCTTAGCGTCCACTTTCGATTCCCTGCAGATTCATGAACTCGACGTCACCGACCACGCCGCCATTGATGCCCTCTCTACCAAACTCGCCTCGCAGGCATTCGATCTCATCATCAACAATGCTGGGTATTACGGCCCGAAAGGCTATCAATTTGGCAGCACAGACATGGACGAGTGGCGCAAGGTGCTAGACATTAACACCCTCGCGCCGCTCAAAATCGCCGAAGCATTTCACGGGCAGTTGCTCGCTGGAAAACCCGGTGTCTACGCTGCTTTATCATCCAAAGTTGGCAGCATGACAGACAACACCTCTGGCGGCGGATACATCTACCGTTCATCAAAAGCAGCGCTGAATGCCGTGGTAAAAAGCCTCTCCATCGATCTCGCCCCGCAAGGCATTATCGCCGTCGCCCTACACCCAGGATGGGTAAAAACCGAGATGGGCGGGCCAAATGCGTTAATTTCTTCACAAGAAAGCGCACAAGGTTTGTTTGATGTCTTAGCGGCTTTGAAACAAGAAGATAGCGGAAAATTCTTAAACTACGATGGGCAGGTTTTGCCTTGGTAGAGACACGGTAAATGCGAGCAAGCATCACGCTTATTCTGAGCCCGTATACCCACGCCATGTTTCCATCATGTCTGCGCTGTATTGATCTGACTTTTCTTTCAGCGTGTCATAGAAACTATTGCCGAGTTCGGCGGATTTACGCTGTGCATCATCGAAAGAGGCTTTGGCTTTCGCGCTAAGTTCGTCGGCAGTAGGGACATCGTAACCACAGACTTTGTCGGTTTCTGCTGTCACGTCTTCGCTTTCAATCCCTAAATCGGTTTGTAAAGTTTCGATGTCTGAAAGGGTTTCGCAGGCGTCGTAAATGTCATAACTCAGCGATCCGACAACGGCGGCTGCACCGATGTAAGGAACGGCTTCCATCAAAGAAGCACCCACGTTTCTGGCAGCGGCGGTTGCTGTGCGTTTCGCGATGCGCTTGGTGACCGTGCGAGTTTGCACCTTTAGTGCCTTATTGGCTTTCTTAGTTGCGGCCAGTTCTCGATTGGCGTTAGTCAGCCGAGAGGACGGACTTTGTGCAGTGAATTGCGAAATGGGCAAGGCGTTGACCAGCTTGAACATGGCATCGTGAACAACTGCGCTGGTTAAGGTCAGTATGTTGAGACTAATGAGCCCGAGAATGACAAAAACATTAATTACACCAAAGATACGTCGAAACACGCCGTCATGACTCCCCATCATCAACTAACAAAAAACCGCCCATGCCGCTATCTTGGGGCGTTCGGTTTCAAGTATAATCGCTGATTACATCGAGAAAGAAGCCCAGATAGCGGTGAAAAACTCACCCTTTGCGGCAACAAGAAGCTTGATCACCACGGCATGTCATTCATTTCGACAATCAGCTAGCGCCGAGGTTCTCAGCTAAACGCGATCAGTACAATTTGAGATAAGAAACGTTTGTGAACACAAATAGCGGAATACGTCTAAATAAATTCATCAGTGATTCTGGTTTTTGCTCGCGTCGCGAAGCAGACAAATTCATTGAGCAGCGGAAAGTCACCATCAACGGTATCGTGCCTGAGCTTGGCACAAAAGTGATGCCGGGCGATGAAGTGCTTGTAAACAATCAACGCATTGATACCGTGCCAGAGAACAAATCTGACCGCGTTTACATTGCTTACAACAAGCCTATCGGCATTACCTGCACCACGGCGCGTAATGTGAGTGGCAACATTGTTGATGCTATCCGTCACCCGAAACGTATTTTCCCGATTGGTCGCTTAGACAAACCTTCTGAAGGCTTGATCTTCCTTACCAGCGATGGCGACATCGTGAATAAAATTCTTCGTGCGGGTAACAACCACGAAAAAGAATATATCGTTACCGTTGATATGCCTATCACGCCGAAGTTCGTTGAATTGATGTCTAATGGCATCCCAATTCTCGACACAGTGACCAAGCCATGTTTCGTTGAACGCCAAAGCAAATTTGTGTTCAAAATCATTCTGACACAGGGTTTGAACCGTCAAATTCGCCGTATGTGCGAGTACTTAGGTTTTGAAGTGACCAAGCTGAAACGTATCCGCATCATGAACGTGAAGCTCGGCACCCTGAAACTGGGCGAGTGGCGTGAACTGACCGAAAAAGAAATGGATGAAATCAACAATGCCGTTGCTCATTCAAGAAGTACCTTCGAGCCAGACGCAGACTACGAATACAACGACATCGCTTCTGGCGATGTGAAAACAGGCAGCAGCAATGCCGCACAAGAGAACCTAAAATCAGGCAAGATTTCTTTCGCTAAACCGAAAGCCAAGCTTGGTCAACGCTCCGGTCATGGCGGCAAGCGTGGTTTCTCGAAAGATCGCCCTGCACGAGATGGCGCGCGTCGTGACGGTGTGAGTAAAGACGGCAACCGCCAAGGTAGCCAACGTTCTGACCGTTCGCGCTCTGACAACGACCGCAATGAAAATGGTCGTCCTGAACATCGCGCAGACAGAGATCGCAACCGCAGTGATCGTGGACGCAACGAGAACAACCGTTCTGATCGTCACCGAGCCGAAGGTGGACGCTCAGACAACCGTCGCCCAAACAGCGACCGTTCTGGCAGTGATCGTCCAAATTCCAATCAGCCACGTTCTGATCGCCCTAAGAGCGATCGCCCTAAGAGCGATCGCCCGAACGCAAATCGTTCAGGTGGCCGCCCAAGTCAAGGACGCCCCGGCGACAAACGCCGTGAAGGTGGCAATAAAGACGGAAACCGCAGCGACAATAACGCACGTCGCGAAGGTCCACGCAACAGTGGTGCACCGAATAACCGTAAGCCCAAAGATCGCCGTCCTTAAGGCTCTTGGCGAGGACTAAAAACGAAAAGGAGTGACTCGATCACTCCTTTTTTTATGCACAATTTCTGTGGGTAACATTTGCGCAATCGATATCTTCAAGCACATATGAATTGCAACGTTTTACCGCAAAAAAACACCCTTCAACACTGCAAAGGTAGCTCTCCAACGGTGCAAGCATGCCTGAAAAAACTCTCATGATTGAAACGAAGTAAGGGCATCACCTCTCGCTAGAATAGGTATTCACTAAGAGGCGAGCCAATATGTTGAATCAAACGTCCACGATAAAATTCATCCACGCACTGGAGCATTTCGTGCTCAGCTTGATTGTCATTGCAACAATCTATGCCATCGGCGAAGAAATTTATCTCGTGATCGTCAACAGCACCGTGACGGTGGGCGACTTACTGCTTCTCTTCATCTACCTCGAAGTGCTGGCCATGGTGCGCATCTTCTTCGAGTCCGGCAAAGTGCCCGTTCGAATGCCGCTTTATATCGGCATAGTCGCCCTCGCCCGTTACCTCATCCTCGACATGAAAAACATGGACGATTGGCGGATCATGGTTGTGTCCCTGTCGGGGCTTACTATCGCCATCACTGTATTGGTGATCCGCATTGGGCAACTCAAATTCCCTTACCCGAAGAACACCAGCGTCAAAGAGTAAAGGCAACTTAGTCACTCGCTGATTTAACACAAAACCACGACCAAAAGGTGTTCAGTGCCGTTTCTGGCGAGCCTCGTTTTTTTTGTCTCGTTATAGTGGTGACGCATGGATTTACCCCATGAGGATTCAGTGATTACAGGGAGAAATGACGATGACGTTTTTGGAATTGCACCAACAGGACACCCCGTTGTTGATTGGTAATGTTTGGGATGCGAGCAGTGCGAACATCGTGTCGCGGTTAGGCTTTAGCGCGGTGGGTACATCCAGCGCCGCCATCGCCTATACCTTAGGCTATGAAGACGGTGAAAACATGCCGTTTAGTGAATTGCTGTTTATGGTCGAACGCATTTCACGTGTGGTGTGTGTGCCGCTCACGGTCGATCTCGAAGCAGGGTATGGAGAGACTGCCGACGACATCGCGGCGAACATCCTACAACTCGCCAAGCTCGGCGTGGTGGGCATCAACCTTGAAGACAGTAAAATTATCGATGGGAAGCGTACCCTGCGAGATGCTGCCGACTTTGCCCTCACGCTTTCAAGCATCCGCTCAGCACTTAATCATGCGAACATCGACATGTTCATTAATGCGCGAGCAGATGCTTTCATCATGAAAACCGACGATGCCCTCGCACAAACCTTAGATCGCGCGGCGCGTTATGAAGCCGCGGGTGCAAGTGGCCTCTTCGTTCCCTACCTTCGTTCAACAGAAGACATCGCAGCAGTCGTCGCGCATACCGCGTTGCCTGTGAATGTACTTTGTGTACCAGAATTACCAGATTTTTCGACCCTTGCGAGCTGCGGCGTCAAGCGCATCAGCATGGGGGATTTCGCCTATGAAAAGCTGCAACGAGAGCTACACGCATCGCTGAAAACCGTGCTTGATGATGGGTCGTTTTCTTCGTTGTTTATGCCTACATAAGCAACCATCGCCGAAAAAACCACTATTGATAATAATTCTCACTACGCTTTGAATATATAAATTGTTATGTTATAACATTGCGCAACAGTCAATTCAGGCTGACAGTACAATGAGGATTAAACAATGAAACCAGGCATTCACCCTGAATACCGTACCGTCGCATTCCACGATACAGGTGCCGACAAATACATTCTGGTAGGTTCAACCGTGCAAACGTCAAGAACCGTTGAGGTTGATGGTCAGACTTATCCGTATGTCACGCTTGATGTGTCTTCACACTCTCATCCGTTTTACACCGGCAAACAGAAAGTGGTAAACCAAGATGGACGTGTTGCGCGCTTTAACAAGCAATTCGGCGCACTGAGCAAGAAGGCGACCAAATAATGCAAGTACTTAGCTCGTTGAAAAGTGCAAAGAAACGCAGCAAGGATTGCCAAATCGTTAAACGTCGCGGGCGGATTTACGTGATTTGTAAATCCAACCCTCGATTTAAAGCGGTACAGGGAAAAACGAAGAAGAAAGCATGATGATATACCCAAACAACCTGAAGATGCAGGATTCAGCGAGGTTTACTGACGTTATGATCTAGGCGTCCCTTTGCCGATGTAGTGATCTCCATCAAAAAGGGATAACACCGAGCATGGCGTCAGTAAACTCGCCCGAAGGGAGGCCCTCAGTGCGTCCACTTCATCGTTAAATTCCTGTGAAATAGAATGACTATTCTTACAAGAATTTGCCTTGAACTGAACGCACTGATGGCCTCTGAAATCGAGCATCTTCAGGTTGTTTGGGTATAGGGTCTGTTGACCCTAGACATACACAGGCAGAATGCCGCGATCCTTTACCTTTCGGATAGCAAGTTGCGTGTGTATGTCTTTCACGTTTTGTAGACATTGAAGCTTGCGGGTGAACTGCTCATACCCCATCAGATCTTTCGCCACCACCTCCAGCAAATAATCGTATGCACCCGACACCACATGACAACTCACGACCTCCTGCATATCACTGATCGCTTGCTCAAACTCATCCACTGACGTGACCTGATGGTTATTCAAGCTCACTTCAACAAACATCGTCATGGCGATACCGACCTTGTCGCGCGACAAAGAAGCGTGATACCCCGCGACAATATTGTCTTTTTCTAGTCGCTTTATTCGCCTTGCACACGGTGAAGGGGAAAGCCCTACCAAGTCAGCCAGCTCTGCGGTAGTCAGCCTTGCGTCTTTTTGCATCCATTCCAATAGCTGCTTATCAATACGATCCATCACTCTTGCGCTTTTTATCATCAACATTTAATAAAATATTAGCTTAAACCATCAACAAACACCCAATTTAGGTCTCAGTTTGCCACCCTACACCAATGACCCTGATTGATAATGGTGTTTTCGCATCGCTCACAGGGAAGGTAAAAAAGATGGCACAAAGGATCGCAGAAAGCACCGAGATCGCCAGAGATGCAGGCATACGCGAAAAAACAAGAACGAGGAGGTTACACGCATTCATGTCGACCAAAGCGACAGGCTACCTCGCCATGCTCGTTACCCTATTATTGTGGGCAGGCTTTTTCCTCTCACTCAAAGGCGGCGCAAATTCCACACTGCTCCCCGCTGACATCGCGATCACCCGCTTTCTCGTGCCCGCCATCTTGCTCGCCCCTTTCGTTTATCAGTCGCGTAAACAGATTGCGGTGATACCGAAACGGTATCTGCTCGGCATGTTCATTGGCAGTGGCTTGCCTTATTTATTGGTTGCTAGCACCGCCATGCAATACGTGCCCGTTTCCCACGGCAGCGCGTTGGTTCCCGGCACCTTGCCCTTGTTCGTCACCGCCATAGCCGTGATCGTTTTCCGCCAACCCATCAGCCATCACCGTGTTATCGGGCTAATCGCTATTGTCATTGGCACGGGTCTGTTCGTTCTAACTAGCCTGCAAGGCAGTTACAACTGGGCACAATCTCAAGGCCATATGTTGTTTTTGATGGGCAGCTTAATGTGGGCAACGTTCACGATATGCGCGCGCGTCGCCAACCTCAATGCATTGGCGTGCTCAGGCTTGCTCGCGATATGTTCAAGCCTCATGTTGTTTATCGCGATTGCGTTTAACCTCCTGCCCAGCACCTTGCATACCACTGAATTCGCCGCATGGCCTTGGCGTGATGTACTCAGTCACACCATGCTGCAAGGCGTGGGCGCAGGGATAGTGTCAACCTGCACCTTTCTCTACGCCGTGAAGCAGCTAGGCGCAGAGCGAAGCGCAGCCTTTGGCAGCGCGACGCCTGTTATCGCGACGCTAATCGCTTTCCCTGTATTCGGAGAACAACCTGACCTCGTGACCTGTTTCGCACTGGGGTTTGTGTGTTTAGGGAGTGTGGTGGCGAGCAATATCTTCTTGAAGCAAGACGCGTCAATGCACTATCAGCCCCCCGTTTATGAAAAACGGTAAAGCACCAGAAACGCCCGTTTTGAGGCATTTTTAAATAGGAAGGGGTAGTTTGATTACTATGACCGACGGAAATGGCAGGATGTCAGATTGGTCATTTTTTATGCACAGTTTCTGTGGGTAAGTCCGAAGCAAACGATCGCGTCAAGCACTTGCAGATTGCAACATTATTTCGTCTGTTTTTTGTTCTTTTTCTCACAAGACACCCGCTCACTGGGTTATCAATGGACAGTGAGCGGATCCTGACATCACGTTAACCCTATGGATTTTCGCTATTTTCCCGTGTCACTTCGGGCGTTGCACCTTGGGCCAACTTCAAGCGCACCCAAAGATTCATGTTGATGACGATAGCCGCGATTTCAGCAATCTCTTTTTCATCAAAATAATTTTGAAGTGCAAGGTGTGTTGACGGGAACACAGACAAATCGTACTCCGTCAACGCTTCGCAATAAGCCAGTGCAGCACGCTCATCGTTCGAGAACATGTTGCTCTCTCGCCAACTCGCAAGGTGGGCAATTTTAGCAGCAGGAAGCCCCTGATCGTGCGCGGCCTTGGTGTGCAAAATCAAACAGTACGAACACGGATTGATTTGTGCGACACGCAAACGCAGCAACTGCGCTAATTGTTTTTCTACCTTGAGAGCGGCGGTGTACCCAACGCTTTTGGCCATCTGCTTTGCCACATCGTGAAACTCAATCAGATCTGGGTCAAAGCGTGTATTTACGAATGCTATTTCCATTTTATTCCCTTAACGCTGTTTTCTCTCGCCATTGACAGGCGCTATTCGCCCGCTTGGTCGCGATACTCACCGTATCCTTCGGCGTCCATTTGGTCTTTTGGTACAAAACGCAGCGATGCAGAGTTAATGCAATATCTCAACCCGCCTTGATCTGCTGGGCCATCCGTAAACACATGCCCTAGATGACTATCGCCATGTTTAGAGCGCACTTCCGTTCGACGCATACCGTGGCTTTCATCAAAAAGCTCCGTCACATTGATCTTTTCAATCGGCTTAGAGAATGCAGGCCAGCCGCATCCTGAATTGTATTTTGCCGATGAAGCAAACAAAGGCTCACCAGAAACAATATCTACGTAAATACCAGGTTCGAAGTGTTTATCGTATTCCCCAGTAAATGGTCGCTCTGTGCCACTTTCTTGCGTGATTCGATATTGTTCAGGGGTGAGTTTTTTAATGGCATCTTGCGACTTTGAGTAGGTCATCTGTTCGCCCTCTTTTTTGTTATGTCGACATCCTGACAACTGTCATCAAAACAGAAAAACTGACACGACGATGTACCACTACTGATACGTGAAATGGTTTTGCGCCGTGATGTTTTCTATTTGAACATTGGGGAATGCTTACCTTGTATTTACGAAGGTTTCCTTAAAGCTAACCTTAGTAAATACAAGGGATAAGTGTGAGGTGAAAATGAACATGAGACTGCGTGGCTCTTCTCTTTTTCACGCGATAATGCGTGAAGTATGCTGTTAGACGCAGCGCCTTTCGACTTCTTGATCAAGCAGGTAAAGATTGGGGTTCACATCGATGATGACGTAAGCGCGACGCGCCTTACACCATGCAATGTCGACAAAAATATGGGCGAGATTAGGTGACGTCTCAAACGGTTCGAGCGATGACCACCACGTTTTAATCTCTTCCAAATACTCCTCATGGTAATCACGACGGCTGCAATAGCAGTTCACCCCTTGAATCTCTCCGTGCGATACAGACAGTCGATATTCCGAACGTTCACGAAAATCTTGATTGGGAAACAAATACAGTTTTGGCGTGTTCGAAGAACAGCGATAGGCGTGCAACGTCAGCGCCATGCGGTCAGAAATCGCATTCAGCCAACATTCCAGCACGGGCGAATAATCTGCGGTATTGAGTAACGCATCTGGGATGGTCTGCATGCCCACCACGTCTTTCCAACTCACGACACCTAACTTAGGAAATAAACTCTGAGAAAACGCACGAGGTAGCGCGGGAAAATGCACAGGCAGTTGCGTCAAACCAAAACGTTCTCTGTAATGCGCGTTGTTCGAAAGCACCGCCAACAATTGATCATGGGAAACAGGTAATACTTCAATGGGTTTAGCGTAAAACTGATTCAGCAATACCGAGGGTAAGCATTCAAACTCGGTTGAGACGATAGGTTGAGCATGTGTTTCCACAGAAGCAAAACCTTTGCGATTAATATCAAACAAACAGACCTTCCGGGATTATGAATTCTGACGCAATCACAAACTGTTGATCACAATTTGCATCATCGGTGCGATGAAACACTCGGAGCATGGAGTAACAACGATCCCTATTGCATGTTCCGCTCAATCCGTGAAACGGTATGGGGGAGAGCAAACAGACTTCATCATCTTATTCCAGTCCTGCACCTCGTCGAGGAAGGAAAGACAACCATTCGCCAAAACACCAAGCGAATACACAAACATGCCAACGACTTTATGACGTTAACTCTGCCATCTTTTCAAGCGTTGGAATGTCTTCTTATGTAGACAAACCACATAAGAGTGCTCATTTTCAGACAAACAATGCATATGATTGCACTTAGATCAGTTTCACTTTTCTAGACACCTATCTTTCATTTGTGGCTCGCTCTTTGGGAACATCAAAACCACATTCACGAAGTTTGGCGAGACTCCAGTCACCAGGGTCATTTGCCATCCGTTTAGCAACGATTGCCGCTAATCAAAAGACCTACGAATGCACGTTGAGGGCGCACACCCACCAGAATAGAAAGCCAATAACTTACTGATCACTCTCGCCAATTTCCGTTTCTAGCCATAGACGTGAATTATTGCTAGTCACGTATTTGATTGCCAACGCCCCAAAACACAAAAAGCAGATAAGCACGTCATGCTTATCGCTATGTGCCTTCGTCAGAGGAGTACAGTGAGGTTGGCATCTCGCACCCTCTCCAAAACGGTTAGCTAACAATCACATCAATAGATGCACAAACAGATCCAACTATTTAGGCAAAATAAATCAACACCTTATGTAAATGAATAGATAATCAGGCAACTTTTGACTCGATATCTAGCAAAATTTCGCTCGTAAACGCAAGAAGTTGCCCGAAGCAAGATCACGGACAGCACCGAATAAATGCAATGTTTTGAATATGTTAACCGCGTTCGAAAAAGAAACGCTGTCTTAGATAGGGAAGAAAGTCATGGAGGCAACACCATGAACCACTTGGTTGATCGCACGGTTGGTGCTGTCAGAGACCATTTTAGCCATCATGTCTTGTATGATAATCATTTGCCCAAGGGTACGCTCAAAGCTGTAATTCGGCGTACCGTCTATTGTGAGCCCATTCCCGAGCAGTAATGGTTCGCCTTCTGGGCTTTTTCGAGTATTGAGTAACCACGCGACGGTTTCGAGATTGCGCGCGCTGTTATAGAGCTTTTGTTGGTCGATATCATCGAGAATGAAAAACTCACGTTGATGGTTATAGCTACTGCTCAACATCCCCGTGACGCCCACCATTAACGCGAACACCCTATCGCCCTCAAACCGCGCTGAAAATGCCAAATGAAGTGCATCCACACCGTCTACATACCCAAGTTCTGGGTAGCCATAAACAGGCCGTTCAATCGTCATGACAGATTCAAGACGAGAGGTCACGGTTTGGTTGGGGACTTTGGCGAGTTCTCTGGGGTTACGCTTGTACAGTTTGACCATTAGGCTTTGCGTTAAGGTTCGGGCTTCCGCAATATGGATATCCGTGATCAAGTCCATGTCGGATTTGGCGAGGTTTTTAATATCAAAAGGACGGCCATTGCTGCTGCATGCACTCAGCACAAAAACACACACCATTATCAAGCAATGACGAACGCCCATCCTTTGTAATCCTTTTACTGAATGCTATACCTTCAAGATTAATCGACTTCACACAGACAAGTGCGGCGCGTTATCAGAACTTCTCGTGATCTCTCAAAGCAGACGGAGTCACCCCAAGAAACCTCAAGATGCAGGATTCAAATCACGTGGGTATAGATGGCTATCATGGTGAGATCCTGCAATCACCCTGCCCATATATTCATGACAATAGCCGTTGTTCTACACAGCTTCGTCCATTAGAATCCCCGCTTTCCACATTGAATTCAAAGAGCAATAACAATGAATAAAAGCTTTCTGACTAACCTCATTGCAGCCGCTATTTTTGCTGCTGGTTACTACCTTGACCAACCTATTGCCCTTTATGGCGGTTTGTTTGCACTATCAGGTTCATTGACCAACTTGTTGGCCGTTCATATGCTGTTTGAAAAAGTGCCGGGCCTTTACGGTTCTGGGGTTATTCAGGCGCGTTTTGAAGCCTTCAAACTGGGCATTAAATCTTTGATGATGGATCAGTTCTTCACCAAGGAAAATATCGATCGCTTCCTCAATAAAGAAATGACCGATGGCACCAGCTTGAATCTTTCACCGATCATCGAAAAAATCGACTTCAACCCAACATTCGATGGCCTTGTTGATGTGATCAACAACAGCCAATTCGGCGGCATGTTGATGATGTTTGGTGGTTCAGAAGCCCTGACGCCATTACGTGAACCTTTTGTCGAGAAGATGCGTGAATCTGTGGTCGACATCACTCAGCAAGATGGCTTCCGTGATGCGTTGAAAAGCCAAATCGAACAGCCTGACATGATGGGCGACATCACCAGCAACATTGAAACCGTGATTGAGCAACGCTTGGATGAGTTGACGCCAGACATGGTGAAAGACATTGTTCAGACGATGATCCGTGAACACCTAGGCTGGCTTGTGGTTTGGGGCGGCGTGTTCGGTGGTTTGATTGGTGTGGTATCTGCGCTTGTAACGGCATAAGTATCATAAAGACAATCGCTTAAACGCGACGGAAAACACGAACTCGCGCTCAAGTCCTGGTATACCGACATTGAAAAACGGCACCTATTGCGTGCCGTTTTTTTTCATCTCGACCTTTCGCTCATGAAACCTTTCCCCGGTAGAAACCGTTTACTACGTCACATTCCTTGGGGGGCAGTTCACAAATATCTGATCTGGTTGCCAATTTTTAGTACGCCTCAACACGCCTTTAGGCATTCGCTCCTACAATATTAGCCAGACACTCGTCGCACAATTGTGACGACCATAACTGCTTTCTGACCATCACATGAGGTGAATACATGGCCATCAAACGGATCATTACAGCCCTTCCTGCACTCGGTGCGTTACTTTTTGCATCGTCTTCTACTGCCATGGTGCTTCCTCTTCAAATCGGTGCGGATGCAGGTATCACAGACGTTAAATACAAAGGAAATAGTGCGACTGGCTATTTTTGGGCGATTAACGGCACCTTGCGCATCAACGATTTCACCAGCGTATATTCAGGTTACGGCGAAACAACGGCTGATATTCCCGATGACAGCGGTGTTGACCAAGATTTTAAGTCCACCTCCATTCCACTTGCGCTGCAAGTGAACCTGCCCATTGTGCTGGGTGATGTATATGTGCGTGGTGGTGGTAACTACTACGAAAACACCTACGCAACTGAAACAGAAGATGGATGGGGCGTACTCGCCGCTGTGGGCATTAGCCTTGCGCCTGCAATTGGCCCAGGCTTGGCATTGGAGCTTGGTTATCAAGATCGCGGCAGCGCTGAAACCAGCACCGTCTCTGTGGGTGCGAAGCTGAACTTCTAACAGCTACTCAGCGCAGCGAACCCAAAAACACGATCAAAAAAGCGCCTTATCGGCGCTTTTTTTGTTATTAAAACTTATGTTATGGCTCAGGTTAAGGTTTACGCTGAGGCTCATCCGAGTGAACCTCATGAAACGAAGCCACTTACTTTTCAGCCGTCTTTTCTTCGGTTTCCAATGCCGTTGCGTCAGCATGGAATGCAAGATAACGGTGGGCTTCTTCTTTCCCCATATAACGCCCTAACGTTCTCACGGGTACGTTACGAAGATCCACCACAATCAAACCATCAAGAGCATCATTAAAGGCAGGATCAACGTTAAAGCACACCAGCTTGCCATTTAAGCCGAGGTATTGCCTTAACAGCACTGGCACACCCAGCCCTTCACTCATGCGCCCAATGACTTTGGACAAAAGCTGCATGTCGCCTAACCCTGAAAGCATCGACGTGTGCCAAGGAACAGGGGACGCGCTTTCAAGTGGCGTGGTCGGTTGTACCAACTTCGCCATGCCTTCGTCGTAATGGTGAATGCTCAGGCTTTCAGCGAGCAAACGACGCGCTTGTAGCGGGTAGTCGTTACTGATGCTGACAGGACCAAACAGCGTCGTGATGTCAGGATCACGGCTCACATAGGTGGCAATGCCTTTCCAAAGCAGCAGCAAGGCACTCAAGCTGCGTTGATATTTCACATCAATCACAGAGCGGCCCATTTCCAACGCATTTCCCATGCTTTGAATGAGGCGTTCGTCATATTGGAACAAGCTGCGAGAATACAAACCGTCGAGACCACGTCGTGAAATAATGTCATCAACACGACCGATACGGTAAGCACCCACCAATTGCTTTGCGTCGCGATCCCAAATAAACAGGTGCTTGTAATCGTTATCGTAGTCATCTAAATCGCAAGCAAGACCCGTCCCTTCGCCAACAGCGCGGAAATTCACTTCTCGGATACGACCAATGTCTTGCAACACATTGGGGATCTGTGTGCTTTCACAACACAACACATCGAACTCGCCGGAAGAAAGTAGATGCGCCGACGTGGGTAAAGCATCGATTTCCGCTTGCAACACATCGCCATTAGCTTCAAGGGCAATCGCTTCGCCCGCAGTTTCTTGCTGCGGCGAGGTTAACGCCTTCTCGCGGCTCAATAGATAGGTATTTAAGCGCAGATAATTGACGAGGGAATCATCAGATTCAAAGCCTCTGCTTTCTTTCCATGCGATCGGCTCGCCGATCGAAATAGGAATAGACTGTCCGCGTTTATTGAGCAATTCACGGCCTAGCAATGCCGTGCGCAACAGTGGGTGAATCCCCCCCGCGCGGTAGAATTTACGGCTGTTTCGACCGCCGATGAAAACAGGTAACGCAGCAGCTTTGTGCTTTCTTACCATGGCACCCACAGAGCGGCTCCACGTTTTGTCGCGCAGTAAGCCATTTTCATCAAACGTTGATACTTCGCCAGCAGGGAAAACGAGCAACAAACCGCCATCACTGAGATGTTGGTGCGCTTCACGAAGCGCGCGCATGTTTGCACGTCGTGCGTTTTCACCTTCAAACACATCCACACCAATGAACAAATCGCTCAATTCAGGAATGCGTTTAAGATAGTGGTTTGCCAACACTTTTACGTCACTGCGCACGTGTCGCAGCAGTTTAGCTAGAATGACACCTTCCACTCCACCCAATGGGTGATTAGCAACAACAACGGTCGTGCCTGATGCGGGAACGTGTTCAATGTCAGAAGGAGAAGCAAAATAATCAATCCCCAATACATCCAGTGTGTATGTGAGGAAGGCATCAGTATCGAGTTCATCGGGACGTTTGCGGTAATACTTGTCGAGGGTACGAAGCCCTGTAATGGACTCTAGCGTCTTCTCAACAACGCCAAATGGGCTCTTTCTCGGCAACAAAAAGGGGCTGGTTGTCGTCATGGGTTCTCCCACTTATTCTTTTTTTTCACAAAGACCGAGTAAGGTGGAGCGCTGCAGATCCTCGGTCTGTGAGTTATTAATTTTTACGCTGAATAATCAGCGCTTATTTGCGTTTTTCCCAGTTCTCGTCACCTTTCACGATGAAGCCTGGAATATCGGTGTGCCATGTATCTGACACTTTTTTGTCATAGTTAAGGTACAGCTTGTTATCCACGATTTTCCAATAGGTCGGATCACCCGGCGCTAAACCGTCATTGGCTGCAATTGCCCATGCACAATGACCGCCATACTGCGGTGCATACTTCTCAGGATCAGCAAGAAACTTGTTGAGGTTTTCTTGACTCGCGAACTTCCAATCTGCGCCACGATATTCCGTTTCAAACTCTGATTTCCCTTCAATCGGGCCACCTTCCCAAAAAGACACGGCGTCATATCCACTGACCGCATCGTTGTTAAAAAGGCCGGTGTAAATTTCTTGTGCTGCAAATGTCGTTGAAGAAAACAGCAACGACATCAGAAGTAAAAAACGTTTCATGATATAGATTCCCTTTTTTCACCCTCATCGATTTCTTAGTGTCGACGTAGGGATAAATGTAAAAAATGAAGCCATGCACGGTAACGATCAGGTCATGCTGTTATCGTGCACACAGTATTAAGCGATTAACGCTTCGCCCAGTTGTCATCACCCAGTTCAATGAAACCCGGAATGTCCGCATTCCATTTGTTCTGGATATCGTCGTCGTAGTTTAGGTACAACTTACCGTCTACCACTTTCCAGTGGTCAGGGTCACCCGGCGCTAAATCGTCTTTTTCAGCGATAGCCCAAGCACAATAGCCCCCATACTGCGGTGCATATTTATCAGGGTCAGCCAAAAACTTGTCTAAATTAGCTTGGCTCGAAAACAGCCAATCTGCCCCTTTATATTCGGTTTTGAATGATGATTTCCCTTCTACAGGATTACCATCATGGAACGAGACGGTGTCATACCCGCTCACGGCTTTATTGCTAAAGAAGCCGGTATAAATGTCGTCAGACGCCATCGCGAATGAACTAAAAAACAATGAAATAAGAAGAAGTAAACGAGACATTTGTGTGCTCCTTTAAGAAAAATTGAACGCTAACTATAAGACCGAGGAAACCTTCGGTTCTTTCACACTTTTTCACTCGCGACCAATTTCAATCGAGGTGCATTTTTTTGCAGATGTGCTGTGACAGCAGACCCTTCTTTGCATGGTGCGCCATCGACATAGGCCATCTGCATATCATGCTCGGTCACTTTTACGTGCGTAAAGCTCACGGTGTTGGCATCTTCTCTATGCATACACACGGACTTGTAGCCCGCTTCAGGCACATGACTGCGATGAAACGCCCACGCCTTTTCCATGGTACGCGGTTCCGTCATGATGGATTTGTAGGCATTTTGACGGGCAAGCATCACTTCTTCATACGCCACTGATGATGAAATCATGGGTTCCTTGCTTGGGCGCTGAGTCAGTACATGACCGTCCCATTGAAACGCGATCACATGCCCTTGGGTGGCAGACAGATCGGGAGCGAACACTAACAAGGTGAAGGGCGCATAGGAGCCTAAATGTAGGTCATTCAACACAACCACAACATCTGCCACACATGCAGACGGGGCGAGCCTTTTCACCAACAAACCACGGCTGATCAAAGGCCGATCAGGAATGTCGCCTTGGTAGAAGTTCAACAAACACAAAGACAGCCCTTGGTTATTCATGGCGATCCAAGTGCCGCCACCGTCAGGATCAACAGGCATGGCAAACTGCACGTCGTTACTCACGAAATGCTGAGGCGGTTTTGCAATCGCACGGCCTTTTTGCTCGTCGCGATTAAAAAACACTTCATAGCCTTTGTCGTTCAATAACCAACTAACGGTACACATCAGTTCCCCTCGCGACAGAACGTCGCAGTGGCAGGTGCCAAGCCGAAGCTCGCGTCGGTTTCAATGCCCTGCGCACTCAAACTCACGCGAATAAGCGCGAAATGGTGCACGGCATGACTTGCCACAAAAGCCAACTCACGGCCAAGTGTTGATGCCGTTACGGACGGCGCATGGTGCGTCAGGCTGACTTCACCGTTAACACGCAACGCCATGTTGATTGATGTCGGCGTCACGCCGGCTAACCATTCAATGATTACTTGCCATTCTGCTTGCGCGATCGTGAAATCGGTTTCCACAGGGTGCGCCCGACGACGGGCGTCATAATCAATAAAATCGTTGTCTGGCCACGCCATCAAGGCACGGTACACATCCAAAATATGTCGCATGTGCTGACCAATCGAACTTTGCAAATAAGGTGCAGCCACAAACTGATATTGCTCATCATTCATCAAAGACAGTAAATTTTGGGCTTGCTTTGCAACATCGAAATTTCCCTCAACCTCAGCAGGTAAGGTGTGATCGTCATGCGTCGAAGTTGCTTCCTTGGCTAACATGCATTCCCCTTAGGTTTCATCAATTCTCTCGTTCGTATCATCGTTATCATTGTTATTTTCAGATCGTTTGTTCTCAGATCATGCTTTGAGTTGTGTTGGCTTAGCCCTTGTCTGGCTGCGTGCTCATCAATCTGTAGATGGGTAATCTTGTACCAGCGCTTTCTCTTTACGCCATGCGCGATAGAGTTCCATCAATGTCGGGACTTTGTGTCCCAATGCGCGCTGCTTGTTTCCAATTTCAAATAACATTCGGTACTGCGCTAACAACGTGGAAAACGCATCTTTCAGCGTGGCACCGCGATCCCAGATATGAGCAGCTTCACTGCTTGCGCCATTGGCTTCTAGCATCACAAAATCGTTACCTTCCATCAGGCTCTCGATGTCTTTGAACTTAAGATCCAATCGTCCAAAGTGATAACCGGGGAAATCGTTAAAAATTTCATCTAATCGATCCACCAGCGCATCCGTGATGTAAGCATTGCCGTTACGGAATATCGCGCCACGACTGTGGCTGCCTGCAAACGCAAGGCGGAACGTTTCGCCATCGGCCAGCACCAAATCCAGTTTGTCTTCATGCCTTGCGTGGTAAAGATGGCTCAGTTGCCCAGCACGCGGATCGTCATCAATCAATTGCGCTAAATTGCGTTTGCCATCTCCCGTTACAAACGGGTTGTACTTCAATGTCAGTGAGAAAATACGGCCGCGTTTCTCACCGGGGTAACGGACATAAAACACGCCAGCTTCTGCGTTATATGGTGCTTTTTGTTGCAGCATTAATCGTGCCCCGTTAGGGAACAAACGCATGTATTCTTCCAACTCGCCTCGGTTTTCAACTAACCGAACGCCTGCGCCTCGACACCCCAAATCAGGCTTTGCGACAACAGGAAAGCCCAGTCCTTCTTTTTGAAGTAACGACATGGCTTGATGTGCTTGAGTTTCAGGCGACGCATCGTTCTTTTCCCACATCACGTAGGGCAACACCCAAGGTTTTGCCTTTTCGCCCGCGAGCGACAAGATGGCGTCTTTGGATTCGCCCACCATGCCACTGAGCTCAATGCCCGGGTTCGCCGCCAGCGGTAAACTGAAACTGCGGTATTTGATGCCGTACCAAAGCCACTGCACCACAACAGGTGTGTAGAAAAACCATGCGGGCCAAAATTCGAACATCGAGAGCGGTTTGCCGTCAGTATCGAGAGTCGGCATACCATGGTTCACTGGTAACGCTGGCGATGTTTTTTCGTCAACCAGTTTTAATCTGTGCAAACTGTTTTCTCCTTGAGCTTTCTGCCCGCCACCCGATTCACGACAAACAGGGCGATGAGGGCAAGTGGAATCAATCCCCAACTCACATTGCGATTGATCCATTCAATTTCTCCAAGCTGATAGACCGCGGTAAAAATCAATGCGGTCCATATAGCGGTAGCGGCAATAACAGCCATTAAGAAGGGACGCAATCCAACCCTGAAAAAGCCACTTAAACAGAAGCCAACGAATCGGAGACCGGGAATGAATCGGATAAGGAAAATGTTGCCAAAAGCATGCGTTCTTAATTTTCTTCGAAGGAAACGAACACTTTGTTTGGTGAGCAGAAATCCTCTTAGCGCCCGCCATTTTCTGGCCCAGAGCCCTAAGCCATAGAGCCCGAGATCGCCCGTGGCGATGCCTACAAAAATGGCCAATAGTGCGAGCGGCAATGACATGACTTCTTGAGAGGCGGCAACAGCGGCAGAAATTATCGCTAAGTCTTCTAATAAGTAAGACAGCAAAATAACCGCAAAGAAGAGCGTAAGTGGGGAATACGTAAGCAAGGTTGCTGTCGTTTCGTTCAAAATAACTGCCTATATCTCATTCACAACTAAGAGAATAGACAGGTAATAACAGGAAACCCTTTCATATTTTTGTGAAAGTATGAGAAATCACAAAAATGGGACATGAAACGTCAGAATCATGTGCCACGCACTAGATTTTCAACACCCTGAATTCCATCAGCAATATGAAATAAAGCCCGTCTACCCAAGTGACTTGAGACGCTAGGTTTTAGAGGGTGTAAATCACATGCGAGGTAAACGGTTCTCTCCGTCTTTAAGACGTGCCACACTGTGTGTCTCAATCAGTATTTCGACGGTTAAACAATGAAAGACATCACAACTAACCCCATTGAGCGCCTTCAATCTGACATGGCGGAATTTGCGAAAGAACGTAATTGGGAACAATTCCATAACCCTAAAAATCTGGTGATGGCGTTAAGCGGCGAAGTGGGCGAACTGGCTGAGTTGTTTCAATGGCTCACACCCGAACAAGCGGAAAATTTTCCGGCAGAAAAGCGCCAAGCACTAGAGCATGAACTTGCCGATGTTCAACTGTATTTATTGCGGATTGCTGATCGCTGTGGCGTTGATTTGATTGCAGCTTGCGATGAGAAAATTGCCCACAACAGAGCAAAATACCCTGTCGATAAATGCTACGGCAGTACAAAAAAATACACAGAATTGTAAGCAACCCGCCCCTTACTCATCCGTCTCCTGAGCGCTTTGCTACACCCTTGCCAGTTCAACCCCTGCCAGTTAGGTTGAACGGCTAGTCACTCGCTTCTTGCACCAAACACATCTTCCCCAAATAACCATGCCCGGCGGATTACGCGCCTCATCTTTGAGACTTGAGCTAGACTTTACATGTAATTAGCCGTATCACCATTACCGCGCTTCACTCCATGAGTGGAGCGTTTTGATTATTGGCGCATCGTTAAAAACCGATATTTCGATGTGTAAGCAGTGCTCATGGTAATGCGTTGATGTGTTTTTCATGGCGACAGCGCCAACCAAAAGAATTGGGTATGTCCAACACACCACAGAACGCCAAAGACTTGTTCCCGGAAAATGCCCTGATAAGCCGTCTTACTCTGGTGTTTTTGGGTTGCCTACTTTCTTCCCTTTTCGCGATCTATCTATTGCGCCAACCTGACAGTGCTGCTTTTATCTGGTTTGCCAATGGATTTGCCATTGCCGTCATCACGCTTGCGCCAACCTCTCAACGATTCTCACTTATCTGTGCTGCGTTCATGGCGATTTTGAGCGCCAATTTATTGTGGGGGGATGACATTCTCCAAAGCCTGTTTTTGTCAGCTGCCAATACCGCTACCATCACCGTAGGAATGATCTCGCTTTCTTTCGCGACAACACGCGGCGACCCTTTCTTTACGCAACGCGCCTTTCGGTACTTTATCGGTCTAACCGTTCTGCTTACCCCATTAACAGGGGCATTCTTAGGCGGGTACACCTTGCATTTGGCGTTGGCAGTGCCCTTCAATACATTAGCGACAGCGTGGTATCTCGGCGATGTCATTGGTTTTCTCGCGATTACCCCTATGACCTATGTGTTGCTCAAACGGCCTCAATTAAGCCCCACGGTGGCGATGAACCCTCGCGCTGTGTTGCTCATTGTCGCCGCCGTCATGTTCAGTGGTTGGCTGATCACGGAAATCCACTTTCCCTTCATCGCTATCGCGGTCATTCTCATGCTGACAGGGGCAATACTCGATAGGCTTCCTGCTTTTACCACCACCTTTTTTGTCTCGTTGGTGCTCGACTTTCTGCTCGTTAAGCACTCGTTCATTATCACAGCAGGTACAACGGACATTGGTACGATTGAGCTTCTCATCCCCATTGCTGGTGCCATGTTGCTTGGTATGGCACTGGCCGTAAAATCTGCCAACGTGAGACAAATACAAATGCAAAGCGACGAAAAGGCCTCGCTTTTTAGTAATGCCATGCAAGCCTCAGTGATCGGCATGGTGATCGTGTCTCCCGATGGAAAAATACTGAACGCCAACCGCAGCTTTACGGAGTTTTCGGGTTTCAGTGAGACAGAACTCGATGTGAGGCCATTCAAGCAACTCATGTTCCCTGCAGACAAAACCCTCATCGATGAAAAGGTCTCGGAGCTCGCGAGTGCGAATATCGACGACTTCCACATGGAGCTACGCTTCTTACGAAAAAACAAAGATGTATGCTGGGCAAGAATCGCGGTGTCTGCGGTGAGAGAAGCGTGGAGCAACGACGTTATCCACTTCATTTTCCAAGTGCAGGACATCGATAAACACCGCCGATTAGAAGCCGAACGGCAACTTTGGGCGAAGAAGTTTCAGTTTGCGCTCAGTTTCAATAAATTGGCCATCTACGAGTTGGAATGTCACACAAAGTACCTGCACTTTTCGGACAACTCGCTCCCTATCATAGGGATATCAATGGGCGCGGTTCACCGCTTATACGAATGGATGGCGCGTATTCACCCTGATGATCTGCATGAATACCAACATGCCATCGCCAACGTTGGTACCTCGAGTGTCACACTGGAATACCGCCTGCTGGATGACAACCAATGCTATCGCTGGGTACGCGATTGTTGTCAGCCATTGCAAGATGAAGAAGACAGTGGAACAAAAAAACGTGTGCTCGGCACCATCGCGGATATTACCGCCGAACGCGAGGCACTAGAGAACATCAAACATGTCGCCGAACGCGCCGATTTAGCCACCAGCGTGGGGAATTTCGGGGTGTGGGAATATTGCCCGAACACTGGAAAACTGATTTGGGATGCATGCATGCGTGACCTTTACGCATGCCAAGATGCTGAGTTGGTGTCCTTGCCTTGGTGGCGCGAACACGTCCTCCCAGACGATATCGCCGCGTTCAATAAAATCCTACCCAATCAATCACAGTCGCAAGCCGACAGCGAAGTGGATGCCGCGAGCAACAGAACAGTGTCCACCACGTTTCGAATCGCATTAAAAGACGGACAGATTAAGCATATTTATGCCTCTGGCAGCCGTGTTCTCGACGATCAGGGGCAACCTCGTATCGTTGGTTTAAACACAGACATTTCAGATGTCATGACACTCAACCACACATTGCGCACTGAAAAAGACAGGTTGAGCTTAACCTTGCACACGATGGAAGATGGCATCATCACGCTCGACGCAGCCCACCGAGTCACTTTTATTAACGAGCGCGCCCGCCAATTGTCTCGCCTTCACAGCGATGTGATTGGTGTGAACATTGAAAAATGCATCACCTGGTACACCGATGATGCCGAAACGCCCTTCAATGCCTTGCTGGAACAAGCCTCCATCTCGCTTGCAACAGCCCAAGCACACAAGCATTTCACGTTGCATCTTGGCTCGATATCAAGCCCGTCACTGACGTTAACGATCGCGCCCCTATCCGAGCCATCGCCTTGCGCCATACAAACAACGATTTCTTCGCTTTCCTCGCCTTCACTCGCTCGCCCGAGTCTCAAACTGGTCGGTTGGGTTCTCACCTTACGTAAGCAAGAAAATGCAGCAAACAATGCGACATTGCCAAATTTCAGCGCCACCCATGATTACGTAACAGGCTTGATGAACCGACAAGGGTTAGAGCTTGCCCTTCACAATCATGCGGAAGAACAAATGCTTCAACGCGGGGATCATACGCTCGCTGTTCTTCGAATAACGGGTCTTGACGAAATAGAGCGACATGCGAGTCGCCCAGCCAAAAACCAAATACTGAAATCCGTCGGCTTAACCCTTCGCGCGGCCGCTAGACAAAACGATCTTCTGGCTAAAATCAGCGACGATGATTTCGCCATTTTGCTCAGAGGGTGCCCGAAAACCAAAGCACATGATTTTTTGAAAGATGTAACAGAAAGAATCGAGCAATTGCATTATCAAACCACCCCTTCTAACAACAAAGACAATGCCTTATATGTGTCATGCGTTGTTGGTTTAACGTCTGCCAATGCGTCAGATATCGCGCCTTATCACATCATTCATGAAGCAGAATTTGCGCTAGAAAGCGCATCGACGTCTGACAACATTCGGATTTCAAATTACAGCGAACTCGTTGGTGCAGACGCCGAATCTGGACAAAACGCCCTGTTCGATCGCCTTGATTCCGCCATTTCATCCTCCTCATTCAGTTTGCTCTGTATGCCGATTGTGCCAAACCACAATGGACTCACCACATGGCATGAAGTGCTGGTAAGAATGATCACCGAGGAAGGCGAACTGCTTGCTCCGAAATCCTTTATAGATTCTGCGGAACCGGCAGGTCGTTTGAATGACATTGAACGCTGGGTGTTTAACGAAGTCTTGGTGACACAAGCTGTCGCATTGAAAGATTGCCAACTGTTTGTCGCCATCAACCTGTCTGAAACCGCCTTCTATGATGACACCTTCATCAACGATATCGTCGGGCAAATCAAACGCAGTGCGTTGCCCGCTAGGCAGTTATGCATAGAAATTGAAGAAAGCACTTTGATGAAAGATGTCATCAAAGCCATCAACACTGTGGCGACGTTTCGTAAAATCGGCTGTCACATTGCCGTGGACAACTTTGGCTCTGAAATGGCGTCATTTAGCTATTTGAGGAAATTTGATATCAGCATGGTGAAAATTGATGGGGACATGATTTCGCTCATGCGCTCAAGCCACGTAGACAAGAAAATCGTTGAATCAATCAAACACATTAGTGAGTCACTCAATGCCATTACAGTCGCGCAGCGGGTCAATAAAAACGCTGACTTAAATCTGGTGCAGGAAATGGGTATTCATTACACCCAAGGCTTTGTGTTTGGCGAACCCGTGCCCCTGTCTCGTATGATCTCGTCATCCAAAGCGGGACTGCTCAACCCGCAAGGTTATGTTTCCTCCCACCGAAAATCCGCAGGATAGACGCGCTTCCTTTTCCTTTGTCGCCGTGTATCACACCCTGAAAACAGACACCTTTCACTCAGCCTCGTTTTGGCTTTCAATCTAGGTTCAGCATTCCACTTGAAACAAAAAACAGGACGACACCATGATCAGTTGTGACTATTTGATTGTTGGCGCGGGCATTGTAGGGCTCAGCGTCGCAAATGAACTTCAACAACGTCACCCTGATAAACGTGTCGTCGTGGTGGATAAAGAACCTGCCGTTGCAAGTCACCAAACAGGCCGAAATAGCGGCGTGATCCATGCTGGTGTTTACTACACACCGGGCAGCTTAAAAGCCACGTTTTGCACCGAAGGCAACATCGCCATCAAGGCCTTCTGCCAGCAACATGGCATCGCGTTCGAAGAATGCGGAAAACTGCTCGTTGCCACCAACGACATAGAATTAACGCGCATGCAGGCACTAATCACTCGCGCGGAACAAAACGGCTTGGCGTTTGAGGTGTTGGATGCCAATGAACTGCAGAAACGCGAACCCAATGTGAAAGGCGTAGGTGCGATCTTTGTACCCTCAACGGGCATTGTGAGCTATCGCGAAATCTGCCAGAAGCTACATCAACTCATCGAAGACAATGGCGGGCAGGTTCACCTCGATAGCTCAGTCAGTTATTTGAAAGAAACCGAGGAAGGCATCACCGCTGTCGCGGGGGATCATACCTTTCACGCCGATCGCATTGTTGCGTGCTGCGGCGTGATGTCAGACCGCATTGTGCGCTTGCTGGGTGAAACACCGGACTTCCAAATCATTCCGTTTCGCGGTGATTACTTCCAGTTAGCGCCCCAGCACAACACCATCATCAACAGCCTGATTTACCCCATTCCTGATCCTGCATTGCCGTTTCTTGGCGTTCACCTCACCAAGATGATCGATGGTTCTGTCACCGTCGGCCCTAACGCCGTATTGAGCTTCGCCCGCGAAGGCTACGACCGCACATCGTTCAACATGCCAGACACCATGGACATGCTCGGCTTCCCGGGTTTTTATAACGTGATCCGCCGAAACTTCCTATCTGCCATGAAAGAGCTTCGCAATGGGTTGTGGAAATCAGGCTATTTGAAAGAAGTGCAAAAATACTGCCCGTCACTGACCAACGATGACCTAAACACCTACCCGTCAGGCATTCGCGCCCAAGCGGTATATCAAAACGGCGACTTGGTAGATGATTTCTTATTCCACCAAACAAAACGCGCCCTCGTGGTGTGCAACGCCCCCTCACCCGCCGCCACGTCATGCTTTCCGATTGCGCGACATGTGGTTGATACGTTGGAGGAGGAGGGAGAATAAGGCCGAGGAGTTAGTTACGGAGGCTATATCTGATAGCAGGTGAACGCACTTTTGATCTGCGCCCTTGCCAATCCAGCCCTTATAGTGCCCCCAATGAACAAAGACGTTGCGAAGCGCGGTTTGGCTTAGTTAAACCGCTGGAGAGACGTGTGAAATAAAGCATAGTTGTCCGAAGGGTGCTGATAAATTTGCGTTTTACGTTGCATCTTTTTACATGCTTTTCTCAAATATTGAAGCTTATCCGCACTAATCGAATAGATAAAAAACGCGTCCCATTTGGCTATGATCTAAATCAATGTATTTGTCCCATCGTGATCGTTTAATCATCACATTGGGAGGGAGAGAAAACCACTCAAGATCATGATATTAAATAAAAAAAAGCCCCGCATTTTATGCGGAGCTTTAATTAAAAGGAACCCGTATGACAGAAATCATCGAATTTCTTTTGGCCATTACTGGAGTGATTACCGCACTCACAGGCCTTTTGAAAGTTTACATGTCAAACAAATAGGAGAGCTAACCCCATATCCGCATTTACCCTAAGAAAAACAACGAAAAACGTTGCATTTTTTGGCGCTGAGAATAGGGTTTTCTTAGAGTGTCTGTCCCCCTATTTTCCAGAAGTCGACGAGGGACATCAAGCAGCTTGCAGATAAACTCGCCGTTTAAGTTCGCTACAATCACATCGCCATCTCTGGCGGTAACGTGACGATCAACAACCAAGATATCGCCGTCGAAAATCCCCACACCTTGCATAGACTCACCCGACGCTTTACCAATAAAAGTCGCGCTTGGATGCTCAACCAGCAGCTCAGCCAAGCTCAAAGGCAATTGACGGTAATCGCTGGCTGGCGATTCAAAACCAGTGATACCGGCACTGGCAAACATAGGGATAATGTTCATATTCCATACTGTTTATATACACAGAATTTATTCTAGCGTTTTTCGTCTCACAAGCAAGAGCTAGGTTTTCTGACAGGGGAAGTTTTGAGCACTTAGACGACTAACTGGATAACACACCTGTTTCCTTGAAACGCTCAAAACGATCTTTAACTAGCCCTTTAAAATCAGGGTATTTCGCGAATGTATCAGCTATTTCTTGAGAAGATACTCCGGCTTTAAACAACTCAGTTTGGATATTGGTAAACAAGTTTATAAACCAAATGGTTTCTAAGGTTAGCACTCCCTCAGAATCAGAGTAAGGAACTCGTAATATAACAATGTTTTTCCGAAGTTCTTCGATGGATATGAGTCCACCTTGACGCCAACGATCAAAACGTTTTTTTATGTTGGAGGTGTCGGGTTTAATCAATTCAAGTGAATCACTTTTAACGGGGTTTTCGAGTATGTTCGGGTCTCCCAACTGAGCACGAGCAATATCACCATAGAGTTCCGTCCATTTGATATCGTCTTTGTGGTATCGATCCTTTGCCCATCCCTTTTTCACATTGGTGAGATAAACTTCAACCGATGGGGAAAAAATAATATTTGGTTCCTTTACTCTATTGACTGGCAGACATTTGCTAAGTTTAGAATAGTCATCGCTTCCCATCTCAACTTCGAGAAAAAGCTCGTACAACGCACTCCAGTACATAACCATATAAATGGCATATGTAGCGCCCTCTTCCAACGACGGCTCAGATAGGTTTATTCTTTCAACTAGCAACCACTCCTTGAGATACGAAGACATGTTGCTTAAATCTTCTGAGCCATAATTTTCTTTGATAAATTGATACTCAACCTCAGTATGCGCATCAATAAATGGCCAGAAATATTTGAGTTCGCCGGCACTACCAAAACCATTTTTAAATCCAGCAATCGTGGTCTTAACTTGAAACCAAGCATAGGCATGTTCCGGATTTACTCCTTCACTGAAATGCTCAATATTTCCCTGCCATTCTGTCCCGAAATATTGGGAAAATGACTCCGAATTAAAACCTTCTTTTCTGAAGTTGCGAAAGAACTGGTGGTCATGGGTAATACTTTTATCCTGCCTTGTCACTCTCGCCATCTTCACCAATAAGTCAGATTCAGACTTAACTGCTTTGGTAGATGTGAGCAGCAATTTAGGGAGTTGGTTAAACAACAATCCCGCGTTCGTAAACTCATCCAACATATTTCAGCGAAATGTCCCTTTTTTATGAGTTTGTTAAAAGCAGAATATGACTGAACCCAAACAAAAGAAAGGACATCGTTATGAGCAACATCAAGCCACAATACAACCAATCCAATATACGAAATGCGAACAAAGGCAGTTCAGGTGTGAACAAACAGAACTCTCAGGTTCATGGGAACCGAAGCAAACAACTTGCAGAAAACATACATAAAAACGAAAAGCGCAACGAGTCGGCAAGTTAGCAGAGGGAGAGCAATATGAGTAGCAATCAAATTCAGTGTGCTGAATGTTATTGTACGCTCTACTTTACTGGAGAGAATGGTATATCTGGCATCACAGGCGAAGTTTGCGATAGCTGTGAAAAAAAACGCATCCAAGATGAATATGATGATGACGAGTAAGACCAATTTTTAAAAACAACAGACATAGCTTTCAAAGCTATGTCTGTTCACTATTTCGCTTCTTAAAGCCTAGTATTCAGGCCCGTTAGCTCACTGAACACCCCTTCTAACATATCGCAATACACCCCCGGCTGACTGCCCAACTCAGGACATTCAAACGACTGGCGGCACAGCTTAAACGCCGTAACGGTATAAATATCGGACGGATCCAACACCACCCGAATGCGATTAATGCCCCCTTTCGCAAACCGCGCAGGCAAATCAAACTGCAGCCCTGGCGAATCCAGCGCAACAAACTGCCTCGCCCCCGTCATAGTCATAAAGCGGTTTCCGCCAAGTTGGCCAAGAATGGTTTTCGCGATGGTGCGGTAATATTCTGAATCAGTCATTTTCTTGCCCCCACGCTTCCGCCGCATCCATAAAACATTCCAGATCTTCGACCGTGCGAATGGCCCAGCCGTGCTGATTAAGCGCCACATTCAGCGCCCACACTACTTGCTGAACATTCGGATTAATCGCCCGTAACCGTTCGTGAAGACGGTAAAGCCCTTCATCCATGACTTCTGCCTGGAACGGTAACAGCCCCCTCATCGTTGTAGAGCCTGAGTGATGCAACGGAGATACGTTGCTCGCCGGCTGCGCCTTAGCAGCACTTAGGCGCAGACGGTGAAAGCTTTTGATCTGCTCTGCTTTGACTGGCCCTGATCGTGACCCGAATGGGCCAAGACGTTGCGAAGTGCGGTTAGGCTTGGTTGAACCGGCGATACAAGGGAGGAACGACCGCCGGAGAGACGTGTGAAATTGAGCATGGTTGCCCGAAGGGTGCCTTAACCCCAAAACCACAAGAAAGCTATTGATTTGAAGGTAAAGTTCGAAGATAAACAAGCCACCATATTAAATAATACCAAGAGCCTCACATGAGTAACCAAGCCTATAAAAACGCCAAATATGGCAGTTGGATGCAAGACTACACATTCGATAACTGCAAGCTAGACAGAAAGCAATATGGTGAGTTTTTAGCAAACTACCTTAACGGAGAGCTTGATGGTTTTGTCCTTAATCTCAATGGAGCTTGGGGAACAGGTAAGACAGAGTTTCTCAAACGTTTGTACACTCATTTACAAACCCAAAAGCACCCCGTTGTCTACATTGATGCTTGGGAAAGTGACTTTTCAAAAGACCCACTTACTGTTGTTGCTAGTGAGTTGCTGAACCAGCTCGAAGCACTAAATGATGGTATTGGCAATGATGAAACCATGACTGCGGTGAAGTCATTCGTGGGTAGAGCACTAAAAGGAACTGCAGTCGCTAGTGCGGGATTCATTAGCCACAAACTACTGGGCGATGCAGGCATTGGCATGGAAGGGATAAAGACATTTGTTGAGGGTGACCAAGATAACTATGTCGACAATTTGAAAGACCACTACTCAAACCAAGTAGAAGCTATCGCCAACATCAGAGAGAAACTAAGCGTTTTAGCTGAAGTTTTAGAGCAGAACTACGACGCAAAGCTTCCAGTCATCGTTCTCGTAGACGAACTTGACCGATGCCGACCAAGCTATGCGATCGAAATGCTAGAAATAATAAAGCACTTTTTCACAACGAAAAATTTCGTCTTCGTAATTGGTAATGATACTGAACAGCTTAGTTGTTCGATAAAAGCCGTATATGGTATTGACTTTGACTCAAAACAATACCTGAAACGCTTCTTCAATAGACAAGCTGCACTTCCAGCACCCGATATTCATAAGTACATAGAAACCAAGCATCTAGAAATCATATCGTTTGACAATATTCACTTGTTTCCAATATATGGCCATGTAACCAGCGAAATTGACCTGATTCGACGCACAATGGCAGATATAGCAAAGGGTTATGATTTAAAGATTAGGGACCTAGACCAGCTATGGGCAAAGGTAAAATCATGCCTCGCACATATCAACGCCTCAAATCCGGATAAGCCCGGAAAACACTATGTGAATATCTGCGCACTGATTATCGGGCTTATTGAGCAAGATAAAGGATATAGAGCATTCAGTGAGAGAACAAAGCACCAGTGTGCTCATGAAATACCACCTAATAATTTTTCAATCGAAGATGACCTAACGATCAATGATCTAGTGAAAGGTTCCATGAGGTATGTAGTTAAAAGCCTTGAGAATATTAGAGACCCATATGGGGACTGGACTCAAACGCACGTTTTGCCCACATATATCTCGTACAAACAAGAAGTTCAGACGACAAACTGCTCAGATGTAAGACGCAATTTTTTTAATACCTTAAATGATGCTAAACAAAACGCAGAACAAACAACGACCAGAAAATACTGGCTTTGGGAAGACTTGAAAAAGGTCATTGAACTAGCAGGACATATTGAATGATATGGGCCATTTGGTTTAACCACCAAATGGCCCACTCTCACTACTTCAGTTTTGATTTCAGACACCGACGAAGCAACTCAACCTCCATCAAAACTTTAAGCAATGAGAATGCTTCACGCAAAGGCTCGAAAATTTCATTCATTTTTGTCTCCTTCTTTGTTTAGACATAGAAAGAGTACCGACTGATTGACGGATTTTTTCCTGCTAACACCTCTAAATATCTACGTTAACAAGAAAGTGGTGAGCGCATGATATGTATTATTCTTTTGTGTATACCCCAACGCGACCACCCTACCCTGATACAAAAACTGGCAATGTGACCACTTAAATGCGACACTCCTTATTGCGACCACCTAAATGCGACGCTGGCCAACTTCAGGGAGACAAACCATGTTTATTCGCGCTTACCTTCGCGCCTCGACCGATGAACAAAATGCCGAGCGGGCAAAAGCCGCCCTCGACCAGTTCACCCAAGAGCATGGCCAACGCATTGCCAGTTACTACATCGAAAACATCAGCGGCGCCCAACTTGACCGCCCAGAGCTCAACCGCCTGCTCACCGACACCCAAGAAAGCGATATCCTGCTCGTTGAACAAATCGACCGCCTGACACGCCTTAACGACCACGACTGGAAACAGCTCAAGCGCATGATTGAGGAAAAAGGCATACGCATTGTCAGCATGGATGTACCAACCAGCTGGCAGGCGCTCGACAACAACGCCCTCACCCACAATGACCCCATCATCAAAGCCGTGCTCGATGCGATAAACAACATGCTGATAGAGCTGATGGCGGCGATGGCCGGAAAGGACTACGAAACCCGAAGAGAACGCCAGCGCCAGGGCATCGAAACCGCCAAGGCCAACGGCAAATACAAGGGAAAACGAGCCGACGCCGAACGGCACCAGAAAGTGAAAAGCTTTAGAGAGAAAGGACTCAGCCTGAGAGAAATCGCAGAAGCGACCAGCTATAGCCGATCGCAGGTGTGTAGGATATTGGCTAGCTAAATTTTGGACAATTCCGTGTCAAACTTTATATGCGAGAGTGCTTACTTCGAATAAGTTGGGATTGAGAAAATCGATCTAATAGCTGTTCACTGAGTGAGCTTTGGCTGCTGACGCAGCCAATAGTATTTGAGGAGTAAAACTCTACTAAGTCACTCCTAAAAAGAGAAACTCGGTTTCATAAACATTCGAAGAAAAGCATAGTTGACTATACCATTTCGCAACGAGGTGCGGATATTTCAGCTATGATAGTTCTAAGCATTTTAATAGAAGTATGAATGAAATTAACCCTATCAGTCTGAATGGAAGAATCAATTGCTTTTAAAGCATCTTCTAACATCTTTTTACAAGCATGCTCAAACATCGCTTTCTTACCAGGAGATAACTTTCCATATGATTCCGCGTAAAACTTCTCATATTTTAAAACCTGTCTGAACTTATGGTTATCATTAGCAATTTTTAGTAATAACGCATGGCTTTTTTCAAATTTTTCCGCAATATCTTTAGGATGTAAATAGCTGTCACACGCTTCCATTAAATATAGCCTAGCCTGCTGTGTATCTATATTCTCAGTGTGATAATCATATGTACTACTAGCTCGTTGTGCAGCGAATTCATAAGCAGAATTTAAGTGTCCCTGAGCAGAGAAAGTATCACCAAAGCTAAGTCTACACATTGCATATTGCACCCAATAATGTGGGTGATATCTTAACCAAGTACACTTCCTTTTAAGCTCTACAAAATAGTTATTAAGTGAGTTCTGTTTCTGAGGAATTAGTTTTTCAATATTTCCAAATGTCTTTAACTTTGCATGTAGTTTTTCTAGGTGAGCATCATCACTACCATCAATTCTCTCCATCATTTCCAAACAGTTTTCAACTATATACCCATCACTAAAAATACTATTTACTATAAATAGACTTAAAATGCTTGATTTTGTTTTAATAGTATTATCTCCACCTACTGAAAATAGTGTGGCGAAAGCTTTTGTTCTTTGAAACCCAGCAGTGAATATATCTTCATTACCTGCAATATCACTAATATTCCCTAACTCTTTTCTAATGTTAAATATGTCACATAATGCTATAGAGAAAAGAGTTTTTTTGTATCGTTCTTTAGATGTAATCTCTTCAAGTAAATAGGTAATACGCTCCTTAATATCTGGACTTTTAAGTAAGTCTAATAATACATTTGAAAGTTGCCCACCGTAATTTCCTTTTATTAGCTCAATTTTTCTCTTTCTTTTCCATCCTGTATACTGTTTCCATAGGTTTTGATCTTCAAGTATAGTTACTAATTGCTCTATTTCTGATTCGACAAGAATATCTAATGATAACATTTTAATATCAATGTTATTTTCATTAAGTATACTTATACACTTTAATGAGTTTGAAGAACGATTAGATAGTAGAAATGTTATATTATTTGGAGAGATTGATGTGTAATACTCGAAAAATTCATCCTGATTAATTGCGTCGTCGATAATTAATATATGCTCACCGCCTTTTGTAAATATATCAAGATCCTTACAGGGCATACCGTCAAAATTAGTCATTTCCCAAACATTATATCCATATAATGATAAGGTTGAGGCAACTTGATTGAGAAGCACAGACTTACCATTACCTAAATCACTCTGAACAAAAACATTCTTCTTTGATATTAATGAGTCACATATGTAGGTAATGCTTTTCCGCTCAAACATATAAGGGACTTGGAATGCTTTTCTAACGATAGTATCAATATCTTGATTTTCATATTTCCCATAGAGAAGCATTGATTGTGTCTGGATATCATTTAGGCTACTATCTATTTCAATAGGAATACGTTTAGTAAAACACTCTGGTAATGAAGTATCAGATGTATCCACTACAACCTCAGTCACTAGCTTTCCAAATCCTTCTGTACCTATTTTTGAAACATAACCATAATTAGATAACTTATAAGTTAATTGATGTTTAGCTCCATCATGTACAATAAAGTAAGTTTTCCCAGCTAAATGCGGACGATCATTAAGGATTTTTTCCAAATCAAAGTCATATAAGGAATAACCAACAAAAATAATAGCAGCGCTATTCTCCAAGTCTCTATTAAAAATAGTTCTCCATTTTGAGTTAAGGAAAAAATCTGCTGATAAATATGATGAATCAGATAGCCTTATTTTGTAGTCTAAGTCTTTTGCTACTGCGTTTTGAATTGAACCATTTAAGTGGATACAAATTTGCGCATCATTCTTAATATAATCGTTTGGCTTATCCATTAAAGAAAGAGATTCTATTCTCTTTTTATTTTTCAGGTAAGAAAGCTCTACGCTATTGTCATAATTTGTAGTGTATATTCTTCGCCAAGGAATGCTACAAATGTTTACATTAGCTTCAGAAGGAGAAACGAGGTTGAAATTTTGCCTAAGAACTTCAAGCACGTCCTCTGCGTCCCCGTACTTCAAACATATATCTGATGTATATTTCAAATCAGTTGTTGATTCCAAACCAAAAGTTTCACATAATTTTTCTGATAACTCGGAAGCTAATGGAGGCTTGCCACCGCTGATATTTTCACAATCTAATGAGAAACCAGCACCAGTAATTAGTACAGCATTTCCTGATGATAAACGGTTTTTTAGTTTAGTTAAGTCTACTTCAGGAGTAGCAAGCTTTGATAGGTCTAAACCTTTAAAGTTCATAGTAACCTTTTTCTAATTATATTTTAATGTACAACAGGGGATTTTCATGATTCATTCAGGGTTACCTCTGCACATATTTCTCATAATGCGAAATAAATTAATTTAAAAAATTCAATAAGGAAAAAGATACTTAAGGATAGTTTTTTAATAATTAAAACCCGATATTAATAATATCTAAATTTCGCGGAGCAATTATACTATACATTTAATGATTCAATTTTTGACTTTGATCGCATGGAAAACTTACTTGGTTATTGAGTAATCAGTAAGACAAAAGCCAAATTCACCTTACGAATGGATGACTAAAAAGTAATTAGTTTTAATAATATAATTTTTTAGAATGCACTTGGTGAGGAATAGTCTTGAATAAATAAGGAGCATAAACGAGCTGGTTTCTAGCCTGTTTCAATCGCCCCACTACGCATTATACCCATAGTGTTAAATCCAAAACGTCTAATGCTTAACCTGTTTTTCAACCCATTCGCCTCCCCTCCTTGCCCCCAATTGCTCAATCCCTCACCGGCACACTAAAAAAGGAAACGGATTCCGCATTTACCCTAAGAAAAACAACGAAAAACAACGAAAAACGTTGCATTTTCCCGCGCTGAGAATAGCATCCAGACATTGATTATTTGCTGGGTTTTCGCAACGTTTTTGCCTTGACGATTGCGACTATCCAAGCCTCCTATTCCTATAAGAAGTATTCAACTCCGATGACAAGAAAAGCGCTCGTTTTGCTTTCAGCAGTCCTTTTGTCTGCTTGTTCGTCCGCGCCGGAAACACCACCGTGCGATTGCTCAACCCCACAGCCTCCGATCACCACCACCTCGCCAGACAAAGACCAAAAAGCGATTGCGGCGCTGTTTTCGTATTTGGCGAAAGAAGCCAAGAAAGAGTGGGGCGAAGATGAGTATGTGGAATCGGGCAAGCACCGTTATGTGAAATACCTTGATGGGTATGCGACGCGTGCGCACATCGATTTTGATGCCGGTAAAATTTATGTGTCCACCATCTCCCAGCATCAGCCAAAAGAGAAACTGCAAAAGGCCATTGTTCAGACCTTATTGATGCCTGCTGATGCGAAATACGACGACTTGTTCAGCGACAAAAATATCGCCCTAAAAGGTAAGCCTTTCTTCCTTGGGCAAGTGGTCGATCAAGACGGTAAAGCGATTGAATGGGAATGGCGCGCGAACCGTTTTGCCGACCATTTGATTGATAACAAGCTGCAATCTAAAGCCATCAAGAAAGGCACGGCGTATTACGTGCAAATCGACATGGTGAAAGACCACCTTGAGCAGCGTGAATACCAATACGCGCACATCGTGCGTGATGCCGCGAAACGCTACAACATTCCTGAAGATCTGATTTACGCGGTGATCAAAACCGAAAGCAGCTTTAACCCTTATGCGGTAAGCCATGCTGGTGCGTATGGATTGATGCAGGTGATTCCTAAAACGGCGGGTGCCGACGTGTTCAACTTGGTGAAGAAAAAACCGGGGATCCCGACCAAAGAGTACCTGTTTGATCCCGCGAACAACATCGACACTGGCGCGGCGTATTTACACATTCTGAAAACCCGTTACCTGCGCGAAGTGACCAATCCATCGTCTCGCCATTTCAGCATGATTTCGGCGTATAACGGTGGCACGGGCGGTGTATTGGCCACCTTCCATTCGGATCGCAAACGCGCGATGGTGGAGCTAAACCGCAAATCACCGAAACAAGTGTACGACGCGCTGACAACTCAACACCCGAAAGGGGAAGCACGCCGTTACTTGCAGAAAGTGCTCTACTTCCAGAAAGATTTTAAAGAAGGGAAGATTTAAACAAAAACGCCCCAACCTTGGTTGGGGCGTTTTTCTTTGCTTGTCCGCGTTATGTGGAGCACGCGTTATTTCACCCACGGCGCCATGCGTTTTAGTACCGCATCTTTTCTCACTACGTGGTGAAAGACCGCCGCACCTGCATGCATGACAATAAGCAACCACACAAGGTAAGCACCAGAAAATTTATGAATCGCATCCACAACCGATTCAAACTGCTCCCAAGTTGTTGCCAGCCACTGTTCAACGATGATTGAGTACAAAGCAGTGTCATTAAATTTAGGAATATCAAATAAAAAGAAAAAGTTAGTGTCTAGCTTTGTACCCATGTAGCCCGTGAGAGGCATTACTATCATCGCCAAATACAGTGCCCAGTGCATGCCGTGGGCGGCACTATGCTCTAGTCGGCTTCCCCCAGGGACGTCTTCGGGGGCTTTATTGGCTATTTTCCACAGAATGCGTAACACGACAAACACCGCAATAGAAATGCCAAAAGACATGTGTAGATAGAGTGAAACCATGTTTGAGTTGAGCTCGGTCATACTGAACTCACCCTCGCTGAACCAATGACGGTAATACACAGCGACATAGGCACCCAAGAATCCAAGAGCAACTATCCAGTGAAGCGCGATGGCGATAAAGCCATAGCCCTCTTTGGTGTTTTGAAATTTCATCGTTTTTCCTGTTGATAGACATTGAAGAGCATCGCTAAGGTCGCATGGCTCAATCCATCAAACAATCAGATGAATTAGACCAAGTTGATAGAAATATCTGATGGAATAGGTATTGCTTTTGACTAATAAACTAGTCACAGCTTATGTAATATCTCTCCATTTCATGACGATTTAGTGAGTGCAAAAAAGAACGAAAAACGCCCCAGACAATGCTGGGGCGTTTCTTTTGATGGGTAGTGTGTCTTCGCTACGCCGCTGGCATGGTCACTTTCACACCTAAACCGGGTGACGCGTGATGCAAGCTGATCGTCCCGTGGTGCAGCCCTGCAACGGCCTTTGCCAAAGAGAGCCCAAGCCCTAAGCCGCCATCAGTGCGGCTTTTGTCTACGCGATATAGTCGCTCAAACACACGTTCCATTTCCGCCTCTGGAATGCCGGGGCCGTTATCTTCCACGCGCAACCACACGTCGTTATTTACCGCATCCAAACCACAGCTTAATGTGATTTTGCTGCCCGCAGGGCAATACCTCAGGGCGTTTTCAATCAAGTTAGCAACTTGTTGAATCAGCAACTCTCGGTCGCCTTGAATCATCAAGGGTTGCGACGGTTTTTCTACCACCAGTTGCATCTCGGCATCTTCGGCAACATCGACATAAATTTCTGCCACCGTATCGACGATTTGCGTTAAATCCGTGTCAGTAAATCGGCTGCGTCGTGCGCCAGACTCAATCTGGGTGATGCGCAGCAAGGCATCAAAAATAGACGCTAAGCGTTGTGAATCCACCAGCGCCTGATCGAGTTCGGCAATTTGGTTTTCGTCCATGCCGTTTTCTGAATCATCCACATCCTGACGAAGCGTCAGTAGGTTATGGCGAAGGCGGGTAATCGGGGTTTTGAGTTCATGGGCGATGTTGGAAGAAATGTCACTCATGGCTGCCACAGAGCCTTCAAGGCGAGACAGCATCTCATCGACAGACACGGAGATGCGCGCCAAGTCGTTATAGGTGTGGACTTCACCGGTTCTGGCGGAAAGATCCCCTTCTGCCGCGGCGCTGAGTACCCGCTCAATGCGCGAGATGCGCTGTTGACTCAAGCGGCTCATGCCGATGACGATCGCGGTGGTGAAAATGGACACCAAGACACCCGCCAGAATGAAGCCCGACGTTAACACCGCAAGAATCTCATCATCTTCGATGGGATCTTCATCAATACGGTGCTCAATGCCAATGGCGAGTTGTTTGGATTCTTTGACGATTTCTCGGTTCTGTTTGCTCAGCTCGTAATCAACATAAAGAATGGTGACGGTCGCCATGAGAACAAGGCTAAAAACGGACACAAGGCCAAACATGATGCCTTGCTGAATGGCCGAGCTTTTCAATTTGGTAGGGAGATGGTTCAGCATGTGATGCATCGAGAACTTGTGCTGCCATGCGTCTCTCAGCAATTGCTTCATTTGGTGCCCTCACTGGTGCGGTGCTCAAGTTTGTAGCCCGCGCCACGAACGGTTTGGATCAACGAATCGCCGAACGGCTTTTCTACTTTGTTTCGAAGGCGGCTGATGTGCGTTTCTACCACGCTGGTTTGTGGGTCGAAATGAATGTCCCACACATGCTCTAGTAACATGGTACGCGTAATCACACGGCCAGGGTGGCGCAAAAAGAGCTCAAGAATACGAAATTCCTTAGGCTGTAAATCGAGATGTTGCCCTTGTCTTGTGGCGGTGTGCTCAAACAAATTCAACACCAAGTCACCAAACGACAATTCAGGTTTCGTTTCGGTGGAGGTCAGCACTGCTCGGCGAGAAAGCGCCGTCACGCGGGCAATCAATTCAGAGAATGCAAAGGGCTTGGTGAGATAATCATCGCCCCCCGCTTCTAACCCTTCCACGCGATCATCAACACCGCCGAGGGAGGTAAGAAACAAAATAGGTGTACCAATTTGCGCAGCTCTTAGCGCCTTCACTAACGACAAGCCATCAAGGCCAGGCAGCATGCGATCAACGATCGCCACGTCAAATTGTTCCGTCATGCAAAGTGTCAACGCGTACTTGCCGTCGTCGGCAATCTCGACCTGATGGCCCGCTTCTCGCAGGCCTTTTTCCACAAAACTGCTCAGACTGACATCGTCTTCAACCAGTAACACGCGCATGTCGGTTCTCTCTTCTAAAAAAACGCTGCGGCTTACGCCGCAACGATTGGATCATTTGGTGCGCTTTCGTCAGTCGGGTTCGCGACATCATTTTGCGCGGCTTTGCGTTGTTGCCACTTCATCATAATAATGGCGGCAATACCTGCAAATAAACATGCACCTAGTGTAACCAGTCCCATCATAAAAAACAGAGAGAAAGCAACAACACCACCTAAAGCTTGCAATCCATTTTCACGCACATTTTTCGAAAGGTCCTTTGCACGTTCCCACATATTCGAATACATATTTGATTCACTCATGGTCTTCTCCTTAGCGGGGTGTTGGAAATAACACCCCATTTTATTGACTTGAATAGTCAGTCATTACTCAAATAACCGATGATTACTTCGCCACCGTCATTGCATCAATTTCAGTTTCTACCGTGCGACCGTTCGCTGTCACCAGTTTCACTTCATACACGTAGTTGCCGCGGTGCTCGTCAATTTCAACGCTGTACGCTTTGCCACTTAGCTCGGCTTCCGCTTGCTTGACCACGTCTTCTAGCGATTGGTATTGGCCGCTATTCAGCCCAGATAACCAGAGCGCATTTTCAAGCTGGTCGTCGCTGTCGTGGTGATCATCACCATGCTTGCGGCGGTTGTTGCTGTTCAAAATCACTTCGCCAGTGTTGCTGTTAATCACTGTGTAGAAAGATTCGCCATTTTTACCCGCCAGTTCAATCTCATAGAAAGATTGACCCATTTCGACATCACGCTCAGCTTCCATTGGGATGCCGCCTGTGTTGGTTTTTGCCAACTCAATCGCTTGCAGCAGAGAGACAGAATCTTCCGTCATGGATTTTGGTGCGTCGTCGCCGGCATACGCTGTTCCCATTGCCATCAAGGCGCTCATACCAAGTAGGGTGGACATTGCAGCAGGCTTAAAAACAGATGACTTTTTCATGGTGGTTTCCTCGTTATTGGTATTAACCAGACAAGGTGATGTCCCTGTCGATGTGTTCACTTTACTCAAGTCATCTTGCGAGGAGTTTTCCTGAACTATACATTTTTGTAAGGTTGGCAGCGGTCTGTCATTTTCAGACAAACGTGGTAGTTTGAACGCATGATGCGAAGCCACGCTGCCCACGCGACGCAGCGACATGCCTAGGGATAAAACGTGGAAAAAACCAACACACAGATTGATATCGAACGCGGCTGGTTTATGTCAGAAGCCAATGACGTCGCGGTTTTGTATGAAGAAGCGTTTGGTGCAAAATTCACCGTTGCCATTTCAGACAAAACGAAACGTATGGAGATGCTGGCAGAGAGCTTTCAACCCGACTTTTCGTATGTAGTACGTCGTGACGATCGCATCATTGGTATTGCGGGTTTTCAAACACCAGAAGGGTCGCTGACAGGCGGTATGGATGCCGATGGCTTGATTCGTCTTCTAGGAACGCTTCGCGGGTTATGGGCATGCCTCATTCTCAGCCTGTTTGAACGTAAAGCAAAACCAAAAGAATTGGTGATGGATGGCATCGCGGTGAATGCGAATCATCGTGGGTTCGGCGCGGGATCCGCCCTGCTTGATGCCATTATTCAACACGCCGCTGACAAGGGTTTCGACACCGTGCGCCTTGATGTAATCGACAGTAATCCACGCGCAAAAAAATTGTATGAGTCCAAAGGGTTCCTCGCCACCAAGGTTGAACACTTTGCGTTTCTCAAGCCCATCATCGGTTTTTCTAGCGC
Source organism: Enterovibrio norvegicus (assembly GCF_002876705.1). Classification (GTDB taxonomy): domain Bacteria; phylum Pseudomonadota; class Gammaproteobacteria; order Enterobacterales; family Vibrionaceae; genus Enterovibrio; species Enterovibrio norvegicus_B. The sequence goes on along the minus strand of NZ_MDAG01000007.1, from coordinate 186,566 downwards.
AACAACCATGGTGTTTGAGGTAAAAAACGCTCATCTGCGCACTCACTCATTGAAACGGCACGTCGCCAAAGATGAATGAACCTAGGGGCGCTCGATCGTCTTAACTGCGCGATTTACAATGTAAAAAGCACGTCTTCAAACGTACAACGGAATCGTCAGATGCACCCCATCACCCTTTCACCTCTTTCCATGAAAGATTGCGATGCGCTATTGGATTTTGAACGCCGCAATAAAGGGTGGTTTGAACAACATATTCCCCCTCGGCCAACGCGCTATTTCGACCGTGTTGGGCTCGTGTCAGCAACGCAAAAGCTCGTACAGACCCAAGGCGACGAGTCGCATTTAATGTATGTGATTTATCAGGGCACAGCGATTGTTGCGCGTGCGAACATTCATACGATCCGCCCTGATTTTGTCGAAATCGGCTATCGCGTTTGCAAAGCGCATGTTGGCAAAGGTATCGCGACACAGGCAGTGGCGGCACTGCTTGATATCAGCAGACATCAGCTGGCTACGCCTTATGTACTTGCCAAAGTCACCAAAGAAAATTACGCCTCTCAGCGTGTGCTCGAAAAAGCGGGGTTTGTGTTTCGCCACAAAGAAAGAAACGGCACGTTGGTGAATGGCAATCACCTCGAACTTTGGCACTACGTCTACGACTGTTAATACTCAAACACTTTTACTATCCCAACACGTCGCCACCAAACCATTCCATGCGATGCGATTAAATCAAAGACGGTATTCACAATTTTGCTCACCGCTACCCTTGATGATTTGACGCTATTCTCAAGCTCGACGGTGAAATTCGTCTCTCCACGACGAAACCGTTACGCTTGATACCCAAACAACTTGATTACCGACTCTCATATTGGCCACACAACGAGGAACGTTGTGCAACGTCATTGGGAACAGAACAACGACATGTCGCAAGGAGCATCACAACATGGGTAGCGAATTTTTCATCGCCTCTGTACTTAACCTTTCCATCAACCTGATTTACACCATCATTTCTCTGCTCGTTGGCGTTTACGCCTTGCTGTGGGTCGACAAAAAGCTGCTGAAAAGCGTGAATATCGAAGAAGAAATGAAAAAAGGCAATGTGGCTGTCGCCATTTTCGCCTCCACCATTTTGATCTTTGTCGCCGTGATTGTTGCTTTCGGGTTTCGCTCTTAAACCATGGGTATGGTGAAAGTGCTTCCCCTCGTCGCCGGACTGATTATTCTCTCTGGGTTTCTGCAAGAGAAGAAAGATGCGATCAGTGATGAAACCAAGCAGTTGATGGCTAAATCGCAGAACACGTTAACCGAGAAAGAGGTGGCGTTTTCTGGTGGCAGAGGCGAGCTAAAGGTCATCCCGAACAATCGGTACATCACCCAATACCAAATTCAGAAATGGAAAAATGAGCTCAAAGGAAAGTACGCGATTTACAGCTTCAGTGAACGAGGCATCGGTGAATTCACGTCGCTTGCACCGGACATCAACGGCGACTTTCACCTGACGCACAGTTACCTCGAAGGCTACCTGCCTTTCAAGGTAGATAACCCGCTCATTCCCATGTTGACCATTGCCCGTAAAAAGAAATATCAGTATGACCACGAGCAATACAAGGGGAACATGGAAGTCTGGCAATCAAGCAAGCAGTCGTATTTCTATCCGTCGGGGGATTGTGAGGATCACGCGATTTTATTGGCAGATTGGCTGATTGAATTGGGGTATGACGCGCGCGTCGTCATTGGCGATTACGATGGTGGTGGTCACGCATGGGTCGTCATGTTTTACAAAGGCAAAGAATATGTGCTTGAAGCGACCCAAAAAAGCGGCTTTGGTCGACAGTATCCTTTGGCCTCAACACTGCCGAAATATCACCCAACTGCGATGTTTAACCGAGAGCATTACTGGGTGAATCAAGGCTCTGCCCTCACCACAAATTATGCGTCATCGTCATGGCGGTTGATGAGTCAATTCACGCCGATTTCGCCATAATTCCAGCCTGCATAAAGTGACATTATGGGTAGGTCAAAAAGGGAAACGCCAGCTAACGCTGGCGTTTTTTGTCTGTCCCAGACATGAAAAACGAACAGACAAATTTTTATCTCGCCACACACGGCATGCGTGGCGAGTGAATAAGGGTTAAGGACGCATCGAGGCGAAATCTAGCACCTTGCCCTCTTTCTTAAGGGCAAAGAAAAAGGTCTCGCCGCTGCTGTCATCCACACCGTCGTTATCTGTTACAGCAAATGCACGACCGTCTTTCGTGATGGCAAAGCCTTCAATCTTGTCGGTAACGTAACCGCCTTGCGCTTTCAGATCCGGCAAGAAGTCGTAAACCACTTTCTTGCGCACCGTTGGCAATTCACCACCAAGCGGTGCGGGTTGCGCATCTGCCAAGATTACACGGGTAAGCTGCTTCACTTTCGCCGCCTCGCCAATCTGGTTATCGCGTTCGATGATGTAAAGCGCGCCTTCATGAGCGGTGATTTCAGATAAGCCCACCCAGCCCGTCGCAGCTGCATCGGTAGGGTAACGCACTGCGCCCCACTCTCCTGTTTTGGTGTTGTATTGCACCAGTTTCACGGTGTTTTCTGGGTCATCTTTCCAGGCACGTTGAATCGCAATCCAGAGATTATCGCCAACACGGGTAATGCCTTCCGCGCCATAGCGTTTTTCAACGGCCATTAACTCAGCAGGGAAATTCACCGTTTCAACGATGTTGCCGTTTGCATCAGTACGGTAGAGCGCATGGGCGATGCTTTTGTCAGTGCGCCCTTCAGAGGCGAGCCAAAAGCCGCCTTTTCCATCTGTTGTGATGCCTTCAAGATCGAGCTTTTTAGCAGGTTTACCGTTGTTCATGACAGGAATGCGTTTGGTGATTTTTGCTGGCGTCGAGGCTGCATCAATCACAAAGATTGAAGGCTGCGCTTTGTAGAAACTGTCGTTCACCGCATAAAGCGTGTTTGCATTATTTGCATGGTTTGGATCTGCCACCAAACCCGACAACGCGCCCCAGCCGATAGGCTTGCCGTCTACCATCACAGATTCAATCTGCGGATAAGCAGGTGCTTCATTGCTGATTTCATAAACCATGACGTGCGCACGCGCGCCGCCATCTTCAATCAAATCTTTCTCGTTCGCCGTGGCGAGCAAACCGCGGCTTGGCATCGCCGCCGCAGATTCTGGTGAAATGCCCGATGGCAGCAGCTGAACAAATTCAGGTGCTGCGCCTGTATCGCGATAAACGCCCACCACAGAGCCACGCTCTGACATCACGAAGATGTAGCGCTGATCGTTATAGGTCGCGACTTCCAAGCCTTCAGGCTCTGCGCCTTTGTTGCCTGAGCGTTTTTCTGGGTAGTGCCCCGCCAATGCCACGCGGTATTCAAAATCAAGGCCGGATTCAAACAACACTTTGCCGCGCTTGTCGAAGATCGTAAAGCCGCGAGACCCACCTTCGTAATCCCCTTCATTGGCGGTAACAAAGCGTTGATCGTCGAGCCATTTCACCGCATCCGGTTCGCGTTTTACCGCCAATTTAGTACCAGAGAATGTCAGTGCGCGCTCTTCGTCTAGATCCACATTCGTGAGGTCTACTGCGCCTGCACTGAAGTCAGCCATCACTTCGCCTTTTATGCCGTCCACCAGCACGATATGGTTGTTCTCTTGCAGCGTTACCACCACTTCGCCAAGGCTGTTTATGTCAACAAACTCAGGCTCTGGATCGTTCGGTGCAATGTCCGATAGCCCAGTCATTGCCACACGCGTTAGGTTGTCACAATCCAGCACGCCGTTTTTCAATGGCACTAACGACAAATGCCCCGCAGGGAATTGCGGCAACACACCGTCGTTTAAGTCTTCATCGCGCTCGTTTTCGATCGCCACGGCCACAAAGCTGCCGTCTTTTGCCACGGCAACGGAATCAGGCTGCCCGCCCAAATCACATGTCGCGAGTGATTGCGTGCTGTTTATATCACGCTGGGCAAGGTAGCCCGACGGTTGGGTATAGCTTTCAGAGGTGTTGATAGCGGTAACAAAGGTGTTGCCCACAACATCGATGGATGTCGGTTCGCCGTCAAAGGTAATGAAACCCTTACCTTGCGGTTTTTTCGGGTTGGTAATGTCGACAATCCCAACGCCTTTCAGCGGGCTATCCGAATACACAAGTGTGTTGCCATCTTCACTTGCGGCAATGATTTCTGCAGAACTTTCATGCGTTTTCTCAAGATGAGGAGGAATATTGTTTGCCGTAGAAAATGCACTTATACGATGAAACGACGCCGCATCAGCAGCATGAACACCCGCGCTGACAGACACCGCCAGCAATGAAAATAGTAGAGCGTGTTGTGTACGCATGAGGTTACTCCGTTAACTTCCGTTGAGGGTCGCTACTTTTTCGATTTTTGGTGACAGTGGCATGACAGAATCGTGGCAATTCAATGATGACCATGGTTTTTGGCTGCAGGCCAGCGTTCTTCATACGAGAAAAAGCGATTGTCCAGCGTGAGGACACGTTAAGAAGGGCGTTCAGCCAAAAAATCACTGTATTCTTAAGCAGGCAGCTCACACCAAACATCGCCTAACTTTTCAAACTCCACACTTCACATGAAGTAAAAAAATCATCATTCCTCATGAAGAAAAGTACTTTTCTACACCGCTTTTCTTCACTCTTGCCTTTTTTTGTACTTTCATTGTTGCACAGATGTTAATTACCCCTAATGAGCATCTTCTAACCATGAGGAACTAAAAATGCTGTCTACAAGGAAAACGTTAACTGCCTTTGCTGCATGCTGTACCGCCCTCTCCATGTCCGCCCATGCGGCGACAGAATTGACCATTGCCACGGTCAACAACGGTCACATGATCGAAATGCAGAAGTTTAGCGAAGTATTTGAAAAGCAAAACCCTGACATCAAACTCAATTGGGTGACCCTAGAGGAAGGAGTTCTTCGCCAACGTGTAACCACTGACATCGCCACCAAAGGCGGCCAATTCGATGTCATGACGATTGGTATGTATGAAACCCCAATTTGGGGCCAAAAAGGTTGGTTGAACGAAATCAAAACCGACGCGGCGTATGATGCCGACGATTTGCTGCCAGCAATGCGTGCGGGTTTATCCGTGGACGGCAAACTTTTCGCGGTACCTTTTTACGGTGAAAGCTCCATGGTCATGTACCGCAAAGACCTTGTAGACAAAGCCGGCATGACAGTGCCAGATCGCGCCACATGGGGCCACATTCGCGATGTTGCAGCGGCCATTCATGATCCAGATAACGGCGTTTACGGCATTTGTTTACGCGGTAAGCCAGGTTGGGGTGACAACACGGCGTTCGTGACCACCATGGCTAACTCGTTTGGCGCGCAATGGTTTGACGCAGATTGGAAACCACAGCTGAACTCACCGGAGTGGAACCACGCTGTTAGCTTCTATGTTGACCTTCTCAGCAGCTACGGTCCTCCAGGTTCAAGCTCAAACAGCTTCAATGAAATTCTCGCTCTGTTTAACGAAGGCAAATGTGGCATGTGGATTGATGCAACGATCGCCGCATCCTTCATCACAGACCCTAAACAAAGCAAAGTTCACGACAAAGTGGCGTTCGCACAGTCACCAGTGGCAGTCACTGACCGCGGTGCAAACTGGCTTTGGGCATGGGCTCTCGCTGTTCCATCTGCAACGAAAAATGCGGAAGCGGCTGAGAAGTTCGTGAAATGGGCAACGTCAAAAGAGTACATCCAACTGGTTGCCGAAAATAACGGTTGGGCAAGCGTACCGACAGGTACTCGTCAATCTACCTACGAAACACAAGCGTTCCTTGATGCAGCATCATTTGCAGAAGCAGAACTTGCCGCCATCAACTCTGCTGACCCAAGCAACAGCACACAGAACCCAAGCCCTTACATTGGCGTTCAGTTTGCTGCCATCCCTGAGTTCCAAGCCATTGGTATTGCCACAGGACAGCAGCTTTCCTCTGCACTGGCGGGCAAAACAACGGTAGAAAAAGCACTGCAAAGTGCGAACAAGTCTGCCGACCGTGAAATGCGTAAATCAGGCTACTACAAGTAAATCCCTCTTGCCGGACAGTGCGCTGTCCGGCTTCTTATCTTCCGCTATTTGGTAGTCGCTCATGCAAAAATGGTTGCCTCGACTGTTGGTTGCTCCCTCCTTTGTCAGCTTGCTGCTCTGGATGATCGTTCCTCTCTCCATGACGATCTATTTTTCAACCATCAGATATAACCTGCTGTATCCCGGAGAGAATGATTTTATCGGGTCGATGAACTTTGAGTTCTTCTACACCGACGACGCGTTTTGGCCCGCATTGATTAACACACTGACCCTCGTCGGCATGGTGTTGGTTGTCACTGTGATTGGTGCATTGCTGATTGCTATCGCATTAGACAAGCCATTTTTTGGCCGCGGCATCGCACGCGTTTTGCTGATTTCCCCTTTTTTCATCATGCCGACGGTTAACGCCTTAATCTGGAAAAACATGATGATGCACCCCGTTTATGGCGTACTGGCAGCGCTTTGGGAAAGCGTGGGGTTAGAGCCCATAGATTGGCTCACGGCCTTCCCGCTTGGCTCGATCATTACCATGGTGAGTTGGCAATGGATGCCCTTTGCCTTACTGATATTCATCACGTCATTGCAATCGATGGACCACGAACAAAAAGAAGCCGCGCTGCTGGATGGCGCAACCGGATGGCAAGTGTTCCGTTATCTCACCCTGCCCCATTTGGCGCGCCCTATTGCGGTGGTGATGATGATTGAGACCATCTTCATGCTGTCCATCTTTGCAGAAATTTTTGTGACCACGGGCGGTGGCCCGGGCTACGAATCGACCAACTTGGCTTTCCTCATCTTTGCGCAAGCGTTAATGCAATTCGATGTGGGTGTGGCTTCCGCCGGTGGCTTAATTGCCGTCATTCTCGCCAACATCGTCGCGTTCTTTTTGATACGTGCGATCGGAAAAAACTTAGTGGCATAGGGAGGCATCATGGCTAAAGACGTTTCACTTATCGATCAAACTGGCTGGTTGCGTCCCATCATTTGCTGGGCCATTGCACTGATTGTGTTCTTTCCCATTTTGATGATGCTGATCACCGCGTTCAAAACAGAACAACAGGCGATTTCCGTGCCGCCAAGCTTTATCTTCGAACCGACCGTGGAGAACTTCGGTATTGTGCAAGAGCGCAGTGATTACCTGAAGTTTGCGACAAACTCTGTGATCACCGCGTTTGGCTCAACCATATTGGCGCTGATCATTGCGATTCCTGCGGCCTACTCCATGGCGTTTTACCCCGCGAAACGCACGAAAGATATGCTGCTGTGGATGCTGTCCACCAAAATGCTGCCTGCGGTTGGGGTGTTGGTGCCCATTTATGTGCTTTGCCAAAAGACGGGGTTACTCGATACCACGTTTGCGCTGACCATCATTTACACGCTGATCAATCTGCCGATTGTGGTGTGGATGCTGTTCTCTTACTTCAAAGATATCCCGCGTGACATCCTAGAAGCTGTGCGTCTTGATGGCGCTGACACGTTAGGGGAAATCCGACACGTGCTGATCCCGTTATCTCTCGGTGGCATCGCATCCACCGCGCTGCTCTCGATTGTACTGAGCTGGAATGAAGCATTTTGGTCAATCAACCTGACCTCTGCCAATGCGGGCACGCTCGCGACGATGATTTCAACTTACTCAAGTCCGGAAGGCTTGTTCTGGGCAAAACTGTCAGCCGCATCCACGCTGGCGTGTGCGCCTATTATCATTCTTGGTTGGTTCTGTCAGAAACAACTGGTTCAGGGATTAACCTTTGGGGCTGTTAAATGAGCTACTTACAAGTCAAACATTTATATAAGAAGTACGGTGACGTTCTTGCGCTCAAGGACATTGATTTTGAGATTAAAAAAGGCGAATTCGTCGTCTTTGTTGGCCCGTCAGGTTGTGGCAAATCGACCTTACTTCGCACGATTGCAGGCTTAGAGTCGTCTTCTGAAGGCGACATTCAATTGGACGGTGAGTCCATCATTGAAACTCACCCATCAAAACGCGACGTGGCAATGGTGTTCCAAAGCTATGCGCTTTACCCCCACATGTCGGTGAAAGACAACATGTCTTTCGCCCTCAAATTGGCGAAACGCCCACAAGACGAAATTGAACAAAAGGTCACCAAGGTATCGAAAGCACTCAAACTGGATGCGCTTTTAGATCGTAAGCCAAAAGCCTTATCAGGCGGTCAACGCCAGCGTGTTGCCATTGGTCGTGCGATTGTTCGTAACCCGAAAGTGTTCCTGTTTGATGAGCCCCTCTCAAACCTTGATGCCGCACTGCGCGTGGAAATGCGTATCGAGCTTTCACGCCTGCACCAAGAACTTGAAAGCACGATGATTTATGTCACCCATGACCAAATCGAAGCCATGACGCTGGCAGACAAGGTCGTGATCATGAGCCAAGGTGAAGTGGCACAAATCGGCACACCGCTCGAGCTCTACCACCAGCCCGCCAATCAATTTGTCGCCACCTTTATCGGTACGCCAAAAATGAACGTGCTGCCCGTGAACAATGTGGCTGCATCCGGCGAGAGATTGGAGATCACCTTCAACGAAGATGCACGCACAGCGCTACCAGCCGCGATGTTTGATGAGCGTGCAACCGCCTCGGCGTCTATCGGTTTCCGCCCGGAATCCCTCTCTTTCTGTGACCCTGAAGATGGCGATTTGAAAGGCGATGTGGAGGTAATCGAACAATTGGGCAGTGAAACCCTCACGTATATCCGCACCCTCAGTGGGAACACTGTCGTTGTGCGGGCCGATCCTAAATACACACCAGAATTACGAGAGACCGTCGGCGTGAAGCTAGATACACAGCGCGTGTATTTGTTCGACAACGCAGAACAAGCGTCCAATATTTACGGTGAGGTGAGCCATGTCTGACCACAAGCGTCTCGTTCACTTTGGCATTGGTGCGTTTCACCGAGGCCATCAAGCTTATTACCTTCAGTTGCTCAACGACACGCTGCCAGAAAGCGAGCGTTGGTATTACACAGACGTGAATTTACGCGAAGAGACGCGGGCTATTCCAGATGCGCTACGCGCTCAAAATGGCCAATACCACTTTAAACGTATTGCGCCAAATGGTGATGCTGAATACATCAAAATCAGCAGCATCGACCGTGTGGAAGACGCGTCTGCAGACCCTTCAGTGATCGGGCGCATCTTTAACGACGACAATGTAAAAGCGTTAACCATCACCGTGACGGAAGGCGGGTACTACCTGACCGATACCGACGACGTCAACCTGTCACACCCAGAGGTGGCAAACGATATCACGGTGATAAAACAACAAAGCGGTCAACCAAAAACCTTGTTTGGTTTCCTTGCATTGGCTCTGTTAGCACGCCAGAGCATGGCCAACGGTGCAATCACCGTCGCGACCTGCGATAACCTGCGTGACAATGGTCATCGCCTCGCAAAGGCATTCGGTCAATTTGCCGAAGCAGCGCAACTCTCAGACCTCAAACAGTGGATGGACGTCAATGTCACCTTCCCGTGTTCCATGGTTGACAGGATCACCCCTGTGCCGCCAGCAAGCTTGTCTCACGAGATCCAACAACAACGCGGTGAAGAGGATGCATGCCCTATTCTAGGAGAGGATTTCGAGCAGTGGGTCATTGAACACAAATTGGCGAACGCCTTCCCAGCGCTCGATGCCGTGGGAGTGACTTTCACGAAGAATGTTCATGCCTTTGAAGAAGCCAAAATCCGAATCCTAAACGGCGGGCATTTTATGCTGTCTTACGTCGGGGCGTTGCGAGGTTACCAGACGTTCGACCAAAATATTCATGATGACGAACTCAATGGGTGGCTAAAGGCCTACCATCAAAAAGACGTTATCCCGACGATAGACGATCGCCCTTTTGATTTGGAATCCTATCGCCAAATTATTATCTCTCGTTTCAGCAATGGGTATATCGCGGATTCCATTGAGCGCATCGCGATGGACAGTATCAGCAAGTTTCCGCAGTTTATTTTGCCCACGCTCAAGCTAAGCCTCGACCGTGGACACTTTCCGATATCCGCAATCATATTGATTGCGCACTGGTATTGTTTCTTGTCGCTAAAGATCACGGGCCGCTTAGTGTTTAGCTACAAAGACCCTTACCTATCAACAGCCGAAATGTGGATGCACCAACAAGATCCCGTGGGTGCGTTTTTAAGTGATCCTGATATTTGGCAAGGTCTGAACAAACAATACCCAGAATTTGGTGAATCTTTAAAAAGACAAATCGCCATCACAATGGACGCATATCAGGAGCAATACTGATGACAATGTCACTAGAGCTTCATGGCAAACCTACATTGCAAGGCAAAATCGCGTTACTGACGGGCGCGAATGGTGGCATTGGGCTTGCCGTCGCCTATGCCTATCTCGCCAGCGGCGCAAAATGTGTGATTGCCGACCTTCCTATTGAGCCGTCGGTTGGCGTGTCCGCCCTTATTGATAAATTTGGCGATAAAGTGACATACCAACATGGAGACATCACGGATCCTGACACACGCCGACGTTTGGTTTCCTCAACTCTGACCCAGTTCGGCAGCATTGATGTGCTGTTCAACAACGCCGCTATATTTAACATGGCACCGATATTGGATGCTTCTGAGGAAGAATTTGATCTCGCATTTTCGGTGAACGTCAAAGCCATGTTCTTTTTGATGCAAGATGTCGCGAAGGCCATGATTGAAATAGGTAACGGCGGAAAAATCATCAATATGGCGTCACAAGCGGGGCGTCGTGGAGAAGCATTGGTCGCGCATTATTGCGCCACAAAAGCTGCAGTGATCAGTTACACCCAATCCGCCGCACTCGCACTGGCAGAACATGGCATCACAGTTAACGGGATTTCCCCTGGCGTTGTAGATACCCCAATGTGGGACAGCGTGGATGCCCTGTTCGCTAAATACGAAAACCGCCCTCTTGGGGAGAAAAAAACACTCGTTGGCGAAGAAGTGCCTTTAGGTCGCATGGGTGTTCCTAATGACATCGCGGGCATGGCATTGTTCCTTGCCTCTCCCCTTTCCGACTACATTACCGCCCAGACGTACAACGTCGACGGTGGCAATGTGATGAGCTAGCTCATGAACACGTATCTGGGTATTGATATCGGCACCTCCGCCGTCAAAGTGTTACTGGTGAGCGGCGATGGCACAGTGCTGGACAGTTGCTCGGCGTCTTACGGCACGGACTCTCCCCAGGCATTGTGGAATGAGCAAAACCCTTCTATTTGGTGGCACGGTACGCTCTCCTGTTTCGACGCACTCCGTGAGCGCAATGAAATCCTATGGCAGCATGTCGCTGCCATAGGATTATCCGGTCAAATGCACGGGGCAGTTTGCCTTGATAGCAACCAAGAGCCGGTTTACCCCGCCATTTTATGGAACGACGGCCGCGCCCATAAAGAAAGTGCAGATCTCAACCGTCTATGTCCAGACATTGGCTATCGCGCAGGCGTTCCTGCCATGCCAGGTTTTACTGCACCCAAGCTACTGTGGTTGCATGATAACGAGCCAGATATCTTCGCGCGTATCGACAAGATCATCTTGCCGAAAGATTACGTGCGCTTGATGCTCACAGGAGCGTGTTGCACCGATGTCAGCGATGCCGCAGGCACCTTGTGGCTAAATGAAGCAGCACGCGATTGGGATGATGACCTGCTCAGCGCTTGCCACCTCACGCGTGACCACATGCCAACCCTCATCGAAGGCAACCAAATCAGTGGCTCACTGCTGCCTGACATAGCCAAGCGCTTGATGCTGTCTACCAACGTCATTGTTGCAGGCGGTGCGGGTGATGCCTCTGCTGGCGGTATTGGTATTGGCGCGGTCAATGAAGGCGATGCCTTTCTTTCTCTTGGTACATCGGGGCAAATTTTTGTCGCCAAAGCGCAGCACAGTGCGAACCCTCAAGGCTACATTCATGCTTTTGCGCATGCTTTGCCTGATCGTTGGTGCCATATGGCCTGTTTGCTCAATGGCGCGAGTCCGTTGCTATGGTTCTCATCCATCACGTCCATGTCCATCGAGCAATTGCTTGGCGAAGCAGAAGCCGCAGATGATCTGCATCGTCCTGTGTTTTTCATGCCCTATCTCAATGGCGAGCGCACCCCGCACAACAACCCGTTTGCAACAGGCAGTTTTGAAGGATTAACGGCGCACACATCGCGAAATCACATGACACAAGCAATACTAGAAGGGATAGCCTTCAGCTTTAGAGACTGCTTACTCGCGCTTGAAAATGCCAACACGCATTTGTCCTCATTGGGTGCAATCGGTGGCGGTGTGAAAAACGATTATTGGCTACAAATGCTCGCAGACGTGTTGAATCTTGTTATTCACAAATACGACGGCGCAGAAACGGGGCCTGCATTGGGGGCGGCGCGACTTGCGATTTTGAGCCACACCACGCACTCTATTGACACGGTGTGCCCCTCTCCCGCAATAGAAAAAACGTTCACACCCAATGCCAAAAGGCATCAACTATACGCTGAGAAACACACTAAGTTTACGGCGTTGTTTACGGCACTTGCACCAACATATGGTTAAAAACCTATCAGGTATAGCCCCCTTCAAGAGGAGCATTTAATGGCAGAGCCGAACACCAAAGATCCCGTATGGGAGTTCATCCAAATCAACGACGAGTCCGTGTATTACAAAGAACACGGTGTGCCTCATCATAGTATTCACTGGCATGTGCATGAACAGTATGAACTCCACCTGATCGTGAAAACGAATGGCAAAGCCATGATAGGTAATCACTTAGGGCCATTTTCCCCCGGCCAACTTACCCTTGTTGGCCCTTGGCTCCCTCACAATTGGGAGAGCACGCTAAAGCCTGGTGAAACCCACGAATTGCGCGACATGGTGATCTTGTTCAAGCCAGATTTGTTTTATACAGCGGCCAAATCCTTTCCTGAGCTCGCTCAGTTTGGCCGCTTATTAGAACAAGCAAAAATGGGGATAGAATTCCTCGATGTGCCTTTCGACAATGCCGTCGAATGCTTCCAAAAAGTCAGGGAAAGCGAAGGAGTGACCAGATTGGTTCATTTCCTCTCTTTTATTGACTACCTCAGCAAGCGCAACACCCGTTTGCTTTCCAACATGCCAGCCTCAGAAGTCAAAGAACCCGGCACAGTACAAAGCAGAATAAACGAAGTCGTCGACTACGTGATGCAGAACTACCAACAGCCGATACGCCTCAAAACGTTGGCTGACAAGCTCGGCATGACCGAATCCTATTTCTCACGTTTTTTTCATCAGTCATCAGGTCATCGATTCACGGATTTTGTAAACCGTGTGCGTATCCAGCGCGCCTGCGTGCTGTTAAGTGATACAAGCGATACCATCGCCGACATCAGCCAAACTGTTGGCTTTCACAACCTCGCGAATTTCAGCCGTCATTTTCGAAGAATTAACGGATTAAGCCCCCTTGCCTACCGCAAGAAACACGCCTCACAAACGTCAGTCACCTAGCCCGTCTTTCAGTGAGGAACGATGAGACAAAAGTGAGAATGTCCGTTAAACAGACACGTTAGCGAGTGCCTGACGGGCACTCTTGCGTCTACGTGTTGCTAGAATGTTGTTATATCACTGGTTTTCTTTACCTTCATTCCCAGTTCCGACTGCAACTTGCTGCTGTATCACGGACAGCTTCGATTGATTTCACGTGATGAAGGTTTACCCGCACTTTTCACAGGTGTATTTTTTTAGAAAGCGCCTTTGATCTCAATGAAATAGCGCGCGTTCCATTAAGATAGATTCCGTCAATTAGCAGAGGCATTGCGGTTGTCAGTTCGGGTAGTTGGACCCACCGCATTGACCATATCACCGGAGTGCACTGATGCATCAACACGGCAAGATCAATTACGTTGAATTTCCAGCCCGCGATTTACTCGCCACCAAATCCTTTTTCTCTGAAGCCTTTGGCTGGACTTTCACTGACTATGGTCCAGATTACACCGCCTTTTCTGATGTGGGTCTTGATGGCGGCTTCTACCGCGCAGACATGCATTCAGAACCAAGTAAAGGTGGCGCATTGATTGTGTTTTATAGCGACTCCCTAGAACAAACTGAAATCAATGTTCGCCAAACTGGCGGAAAAATTGTGCAAGCCATCTTCGATTTCCCTGGCGGCAGACGCTTCCATTTCGTGGAGCCAAGTGGCAACGAATTTGCTGTATGGTCAGATAAATAGCGCGTAATCACGACATGAAGGTGCCATCTTTTACGGAGGCGCCTTATCTTCTTCGCGCACCTTGATGACATTAATAGCCATCAACGAATGAAAACCCTTTCTGTATCACTGCGTCTATGAACAGCATATTTTTCATGCAACATAACGCTTCACAATGAATAAAAAATCATCCTGCCATTTCAACATTTTCACTTTATACATTCCTCCTAGTATTTATTACCGCATTTTTTCCAAGCTGTTATACCTCATATTCCATATCCGATTTGTGTATTAAATACGCCTCCCTAATAATTTCATCATATCGAACAGGAAACAAAAGGGTGAAATCATGATCAATTTAGATTCGTTAGTCTCTGTCGTTCATTTGAGTGTGGCTAACGCAAATCAAAAATTACAAGACCAGAACCAAGAATTGTTTCAGCGTTTTTTTGATCAGATCCCAAACGAAGAGAGCAATCTGCAAGGAAGTGGACAGCCTAATTCAGTTCAAAATGATAACCGAACATTATATCGCCCTAAATATGTGACGATTGAATATCCTTTTGAAACATCGGATGGCATTAAAACAATGGGTGTCGATGTTCCTCTTCTCACTATTGTTCCCGTCACTGCGCCAAGAATTAGCGAAGTGAGATTTAAAACAGAATTAGAAGTGGGTGTAAAAGAAGATAACTCATTAGAGATCGCCTTTCCGAGCACGAAGAAAGGCGGGTTATTTAATGCAGATAAATCATCCCCTTCATTGGCTGAATTAGAAATAGTGATTCATGCCGATGATCCACCAGAAGGCCTGAAAAAACTCATTGAAGGCTATGACCGAGCACTCAGAGCACAGATCCCTGGATAGTGGATTTTTGCTGGCGTTAACCCCGAAAACCTAACCTACAATCAGGAGCAATATTATGCCAGATGTAAGCAATGGCCCAGCCTTAGTCTCGATGGCCCAACAGTTTGCCGGCCTTCCTATGCGTTCATTGATTGGCGGCCCGCTGAATGCAGCGGCGCAAGCCAACAGTATGATGGCCGTCACCCAGACTAAATTCATGTTAGATACTTGCTTTAACAAAAGCTCGGATACGAAAGATAAAACCTCACTCACCCCTATCATGGTGACGATGCAAATTACCCGAGGGGTTATTTCAGAAGGGGATGCCAAAGATGGTGAAAAACCGGATGTGGGTATCGACCAAGTCACCACACAATTTGATGTACCACTACTTACGATTATTCCATTGAATTCGCTGGGTGTAGAAACGGTACAAGTTGATTTCGAAATGGAAGTGAAATCCAGTTACTCTGATGAATCTTCTCAATCCTCCTCAAGCAGTACCAGTGAGCAAGGAAGTTTCGACGCTAAACTGGGTGAAGGTTGGTGGTCAGTTGAAGTGAAAGGCAGTATTAGCCATGACAGTCAATCGGCGTCTAGCCAGAAATCCACCTATCAAAAAAGTAATAACGCGAAATATACGGTGAGTGTTGGTGCGGGACAATTACCTTTACCTCAAGGTGTCACCACAATTATTCAAGCCTTCTCTAACAGTATTAGTCCAATTACAATCGGTTCATCAAAGAAAGCTGATGACTCATAGTAAATAGGTCTAAAGGTATCTATTAAAATCTATTCTTACATTTCATTATATAAAAATAATATCGCCCAGTTTAATAAATAACATTAGCAACCAATTTTATTTTACTGGGCTATTTTCTAAGGAACATTGCCATGCGAAATCAAATACCGTGTCCAGATTGCCACGTGAGTATTCATTTTGATCTGAACTTGTTATTGGCTGGTCGCGCGTTTAGTTGTCCTCGATGCCGCGCATCAATCAGTTTGCATCCCGCAAGTCAGCCTCAATTAAGTAAAGCCGTTGACGGATTCGCTGAGTTACAAAAGCTGAATGATAAAGCGAATGCCGCTTCGGCGAATGCATTAGGAGAACAATAAGATGATATACATTAACCGTTCAATGCTGATAAAAGCCCTCATCCCCACTCTCATTCTTTCTATTTTGGGCTGTAACGGCCAAACCGGGTCATCCGTATCAGCCGACGATGCGCTTTTGGGCGCGACATTAAAAACCGGGTTAGTGATCCGCGCAGGCAAATGCAGCGCAACCGCGTTTAAAAACGGGAGTGGCGTGCACGTTGCTGGTGACGGCGACACCATTTCGGGACTGAGTGTTAACTGCACCACAGTGACCAGTGATAAAGCTAACTACGGCGCGTATCTTACTGGCATCGGTGGCTACGGCCAGTATTGCGTTTCCACTGTCGCTGGGCTCAACAAAATCGGCGCGAAAGTGGTGACTGACCCGATTCCCAACAATGCCGATCACTGTTTGCTTTCAGGCAAAGCCAGCAAAATCGCAGGTAAACTGGCAAAGTATCCCTAGCCTAAACGTCTATGCGACAAGCCAAACCGTGCCACTTGAATCCTATTCAATTCAAGTGGCGTGGTTGTTTTAGGCGAGATGAAAGTACGGTGTTAGTGAGAACCTGCAATCGCTGCCCAACTCATTAGAACGCTGTTAAAGCTGCTGTAAAACCCACAACGGCTGTAAACAATCCCCGACCAATTACCGCGTACTGATTCAGGAATAGGCGCTCCCGAGGCAGTGTGCGTCGTCACGATAGGGTCAGAGACATTACGGATAAAGGCATACTCAAGGCCCGCATTTTCTGCTTGATGGGCAATCACCGCATCGTCCATTTCCAGAAAACAATATGGGCTGCTGCGTTCGGTTTCTTCAATGTAGTAAAAATCCGTGGTCAGCAGGGGTTGATCCTTTGCCACTTTGATGTGTGCTTGGGTGAGATTGTCAGGAGAAAGCGGGGCGTTGATCAAATCCGCATAGTGGTAGGTGTCATTCGATGCGCTTGCGTTGCTCGCCTCTGGCGTTTCACCCGCGCCTTCATTCTGACCTTGATTCAGTTCCTCAATGGCGTCGGCAATGGTCGCGGCATTCCAGACTTGGTCCATCGCAAACATCAAGGATTGCTGCGTTAACTGGTATAAATCCTCAGAAGGAAACCAGGTTTCACAGCGAAACGTTTGATGGTTATACCCACAGGTGTCATTTTCTGGCTTCTCTAAATTAATCTGTGCCATGTTCGTCACGATGGCAGCACCTAACATGTCAGTGATAGCGCCACCACCCGCCGTACCTGTTGACACAATACGTTTCGCGCCAGTGCGTGCGAACAGCGTATCGAGCATGGATTCTAAACCCGCAATCCAAGGCGGATGCGCCAGATGCACCTGTGATTTTACCAACAACACCCGTTGTTGCTCGCCGAGCGTATTGCTGATCCCGACCAGTTGAAAATGGAACAGCGGGTCGTTGGTTGAATCTTCACTGTACGTGTTAACCGTGTCGTCGTTGAAATAGCTAAACCATTTCTGACGCCATGCAATATCGTCAGACGCGCGCGGCGTGGAACTGTTCAGCATGACATGATCTAGCGCGGACCATTCGGCCGATGTCCAAGTGACAAGGATCAGGTCAGCATTAGGTACAGCATTTGCGTTGAGGTCGCCGTCAAGCCGTGTTGGTGCAGTTTGATCAATCGCTTGCCAGTTCACCACAGGTAAGGGTATGTCAGCGCAAGCAGAAGGCGGCTTCTGGGACAGGCGGGGTGTAAGAAGAGGATCGATAAGAGGAGTAGTATGGGCATCGGTGTAACGAGACATAATGAACTCTCCCTATGAGTTTTGGCACAGCAAGATAAGCGTTCTATCAGGCAGTTGAACGGTATGACGCAATGAACTGTTTGCCGCTTGCTGGCAAGTAAGCGCCACTTTCCAACCGTTACAATCACCATCAAAGCGATTAAAGGTCATGCCTCCATCGGGCTGATAGGTGTAGAAATACGGGGTATTATTGGTGTCATAGAAGGTCTGCACATCCGACAATCCCAACATGAGTGGCGTCGCCGATTCATTCAGCACGGGGTGAGAACCCAGATCGATGCTGTCCATGAAGTGATCGATGTTCACCTTGTTGTATTTTTCGTTGGTTTTAATGAAGAAGTTCTCTCCCCCTAAACGAAAGAAAGCAAACCGCGTCCAGCCTTGCGCCCAGGTAGCAGACCAACTCACCTGACAATAAAGCGGTGAATAAGCCGGCGACATCATTTGATACTTCGCCACCGCGCCAGTGTTTTTGTTGTAGGCAACGAAAAACACATCATTACGATAATAAAGCGGGGTAATAGTCGTAAAACCTGTCCCCACACGCGTTGTAACACTTTTCTCCAAGGTCAATTCTGTCGTATTGATGCGGTAACATTGCGCGTATTCAGAGTCTGAGTGATAGCAGATAAGCCAAGGTTGGCCGCCAAAATAAAAGCCTTTTAACGTTTCAACGGGGTGCTCCAGCGTGATCGTCTTGTCATCGACAAAATAGGCACCGGAGGAAGCATCATAGCTTTTACAGAGAGTAAGGCTGACTGCATCCTCTTGAATAAATATTGAAAACGACTGCCCATTGATATCAATACTGGCACTAGCAATGGCGTTATCACAAAAAGTGGGGGGATGAACCTCGGACAACACATTCAATATAACGTTAGTGTCAGGCAATACCTTCACATCAACCAGAGTGCTTTCACTCATCATTAACTCCTATTCATCATAGTATTAAAGAAATTTAGAAAGGGTTTCGTATTTACCTTTTACAATCTCTCATTATCAAAGCCAGAATTAATATGCAACAACATTAAAAACGGCATTCAATAAAAATAAAACGATCGTATTTTTATTACATGTTGAAAAATAATTATTGCGATAAGCGAACATCAAGCGCTTGACCAGAAGTGACGTTTATTCCCAGATCTTTTTCGCAAAAAAGTGGGGCAACGTGAGTGAGGTGATGAAACGTTTTCAACACCAATGTGCTTTGCGTTCGCGTCAACAGGTGAACAATCTCTTGTGGGAATTCAGACGCGCTCGCGGCAAACCAGAGCACCCCATATTGATGCTGAAGCACGGTGATAATTTCAACGGTGTTCGCGTCATTTTTTATTGTGTCGGCACACAAGCCAAGTAACGCTGTCGCACTGAGATGGCTCTCTCCTTCTGCCCACTCCCACATCATCACCCCTACATTTAAACCCTTCCAATCAATCGCTTGCCCAGAAAAATACAATGGAACATTCCAATCAAAAGAGGCACTGCCTTGATAACGAACAGGAAATTCAGACGTGCTTGCAGGAATATCTGACGCGGAAAAATTGAAGACGGTACTATGAAGCGCACCGTAAGATCGCCCCGCAACGGAACCTCTGCTGGCTGCTGTATAAACATCTTGGGAAGGATAGCCGACCAAGGCCACTTCATCAGGCAAGACACGGGAGCGGGGTGACACAGAATGCGGAACAATGGACGGATAGTACATATGTAATCCCATTGGGGTCATCAATTGTACCGTGACGGGAATAAATATATTTCCAAGCTTTTCCAAAAAACCATTAATATCGTTACGGTACAACTCATTGCGATAACCTTGCCATACGCGAATTCCATCTGGCGTTATTTTATTGCTCATGGTGATCATCAACCCGACATAACAGTGTATGCTTGAGTATGGTGAGCATAAGTAAAAGTAACAAGTCGACTTTGTTATAGCCCTTATAACAAATTAGATTTTCAATTTAAGATTAATAGGATGAACATTAACCTCCCTGCTAAAACGAATTGATAGGGGGTACAATGTTCAAAAAAACGATTATAAACAACACAGAGTGGTGCATTATTGTCACTTTTCTTTTGGGAAGTGATAGTGAAGAAAGACCACAAGTATCAGAAACAAAAACATTTACGGTTAAGTCATTCACTTCGGTTCAAATAGAATATGGCAACCTAAAAAATGGCTTTATTAACGGTATTCGAATTCTAAGTGATATTGGCGATCGAAAAGTAGATATTACCCAAACCATTCGTGATGAAAATCAAGAGCTTGATGACATGTTAAATAACAGCTTTGCCTTAGAGATCAATTCATTGAACCCATTGCAAATCCAAAAGGTAAGTTAGGTAACGTTCTTAAACTAAAGAAAAGGCGGTATTACCATGATGCATTTGGACCCGAAGCTGTTTAGAGCGTTTAAAGCAGTGGCTGAATCACGCAGTTTTAACGATGCCGCTGACATTGCCGCCATGACACAAGCCAATATCAGCAAACACATCAAAAGCTTGGAAGAGCAGGTGGGCTATGAGTTGTTTGTCCGCACACCCAAGTGCCCCATCATCACAGATGCGGGCAAGAAGCTGCTGCAACACATCAAAAACCTCGAAGATTTAAACAGCGATTTTTCTTTGGAAGTGAAGAACGACTATCACCAGATCGAAGGCACCGTCTCCTACGCCATGCCCCCTTCTTGTTTGCTGTCTCCGCACTTTCCCATGCTATTAGAACGTCGCCTCAACTACCCCGAGCTCGAAATAGATCTCACGCTCACGCACAACAAACAGGTATTTGAGAAGGTGTTATCCGGGCAGGTCGATTTTGGCTTCGTCACCGAGAAAGTGGATCACCCACGCCTGAAATACTACGAATTCTGTCAGGAAGAATATGTCATGGTGGGAGCGCCGGTCATCAATGTGTCTGACTTAGATTCAGAAAACATACTCAATTACAATTACATCGAATACCCAGGCATGGGGGTGTATTTCAATTATTGGCGTCAGCATTTCTTCCCCCAACTCGATTCAATCAATGACCTTTCCGTCCATTTCGCCGGTCGTATCAACAGCATTGAAGGCGCTATCTTGATGGTTCTGGGTGGCCTAGGCATCTCCATTTTCCCTCGGCACTGCATCCAGCAATACATCGACAGTGGCCAAATGAACGAGTGGCATGTTAACGCTCATGACTCGAAGCCATTGTTCAACGACATTTACATTGTAAAACTGAATCCAGGCAGCGAACCAAAACGCGTCGAGAAAGTAATTTCTTGGTTTATGGCCATCTCTCACGACAAGCATTAGTTGCACATTTACTCGGTATTACGAAGGTGCCCAACATACTCATGTTGCCATCAATAATTCCTCCCTAAATTCCCCCGAGTCTTGTTCAGGCATTGATTGCTGGCCATCTTTCCAATATCGAAATGTTACGTGTCTCCAACCCTCCCTACCTTATGTAGAGAAACAATCACTATCACACTTGCGTGATAAGCCAGTGTTATCACCAGCATAAGAACAGCTATTTAGATCACCTTTTCATCTCTCCGTAGACTTGTCGGCAAGGATAAGGAATCACAACGAGTTACGCACTCAAGCATGGATGCTCTCGCTGATTTTAATTTACTAGAGAGCTTATTTTTATGAAAAAGACAATTATCGCACTATCACTCACCACGCTTTTTTCAACGGGTGTCATGGCAAATTCAATGCACGTTAATGCATCAACTGCCAACAACATCGGCACTGAAACATTAACGCGTTATACATCTGGTGATATGACCCCTGATCGCCCAGAGCCAACGGACCCAGACTTCGGTTACACACCAGAAGCTGACACGCCGAACCGCGGTGGTCCAACCGTTGACCGTCCAACACCAGACACGTCACCAGATCGCCCAACCCCTGATACAACCCCTGATCGTCAAGAGCCAACAGATCCTGATTTTGGCTATACACCAGAAGCGGACACACCAAACCGCGATGAACCTGCAGATCCGTCATACGGTGTCACAGCGCCATCAGAAAGAGATCTTATTGCAGATCTGCAGCAACAAATGAACCAACGCTTTGCTGAGATGGAAGAGCATATGGATGGTGTTCGAGCGGGTATGCATGCGGTAACCAATGCGCGTCCATTTGTCACCGAGGGAGAATTTGCGATTGGCGCAGGTATGGGCTTCTCGGGCAACAAAGAAGCACTAGCGATTGGTGGTGCCTATGGGTTCAATGAAAAGATCAGTGTTTCAGGTACATTCCACTACGAAACATCAGGCCGAGTATCAAGCTCAGAAGTGGCTGGCGGTGTAGGTATTCAATACAAGTTTTAGGTTAAATCAGCGACCTATCGGCCCCGGCAACGGGGCCTTTTTTGATCTCATCAAACGCAAAGCTCTTCTCAGATTTAACACGTTATAAGCGGCACATGACTGACATGCTCAAGCAGCGTAAGGATGTTTTTGGCAGGTATTTTCATCGGCAAAAATCGCCTTTTATTGCGCCTTGTAACAATCCAAACAAAAAAGGGCACCCATTGGGCACCCTTCTCGTTTGGTGTTGTTTTGGGTCTACGCCCTTCACATCATGCGTTCATTTGTGCATTCATGGATGCATCAACCTGCATTGGCGCAGGCACGCGGAACAAGCGGCGACAGCGCTCAAGGAATACTCCGTAGAACATACCAAGCACACCCGACAGCAAAGCGTTACTGGCAACAGCAGTCAGAATCTGACTTGGATCTGCGCCAACGGTCAGCAAGATCGCCGCGTAAACAGGCGATTGAAAGGTTACGTAGGCGAAGAAATCAGCCACGCGCTTCGTTAAGCGAGAGGTGAAATGACGCTGTGCAAATTTGATCACGCTGTCACGAAAAACGCCATAAGGCCACGCAATCAGAATGTTGACGGGAATAGACAGCAGACGCGATGCTAACGACTGTTCAAACGTCATACCTGACACGAAAATCTCGATCATCATGCCAGTCACAAAACAAAACACTACCATGGCAAACATGTCAGCCACGACACTACGAACGCGGGAAGCGCCTTTCATTTCTCTCTCACCCTAAAAATCGCAATCAAAACAGTGGCAAAGGGGCCACAAAATCGATCACTATTAGAACAAAACATGGGTGGAGTTAGGCGCTATATTTTTAAAAATATCCAGTTATTTATTCTTATTTATTTATGAAAACCAGCTCCATAAACTATTTGAATTATCACGATTAAAGACACTGATTACCGATTGTTCAATCCTGTTTTCTATTGAGGTCTCTTGCCATGATGAGTGCAAGGCCAAAGACTTGGAGGAATAATGCGAGATTTCGATACGCTGAGATCTTGCGATTGAATTCGTACTGGTTTTCCGCCATTTGGAGGTTATCCAAATATAGCGTGTCTATCTTGTTTCTTAGTAGATCCTGCTGGTCATTAATTCTTGTCATGATTGATGGCATGTTGACGCGGGTGAGCGGGGTGTCATTCATGTCGGTGAAGGCATCTAGCAACGTGACAGCCACTGACTCGGACACAGGGATCTCTGCAGGGGTTAACGCGAGGACGACCAAGATCGCTTCTCTACGTCGCTCTAAGGCGTCTGCTTGTTGCCAACTGAGCTGAATGAGTTGATTGTTGTTGGTTTGGCGTTCAGCCACGGCGGTGGCTTTCTCGCCTAAATCATCAATCACAAAGTTTGTCATCAGTGCTGCGGCCACATTGAGCACTAAACCTGTTGCCACAATAGCCCATGTGGGTATTGGTAATCGCATGTCCTTGATCCTCTCAACGTCTCTTCAAACCACTTTTTCGAAGCGGCAAGCACAATGACCCGACATTCGACCCTTTTCTTCATTGCTTACTTACATTTATAGCTCAACATCACATTCACTTTTGATGAGTAAGAGAAAACGCGTTGTTAGATATACTCAAGTAACCTGAAGATGCAGGGTTCAAGTTACTTGGCATGGGGTTCTCTCGTTTCAAAAACAAAAAAGCCCGCACAGGCGGGCTTTTAGATTGGTACGGGCTGTTCTGCTATGCGCTTTTTGCTACCGGAACAACGTGAGCGATTTTGAGATAGGCATGCAGCTCGCCATTTTTATACTCAATCGCGGAGTGAATGTTCACAGATTTGTTGGCAATCACTCGGCTTCGATACGTGTTATCGCCTTTGGTGATGTCGAGATCAAGCACACCTTGTTCAAGCTTCCACGACCCTTTGGTCGGTAAACGATTAAAGAGCGTGAATTCTTCGAGGGTGCCATCGTGGTGTAGGAACAATTCGGTGACGTACCCTGCACTGCAGGATTTTATCCAACGTTGTCCGCTAACTTCTTGATGAGTGAAAGGGCGCTTTCCAGACATCCAGTCAAACAACGCAATGGCGTCGACATCAGACATGTCAGGAAGTTGTTCAATATCGAGCAAGGCTGCCGTGCTCGACTCGCGCATGAAAAGCTGTAAATACGAACTATTAACCTGTTTTTGCATAAGTTGTGTCGTTGTCATTCCCTGAAAGACATGAAGATAACGCCTACTTTTTCTGTCATCACCCCTCTTTTCGCAGGAATGTTAACCAACGCTGACTTTGTGAGCAGTTTCGTGACCTTCTCAAAAATTGAACGGGTTCGACGATGAGAGCACAGTCTCAGTTGAGAGGCAGCAAACCGTAGACTATCTTTAAACATACGGTCACTACGCTAGGTCAAGATTATGCGCTACCTCCTTGTAAAATCGATATTATTTGGCATTGCGCTTCTTCCGGGAATGGCCTCAGCAGAGAAAACTGAGCTTGGGGAAGTCGTCACGGAACGAAACGAATCCATTTGTAAGCAAAAATTCACTCAGGAACTCTTTACGCAACAGCGTATTTTTAGCTCAACCCGAAACGGACCAGACAAACGACGTATCGCCGAGCGCAAGATTGCGGCATCACGTGAGAAGTACAGTCTCACCGCCAGCTATTGTGATGCGTATGACGTGATCATTACGTTTGAGCCTGAAACACTTGATCGTCGTCCAGGTGACGCGCAATTCGACTGAGTGCATCCGCTCACTCTTTCACTCTTTGTATAACGCACGCTTGACCACACAGGTGTGCGTTTTTAGCTTCTATTCTCTCTGTTCCCTCAATTCGCGGTATGCAGAGGTACTTCGCCTTGGTACGCATATCACCAGAATATTTCGCTTACTCACCCATCTTTTGGTGACTCCCGCTTTCACCGTGCAGTCTTAGTTTGCCTAGTGGATGGTTTGTCTAATGGACGGTTTTTGTCGAATCATTGTGAAAATTGAAAGAGATATGACAACCTAGGCCTTCCACTGTTACAGTGCATTGTTACTTCATTTCGATAGGTTTTTAAGGTTATGTTGCCACGCTCAATGATTGATTCATTCAAAACTTATGCGCGCCCTGTTTTTGCGGCTACCGTTATCGCTTTGACTGTCTCGGCTTGTTCCGACGATGAAGTGGGTGACGTAAGCTTGGGCTTGTTCACCACCAAAGACATCAAGATTCAAATTTTCAACGACCCTGAAGTGCCTGGGGTTACATGCCACATCAGTCATGTGAAAGCTGACTTAGATTTTTCAGACCCTTCTGACATGGGCATTTCATGCCGTCAGACTGGTGAAATTACTGATGAAATGATCGCGAACGTTGACCGCTCTAAATCGGGTGAAGTGGTGTTCACTGCATCGAAAAGTATCTTGTTCAAATCAATGAAGATTCGCCGTATTTTCGATTCGAAAAACCAAACACTGATGTATTTGTCTTACTCAACCAAAGAAACACAGGGCAGCCATAAACACAGCCTGTCTACGGTGCCGCTTTGGGGAACCAAGGCGTGGAAAGCACCCACTGACGTTCAGTAATACCGAATTTCGCGCCTTTCATGGAGAACCTCCTGTCTTCATGAAGGGCGCGACCCCTCGCTAAGTTCCCTGCTAACGCCTCACTTAACACGGCAATTTTCGCTCATACCTGCCAACGATATAGGTGACATACCCTACTTTAAACACCCCCGCCAATACGATGGTCATAATATGTGCAATGGTTTGATGGGTAATGGAGAACGCATCTGCATAGGGAAAACTCACCAGCAGAGAGCCAATCATCATCAGCGCTGACAAAAACATCAACACACCACCAACCTGCGTCACTCTCTTAAAATCAATATCTTGAGGATTGTTTGACATCATTTGTGTTGTCATAATGAGTTTCCTTTTAAAGATGCATTTTAAATACACTTTAAAAGATCATATGGCGTTGTTCAAGAGAAATGCGAATGATTTTCAACCAACATGGTTCTACGTGGAGAAGCATTGGGGGTATTTCCATGAAAAACAGCCTCTTCGCTACCTGAAAATAAACGAAGAATAAACGCGACGTAATCGTTGGGTTTCCTAAGTTCCGCCGTTAATATACTCCGTCTCAACAATTCAGGATTTACCCATGACATCCACACACACTGTTTCTCTTCAAGATGTAGAAGCGCAAACCACAGAATGGCTCGAAAAGGTCGTCATCGGCTTGAATCTTTGCCCTTTCGCCGCAAAACCACAGCGTAATAAGCAGATCAAAATCGAAGTGTGTGAAGGAAACACTGATGAAGCGGTCATGGAGACCTTACTGACAGAACTAAATCTGCTGGAAAGCAGCGACGTGGCCGATCTTGAAACCACCTTGCTCGTGACACCGAATTACTTTCAGGACTTTGATGACTACAACCAGTTTTTGGATGTGGCAGACTTGATCATCGAGCAATTTGGCTGGCGCGGAATTTATCAGATCGCGAGCTTCCACCCCTATTACTGCTTTGCGGATGTAGAGCCTGACGATGAAAGCAACCTAACCAACCGCTCCCCGTATCCGGTGTTTCACCTGATCCGAGAAGCCAGTATTGAGAAGGCACTGAAGTATTACGGCGGCGATGCCGATGCCATTCCTGACATCAATATCGATCGCGTATGTTCTCTGTCGAACGACGAGAAGAAAGCGTTGTTCCCGTATCTGTTCCGCTCGCACGGTTAAAACGTCTCACGAATACGCGCGCGTGCACGACTGGCGATCTACGCAGACGTTTCACAGCGGCATTGCGCCAACACGTCACCAGATAGCGTTAAGGTCAGCTCATCACCACCATTGAGCTGACCAACACCTTTCGGCGTCCCCGTTAACACGATGTCACCCGGCAGTAAGGTGAAATACTGACTCACATGGCTGAGCAATGTCAGTACGGGCGTGATCATCAACGCTGTGTTCCCGCGCTGACGCGCCTCCCCATTAATGTCTAACCCATACTCTGTGGCAGCCAGATCATGCTGATACGGCACAAAGGGACTTTGCACGCAGCTACCATCAAATGCTTTTGCCAATTCCCACGGTAACCCTTTGGCTTTTAATTCACTCTGCGCTTCTCGACGTGTTAAATCGAGGGCGACACCAATCCCCGCAATGGCATCATCCGCTTGTTCAACGGTGGCATTCGTTAACGTTTTTCCGATGAGAATCGACAACTCTGCTTCATAGTGAATAGGGGCTAACGGTGCACGAAGTAGCAAAGGGACATCGGCACTGACCAACGCCGTCGACGGCTTCAAAAATAGCACGGGTTCATCGGGGATAGGGTTGTTCAACTCCTTCGCATGTTCTGCATAGTTGCGCCCAATGCACACCACTTTTCCTACTGACAACAGCGCGTTATCGCCTGTCTTCCACGTATGTTGATACATTTGCCACTCCTTGTGCGCTAACCCTTTGTTTCACTTTTGATAAAACTCGATCTGAGATCGGTTTTTTCGTTCCTAATGGGAAGATGGTAAGACTTAGATAGCAAATTGCCAAATGCCCCGTTGTTGTAATTGCTAGTCAGGTTAAGGATTACAGTATCCCACTCCGCTAATGAGGTTAGCTGAACGCAAATGAATGCCTTTGACTACGATGCTCCCCTTTCCTGCGTGATCTTCGATTGCGACGGTACGCTTGTGGACAGCGAAGTGCTTAGCCAAATGGCGATCGTTGAGGTATTTGCACACTATGGTGTTGTGCTTGATTTACAAGAATGTATGGACAATTTCCAAGGCGGAAAATTGGCTGATGTGTTGCTGCAAACTTGCGAACGTCACCACCTGTCCATATCCCTCGATGAGCTAGAGCCACTCTACCGTGAAAAGAGTGCGGCCTTGTTCGAACACCATCTAAAACCCATAGAAGGTGTGCCTGACTTATTGAACATGCTTGAAGATGAAGGCGTGGATGTGTGTGTCGCATCAAACGGCCCAGTCAGCAAGATGAAATTGACACTGGAAATGACAGGCTTACTGCCGCACTTTATTGGACGATTGTTCAGCGCATTTGATACGAATAGCTGGAAACCTTCGCCCGATCTTATCCATTATTCAGCCATGAACATGGCAACGCCTCTCGAACAGTGTTTATTTGTCGATGACACAAGCATCGGCGTCCAAGCTGGCATCAATGCAGGCATACGCACGATTTACTTCAACACGGGCAACAAAGCGAACATCGATCACCCATTGGTGCTATCTGTGTCATCGATGCCGGAACTGTTCGCCTTGATGAAGCGGCTTCCACTGTCTAACGGATGGATGTAGCAGGCGCTATCGCGTTCATTGAGAATAAAAAAGGGACGCCATGGCGTCCCTTTTGTTTTCTGTGTTATTTCTGTTCTGTGCATTCAACAGTGCTGATTTCGCGTTTACGGCAGTGTTTTTAGGCTCTGCTCGTAATCATCAAACTGCGACATCACGTGTTCGCTCGCACCGCCTGTCAGCTTACTCACTAGGATGATAGAAACACCCGCCAAGATGAAGCCAGGGACAATTTCGTAGATATCGAAAATGCCGCCTGTCAGCTGTTTCCAAACCACGACGGTAATGCCACCCACCAACACACCGGCCAATGCGCCATTGCGGTTCATGTCTTTCCAGAACAGGCTCAAAAGCAATGCTGGGCCAAATGCCGCACCAAAACCTGCCCACGCGTAAGACACAAGGCCAAGTACGCTACTGTCAGGGTTCATCGCCAGCATGAGCGCCATAATCGAAATGCCAATAACTGCCACACGGCCAACCATCACCACTTCGCTTGTCGATGCATCAGGACGGAAAACCTGCTTGTAGAAGTCTTCTGCCAACGCAGAAGAAGACACCAACAATTGCGAATCCGCCGTGCTCATTACCGCCGCCAAAATTGCCGCCAGCAAAATACCAGCGATGATCGGGTGGAACGCCGCGTTAACCAGAATCATGAAAATGGTTTCGCCATCCGCCAATTCGTCGCCTAAATGGGTATCAACATACAAAATACCCACCAAACCGATCATCACTGCGCCTGCCATAGAGACAGCACTCCAGCACACAGCGATGCGACGAGCAGTGGTGATGTCTTTGTTGCTGCGGGTTGCTTTAAAACGCGCCAAGATATGAGGCTGACCAAAGTAACCTAAGCCCCAGGCCACCAGCGAAATGATCGCAATCGCAGACAAAGGCTCGCCTTTCGCGTCATTCCAAAGTGTCAGTAATTCAGGGTTTTTCGCTTCCAATGCCAGAGAAACATCAGAAAACGAGCCTTCCATGGTCGCAATAGGCACGATCATCAGCGCCGCTGCCATCAACAAACCTTGCACCAAATCTGTCCAAGATACGGCAAGGAAACCGCCGAATAGGGTGTAAGACACCACACACACGGTGCCGATAATAACAGCGGTGCTGTAATCCAAACCGAACACAGCTTCAAACAATTTACCGCCTGCAACCAAACCTGAACTGGTATAGAAAAGGAAGAAAAGCAAAATGAAAAAGGCTGAAATCGTTTGCAGTGCTTTTGACTTGTCGTCAAAACGACGTGACAAGAATTCAGGCAAGGTCAGCGCGTTATCCACTTCGATGCTGAATGTACGAAGCCTTTTTGCACAGACCAACCAGTTTAAGTAAGTACCCGCTAACAAACCTGCTGCTAGCCAAAGCGATTCAATACCGGCCGCATACGCATAACCCGGCAAACCCAGGAGCAGCCAACCACTCATATCAGATGCACCTGCTGAGATTGCAGCAGGCCAAGGGCCTAAAGAACGTCCGCCCAAAAAGTAATCTTCAGAACTGGCGGTTCGCTTGTAAGCATAAACACCAATACCTAGCATCAGCACCAAATACACGATAAACGTGGCACTGATAGCAAAGCTATTTTCAATCATTCATTTTCCCTCAAAAAAAAACTGAGCACCGTTCTCGGTGCTCATATCCGGATTGTTTTAATGTTCACCACTGCCGAGTTCCAGAAGTGTGGCATTACCACCCACTGCAGTGATGTTGATGGTTCTCGTTCGCTCCGTAATAAAGCGAAGTTGGTACGCTGGCGAAGCGAGAAGTGGTAGGTGAATGCCATCGCTTTCCGCGACAAATTGCACCAACACACCGTCTCTTTCTGCCAATTTTCGGTTCATTGCCACCAGCACATCGGCTTCAGCAACGGCTGCAACGCCTTTCAACGGTGCAGTTTCAATCACATCATTAAGCGCCTTTTCATCCAATCGCTGAGCCAAGCGGCTTGGGGCGCTGGCTTTTACAAGATCAGACAACAGGGCATCTGCGGTGTCGTTGAGCGCAGAAGGCACAACAACCAATACAGCGTTACCTGCCACTAAAGACGCAGAGAGCTGACCGGCTAATGACACAGCAGACAAACTTTCATCGCCCGTCACCAAAAACAGCCCGCGCCCTGTGATGTACAGTTCGTTCGTTTCACCTGTCGGCCCCGGCATCATGTGAACGGGCGCAAGTACCTCGCCTGCTTGTTTCACTTGATAGCGGATCATGCTTGCAGCAGCACTAAACTCGCCGCCTCGTGCCGCCACGATATCTGCCCACGAAGACAACACCGCCTGACGACCTTCAACCCCTGCGCCGTTCCATTCTTCCCACACCGCCACGCACTGAGAAGCAACACGCTCAACCTGCGTCATTTGATGATTACCGTGATTGAAGATCATGCCGTTACCTCCTTGTTAGCGACGGAATTGCCATTAGCGAATTGCAGTTGTTCTTGAGTAAAACGGTACAAATAGTGCGGACCACCCGCTTTCGGACCTGTCCCCGAGAGACCTTGTCCACCAAACGGTTGAACACCCACCACCGCACCCACCTGATCGCGGTTGATGTAGCAGTTACCGACGCGCGCACGTGCATCAATATGGCGGTAGGTGCTTTCGTTACGGCTGTGAACGCCAAGGGTGAGACCAAAGCCTGAATGGTTGATGTCATCAATCACGGCATCGAGCTCGTCGGCCTTAAAGCGGATCACATGAAGGATCGGGCCAAAGTGCTCTTGGTCAAGCTGGGAAATATTGTCGATTTCGAACGCCACAGGCGTGATGAAGGTGCCGACGCGGGTATCGCTCGCCATTGGCACCTTGGCGATAAAACGCCCTTCTTTAAACAATTGGTTGATGTGATTTTGCAGCTTCGCTTGTGCGGCTTCATCAATCACAGGACCTACATCTGTTGAGTGCAAATACGGCAAGCCCACGCTCATTTCCGCCATGGCACCTTTCACCAATTCCAACACGCGGTCAGCCACGTCGTTTTGTACGTAAAGCACACGCAGTGCCGAACAGCGTTGGCCTGCAGATGCAAAGGCAGAACGCAGAACATCACGCACCACCTGCTCTGGTAGCGCTGTACTGTCTACGATCATCGCGTTCTGGCCACCCGTTTCCGCAATGAATGGCACGGGCAAGCTGTCTCGTGCAGCCAAGGTTTGGTTAATGCGCTGTGCGGTCGGCGTTGAGCCAGTAAACGCCACGCCCGCGATGCGTGGATCGCCCGTGATTTTCGCGCCAACTGTCGCGCCAGAGCCCGGAAGAAGGTGAATTACCCCTTTTGGGATCCCAGTGTCTAGCAGCAACTCGATGGTACGGAAGGCAATCAGTGACGTTTGCTCCGCAGGTTTCGCAACAACCGTGTTACCCGTGACCAGCGCCGCTGAGATTTGACCGATGAAAATGGCCAATGGAAAGTTCCACGGGCTAATACAGGTAAAAACACCACGTCCCGTGCGCGTCAGGGTGACATTTTCACCGTCAAAACGTGGGAAGGTTTTTGCTTCCGCCATCATGGTGTCAGCGTCTAGCGGATAGAAACGCAAAAAGTCGACGGCTTCACGCACTTCATCAATGCTGTCGTGAATGGTTTTACCCGCTTCACGGTGACACAGTGCCACCAACTCACCCATGTTCTCTTCAAGTTTGTCAGCCAGCGATAGTAGGTACTTACCCCGTTCTTTGGCAGACACTGCTTGCCAAGCGTCCACACTGTCATGTGCCGCTTGCAGTGCCGCGTCTACATCGCTTTCTGTAGACCAGTTGATGGTGCCAACATCGAGGCGGTGATCGTAAGGTGCAACAATACGGTGTTCTTCACCGATACGGCGGTCGCCATTGACGATAGGACCCGCTTTCCAATGGGATTCCATGAAAGCTTGTACCGATTGATTGTACGTTTCCCATTCACTTTCAATATCAATCGCAACGCCTTTCGAGTTCGGACGATCATCGCCAAAAATCGCATCAGGCAGCGGGATATTGGTGTTGTGGAGCGTTGGGCGTGACAACAAGATGTCGACAGGGTGTTTGGTCAAATCCGCGATCGGACATCGTGCATCCACAAGGCGATGAACAAACGAACTGTTCGCGCCGTTTTCAAGCAGACGACGCACCAAATACGGCAGCAAATCTTTGTGATTGCCCACGGGTGCGTAGATGCGCACAGGGTGCTCAAACATCTCTTTCGCGTGGTAGTAAAGCGAATCACCCATGCCATGCAGGCGTTGGAATTCGTAAGTGTCGTGTTGCGCCATGGCGTAGATGGCAGAAATGGTTTGGGCGTTGTGACTGGCAAATTGTGGGTAAATCAGCCCCTCAACATGTTTTGATAACAGAAAACGAGCACACGCAAGATAGGCAACATCGGTGCCTTCTTTACGGGTATAGACCGGATAGCCCGGCAGACCGTTTTGCTGCGACAATTTGATTTCACTGTCCCAGTACGCGCCTTTTACCAAGCGCATCGGCACAACGGTAGCATGCTCTTTGGCCAATGCTGCTAACCATACCAGTACGGGCAACGCGCGTTTTGAATAGGCTTGAATCACAAGACCAAGCAACCCCCAGCCTTTCATGTCTGGGTGTGTGAAAAGCTTCTCGAACAGTTTGAGCGACAGTTCCAAACGATCCGCTTCTTCAGCGTCAATGGTGATCGCCACGTTCAATTCACGTGCACGCTTGAGCAACGTCAAGACTGTATCAAACATTTCCGTCATGACACGTTCTTCGTTAGCAACCTCATAGCGTGGGTGTAATGCAGAAAGCTTGATAGACACCGAAGGCGCAGGCCCGGAGCCAACAGATAAGTTCTGTCCCACGGTTTCAATCGCTTCGATGTAGTCGTTAAAGTATTTTTTCGCGTCCGCTTTGGTCAGCGCCGCCTCGCCCAGCATGTCGAACGAATAGGTGAAGCCGCTTTCGCGCGGTTTCTTGCCATTTTCTAGTGCTTCATCAATGTCGCGACCCAGCACAAACTGATGCCCCATGATCTTCATGGCTTGGTGCATGGCTTGGCGAATCACAGGCTCAGAGAACTTGTTCACCAAACGGTTAAGCACCGCAGTCGGGCGACTTTCTTCGCGTTCATCCACGTTCACGACTTTGCCTGTGAGCATCAGTCCCCACGTCGAAGCATTCACGAAGAGTGAGTTAGAGTTTTTGAGGTGCGCTTTCCAATCTGCAACGCCCAAACGGTCACGAATGAAGGCATCCGCCGTTTTTGCATCAGGGATACGCATCAGCGCTTCAGCCAAACACATCAACAAAATGCCTTCGCGGGTATCTAGGCTGTACTCCAGCAACAGAGCATCAATCATCTGCACGGCTTTTTTATCGGCACGTACACGCGCAATCAAATCCGCCGCATGCTTTTCAGTTGCAGCACGTTCAGATTCTGATGGCGTCGCTAATGGGATCAATGCTTCAAGTGCCTGACTTTCGTCTACACAGTACTGGCTTGAAATGTGTTGCCAAAGGGATGCTTTCGGTTGCTCAAGCAGGCTTGGCACCAATACATCGGTCGCTTTGAACATAAGCAGATTCCTCTTCTCTTACCCGGCAAATTAGCGGCATATGTTACATACATGTTAGATTAGCGACCGATTCTATGGACGATATGCCGGAGAGTCTTTCAAAATCCTGCGGCATTATTGCAAAAAACTCCGATGATTAACAAACAGAGAACCCTAACTTCCTACGCACAAAACAATTGTTTTAATGATTTATTTCCACACCGTCTGAAAATGCAGAAATTAACCCGATTTATCCGCATTTTGGAGAGAAGGGCTAATCGAAAATGGCGTGAAACCCATAGCAAAAAGCGACTTTCTGAAGGTTACGTCGGTGTGTTTGACGAAGAGTAGACAGTCGTAAAGACGAAGTGTGGTTAATGTATTGTGAAATAAAATGAAGCAGTTACAGAAGGAGCGCGTTGCGTTAAGCGCAGGGGGGGCATGGTGTTAATGAGGGCGAAAAGACCGATCAATGATCGTGGCGATACCGAGAAGGTGACACCCCAAAATGACGCGAAAATGCAGAGGTGAATCCGCTCTGGCTAGAGAAACCACAACTGTCGGAGATTTGGGCAAGGTTTAGCTGGCTGGTGCTCAATAGCTCTAGCGCGAGCTCGAAGCGTTTTTTCAGCACATATTGGTGAGGTGTAACGCCAACTTGCGCTTTGAAGAGCTGGTGGAATTGGCTTTCCGCAAGAAACACTGAGCCCGCCATCTGGGCAACGCTGATTTTTCTGCTGATGTGCTGACGAATGTACAGATCGATAATGTCCATATTCAGTCGATGGCCTTGGCGACGGGGAGCGACTTGATCCCTGAAATGACGTTCCATCACGCACAATAAAGTGTCCGCGCATGCACGACCTAAAATCACATCGTGCGGGTTAGCGATCATTTCGCCAGTGAGGGCTTTTACTAAGGTTTGTGCTTGCGCGTCCAGCTGAAAGTAAACATCTCGCTCAAAGAGCGCTTCCACTTTTTGCTTCATTGAAGACTCACCAAGTAACACAGATTCTGGCAAGTTAATGACAAGAATTTCATTTTGACCGATACCAGAAAAGGCATGCAGTTCCGCTTCAGACACCAAACATCCTTGGCCAGGGCCAACCAAGCTACCACGACCTGATAGCTCAAACTCAGTCTGCCCTTGTAACCCAATCACAACCTGACGGTAATCGTGCGCATGCAGCGACGGATGATTAGGTAAGGCAATAACTTGTGAATGTGTAAACTCTGATGCCATACAACGACTAGTGTCAAACAACGAAATGAAGGAAGGCATTTTGCCACGCGAATAAGATATCGCGAAGTAAAATAACCTCGGAAACATGATCAAGAGTAGGCCAAACTACGGCCAACGTCATTTTGATATCAAAATTGTGCAAGATCTCAACGTCTGATGGCTAAAACTCGACGCGGTCGTAAGAAAACCCATCGAACCTCGCAATGAGAATCACATTAACACCATGTTTTAATTGAAAAATAATGTCTACCACGTCGATTTACACCATTTGATAGCGCTTGATCATCTTTCCGAGCATTTGACGGCAGGATCATTCCCTGATCATCGTTCCGGGAAAAAGGATCGTCATAGCGATCAGGAAAAACACCCTTAAACGCCCACAGGGCAATAAAAATGCAAGGTGTAAGCCAAGACGGTGTATAAAAACCGCCTTGATCCATCCCCAATATGGGTTTTACCGCCGACGTAAAACGAAGAAGAAAATACGTAAACAGCAGGAATTCTTACCGCTTCTGCGGGTACGCATTAATGTTTTCACGTCTCGATTGAAAACATATAAAGCGTCAATAATATGTCGTTATATAATAATTAACGTCAAATAATTGCTATTTTCTTTGCATCACTCTCATGCTTAAACGTTATTTACATCGATAAAAAGAGATGAGCTAAAATAATTGAGTAACTTATCAAAATAACGAGTTTGAATAATAACGATAAGCATCAAATTATTAGTATCATGAAAAGGCCATTTGGCATTTACGTGTTAATCTAGTTATTTGGGACAACGCTTTTCTATTGGAATTCTGAGAATAAGCAAGGGACATATGAAAAGTAATCGCATAGCTGCGTTAGCTTTCGCGTTAACACCGATACTTCTTAGTAGTCATGCACTTGCCAATGACACCACAGCCGCAACGGATGATCCGGTTGTCGCTCTGGAACAGAAGCTTGCAGATAAAAGAAGTGAAATTGGCAATCACGCTGAAAACCTTCAAACGCAAAGAGACAAATTGGACGCATTATTGGCTGAACGTGAAACGTTAGCGAATAAAGCAATGGAATTAGAGAAACGACGCACACTGGCTCAAGAGCGTTTGGATGAACAATTCCGCCGTCTTATTGAAAATCCTGATACAGACCTCACCCAGTACAAAGACGATTATCAATCGGCTTGGCAAGCGGTGAAAGATAATCAAAAATCCACGCTTCAAAATGAACAAGCCGTTGCGGAACAACAGCGTATTGTGGAAGGCGAAAATCGTCAGAAACAATTGCTCGTCAGCGCAATGGAAAATCTCCAAGAAGCGAAAAAAGAAGCACGCGTTAAACGTCTTCGTCAGGAACTTACGTTCTCAGATTCTATTGAAGTCGTACACACCATTACGTGTAGCGAATCGATGACGCTGGCTGCGTGTTCAAACCAGGGTAAAACCCTGACCATGCAAAAGGCCGTTAATACGTTCCAATCACACGTGCTCGACAAAGTGACGGAATCAACCACGGCAAAACTCAATGCGAACCGTGTTTCATTCAATATCCATGTCATGAACAGCAATGTCGTCGACAGTGGCTTCAGTGGTGACAACCGCTACATTACTCGCCTTCAGGCAGAAATGAAGAGCCAACCAGACGAAAATGCAGCGTGTAAGCTTCTCGATTTTGCTGAACGTTATTGTGTTGAGAAATCGTTCACGACGGCCAAATCATCCCCTAAACAACAGGCTAAGCGCTGGGTTAATGTAAAGATCCGTTCGAACCGCTACGAAGACAACGTGACCATCAACGGTGTGACGTACGGTTCAACGCCTGTTGAGATCATGCTGCCAGCGGGTCAACATCAGCTCACGGTTGAAAAATCAGGTTTCGAACCTTACAGCCGCCAGATGTTCATGAACAAAGATTCCGTTGTATGGGCAAGCCTAAGAGAACAGGAGAACCGTCCTAAACCGGGAAAGCAATTCGCTGACAAACTCTCTAACAATCGACAGGCACCACAAATGGTCGTCATTGGTGCGGGTCAGTACCGCGTTGGCTTTGAAGCCAAACAGCCTGTAGTTGTAGACCAACCTTTCTCTATCGCTGCAACGCCAGTCACAGTGAAGCAATTTGGAGAGTTTGTCGCTGCGACGGGGTATGTCACAGAAGCAGAAGAGGGCCAAGGTTGTACGGCGCTGGATAACGGCGAACCGAAACAACTGCTAAACCACAGCTGGCGTAAGCCAGGTTTTGATCAGGCGGATAACTCCCCTGTTGTTTGCATCACTCGTGATGATGCCAACATGTATTCAAAATGGCTAAGCACCCAAACGGGTTTCAATTACACCCTGCCTTCTGAAGTGCAGTGGGAAGTCGCCGCACGCGCAGGTAGCGAGTCAGATTTTTGGTGGGGCAACGACATTGGTGTAGGCAACGCAAACACCGGTTGGAGTGGCACTATGTGGTCAAACAAAAGCACATCGCCGGTAGCAAGCTTCCCAGCAAATCCATTTGGCATCTATGACACAGCGGGTAACGTTTGGGAATGGGCTGGCAATCAAACGCCAGTTGCACGTGGTGGTGCATGGAGTTTCTCTCCAAGCAGCGCGCGCGTCGCGGAACGCTTAGAGTTGAAATCTGATCTCAGTGCAAACTATGTCGGTTTCCGTGTTGTGCGAAATATTTAGTTCGAGCTCTACAGAAATACGTTTTACTAAAACCCGCTCTTGAAGCGGGTTTTCTTTTGTCTGTATTCTTATCAATACATCATCAGGGGAAGAGAATCTAAAACGCGATCTCTCTCTATAATAAAAACAATATTATCAGTTACATGCAAATTAGTGCATTCCCCCCCTGTCCGACTTTCTGGCAGCTATGTATAGTACTTAACGAACAGCGCATATTGCAGTATGTTGCTGTTTAATCACTGAATTTACCTCGGTGAAACATCTACGCTAATGGTTACAACCCTCGTGCCATGGATGTGGATGACCTCTTCTACACGTCGTACAGGAATTCGCTCTTTTAGAGCAAAATCTTGTCTTTACCGGCTCCTACGAGCCGGTTTTTTTCCCTTTGTAACGCCCAATTTGTGATACATTCCATGCAAACCATATTGACGTTACAATACACTGTCAGTTATTTCCTTTATTAATCATTTTATGAATAGCACACCCAAGGCTCCCCCGCCCGTATGTTCTCTTTTTGAGCAACTCCCAGGTTGTTGGGGATGCAAAGACATCAACTCCAATTTCGTCTATGTGAATCAGAATTATGTTGATCTGGTTGGCGTATCTAGCCACCACGATTTAATTGGTAAAACCAACTTCGACATGCCCGCGCCTTTGACTGCTTGCGCTGAAGTTTTTCAGCAGCAAGACCAAACAGTGATGTCCAGCGGTAAGAACATGCAGGTGCTCAATATTCATCCTTACCCCGATGGAGAGTGGCATGCGCATATTTTCACAAAGATGCCGTGGTATAGCGAAAGCGGTGAACTCATCGGCGTCATTTTTCATGGCCAAGCCATCAATGAGTTTGCAGCGCTTGAAGTAGGACAATGGATTTGCCGTGCCATTGGTTCTTCGAAAAAAGACCTCACCATTGGAAAAGAAACCAAGCCACACACCCCACTTTCGCCCAGAGAATCTGAGGTTTTGTTTCTTCATATGTATGGCAAGAAGCCACAATTTATCGCCAATGCATTAGGTGTTTCAGTGAAAACCATTGAGAACCACTTTGCGAACCTTCGCTTGAAGCTTGGCGTTAAAACCAAAACAGACTTGATGGACAAAGCGCTAGAACTGGGCGTGGGTTCTGCCATCCCATCAAGCCTTCTAAGACACCAACTCAGTGTGGTGCTGTCTGCGTAAGCGAAAAATACGGCGTCTCAAGCCAAATTCACAAGCAGCAAAATGCAGCACAGATCGTTAGCGATAAAAAAAGCAGCCATTGGCTGCTTTTTTGTTGGTTCCTGTCACTCAGCACTTCCCATCAAGACCTGTGGCAACAAGAGGGAATAGTCGCGACAGCAATGACGACGATAAAAGCTACGGCGCTAAGCGCTCGATATCCCATTGGCCTTTTTCTTCACCTTGGTAGATAAAGCGATCATGCAAACGGTGTTCGCCGCCTTGCCAGAATTCGAACGACTCAGGCTTCACGCGAAAGCCGCCCCAAAACGTTGGCACCGGGACTTCGCCTTTATCGAATTGTTGCTTCAATTCCATGTATTTGCTTTCCAGCGCTGATCGCGCAGAAATACGTTCACTTTGGCGACTCGCCCACGCAGCAAGCTGGCTCTCTTTTGGTCGTGATAAGAAATACTTCATCACTTCCATTTTACTCAGCTTGACCGCTTCGCCAGTGATATGTACCTGACGCTCAAGGGGATGCCATGGGAAATGCAGACTGATCTTCGCGTTGTCTACAAGCTGTTTCGCTTTGCGACTGCCAAGGTTGGTATAAAACACAAAGCCACCGTCATCGACATGCTTCAACAACACGATGCGCTGAAAAGGCTGGCCTGTTTCATCCACGGTCGCCACTGTCATTGCCGTTGGGTCTGGTAATTTGGCATCAATGGCTTGTTTGAGCCAGTGCTCAAAGAATTGAATAGGGTTTTCAGGCAGGTCTTTGCGTCTCAATCCACCTTGGTTATATTCTCTTCGAATATCAAACAAATCCATGTATTGCTCCAATTAAGGTTTTTGCCATTTTGCGGCGGGCGGCGGCATTTCTCAAGTGAATTTCTTCGCCTCGCGCCCTTCACACATCAAGGAAGATATGCGCCGAATTCAATTTTTAGCCGCGGTTTCCGTGATGGGCTTCGTCCTCACCGCAGCCGTTGCCGCATTTACCTATTTTTCGGTAGAGAAGCGATACACCAACGACATCCAAAATGATGTCTATCAGCTTCATGAGAAGCTCTCTGCCGAGCTTGCACGCTATAGTGAAATCCCCGTTGTATTGTCTGCCGATCCTCGCTTAAAACGCGTGTTACGCGTGCCCAAAAGCGAACGTTTACTCTCCCAAACCAACGCCATCCTGAAAAGCTGGAACAATCGACTTAATAGCGATGTGCTTTATCTTATGGACAAGAACGGCTTAACACTCGCCGCCAGTAACTTTGATTCCAACACCACCTTTGTTGGGCACAACTACAATTATCGCCCCTATTTCCATCAAGCCATGGAAGGGGAAAAAGGCCAATATTACGCGCTGGGTGTGGTATCCGATAAACGAGGGTATTACTTCTCTTACCCTATTTGGGATCACGACCAGATCGTCGGCGTGTTAGTGCTGAAAGTCGATCTCTCCATCATCGATAGAATCTGGGATCAGCAGCAATTCGACTATTTGATTGCCGATCCGCTTGGCGTCGTGTTCTACAGTTCGCGTAATGATTGGCTCTACCAATCTCTCGCCAAACTCACCGACAACCAAAAAAACGCGATTCGCGATTCACGCCGTTACGGCGACAGCGCATTGAATAGCCTGACGGAATACCAAGAACTCGAGACACTGAAACCCTTGAGCAGTTTATCCTTAGGCTTGTCGGCAACAGGCCGAGAGCGTGTATTGGTGGCCAATACCGAACTTGGCAGCGCGGGCTGGCGTATCTATGGTTTTGTTCCTATCAGCAAACTTTGGCCAATGGTGGTGCAATCGGCACTGCTTTTTGCCACTTTCTATGGTTTGCTGGTGCTGGTCATGACGGCGTGGTTACAAACTGTCAAAACCCAACGCAAACTTGCCCAACTCAACGACGATCTCGAACAAAAAGTGGCAGCACGTACATCAAGCCTTGAAGAAACCAACACTGCGTTGCGCGACAGTATTACGCAATACGAAGACACCCAACGTGCGTTAAGGCAAACCGAATCTGAGTTAATTCAAGCAGCCAAACTGGCGATGCTCGGCGAGCTTTCTGCCAGCATTAACCACGAAATAAACCAACCACTCGCGGCGATGCGCACGTATACCGAAAACAGCATCAAATTGATGGATCGCGAACGTTATCAAGATGTGCAAAAGAACCTGACCTCAATTCACGAATTGATCGGCTTGGTGGCTGACATTATCGCGCGCTTTAAAGTGTTTGCTCGCAAGCAAGGAGAAGAAAGCCGACGCCTTGCCGCACTGGACGATGTGATTAATGCTTCGTTGATGCTTTCCGAAGCCAGTTTCAACAAGAAGGGGATCCACATCGATTGTGCCATTCCTGAAAGTGGGATCATGGTGAATGCTGACCCCGTTCAACTTGAACAAGTCATCCTGAATCTGCTCAGTAACGCCACGCATGCCGTCCGCCACTCAGACAGCCCCGCGATAGGCATCACAGTCTCTACGCATTTGGATTGGGTGGATGTGCATGTCTGGGATAACGGCCCCGGTATGGATAACGACACCAAGAAACACATTTTCTCGCCTTTCTATACCACGAAGAAAGACGGGCTGGGATTGGGCCTAACCATTTGCCGCCGTATCATTGAAGCATTTGATGGTCGATTGCGAGCGGAAGACCACACAGACGGCGGTGCAGAATTGATCGTCAGCTTAAAACGCCTTCAAGACGGAGAAACATCCCATGACGCATGAAGTTTGGATCATTGATGACGAACGTTCGATCCGTGACTCGCTTCAACAGACGCTCGACATCGAAGGCTATTTAGCGCGTGCATTTGCCTCAGCCCCTGAAGCACTCGATGCCCTAACCAACACGTTTGAAGGCGTCATCATTTCCGATATCAACATGCCGAAAATGAGTGGGTTGACGTTTCTAAAGCATGCCTTACAGATTGATGCTGAGCTCTCTGTCGTCATGCTAACCGGACACGGGGATATCTCTACGGCCGTCTCTGCCATGCGCGATGGCGCGTATGATTTTCTCGAAAAGCCCTTCTCAACCGACCATCTCCTAGACGTTATTCGTCGTGGCATTGATAAACGCCAACTCGTGCTGGAGAACCGAGAGCTCAAACGAGAATTGGAAACACACAGTGCACCTGGTCCGCGTATTTTGGGTAACTCGGAACAAATTAAGCAACTGCGCCGCTCGCTATTCCATCTGAAAGATCTGGATTGCGATCTCTTGATGCAAGGCGAACGAGGTACAGGCAAAGAACTGGCTGCACGTTTTATGCACGACCAAGGCACCCGACAGGACGAACCCTTTGTCGCAGTGAAATGCCGACAGGTTCCCGAGGCCCTGTTGGAACTTGAATTGTTTGGTCCTGAGCAAACTGGCTTTTCAACGCATCCTTTCTATAAAAACAGCAAACTCGCTGCTGCGGGGACAGGCACCCTGTTTTTGGATGGCATTGAAGCCCTTCCTCGCCATGTTCAAGCTCGGTTGGCGAACATCATGACAAGCGATAACACGTCACCGCGGCCGAGGATCATGGCATCTACCCGCGTCGATCTGACCAATAGTGTCCAACAGGGCATGTTCGATCTCAGCCTGTATACCATTCTCTCAGCGGTCTCCGTGCCCTTTTCACCTCTGCGCGAACGCGGAGAGGATGTGATTACCTTATGCCAGAACTTTTTTCGAACCACAGCGTCTCGCTTTGGCATCGCGCCGCCAAGTCTTAAAGACGAACACAAAGCCTCACTGACGCAGCACCAATGGCAAGGCAATATCACAGAACTACGAAATTTTGCAGAGCGTTGGGTCTTGATGGGGGAACAGCAAGCCATGCTGTCTGATGTCAGTTTGCAGGAAAAAGAACACGACACATTGGTAGAAAGAATACAAAAAGTAGAGCGCGCAATCCTAAGCGATGCACTCAATCGACACAGCGGAAGATTGAAGGAAATTCAGTCAGAACTGGGGCTTGCACGCAAAACGCTATACGAAAAACTGAAGAAATATGGTCTCGATAAAGAGAATTTTAAGGCCTAGTCTCTAGGCCCCCCTTCGTCTAACCCCCCGTCAGCTCTCGCATCTTACTGATTCTCAACATTCTTACCACTGAGATCATGGACTTGGGTCATCATCTGTACACTGTCCGCGATTAGAGAATATCCGCTACTTAAACTACGCTTAGTAAAAGTGTTTCGAAGATTTTATAGTTGGCAAAACAATGAGAAAAAAAGATAAATCTGCATTAACACTGCCGGCCAGTGAACATTTGGATTATATAGACGACAAAACCGCCGCGCTTTTACTTTCAACACCCAAAAGTGCACGCGTTTTGCTTTGGGTCATTATTGCGTTTCTCGTCGTGACCGCAGTGTGGGCATCCTATGCAGAATTAGACAAAGTGACCGTGGGTCAGGGCAAGGTTATTCCTTCTTCACAACTGCAAGTAGTGCAGAATCTTGAAGGCGGATTGGTAAAAGAACTGTTGATCCGCGAAGGCGACATTGTCACAAAGGATCAACAGCTTCTGTTGATCGATGACACCATGTTCCGATCTGACTTTCGCGAACGTGTGCAAGAGCTAACAAGTTTGCAAGGCGATGCAGTCACGCTGAAGGCGCTGACCG
Source organism: Enterovibrio norvegicus (assembly GCF_002876705.1). Classification (GTDB taxonomy): domain Bacteria; phylum Pseudomonadota; class Gammaproteobacteria; order Enterobacterales; family Vibrionaceae; genus Enterovibrio; species Enterovibrio norvegicus_B. Next base: position 142,800 of record NZ_MDAG01000007.1, on the reverse strand, counting down.
ACTCCGTGGTTGTGAATCCAGAAGTACAAACACGCGACTGGAAGCAAAGCGTCACACTCTTTCGAAGCGAACTCATCTTTGAAGCTGATTTCATTAAAGAGCACCGCACCGTTGTGTCTCGTCAACGTGCCGCTTACAAAGAAAAACTCAACAACCTGGAAAACCAATTATCAGTAACATCTCAACAGATCCGTCAGAAAGAACAAGAAGTGATCGAGGTGAAAGCGCGCGTGCAGAACCTAAAACTGAGTTACAACTACGCGCGAGAAGAATACAACATCACCAAACCTCTCGCCGATGAAGGCGTTGTACCGCAAATCGATTTGCTCAAACTGCAACGACAAGTGAACGACACCAAACGTGAGCTTTCTTCAGCAGAGCTGTCTCTGCCTTCACTGACCTCCTCTTTGCAGGAATTTGTCTTCAAACACATCGATGTAGCGTTGAAGTTCCGCGCCGAACAGCAAGAACGCCTAAACGATATCGAAGATAAACTGCTCGCCATGACGGAAACTCGTGTCACTTTGGAAGACCGGGTTGAACGTACCGTGGTACTTAGCCCTGTCGATGGCACCATCAAAAAACTGCACGTAAATACTGTGGGGGGTGTTATCCAACCCGGTATGGATCTCGTCGAAATCGTTCCTAGCGAAGACAACTTATTGATTGAGGCGAAGATCGCCCCGCAAGACATTGCCTTTCTTCGCCCAGGGCTCGACGCCATCATAAAATTCAGTGCGTACGACTTCACAGTGTACGGCGGCCTAAATGGCATTTTAGAAACCATCAGCGCCGACACCATTCAAGATGAAGAAGGAAACAGCTTTTACCTCGTAAAAATCAGAACCGAATCTAACAACCTCGGGGATGGATCAGAGCTTCCTATAATTCCAGGTATGACGGCTTCTGCCGACATCATTACAGGGAAGCGCAGCGTGTTGGACTACCTATTAAAACCAATATTACAAGCGCAGAAATCTGCATTGCGCGAATAGAACACTTTTTGGGAATGTATTGCCAACCCATTGATGGGAGACGTATTTTGAACTGGAAAAAATGGATTGTTGTAACAACAGTCAGCGCCATCGCTGCGCCGACGTGGGCTTTTTCTGTCGAGCAAGCTGTCGCGACGACCATAGCGACAGACCCCGAATTGAAAAGTGCATTCAATGATTTTATGAGCTCTCGTGAAGACATTGAATCCGCACAAGGCGGCTACCTTCCAGCAGTAGACCTGAGTGCAGGTTTTGGATACGAATACGTCAATAACAGCACAACCGAAGCCAGCGGTGAGAAGAGCTTTAACCGCAAAGATGCCACATTGAGCCTTACTCAGCTTATTTGGGATGGCACAACCAGCAACAACATTGAGCGCTCTGAATTCGAAGCCGAAGCACAGCGATTCCAATTGCTGTCAGACGCGCAAGACAAGACATTACGTGTTACTGAAGTCTATGTTGCCGTGCTAAAGGCCGCACAATTGCTATCCTTGTCAGAAGCAAACGTCGAAGTGCACGAAAAGATTTTAGGCGATATCAAACGTCGCGCTGAATCCGGCATTGGTTCGACCGCGGATTTGTCACAAGTGGAAGCGCGTGTTGCACGCGCCTTTACTAATATGTTGGCAGCCCGCAGCAACCTAGAAGATGCAGAATCTGAATTTTATCGTGTGGTAGGTGCAGAGCCAGTTAATCCAACGGACCCAGAGGTTGATGAGCTTTCACTGCCGACAACACGTGACGCAGCCTTAGAACGCGCCATCGAACTCAACCCTGTGATAAAGCTCGCAACCTATGACATTGATGCCGCCCGTGCACAGTACCGACTAAACAAAGGTAACTTCTACCCAACCCTATCGTTTGAAGCCAGCCAAAACTGGAGCGACGATGCAGGTGGTGTAGAAGAACAAGTCGACGAATTTAGCGCCATGCTTCGATTACGCGTCAACCTCTACAGCGGTGGTTCTGACACTGCCGATGTTCGCAGGAGCGCATACCAACTCAATAAATCGAAAGACATTTTTGATAATGCCTATCGATTATTGGAAGAGAGCACTCGCTTATCCTGGAGTGCATATCAGCTGACGGAACAGCAAAAAATCTACTTAGCAGAGCACGTTGATGCTGCATCTGAAACGGTTATTGCTTATGAAAAGCAATTTCGTATCGGCCGCCGCACACTGCTCGACTTGCTAAACACTGAAAATGAGCTGTTCGAGGCACGTCGTTCGTATCTAGATGCTCATTACGCGAATATCACCGCAAAGTACCGAGTACTGAACAGTACAGGCTCGCTATTAGATGCACTTCGCGTGGACGTACCTCAAGAATGGCTCGAACCTGTAATAAATGGTGAGGGTTAAAAATGAAACATCTCTTGTTACTCGGTCTTCTCGTATCGGTGGGTGGCTGTTCGCTGTCTGCCGAGCCTCCTGCCTTAGCCGAGCAGCGCTCAGATTTACTGGATGATGATAGTGATGGTGTAATCAACGCACGTGATTTGTGCGATGGAACAGAAGCCAGTGCTGTTATCGATAATGATGGGTGCCCAACATACCTTTTAATTGAAAGTGATAATTCTCTCAGGATTCAGTTTGCAAACGACTCGTCAAATGTAGCACCTGCTTATAGCGAAGAACTGGACAAAATGGCTGAATTCCTTAAGCTCTATCCTGAAACCTCTCTTGAACTTCAAGGACATACAAGTTCTCCTGGCGCCAACGACTACAACCAAAACTTGTCTGTCCAACGTGCTAAAGCAGTCAAAGCGCAATTGGAACAAAGAGGCATTGATGCCGATCGTCTCACTCTCGTTGGATTGGGTGAAGAGGATTTGATACTGACCGATAAAACGGAAACACCTCAATTGGTGAATCGTCGTGTTGTTGGTCGTGTCAAAGGATTCAAAGGAGACATTGAAGAAGCATGGACCATCTTTACCCGACGGGAACAATAGTTATTGAGGTCGCCTAATGCAAAAAAGGGCAACACTGTTTCTACTGTTCTTGTTGCCATCGATCGTTACATTTGCACTCACTGGCACTGATGCTCAGTGGGTGAATAAAGTATCAGCATTTTACGGAGAAAGAGCTGGGAAGCGTGTTACCGCTTGGAGAAATGTGGTTGAGGAGTCTAGCAACCTCTCCGAGCGGCAAAAACTCGCTGCTGTAAACAGCTTTTTTAATCAGCTCTACTTTGTTAACGATATCGATCTATGGGGCAAGAAGGACTACTGGGCTACGCCGCTTGAGTTTTTAGGCAGTGCGGCGGGTGATTGTGAAGACTTCAGCATCGCGAAGTACTTCACATTACGCGAGCTAGGCATCGACGATAAGAAATTGCGATTGGTTTATGTTAAAGCCATCAAACTTAATCAATTTCACATGGTTGTTGCCTACTACCCAACCGCATCTTCAGAGCCAGTGCTTCTCGACAATATCGATCCTGAAATCAAACTGGCATCAAAACGACGTGACCTCCTGCCTGTCTACAGCTTCAACGGTAGCAGGCTTTGGCTTATGAAAGAACGCGGTAAAGGTGAACTGGCTGGGAAGTCTTCACGCTTAGGGTTGTGGAACGATCTCAGAGCGCGAATGGGCACAGTGAAGCTTAAAAGGCCGATCAAAAACTATGATGGGTAAATCTCTATGACTCTCTACCGGCAACTGTTTACATGGATGTTGGCAATTTTCTTTCTGTTGATCATCGCGGTCACAGGGATTGAATTGAACACGACACGTAACTTCCTGCTGACTCAGCAAACTGCTGAGGTAAACAATACGATCAACTCAATGGGTCTTGCGTTAGCGCCCTATCTTGAATCAGACGATAAGGTTGCGACGGAATCCGTCATTAATGCCCTTTTTGATGGCGGCTTCTACCAAGAAGTTCGCTTAAGAATGCTGTCTGATGGCAGTGAAATTATTCGCCAATACCCAGTAACGGTTGAAGGTGTTCCCGATTGGTATATTGGTCTCGACCTCTTCCCTGTGATCACTGAAGAACGCACATTCACCAGCGGGTGGCTGCAACTAGCAGAAGTGGTGGTGGTGTCTCACCCTGGCTTTGCATACAAGGAAATGTGGAGCGCCACGATTCAATTGGGCGTGTGGATCGGTATTTTATTTGCGATCGCCATGTTCATCATTGGCTTGCAACTTAGCCGCTCTTTACGCCCGCTTGCGTTGATCACCAGCAGAGCGAAAGACATCGCGCGGAACAAGTTCGGCGAGCCCATTCCTTTGCCTCCAACGTCTGAGTTGAAAACCGTTGTTAAGGCCATCAACCAGATGAGCAAGCAGCTTGAAGACTACTTTGAGCAACAAGCCAAAGAAGCTGATCGCCTTCGCGAACACGCCTATCGTGATGCCGTATCCGGTTTGGGTAACCGCAGTTTCTTCGTCGGCCAATTGAAATCATGGTTGGCAGAATCGGCAGTGGGTGGTTTGGTCATGGCGAAAGTCGATTTGATCACAGATACCTATCAAAACCAAGGTTTTGAACAAGGTGACAGTTTGGTCAGTCAGTTCGCGAAGAAGCTTAACACCACGATCACCGATGCAGATTACACAGCCTCTCGTATCTCCAAAGATGAGTTTGTCATCCTCGCGCCTAACGGTACGAACGAAGACATGCGCATGATAGGTGAGAGCTTGTTGGCCATCGTGACTGACATGCAACAAGACCCAATGGGCATTAGCCCGCCAAAAGTCGCCATTGGTTTAGTCGTGAATGGCGCAGGTAACCGCGATGCCAGCGTGCTGCTTGCGCAAGCTGACAACGCGTTAACGCAAGCGCGCAACGACCCTAATCATCCTATTTCGATGCTAGACCAAGCCGCCAATGACTCATCCATGGGCAGACAACAATGGAAATCGCTTATTTTGGATGCCATTGCACACGACTGGTTTGTGTTTAAGCTTCAGCCCGCATCTAGTAGCGATAAGTCCGTTCTCCACCAAGAGGTGTTCTCTGCCATTGAACGTGGTGATGAATATTTTGGTGCGGCGCACTTCCTCGGGGCTGTTGAACAACTGGAACTCGGCGAATCGTTTGACCGATATGTGGTTTCCCACATGATTGGCAAGCTCACGGATGACCCAGAAATGGGCCCTATTGCCATCAACCTGACCCAGAACAGTGTCACGGATGCGTCTTTCATTCGCTGGTTAACCTCAGTGATGCAGAAAAACCGTGGACTCGCCGGGCGCTTGTTCTTTGAAATCCCAGAAAGTGTGTTTGTACGTTACCCAGATCATGTAGGTCTACTGACAGAACAAGCGCACCGATTTAACTTCGGTTTCGGCGTCGATAACTACGGTAGAAACTTCCAATCGCTGGATTACTTGAACAAATTCAAGCCTTCATACGTGAAGATCGATTTCGCATATACAAGCAACTTAGACGACGAAGCACAAACCCATGTGCTAGCCTCAATATGCCGTACGGCACACAATTTGAATATCACGACAATCGCCACACGTGTCGAAACCGAAGCACAGCTAAATAAACTGTCAGAACTCTTTGTTAACGGTTTCCAAGGGTTCATCTTCGAGAAAAAAGTAGAGCATCATGGTTAAAGATCCACTATTGCAATCTCTGGTCTACGTAAGCCGTTATTTCGGTCAATCAAACTCGCCGGATGCCTTGGTATCCGGGTTGCCGATTTCTGACGGCTACCTCTCCCCTTTCCTCTTCCCTCGTGCAGCGGAAAGGGCAGGTATTATCGCCAAAGAAGCAAGAATGGATATCAGTGAACTCTCTCTGCTTCTTTGCCCTTGCATCATGCTACTCAAAGGCAATGAAGCCTGTGTACTTCTCAGCATTAGTCATGAAACAGGCGAAGCTGAAGTCGTCACACCGCATACCGACACAATCACCAACGTGGTGAAAATCGAAGACCTGAAAGAGGATTACCTCGGACGGGTTTTCTTGTTGAAGAAGCAATTCCGTTACGACGAGCGTTCGCCGGAGATGCTGAAAGAGCGCAGCGGTCACTGGTTCTGGAGCACCTTGTGGGAATCACGTTCAATTTACCGTGATGTCATGCTCGCCTCGGTGTTCATTAATGCCTTTGCCATCGCGACGCCACTGTTCTCGCGGATCGTGTATGACAAGGTGGTACCCAACCTCGCCTTCGATTCCCTTTGGGTGCTCGCGAGCGGTATTTTCGTCATTTTCATCTTTGACTTAATACTCAAACTGCTCCGAAGTTACTTTATTGATATCTCAGGTAAGAAATCAGACTTACTGATCTCCTCGCGCATCTTCCAGAAAGTCATGGGGATACGCATGGAAGCGAGGCCGCCATCTGTTGGTGCCTTTGCACGGCATATGCAAGAATTCGAATCGATACGGGATTTTTTCACGTCCGCATCCGTATCAGCTCTGATTGATTTGCCGTTTGCTTTCTTCTTTCTGTTTATCATCTGGATCGTTGCTGGGCCGTTGGTCATTGTTCCTATTGTCGCCGTGGCTTGCTTGGTCATTCACGCGATGATAATTCAAAAACCACTGCGCCATACCATCGAAGAAGGCTCTCGTTTGTCTTCTCAAAAGAACGCTAACTTAATTGAGAGCTTGGCGGGTCTTGAAACCATCAAATTGTTTGGTGCAGAAAGCCAGTTCCAATACCGTTGGGAAGAAGCGGTCGCCCACATGTCAAACTGGGGCATTAAAACACGTCGCCTTACGGATTCGGTGCAAAACGCCGCCGGCTTCATTCAACAGTTTGTTTCTGTCGCGATGATCGTGTTTGGTGTGTACTTGATTGCCAATGGTGATCTCACCATGGGTGGTTTGATTGCAGCATCAATGTTGAGCTCCCGTGCTGTCGGCCCTCTTGTTCAACTTTCCTTGCTGTCGACACGTTACAACCAAGCCAAATCAGCCATGGCCATCATTGACCAACTGATGAACATGCCATCAGAACAAGAAGATGGTCGTCGTTATATTCACCGTCCTGTGATGCGCGGTAAAATTGAATTTGATCGTGTTAACTTCAGTTATCCGAATACAGACGTTTCTGCGCTACGCGATATCTCGCTGACCATTCTTCCGGGAGAAAAGGTCGCAATCATTGGCCGCATCGGCTCGGGCAAAACCACATTAAGTCGTCTGTTAATGGGCCTGTATCGGCCTACAGCGGGTTCTGTACGCATCGATGAGACCGACATCACCCAAATCCACAATATCGATATACGACGTAATATAGGCTGTGTCCCGCAGGATCCAACACTGTTCTTTGGTTCTATCAGGGATAACATCACCCTAGGCCGTCCTCTGGCTGATGACCGAGATATTTTGGATGCGGCAAACCGTTCTGGTGTCACCACATTTACACAACGCGATCCCGCAGGGTTGGAACGTCAAGTCGGTGAGGGGGGCAATCAGTTGTCCGGCGGTCAACGACAAGCCATTGCCATCGCGCGTGCCATGTTAGGCCGTCCACCCGTGCTATTGATGGATGAACCCACCAGTGCGATGGATAACCGTTCTGAGCAGTACATTAAGCAGCAACTTGCTTCAATGCGTCGCGATGAAACACTGATTCTGAATACGCACAAGACGGGCATGCTTGATATCGTTGACCGCATTATTGTGGTTGAACAAGGCAGTATTGTCGCAGACGGTCCTAAGCTCGCTGTGCTTCAAGCGCTGAAAGAAGGCAAGGTGCAAAAAGCGAGCTAATAGCCAATTGAAAAAGTAGCAAAAACCTACAGAAACAAAAAAAGCACCCGAGGGTGCTTTTTTTTGTTTCTGTCAGGCGCATAACTAAGAATACAAGCGCCACCCTATTTACACTGTAAAGGCCTGAGTTAAGGAGAAAGCCATGCCATAAAGAAGAAATGCAAAGGAAAGCGTTACAACGGTTCTGGGTAAACTTCCTTCCCGTTCGTCACAAGACGACAAGCACCGAGTTCAGAGGTAACAGGTAAAGTCGATTCACCAATCTGGCAATAAACACCAGGGAAACAGTGCTTCAATACATCAATCGTGTGGCTGCGGTACAAGGTGTTTAATTCTGATGACGAGGAGTCCATCTTGGCTTTGATCTCAGCGATACGTTCAAAGTGATGCGTTTTAGTCCATGCAAGGCGCTCTATCAACGCCTCAGGGCGTTTATTTGCAGGCTGCTGAAGCAACTTCATCTCAGCGTCCTTCACCTTCATCAGTTGCTCATGCTCGCTCTCCAACTCTTTACCCAGTTGAATAGTGTCTATCATCATGGCTTCTAAACCAGTGAATGCATGAACACGTGTTACCACGCCAGACGTCGCCCCCAAAGTAACGACTTTCACACCACAGCGCGCAACGTGATTGCCCCCCGTTAACGTGCCCGTTCTTTTCGTTTGGTCGCAGATAAGGAGGTTACTGTTGGTGCGTGTTGTACAGTGCATCGCATGTTGGCTGATGATGATGTCACCCTCAGCTTCAATGTGTGCATACTGGGCAAACTTAACGATGACAGACCCTTTGGCCCGCATTCTCGTTGTGATTTCTTGATCACCCTGAAGCTGCTTACCCAAGATACCGTTGTGAATAATAATGTCACCGCCGGCCTCTAGAAACGCAGTTTCCACAACACCACCTACGGTAATCGAACCTGTGGCGCTCACCCGCATACCGGCATTCACGTCACCATTGATCACCACGCTGCCTTCGAAATCGACGTGGCCAGTAGCCACAGTGACCGATTTCATACACAACGCGTTATCCACCTCAACACCTTCGGGATGCAAAATGGGCATCCCAGACGTTGTCGCCACAACGATGTTCTCGTCGTTACTGCTGAAATCACTGCCAGGGAAAAGGCGCAATGGAATATCTTTACCCGGCGTTGTCGGTAGGACTTTCCCGTCTACACGGAAGCCTTCGATGCCCTTTGTCGGCGGAATGCGTTTAGCAAGAGGTTGCCCTTCTTGAACCGTGACCATCTTACCAAGGTCACGCATATCTACCGTGCCATCTTCACGCTCTTGCGGACGCAAAATACGCGCTTTACTGTCTTGTACAAGGAAAGCTAATTTTGAATCTTCGCCGGGAATCGGCCATTTACCTGCCGCGATAGGCGCTTCAAGATATTCGCCAGGCTTAAGGCGCGCCGAGGCTGTGAGAAGTTTTTGAAGTGTTTGCTTTTTCACACCGCGAACAATTTGTGCTTCCTTTAACGAGGCAAGCAAATCACTTCCTTTAATAGGGTTACCACCACACGCGCCATTCACACGGAGGAAGGCCGTCATTTTCTGCTCGTCAAAACGTGCGGTTACCGACGCATCGCGTCTCTCGGCAATAACAACGTCATCAGGCTCACCTTTCCATTCGTCATTAGACGCATTGATTTTGTCTAGCACCTTCACAATGGTTTCTTCAAAACGAAAAAAGCTCGCGACCTTTTGGTCGATCAACCATTCAACAATGTGCTTCTTTTCAATCCGGGGTGTATTTTCGTCTGCCTTTGGAATGACGGTCATATAAACCCTGCGACCATCATTGGACAGCCGCAAAAGCTGTTGCAGCATGTAATCCCCTAAAATAGATCATTAAAAATACGAACCAATATCACACTTACATTCTACATATATAAATGCCGTCTCATGCCTAGTAGTCGGCTCAAGTTGGATACAGATCGCATTAAATTACTGACTAAAATCTCAATAAAGACACTACGTCATATAAATGAATTATAGAGAGTTTTACTTAATATGCCGCACTCACCCTCGGATTAATTGAACTTCGTTTAGAGAAAAGTAACGCAGTAAAAATACTGCGCTATTAAAATCAGTGTCTTAAAGAAGAGAAGAATGAGAAAGGTTATACAGACAAACGTTGGTGATTCTCTTCAGACAGCCATTCATCAAGGCTAAAGCCATATCGATGCTGGCCGTCAGCTTCTTCTTTACGATAAATAAGCGTGCCTTGCACTGGTGTCAGATTAACGACATGCAACATGCATAGAGAATCCAACGTTAACTCATCATGGCACAACAGCCCAATACCACTTCTGCTTACATCTCGAATAATGACCTTATGCCCAAAGTCATCATCTTCATGATCAACATCTAGATACGGATGAACATGTAAACGAGCAAGTATTCCACCGTTGCCTAACTCAATCCTTTCTTGAAAACGTTTACAGTTTTCTTCCCCGCCCGATTCACTGATCAGGGCATCACAAAGCTTTTCGAATTCTTCCGCCATACTGCCTCCCAACGACTACTGCCAAGACAGCCCACTAAGCAGCAAAATTTAAGTATATGCTTATACTATTTCCAATATTGTATTGAATGTTAGATGCTTACGCCCCCTCCACAAGATGGCATAACATTCAGATTTATCAAATATGTGCGTTTTAAATTTCAGTGCCGATTGCCTACTTTACAGTGTAAATCGATTAGCCCGCGAGAAGCTCCGACACCCTGCGTTTGCGAATGGACTGACGCTTTTCCAGATACTCTTCAAATATCGACGACTGACTGGTAACAACTTGGGACTCTCGCAAGCCGACTGTTTTGATGATGTTAGCAACATCATCAAGTCGTCCAATATCGGAAGCAAAATGTGCATCCGATCCAGTTGAGATGAATGCGCCACAATCTCTGGCAATTTCGGCGATTTCCAAACAGTTGGGCTCACTCCCCTTTCGCGACCCATTCAGTGAAGAATTATTAAGTTCGAGCGCCACGCCATGCGCAGCAGCAGTTTTGATAACCGCTTCCATATCGATGGGGAAAGAAGGATTACCAGGATGAGCAATCGCGTCTATCAGACCGGTTTTGATTGCGCCGATCATCGCTGAGGTATGCGCGGCTTTAGAGGATGGACGGAAGACAGGCTCGTGCAAGCTGGCGTTCACCCATTCCAAGTTCCCGTAAACATACGTCGGCATATCAAGCTCACCGTGCTCATTGAGTATGTTTGCTTCTGTACCTCTGATGATTCGCACGTCGCTTAAAACGTCTGGGATCACGCGTTGATTCACAAAGTGCCAAAAGTGAGGAGCGCCAGGCATTGTCGAAGCATGGTCAGTGACACATAAATACGTAAGTCCAGCATCTTTCGCTGCCTTGGCATTTTCGATGACTGTACTGTACGCGTGCCCACTTGCTAACGTATGTGTATGCGTGTCCGCAACGAGTTTCATTGTTCATCCCTATTTGTCTAATGGTGTATTGCGACCCACTGTCGCATCGCCAGTTCCGTGTCTTTACGTCCTTGATACCCAAATTCATTTGCAATGACATCCCAAGACTGTCGATGCAGGACTCGCGCAACCATCAACTGGCAGCCTTTGTCTTCGAGCGAAATAGTCTTTGTTTGGCGAGATAGCCAAGAAACAAGCCATTGCGACAAACTGCCCGTAACCAAATCATAGCCGAGCGCGCCAGACGCAAACAATGCAACCTGTCTATTTTGCGCCTCGGACAATGTTGCAGGTTCGGTCATAGCATTGAGCAACAAAGCAGAAAGATATGGGTCAAGCTGGCTGAATTGTTCTGATAGTTGAGCATAGAAGTTAGAAGAGCACAGTGCCTGAATATCGTCAAACCACGTTGGCGCAGAAGAAAGCGTCTTAATCAATTGAAGCGAATGCGTGCCGCTTGCCGCATCGCGCTGAATACCTAAACGTGCAGGTATATAGCCTTGTGATGACCAAAACTGCCAAAGAGAAGGTGTCACACCAAAGCTGGTTCCCATGACACCAACACCATCGCGAGCTGCATAGGTCTCTGCGGATTTCAACAACAAGGTACCAATGCCATTTCGCTGAAATAACGGTAATACGGCAATGCGAGAAACGCGAATGAGTACTGACGTTAACGCATCCACCGTACCGGTATGAGACGCCAAACTTTGCGCTAACAAATGACCACGAAGTCTGCGTTTGCCAGCAACAACATCCGACGCCAGCGCTCCATCAAACCCTCCTTCTTTCTGTGCAAGCAAAGCACCGACTAACATGCCATGTGCAAACGCGCCAAACACAGTGAGGGATTCATCATCAAGCAACTGCAGTAAATCGTTCGGCGATGTTTGATAGTGTGCCGTCACCAAAATGCTAAACAATTGCCTCAGCGTCGATTCGTCTTTAAGCAACGCATCTCTGTCTACAATGCGCACCGTTATCTCATCGATGTTATCGGGATAAAGAGGCTCCGCATCAAACAAGAAAGCATCGAACAACCAACGCTCTAACGGGTCGTCTTGCGCCCACCTAACAGGTTGGTGCAAAGATACTTCCTTCCACCCTTTCGCTTTATCGTTTAGAAGGCTTCTAAAACGGAGGCTAAATGCTCTGCCCGTGCCCTCATAACCATGTTCAGTCGTGGAAAAAGCGATGCGACTGTAGCTCGTCAACATTTGGTTGAGCATAGGAACCGGTATCGCTGCAGCTTCATCAACCAACAGCAAATCGCACATTGGTTTGTCTTGAAGCAAAACATCGGGTGCGACAAACTTCAGTTGGCTGCCATTACTGTAAGTCACCAGATATTTATTGGTCCTCTCACAATCACCGTCAACAAGCGCGTGTTGAAACAGGGTTTCTGCATTAGCAATAGAAGGCGACGTCACCAATACCGTTTTAATGTCGGACGACAAAATTTGTCCTGCCGCAATGCCCATTGCAGAAGACTTGCCACGACCACGGTCTGCAACGATGAGCGCAGGACGGCGACGGTGTCCTTTAAGAACCTGTTTGATGGCATCGACAGCACATTGCTGATCTTGCGTCATGCCAGATGACGTGAACGATGAGCTGTATTCAGGAACATGTTGAGAGGAGGATATCGACTGAGGTAGGTTCATGCCGCCATGTTGGCTAAAGTAGGCCGCATCGGCATGGTGATAAAAAGTGCTAAAGCGTTGGTAAAAACGACGCTCGCTCACCTCCCCACCAACGAGGAAGTAAACCAACTCACCGCCTTTGACACATCCAGCAATGGCACAGAGCTTTTCGACATCGAAACCTTGGCGGATATCGAGCGCAAGGGAGTGAGTTTCCTGTCCCAATAGGCGTTTGACTTGACGCCAAGGTGTGGCGCCAGGCAATACATCACTGACAATCAATGACGGTGGCGCCAACGCCAAAAAGCCAGAAACTGTTACCTCATCGCCAGCAACAAAAACAGGAAATCGAACCACGCGTTTTACGGCGGCATCTTGAAGCAATTGGATAAAATCGTTTGGAGTCACGGTTATGGCCAAGGTTGTCATCTACCTTTTCATCATACCGTATCCAAGAGACAAGCAAAAAAAAACGTGCCATCAGGCACGTTTTGTTTGATTCAGATTTTGCGTTTAGCCAAGTCGAGATTCAATAAAATCAAGAATGGCTTGTGCGTCATCATCGCTCATCTTTTTAAGATTGATAGACAAGGCATCACCTTTACGGCGATAGCTAACACGGCCTTTAATCAGGTCAGTCGCAGGCGATTCTTTCTTCACTGACGGTTTCAGTGACTCACGCCAATCTTCAATAATAATGGTCACTTCACGCGTAATGCGGCTAACGCCGTGAGCATCAACAGTTTGCCAAAGTGGCGCTTCGCCAAGTTTTGCAAGAAGCTGTGATTGCTCATCATGACTTAGCGAGAAGAACAAACGGTGAAGTTTCACGATCGTTGGTCGGCCAAGTTCAGCAACACTTGGGTAAGCTTGAAGTACCGGCAGTGGTAAAGACGCCGCCTTTAGCGCGCCACTTACCAATGCTTCGCTGCATTGGCATACTTTCGCCAGCTCTTTTTGATCGAGCACATCGCCGCGGTCAAGCATGGCTTGCATCTCTTTACCACGTTCAAACAGTGATAAAGGCTTATGTGCGTTCGCGACATCGGACAAGAATTTTGCGTGCTTGCTATTAATGTCCCTGGCGACGTAAACAAGAAAATCTTGTTTCGCCAAAATACACGACATGCGACGGCGACTACCGTCGAGCACTTCAATCTTGTTACCGTCTAACCAACGACCAACCGCAGGGTATTGCTGACCGCGGTCCTTCAACGTCACCAAAATATCGGATAACGCGAGTTCGTTTAGAAACGATTGTTCACGGGCATTCTCTGCAAACACAGAGGTGCGAGAAACCACCTCCCCTGCTGCCACACGCACGAGTTCAAATTCAACCGTCGCTTCACCAGCAACAGAAAGCTCAATCACCGCAGCTTTTTCAGAAGCCGCTTTTTGCGCTTCTTGCACGGTGGTTGCACGTCGCTTGTCCGCTTTGCCAAACAAACGCGCGTTCAGTTCTGAAGTTTTAATCGCCATTTATCACTCCTGATTTCGCTGCGACCAATGGCTGTGAAGCACGCGTTCTAGCTCCAGCCCTGCACGGTGAACCGCTTCTTGTGCGGTAGATAAGGTTTTTTTGCCGCCCTCAAAGTCTTGCGCGGTCAAATCAAACACTGTGCTGTAGGTGTCAGCACACGTTTCAAATGCACGGCTACGAGGAATGGTGGCCATCATCACTTGGTCACTCAACAGATAGTTCATCTCTGTGAGTACAGATACTTGCTTCTTATTGTCGTCCTCAAACATGGTCGGCATCAAGCGAACAAACTCGAGACCCGGCCAATCTTCGGGGAACATTTCATAAACCGTCGGCAAATGCTGGAAGAAATTCACGGTAGATGCCCAGTCCAAACGCTTAGCTGCACAAGGAATAATTAAGGCATTCGACGCATACATCGCATTCCAAACCAATGGATCGATGTGTGGGCCCGTATCGATCATGATGATGTCGAATTCGTCAGCAATCGTGTCGATCACTTTCTCTTTCAACAACTGAACCACATCCAGCGAACCATTAGTCGCCAAGTTTTGCCATGCTTCAGCGTTAAACATTGCGTCTTCAGGGAAGGCAGCAATCGTTTTCAAATTAGGGTATTGGGTCGGCAAGAGAACATTCTTCATCATGAACTCTCTATCGGCGTCTTGTGGTGTATTTTCCAACATCACATCCACCGCCGAGTAAATGCCCTCTTGCTCGTTAACACTGATCATAGGGTTAAGGAAAAGACGTAAAGAACCCTGTGGATCAAGGTCAATCAGGCAAATTCGGTAGCGTTTTTCAAGGTTCAATGCCATGCAAGCAGCCAAATGAACCGCGCTCATGGATTTACCCGTGCCGCCTTTTTGGTTCTGGATATTGATAACCCAAGGCTTATGGCCTGCACCTTTACCCTGATGAAAAGCGGGCATTTTCGCCGCTTCCATAATTTGGTGTGCTTCATCTAAGGTAATAGAGTAATGGTTTGCATTGTTTTTCGTAAACTGATGACCCGCTTCTTCCATGCGGCTAATTGCTTCATCCAACTTACGACGAGTTAACCCTGAACGTGTTTCCATCAGTGCTTTTGACATTGGTGGGAACAGTTGATCATGACGTTCTTCCATCACGATCTCAATGCGGTCGGCTTGAACCTGCTTGGTTTGCTCTGCAATGGACTGCAGATTTTGTATCGTCTTTTCCCTATTCATTTTTCTTTTCGCCATAAAAGAGAATTAACTGAATTGTACAGCACTTTACGTAACGCACAATAAAAAGCTGAACGTGCTGCATAAAAAGTAAGAAGGCGCTCACTTTATGACAAAACCTTGAAAAAATTCGACAAAATAATGTGACTTTGTCATGGCGAAAAATCATAGATTTAAAGTGTTACAGCGTCACCTTTTTACAATGTAAACCAATATTACAGGTCAAATGCCGATCTTTCTACGGAACAGTGATAACAATGCGCTAAATTACGGACGTTGTCGATTCAACTATCGATCATGCTGAAAATCGTCAGTAAAAATCGGATAACATGAAAAAGTCATACTGAAAGAGGGCGAACAGGCCTATTTTGACGCTTTACTTGATCATGTTTCCGCAACGATGATCAAGAGAGAGGCGGTTTCGAGTATTTACATTGCGAATCGCTCCTCACTGTTCCTTGATCATCTTTCCTAGCCTAAATGTGAGTTATGGATAAATGATCAAGGCGTTGATGTGCCCAAAATTTCAACGTGAACGAACACATAAAGATCGTATTCCTCCGAATGAATGATCAAGGGGAATGGCAGTGAAATAGAAAGGATAAAACACACCGGAACGATATGAAGTACCGACCAAATTACGGTGCATGCCTTTTCAATACTGGATCTATGGGCTTAACTCAATGAAAAGAAGGCAAACATGAAGCACGAACTCGTATTCATATGACAATATTGAAATACAAAGACACTCACTTGATCATTGTTTCGGGCATCGGACACATATTGTCTCCCGTCTAAAATACGTTAGTTGTCGTTTCAATTTGTGTAAATGGATTCTCATCATCCACCAGCCGCCATCAGTGTCGCTGGAATATTGAGCCGTAAAGGCGGAAACATGGTCAAAAAGACGTTCTCTTGATCATTTTTCCAAGGCCAAATAACGGATAAATACATCATGAAGGGCAGGGGAGCGCAAAGTTATTATTTTGGCTTGTGGATAACATGTGTAATTGCCATGATCATGCTTTAGGAGGTTCGATGATCACGTTTTCGATATCCTGATGATCATCGTTTCACGCTTCTAATGATCATGCTTTCAAGTGTTTAATGATCATCTTTCCAAGCACACCATGATCATGCTTTCGATCGTGCTCTATTTTTACCTTTTTACTATCAGTCACTTACAGACTTATGAACGGCCAGATCATAAGATCATATAATCAGTAAGATCATACTTAATCAAAAAGATCAGTTAAAAGGGAACAATAAAAAAGATCTTTCTTTCTTATTTTTTTTCTATTAATCTTCTCGGAAAGATGGCTCAATTACGGCCACATGTATTCTGATAACTCTACAGGCTTAACAAGGAGCTGTGGCACGATGGCCTCAAGTCCCTCGGAAAAAATACTGATCCCCGCACCACGATCACACAAGGATGGTCACCTTTTCGAAGTACACGCGCAATTGATCGATTGGTTACCCCAATACGAGCATTTCCGTGGTGTAACCAAAAGTATTCTTGAACTGCTTAATCTTATCTCACTGAGAGGCTTTGCTTCAAAAGACGGCGTGGTTTCTACCACTGAGCTTGTTGAGGCAACAGAAGGCCAATTAACACGCGCTGCCATTCAACAACGCTTGAGAGCCGCGGTACAAATTGGTTTGTTTACACAGCAAGGTGTGAGATTCGAAGAGGGATTGGCGGGCAAAACCATGTTGCACCGTTTTGTGAACCCAAGCCAGTTGATCTCAGTGCTAGGCTCAGCAGGCCTGCAATCTGAAAGAACCAAAGTGATGGAAAAGCAAAAGCGTTCGAAAGCGCTGGCGCAGAATCACGTCAACAAGCAACTGCTTAGCGAGCATGGTTTAGGTATACCGCCATCGATGCAAGATGAGAAAGATCACATTGTGATCGCGCCAACCAGCTGGGCTGGGATCATCGACCAAGCACTGGCACCGCCAAGAACGAAAAAGAGTTACCAAAAGTCGATGGTGGCGATCAGTGGCACCAAAGCGATCATTGAAACGCGATCGTCAAAATCGATCATGACGGTTGATGATCTGATGACCTTATTTGCGTTGTTTACGTTGACCGTGCAGTACCATGATCATCATTTGCCAAACTACGAGCTACAAACACAGAAAGTTGGGAATAAGACGCCAGTCTATATCACGGACATTCTGTCACTACGCGGCAAGAAGGACAGCGGGCCTGCACGTGATTCAATCCGTGAGAGCATCGATCGCATCGAATTTACTGACTTCCAGCTTCATGAACTGACCGGACGCTGGTTGAGTGAAAATATGCCTGAAGGCTTTAAAAGTGATCGTTTTCGCTTTATTGCCCGCACCATCACTGCGTCTGAAGAAGCGCCGCGTGAAGGTGAAGATGGCGAAATTCGCATTAAGCCTAATTTGTACATCCTGGTCTGGGAGCCGTCATTTTTCGAAGAATTGATGACGCGAGATTACTTTTTCTTGTTCCCACCAGAGATCTTGCGCCAGCATACCTTGGTATTCCAGCTCTACAGCCTCTTCAGAAGCCGCCTGTCGCGTCGATTGGAAGATTCCATGACATTGAGCGACCTAAACCAGAAAATGGCTAGAAACATCGAATGGCGACGTTTTTCGAGTGATTTGATCAGAGAGCTGCGAAAACTGGCCAAAAAGGAAACCCAAACCGAAGATGTGTTTGCAGTTAACTTGTGGGGTTACCACTTAACGGTGTACCAACTCGACAACGACAAGAAGCACCCAGATTACCGTTTGGACATCAAATGTAATGTCGATGAGGTGATCCGTTTTTCTCGTGCCAAAACGTATAACGAAGGGAAACGATCCTTGGCACCCACCATGCCAAACCCTCTTCGCAATGAGATCATGCCAAAGCAAGACCTTGATCAGCTTTCCGAGATCATTGACGGTGAATTCGAACCGATTCAGCGTAAAGAGAAGCGGGGAGGGCGCTTGGGACGCCGCGTTAAGCTGCGTAAGCATTTGGTTGAAATCAATGCAGATGAACTGACAATCACCTTGTCAAAATACACCTCGCCAGAGGCGATGCAACGCAGTATTACCGCGTTGTCGGCCATGACAGGGCACCCTGCGGCGACAATCACCGAAGAATGTCAAAGCTACATGGACAAATTGGATTGGTTACGTGTGGATGGTGAAATCATGTCATACGAAACGCTGAGTCGTACGATCGAGTTTTACAACAGCCAGAACGAAGCGGGGCATTTGTCGATTGAGCGCTTAATCTCAGGCTTGGCGGTACGCCGTAAGGTATGTCGTCAGGTATTTGATGGCCATTTAGATGGCACCGTGTTAGCCGTTTTGGATGAAGTGGCTGCCGGAGGCTAAGACAAAAGGGTGAGATAAAATGACCAAGCGTTGACAAAACGCTGACATCGGCGCGGGGCCTGCCAACTAGGATTATTAGCGAATAGATACCTTTGTCCTATTGGCATCCGGGCTCCCACCCGATGCAAATTTTGCTAACCCTTTCACGAGCCTACTCCGGCTCGTTTTTTTTGCCTGTCGTTTAGGAATCCTGCCTAAATAGCTGTTCAAATTTGATTCGAAATCACTACTGATAAATTAATTTTTAAGCGAGTGATCCAGCTCTCATCGGTATATTGCAAATATGTTAACGCGGTGATAGCGTTTTAGCTTGAGTCGCAGATATCGACTTGCCGCCCACGTGGCAAAGCGCACGCAATATCTACCACCCCTAAAAATTCAAGAATTTGGTTGTCACCCCGGAAGGGATGTGTGCTGTGAGTGGGCCGCTGCGTGCGTATTTTCACCGGTCAATGATCCTTAAGGAACACTGTGGCATCCATGATCCCGTCAGCCGCTGACATAAAAAACTTCAAGCGGTTAGCTAAACAACAAAAACGTATCTTGCAGTGTTCTCACATGCAGGCGTTGGAGTTTGTTGCGCGTCAGCACGGGTACGACAGCTGGCATCAAGTGCTCAAAATTGCCGATCAGGGCATTTTGTTTCAGATCCCAGATGACACCACGAATGCGCAACGTGTTCTGCTAGATAACCCCTTATACTCGTCCGTTCCGGTCGGGTGGTTGATCGGTCGAAAACCCTACCCAGACTTTGCTCTCCGCCAAGACGACTGTGCTTTACCAGACAAAATGACAGAGCTGGAAGTACCATCTTCTCGTTGGCAAGCGGAAAAGAAAGGGTAACGCCGGGATGACGCGACAGGGAGTTATCCATGAAACGTTCGATCTTCGGAGCTGTTGTTGCTTCAACTCTTTTGAGCTTTAGCGCGCAAGCGGAAACGATTTCTATCTCATGTGGTGCAGTTGGGCAAGAGCTTGAGCTGTGTCAACAAGGCATTGCTGCATGGGAAAAGGAAACAGGCCACACGGCCAAAATCGTCACCACCCCCAATTCAACAACTGAACGTCTTGCACTGTATCAGCAGCTTCTTGCTGCGGGTGCGAATGACATCGACGTCTTCCAAATTGATGTGATTTGGCCCGGTATTCTCGGTAATCATTTTATCGATCTGACTGAATACACCAACGGTGCGCAAGATGCCCATTTCCCAGCCATTGTGGCGAACAACACAGTGAGAGATCGCTTTGTTGCAATGCCTTGGTTTACCGATGCTGGCGTACTGTATTACCGGTCTGACCTGCTTGAGAAATACGACGAAGCGCCACCTGTCACGTGGGAGCAACTGACGACAACCGCTGAAAAGGTGATGAATGGTGAACGCGAAGCAGGCAACGACAAAATGTGGGGCTTTGTTTGGCAAGGCCGCGCCTATGAAGGTTTAACCTGTGATGCCCTTGAGTGGGTTGCGTCCTACAACGGTGGCACCATTGTTGATGAAAAGGGCAAAATTACCATTAACAACGACAGCGCCAAACAAGCGCTGACCACGGCGGCGGGTTGGGTCGATACCATTTCCCCTCCAGGCGTACTGAACTACGGCGAAGAAGAAGCGCGTGGGGTTTTCCAAACGGGGAATGCCGTGTTCATGCGTAACTGGCCGTATGCATGGTCTTTGGGTAACAGCGAAGATTCACCTGTGAAAGGCAAGATTGGCGTTGTTGCACTGCCAAAAGGCGGTGAAGACGGCAGCCATGCGGGCACCTTGGGTGGTTGGCAGTTGGCGGTATCCAAATACTCTGAAAACCCTGACGTGGCTGCAAGCCTCGTTAATTACCTCACCTCTTTTGAAGAGCAAAAGCGCCGTGCAATCGTCGGTTCTTATAACCCAACCATTGAAGCGCTTTACCAAGACGAAGACGTCCTTACCGCTGTGCCTTTCTTTGGCAGCTTGTACACCACCTTTGCAAACGGCACACCACGTCCGTCGTCTGCAACGGGCGCGAAGTACAACCAAGTCTCTAATGCATTCTGGAACGCCACACACGGCGTGTTGTCAGGGCGTACTGATGCAGATGCGGCATTGACCAAATTACAAAAAGATCTGAAACGCATTAGCCGTGGCGGTCGTTGGTAATTCTTTGTTATAGCCATCAGACGCGCTGAGCGTTTGATGGCGCTATTCAAAAGGACATTCTATGGAACAGACCAGCGCACTCACGCGAAAACGCGTACGCGCCGCCTGGTGGTTTCTAACGCCAATGCTCATTACGCTTGCCATGGTGGCAGGTTGGCCATTGCTAAGGACGTTTTGGTTCAGTTTGACCAATGCGACCTTGGATGGCAGCGGCGTTACTGAGTTTATTGGCTTTGATAACTACCTCATCTACGAAGACGGCGAATTTTACGGCATCTTGGTTGATCCGACGTGGTGGCAAGCCGTCTGGAACACGCTCTATTTTGCCATTGTCTCCGTCAGCTTAGAGACCATGTTGGGCATCATTGTTGCGCTTGTACTGAACACCAAGTTCAAAGGGCAAGGGTTGGTGCGTGCGGCGGTCTTGGTGCCGTGGGCGATCCCGACCATCGTCTCCGCCAAAATGTGGGGCTGGATGCTTCACGATCAATTCGGGATCGTGAACGACTTTCTCATGACCTTTGGCTTGATCGCCGCGCCGCTGGCTTGGACAGCAGACAGTGATCTCTCACTGAACGTGGTGATTGCCGTCGATGTGTGGAAAACCACGCCATTCATGGCGTTGCTTATTCTCGCCGCCCTGCAAATGCTGCCGTCTGACTGCTACGAAGCTGCGAAAATTGATGGCATTCATCCGCTCAAAGTGTTCTTCAAAGTCACGTTGCCACTCATCATGCCTGCCGTGATGGTAGCTGTGGTATTCCGTGCCTTGGATGCGTTGCGGGTGTTTGATTTGATTTACGTGCTCACACCGTCCAACGAACAAACCATGTCGATGTCGATTTATGCACGGCAAAATTTGGTGGATTTCCAAGACGTGGGTTACGGCTCCGCGGCCTCAACACTTCTCTTCCTAATCGTTGCACTGTGCACCATCGCGTATTTATACGTTGGGCGCAAAAGCATGAATGAGGGATCCTAATATGTCGAAGAAATGGTATTGGCAAGTCGGGTTTTATCTCTTGGTTGCAGCCATCGTGCTGTTCTCCGTTTTCCCGTTCTATTACGCCATTGTCACCTCGTTCAAGTCAGGATCTGCCTTGTTTGAAGTGGAATACTTTCCGTCTGTGTTTGACTGGGCGAACTACGCCAGCGTCTTCTCTGGCGGCACGTTTGGGCGAAACCTCCTGAACTCCGTCATGGTGTCTACCGTCGTGGTGGCAATTTCATTGTTGCTGGGCGTGACGGCGTCTTACGCGCTGGGCCGCATTCGCTTCCGTGGTCGAAACATCGTGTTGATGACCATCCTTGGGGTGTCGATGTTCCCGCAGGTGGCGGTTTTGTCGGGCTTGTTTGAGCTTATCCGTGCGATGGGGTTGTATAACTCCATGCCGGGGTTGGCACTGGCTTACATGATATTCACCTTGCCGTTCACTGTGTGGGTGCTGACAACCTTCATGCAGCAATTGCCGCTTGAACTTGAAGAGGCCGCCATTGTTGATGGTGCGACGCCATGGCAAATCATCGTCAAAGTCTTGATGCCGCTGTTGTGGCCTGCATTGGTCACAACGGGCCTGTTGGCATTTATCGCAGCGTGGAACGAATTCTTGTTCGCGCTCACCTTCACACTCACCAACGAACAGCGCACCGTGCCTGTTGCTATCGCGCTTATTTCGGGAGCGGGTCAGTACGAATTGCCGTGGGGCACCATCATGGCTGCGTCCGTTATCGTGACCGTTCCACTCATCGTTATGGTGTTGGTGTTCCAACGACGCATTGTATCTGGCCTCACCGCAGGCGCAGTTAAGGGATAAATACAATATGAAAGATCAACTATTGCCTTGGTGGCGCGGGGCAGTCATTTATCAAATTTACCCACGCAGCTTTAGCGATGCTAACCAAGATGGCATCGGGGATTTGCCGGGGATAACCCAGCAACTTCCGTATGTCGCGGCACTTGGGGCGGATGCGATCTGGCTATCGCCGTTTTTCCGTTCGCCCATGAAAGATTTTGGTTATGACGTTTCTGACTACTGCGACGTGGATCCGTTGTTTGGATCTTTGGATGATTTCAGAACGCTGATCAAGGTGGCGCACGAGCTTGGCTTGAAAGTGATGATCGACCAAGTGTTGAGTCATACCTCAGACGAACACGCGTGGTTCCAAGAAAGTAGCCAAAGCAAAGATAACCCGAAAGCGGATTGGTACGTCTGGGCAGATCCTAAGCCGGATGGCACGCCGCCAAACAACTGGTTATCTATCTTTGGCGGTTGTGCATGGCAGTGGGAAAGCCGCCGCCAGCAATATTACCTTCATAACTTCTTGGTCAGCCAGCCAGATCTGAATTTCCATAACCCTGAAGTGGTTGAACACTTGCTGGAAACGGTGAAGTTCTGGCTCGATTTGGGCGTGGATGGTTATCGACTCGATACGGTGAATTTCTACACCCACGATCGCTTGTTACGCGATAACCCGCCGCTGTCAGAAGGAGACACCAAATCTTTGGGTGTACCGGGTACCAACCCTTACTCCATGCAGCGTCACCAATACGACATTTCACAGCCTGAAAACTTGTCGTTCCTGAAAAAGCTGCGTCAATTGCTCGACCAATATGACGACATCACGACCGTCGGCGAGATCGGTGACGACAACCCTCTGGCATTGA
This sequence comes from Enterovibrio norvegicus, assembly GCF_002876705.1. Classification (GTDB taxonomy): domain Bacteria; phylum Pseudomonadota; class Gammaproteobacteria; order Enterobacterales; family Vibrionaceae; genus Enterovibrio; species Enterovibrio norvegicus_B. The sequence continues at coordinate 119,164 of NZ_MDAG01000007.1, read as the reverse complement.
TGGCGGAATACACGAGCGGCAACGACAAACTGCACATGGCGTACACCTTCGACCTGCTTAATGTTCACCGCACACCGGCTTACTTGGCCTCGGTGATTGAGAACATTGAGGCTGCGATTGGTGATGGGTGGCCGTGTTGGGCGCTGTCTAACCACGACGTGGTGCGCGCCATTACCCGTTGGGGTGAAAACGAAGCGGATCAGCATGCTTATGGCAAAGTGCTGCTCGCCTTGCTGACCTCATTGCGCGGCAGTGTGTGTTTGTATCAAGGGGAAGAGCTTGGTTTGCCGGAAGCAGAGATCCCGTTTGAGAAGATCCAAGACCCGTATGGCATCCCTTTCTGGCCGGAATACAAAGGCCGTGATGGATGCCGCACGCCGATTCCTTGGGTGGCTGGCTCTGAAAACGCAGGCTTTAGCCATGTGCAGCCTTGGTTGCCGGTTGATGATCGCCATGTGCCGCTCTCGGTGGACGCGCAAGAAACATTGAGCGACAGCATGCTGGCCCACTACCGCACATTCCTGCGTTGGCGGAAACAGCACCCTGCGTTGGTACACGGCGACATCAGTGATGTGAAGGCCAATGATCAAGGGCTGCAATTTGTCCGCACCGATACGCAATCGACGAACAACGCGCGCGTGCTGGTGGTGCTTAATTTGTCTGATGCGCCGATGACGGTATCGCTCCCGAAAGGCACTTGGCGCGCCTTGGATGGGCATGGTTTTACCTTCGACCTTGGCAACGAGAAGGTTAGCGCTCCGCCCTATCAGGCGGCATTTGCAACAGATTCAACCGGGTAAGGATGCAGTATGGCTGAGGTAGTTTTAAACAAAGTGAATAAGAAGTTCGGCAAAGTCCACGTCACCAAAGATGTTGATTTGCACATCAACAAAGGCGACTTCGTGGTGTTTGTTGGGCCATCTGGTTGCGGTAAATCAACGCTTCTTCGTTTGATTGCAGGCTTGGAAGACATCACTGAAGGTGTGTTGAGCATTGATGGTGAAGTGTGTAACGACTTGCCACCGCCTGAGCGCGGCATCGGCATGGTGTTCCAGTCCTACGCGCTGTACCCGCACATGACGGTTTACGAGAACATGGCGTTTGGCCTGCAATTGGCAAAAACTGACGCCAATGCGGTGAAAGACAAAGTGATGGGCGTGGCGAAAGCGCTGCAACTAGAGCCTTTGCTTGAGCGTAAACCGAAAGAGTTGTCAGGCGGTCAGCGTCAACGTGTAGCCATTGGCCGTGCGATTGTGCGTGAGCCAAAAGTCTTCTTGTTTGATGAGCCATTGTCGAATTTGGATGCTTCTTTGCGTGTGCAAATGCGGATGGAAATCGCGCGTCTTCACGAGCGCTTAGGTGCAACCATGATCTACGTGACGCACGATCAAGTGGAAGCCATGACTCTTGCAACCAAGATCGTGGTGCTTGATGCGGGCCGCGTAGAACAAGTGGGCTCGCCGCTTGAGCTCTACAACCACCCTGCAAATACCTTTGTTGCGGGCTTTATCGGTTCACCAAAAATGAATTTTTTGACGGCCGATATCGTGGAAACTGGCGAAATCACGACACGGGTGCAAATTCACCGTGGGCAAGAAATCGTGGTATCGGCAGATACGCGCAATGCCAAGGTTGGCGACCCAGCAGTGATCGGTATTCGCCCTGAACACATTCAGTTTGGCGAAAAGGATGCGATCAAAGAAGGCGGCGTTGAACTGAGTGTGGTGGAGCAGTTGGGTAATGAATGCCTGATGTACTTCAGCACGCCGCAGAGCAACGAGCCAGTGGTTATTCGCGTGGAAGGGCAAACCACCATCAAAGCGGGTGATAAACGCTGTATTGAGTTCCCTGCGGATTACTGCCATCTGTTCGATAAAGATGGTCAAGCCTACCCACGTTCAGTGGTCGGTGAAACCAAACCGTCATTGGTGGTGGGGGGAGATTAAACGTTCATTGCGTGTTTAGTGAGCAAAGCCGCAGGATCAAGTGGCTAGGTGACTAACGCAATGATCCATAAACGAAAAAGGCAGGGATGATCCCTGCCTTTTTTGCTTAAAGTTTGCACATTACCACGATCGTGGGCCCACACCGGAATATGGGATCCCAGTGAGTTCTGCCATGTCTTTATGGAACGTTGCCAGATCATCAATCACGAACTTACCGAGATGATCGTGCCCACACGCCCTTGCCATGACTTGCATCAAATGCGTAGAAGCGTTGAAGAAGTTCTGTAAACGCTCAGCGCCTACATCAACATTCATGCGTTTGCGAAGCTCTGGGTCTTGCGTAGCAATGCCTGATGGACACATGTTGGAATTACACATACGCGCACCCACACAACCAATGGCTTGCATTGCACTGTTGGACAACGCAATACCGTCTGCACCCAATGCCAAGGCTTTTACAAAGTCACTCGGCACACGCAAACCACCCGTGATGATTAGCGTCACGCCGTTTACACCTTGCGAATCAAGGAAGTGACGAGCACGTGCTAACGCAGGAATGGTGGGGACACTGATGTGATCGCGGAACATCACTGGCGCAGCGCCCGTACCGCCGCCACGGCCATCAAGGATGATGTAGTCTGCACCCGCTTCCAGAGCGAACGCCATGTCACGCTCAACATGGTTAGCACTGAGTTTGAACCCAATCGGAATGCCGCCACTTTCTTTTCTTACGTCATCCGCAAAGCGCGCGAAATCCGCCGCGGTTTTCATGTCCGTAAATGTCGAAGGTGAAATTGCGTCGGTGCCTTCGGCGATGCCGCGCACTTGAGAGATTTTCCCTTTGTTTTTGATGCCGGGGAGGTGACCGCCTGTGCCGGTTTTTGCGCCTTGGCCGCCTTTAAAGTGGAAAGCTTGGACTTTTTTCATCAAGTCCTTGTTGTAGCCAAACTCCGCACTGGCAAGCTCATAGAAATAGCGGCTATTCGCAGCTTGTTCTTCTGGCAGCATGCCGCCCTCACCGGAACAAATGCCTGTGCCTGCCAATTCAGCGCCTTTCGCCAACGCGACTTTGGCTTCTTCAGACAGCGCGCCAAAGCTCATGTCAGACACAAACAGTGGCGTTTTTAAGGTCAGCGGCTTTTTCGCGTTCGGGCCGATCACCAATTCTGTGCCGACGACCGCGTCATCCAACAGCGGCTTCGCGGCCATTTGCGCCACCATGATCTGGATTTGATCCCATTCAGGCAATTGATAGCGCGGCACACCCATCGACGTCATAGGACCGTGATGACCAAATTTGGTAAGACCATCTTTTGCAAGCTGGTGGATAAGCTCGACGTTCGGTTCTTCTTTGGTCGCTTTCGCCGCAGGTTGCGCTGCGGCGTCGGTAACGATCACTTCTGGCGCCGGTTTACCAACGTCTTCTGCGGTATAGCGCGTATGGGTGCCATCGCAAAACGGCATGTTGGCAGAGTGCTTACAGGCACAAAAATACGCTTCACCATCTTTCTCCGCTTTGTAAGCAAGAGGGGTGATTCCTGTTCCTGCATGAGAACCATCGCAGTAGGGTTGAGAGGCTGATTTACCGCAGCGGCAGTAGTAATACTCTTTGCCTTTTTCGAGGTCGACTTTTGTGGGTTTGTTATCAAACACGACGGGATCTGTCATTTTTAGCTCCTTTGAATGACATAACTTCCAGTGTCCAAGCTTGTAAGGTTTATAGGGTGCTTGGTGATAACAGTATGGTTGTTTGTTCTTCTTTTTGTGTGTTCAACAATGAGCTTTCGCTAAATTAGTAGGCCCTTAGGATGGGGTTTCCTATTGAACAATGTGTTTGAATAAACAACTAGTTGCTGTAAAGCTCACCTACCCAGACTTGCCAAGGTGCGAGGTGTAATGCTTCATTTTGTGTTGGCGGGGAAACCTGCATGTGAGGAAGTGGCAGTGTTTTCGCGGGACTCGGTAAATTAAGGCGGATCGTGGCCTCTTGGTTTGAGCCGTTGATGGCAATCACCAAGGTTTGTGATGCGTGGTGGCGTTCAAACACCATGAGTGCTTCGTTGAATGCCAGCATGCGGCAACTGCCTTCTCGCAATGCAGGTTGCTGCTGTCGCCATGCCAACATGTCGCGGGTGAAGTTAAGCGTTGATTGCGGGTCTTGCTGCTGCGCATCAATTGAAAAGGCTTTATGTTCGTCATCAATGGGCAGCCATGGTGACTGAGAGCTGAACCCAAAGAAGGGGGCATTTTCTTTCCAAGGGAGGGGTGTGCGGCATCCATCTCGCCCCACATAGTTGGCAATGACTTGCTGACCGAATAAATCTTTACGATCTGACGGGGAAACATGTGCCTCGGGCAAGCCTAACTCTTCGCCTTGATAAATGCTGATCACACCTTGCAGTGAGCAAAGTAAGGTCAGCAGCATTTTCGCTGCGGCAGGTTGATTGTTCGCATGCTGCCAGCGCGAAACTGTACGTGCGATATCATGATTTCCCAACCCCCAACAACCTAGCCCCGGGTGTACAGCATTGAAAAACGCAGTGAATTGCTCACCGACTTGATGCACATTTTGGCAAAGGCTGAGGGATTCAAAAATATTGGCAGCATCAAGGGCATCGCCTTCACTGGTGTACCGATCAATCACTGCATACGGAGAGGGGTCACTTAACGATCCAAGCAGCCATTTTTTCTCATCATACCCATCCGCAATCACCCGTAATTGTTTAAGCAAATGAATGTTTTCAGGGCGGCTGATGTTGTACCGCTGACTTTGATAGCGGTAAGGATCGCTTCTGGCTTCATCTTGCCAACCCAAGTGGCGAGGCGGATTGTTACGCAGCTTATCGTCGTGCAAAAACAGATTCACGGAATCAAGGCGAAGCCCCGCAACGCCAGTATCGAGCCAAAAGCGCACATCTTTCATCAACTGGCGAACAACATGGGGGTTGCGGTAGTTTAAGTCGGGCTGATTACTGAGGGTGTTGTGCAAGTAATATTCACCACGTGTTGGGTGCCAACGCCATGCTGATTCTCCGAAAATGGTGAGCCAGTTGTTTGGCGGTGTACCGTCTGCCCGTGCGGGCGACCAAATGTACCAGTCGGCTTTTTCGCTGGTTTTGCTGCTCGCGCTGTCTAAGAACCAAGGATGTTTACTCGAAGTGTGATTCGCCACGAAATCAATAAAGACCGCAATGCCGCGTGCCTCGGCTTCTTCCACCAGCGCCTTGAATGTCGACATGTCGCCGTATTCAGGGTTGATCGCACTGAGGTTGGTAATGTCATACCCGAAATCGCTCAATGGCGATTCAAAAATGGGTGATAACAAGATTCCATCAACATTGAGCCACGCAAAATAGTCCAGCTTTTCCCGAATACCATCAAGATCGCCAACGCCGTCGCCATTGCTGTCGAAAAAACTCCTAACGTAAATGTGGTAGAGAATGGGCGATGCACTTAGTTTCATGGTTTTTCTTTATTTCATAGCAAGTTAACTATCATAGCGTAGCGCAAGAGTGCACCATGTTGGTGGTTTATTATGTGGACTTTCGGTTTACAGTGTAAATGTCACACATTCTTAATCGTCTAATATTTAAGGGAATATCCTCCTTCAAGTATGCCAAGCCAAACTTATTTAAATCGCCACGAGGCGCCTACTTTGCACACCATCTGTTAATCTCTTAAGCTGAACCTTCGGGCTGGGAGATGCCTGTTATCGTGACATAATGGAGTAACTATGGGTGTGTATCGCTTGATTTTGGTTGGATTGGTATCAGTTGTTGTTGGTTGTGCCAGCACGTCAGAGAGCGACTCAATAGACCAATGCTTCAATAAAACACCAGGGTCTTTGAATAAAGAACTGGAAATGATTGGGAAACCCGACAGCGACGAAATGTTAGCCCACACCGTTTCTCAGTATGTCTATCGAGCGGCAAAGATTGCTGCTCAATATGGTTATGACAAGTTCGCCCTCATAAATATCCCGTTGTGTGATAAGCCCACTAATATAGGCGTGTTCATGCATGATAACCAACAAGAGTTGCAGGGCTTTATGAGGCGATTCGGTGGGACAAAAGGTCTAGAGTTGTTAGGTGTATTTAACACAATGGACTATCAAGGAAAGAGATATCTTGATGTTCGTAGTGTACCAGGTGCGGTTTAGCCTATTACGCGCGCACAACTCCCTTGAGGGGGAGTTATGGGGCTGGGGAGTACCCATCATGTCTATGTTAGGTAGTTAGGTAAAGCATATGAATTTTGATGTAGAGCGATTCAAGCGTTCTAGTGTTTATCAGGTAGCGATTAACATCGAAACCAATACCGTCGAGATAGGGTTCAGTTGGTACCCTGATAAGACTGAAAGTCTGATACTCATAGGTCTTCTATCTATGAGTTATAAACCTGACTTCACCGACGAACCGCCATGGATGTGCCTTGATTTTAGTGTCGAGTTCATTCATTCGATGGATGAACTCGAACAAAGTGAAGTACTTTGGGAAAAGGGGGCGAATGCGTTAAAAGACCTTAGTTTTCCGATATACAGGTTCCATGCAGGCTCTGCTGATTTTGTATTTTCGGCTGTTTGCCAAGAAATTGAAGTGTCTTGTACTAGCTGATTTCATTGAATGAAATTTTTCTAACCGACATTACCCCATTTAGACTTTGCATACCCTGTGAGTTCATAAATATGCCAAGTTAATATGTGTTCCAAGAGCACTTAAATCTAGAAAAAAGCCTCCTTTCAGCCATCACTCTGACCGATGAACTCTCTGTCGCTGAATGTCAGGGAGGAGTTGGTTACTGAGCTTCATTGCGATTTGATAGTGAGGTTCTATGAGAGTGACAACAGGACTTCTTAGCGTTGAAGTCGTATTACCTCACCTATGGATAGTTTCATTAGATAAGGATATGAAATGAAAAGTTTCCGATTTGTCTTTTTGGTTATGTCTGTCTTTTTACTGTCTGCTTGTTCGTCCAACAAGTTCGAACAGGTGCCTTTGACACTCGATGTCAAAGAGGAAAAGAAATTGGCCGCTGGCATCGCTTACTTGTTGGGGGCTGACGATGGTGTCTATGCGGCTCATGACTTCAAGGGTTATGACCAACTCCTCGTGTTGTCATCAGCTCTAGAGCTTTTAGAAAGTAGAGATTTAGATGATTTTTCTATTTTTATCAAGGACGAAAAGAACGATGAAGTAATTAGCATATTTGGTGACAACAAAAACAAATTTGTTTTTAACTTCATTAAGAAAAATGAAGAATACACGTTTCTTACAGAGGATGATGGCCGGACATCAGCCTATTACACTGAGTGGCATTTTTTTGATAACACGATGATTAATTTCTCCAGAGGTAGTCCGGTACGTATTTACAAATTACCGAGCTTTAAGCTGACAAAAGAAATACCGATATTGTTGCGAGGCTTTCGGGTTCACCATGCTCTCTCTGAATCCAAAGAGTTTCTACACATCTTACAACAGGATGGCAATAACCATAAGGTCATCGACTTAGACGATGGCGTTATCCTGTCTGATGGATATGTTGCAATGACCGACAGGAGTGAGAAGGTTGTTGGAGCCATGAAGTTTCATGATGACATCGCTATTTTTATGAAAGGCAATAAGTTAGTGCAACTGGATGAGCGTGGAAACTTCATCAAGGCATTGCCTCTTCAGGTTAGCGTGGAGTCATTCGGTCAAGTGGATGAATGTTTGGCTATTGGTACCGTTGATGGGCATATTGCCTTCATTACCAAAGACCTCTCGACGATTTACGTGACTCAGGAAGTCCATAATGGCTGGGTTTCACACGTTACTTCAGACCAAAAAGGCGTTGGCTACTCCGCTGGCGTGGACAGAAAAGTGGTGTCATGGCCTGTACCTGAGATGTGTATATCAAACTGAACCTTTTCATCTAACCTCCTCTAATATTGCCCGCGCTACCGCGCGGGCATGAACACTTGAACTCTGACTCTCACCACTGAACTCTTTTCGCTTGCGGCCAACAGTGCAATGCACACGACAGAGAGAACATCATACCTTTACCATTGGTGATATTCGTATCACGCGGGCGCGTTGAGCCAAACCTATGCCGCAATACAGTCAGGTCGCGACCGTCATCAAACCGACCTCGGCGGATAGTGTTCAGTTACTCCTTTATGGCTTTTCTGGCCTCACTGTAAAGCTCCACAGTGCTAGCGTGTGGATGAGATGAACATCTCTGCAAAGCCTTTTCATGAATGTGATGCTGGTTTTCAGTGACCAATTAAAAAAGGCGAGATGGTCACTGTCATAGCTTTATGTCTGAGCCGCTGATAACGTGGGTCCACAAGACTTTCCCCAATAACCCCACGCGCAAGGATGTGCCGATGAAAATGAGAGCCTGGATTGGTGTTGCTATTGTGTTTCTGTCATGGACAGCAGTCGCTGAAGAAAAGGATGTTTATCGGCAGTTTGTGGACAGAAGTGTTAACCAAAACATACCGCTATCAATAGAAATCTGGGCAAATAAAATCTTTGAGGAAGAAGATGATAAAAGTTTCTACCAGTGATTGAAGACTTTGTTAACAGTACCTTTTCAGACTCCTTTCGCGAGAGAACAGCAAATACTTACCGTAGAATTTTCAGCAAAGAAGAGATGCAAATACTTGCTGAAAACTTGATGTCTCAAATCTGTGCACCAATTTTTAACACTGATTTCATTGAACGTGCTAGCGGAGATAAGAGTATATCAAAAGAAGATAAAATATCTGTTGATAGGTGTATTGCTGGCTTACAGGATATCGATAATGCGGAAGAGAAGCTAAACAAGTTGGCAGCGATTAATGGGGAACTTTATGACGCGTCATTTAACGTTCACTTCGAAGAGTTCATAGAGAAGCTCAAGCAACAAAAGTTAATATTTTATATCGCTGATGAAACCAGAAAAACGCTACCGTTTATCTTTGATGAAGAGCTTACTTGGTTTGATATTGTCGGTGAGTACTTGGTGCTTGAATACCTTTATACGTTCAATGATGTTTTCAGGGAAGGTGAGAAGTATGAATTTGATAGAGATAGTGTATTGAACGATGTTTGTAGGGAGTTTAAAACCCATTTTCGTGAGTATATATCAGTGAGGTATTCTGTGTTCGACTTAGATAGCAAACGGGTCGGAGAGGCAACGATAAGACTCAGTGAATGCCCATGACTCTCTAACATGCACGGAGAGTTTCTGCACGAGGTTGAAGTCTTACAAGGCAGTTTTACCGTAGATGGCTTATCGGCGAGGGTAGGTTGCTCGCGGACCTTGCGAAACCCGAAGGATGAATGATTTCATGATGACGACTTTTCCTTTAACTCGGATTTGTTATGAGGGTAAGAGCGACAGAAGGCCAAGTGCTTGATGGGCTCTTATGGAGACATTATGACTGCCAAAAAGGAGTCTTGAACTCTTGCTCAATCCCAACCTTGTGCTTGCTGCGCAGGGTGCTAAATTGTCGGCAAGTGTTTACAGTGTAAATGTCATTGCATACTCAAAATGCGTTCATAAACCTCAATCAAAGACGAAATTAACGCTGGATCGCGCTTTCTTCCGTTGATGCGCCATTTTGAACGTTATGTCTTCATCTATTACCTATCTATCTCTTTAAGAAATCATATTTGTTGGTCTTAAAATCCCTGTCTACTATTTATACAAATGTCACGATGATGACATAAGTGTTCCTTTTACTCATTGCAGGTCTAGAGATATGGGATTGTTTGGAAGCAAAAAAAATGGCGTGAGCAAGCAAATTCTGGATAAAGCATCCGACGCGATTGTTTATACCGACAAGAAAAATCGAATTTACTACATGAATGCCTCTGCGGAACGTTTTTTTGGCGGCTCTGCAAAGGACAAAATTGGACAAGATATCAGCACATTGCAGCTTGGCTCTTTGCAGGAAGGCACCACGCGCACACAACTTCAAAATCATGCGAACAAAAAAATTTGGTGCGATTTAACCCTCGACAAAGTTGATGTTGCTGGTGGGAGTGGTTGGTCTGCCTTCATTCGCGACGTAACCGCAGAAGTGCTCGCGCGTGAGCGCTCTGAGCAAATGGTGTCCCAATCGGTAAATGCCGTTGTGTCCATTGATGGTAAAAACTGCGTGACATATATGAACGATGCGGCAGTTGAATTATGGGGTTACAGCAAGGAAGAGGTGATTGGACAAAACGTCAAAATGCTTGTTCCCAAAGAAATTCGCTCTGTTCACGACAGCTACGTAAACACCAACCGTGACTCGCGCGTTGATGTAATTGTTGGCACCAGTCGTGATGTAGAGCTTGAGCGAAAAGATGGCAAAAAGCTGTGGGCGAATTTATCACTTTCTCGTATCGAGGTGGGTGATGAAGTGGGTTATACGGCGTTTGCACGAGACATTACTCAAGAGCGTTTGGCGCGAGAAGAGAATGAACAAGTGCTTCGACAAGCGATCGATGCTGTGGTCAGTATTGATCCTGACAACAACGTGACTTTTTTCAACCCTGCGGCCGAAGAGCTTTGGGGTTTCAACAGCGATGAAGTGGTTGGCAATAACGTTCGAATGCTGGTGCCCGATGAGTTTCAATCTAATCACGATAATTTCGTGAATGCGAACCGCCGGACAAGCAACAACAAGATCGTGGGCTCTGCCCGTGAGTTGGAAATGCAACGTAAAGACAAATCACGTATTTGGGTCAATTTCTCACTGTCAAAAGTGGATATTGGCGGCAACATCGGTTACACCGCGTTCGTGCGTGATATTACCGAGCAACGCATGGCGCAAGAAGCGATCACACAAACCCTTTCACAAGCGCTTGATGCGGTTGTCACCATTGATGAAAACAACATCGTGACCTTCTTCAATCCGGCCGCGGAGAAACTGTGGGGTTACGATCCTTCTGAAGTGGTGGGTCAAAACATCAAAATGCTGGTACCACCAGAGATCCAATCCAATCACGATAACTATGTGAATGCGAACCGAACGACAGGGCAAGATAAGATTGTCGGATCCAGCCGCGAAGTACCGGTACACCGCAAAGATGGCAAGCTTGCTTACGGCTTGTTGTCATTGTCTAAAGTCGAGGTGGGTGGCAAAACCTTGTACACGGCGTTTGTTAAAGATGTCACTGCACAAGTGCAGCAGCGCGAAGGCATGAGTGAAATCATGGATGGCGTAGCAAACTCGAGTTCAGAGATTTCCAACATCGCAAAAGTGATCGACGGTATTTCAGAGCAAACCAACTTACTGGCATTGAATGCGGCGATAGAAGCAGCACGTGCAGGTGAGCATGGGCGAGGGTTCGCTGTGGTGGCAGATGAAGTGAGGCAATTGGCGTCTCGTTCATCGGAATCCACCAACGAGATTAACCGCCTCTCTGATGATACACAGAAGCTGCTGGACGAGTTAGCCGCAGTCCTCAAAGTATCAACGGGTCAGTAAAATTAGACATGGGGACACCTTGTCCCCATTCTTACATTTCCCGCTAATTCACTGCATCCCGCCCCAACACGTACCGTACTGTTATCAATGACTTTACATTCCTATCTGCATCAATAAAGAGACACGTTTTTGCGTACCGTCTTCTAGACTAGTGTTGAACATAATTTTAATTCTGGAAGCGACTCGGTCATTGATACCGAGATAGAGGGACAACGTCATGGATCAACATGAATCAGATATCGTTCAAGAACCCGAAAAGCGGAGTTATGAATGGCGTGCATTTTTCTTTATTGCCGTCTTCCTATTCCCTATTTTGAGCGTGATGCTAATCGGTGGTTATGGCTTCGCCATTTGGATGAGTCAGGTGTTCTTTTTCGGCCCCCCAGGGCACGGCTAACACGAGTGACACCTCCTGAGAAATGATGAAGAGCAGACAACCATGAAAGAATTTGTACTAAAACTTTGGGCGACGTTAAAACGCCCAGCAACCAAAATCAGTCTTGGCACCCTAACCCTTGGTGGGTTCATTGCCGGGGTGATTTTTTGGGGCGGCTTTAACACCGCATTAGAAGTCACCAACACCGAGAAGTTTTGTATCAGTTGTCACTCTATGCGTGACAACGTATATCCAGAACTCCAGCACACTGTGCATTGGTCAAACACCTCGGGTGTGCGAGCAACCTGTCCCGATTGCCACGTTCCTCATAACTGGACAGATAAAATTGCGCGGAAAATGCAGGCGAGTAAGGAAGTGTATGCGCAGATTTTCGGCATGATTGGTACGCGTGAAAAATTCCTCGATAAACGTCTAGAGCTCGCACAGCACGAATGGGCGCGATTCACCGCGAATGGTTCTGCCGAATGTAAAACCTGCCATAAATATGAAAGCATGCAGATTGAAAACATGCGTCCTGCTGCCCGTTTGCAAATGGCACAAGCGGCAGAGCGCGACCAAAGCTGTATCGACTGTCACAAAGGGATTGCACACGAACTTCCTGCTGAAATGGATTCCACGGGCGGCATGCTGGGCAAACTCATTTCCATGTCTCACAGCACCAGCTACAAAAAAGACAAGCCGATCTACAGCGTGAACTTCCTAGAGCTTTATGTTGATCAAGAACTGAAAGATGACGGTGGTGTGCTAGAGCCTGCTTCCATGGTCACTGTGCTTGAAGATACTGACGCGGCTGTCAGGGTTTCCTTGACGGGCTGGCGTAAACTGAAAGGCTTTGGCCGCGTGATTTATGAAGACTTTGGTCTCAATATTCCATCGGCAGCCTTGTCGAAAGTTGTGGCGCAAAGTGATACCGATATCAGAACCTTTGAAACCAAAGAAGACGAGCTGACAGGCCTGACGTGGCAACGTGTTGAAGTCGATCTTTGGGCGAAGAAAGCTGACTTCCTCGACAACATCGATCCTGTATGGACAGAAGCAAAACAAGCGTATCAAACCAACTGTAGCTTGTGTCACACCCAGCCAGATGAAGCACACTTTGATGCCAATACGTGGCCGGGTATGTTTGACGGCATGATGGGCTTTGTGAATTTCGACCAAGCCACACAATCGTTGGTACTCAAGTACCTACAAAAACACTCCAGCACGTTTGTTGAGCACTAAGAGGGATAGCCGAATGAAGATGAACCGACGCAAGTTCCTCAAAGGCATGCTGTCCGTCAGTGCGACGGCAGTGATTGGTCCGAGTTTACTTGTTTCTACCGATGCCAAAGCCAGTTCAGAATTGCTGGACGGTGTCTGGCGCACAACAGGCTCACATTGGGGCGCATTCCGTGCCCGCGTTGTGGGTGGTGAAGTGGCAGAAATCGTGCCGTTTAGCCATGACAAAAATCCAAGTCAAATGATCGATGGCATCAAAGGGCTGATATATAACCCCTCCCGTGTGCGTTATCCCATGGTGCGCTTGGACTGGCTAAAACGCAGCGAAGGCTGGAATACCACACGTGGCGATAACCGCTTTGTTCGTGTTACGTGGGATCAAGCCCTCGATCTCTTCTATGCCGAGCTTGAACGCGTACAGAAAACCTATGGACCATCGGGTTTATTGGCGGGGCAAACGGGCTGGCGTCAAACCGGACAGTTCCAAAGCTGTACCACGCACATGCAACGTGCATTGGCGATGCACGGCTACTTCGTGAAGAAAATTGGGGACTACTCCACCGGTGCTGGCCAAACTATCTTGCCGTATGTTCTTGGCTCTACCGAGGTTTACGCGCAGCAAACCTCATGGCCATTGGTGCTGGAGAATGCCAAGCAAATCATTATTTGGGCAAACGATCCGGTGAAAAATGCGCAGGTCGGCTGGCAGTGCCCAACCCACGATGTGTATGACTACTTCGCGCAACTCAAAGACAAAGTCGCGAAAGGGGAAACGCGCGTTATTTGCGTAGATCCTGTTGCGAGCAAAACGCAGAAGTACTTGGGTTGTGAACACCAATACATCAACCCGCAAACCGACGTGCCATTCATGTTGGCGATTGCGCATACGCTGTACACAGAAAAGCTGTATGACAAGAATTTCCTTGATGTGTACTGCTTAGGCTTCGACGATTTCATTGGTTATGTCATGGGACAAACCAAAGATAAGGTCGAGAAAACACCTGAGTGGGCCGCAGACATCTGTGGCATTTCAGCCGACGGTATTCGCGATTTTGCGCGCATGCTTGCCAGCGATCGCACCCAAATCATGTTTGGTTGGTGTGTACAACGTCAGCAGCATGGTGAGCAGCCGTATTGGATGGGCGCGGTGATCGCAAGCATGTTGGGTGGCATCGGCTTACCTGGCGGTGGCGTGTCTTATGCGCACCACTACAGCGGTATTGGCGAGCCTGCAACTGGCGCTGCTGGACCGGGGGGCTTCCCGCGTAACCTCGACCCTGGCATGACACCACTTCATGACAACAATGATTTTAAAGGCTTCTCAAGCACCATTCCTGTGGCGCGTTGGATTGAATCCATTGAAGAGCCGGGCAAAGAGATCAATTACAACGGCAACAAGGTGAAGCTGCCGCCGATCAAAATGGTGGTGGTCAGCGGGAACAACCCGTGGCATCACCACCAAGATCATAACCGGATGAAAAAGGCGTATCACAATATTGAAACGGCAGTGACGATCGACTTTGCGTGGACCGCAACATGCCGTTTCTCAGACATTGTATTGCCAGCCTGTACCCAGTTTGAGCGTGATGATATCGATTTGTACGGTGCGTATTCCGCCACGGGCGTGCTCGCCATGCACAAGCTGGTGGATCCGCTCTATCAATCTCGCACGGACTTTGACATCTTCAAAGGGCTGACACAGCGCTTTGGTGTGGGTAAAGACAAAGAGTTCGCCCAAGACATGAACGACATGCAGTGGGTGGAAAAACTCTACAATGACTGTGCCGAAGCGAACAAAGGCAAGTTCCCAATGCCAGATTTCGCGACTTTCTGGAAAGACGGTTATGTGAGCTTTGGTGAGGGCAGTACATTTGTTCGTCATGCGGCTTTCCGTGAAGATCCAGAATTGAACCCGCTCGGTACGCCTTCGGGCTTTATTGAAATCACCAGCCGTAAAATCGGTAGCTATGGGTATGAATACTGCCAAGAGCACCCCATGTGGTTTGAAAAAGCCGAGCGCTCACACGGTGGGCCGGGTTCCGACAAGTTCCCGTTCTGGCTGCAATCGTGTCACCCAGACAAGCGTTTGCACTCCCAGATGTGTGAATCTCCCGCGATGCGTGAAACATACGCAGTGCAGGGGCGTGAGCCTGCTTACATCAACCCTGCGGATGCGAAAGCTAAAGGGATCAAAGATGGCGACTTGATCCGTGTATACAACGATCGTGGACAGTTGATCGCAGGTGCTGTGGTGTCAGACAGTTACCCTCCGGGTGTGATCCGCATTCAAGAAGGTGCTTGGTATGGCCCGACGGGATCGGAAATAGGCGCGATCGATACGTACGGCGATCCCAACACGGTGACGCTGGATGTCGGTACGTCTGAACTGGCGCAAGCGTGCAGTGCCTATACCTGTCTCGTCGAATACGAGAAATTCAAAGGCGAAGCGCCTGCGGTGAATGCGTTCAGTGGTCCGATAGAAGTGAAGATCTAGCTTCAGGCTTTATTGACGTCATGAAACCTAAAAAACGGACGCCTCTCTCGCGTCCGTTTTTTTATGGATGGGGTTGGGTGACAGACGCTTAATTCGGTCGAGGTCGAGGTATAAGCCTAAGCTGGCATTTCTTCTTTCATGGTATCAGCCACGAAATGAAGCAACGCAACCCAAGCTGCACGTACCTCTGGCGTAAATGCATCGCCCAGTCCGAGTTTCAACGTATTCAGCAACGCATTACACACTGGCGTGAAATGGGATTTCTTCGCCCCATACGCCACATGCCGTTTGGCCAATTCTTGCAAAACAGGCACAAGCTTGTCAGGTGTGTCCAAACTGTTAACCGCGGCATGCAACATTGCCATTAACTTTCGACCTTGTTGTTTCATGTCGCCTCTGAACAAGCGTTTCAAGCTTGGATCGTAGGAAAACAAGGTGTCATAGAAAATGTCCGCCGCTTTCAACGCGATGGGTTCGACTTGGTTAAAACTGTTTGTGATGAGTGCAATTTGCTGTGATGTCAGAGACATAGCGTCAATTCCCCTAGAGCATGTCGTAAGCGCAATCTTTTGAGCGCCTTGCCTCAAGGTTAGGAAAGACCCCGCTAAAGTCCACTTTTTATTGTGTCTAGAACGTCTTAGTGGAGATGTTGAGAGAAAGGCGCGTGCCCCCGGTTTTTTCGGCGCATCTTGACGCCTTATCAGCACGCATTTTCACGGGAGTTTGACGAAGGCGAAACTCTTGATGCTATTGTCATGAATCCTGTTGGCGAAGAGCGAACACCTGCTATAACGTAAAGAAAACAGACCGCGATACAGCGGCGATGACAAAGGATTGTTATGTTGACGCTAGACGATATTTGCTTGCGACCGGCGCGGAGAAATGAAAAAGATCTTCTGTGGCAATACATCTATATCCATAACGAATGGAAAGCGCACGACGCCCCGTATATCCCTCTCGAATACCAATCGCGATTCCAATTTGGCCGTCGTCTTTTTAGGCGGTTAAAGGAAGGCGAAACTGCCATGGTGGTTGATTACCACGGCGAAGCCATTGGTTACCTTTCCTGTTACTGGGAAGATCAATCAACCCGCTGGCTAGAAGTGGGGATCACCTTGTTTACTTCCCAGCACTGGGGGAAACAACTTGGGCGCAAAGCACTCACTTTATGGATATCTTACCTGTTTGAACACCATGACGTTGCCAGAATCGGTTTAACAACATGGTCGGGCAATCCACGCATGATGAAATGTGCCAAGGCGCTTGGAATGAGTGAAGAAGGGCGGATGCGGAAAGTGCGCTTCTATCAGGGCGAATACTATGATTCGTTGCGATATGGCGTACTGAGGGAAGAGTGGGACGCGCTCCACGCTGAACAGTTGTCGTTGAAAAAAGCAGGTTGATGAGCTTTTACACTGTAAAGCTCGGTCTCTTTTACTGTTGTAGCGGGGTAGACCAGAGCTTGTTGAGACTGTTCGGATTTATCGCGCCGTATCGATAATATCAACGCGACGGTAAAGGGATAACTTTCAATGCCAACTTGTCAGTGTGCAAACACGACCATCCATTATCAACGCGAGGGAAATGGCCCTACGCTTCTACTTCTTCATGGACTAGGGTCAAGCCATCGTGATTGGCAAGCGCAGATCGATGCGTTCAAATCTAATTTCGACGTGATCGCCCCTGATTTTCCGTTACACGGTGAATCAAATGGCGATATTCATACCTTTAGTTTGCCGTATTGCGCAAGGATCATTCATGCCTTGCTTGATGAACTTGAGGTAGATCAAGCGATCGTCATTGGTATTTCTATGGGGGGAATGGTTGGTCTTGAGCTTGCTATTCATCACCCGCAAAAAGTGGCGCGTTTAGCTGTGGTGAATGCCCTTGCTGAGTGCAAACCCCGTCGATGGAATGAATGGTGGATGTTGTTATCTCGACGATTTCTATTGGCCTACGTCTCTGTAGAAAACATTGCCAAGCTAATGGCCAAGCAATTGTTGCCAGGTAAAGGGCTGGAAGAGGCACGAGAAAAGGCAGTAGCCCGTTGGTCGCGTAACGACAGGGAAAGCTATATTGCGGCGTTCAATGCCGTCGTCAATTGGAGTGTGACGGGCAAGTTAGCCGCTGTACGGTGTCCGATTTTTATTCTCTCTGCAGAACATGATTACACGCCCGTCGGTGCGAAGAAGGTACTCGCCTACATTTACCCTGAGGGTGAAATGGATTGTCTTACCGGGGCGCATCACCTCGCACCGCTCGAAGCTCCTGAACAATTCAATCAGCGCCTTTCCCTGTGGTTACTTAATACAGAGCACGTTTCCTCTTTATAAGGTTTGTTGTCTTCCGATCCATTGCTAGAATTCACAGCAATTCCCTCGTTGGTGCTGCTCAACATGTGTTGACCACATAGGTCAACCGATCCTAAGCAGCTGAGGCTTAATAGGCACCACTGGGAAGACATAACAATAACGAAACCAAGAGAAAGTGAGTCACCATGAAACTGGAAGCAGTAGATTTTAACGCGGCAGACGCGGCAGAACGATTTGTAGAATCACTTCGAAACACCGGCTTTGGCGTTCTGAAAAACCACCCAATCAGCCAAGACTTGGTGTCATCTGTCTATGCAAACTGGCAAGGCTTTTTTGATAGCGATGACAAGGGCGATTTTACCTTTAACCCAAAGACCCAAGATGGATTTTTCTCTGCCAAGGTGTCAGAGGTCGCGAAAGGCCACAAGAAGAGAGACATCAAAGAATTCTTCCACTATTACCCTTGGGGCCAATGCCCTGACGCGCTAAAAGCTGAACTGGATAACTACTACGCGGAAGCGAACAAAGTGGCTTTGCAGTTACTGGGCTGGGTTGAGCAACATTCCCCTGAGAATGTCGCCGCAAACTATTCACAGTCATTGTCGAGCATGGTCGATGGCAGTGATAAAACCCTGCTTCGCGTTCTTCACTACCCACCAATGAGCGGCGAAGAAGACGTCGATGCTATCCGTGCTGCGGCACATGAAGACATCAATTTGTTGACCATTTTGCCGTCGGCAAACGAGCCGGGGCTGCAAGTGTTATCAAAAGAAGGTGATTGGCTGGATGTGCCTTGTGATTTTGGTAACTTGATCATCAATATTGGCGACATGCTGCAAGAAGCCTCTGGTGGCTACTTCCCTTCAACGACACATCGCGTGGTGAACCCTGAAGGGGCTGACATGTCAAAATCCCGCATTTCTCTGCCATTGTTTTTACACCCAAAACCTGAAGTGGTGTTGTCAGAGCGTCATACCGCAGACAGCTATCTGATGGAGCGTTTACGCGAGCTTGGTTTGATTTAATTCCCGCACTTTCTCTATTGAAGCCAGTGTTGCCAGACGGTGATACTGGCTTTTTTCATTGTCGTGTTTCACATGACAAATCCATGTACTGTTTTGACCTCTCAAATGGCGGAACTTATCGCCAAATCGCCCCTGTTATCCGCAAGAACTCTACTAATATTCATGTATTCGGAACAGGAGTCTAGAAAATGCGAACATCCACACTGACCGCTTTATGGCGCGCATTGAGCAACATGATAGGTACTCGCGATGAGGCCAGCGAAGATGCGAATGCGAAGATGGCAGCATTGGACAAATCTCTCGCAGTTATTGAGTTTGATCCCACAGGTAAAATACTCACTGCAAACGACAATTTCTTAGGGGTAATGGGGTACAACCTGTCTGATATCCAAGGGAAAAGTCACGCTATGTTTGTGGAGCCTGAGTATGCCAGTACCCAAGAATACAAAACATTCTGGGCACAACTGGGGCGTGGAAAATCGCAAACGGCGGAGTTTAAGCGTGTGGGGAATGACGGAAAGCTTGTGTGGATCCAAGCATCTTACAACCCTGTTTATAATGCTGAAGGCAATGTGGTGAAAGTGGTGAAATTTGCCTCAGACATCACGAAGCATAAGATACGTGCACTGAATGTACAGGGACAACTTGATGCCATAAACCGCAGTCAAGCCGTCATTGAGTTCGATACTTCCGGTCATATCCTCTTTGCGAATGACAACTTCCTGTCCGTCATGGGGTACTCACTTGACGAAATAGAAGGGAAACACCATTCAATTTTCGTTGACTCACTCTTTGCCAAAAGTCGGGAATATAAGGTGTTTTGGGAGAACCTTGCGAAAGGGAAACACCAGAGCGCGCAATACAAACGCTTAGGCAAAGGCGGGAAAGAAGTCTGGATCCAAGCCTCCTACAATCCGATTTTTGATGATTCAGGTAAGCCTTTTAAAGTCGTCAAATTCGCGTCTGATATATCTGAACAAAAAATGCTTACGGCCAATTTTGAAGGTCAAATTGATGCGATCCATAAATCACAGGCGGTGATTGAATTTGACCTTGAAGGCAATATCTTAACGGCGAACGAAAACTTCCTCGATACGATGGGGTATGAACTGGAAGACATTGAGGGCAAGCATCACAGCATATTCGTATCAGACAACCATTGCTCAAGTCCGGAATATAAACGTTTTTGGCGACACCTCGCGGAAGGGAAATATCAATCTGGCGAGTTTTTGCGCGTGGGGAAAGCAGGGCGTGATGTGTGGATTCAAGCCTCTTATAACCCAATATTTAATGCGTCGGGTAATCCGTTCAAAGTGGTGAAGTTTGCCACGGATATAACGGAAGAAAAAAACCGCAATGCGAACTTTGAAGGACAAATTGACGCCATTGGTAAGTCTCAGGCCGTGATTGAATTCAATATGGATGGCACGATCAGAACCGCTAATGACAATTTCCTGAATGCGATGGGATACACGAGCAGAGAAGTGCAAGGGCGACACCATTCCATGTTTGTCGATCCTGAATACAGTGGCAGTGCGGAATACAAAGCGTTTTGGGAGAAACTCAATCGCGGTGAATTTGAAAGTGCGGAGTTTAAGCGTTTCGGGAAAGGAGGCCGCGAAGTGTGGATACAAGCCTCGTATAACCCGATCGCTGATATCAACGGCAACCCATTTAAAGTCGTCAAATATGCCACGGACATTACCGCGAAAAAACGCGCGGTTGCCCTGATCAGTGAGTGTTTATTAAAACTCTCGAAGGGGGATTTGAGGCATTCGATCGAAGAAACCCTTGATGAAGAGTTCGAGCCTGTCCGCAATGCGCTCAATTCAACCATGCACCGTTTAAACGAGTTGGTGAGTGATATTACCCGTCTGTCTGTTTCGGTAAGTGCGGCAGCAAGAGAGATTAAAACGGGCACAACAGATTTGAGTGACCGCACCGAATCGCAAGCGACCAGTCTTGAAGAAACCTCTGCCAGCATGCAGGAAATGACATCGACCGTCAGGCTCAATGCCGATACCGCAGTGACGGCGAATACCTTGTCTGCAGACGCAACCACCAAAGCGGAGCGCGGTGGAAAAGTGGTGTTAGAAGCGGTGGATGCGATGGCAGAAATCGAGAATTCGAGCAAACAGATCTCTGACATCATCGGCGTGATCAACGAAATTGCCTTTCAGACGAACTTGTTGGCTCTGAATGCGGCGGTAGAAGCTGCGCGTGCTGGCGAGCAAGGCCGCGGATTCGCAGTGGTTGCAGGGGAGGTGAGAAACCTCGCTCAACGCAGTGCTAAGGCGTCGGTAGAAATAAAAGAACTGATCAATGCGAGTGTCAGCAAAATTAAAGACGGCACACATCTGGTGCGCGAGTCTGGCGATAATTTAGTGAACATTGTTGAAGCCATCAAAGAAGTCTCTGGGATGCTCTCTAACATGAGCACAGCGACACGAGAACAATCACTCGGCATTGAAGAAATAAACCGCGCTGTGACCGAAATGGACAACATGACGCAGCAAAATGCAGGTCTAGTGGAAGAAACAACCGCCGCGAGCGAGAACCTGCTGGTTGAAGCGGAAAACTTGTTGGATCTGGTGAAGTACTTTAAAACGTCAGCAGCCTAGCACCAGTTACAGGGTCATAAGCTGCGGCTTTGAGTTCTTGATATACAAACAGCGAAACCAAAAAATCCGGGATATGCTCCCGGATTTTTCTTTGTTTGTTATGTCATTCTGACACCATGCTTCTAGCTTCTAGCTTCT
>NZ_MDAG01000007.1:0-96797 GCF_002876705.1 Enterovibrio norvegicus | reverse complement strand
GCTTCTAGCTTCTAGCTTCGCTCTTCCCATTCAAATTCATCATCGTCGTCATCAATGGCAGAACCTTGTTTTGCGTCTTCGTCATCAAAGAAGCCATTTTCCTCAATGTCGTTTTCCGAGTACTGACCTTCCATGTGTCGGTGGTTATCCTCAAGCAGGTCGAAGAAGGCCATCATTTCGGTCATGTCTTGGGACAGGATCCACATGTTCTCGCTGGCTGTGGTGGCTTGCTGCACCAAGGTGGCGTTTTGTTGAGTCACGTTATCCATGCGTGTGATGGCCAAATTTACTTGTTCTATGCCGATACTTTGCTCCTGCGCAGCATCGCTGATGTCTTCCATCTTGCTGCCGACTTCTTCCACCATAGAAACGATTTCAGTGAGGGTTTTGCCTGATTCACTCACCAAATCAGAGCCGATACATACCTTCTTGTTGCTGGCTTGAATCAGTTCTTTGATTTCTTTTGCCGCACTTGCTGAGCGCTGTGCAAGGTTTCTTACCTCGCCTGCTACCACAGCAAACCCTCGGCCTTGTTCACCCGCACGAGCGGCTTCCACGGCGGCGTTTAACGCGAGCAAATTGGTTTGGAAGGCTATTTCGTCAATCACGCCGATGATCTCGCCAATTTCATCGCTGGCCGCACTGATTTCTTCCATCGCGGTGATGGTACGTGAAATCGCATGGCCGCCTTCGCGGGCTTTTTCGCGTGCTTTCATGCTCACCATTTTTGTTGCGAGGGCGTTCTCGGCGCTTTGCTTCACCGTGCCTGTCATCTCTTCCATGCTGGTGGCCGTGGCTTGCAATGACGTTGCTTGCTCTTCGGTACGGGCGCTGAGATCTTGATTGCCCGTTACGATCTCTCGTGATGACGCTGATATGGTGCCTGCGGTTTCACGGATTTTGCTGATCACTTCGGTCAGCTTATCAATGGTCAGGTTGGTGTCTTTTTTCAGTGCGGCAAAGCTGCCACCGTACTTTTTCTCCATGCGTTCAGTGAGATCACCTTGTGCCACTGCGGCGAGTATTGTTTGCATGTCTTCCAATGATGCTTCAACGTTGCGAGTGAGTGTGTTTAGCCCTTCAGCCAAGTTATAGAAGAAGCCTTGTTTGCCTTCCATGGTCAGCTTCTGATTAAAATCCCCGCGTGATGCTGCCACGATAACGGCGTCAATTTCCCGTTCGATAGCGACTTCGGCGGTGCGATCTTTCCACTCAATCACTGTGCCGATACGGTGCTTGTCTGTATCGAAAATCGGTACAGCGTTTACGGCCATCACTTTATCGCCCACCGTGAATTCACTGCGATGAGATTCATCGAGATGAGCAAGAATAAATTGTTGGTGCGCTGGTTTTTTGTGGAACATGTCGATGGACTGTCCGACGACGTTTTTCAAATCGAAGTTGTGTATTTCCTTGGAGAAATCCCGCTCGTTATCACGCAGCATTTGATACGCCGCTTCATTGAGATAAATAATAATGTTGTCGACATTGGCCAACATGATGTTGTTTGATGCGCTGTCTAGCGCCTGGCGTACTTGCGCATTTTCTTCGGCGACTTTTTTTGCTTCCTCTTCGAAGGCGAGCTTGGCGGCTTCTGCTTGTTCAATGTTGTCGAGCGAGGTGTTTGTCAGTGCTTTGATGGCGAGCAGATCGCCACGATAGTCCCCTTTGACTCTGACGCTCAAATCGCCCTCGGATAGGCGCTTCATCACGTTGTTCATCTCGCTCAGCGCGCGTTGTGTCGAATCCATTAAGGAATTGAATGCCGCGGCTGATTGGCTTATTTCGTCATTGCCACGCACTCTCAAGCGCACTGAATAGTCGCCAGACTTGGCGATGTCTTCAAGTCGGCGTGTTGTGCCGAGTAATGGCCTCGCAACCGATCGTGTGATCACAAAGGCGATCACGGCGCCAATCAACAGCCCAATGATACCTGACAGCCTAAGCACCATGACGACAGAGGCGTTCCATGCTTTTAACTGGTTGACGTTTTGTTGTAGCGCCACGTTTTGAATGTCGATCATTTGCTGTACCAGTTCCCGTGAACGGTCAGCAATTGGCGAGGCTTTGCTCCCCACCAGGTACTGCGACATGTTCCAGCGTTCGGAATCACGGATGTCAAACATACGTTCGACCAAGGGAGAAAAGCGAGCACGTTGACGTGCATATTGATTGAAGAGCATTAACTGTTCGGACGTCAGCAAATGTTGGTTATCTTCAATGGTGTAAAAACTCGTGCTATTGGTTGTCCAATGTTGCAAGTAGCCTGCTTTAAATAACGGGTCGCCGCTGAGCAGGTAAGAGCGAACCGAGGAGAGGGCGAGGGAGAATGACGCACTGGTTTCTGCAAAATGCCCCAGCATTTTCTTGCGCTCTGGTGTGGCAGGCAATGTCTGTTCTATGGTGGTAAGTTGTCTGAGTGTCGCCAGCAGGCGAGTGATTTCAGGTAGGGTTTCATTCTCGAAAATCTTGGTGGCGGGTTGCTCATCCACAGAATGTGCAATGTTTTCCGCTTCATCTTGTGCCACGCGAAGTTGCTGAAGTGTCTTTGAAAGTTCAAACAGTACGTCTTGATAGCCCGCTTCAATTTGTGAAAGCTCGTTGGCTTTCAAAATGGCAACTTGGGCGTCAATGTTCTTCCACACGTTTTGTCTTTCGGCAATTAAGCTGACATCCCCCAACACAAGATAGCCTCGCAGCACGGCAAGTGACTTGTTGATTTCTCCCATCAAGGCACTGCCAGCAAGGCTTGTGGGGAAGGTGTCATTCACCAGATTGTCTTCAACACGCTGCAACTCGGCCAATCGGCTGTTAGAGAAGATGATGGCAGACCCCATGATGGCGAGGACCAAGCCAAACCCCAATACCAGGCGCTTACCAATGGTTAGATGTAAAATAGGCAGTCTCATCACTGTTTCTTACCTTTTCCGTAAAGGGGTTACTGCTGCTGTGAACCGGCGTCGAGCAACACGAACAATTTTCGATGAACAAGATCAACAAGGGCATACACGTCAGAGGGTGCTTTTGTTTTGTCGCTTTCTTTTAATGCGTAAAAATCGCCAAACGATTTGCCGTTTTCTATCCGCGACATTGCCATAATCAGCGAATCTAAACATAAGCCTGCTTGCAAATAGACTTCTGCCGGAATGGCGTTGTTTTGTTCTCGTTCGATGCGTTTGATCAGAGGGAGATGATTGGCTTGCAGAAACCTGTCGATGTTGTCGCTCAGTGCAAGCAATGCGACGAAGACCTGCTCGGGTGTGTAGTTGGACACTCGAATGGGGTCGGTCGGTAACGCGCTAACTATTTGAGGGCGGTGTTTCTGCGCATAACGCATGACCAGCGCATCGATGTTTTTCACTAATTCATAAACTTGGGAGGGCGTGAGCTCGCCGTACAAATCGGAATACCCGTATTCTGATTTGTGGGTGTCGGCGAATGTCGCCGAGGGAAACATCGAGAAAAAACACAGGAGCGCACCAACCAGTAAACGTGCGATTTTCTGCATGGCAGGAAGAGCGAAATTCGTTAATGTTGACGGTACTGGCATCATCAGTCGTATCGCCCTGTCGGTTAGTGGATAGAAATACTCACATGTAAGAAAAATGGTTCACAAATAAGTTTAGTCAGAATTGACGTAAATGCCTGTTTAGCGGGGGAGTGTGTCTACAAATGACGTATCTCACGTCGTCTTTCAAAAGAGAATGAAAGCGCGATGTCTCGCGATGAGACAAGGATGGTGGGTTAAACGCTCAAAATACGGCTTTTAAGTTGCGCGTATTACTTGTCATGTGATGACGGCTGAGATTCACCTTGTGCCGAAATTTGCTGCAACCATCGACCTAGCTTCACGATATCTGGCTGACGTGCGCGGTGCTTTTTGTACACAAAGTAGAGACTGTCGCCCGTGGGCATTTCGTGCATAGGAATACGCACTAACTGTTCGCGGTCGATTTCATTCATGAAGTAATAGTTCAACAAGGTGATCCCTTGCTCATAGCGTGCCGCTTCTGTGGCGAGTAGCATGTGGCTAAAGGCATGAATTTTGACAGTGTTTGGCAGCGGGAAACCGCCCAGTTTGCACCATTGCCCCCAATCGTTCTCCATCAATGAGGTCACTGACAGCAGGGGATAGTCCCACATGGCTTCTGGCAGCGGTTTATCTTTGATTTGTTGCCAAATTTTACGGCTGCATACGGGATAAAGATATTCGTGATAGAGCAAATCGTATTGATAGTTCTTGCCCGGTTCGAAATCGATGATGAAGCAATCTGCAAGCTTGTCTGACAGGTTTGGGTGGTCAGCGAACATTTCAAGGGAAAGGTCGATTTCAGGGTGTTTTTGACGAAAATCTGCCAATTGTGGCATTAGCCACTTCACGGCCAACGAGCTAAATACCGCGAGACGTAACTGGCCGGATTCCCCTTCACGTACTTGATGACTGGCTCGGCCAATGGCTTGAAGTGGGTCGCTTACGTCATCGTAATAGCGCTGTCCTACAGGCGTCAGTTGTAAATTGCGCCCTTGTCGCTCAAACAGGGATTCCCCTAAAAAGTCTTCAAGTAGCCGAATTTGGTGGCTCACTGCACTTTGCGTCACGTTCAGTGTTTCTGCTGCTTTTGAAAAACTATTCAATCGAGCAACGACATCGAAATATTGCACAGCGCGAAGAGGGGGAAATTTCATTATCGAAATAACTCATGAATAACGAATATTCATCATTATACGTCATGATAAGCTCACGCTACTATGCCTGTTCTGTGATCTAGATTAGATCTTTTGGCCCTTATTCTCATGAGGTTGTATGTCAGAACTCCCTGAGTTTTGATTGCCGCAGCATCGTGAGAGAGGAAATACGACATGAACAGGAGCCTTTATCATGCGTAATATTTCAGTTGGGATGGCCATGACCTTATTGGTGATTGGCAACCTTGCCGCGACGTTTTCTGACGCGCTGGTAAAAACCATGGAGGGCGGTGCTGATGGCGCTATCTTTCAATTTGCACTGTTTCGCCAGGTGTCAGCCGTTCTCATTTTGCTTCCTTTCTGTTTAACGGCACCGAAGAAAAACCTGACGCTTGGGCTTAAATGGCACATGTTGCGTGCACACGTATGGTTGGTGGGTGTGTTTTTCTCCGTCATTGCGTTAACGACCATGCCATTGGCAACGGCGAATGCGATCTTCTATGCTGCTCCCTTGATCATGCTTCCGCTGGCGGCGATTTTCTTGCGTGAGAAACTGTCAACGGCATCCATTATTGCGGCGGTGGTGGGTTTCGTCGGTGTGTTGCTTTTGGTGCGCCCGACAGATCTCAGCTGGGCGGCTATTTCAGCGATGATCGTGGCGGTGACGCTCGCGGTGAACAACTTGTTGATCCCGAAAATTCCGCGTGAGCAGACGGTACCGCAAACGTTATTACTGCATAACCTCATTGGTATTCCTGTCGCGTTAGGATTGGCGTTGTACGAAGGTGTGCCGTTTAGCATGGATTTGTTCCTACGTGCTTCTGGGTCAACCGCATTTATTCTGGTGTACGCCGCCACGTGTGTGATTGCTTATCGTGCAGCAGAAAGCAGCAAAATTGCGAGCGCCGAATACAGCGGCTTGGTGTGTGCGGTTGGTGTTGGCTTGGTGATGTTTGGTGAAGTGCCAGACATGCTGATGATTGTTGGAACCTCGTTGATCGTTGTACCGCTTATCTGGCTTGCAGGTCTTGAGAAGCGCAAAACAAAACGTGCAGCGAGAGAAGAAGCGCTGGCGACTGAGACAACCTTTGCGAGCCTCACCGAAGACATGCGCACAGAAGATGATGATATCGCACTGGCTGAAAAGTCTGCGATGGCAGATAGCATTGTGCTGCCTGATGACGACACTTCGCCGAATGGCGAGGAAGCACGAGAGACGTCGCCGAGTTACGAACACATCTGCCCTCAAAAGAAAGCCTCGGGAACGGTGTAAAACGTCATCGCTGATGGCAAAAGCCTGAAGCGAGAAACGAGTAAAAAAAGCGCAAAAGCCACGCCAACGAGCGTGGCTTTTTTATATCTATCAGGATTCAGTGAGCAAGTACTTACTTATTTTATATATCAGTAAATATAATTCTGTTGAACGAGACAAAGACGCACCTAAGACAGCTGAAGAGGCACCTAAGACAGTTGAGGTGGCACCTCGGCAACCATTCTTTGTATCAAGGCTTTTAGTCGTTTCGGCTGGTGGCGATCTTTGTGATAAAGCAAGTACAGGGGCACCTTCTCCACCCCCCAATCGGTAAATACGTTTTCCAATCTGCCCGCTTGAACATGGCTTTCGCAGTAGAGCGCTGGGAGTCGGCAAATGCCGTTTCCTTGCAACGATGCGCTCATTAACACGTGGCCGTTTTTACATTGTAAATTTCCTTTCACGTCCACATCGACATGTTGAGAATGCGCATCCACTTTCACGTATCGCCAACGTGTTACCGATCCCGTCAAACAATCGTGTTTCTGCAAATCTCGTGGGTGTGCAAGACGACCGCGCTGCGACAAATAATGCGGTGCTGCGTAGGTGCCGATTTCAATGTCTCCCAAGTAGCGACCAATCAATCGCGAATCATTCAACGCGCCCATTCTCAGTACGAGGTCAAAACGGGATTCAATCAGATCAACCCGTTCACTGCTGAAATCCAGTTCAACATGAATATCAGGGTGGTCAAAACAAAAGCGGTGGATCACATCACCCACCAGCGATTCTCCTAATATGCCTCCCACGCAGTTCACCGCAATGCGACCGCGCAGTTGGTCGGAATCATCAATCGCATCTGAAATGGCATCATCAATCTGCATCATCGCCGCTTGGCAACGTGTAAACAAGGCGTCACCTGCCGTGGTTAAACGTTGAGAGCGGGTGGTACGAATAATGAGCTGCACACCGAGGCGGCTTTCAAGCTGACTAAGCTGACGTGACATGTGCGCACGCGATGCACCAAGCTTTTCAGCTGCTTTGGAAAAGCTGCCTGATTCGGCTATCGCTACGAAGGCGCGGATATCAGCAAGGTTGTCGTTCAATGGGTCTTTATTGGTGCTCATAATGCAACACTGAGTTTTATTGTGACATATATATCAACAATCATGACTTATTTAGAATGCAGCCTCAATAAGAAACACTTAATAAACACGCAATAACAAAACCAATAATCTGATCGAGGTAGAACATGAAAAAGCTAGTTGTTATCACAGGCGCAAGCTCTGGCATTGGTGAAGCGATCGCAAAACAATTCTCAGCACAAGGTCATCCGCTATTACTGCTTGCGCGCCGTGTTGATCGCTTAGAAGCCTTAAACCTACCAAACACCTTATGCAAACACGTGGATGTCACTGATAAAGCCTCTTTTGATGACGCGATCGCAGCAGCAGAAGCCATGTACGGCGAAGCGGATTTGCTCGTTAACAACGCAGGTGTGATGTTGCTGGGCGACATGGCAACCCAAGACGCGGCGGAATGGCAGACCATGTTTAACGTGAACGTAGTAGGCTTGATGAACGGCATGCAAGCGGTGCTAGCGCCAATGATTGCGCGCAACAGCGGCACCATCATCAACATCAGTTCAGTGGCAGGACGTAAAACCTTCCCGAACCACGCGGCTTACTGCGGCACAAAATTCGCAGTACACGCTATTTCTGAAAACGTCCGTGAAGAAGTGGCAGCAGCAAACG
Organism: Enterovibrio norvegicus; assembly: GCF_002876705.1. Taxonomy (GTDB): domain Bacteria; phylum Pseudomonadota; class Gammaproteobacteria; order Enterobacterales; family Vibrionaceae; genus Enterovibrio; species Enterovibrio norvegicus_B. Next base: position 89,105 of record NZ_MDAG01000007.1, on the reverse strand, counting down.
TTCGCGTGATCACCATTGCCCCTGGCGCAGTAGAAACCGAATTGCTTTCTCACACCACCAGTGACGAAATCAAAGCGGGCTATGAAAGCTGGAAAGAAGACATGGGTGGCATCCTCGCGGCAGATGACATTGCCAATGCCGTGACTTACGCATACAGCCAACCACAGAATGTGTGTGTCCGTGAAATCGTACTAACGGCGACGCGCCAACAGCCGTAAGGTTTTTGGAAGCCAGTAAAGCAAAAAAGCCATCTGAAAAGATGGCTTTTTTCGTTGTTAAAATATGAATATTTGCGTTTCATCAACCACTTAACGTCGCTTCTAACTAGTCCACCTTTACTCTTCTTTTTCCGATTATGGGACACTTGTTATAAACCGACTTAACGAGGAAATGTCCAATAGTTGCAACATCATATCTATAGCCGCTTCGAATACGATACTGCCAAAGATGCACAGCTTACTTTGCTCTAAATCTGTGCATATGAAAACGATAACAATAAGGACAAAAAAATGGCATCTATCAAAGGAACAAGCGACAACGACGTCATCTACGCTTCAAACCTCGAAGGGACTACGGCGGATGAAAACACACCAACCCGCATATACGGGGGTGGTGGCAACGATTTTATCAGCGGTGACACTGACACGGATACGGCCATTTTTGGTGGACAAGGCAGTGATTGGCTAGAGGGTAACGACGGCGACAATCTTGGCGGGGGCCGTGGGAACGATGTGCTCGTCAGTTTGGGAAGCAAAACGTTAAATGGGGGGCAAGGTCACGATGTGCTTCACGTTGCTGGCGACCTCGGTGACGGAGCAAAACTCTCCGGTGGAGATGGTGATGATTACCTCTCAGGCAATCATAACGACCAATTTTTTACAGGTGGTAGCGGTGCAGACACCTACCACTTTGGCTCATCCATCTTAGATTCAGACCCAAAATATGACAGCACCAGCCCAACGACCCACTCAGGGCATGATCGTATTGTCGATTTTGAGATCGGCGTTGATACCATCAGTATTGACCCTGCGATTCATACCCATTTCGATGAACTCGACATCAAACAAGTTGGACCCACCACTGTTATCACGCTCTCTACAGGGGCAACCATCACCTTGAACAACACCACTGCCACCGCACTGAGCGCTGACAATTTCGTGTTTCAAGGTGGTCAGGAGTATCAGAGCAAACTTGGGATTTGGGGCGATGACACAGGCGAGCCTGTTGAAGAGCCACAATACATCACAGGCGGTGGTGGCGACGACCACATTGTTCTAGATACAGCGACGGGCGATACCGCCGTCGGCGGTCGCGGCAGTGACCTGATTGAAGGCTTCGGAAACGACAACCTCGGCGGTGGCTCTGGCGATGATGTACTCATAAGCCGTGGAGAGAATGACAAGCTGTTAGGCGGCTCTGGTAATGATGTACTTCAGATCTCTGGCGATGTGGCAAGTAATGGGCGGCTTTACGGTAACGATGGTGATGATTTTCTTTCGGGAAATGAGGGAGATCAGTTTTTTGTTGGTGGAGCTGGCGCTGATATCTACCACTTTGGCTCTTCCATTTTGGGCGACAGCACCACAAATGACTCTGGTGATGATCGCATTGTCGATTTTGACGCGGGTGTCGACACCATCAGCATTGATAGCGCGATCCACACCAGCTTCGATGAGCTGGATATCCAAAAGGTTGGCTCGACCACCGTCATCACGCTTTCCACTGGTTCCACTATCACCTTAAACAAGACCACGCCGTCTGCTTTATCTGAAGAGAATTTCGTTTTCCAATCTGCCGACGCGTATGTTGAAAAGCTTGGTATTTGGAAAGAACAGCTAGTTAACTCGGGGGAGAACAATCTTCCAGTTAATGAAAACGATGTCCTATTGGGCGGTGATGAAAATGATGTTCTCAATGGCGGCAAGGGTGATGATTACCTCTCTGGTGGCTTAGGAACGGACGTGCTGACTGGAGGTGAAGGGAGTGATGTCTTTGGTGTTTCTATTGGACAGTCGAGTGAGCGTTATTACTATTCCCCTGCAAGTGACGGACATAATTATGTAACGAGGTACAACGGATTTGATCATGATGACATTGATCATGATGTGATTACTGATTTTGAGCCTGGCGTTGACAAAATACGTGTATTTTATACCGGAGAGAGCTTCAATGTTGGTGATGTTACTTATGTTCAGCAGTTGGATGATTTAAAAATAACGTTGAATGATAATGTGTCTATTACACTAGAAAATACCAATGAGGAAGATATTAACCCTGAAGATTTTGAGTTCTTTTTGAAAACAAAATCGAGCATAGGGGGGGATGGAAACGACGTTCTTGTTAATCAAGATAAGACTGAAGGAACAATGTATGGCGGTGCTGGTGAAGATATATTTTCATTTGGTGATGCATACTCACAAATAAACGGTCAAAGTCTAAGATCTGAATATTTTTTCGATTTTGATTATGGGCATGGGCATGACCTTGAGCATTATATTGTTGAGGATTTTACGCTCAATGAAGACTTGATTCAGATATGGACAACAATAGACTTCGATCGTTTAGATATCGCCCAAGTTGGTTCTGATACACTCATAACCCGCCCTTACACTAACTCCATAACGCTCAAAAATGTTGATGCCGCAACCTTGTCGGAGTCTGATTTTATCATAAACGGTCAAGCGTACACCAACAATCAGGGATATCTCGTTGGAGACGACACTGACAATCAGATTGTCAGTGGTAAAGGTGCTATCACTATTTTTGGTTACGAAGGAAACGACCAACTCTTTGGTAATGAAGGAAACCAGTCAATTCATGGAGGGGTTGGCAACGACACTGTCTATGGACTAAAGGGCGATGACTTCATCGACGGGGAGTCTGGAGACGACATACTAGATGGTGGTGAAGGTGACGACAGAATTTGGGGAGGGGGTGGAAACGACACTGTCTATGGACTAAAGGGTGATGACTTCATCTATGGGGAGTTTGGAGACGACATACTAGATGGTGGTGAAGGTGACGACACAATTTTGGGAGGGAGTGGAAGCGATCAACTGTTTGGAGGCGGAGGTGATGACTACATCAGCGCCAGTGAAGGAAACAATCTTGCATATGGCGGTGATGGTGATGATATCATCGTTAATGGGTTAAGTTTCAGTGACAGTGTAAACACCTTATATGGCGGAAAGGGCAATGATATTTTAAAGGTGAGTAATTGGTCTGATGCCAATGCTCATGAAACGACGTTATTTGGTGGAGAGGGAAATGATACTTTCGACATTGAACTATTTGACAGTGTGAGACGACCTAAAGATAAAGAAATAAACATAGAAGATTTTGATGTTGACAATGAAAAACTGATTATTTCTTTTTCAGGTTCGGATGATTATGGTGTCGACTTTAATAATGGCAATACATATTATAACTTAAGTGATAAATCAATTGTCACTCTCAAAGGCGTTAGTCAGGAAGATCTTAATTTAGAAAATATATCTATTTCATTGGATCTATCAAATACTTCACCACATGATATTTCCATTGATAATGCTAGCTTTACTGTATCTGGTGGGATTTACAGTGATGCTATTGTTACTGGTAAAGGAAATGACATCGTTTCGACTCATAAAGGTGATGATTCTATATCGACAGGAAGCGGTAATGACCAGTTATTCGGAGGCAGTGGCGACGATATACTGAAAGCCGGCGTTGGGGATGATGTGCTCGACGGTGGTGTCGGGAATGATACTCTCGACGGTGGTGATGGTGCAGATACATTGATTTCTGGTCGAGGTAACGACAATCTTCGAGGTGGTGAAGGCAAAGATACGTTTGTATTTGATTGGTCGGATGGTATTGATCGAGTTGAGGACTTTGAAGTAGGTATGGACAGGCTGAATGTCACTTTAAAATCTTCGTCGAATATTGCTAAGAACTTTAAAGATACTTACCTTGTTGAACAAGGGTCAGACACGCTTCTGAATCTTTATGGCAATATAAATAATCATACGGTGTTGTTTGAAAACGCTGATCTTATGGCGATCAGTTTGGAAGATATTGACTTTAACCTTATCGGTGAAACTGGTGAATACAACGTACTCATTGGTGGAGCAGGCAACGACACACTTCAAGGTGTTGGCAGAATCAATTGGTTAGACGGTGGCCAAGGCGACGATACATACATATCTTCAGGACAAACGGTGTTTTTCTTTGGAAGTGGACTCCTTCAAGGCGAGACCTTTGGCCACGATAGTATTCATGGCTTTGACGATTCTGGCGTTATCAATATTAGCGATTTCAGCTCCCTTTATAGCTTTAACGATCTAGAGATTATGCAGGCTGGTGAGAATACCGTTATTACCTTACCTACTAGCGGCACACTTTCTTCGAGCATTACTTTACATGATTACAATGCTAGTAACTTATCGGCTGCTCAATTTCAATTCCATGTTGGCGACGACGGTTTTGGACGTCATCTCGTAGGAAATAATGGAAATAATACGCTTGAAGGGACGGATAACCGAGATTTGATCGAAAGTGGCAATGGAGATGACGTTATTTCGGGAGGGGCTGGGGAGGATGTGTTCTCCATCAATGGAAGCTTCGGTCACAATGTGATTGAGGATTTTGACCCAATGCAAGATGTGCTTGAAATTGTATACAAGCCAAATGACGGCGTTGAAACAGACATTCAGCTTTCAGTTATTGATGGAAGCACTATTATTAGCCTATCTGAAGAAAAGTCTATCACCTTAAATAATGTCGCGTTGACATCACTGACGGATGACAATGTGAACATTATTATCCAGAAAGACTCAGATTCCGAAGGTGTCTTTTCTGGCAGTGCACTATCAGAGGTTTATCGATTAGATAATGCTGGTGATGAAACACTCAATGCTGGTGGTGGTGACGATGTTATTTACACTGGCAGTGGAGAGTATGAAATATACGCTGGTGATGGTGAAGATACCATTTATGCTGGCACTGGTACTGAAACCATCCATGGAGGAGAAGGTGATGATACATTTGTGCTAAATGTATCGCAGTCTTCATCCCTAAATGCTCATGTTCTGTTTGGTGGCGCTGGCGAAGATACCTTTATTTTTGAGGAAGAAACTAGCGCCCGTTATGCTGAAGTGCCTTTCATAATAGAAGATTTTGAAGTAGGTATTGATGTTATCCATTTTGATGTGCTGCAGACTAACGTGAGTTTTGATGACCTGCAGATCTTCAAGCCTAGTCCTGAACCTTATACTTACATCAAATTGGCTGATTACGACTTTACTATCGCGTTGAAGAACGTCTTTGTCGGTGCTGTGGATCCAGATGATTTTCTATTCAGTTAGCAACACTTATTGGGAACATTCACATTACTTCACCGTGAATCTCTAGATAAAACAAACACACAAGCCATCTGAAAAGATGGCTTTTTTCGTTCTGTTGCTCACCGTTGATACGTATCGTGCTTTGTTGCGTTTTGATCAGCGAGTGTCGATGATCCGTCTTGTCCATTGTGTTATGTTATAACATAACCAAAAATAATGAAGAGACGCTAGCAATGTCGTCAAGTGTGCAAAATAAGCTGCCAGTCACTGTGCTGTCTGGCTTTCTTGGTGCCGGAAAAACCACCATTCTCAGTCATTTACTCAACAACGTAGACGGAAAGAAAATCGCCGTCATCGTGAATGACATGAGCGAAATCAACATCGATGTGGCGATCGTGAAAGACCAAGTATCGCTGAATCACAGCCAAGAAAAACTCGTTGAAATGAGTAACGGCTGCATCTGTTGTACGCTGCGTGAAGACTTACTGATTGAAGTGTCTGCGCTTGCCAACAGCGGAAAGTTTGATTACCTCGTGATTGAATCCACTGGCATTTCAGAGCCTCTTCCCGTTGCTGAAACCTTCACATTCGCGGATGAAAATGGCGTTTCACTGTCTGATGTTGCCGATCTCGACACCATGGTCACCGTGGTCGATGCCGTCAACTTTTTAAAGGATTTTGACGAAGCCAAAGATCTTACCGAAACGGCAGAATCACTGGGCGAAGAGGACGAGCGAAGTGTGGCGGATCTCCTTGTCGATCAAGTTGAGTTCGCCGATGTCATTCTGATCAGCAAAACAGATGTGGCCTCGCCCGATGAGCTGCAGCGTTTAATCGCCATCCTTAAAAGCCTCAATACCGAAGCCAAAATCATCCCGATAGCAGAAGGCAAGGTAGACACAGACGCCATCTTGAACACCCGTCTCTTTGATTTCGATCGTGCCCAACAAGCACCGGGTTGGCTAAAGGAAATGCGCGGCGAACACATACCCGAGACGGAAGAGTACAACATTGGCAGCTTCAGCTACTTGGCGCGCCGTCCTTTCCATCCTGAAAAATTCCATCAATTCCTTCATCGCACTGAAAACTACGGGAAGTTGCTGCGTTCGAAAGGGTATTTCTGGCTAGCGTCTCACCCTGATTTCGCATGGCAATGGAGCCAAGCGGGCGGCATGGCGAGATACGGTGCAGCGGGACTCTTTTGGAAAGCCGTTCCAAAGGAAGACTGGCCGACAGACAGCGATTACCTCGAATCAATCCAAAAACAATGGGTAGAGCCTTTCGGCGATAAGCGACAGGAGCTTGTCTTCATTGGGCAAGGGCTAAATCAGGCGCAAATGATGGCTGATTTGGATGCGTGCTTGTTGAGCGACGATGAACTATCAAAAGGCCACGCTTACTGGCAAGGCGTAAATGACCCATTTATTACCGCGGAGTGACCACATGTATTCTGATATTTCCCCTGCTCAAACGAGCGACACCGAACATCATTCAACGGCGCTACTGACTCGCACAGAAGCGATAGGCCCCCATCCAACCGTGCTGGGTGATATCTACCGTGATGACACCAACATTGCGATTTGGGAGCGCGATCTTCCAGAGGCGGTTCAACATGCGGTTAGCGCCTTGATCAGTGAAAAGCCTCATTACGGCGTATCGCTTAACGTCACACCAGACAATGTGCGTGAAGGCCTAGAAGAATCGCTCGATCTTGTGGTGCATCAAACGCTGATTAATGACATCGAACTACTGGTGAACATGTTTTGCTGTTTGTTCGATCTCAAGCGAGTCGGTTTACGATTAACCGTGATTGATAAAGCCATGTGCCCGCGTTTTCACACCGACAAAGTCCCGTGCCGCTTAGTCACCACGTATCAAAACGTCGCGACAGAATGGCTACCGCATAACGTGGTTGATCAAACGAAGTTGGGCAGAGGAAGTAACGGGAAACCGGATAGCGAGTCTGGTCTGTATGCGCATGCAAAAGACATCCGTCAGCTCAACTGTTTTGACGTCGCCTTACTCAAAGGAGAAAGCTGGGAAGGAAACGAAGAAGCAGGTCTCGTGCACCGATCCCCCGCGCATGATCCCGACCAAAGCCGACTGCTTTTAACGCTCGATTTTGCAGACTAATAGAATAGGTAGGGTTCGAGCTAGAAAGCCCTGAGCATATGGCGCCAAGCCCATGCTTAACGTAAACAGCCCCCATTGGGGCTGTTTTTCATTGTCAGTGAGCAAGCGGCTTTCGCCATACCAGATAGAGAACAAACACGCCGCCCAATGCAGCAGTGACAATGCCCAAAGCACAATTAAGGGAAGGCTTCTGAAAAGTCCATTTCTGAAAATGCTGCTTATCAAGTTTGAACGGACGAGGGTCGTCATTTTAAGCGGTTTCATTCCTATACCAAGATGCTCATCCAATCACTGTTCTCAATCGCTATAGTTCTTCTAATCCCACCTCTAAACGTGAACAAGACCAAACGCGTTTCAATTAGTCGCACTACAGCCGGGGGACATATCTTTGTGATTCAAGGCTCAACGCCTATTTCGAAAACTGCCGATTGATCACGGATAATGTAAGAATGAGTGGAAATAAAGCGCATTCGCGCAGATAGGAAGTGAGAGACATGATGTTCCTGAATTCAAAACGTATTGTTGTGGGATTGGTGGCGATGCTGCTCAGTGCGGCTGTGCATGCCGAAGCGGTTTGGATTGATACGCGAAGTGCAGCGGAGCATTTTTTCGATAACATTCCGGGTGATGTCAGGTTTTCGCATTCGGATATCGTGAAAGAAGTGACGGCGTTTTACCCTGACAAAAACCAAGAAATTCGCCTGTATTGCCTCAGTGGCGTGCGCTCCGGAAAAGCAATGAAAGCGCTTAAGGCTGAAGGCTATCAGAATGTGTTTAACGCGGGTGGCATTGAAGATGCGAGAGCGCAGCGCGGTTTGCTTGATGAGTGATTAAGCGACATGTACCCCATCAGAATTGAAAAAAAGACCTTCATTGATTTATCTCGTGAAGGTCTTTTTTTATCGGCTCTGTGGGTGTTTTTAACTGTGACGCCTTAAAAATCACACTCAGCATCAAACGTCATGCGTTGGTGCGTGTAAGGGTGATCAAATGAAAGCTGTTCGGCATGCAGGTGAAGGCGTGTGTCGGGTTCACCATATAAACCGTCGCCAACCATTGGCATATTCAGCCCCATCACGTGTGCGCAATGCACTCTGAGTTGGTGGGTGCGACCTGTTTTCGGCTGCATGTGAAGTTTACTGCGACCGTTTTCGGCGTGGATGAGCTGCCAATACGTCGTCGCAGGTTTGCCATGTTCAAAGCAAACCAATTGGCGTGGTCTGTCGTCAGGATCGCCGCGCATCGGCAGGTTAATCTCACCGCTTGGTTGTTCAACCATTCCTTCCACCATGGCGACATAGCGCTTCTCAACACCTCGGGTAATGAATTGTTTTTGCAGGTTTTTGTTTGCGCGTCGAGTAAGGGCAAACACCAACAAACCAGATGTCGCCATGTCTAATCGATGCAGAACAAAGGTCTCTTCCACCTCTGGCAGCGTGGCAATCACACGCGTGTAGGCCGAATCTTTAATGGTTTTGCCCGGCACGGAAAGCAGGCCTGAGGGCTTGTTCACCACGATGATGGCGTCGTCCTGATAAACCACCTCTAACGCTTTGTCTTCTGCCCAGTTGGTTTCAAGCGGGTTTGGATCAACCGTTAAGCCTTCCAGCATGTGCCCCAGAATGGGATTGCACTTACCGTGGCACGATGGATAGAACTTTTTATGCTGACGCACTTCTGATTTCGGTGAAACGCCCCACCAAAACTCCGCCATCGAGAGCGGGGTATATCCGTGCTTGTAGGCATAGTGCAGCAACTTAGGCGCAGCGCATTCTCCAGCACCTGCAGGCGGCGTTGGGCTGGTGGTTGGGGCAAAAATGGCGTTGAGGGATTTTTCTTCACCGTTCGCATTGAGGAAGCAATATTGCTCAAACAGTTTGTTTTGCAGTGCGTTCGACAAGGTTTTACGTTGCTGCTTCGCATCGTCGATGGCGGCGGTTAGCGCAGTTAACTCAGCATGAAGGGTGTCGATTTTTTCGTCCCATGCCATCTTGAGGTATTTGAGGTCGTTTTTCTCGGCAACGCTTTGCTTGGCAAGCAGGTCTAGCGCGGCGTTCAACGCCTCGCCTGTCAAGTGGGCTTCAGCGTGCTGGCGCTGCTGTTTACGCTCGGCGCGTCCTTCAATCATGGCTTGGCGCTGTTGTTGCTCTAGCGCTTTGTAGTCGGCTTGGTATTGCGCGACTTTGCCACTCAAGTGCGATATTTGAGGGTTGGCAGAAAGGGCAGTGACTTGCGCGTTAAGGGCGGTGATCGCTTCCAATTCGGTTTGGAAGAAACATTCCTCGGCCAGCATATCAAACACAGGCGGCACGAAATTCGGCAGAATGTTTTGATCAGCAATTTTGCCAGAAAACGCGCTGAAATAGCCGAGCTCTCCGCGTGGAGAGCGCACGAGCAAGACGCCAAACATTTTACCTGTGCCTTCTGCCGTATTTTCGCCAAGTTCGTGCTCACTGTTAAGCCCAAAGTCATGCTGCCAATCGATTTGCGTGGCAAGGTGTTGCTGCAACTCTTGTGCAGCACGCACACAAATTGGGTGTGGCTGATAGTAAAATGGGAAGGTAAACGCGCTCGGCAATTCGAGATGATCGATATCGGCGTTAAAGCGGGTAAATAGCCCGTCTGGTGTGAACGATGCGTCTGTGTGCATGGTAAAAGTCTATCAGCAACTCGATTGGGGGCGTGATTTTACCTGTTTAAGTGAGAAATACTACTTTGGTGATGCAACAGCGCCTATTGCTCCAAACTGGTTGGGATAGGCATCCCTAAGGCTGTGAGTTGTTGTCTGAGGGTGTCTTGGTCATTCTCTTGTTCATGTCGAACCTGCGTCTGTTCGAACTCTAGTGGGATTGAAAAACGCATCCTGTTCCTTTCTTCGAATACATTGAATTGAGGTTGCGAGCGACTGATTTGTCGGTCTTCATAGGCGATGGGCGTGTCGGAAAAATGCGAGATTCGAACGGCCTCAAGATGCGGTGGTGTTTCCTCCACGTCTTGCCAAACGACAAAACTTTCGGAAGAGTATTCAGCTTCAACGACAGCATGTAGGTCAACGTATGCATGGCCTTCGCGCATGGTCGCGGTCGCAGCGCGAATCATCGAAGCGAGGTTTTCGTTATCGTTTATAGCTTGTTGGAGTGCATTGGGCACTCGTGCTTCTATCGCATTTGATAATCGATTTCCGTCAACCGCACTTTCAACCCAGCCAGCGAGAAAAGCGGCGATTAATGAGGTCAGGCCTGCGGCTTCGATAGACATCGCGCCACGTTGTGAACGTCTGATTCGGGAGGAGGGGATCCTGAGCCGTCTTGAACGTCGAGTAACGGGGCCACTTTCATTTCGTTCATGGTGTGGTGGTGGCTCACGGCGTGGGAAATCCCATTCAAGGTTGCCCGTTGTTCGTGTTCGCTTTGCGGAGTCTGCAATGCGTTCTCGTGAGCGACACGCTCGCGTTCCGCCTTGACTTGCTGCTTCCTGATACTGATACCCGTAAGTGGTGCGTGTATCGGGTTCACCGTCTGTCCCTCTGCGTCCTCGTCGCCTGACGATTTGATGGATTCTGGCTTCGCAATCCTGATCTGACGGCCCGCAGGGCTGACGTTCTGAATACATTTCGTGAATGCGAACACCACTGCCTTGCTGCCTGAAGAATTCGTCCACCATGACTTCGGTATGAGCGACCCCTGGACGGTTTTCAAAAACGTGTGTTTGCCGAACGCCATCGCTTGTAGAGTATTCAACGGCCATCAAATTGATGCTATCGCCAACGTGTTGGTTATCACGACGGTAAGCTTGAGCCACACGACTGAGGTGGGTAGAGCCAGGGACAACCTGCTCGGGCAAGTCGTGGCATTGAATACGCGTCGTTCGTCCCTCTGCTTGTTGAACAACATGCGCCAATTCGTGAGCAAGCAAACTTCGGCCCGTGCTTGTGTGAGGACGATAGAACCCGTTGCGAAAGGCAATATGATGGCCAACGGTGTAAGCCGACGCGTTTAGTGATTGGGTTGAAAGGTTGGCAAACTGACCGGTGTGGATCCTTACCTTGCTAATATCTCGCTGCAATATCGGTTCAAAGAACTGTCGAGAAGGTTGATCGAGTGGAACGCCAGATTCATGTATTGTTTTCCCAACGGAGGTGGGTGCGATCTGTGGGCGGTGAATATCCCTTGATGATGAGGAATAAATGCCGCTAACCGTGGCGGCTGAAAATTGGTCTGCTTCACGATCAAGCTTGTGATTGGGTGGTTGTACACGAAGACTAGAGGATGAAATTGAAGGTTGAGTGGATAAGGCTCTGTAAGCTGGCCAGCTTCGCTGGGGCGCAATGGCGTTGCTCATGCTTCCATTGGACATGCTCGTTGAACTCAACGTGTCTTTTGATGGTGTTTTACCCGTCAGTTTTATAGCATGCATTGATGAGTGTCACGCACATTGCTGAGCCTTAGTTTTAGTGTATTTCAGATTGATCGTGGCAGTATTGTGTTGGCATTTCACTCTCAAAAAAAGCACGGCTTTGTAAGGTTCATGCATTTCAGCTGCCCGTGCTTTTACGCTTAGGTATCTATACACATGGAAGCATTGCCTTATCTGAAAGAGGTCAGTTTGAAGCGAGAGCGGGTTGATTCTTTCAACGCTTACCCGTTTTCTATTCCAGCGGTGAATCATCTTGATACGCTTGAGTTTGCAAGAGACGTGACTATTTTGGTGGGGGAGAATGGCAGCGGGAAATCGACCTTGCTAGAGGCCATTGCAGTTGGAATGGGGTTTAACGCTGAAGGCGGCACCAAAAATTTCAACTTCGGCACCCGATCTACGCATTCGTCGCTCTATGAATATTTAGGTTTATCAAAATCCTACAAGAAGCATCGTGATGGCTTTTTTCTGCGGGCGGAAAGTTTTTACAACGTCGCCACGAACATTGATGAATTGGATGAAGAACCCGGGCCCCAGCCACCGATCATCAATTCATACGGCGGTGTCTCTTTGCATCATCAATCTCACGGTGAGTCGTTTCTTGCTTTGATGGTGGAAAGATTTGGAGGGGAGGGTTTGTACATTCTCGACGAACCAGAGGCGGCGCTGTCGCCAACCCGGCAGCTTTCTGTATTGAGCCGAATGCATCAACTGGTGAAAGCGAAATCCCAGTTTATAATCGCGACGCATTCCCCAATATTGATGGCCTACCCGGGCGCGCGGATTTATCAGATCGATCAGTCTGGTATCAACCAAATCAAGTATGAAGACACCGAGCACTATCAGATCACCAAAGCGTTTTTAAATCATCCTGCCCCGATGCTGGAACAATTGTTTCTGGATGAATGATGACGTTAACTCGAAATATTCAGATCAGAAAAGGCCTGACAATATCGACGTTAAATCGACGTATCTCAGGCCTTCTCTAAGAAGTTAAAGCGTGTTGTGGACGGTTACTTTTGCAGTTTATTAAGCACTTCTGTTGCTACAGCAACAGCAGACGCTGGGTTTTGACCTGTGATGAGCTCTCTGTCTGTGACAACGTTCGGGTACCATAAGTCAGCACCAACGTTGAACGTTGCGCCAGCTACGTTCAAAGCATCTTGCGGGTAAAACTTCATTTCTCCGCCGCCTAACCAGCCTTTACTTGCTTCCTCTTCACCATTGCTAAATGCAGTCACTTTGTAGCCGTTGTAGATCCAATCTTTTGGTGTTGTAGGAGATTTGCCTGCTTCTAGCGACTGCACGAACGCTTGCGCATTTGGCAATGTAGAAATCAGCGCGATTGGTCCGTGGCATACCAGCGCAGTGACTTTCTGTTTGTTATGGAAATCAGTCAGTAATGCTCCCATTTGCTTGTCGGTCAGCAGATCGTTCATTGGTGCGTGTCCGCCTGGTACATAAACAGCATCGAACTTGTCATAACCGATTTGTTCTACGCGGCTCAGGCTAATGACAGGGGAGTTTTCTTTGTCAGTGATCTTGAGCTTCGCCAGCAGCGCTTTGTGCTCTGCCATTGATTTTTCATCGTTACCGAAGAACATCGCGCTGTCAGACAAAACGTCGACAGTTGGCGCCAAGCCGTTTGGGGTTGCGAACGTGAGGTCATGACCTGCATCAATAAACATTTTTACTGGCTGCATCAACTCATTCAGATAGAAGCCTGTTTCGTAGACATCCGTGCCTTTTAGTTTTAGGTGGTCTTCATCTGACATGACGACGAGGATGTTGTCTGCAAGGGCAACTTGGCTGCCTGCCGCGAACACTAGGCTTGCTAGTAGGGTTTTAGTCATTGATTTCATCGTACTCTCCTTGGGTTATTTTTAACTGACGGTTTGTTTCCAAATCATCAACTAAATTTGATGTGTTGGAGATTTTGTCAGCGATGAATGCAGTCTATAGGGCAAAGGTTGAGAGAAAAACAGGGTGTTTGTGTATGATTGGTTTCCAAAATGGAAATAAGTGTGGGGCGTTGGTATGGACACATTGAGGGCGATGGCGTTGTTCGTGAAAGTGGCTGAAACGGGCAGTTTTAAGCAAGCGGCGATGGAAATGAATCATTCAAACTCGCTAATAAGTAAAGACATCGGGAAGCTGGAGGAGTTGGTAGGTGCGCGCTTATTGCAACGCTCTACCCGCAAAATACAGCTCACTGAAATCGGTCGAGGTTACTTGGCGCATTGTCAGAACATTTTGAGTTCTCATCAAGACGCGCAAGATTATGTGCAAGACATGCAAGGGCGGCCTAAAGGACGCTTGAAGATCAACGCACCGATGACGCTAGGGATTACCGCCTTAGGGCCAGCGTTTGCCGCGTTCACTGCATTGCACCCTGAAGTAGAACTGGATGTGGATTTGAATGATGATCCGGTCGATTTGATTGCTCAGGGGTTTGATTTGGGCTTTCGGGCTTCCAGTGTCGGTGTGGACTCAAACTACATTGGTAAACCCATTACGACATTCTCTTTGCACCTCGTGGCCACGCCCAGTTACCTTGAAGCACATGCACCACTGCATTCTGCCGATCAACTTAGTCAGCACAATTGCTACATATACAGCTTGGCGATGGGGAAAAACCAGTGGCCTGTAAATGGCGGTATGACAGTGTCTGGCAACATCATCGCGAACAACACGATCTTCCTAAAAGAGGCGTTACTTCAAGGGTTCGGAATTGGTCTTCTCCCCAGCTTTGTGTGCGCTGAAGAAATCCAATCGGGGCAGTTTGTGGAGCTTTTAAAAGACGAACCGTTACCGACGCTGAGCTTTTATGTGCTGTATCCGAGCCGACACTACACGCCGCCGAAATTGGTTAAATTCATCGAGTTTATGCAATCGTGGTTTAACGATGAGCAAAGCCGAGTGTGAAAACGTCTAGTTGCGCTCGTCTGGCTTTACGACGGCATGGCCGTTGTCACTGAAAAAGGGCGTCGGCACGTTGTTTCCCTGAATTTTGTTTTTCAGCACGAACGACATCACGGCCGCGAGTGAGGCAAAGGAAAACTTAGGGTGTGGGTTAGTCGGTGGTGTGCCTTTGGCAAATTTGCCCATGACATAGCATTTCACTGGGCCAACCGCGGCCTCTTTGCCTTCACCTTGAAGCGCGGTGAGCGGAATGCCAGCAAATGGCATTTTTCTGCTGATGGTGTTAACAATGGGGGAGTGACAGCACGCGGTGTAGAAGCGATAAACGCCTTTGGGTGTCACGCGCATGCAGCGCAATTGATCCGCCCCTTGGTGGATTTCAACTTGCGAGGGGGCCAGTTGGAATAAATCTGTGCCGCCGAATTCATCGAGCCATTTCTCTTCATTGCCAACATACTGAGCGAAGGCCTGACAATCATCACAATAGCAGACTACGTGGTTGCCCTTTTTAGGGGATACGCCTTTCACCGTGCCTTTTAACGTTCCGCAATCACACTGCAATGATAAATCTGTCATAAGAGAATTCCATCCGTTGAAAAAGGTAAGCGAATTATTGCTACCCTCTTTTGACACTATAACGAATGTTATCAAAGCGCGAGTGTATGGACGGGCGATTGAGCGCCCGTCTCATAAAAGATCCCACTATTTCCGTATCTTACTTAAATATCACCGCCCGGATTAAGCCCGCTCGGCACTGCATCAGGAATGGCTTTATCAAAGCTCTCGTCAGTCAGTGACATCAAGAAGGCTTCAATCGCGTCTATGGTGTCGCCGTTATTATCAAAGTCTAATGCGGCGAGGTCAGGATCATTGCTTGGGTTACCCACGCCGTTGTAAAAAGCAATGGCATCCCTGAGTGTCCTCTCCGTGCCGTTATGCATGTAAGGCGCGGTGAGGGCGACGTTTCTCAAGCTTGGTGTTCTGAATTTGCCGTCAACGCCGTTGTCTTCAATGCCTGCATTCGTCAGTTTTGGGTTGGTTTCAACGGTGAGTTGGTGCAACGCATAATCTGAGAACATTGGTCCACTGTGGCAGGCATTGCAGCCCGCATCTATGAAGGCATTTAGCCCGCGAACCTGCTGTTGCGTCAGTGCTGATTCATCGCCTCGCGCATAGCGATCAAAAGGGCTGTTTGCTGAGATAAGTGACCTTTCGAATGCAGCAAGCGCCTGTGCAATGCGTTCATCATTGATGGTGCTATCACCAAAAGCGTCGGTGAATAGCGTCATGTATTCACCATTCGCATTGAGACGTGACACCACCTCATCTAAGATTTCAGCTTCCGTAAACTGGTCGCCGCGCATTTCTTCCTTCGAACGAATGGGATCGAGTGCTTGGTCTTCCAGCGAGGTCGCACGGTTATCCCAAAACATGACGGTCGCAGATGGGTCGTAGTTGCTGTTTTCATCAATCCCGTTGTAAGCCGTGTTGACAATGGTGGGGGAGTTTCTCTTAACCAAAGCACCAGAGGTACGCGCTTCGGACAACCCTACACCGCCAACTCCCATGCTGACATCAAGGTGTTCCGCGTAGCCATTATCAGGGTGATGGCATGTCGCGCAGGCCACATCTTGGTTGCCTGATAAAATCGGATCCCAAAAGAGCTGTTTTCCAAGTGCGACTTTTTCGGCGGATGATGGGTTATTGGCTGGCTCGATAATGGTTAATGGCAAGCTGCCGACCTGCTCGCTTGTTGGGTCATCACTGGGTGATGCACCACCACAGGCAGCCAGGACGAGAGGAAGTATTACAGCGCTTAATTTCTTCATGATGAAAACCTATTTATGTGTGCATTAGAAGGAGTAAGAAAAGCTAAGTCCGGCGGTGAGGTCATCGGAACCGTATTGGTTTACAACGAGCGTCGTACCTAAGGCTTTTTGCCATTCAACACCCAGCCCCAGCGATGCTTTGAAATCAAACTCTGAGTATGAATTGTTGGCTTCTCGATCAAGCAGCGAAACGGCAATCTCTTCATTGATGTAAGCCGCGCCAATGGAGGCTTCCAAGAAAGCGCGATTTCCCCAAAACTCTGCAAAATCCCATTGCGATCCCACATCCGCATACACGATATCTACCGCGCTGCCTTCTTTGTCGATGTCAGTTTTGTAGCCAGCGGCGAGGAAAGGGTGAAAGGGAGTAGTAGGCAGAAAGAAGTATTTGAATTCCATGCCGACGAGCATTTCATCTTCACCGCCGAGCGCACCTGTGGCAAAGGCTTCACCAGATATTGCGATTTGATATGGGTTGCCTTCTTCGGCTTGAAGCATGCCAGAGAAAAGAACAAGAGGAAGAGCAAAGGTGGATAGTAAGAAAGGTGTTTTTGGGTCTGTTAAATTTCGTTTCATCATCAATTTACCAAGGACAACGGTGCGTGAATGGTTCATGTGTCGATAGGTATAAATGATGAGATGTGAAAAAAATGTAGAATATGTTAACGCTTTACATTGAAACGTCTTGCTTGTGCGAGTTGATGGCTGTGGGTCACATTGCTAGGGAGGTATGTGTGAGCGAAAAGAAAAGAGAAAAAAGGCAAACATTGTGCGCCCCAGCCGGTGTCTGTTGCACGATTGCCATTGCTTATATTGGGAAGATTTGAAAACGCTTTTCGTTAAAACCCTCGGAGGTCGAGTTCTACGGCATTCCCAAGCCAGTAGGCATGCAGCGTGTGATCAGCAAGATCGTCGCCAGTGCTGGCGTGTACTAACACATCAAGGGTTTCTCTGTGTTCATCCAGCCAGGGAATGAAGCCGTCAAAATCGGTATCAAAGAAAAGCACTTGATAGCTCCACATCGTGTGGGGGCCAACAGGTCGTTCATGTATTCGACCGAGTTTGAGTGAAAACGTGTTTTGGGTTTTTTCATACAGATGCTTAGCAGTGTCCAATGTGTTTGCATCGAAATACACATGTGCGTGATACGCCTTATGCGCATTTATTGGTCTTTTCGGGCTGTCCATCATCTGTGTCCTTAACCTTGAGTATTGACACTAGATTAGCGCATTTTACGTTGTCGATGCCATCGTAGTGACATGTGTCTTCATTCATCGAACCTTCAATGTGGCGTCGGCATTGGATTTATGAATAATGGCATTGGTACCGCAATCGCGGTATGACTGGGCATTCAAAACACTGGCACTTTTCTCTTAACCATCAAGTAAGTCCCCCTCAACTATTAAGTAAGGATTCGGTTTGGCTAAAAAATATTATGTTGTGTGGAAAGGTCGTAAGAGTGGCATTTACACCGACTGGGCACAGTGCAAAGCGCAGGTTGATGGCTTTCAAGGTGCGAAATTCAAATCGTTTCCCACACTAGCGGAAGCGGAGGCGGCGTTTGGTGGTAAATCTAGCGCAGCATCAGCAACGTCTTCTGCCGTTAAGAAAACGAGCAAATCAAAGCCTGTTCCGTTATCCGAAGCACAAATCGCAGCGATGCCGTTTGATATTAAGATCTTTACGGATGGAGCGTGTGAACCTAACCCTGGTGAAGCGGGTACGGGTTTAGCGGTATATGAAAATAACCAATTACGCGAGCTGTGGTATGGGCTTTATCAAGCGACAGGCACGAACAATACGGCTGAGCTGCATGGGCTAGAACAAGCGTTTATGCTTGCGCAAGAGAAGCTTGAACAAAAGCAGTCCGTGGCGATTTATTGTGACTCAAAATACTCCATCGATTGCGTGACAAAGTGGGCTGAAGGGTGGGAGAAAAAAGGCTGGAAAAAGGCAGGCGGTGAAATTAAAAACCTCGAGATCATTCAGTCGGCTTATGCACTCTATCAATCAATGAAATCTGACATCACGATCCATCACGTGAATGGTCACGTTGGCATTGAAGGCAATGAACTTGCAGACAGAATGTCAATTGTGGCGATTGAACGTCAAGACCAAGGGTTAACCCTATTTCGTGAAACGGATGATATCGCGGAAATTCTGGCGCTCAGGAAAGGGTAGTACGTAGCTTTGGTATGGTAACGCTGGCTTCCCCTGTTTCTCGACGATGTGAAGCAATACCGTGATGCTGGGTGATTAGGCGCGAAGAGTCAAAAATATGATACATCTTGCGTAGGAATACCCCGCTACCTTAAACGAGTACAGCTTGACGATACAAAGGAGCGGGTATGAGTGAGATTGATGAAGCAATTGGTAACGTTGTTGACATGCACAGCAGCGGGAAGAATAAAGTGGAAATTGCAGGTGAGCTTTCCCAGCAAGGGTGGAGTTTTTACGAAGCTCTGGAATTTACCAAAGGTGTATACGAATGTGAGTCCCTGTCCGACCCCATCATGATGGGGAGCTCGCTTGAAGAGATGCGAAAGAAACCACCATTGGATATTTAAAATTTCTCTCATGAATAGCCAGCGCAATGCTGGCTTTTTTCTGTCCGATGTTCTGCCTACAGACCTCTGCTACACCAAAAATACGAAGTACGGTTTATATCTTTATTACACTTGAATGGTACGTATTTATAACGTTGTTTTTATTGGGAAATATATAACCTTCATCATTGCTTTGTCGGTGTTGAGGTTGTGCCAGATGTTGTTGTATTTGAGGTAGTCTGTGGATACGTTGATAAAAGTTGTTTTGCTTTGTCCTTTGTTTTTAGTCGGATGTGATTGTGAAGACAAAAAAGGGGGCATCTTTGGGTCTTCTTGCTCTAAGCCACCTTCAACACCGTCGGAAGAAACTGGACCTTTAAGTGCGTTTAATCTCACCAGCATTGAGGCTGTTGCTGGGCAAAGCAAAACACTCATTTTCTCTTGGGAACCCAGTGAGAATGCAGAGAGCTATACGCTTTGTCGCAAGAACACGGCATTGGAAAACAATTGTGAATCATTGAGTTCCGAGATTACTACGACACAGCATACCATCACGCTATCGGAAGTGATGGTCCCAAACCTGCTCTCGGACGACTTCTTCATATTGGCGATGAACAGCACCAACAAGCTTGCTGGGAGCGAGGGGAACATTGATTTCAATACCTATTCCGAGCTGACGAGCTACATAAAAGCTAGCACGATAGGGGATGGAGACCGGTTTGGTGGATCGGTCACCATTAGTGCTGATGGTCAAACATTAGCGATTGGGGCTTATTACGAAGATTCTAGTGATGCAAATGATGAAACAAACAATTCAGCTTCAAACAGCGGGGCTGTTTACATCTTTACGCTCAGTAACAATGTTTGGGTCCAGCAAAGCTATTTGAAGGCGAGCAACGTTGATGTTGACGATGAGTTTGGCGTTCGACTCAGTTTGGATGCGAACGGTCAAACGTTAGCCGTTGGTGTTCCCGATGAGGATTCGGCAGATCAAACCACGCCACTTGATAACACTGATACTGAATCGGGTGCGGTGTATATTTTTGAACGAAGTGGAGACTCATGGGCACAAACAGCTTATCTGAAAGCGAGCAATGCAGAACAAGATGATTTGTTTGGAATGGCTGTGAGCTTGAGTGCTGATGGCGAAACGTTGGCAGTAGGGAGTATTGGAGAGGATTCTAACGATCTGAACAATAGCAGTGATAATGCCGCACCCAGTTCTGGGGCTGTGTATGTTTTTACGTCAAGCAGCGGCGTATGGAGTGAAACGGCGTATTTGAAGGCGAGCAATCTCGATAGCAGTGACAGTTTTGGCTCAGTGGTTGCTCTTAGTGATGATGGGCAGGTTATGTTGGTGACCAGTCCTTATGAAGCATCTGGCGATCCAAATGATGCCAGCAATGACACCTTAGTAGCGTCCGGTGCTGCGTATATTTTTACACGAAGCGGAAATGCCTGGTCAGAACAAGGGTATCTTAAAGCCAGCAATCTTGAATTTATTGATATCTATGGTTTTCGCGGTGCCATTAGCGGTGATGGTGAGACCTTTGTGGTGACAACCACGGAGGAAGATTCAGAAGACCCGAATGACGAGAATAACAACAATGCATCAAGCTCTGGCGCCGCTTACGTTTACACCGTGAGTGGGGGCGTGTGGAGCCAGCAGGCTTACTTGAAAGCACAAGATCCTGACGTTGGTGATTTTTTTGGCTCGTCGGTAGACATCACAACTGATGGTGATCGTATTACGATTGGCGCGATCGGTGATAAATCCACTGTCTTTAATGATCCGACGGACAACAGTGGGGCTACGAATGGTGCGGTGTATGTGTTTGCGCGTAGCGGGAATATATGGTCGCAAGAGGCATTCATTAAAGCGAATGTCATTGATACGGATGATCAGGTCGGCGTATCTGTTAGTCTCAGCGGCGACGGTAACACGCTGGTATTTGGCTCTATGTTAGAGGATTCGGCAGATGCGGATGATCAAACCAATAATGCATTTGATACAGCGGGGGCGGTGTATATCTTCTAGTGAAAAGATACGTATAGAAAAATATGAATATTTTTGCGACCTTTTCAGCGTGCCCTCGTCTTTATAGGTGTAAGCACATTAAATCCTATGAGGAAGCCCATTATGTTGAAGATTGTAAGTTTCAAAATCTGCCCATTTGTCCAACGTGTTACCGCTGCGCTTGAGGCGAAAAAGATCCCCTATGAGATTGAATTCATCAACCTGAAAGACAAGCCTCAGTGGTTCTTGGATATTTCACCCAATGGGCAAGTGCCGGTCATGGTGACTGACGGTGGTGCCGTATTGTTTGAGTCTGATGCGATTGTGGAATATATCGATGATGAATACGGGGAACTGGAAAGCGGCGTGACCAATGAGCAACGCGCTTTAGATCGTGCATGGGGTTATTTGGGGTCGAAAAACTACATGACTCAATGTGGCACTATGAGCAGCAAAGATGAGGCAATATTTTCTGAGCGAGTGAAAAAGCTTCGTGCTGTGTTTGAGAAGGCTGAAAAACAACTGTCGGGAGAAACGCGGTTTTTCAAATCCGACACCTTGAGCAAAGTCGATATTGCATGGCTACCTCTGCTTCACCGTGCGGCGATCATCAAAGCGCACTCAGGGCATGACTTTTTCTGCGGCATGCCAAAAATGCAAGCATGGCAGGCTGCGATCATGAAAACGGGATTGGTCGAGAAATCAGTCTCGGCGGACTTTGAACAACGCTTTGTGGATTTCTACCTTACCAACACGTATTTAGCGGGTGGAGAAGAAGCGAACATTTCATCGTGTGCTGAAGTGAGTTGCTGCCAATAGCTGTGTTGCGTCAATTTGGAATGAAAAAAGCGCTTTCAATAAGCGCTTTTTTTGTCTGTTTTTTCATCCTGTCTATTTGCTTCAGTATGCATATTTACCATAAGCACTTAAGTGCATTTTCTCTTAAGTGTTCGTCACGAGAAACGCGCCGCGCGTAGCATTTTCACCCTTCAAACAGACCATGTTAAATCAAAGCGCTTAGACTGAGAGTGTTTAAATGAACAAGGTTTTTCGCTTCAATTCTTTGGACTTATGATGATTTCTCGACGTCGATTTATTCAGCAAACAGGTTTGTTCGCCATGACATTGCCCCTCACCCGTTATGTGCATGCCACAGACAGATCTAAAGGGTGGCTAATGCCTGATGAGGCAGCACCACATGCACGTACATGGATGATATTTGGTGCCAACAAGGATATTTGGGGGCAACGCTTGCTGCCGGGTGTGCAGGAGAACCTTGCAAATATTGCTCTGACTATCGCTGAGTATGAGCCTGTCTCTATGTTGGTTCGTCAAAGTGACATGGCAAGGGCGTATGCCTTAATGGGCGACAAAGTCGACTTCATTGAAAGCAACATGAATGATTTATGGGCGAGAGACACAGCGCCGTTATTTGTTGAAAGCCCAATGGGAGAATGCGCTGCAATAGATTTCAATTTTAATGGTTGGGGTGGCAAGCAAGCCTATCGGTTGGATGCGAAGGTGGCGGCACTGATTGCCAATCAAGCCCAATTCCCGCTGAAAAGAGCGCCTGTGGTGATGGAAGGAGGGTGTATCGAGGTTGATGGTCACGGCACCGCAATCATTACGGAAAGTTGCACCTTGAACAAAAACCGTAACCCAGGCATGTCCAAAGCCGCGTTTGAAGACGCGTTATCGCCCTTGCTGGGGTTAGAAAAGATCATCTGGCTGCCGGGCATAAAGGGGCGTGACATCACTGATGGGCACACGGATTTTTATGCGAGATTCACCACGCCGGGCAATGTTGTGGTGGGCATCGATACCGATCCTGATTCCTACGAATACGATTTGACGCGCGAACATGCCGACATACTTGCCAATGCCACGGATGCACAAGGTAATAAGCTCTCGGTTCATACATTGGAAGCGCCGAACACTGTGCGAGAGAAATACGATAGCCCTGATTTTGCCGCTGGTTACGTGGGCTTTTATGTGTGTAATGGTGCGGTCATCATGCAAGAATTTGGCGATGTTGAAGCAGACAGAAAAGCCAAAAACACACTGGCATCACTGTTTCCTGAGCGTGAGATTGTGGCGCTGAACGTTGATGCCATTGCAGCAGGCGGTGGCAGCATCCATTGTGCCACGCAACAAGAGCCGAGATGTTTAACCTAAGCGCTTAGCGTTAGTATTGGGTGTGAATAAATAGCCCCATTTTTAAAGGTATTGTCTCCAAACGTGCGCGCGCTAGCGTTTCGTAACAAGAAATGAGAGCGAGAGAGGCGTGAACCACTCTGTGTGAGAAAAAGCTTCTGGTATTATCAGCCCCTAAGCACAGTGAGCATGAAGCAGAAAACAGCATGTGGTCGTTTTCTGTATTGCGTTAATGGAGAGCAATTCATGGATCTTAAAGGTCTGGAAAAATATCTGGCATCAAATAATTACGATTCAAAACCTGTCACAGGTGGTGTTCTGATCAATTTGGGTGCATTGGTAGGTCGTGTGCACGTGAAGTATGACGATGCCTCGAAAACCATGAGTTTTAACGACAAATCTCGCTGGGTTACTCAGTCCATTCTCGCCCTTATCATGTTGTTTTTCCTTATCACCAATTTCAATGTGTATTCCCAGTTGCAACTGTACTCTTGCATCGCGGTCACCATTGGTATGTTCCTGATCTTTTGGTTTAAAGAAAAGAAAATCACTGCATTGAAACAGGCGTTAGAAGCGGCCGGCGCTTCACAAGGCGCACCTAAAAAGAAATAACCCAGCGATAAAGATGCGAGCGAATTGCAATAACGCGATCAGGAGGCAAGCATGGAATTCCACATCGTGAATGATCCCAACGTGGACGACATCATGGATGTGCGACGCGGCCTGATTGCGTTCAATGACCCGTTTGTTGAGGACGCACAAGAGATGGATGCCGGCAAGCGTGTCGGCGGCATCGTTTCAAAGATCTGGGGGAATTGGATGTATATCCGCTTTCTTTGGGTTGATCCCGCATTGGGCGACAAAGGCATCGGTACCCAGCTCATGCAAAAAATGGAAGACCATGCCATTAAGCAAGGCTGCCATTCGGCATGGGTAGATACGCTGAGCTTCCAAGCCAAACCCTTCTATGAAAAGTGTGGCTACCGTTGTCAAATGACCCTTGATGATTACCCTGTCGCTCATCAACTCCATTTCCTGACAAAAAAGCTGGTGGACCGCCCTACGCTATAAGGAGTTCGCCAATGCTAAGCGGGTTAAATCACATCACATTGTCTGTTAGCCATCTCGATACATCACTGACGTTTTATACGAAACAGCTAGGTTTTAAAGGGCATGTGAAATGGGATGATGGCGCGTCTCTCTCCTTAGGCGACATTTGGCTCTGCTTGATCCCGACGATCACAAATTAGATATTCATGTGGGAACGCTGGCAAATAGGCTCGAAAGTTTAAAGAGAAAGCCTTACGCTGGATTGGTCTGGTTTTAAACAAGGAGAGTGTGATGTTAGAACTTCGACCCAGCTGTGAGTGCTGTGACAAAGCCCTGCCACCTGACGCCACTGATGCATTGATCTGCACTTTTGAGTGCACGTTTTGCAAAGACTGCGTCGATGGCGTACTTAACGGTGTTTGCCCAAACTGTGGCGGGAATTTCTCTCCGCGTCCGATTCGCCCCGCTTCATTACTTGCGAAATACCCGGCATCAACGACACGGATCGTAAAGCCCCAAGGCTGTTAGGCTATCAGGTTCGAATCACCCCGATCAATCTTCCCTTGCCCCTTGCCCCTTGCGCGTTCGGCGCACAGTTCTAGATCATACAACTTCATGGGGTGACTTCCTTCTAAGGGATGATTGAGTTAGCAGCACGGTAAACGGAGAATGACTCCATTAACATGGAGGTTTACGCAATGGGCGATGGCAAAATTGCAGAGCCAGTCTGGAACGATTTGAAGATTTTCTTTGCTGTGGTGAAGGCGCGTTCGCTTTCAGGCGCATCTAAATCCCTTAATATCAGTCATTCGACTGTGTGTCGTCGGGTCGCTCGCCTCGAAGAAACAGTAGGAGTGTGTCTCATTCGTCGCACGACCAATGGTATTACTTTTACGCATGATGGACAGCAGTTGGGCACGTTCGTTGAACGTATGGGGGACAATGTCAGTGACATCCGTTTTTGGTTGAAGAAGAAACAAGAGCATATCGAAGGTACATTATCCGTAAGCTGCTGTGATATTGCGTTACCAAGACTGTCTTCTCTGATTGGGGCGTTTTCTGCAACCCACCCCAACACTAACTTTGATATCTGTGCGACACCCATGCATGTTGATCTGAGAGAGGCAAACACCGATCTGGCTATTCGCGCGACCAATTCTCCCGATGAAGATTTGGTGGGCATACGCTTGCAATCTTTTTCATTGCAGCTTGCACAAAAACGTAACGTAAAAGATGGTGATGCTGCGATTTGGGTGGGGTTGAAGGAGGATTTTGCTCATCTGCCTGGAGAGCGTTGGCAAGGCGAACAAAAAGACGCTTGTATTTATCAACTTAAGGCTGACAGCTATATGTGTGTCGGGGAGATCATTCGGTCTGGGGTCGGGATCGGTTTGCTTCCAAGCTTTATTGTTGAAAACGATGACGCATTGAAAAGTATCCCCACTTTTACGCCTTTGCCTTGTTGGAATCTGTGGCTGCTTTATCATCCCACGTTGAATAGAAACCCCTTGCTTACAGCATTTGCCAGTCACTTAAAATACACGTGGTAATGGCAGAGAGCACGTGACGCTTCTTTTGCAAAAAGCACGCAATAGGCTCCCCGTTTAGATCAATCCAATGTTCATCTTTGTGATAAGCATTCCGGAGTTGTTATTACACAAAGAGGCTGTGTCACACCCTCCACTCTTTTGCTTCTCTCTTCTGCAGTTAAGAGTTATTATTCTTCGTGAAATAAGTTAAATCCTGCAATCGTAAATTTCTCAGTCTGCAGTTCATGTTTTGAGCTCATGCGCCTTTCATTGTTAAGGGCATTGAGCCTGCGTTAAAGGAGAGCGAATTGCACAGTTATCGCTGGTACGTTGCGTTTACGCACGTTGGTGAAGAACAAGATTTCGTCGACCGCCTTCAACGTAAGGGAATGGACGTGTACTTGCCTGTGCGCACCTTCTCGCAAGTGTTGAATGGCAAAAGGCGAACCAGCTATGAGCCATTGTTCAAATGCCACGTTTTTGTTCGCACCACACCTGAAGGACTTCAGTGGGTAAAAACGGCGCCGGAACTGTCTCACTTTGTTCGGCACGGTAAATACTTGGCCTCTGTGCCGGGTTGCGACATCGTTAAAATTAAAACCGTGCTGCACTACTATGAACAAACCGAATCCATCAATAACAACAAGGTCGACGGTTGTACCATTGCCGTGATCAACGGTTCACTAAAAGGCATTACCGGAAAGTTTGTTGAAATGGGAGAGGTAAAACTGATCGCTACGCCGGTGACCCAGCTTGGGTTCTCGATGTTGCTCGATCTGCCCTCAAGCTGCTACGTCAGAACCGAAATATCTGAATTTACTTGGTGAGCAGTCACTCCGCACATTGACTGTTTTCACGTATGCCAAGGATGGCATGAGCAATGTCATCGTCTCGTCTCAATGCATTGACCTTATCGCTGTTTTTCCATGCCCTTGTTTTCAACGCCTCTCCCGATCTATAAGCTTTATACCCAAACAACTTGAGGTGAATACCGCAAGGATTGCTGTATGAAGTTTATAAAAAGCACCAATTTTACTGCTGAACGCCCATGGGGAGCGATGGACATCGCCAACATGAATGGCATCACCACGCGCCTTCATTGGACCGACCAACCCTACAAATGGCACATCAACGACGGAGAAGAGATCTTCGTTGTGCTCGATGGCAAGGTCGAGATGCGCTATCGCGAGAATGGCCTTGAGAAATCTAACCTGATGGTCGTTGGTGATATTTTTTACGCCGCAGTGGGCACTGAACATGTGGCGCATCCTGTCGGCGAAGCGCGCATCTTGGTGATCGAGAAAGAAGACAGTGTGTAATTCAAACAACCTTATAGATAGGGAACGAAAAGATGCTGAAATGCGTAGAAGTTGAACCGCAAATTGCCGCCACCGCAGCGGTAATCTGGTTACACGGCTTGGGCTCTAATGGCCATGATTTTGAAGCGATTTTGCCTGAGCTCCGCCTTCCTGCTGATGCCCCTGTGCGATTTATTTTTCCGCATTCGCCGTCGATTCCTGTCACGGTAAATGGCGGTATGGTGATGCCTGCGTGGTATGACATTCTTGAAATGGGGGCGGGGCGCAAGCTAAACACTGCACAACTGCTGGATTCGGCGGCGCAAGTATCAGCGTTGATCGAACGTGAAATAGCGCGTGGTATTTCTTCTGAACGCATTATTCTTGCGGGTTTTTCGCAAGGCGGTGCTGTGGCGTATCAAGCCGCTTTGAGTTTCCCGCAAACGTTGGCGGGGTTGCTTACGCTCTCGACGTATTTCCCAACGTCGGATTCCATCGAATATGCTGACGCCAATCGTACTATCCCGATTGAAATCATGCACGGTAGTCATGATCCGGTTGTGCTTCCTGCGATGGGCGAAGATGCGCGTGATGATTTGATTGCCGCGGGTTTTAAACCAAATTGGTCGACTTACCCCATGGAACACCAAGTGTGTATGCCGCAGATAAAAGACATTGCCGCGTGGCTTTCAGCGCGTCTAGGTCTTTAACGCTTCGGCTTTTAACGCTAAGAGCGAAATGTGGCAGATATTTCATCGGATTGGCCGTTGAGTCGGCTTTCTGTCGCATCGCTGACGCCTAAATTTGAAGCCAAGATAATGCAATGCTAATTGTATGTTTTTAAAGCACTGTCAGGTAAGTGTCACCACGGTGTCGTGGTGAATATCCTCTCGTTTTTTGTAGATTGAAAGGGCACACAGCAGAAAGGAAACGACATGATTATCAGGAAACTAAGATTGCAACGTGGGTGGTCACAAGAGCAACTTTCGGAGATGAGCGGCCTGAGTGTTAGAACCATTCAACGCATCGAAAGGGGTGACAAACCGGGATTGGAATCGCTGAAATCGTTGGCTGCTGTATTCGACGTTCAAGTATCAGATCTTCAAAAAGAACCGGAGCCCGACATGCCAGCTGACGTAAAAATTACAGAAGAAGAAACCCGCGTGATTAACCAAGTGAGAGAAATTAAAGGCTTCTACTCACACCTAATGACCTATGCGTTAGTGATCGCGGGGTTGTTCATTTTGAACTACATGAGCAGCCCGGAATATATCTGGGCGTGGTGGCCTGCTATGGGGTGGGGCATTGGCATTATTTCTCACGGATTAAGCGCATTTGAAGTGCTGAATTTCTTTGGCGCTGATTGGGAACGCAAGCAAGTTGAAAAGCGGTTAGGGCGAAAGCTATAACCCCAAATTGTCCACTACCAGGGATTACCTGATCGTGTCTTGCCAACATGCCCAATCACATTGGCAATGATTCATCCAACCTAAACCCGCTTTCGGCGGGTTTTCTATTGGCGTCACCCTGGAAATATGTTGATTTGGTGGTAAGTTGCCGGCTTTTCAAAAATAACGATAGCGAAGAAATGTGACTGAATCCGCCTTCGTGGGTATCTATAGAAGTGTTGATTGCGGTGAGCTAGGCAAAATCACTGTGCGAACTGATGGAGAAAGTGACGTGAAAGCGGGAGATCAAATTGGTCTGTCATTTCACACCAACAAGCTTCACTTTTTCGATAGCAAAGGGCTTTCTGCCGCTTACTCGTAACAACACTGCTCACACCTTGTGTGTTGGTATGAGCAGCGAAACATTCTCCCTATTTGTAGCAGTTCTCCCAATGTAATTCTGCTAATAAAACCCGGTATTCCTCTTTGGTTTCCGGGCTTTTTTTTGCATTTTTTCTCGTTTCTCGTTTCTCGTTTCTCGTTTCTCGTTTCTCGCTTTAAGCCGCTTCATGCGTTTTTGTGGGCTCTTTCGGCGGCACCATTAAAGGCATCATCTTCACATCGGCAATCCGGTTATGCGCCAATTTGATGATTTCAAAACGCCATGATTGATAGCTGATCACCTCACCTTCGTTCGGCAGACGACCCGCCACCCACATCAATAAACCGTTCAGGGTTTGGAAGCCTTCTTCCGCTTCTCCCAATAAGGTGCTGATGTTTAGTCGACTTTTGAACTCGGCGATGGGCATCATGCCATCCATGAACCAACTGCCATCGGGAAGCTGTTTCGCCCATGCATCTTCTTCCGACAACGACAAATCACCCGCAATGGCTTTCAGTAAATCGTAATGGGTGACTAACCCTTGGATGTCACCATATTCGTCGACGATAAACGCCAATTCACCGCTTTTTCGCTGCAAATAGTTCAGCAAGGTTAATCCGCGCATGGACTCAGGCACGTAAACCGGACGTTTTAAGAGGCTAGCTATCACGGGGATCGATAAATTGCCCGCTTGATTAAGCATGGCTTTGGAAGAAACCGTGCCCACCACGTTATCTAGATTGCCTCGACAAACAGGAAACACGCTGTGTTTGGTTGTTCGGATACGTTTGAGAACCTGGTCGACGGGTTGGTCGATGTCGAGAAAATCAATGTCACGGCGCGGTGTCATCAGCGAGCTAACCAGCCTGTCATTGAGATGCAGTATGTTGTTTATCATCTCGTGCTCTTGAGGCTCAATTGCGCCAGACAATGACCCTTCACTGACCAGTGCCTGAATGTCATCTTCGGTCACTGTGTCGTCGTTTTCTTGGCTGACGTTCAGCGCGCGCAGTGATGCTTCTGTGGAGTGTGTCAGTAAGGCAACGAAGGGCGTAGCGATTTTGGACAGCCAGTAAATTGGCAATGCCACTAACACTGAAAGTCGCTCGGCATTTGACTGTGCAAAGCGTTTAGGCACCAATTCACCGATGACAATGGCGAAGTAAGTAATCGCTAACACCACGCAGGCGGTTGAGAAAATATCTGCGGTGTACACATCCAAGCCCATCACCACCAACCATTCAGCAAAGGGCACAGACAAGGTCGCCTCACCGACGATGCCGCTCAGCAAACCAATCACGGTAATGCCAATTTGAATGGTTGAGAGGAATCGTGTGGGGTTTTCTTTGAGGGTCAGTGCAACGTGCGCGGCTTTACTTCTTTCCGCTAAACGCTTTAATCGACTGCTTTTGGCGGTGACCAACGCAATCTCCGACATGGCAAAGATACCGTTAATAACAATTAAACTAACAAGCAGTAGCACGTCCATAGTGTATTGATTCCGCTGATGAAATTATCTACAGATTAATCTGGAATCGTCTTGCTGAATGTGATTATACCCAAACAACCTACGCTTACTTTTTCCGCGAAACTGAGCGAATTGATCCGCGACTGAACGCTCGTCATGCCGTTTTATGAAATCTATCTTGCCAAAGTCTTATGGACGTGAAGTTTGCCCACATTGTTGGCTGATAAAATACACGATCTAAAGCAGGTGATCGACGAAGTTTGTTGTTGCGGTATTTGAATGCCTGTGAGGTTGTTTGGGTATAACTACAGAGAGGAAAAGAAGATGGATATTCGATTCGGTACATTTAATCTCTACCAATTCGCTGCGCCTCCGGTGGCATGGTACGCCCCACAGAACACGTATTCAGACAGCGATTGGTTCGACAAAAAAGCATGGGTAACTGCGCAACTCGACGAGATGGCGTGTGATGTGGTGGGCTTTCAAGAAGTGTTTAGCCCTGACGAACTAAAAGCCTTGGTGAACGCTGCAGGATACCCGCATTTCGCGGTGGTAGATACGCCAGCAAAAGGCGATGACGGTGACAATGTGTACGTTGGGCCTGTGGTGGCGATCGCCTCCAAATTCCCTCTGGTTTCTGCGGAAAAGGTGTCATTCAATGACAACTCCAGCCAGCATTTACCGCTAAAAGAAGACACAGAGTTTTCGCGTACGCCTATCCGCGCGGAAGTTCAAATCGACGGTGCGGCCAATGCGATTGTTTACGTCGCGCACTTTAAATCAAAACGCCCTGTTTCTATTCCGTCAGATGTTTGTGATAACGCCGGGTGGAATGAGCGCGTGTTGGCAGCGATGCAAGCGAGATCCATTGGCAACGTGGCGTCTATGCTGCAACGTGGCGCGGAAGCGAGTGAGCTCTACGAGAACATCTCGAAAGATCTGCACGCATCATCAGAAACGCCTGTGGTGTTGCTGGGGGATTTGAATGACAACATCCATTCCATTGCCATCGAAGCCCTCTCAAACCGAGGCCGAGTGTATGACATTGATGGTGTCGCTTGGGCTGACCTGCCCATTGAGGCCAAGGTCGCAAGTTACAAACTCAAGTTATACGATGCCTTCGACATGGCCCCTAACCCTGATGGCACCGCAAGAACGCCGACGCATTATCATCGCGGTGAGGGTGGCACGTTGGATTACGTGTTTGTCTCAAACGCCTTGAATGAGAAGAACAATCACGCTGCTGGTCGAGTGTCTGGGTTTGATGTATACGACGCGCATTTGAAAAATGATGGCGTGGGGAACAAGAAGCAATCTGACCATGCGCAAGTGGTGGCGACGGTGGCTTTCAACTGATCAGCCGATTTCAATCAAGAATCAAAGCGGCCATTGCGCCGCTTTTTTTGGCAGTTTTTTATCCTGACTTTTGCGGCCGCTATCCGTTTAACGCATCCAGACCTTCGGCGACCATGGAAGGCTCAAATTCCATTACGTCATAATCCGCCACATCCGCCTGATAGAAAGGATCGGCGCGCAGAATCGTGTCGAGGTGTTCGCGATCCTTGGCTTGCGCCAAAATGATCCCACCCGTGCGTGGAACTTTACGTCCTGATGCCAAAAAGTGCCCGTCTGCGTACTGTTTTTCTAAGTAAGCAATGTGCGCATCAATGTGCTGATCAACGTCAGAGAGTGCGACTTTGTAAGTGAGTGATACAACGAACATGGTGTGGCTCCCATCGTCAAAAAATCAGGATCAATTGCTCACTGAATCGATGTTTGTAGCAATGATTTGAAATGCAGAAATGAGGGTATCTTTGAAGGTTGGGTCTGTAATGAAGACTGCAAGAATGATGGCGGAGATGCCAACACCCATAATGGCGTACTCTACAGCGGTAACCCCTGATTGATCCTTCATATAGCGGTGAGCGAGTTGAGCTAAGGCTTTCATATTTTTATCTCGACAACTGACGGCAGATTCTGATTTATAAGTAAGCATTGTCATTCATCCTGAATGACAATGCTTATTGCAACCCGATTAGCGTAGCCACTAAGTTTATAATCTTCCAATAAAAAACCAGAATTCTTAGATTTATTAATGCGAAATCAAACTCTTATGATGGTGATGGCATATCATTCCGTATGAATTTTAACCGTTCAACCGCGGCGCACCTAAGTGCAATATCGTTCAATACTTGGCGATACGCCTAACGTATTCTCAAACGCTCAAGAGAAGGATAGATAGGTGTGGTTGTGATGGAAAATATCCTTGTCGCCATGGCGACATTCGCGTTTGTTGGCGCTGTAACGCCTGGGCCGGTTAATATTCTGGCGACCAGCACGGCGGTTAACTTCGGCGTGCGTGAAGCTGTTAAACATGTAGTGGGTGCATCGGTCGCGTATGCAGCGGTGGTGTTTTTCTCTGGCAGTGTCATGCAACTGTTGTTGTCGCTGTTGCCTAAGATGGAATTGGGTATGCGGGTTTGCGGGAGTGTGTATTTGTTCTATTTGGCGTACAAGATTTTTACTGCGCCAGTATCAGGCATTGATGCGTCGAAAAAAGGGCGTTCAGGGCTATGGACAGGATCTCTCACGCAACTGCTGAATCCAAAGGCATGGTTGGTTGCGATGTCTGGCATCAGTTTGTTTGTGGTGGGGCAGGATGATGAGCAAACTTACCTCATGTTATTTACCTTGGTGTCTTTGGTCATTTGTTTGATAGGCGTCGGGGTATGGGCGGTTATCGGCACAGTTTTGGCTAACTACCTTGATAATCCTGTTCAACAGCGTCACTTTAATAGAGTGATGAGTGTGTTATTGGCCGTTTCAGTCACTATGATGTGGCTATAGTGATTGTCTGCATTGTAAAAGATGAAAGGAAGCGTTAGGGATTATGCCAAAGGGGTTTGAGGGCACACATGAAGAAGGATAAAAGCGCCAGCTTTAAGCAAAGCACATTGCTGCCTTGGGTCGAATTGCGTGTCGCCAATCAAAGCTCTGCCTGTTATGAAGCGCACTCGCACGATGAGTTTTCTTTCGGGATCATTCAACAGGGGAGTGCGAACTACAAAAACCGACAGTCGACGCATGCGATCGGCAAAGGGGATGTGGTGACAATTAATCCCGCGGATGTGCATTCTTGTAACCCCAATATTGGTACATGGTCTTACAGCATGCTGTTTGTAGACACACTCAAAATGGGTGATGTTCAACGCGATGTGCTTCAAAGCGATGCGCATGATTACACCCCTTTTATTCATGACTTCGAACGTAACCCCGATATTCAGCAGCGTTTTCGTGCTTTGTTTGAGGCATTGAAAAGCGACGCGAGTGTGCTACATGCTCAGGTATGCTTTTATGATTTTATCGAGGGCATTTTAGGGAAACAGCAGCAAGACTCACTCAGAGTGATGATGTCTCAACCCCCGCTTATGCGCATTCGAGAGCGGCTCTTGGATGATATTGAACACACACATCAGTTAGATGAGCTGGCACAGGAAGCGGGCATGAGCCGCTATCAACTGCTTCGCGCTTTCAAACATCAATTTGGTTTACCACCGCATGCTTATTTGATGGATGAGAAAATAAAACGCGCCAAAATCATGCTTAAATCGGGCGATGATATTTCTGATGTTGCACTCAGGCTCGGTTTTTCAGATCAAGCCCATTTCCAACGCCAATTCAAAAAGAAACTCGCCGTTACGCCGAAGTTTTATCAATCGCACTTCGTGATGAAATAACCTTAGATGTTCGTCGGGCAGGTCGCTGCAAAGGTATGCTGCGGCGCTAGCACGGCGGCAATTTTCTCATCCGCTTCATCACTGCCGAGCTTCTTGGCCTCAAAGAAATAACTCACCGATTTCATGATGTCTTTTTCGACGATCACGCCGCGGTTGTGCCAATCAGCCAGAATCAGGTTTGCGCGAATGTTTTGTTTTCCGGCTTGTTCAAGGTAGTAATCACGCACAAGGGCGATGTCGCCTTCTGTGGCGTTACCCAATTCCAATTGTGCGATGAAGTTCTTTAGCCCGCGCTGGTGGCCCTGGCTGGCGGCTTTTGCGTACCAAGTCACCGCCTCCTCAGCGCTTTCTGGCGAGTTTTCCTCGAGATATACCCCGTAGTTGTTTTGCGCACAAAAATGCCCATTTTCTGCCGCGGTTTTTAGGTAGCGAATACGAGCCTCGTCATCATAAAGTGGACTTTCTTTATTGGCATGAAGGCTGGAGAGAAACCAATTCGCGAGGTTTTCATTGTTGTCTGCGGCATCAAGCAACAATGCCTTGGCCTTTTCCTCGTCCGTGTCTAATCCTCCCATGCCATACATATAGGCTGCGCCTAATCGCATTTTTGCCCGTTGATTGCCTTGTTCGTAGGCCAATTGATAAAGCTCAATCGCTTTTACGTCGTCTTTTTCAACACCGTCACCAAACTCATAGAGCTCACCAAGATAGGTTTGACCGCGATCGTCGTTTTGTTCGGCGGCAAGTTGATAGTATTTGGCAGCGGTTTCAACATTCTTTTCAACACCATCCCCATATCGATAAAGCATGCCTAAATTGATTTGAGCCGCTGAATTTTTGAGTGCCGCGGAGCGTGAATACAATTCAAAGGCCTTGTTTAAATCTTTGGTTACGCCTTCGCCTTTCTCATAATGCTGGCCAAGATTATTGAGGGCTGTGCTGTGGCCACTGTCGGCAGCTTGTTGGAGTAACAAAATGGCTTTATTAAGGTTTTTAGCCACCCCTTCCCCTTTCCGATAGAGAATCGAAAGGTTGTTTAGTGCCGAGGAATGACCTTGGTCGGCAGCCAGTGTGTAGAGCGAAACCGCGCGCTTAGGATCTTTATCAACGCCTAAACCTTTGCTGTAGCAATAAGCCAGCGCCCATTGTGCAGAGTCTTTTTCTTGATTTGCCGAGAGGGTGTAAAAATGCACCGCTTTTTCTAAGTCAATCTCAGCGCCTTTTCCAAAGCGGTACATGTCACCCAAGTGATATTGGGCATCCGGATCTCCTTTGTTAGCGGCCAGCGTCAATAGATTCATGGCTGCTATCAAATCTATGGGAACGCCGTCGTCACCATATTTATACAAGAGAGCCAATTCATATTGTGCGGGGACGTACCCCTGGTTTGCGGCGAGCGTATAAAAATACTCGGCTTTCACAGCGTCTTTTGGTAGGTTTTCGCCTGCCTCATAGATGGCCCCTAAATTGGTTTGCGCCCAAGCAATCCCTTTCCATGCAGCACGCTCATAGAGTGAAATAGCCTTCTTCTCATCTTTCGCCACGCCGACGCCATAGTTGGTTAGCCAACCCAAGGTATATAACGCTTCGGCATGATCTACAGCGACCAATTTATTGAGCTGAGGTAACGCTTTAGTCGCCCAATACTTTGCGCCATCCTCATCTTTTGGCCCAATTAAACCTCGCCATAGAAACTTGGCTATGGCTGCCTGAGCAAGGGGGTTTTCATCATTTGCTGCGGCGAGATAAGCAGCGTATGCCGCGTCATTGTTATCGTTGAAGAAGTACTCGCGTTGGCCAATTTGAAAATTTTCATCATCGAGGTAATCGGTATCACGGGTTTGTACGGTGAGGTATTCGTAGAGCGACACGATGGGGGGAACGGCTTGAGACAAGGCGATAACCACCGCCGTGATGATAATGATGGATGCACCGATGGGGTGGTTAGCGACGCGCTTTTTTAGGCGAGAAACCAAATCATCTTGTGGTGGATCGGCGACGTGATTTTCATCGATATCTTGGTGGCTCATGCAAAAACTCCCAACGACATATCTCATCAAATACAGTAAACAGTATTGATGTGAACGTTGGAGTCGGATGTCTATATTTCAGGAATATGAGGCGTTGAAAGCTATGCAACCATGTGATTTTAAGCAACAAAAAAGAGCCCAATTCCGTTGGGCTCTTTCGTGTTTTTTGCGTTAGCGCTAAGCGCTTAGCCATTAATCTTCTGAGGTGGACGCAATCTTATGAATGGCGAGGTCAGCACCGTTGTATTCGTCTTCTTCGGTCATGCGAATACCCGCCGTTTTGTCTACCGCCGTGTAAACAATCCAACCGCCCACGAAGGCAATGACAACACCTGCAATGGTGCCGATGAGCTGAGACATAAAGCTCACACCACCAAGGCCACCCAACGCTTCTAAGCCGAAGATGCCCGCCGCAAGGCCACCCCACATGCCACACACGCCGTGCAGTGGCCAAACACCCAACACGTCATCAATCTTGAAACGATTTTGGGTCAAGGTAAACAACCAAACAAACAAGGCACCCGCAACACCACCGGTGAAGAGCGCACCAATTGGGTGCATTAGGTCAGAACCCGCGCACACAGCAACCAGACCGGCTAGTGGTCCGTTGTGTAGGAAACCTGGGTCATTTTTACCCACGACAAGTGATGCAACGATGCCACCGACCATTGCCATTAAGGTGTTCACCGCGACCAAACCGCTGATGCCGTCTAGCGTCTGCGCTGACATGACGTTAAAGCCAAACCAACCGATGGTAAGAATCCATGCGCCAAGGGCAAGGAAAGGGATGTTCGAAGGGGCAAATGCAATCAAGCGGTCGCCACGGTAGCGGCCTTTACGCACACCGAGAATGAGCACGGCTGCGAGTGCAATCCACCCACCCACTGCGTGAACAACAACCGAACCTGCGAAATCATGGAAAGCGGCACCAAAGGTGGCTTCTAGCCAGTCTTGGAAGCCGAAGTTACCGTTCCAGATCAGGCCTTCGAAAAACGGATAAACGAACGCAACAATAACTGCAGCAGCAATCAACATTGGCGTGAACTTGGCGCGCTCTGCCACACCACCAGAAATAATGGCGGGGATGGCGGCTGCGAATGTCATCAAGAAGAAGAATTTAACTAACTCATAGCCATTGTTAGCAGAGAGTGCTTCTGCGCTGCTGAAAAAGGTTGTGTCGTAGGCTACCCAATAGCCGATAAAAAAGTATGCGAGTGCCGAGAAACCGAAATCTGACATGATTTTAACCAGTGCGTTGACTTGGTTACGATGTCTGACGGTACCGACTTCTAAAAAGGCAAAACCTGCGTGCATGGCCAAGACCATGATGGCACCCATCAAGATAAAGAGCGTGTTCGCGCTTTCGGTCAGCGTCTGAATCGCGCTACTGATATTTTCCACAATGTTTTCCTCTACTTCCCTGAGAATTAAATTTTCCTAAGTAAGTTAAAGCACATATCGTGCCGATTTGCGCAAATAAAGTGCAGAGGCACACCAATAGGGTGCGTGAGAGTGATAACTTACTGATATTTAGTGGTTAAAAACTCATGCGGAAGTGAATGAATTGCACGGGGTGTTAACGGCTCTGTAACGTTTGATGCATCATGGTTGTGCATGGGGAGG
Source organism: Enterovibrio norvegicus (assembly GCF_002876705.1). GTDB lineage: Bacteria > Pseudomonadota > Gammaproteobacteria > Enterobacterales > Vibrionaceae > Enterovibrio > Enterovibrio norvegicus_B. The sequence continues at coordinate 51,259 of NZ_MDAG01000007.1, read as the reverse complement.
GGGTGATCTGCACCAATGTGGTGCTTTTCCTGTAACTCCTTAGTATTTATGATGATTTATGCTTTATTTGTGTGCATTCGATCGCAAAAGCCGAGAAAGCATACTCGCGCAGGGCAAATATGCTTTCTGGCGTGGCGCGTTAAATGGCGTTCCAGTCGCTTAACTCAACACAATCACCTTGGTAAATCACTGTGCTGCTTGGGTCATTGGTTTCTGTCACCAACAACTCCGAGCTATTTTTCAGCGCCTTCCATTCTGTTGGGGTCATGAAACGCGTGTCGTTAATGCGCCTGAGGGTGTCGATGGACTGTAGCTTTCCGCTCGACTTATCACGCATCCACACCATGGCTGTCTCTGAGGGAAGATTTGTTTCCCTAAGGTTTCGTTGTAAACGGATCGTTGACTCTCCGGGCTTCGCACCTTGGTACGCCACCAGCGCAAACTGATTTTCTTCAACGTTAGACGACATCATTGCGAAGTATGCCGCGGGTTGAACCCTAGCTATCAAAGACGTTGTTTGTGTGGATTCGCTTGTAGGGGTAATAGGATCAGGTGTCACTATGGGCCTGAGGAACAACCCCAACATGAGTGCGCATGCAAACCCCACAGGCGTAAACCATGTTGGCCATCGACGCGTTGGGTGGCTTGAGGGTGCTTCTGGTGCGTTCCTGTGTGTTCGTGGAAACAACGCGAGAGAAATGCTATCCCATACCTTTTTGGGGGCGGGAGAAAACCCTTGCTCGTCGAGGTGATCATCCATCGATGGCGTTAGCCCACTAAAGTGCTTTTGCCAATGGGCGATGTTTTCCCACCATGTTGGATCTTGTTGAATTAATTGTTCGAGTCGGCGACGAACACGCGGTGTCAACGTGCCTAAAACATATTGCGCAGCGAGTCTGTCGCGAACCTCGAATGCCGCATAGCGTTTGGCTGTTATTCGGTTAGGCATCGTTTTAACTCCTGCAGTCCGCGTCTGATCCATGACTTCACTGTACCCAGTGGCGAATTGATGTGTTCAACGATTTCTTGGTGTGTCATGCCGTGTTGATAGGCGAGCACGATGGCGTTGCGTTTATCATAAGGCAACGCCTCGAGACACAGTTCGAGGCGTTGAGGCTCCTTCGTGTTTTTAGATGATGGGCTGTCACCCGCTGCCGTTTCTTGGGAAAGAAACCTCGAGTCCGCATCGTTTTGTTGACGCCGTCGTCGTTGGCGCAGTTCATCAATGGCAAGGTTTCTCATGCTTTGACAAAGCCACGCCCACGGGTGTTCAACGGGGTGATGTTTGCTGTTAAACCAGAGCTTCAAAAAACCCTCTTGCAGCAAGTCTGCGGCGAGTTGATCATCTTTCACGATGGATTTGACTAAGCTGAAAAGTCGCGCATTCGTCAAAGCATAAAGCGCTTCGAAAGCCTCTCGGTCTCGAAGCGCTATGCGTGAGAGTAGCGATGTTAATTGCTGTTTATCGACGCTCACTGAATATCCTTATTGCTGCACGATATGCCAAACGTTTTTCACGCCATCACCGGTCGTGTCGCCGGGTGCCTTATCTTTAAACCACAAATACAAAGGCTTGTTATTGTGCGTCCATTGGTATTTGCCGTTTTTCCTCTCCGTAACACCAAAGTTACCAGTGAAAGACAGCGAATCGATGCCCTTAGAGGTGAGTGTAGATGGGACAAAAGCCGGTGGCCATTTCACGGCGCATTCGCCATAGCATGCCGATTTTCCCCCCATGTCTTTATCAAATGTATAGAGGGTGTAGTTGCTTTCATTAACAATAAAGCGCGTTTTTCCCGCGTTGTAGAGCTTGAGTGACACGTCATCTGCGCGTGCCAAAGGCCATACCCCTTTAATACCCGCGCCTGATATATCGCCACGTTTTTTGTCTTTTATCCAGCGGTAAAGCGGCTGACCATTTTTGGTCCATTGTTTACTGCCATCGCGCCGTTGAATGGTGGAGAAGTCCGGCTCCCCTGAAAATAAAGCGTTGTTTGCTTGATCTGCAAGTAAAGGTGGCCACTTGGCCACACACCCGTCATTGCATTTAGGCATGCCAGAAATGTCTTTGGAAAAGGTGTATAGCGTTCTGCCGTTCGCATCGACATACACGTCGCCGACGTTTGTGTTTTGGGTATTCGCGGATGCAAAGGCCAGCGCTGGAAAAAACAGAGCCAATAGAGTCCAGTGTTTCATCTTTCATTCCTTTCATGGGCACTTCGGTGTCGAAGTGGTAAGCGCATTTTTTCTCACGGCCATGTGAAAAAGGGTTTCAAAACAAGAGACGGTGTGCGCGGGCATTTAGATGCAGATGGGATCAAAAATAAAACCCTTCGCTCGGGGAGAGAAAACAAAACGGTATTTACAGCAGAAGAGAGCTGCGCTTTTGAATGACAAAAGCGCAGCGAGTGCGTGATGCTAGTCGGTGTACATGTGTAGGATTTTATTCACAGAGACGTCAGCGACAAAATCTTCATCATGGCTTACCAATATAAAAGCGCCTTTGTATGCATTGAGCGCCGCCGCCAATACATGTTTGGCTTCAATGTCTAAATGGTTGTCAGGTTCATCCAGCAATAAAAGCTGTGCGTGTTGGGTGTGGCTGACCATCAGCATTGAAAGCTTCATTTTTTCACCGCCACTGAGGTGTGAAACTTGACGGTAAACGGTATCACGTCGAAATCCGATCCCCGCTAGTAAGGTTCGGGCATCGCTTTCTTGAAGCCCTTCACAATGGCTCATTAGGCTTGAAATCATGGATGCGTTGGCATCCAGCAAACCAAAGTGCTGATCCAAATACACAGCTGAAACATTCCGCCTTACCTCCCCTGGCAGTGGCGAATAGCCTTTGAGAATGGTGGTAAGCAGGGTGGATTTTCCGCACCCGTTTGGGCCTTTCAAATAGCACCGGTCGTGTTGGTTTACGGTAAAATTTAGCAGTATTTGTTCACCAAACGGCAGCGTGAAACCTTCAACGTGCACCAAGGTTTGGTTTTTGCCACGCGTCAAAACCGGAAGATGCATCGCTTGGGGCTTTCTCTTCTCTTTCAGTTCTTCAAGCGATTGCAATTTTTCATTGTTCCGTTTCATCTGATTTTGTTGGTTTGTGTTTGAGGCAGAAACGCTTCGCTCTGCGCCGTCTTTTTTAGCATCCATAAGGATCTTGGGCTGACTGCCTGACTTGAGTGTTCGATTCCCTTTTGCTGCGCGCTGTTGTGCTTTTTCTCTATTGATTTGCGCTTGCTTCTCAATGTTCTTTTTTTCTGATTTTAATTGGCTGATTTGTCGATCAAGCGCACTCGATTCAAGAGACGTTTGCGAGAAAAACACCTCGTAGTTGCCAGAAAAATAGCGAAGCCCTAGTCCAGTGAGCTGATATATACCATCAACATGACGAAGCAAGGTTCTGTCGTGGCTGACCACTAACGCAATACCTTTAAAGCATGACAATTGTTCGATGAGCCATTGCCGACCTTTTGCATCGAGGTGGTTAGTGGGTTCGTCGAGCAGCAAGATGTCATGTTCTGCGCTGAACAGGCGGTGCAGTTGCAGTAATGCGAGCTGACCACCACTCAGTGTCTGGCAACGTGCGTCTACATGTGTGTGAATCCCCAAGGTTGTTAGCTGTTTTTCCGTTTGAGACTCGATGTCCCAATCATCGCCAATGATGTTGAAATAACGTGGGTCTGTGCTTCCTTGTGCAATAGCTCGAGATGCGGTGAGTGTGTCTGTGATGCCAAGGAAATCCGCAATGGTGATATCACTGTCAATCAAGTGTGAAGGTAACTGAGAGTAGTGGCCGATATTGCCATCTCGCTGAATATCGCCTTCGGCAGGTTCTAGCCTTCCAAGAAGCAATGACATCAGGACGGATTTGCCCGCGCCGTTGCGACCGACAAAGCCCGAGATGCCTTTCGTTAGGCTGAGATTGAGGTGACGAAAGAGCCATTCCCCGCTATCAAGCTGGAATGAAAGTTGGTGAGTGATTAATGCAGGCATATGCCTTTCCCCTTACAAAATACAAGTAAAAGGGGTTGCGCCGTTTTATCGATATAAATCGGCTGAGCGATAGCTTAGGTGTGATCAACGAATACACGTCGCCCTAAAAGGTGATTTAATTCGATGATGAGCAACGAGAATTCAATGTGCGAATTCTGTGATGCGAGAGAGATATGCCAAAAGCAACGCCCACTAACCCCGAGTGTTCAAATACAAGATGTGATTTGAATATCAGGACGTTAGTTCTTCATTGGGGCGGTCACTCCTAGCGATAAGATGGGGAGATTATAGCGGTGTTTGAGACATTGTGAATAGGCAATGGCCGTATTTTGGGTGAATCGAAGAACAACAAAAAAAGCCCAACGCGGCACGCATTGGGCTGGCGATATCTGACGGCATCGCTTTCGCTATTTTGAATTCAATGCAGCCCGAATAAAACCATGGTGTCGTTCTAGTCGCGCGGTGGCTTCTTGTGCATCAATGTTTGCCAATAGCATCAAGATGGCGGTTTTACAATGGCGGTTGCAAGCATTGAGCGCAGCTTCCGCTTCTTCGGAGCTTGCGTCTGTCGCTTCCACAACAATGTTCACTTGTCGTTGTACCAATTTGGCGTTAGTGGCTTCCACATCGACCATCAAGTTGCCATACACCTTACCACTGCGAATCATTGCCCCGCTGGTGAGCATGTTGAGCACCAGTTTTTGTGCAGTGCCCGCTTTCATGCGCGAAGAACCTGTGACCACTTCAGGGCCAACAATGGGGGTGATGGCGATATCTGCTTCATCAACCATGGCGCACTGCGGGTTACACGCAATGGCAACGACAGTAGCTCCTACCGATGTCGCATAGCGCATACCACCTAATACGTAGGGCGTTCTGCCGCTTGCAGCAATGCCGACCAAAACGTCATTGCTTGTTAAAGCCAACGCTTCAAGGTTGCGTTGACCCAACTCGGCGTTATCTTCAGCATTTTCAACCGCTTTCAAAATTGCAGGGTGACCACCCGCAATTAAGCCGACAACCATCTCGGGTTTTGTGCCATAAGTAGGCGGGCATTCGCTGGCGTCTAAAATACCCAGTCGGCCTGATGTGCCTGCGCCCATGTAAATCAAACGGCCATGGTTTGCGAAGGCGTTTGTGATGGCATCTACTGCGAGCGCGATGTTGGGCAATTGCGCTTCTACAGCGAGCGCAACCTTCTGATCTTCTTGATTGATCACTTTGAGCATGTCTAACGTCGATAAGGTATCGATGTCTGCACTGGCGGCATTTCGACTCTCGGTCACTAAGCGGGTTAAATCAATCTTCATTGCGGATCTCTCGTCATTCTGATGGTGACCAGTATTCCTTATTGGTATGGGAAACCACAACGATTTTTTGATGGCATTGAATAGTGGTAATGCATCAATCTGTATGAATTTCCTACCATAAAATGTGTTGTTGAACACAAGTCATTTCCTGATGAATCCTTTTTCTAGACGCATAGATTTACGTATTTCTTTTCTGGACAGGCTTTGTCTTTGGAGACGTCCCCGCAGTGTCTGTATGTGAAACCCTGGATGATGCGACAGGTTTGGGTTTCCTCAACACCCGTGTCGCGACCGGAGTAAATTACCTCGACAACGTCGTGATAATGACAAGGCCGCTTCTTCTTTGTTACAGGTAACGTTGAAGAGGTGGTTTTGTAGCAATTCCAATAAGTTAAATTAGTATTTGTTTATATAAAACAATTAAATACATCTCACTATATGGACAGTTATCGACACATGGTTTGCGTAGAGTTGCTCTGCAATTTATCGAATGAACCAGAGGATGCTTGAAATGATAGTGACGTTTTTCAGACGCTACATCGCCTTGGCAATATCGCTTGTATGTTTATGTGCTTCCAGCCTTGCCGTGGCAGCAAATCTTACGCCCAGAGATGTTGTAGATGGGCAACTGCCGAGTAATGACAAAAATATTACCTTCACCACGTTGAATGGGAACTGGGTGCGCAACATTAAACTGCCCCTAAAACCTCAAGACAATACCGTGGTTAAAGTGGTATCGAAGGCAAATTATTCATCAAATATTGAGCATGAGACCCTGCCATTTGAACGGCTGCTTCTTTCGACGGGAGACAGCATTACGGTGCGGTATAAAGCAAGTACTGCGTCATGGTCTCTCGATTTGGAAAAGCAATCGCCCAATGCGACGGGAGACCAAGTGGATAACAGCGCGGGACAACAATATGTTCACTATCGCGTTTGGAATGGGAATTGGACTCGAACAATAGCCTTGCCCGAAGAGGCGAAAAAACTGCGCGGTATCATCATCTCATCAAATGCAGCATGGGATTCACAGATTGCGGGTGAGCAATTGCTGACGCAGAGTTCTGCACGATTGAAGCGAGGGGATACGTATAAGCTGACGTATAACGCGGCCTACCAAAAATGGGCTTTTCAGGAAATGCCTCAACGTGTGATCAATGCGCGTGATATTCGAGACGGTATGGTGCCAGCACCAACGTCCCCAGACACCGTAGTACAGTTCGCGAATCATAATTTTATTCACGATATTTCGTTACCTGCTGACGGTAACCAAGGCGACACTGTCACTATCCGTTCTCGTGCGGCGTGGACGGCAACGATTCAGAATGCGAACACCACGATGACGACCCCGGTCTCCTTAAGGACGGGCGACGAGTATGTGTTTGTGTATCGCAGTGATCGACGTCATTGGGCGCTCTTTTCTCACCCTGAGAAATCTTTCAATGCGCGTGACGTAAAAAACGGTGCGTTGGCTGTCGTCTCTCCCACGACGAGTGTGTATTTTTCCAATGGGAATTGGCAGCGCAATTTACACTTACCACAAAGCCCTGAAGGTTTTCGCGTTCATCTGAAAACAGACGCTTGGTGGTCTTTCACTGTGCGTGCACAAGCCATGAACAACGAAGTTATCCATCGTGGAGAGCACGTCACCTTTGTGGTGAATGCATCTGGCAACTGGGAGCGAGAAACGGTCACGATTGATTTGTTGGGGTATTACAGCCACAGAAACGTTGAAAAACTGGGTGAATCTGCCTCACGTCAACGCCTTGTCGAAGGCATGACGTTAACCAACGAAGCACTCATTAATTCGAAGGCAAATTTCCGTTTTCGATTTGTTAGCATCGAAAAGTTTCAATCTCCTGATTCGTGGCTAAAACTTGGCGATGCGCTGTCCGCGTTGCGTTCCAATGAAACAGCGCAAAACAGACGTAATGCGCTGAAAGCTGATGGGATCTATTACGAAGGCACCGAAAGTGGCTGTGGCCTAGCTTGGGTTCGCGCAAGCAGATACAACATGGTGGCGAGCGGCACGGTGCATTGCGGCACCACGGTGATGCGTCATGAATTGGGGCACAACATGTCATTGAATCACGGCGTGTCTTTGCCTGAGCAAGCCCGTAACCCTGCCATTGGGTATTCGAGAGAAGGAACGGTAATGGGGGGGAATCGTCAGCCGTATTTCTCCACACCAGATGTGTTATCGCCAATCACGAAGTTACCCATGGGGTTTGACGATCAAATTGATGGTGTACGTGCGATGAATGCGTTCTCTCATCGGGTAGCAAATTACAACTAACCCTCAAACGTTTGGTTGAGTGAGCGGGCTGGATGCCCGCTTTTTTAATTTCGATAGTAATCGATCACCTGAATCTCATGGGGCTTTGCACCGCCTAGCAGCGTTACGTCAAATTGGTACTGCGATAATCGATTGATCGCCTCTTCGGGTTGCCTGCAAACGTCGATGCCTTCTAGCTTTTTAAACGGCTGATCTACGCCGTAATACATGCTGAGAGTGACTGTCTTCGGCGTGTTTGTCGCAAGTTCAAATCGGCATATCCCTGTTGGACATACAACATCAAACTGAGTGTCTGATTGCTGCGTTATCTGCTCGATACCTTGAATGGGCGTCGCCGAGATGCTGCCCTTGCCATCCATTAGGCTGTGCTGGCTGCAACCCATTAAAAAGGTGCTGCCAAGTAGCGCCATGGATAGCATGATTTTCTTGGTCATTTCTTCCTCATCCTTTTCTTTGTTCAACGCAACATTGTCTTAAATTACGCATTCAAGTAGCGGGTCATTCATGTGCGGATCCCACACGAGCACCGTGATTGGCCTGCATCATTTTCCTTTGCATGCCCTAGTGTGCATTCATACGCTCTCATTGACCAACTAAATAGACTGTTTTATCAGCGTCTATGCGGTTTAACATGATGATTTAGCTTTATTTTTTTGATGTTTTTATCTGCAATAGTCTCACTAATGTGGAAGTAATATCGCCAATGAGAAAAAACGCTCTGCACCAAGATCAACGAATTGCATATTACTGGCTGCGACGTATTGATAATTAGATGAAAATTGGATCTGAATCACATAATTCTAAATAGAACGTTCAGGGACAATTTATGAAACTAAAACTTTTGTCATTGCTTATAGGAAGTGCGCTAGTCAGCCTGCCGACACTTGCAGACAACACCACATTGATGTCTTTGGGAGAGCAAACCCGTACCTCACTCGAAAATATGCAGCAGTTGGCGCAAAATCCCGCCAATGTTGTTGAGCGAGAGGGTCGTCGTTTTTTGACATACCAAGGAAAAGAATATTGGTTGAACCACGAGAATTTCCCGCGTTTCCCACTCAATGATACCAACGGTGAATTCAGCGCTGCATTTCCGTTTGTGAATGCAGACTGGGAGTATGTCCCTTATAACGGTGGATTCTACTTACTGCACCGCGAATGGGGTGTGATGACCGCTGATGATACGGGTTGTTATGTTGAGTACATTCCCGCCGCACGTGGCTCGCAGCATGATGATGGCAGCTACATTTGGGAAAGCGACATGGTGCTCCGTACGGTGATGTCCGACTGTGGTGGCATCGCAACCCCTGATATCACAGAGCTTCAAACTGCCTCTGTTTCTGACACGGGCGCTCAACTGGCGTGGAAAGCGACCAGTGAAGATGCGGCATACAACATCGCGATCACTACCCATCCTGAGAATGCATCGTCCATCACGTTCAACTATCCAGCCACGGGCTCACACTTTTATATTGGCGATCTTGAACCGGACACAGAGTACGAAGTGGCGCTGACAGGTTGTAATGCATTGAGCTGCGATACTGAGCTGTTGACCTTCAATACCTTGCCTGCTCGTTTGAGTTACAACGATAGCCGCGACGCGCAAAACCATCTGTTGGGTAACTTGCGTGGACACGTGAACTTCGCTCAAACACACACCAGCGTGATGCCGAATGGCAACGATGATTTGCGTCATCCAAACCTGGTGATGGATCGTGCGGCACAACTGTTAGTGACGCCTTCTCAATATGGCATTCACCAAATGTGGGTTGATGTGTCCGTAGAGGGTGTACACATGGGTCGCTTCCCTATGCAGCCTCCAAGTGCGTTGGCAGACACGGATCAGATTAAAACGGATCGCAGCAAAGTGGTGTTCTCACACCATGCATGGAGTTTCCCGCTAAATTGGGAATGGATGAAACCCGGCCTGTCCTTGAGTTTCAGTGATAACCGAGGCCGTGAAGGTGCGCTGAGCAGCGACATGCTGGTGTTTGGTGGCGCGCCTGAAATGGTGATCCAAAACATTGATATTGGCATGCTTGTAGAGCCACGCGATCGTTATGACATGATTGATCGCATGCCAACACTGGCGACGGATTACTTCCAGAAAATTCCGGTTTCAAAACTGGTGATGGCTGATTACACGCCGATACATTTACGAAAAGTCACCCTGCCAAACGGCAAGGTGTACACCAAGGCCAGTGAATATGAAACACCAGGATGGCACGGCGGAGATATGCGTGAATACATCGGTAAGCGCCTATTCTCCATCGGCATCAATAACGCCAACTTTGGTGTGATAGATACGGCGGGCGGCAACGCGAGCTGGCCGCGTCCATTCAGCCATATCACCGCACATAACAGCCGCGGTAAATACTTGGCAAAAGATCCTGATACGGGAGTTATTGCCTCCAAAGTGGTGCAACACGGTGGCAGTGGCGGTGGTGGCATCGTTACGCTGGATGCAACACGTGGTAACGAATGGTCACACGAACTGGGTCATAACTTTGGCCGAGGACACCATCCGCAAGGCTATTCCGTTCATGACATGGAATCTGGCTGGGGTTGGGATGCCCGCTACAACCGCTTCATTGGTAACCTCCACTGGACGGCAGATCCGATCACAGTAGACAACACCAACAGTGGTGAATCTGTGCCTCCGTTTGCGGGTGAATTCCGCTTCATGCGAGAGGCAATGGGCGGTGGCGAAGGTGCGCTGACTGGCTTAATCAGTAACTACACCCTTGAGCACCCAATTGCTGCGCGTGTTACGCAAGATTGGTTCAATCGCTCGAACAATTTGGACATGAATAGCAGTACGGGTTTTGTTCAGTGGGATCAGTATTCACAGCACTATGCGGAAGTGGAATCTGACTTCGCCAAGCCAACCGCGAAAGGCGTGCCAGTGATCACTGTGTTGGGTATTTATGACCCTGCAGAGCTGAACCCAAGCCAGATTTATCCGCTGGTTTACTCCAATTACGGCAACCTGTTTGACCTGCCGACGCCAAGCGTGATTGAGCCACAACTGGAAGGTTGGCAGGCGGTGTCAGGCATAACTGCGGCTGACCGTTTGACGACGCAATGGCAAACCATCAAAGACAACGATACTTGGTTGCCGCTTTGTCAGTTCAGCTACACCAATGCAAAGGGTGAGCAAGCGAATTTTGTGGGCCATGAAGTGGCTGATGAAAACGTCTGTCGTGCTTCGTCGGATATGTATTGGCTGGTGGAGGGTGAGCGTGAAACGCCGGTTTCTCAACCGATGGATTACCAATTGCTTGCGAGTAAAGGCGAGTTGTTGAACAAGGTTACCTATACACCAACAGTGGCATTGGGTGAGCAAACCCTGTGTGCCTTGAATAAGCCGGGTACGTCTCATGATGGCGCAGGTTTTATTGCTGACGGTAAATGTAAGCAGATCGACAACATGAAACATGCGAATGGTGCGCTGTGGGCGTACGCCTCGCACCAAGGTGGCATTACTCAGTACACATTAGCTTCTCAAAAACAGTGTGAGCTGATTGTTGATGGCGAAGATGGCTCAGTGCAACGTATTGCGTTAGCGGGCAGCCGTTACAGCAGTGGCGAAAGTAACAAGTTCCACATGAACTTGCCGATGGATGTACACCCAGAGCGAATGACAGTGAGCTGTTCTACGCTAGCAGGGACGAGTACAGTGCTTGATACAGTGACAACTCCGCGTAACCCCGCGGTGAACGATCTGATTGGCCCTGTGATCATTGGTCAAGAGCATGGCTATGAGGTGTTAGATTCGGCATTGCCATCAAGCTGGTTTGCGCATACGTCTTCTTTCGATCCTGCGGATTTGAATAAGAAAGATTTGGCGAATTTAGCCACATTACGTGTCGTGGATAACACGCCGTACCTGTGTCGTTTCCCGATGGCGGTCAATGGTGCGGATACATTGCTGCATGGCTATGTCGAAGACTTAAGCAATGGTGATTTTCAGTGTACAGGCGGTGATGAAATCACAGTGCGTGACACAAGTGGTGAACGCCCTGTGCTGTCTGCATTGAATCAATTCGAATGGCTGTCTTTGAACAATGCCGCTGATGTCGGTGAACGCATTAAAGCCAAACCAGGAAGCGATGCCAATCTGTGTAGTTTAACTCGTGGCAACGAATTCTACGGTGCAGGCTTTGTGAATGCGGGTGGACAATGTGTTCAAGAGCCAGAAGTGTATTGGTCTAACGGCAACCGTTGGGTTTTCTCTAGTGGTTTCGGTGAATACAGCTACCGTTGATCGGCGATCATGACATCGTAGTTTGATTCGATAATCTTCATCCCGTCAATGGCATGCTATCAGCATGGATTGGCGGGATGTTTCTTTTTTGGCGCGTAAGCCTGTACCTGATTTTTCTGCGTTTCATCCTTTCTTCTATCTTCGGTACTTACATAACATAAATTTATAGATTTTATAAAAATCCATAATTTCAACTCTTGAGCAATCATGCGTATTCTCACTGGCATTCAGTAATAGGAGTCCGACATGACCCATGCATTGTTTCAACCGATCCAACTCGGTTCGCTTTCTCTAAAAAACCGTATTGTGATGCCTCCAATGACCCGCTCACGCGCCACCCAACCAAGCAACGCCGCGAATGACATGATGGCCACCTACTATGCACAGCGTGCCAGTGCGGGTTTGATTGTTGCCGAAGGCACGCAAATTTCTGAAATGGGTCAGGGGTATGCGTGGACACCCGGCATTTACAGCCAAGAACACATCGCAGGATGGCGAAAAGTCACCGATGCGGTGCATGAAAAAGATGGCGTGATTTTCGCGCAGCTTTGGCATGTTGGCCGTGTGACGCACCCTGATAACATTGGCGGACAGCAACCTATTTCATCCTCTGCATTGAAAGCAGAAAACGTGAAAGTCTTCATCGACAACGGCTCAGACGCACCGGGTTTTGTTGATGTGGTAGAACCTCGCGAAATGTCCAAAGGCGACATCAAACACGTGATTGCAGAGTACCGCCAAGCAGCACTGAACGCGATAGATGCTGGGTTTGATGGCATTGAACTGCATGCAGCGAATGGCTACTTGGTGAATCAGTTCATTGACTCTGAAGCCAACAACCGCACTGACGAATACGGCGGCAGCATTGAGAACCGTTTGCGCTTCCTAAAAGACGTGGTTGAAGCCATGGCAGACGCGATTGGTGCTGAGCGCGTTGGTGTGCGCCTTGCACCATTCACCTCGCTCAATGGCACGGTCGATAGCACGCCAGTTGAAACTTATGTCGCGGCGGCGGCGTTGTTGAACACATTGAACGTTGTCTACATTCACATCGCAGAAGTGGATTGGGACGATGCACCAGAAACGCCAGCTGTGTTCAAACATGCCATGCGTGAAGTGTATGACGGTGTGCTGATCTACGCGGGTCGCTACAACGGCGAAAAAGGCGAGCAAGCTATTCAATGCGGAGAGGCTGACATGATTGGTTTTGGTCGCCCATTTGTTGCGAATCCTGATTTACCAGAACGGATGAAAAATGGCTACCCGCTAGCACAGCACGATCCTAGCACCTTGTTCGGGGGGGCTGAAAAAGGGCTGTTGGATTACCCAACCTACCACGCAGGCTAACAACCTCTGAGCATTAAGTTTTTGAAAGCCGCTGTTTCCGACAGCGGCTTTTTTGTGCCTAAAAATGGTGTCTCCCTGCTGAGCACGCGGTTGAATGCACAGGTAGATTTGAAGCACACGCATTATTCATCTAGACTGAATGGAAACGTTTACATGACGTGTTTACTCTTTAAACGGTGGCGAAATTACACGTTCTTGTGAATCGAACACTAAAGTAAACGCGAGTGGCGAGCCTTAAACAGACATTGCTGCGCTGTTGAAAAAACATGCCACGAATTTCGCTTGAATGGATTGAGAGAGCTGACATGGATAACACTGAATTTAATCCCGTCGATCACCCACACCGCCGTTATAACCCGCTCACGGGTCAATGGGTGCTGGTGTCTCCGCACCGCGCAAAGCGTCCTTGGAGTGGTCAGGACGAAAAGCCCTCGACAGATACTTTATCTTCATACAGCGACAGTTGCTTCTTGTGCCCCGGAAACACCCGAGTGTCTGGTGATGAAAATCCAAATTATGAAGGCACCTATGTCTTTGGTAATGATTTTGCCGCTTTGATGCCGGATTCCCCGGATGCCCCTGAACCGACCAACCCTTTATTCCAAGCACAAGGTGTAAGGGGGTTGAGCCGCGTGATTTGTTTTTCCCCTGATCACAGTAAAACGTTGCCTGAATTGCCTTTGTCAGCGATTCGCGGGGTGGTTGATACATGGAATGCGCAAATCGAAGAACTGGGTCAACAATACGTTTGGGTTCAGGCATTTGAAAATAAAGGTGAAGCGATGGGGTGCTCTCAGCCGCATCCTCACGGGCAAATCTGGGCGAACAGCTTTCTTCCAAATGAAATCGCGCGCAAAGACGTACTGCTGCGAGATTATTACCTGCAACATGGGCGTAATTTGCTGGTGGATTACGTGGAAGCGGAAATGTGCGACGGTGCGCGAACCGTGGTAGACACAGAGCATTGGTTGGCGGTTGTGCCGTATTGGGCGGCGTGGCCATTTGAAACCATGTTGCTCCCTAAAACCCACATTCGTCGCTTAGAAGAACTGACCTATGAGCAGCGTGATGATCTTGCGTTGGCAATCAAAAAGCTGACGACCTATTACGATAACTTGTTCCAGTGCTCCTTCCCGTATTCGATGGGATGGCACTATGCGCCGTTTTTTGAGGCGGGGACTGACATCGAACATTGGCAATTGCATGCGCTTTTCTACCCACCTCTTCTGCGAAGCGCATCGGTGCGCAAATTTATGGTGGGCTATGAAATGTTGGCAGAAACACAGCGAGATTTAACCGCAGAACAAGCGGCAGAACGCCTGCGCGCGCTGAGCGACGTGCACTATAAAACTCACATGGATTGAAGAGTAACGCGTTATCCACGCTGTTAAACAGCGTGCTAGCGAGAGATAACTGTATGAAAAATATTATTCAAAACGCCAACAACGCGTTTCAGCAGGCGTTTAGCTATGACGCAACACATACCATTCAAGCGCCAGGACGCGTGAACTTGATTGGTGAACACACAGATTACAACGATGGCTTCGTGTTGCCTTGCGCCATCAATTACCAAACCGTGGTTGCGGCAGCAAAACGAGACGATAACCAAATACGCGTTGTCGCCGTGGATTTTGATAACGAGCAAGATCAGTTCTCGCTCGATGAAGAGATCGCCTTCCTGCCTGAGAAAATGTGGGCGAATTATATTCGTGGCGTGGTGGTTTGCCTTCAACAACGCGGTTATGACATTGGCGGCGTTGATTTGGCGGTGACAGGTAACGTGCCGCAAGGGGCAGGGCTCAGTTCCTCTGCATCACTTGAAGTGGTGATTGGTCAAACCTTCAAATCGCTGTTCCAGCTGAATGTCACGCAGGCCGATATCGCCTTAATTGGTCAGCAGGCAGAAAATGAATTTGTGGGCTGCAATTGCGGCATCATGGACCAACTTATCTCCGCGGAAGGGCTTGAGAACCATGCCTTGCTCATTGATTGCCGTTCGTTAGATACCTTGCCTGTTTCTATGCCGAACGACATTGCTGTGGTGATCATCAATTCGAACAAAAAACGTGGTTTGGTCGACAGCGAATACAACACACGTCGATTGCAGTGTGAATCAGCGGCCCGTTTTTTTGGCGTGCTGGCATTGCGTGATGTGACCCTCGAAACATTTGAAGACAACGCTGAGCACCTGAATGAAAAAGTCGCGCGTCGTGCACGCCATGTGATCACTGAGAATCAGCGTACTTTGGCTGCAGCGGAGGCGCTTCGTCGTGGTGATCTGAAAAAAATGGGCGCGTTGATGGCGGAATCTCATGCTTCGATGCGTGATGATTTTGAGATCACGGTGAAAGAAGTGGATACCTTGGTCGACATTGTTAAATCTGTGATTGGCCATGACGGTGGCGTGCGCATGACGGGCGGCGGTTTTGGCGGGTGTATCGTGGCGTTAGTGTCACCGTCTCAGATTGATGATGTGCGAGCAGCTGTTGATGCGCAGTATGAAGCGTTAACGGGTCTCAAAGCCGATATCTATGTGTGTCAGGCAAAAACCGGTGCTGGTTTAGTGAAAGACGCTGCGAGGGCGTAACGTCTTGATCGTTATAATTTTAGAGGAAGAGGGGTCGCCCCTCTTCCTCAATGTATTGTTGTTTTCTCGCTCTATTTTTTACGAACGGGCGCGACGGAGTCACGTCGAACTAACGTCGGCGTAAACTGCATGATTTCTGGAACATCACTTAACCCCTTGGAGAGTTGAAGCGCAAGCTGAGTGGCTTGTTCTGCCATCATTTTAATGGGGTAGCGAATGGTGGTGAGCTTCGGGTAGACGTAACGTGCAATCAAGCCATCATCGAAGCCCACAATCGACACATCATCTGGCACATTGATGCCATTTTCTTGTGCGACCGACATCGCGCCCGCCGCCATATAATCGTTGTACGCCACCACGGCTGTAAATTCTACAGAGCGCGTGAGTAATTGCGTCATCGCTTCTTCTCCGCCGTCACTGCTCGGGTCGCCCAATACCACCCTTCGCTCGCAAGGAGAGATATCGTGGTCGCGCAGTGCGGTCTCAAATCCTTTCTTCCGCTCGTGCGCATCTTCAATGTCGTGGTTAGAAGAAATCAGCGCAATCTTGGTGTGGCCGTGCTTGATCAAAAACTCGGTGGCCAAATACGCGCCACGAAAGTTATCGAGAGAAATGCAGCGCCCTGCCAGCGCATCAATGTGGCGATTGATCAGCACGAGGCTTTTTACTTCTTCGGCATAGCTAATCAGCGCTTCATCAGACAGGGCTTTTGAATGGATGATCAGTGCATCGCAGCGGTTGTTGATCAGCAGATCGATGGATTCTTGCTCTTCGCGAGGGTCGTGATAACCGTTACCAATCAAGGTGTGCTTTCCTGCCGCGCGGGCAACACGATCAACGGCTTGTGTGAGCGTGCCAAAGAAAGGATCGGAAACGTCTGCGACCAACACGCCAATCGTGGCACTGTTCTGGCTGACCAGCGCTTTTGCGGCGGCATTGGGGCGATAGGAGAGCTTTTTCATCGCCTCGGTCACGGCCTTAATGGATTGCTCACTGGCGTTCGGAGATTTGTTGATAACACGAGAAACGGTCGCAATAGACACACCGGCTTCTTTTGCCACATCTTTGATCGTTGACATGAAATACCTCACTGCTCACTTGGCATCATTATACGCAAACAAATGATTTGTGCAGGGTTCTGGGCGCACGTGAACCGATAGCGCGCTCACAATCAGGGGCTTCTTTTGCCTTACCTCATGCCCATTTACCACAGTGTTTACCTGAAGCTCGCTTGATGGCTCTTTCGAATAATCGTTCTCCATAAGAGAACAATCATTTCCTATTACGTATGTTTATGCGTAACCCAACAACCCGTATTGTTGCTCCATCAGCACAACATGCAGCTTATGAGGGACACATTATGGGTTTATTAGTCGACGGGAAATGGCGCACTGATTGGTATGACACATCGAAAACCAACGGACGTTTTACCCGCAAAGCCACCAGCTTTCGCAATTGGGTAACGCAATATGGCTCAGCAGGGCCAAGCGGCGAAGGCGGGTTTAAAGCCGAACCTGGTCGTTATCACTTGTATGTCTCTCTCGCTTGTCCTTGGGCGCATCGCACCTTGATCTTTCGAGCGTTAAAAGGGCTAGAAGACATGATTTCAGTGTCTGTTGTTAATGCCTTTATGGGCGATGACGGCTGGACATTCTTGCCGGGCGACGACGTGATTGCAGACAGCGTGAACGACAAAACGTATTTGCACCAAGTGTATACGGCAGCACGCGCTGACTATACCGGACGGGTTACCGTGCCTGTGCTTTGGGACAAGAAAACCCAAACGATAGTGAGCAATGAATCCGCGGAAATCATTCGCATGTTCAACAGCGCGTTTGATGACGTTGGCGCAAAAGAAGGCGACTTCTACCCCGAGGCGATGAGAGAGGCAATCGATGACATTAATGACTTCATTTACCCGAACATCAATAACGGCGTTTATCGCGCAGGGTTTGCGACAACGCAAGAAGCTTATGACGAAGCGGTGGAGGAACTCTTCAGCGCCTTGGACAAGCTGGAAGAGCGCTTGGAAGAACGCCGATATTTGGTCGGCGAACAAATCACTGAAGCTGACTGGCGTTTGTTCACCACCCTGGTCCGATTCGATGCTGTTTATGTCGGACATTTCAAGTGTAGCCGTCGCCGTATCGTCGAATACCCAAACCTCTCAGGCTACTTGCGCGAGCTTTATCAACAGCCGGGCGTTGCCGAGACAGTGAATATCGACCACATCAAGGCGCACTATTACGGCAGCCATGAAACGGTGAACCCGACGCGCATTGTGCCGCTTGGCCCAGCATTGGATTTCACGACACCACACGGCCGTGAACAAATAGGAAAATGATTCAAACACGTCAACGCAGAACAAGCGAGTGACGCGCAGTAAAGGAGTGAAGCAATGGGAAAATTAGTTGAAGGCCGTTGGCTGACCGATGATGCGTTGCGTGAATTGGAAGCCAAAGAATATGAAAACGCACAAGGGCGATTTGTGCGCGGCACGGCTAAATTCCGCAGTTGGGTGACAGCGACTGGCGAAGCAGGGCCAAGCGGCGATGCAGGCTTTAAAGCGGAAGCGGGTCGCTACCACTTGTTTGCCGCACTGAACTGCCCGTGGGCGCATCGCACCTTGATTTATCGCCAAGTGAAAAAGCTGCAAGACGTGGTGGGTGTGTCGTTAGTCGCGCCGTTGCGCACCGACCAAGGTTGGGTGTTTGATGCGAGCAACCCGCGCTTTACGGACGAATTGCTAGGCCTTGAAGCCATGCACCAGCTTTATGTGAAATCGAATCCTGATTTTACTGGGCGCGTCACCGTGCCCGTGCTCTGGGATAAGAAAACCCAAACCATTGTCAGCAATGAATCCTCAGAGATCATTCGCATGTTCAACAGCGCTTTTAATGACGTCACGGGTGATGAGCAAGATTTTTACCCAGCCGCATTGGCGCAAGACATTGATGCATTGAACGATTGGATTTTTAACACCGTCAATAACGGCGTTTACAAATCGGGTTTTGCTCGCACACAAGAGGCGTACAGCGAAGCGGTGACCGTGTTGTTTGAATCTCTGGAAAAGATCGAAGCCCGCCTTGGCGCGCAGACCTTCTTGCTGGGCGATGCGATCACCGAAGCGGATTGGCGATTATTGCCGACACTGGTGCGCTTTGATGTGGGGTATTTCACCGCCTTCAAATGCAACCTGAAAGCGTTACGTGATTACCCGAATATCTCGGCGTATTTAAAAACACTGGTGAAACAACCGGGCGTGCGAGACACCATCGATCTGGATGTGTACCGCCGCGGTTACAACTCGAAAAGTCCACTGCGCAACCCGCACGGTATTGTGCCTGTTGCCCCAACGGTCGACTTTTTGTAAGCGCGGTTTTCTATGCGCTAAGAAAAAACACGAACAAAACAATATTTACCAACGTACGGAGGAGTCATTATGTTATTCACAAAATCAAACACGGCGACAAGACTATTCAACGCAGCGCCCGACATGTCTGCGTTGGTAAACGATGAAATGCTGAAAGACAGTGCGTTTCACCCCAACTTGGGCGGCGTGACGAAAGGCGGCATGGCGAACCATTACCCAATGACCATCATGTCATTGCAAGGTTTGGGCGCGAGCGATGAAGACATTCGTAACTTCCGTTCAACTTGGCCGCGTTATCGCTCAAAAATCAGTGATGACTTACGCCTGATGGACAAGGGTGTGATCACACAAGAAAATTGGCCTGAGTACTTAGGGCAAGCCAACATGCTGAGTGACTTTCAGCGGGTTTTCTTTGATGGATTAAATGCCTCTGACGATCAAAATGCGTACTTGCTAACTGTACTTGAACGGTTGCAATACGCACTGCCAATGGGTTTGTTTCACCCATTGATCAGATTGAGCTTTGCCATGATGCATGGCGACAAAGGTTTGATTGCGGATGCACTCGCCTACTGGGCGATACGTTACGAAGACTTGTACAAGCGTATGTTGCCACCGCGTACTAACCTGACAACCTTGTCAGCCAGTGCGGCGGAGAATTGGGCATTGCTGCACGCCGCGAAACCGCAAATCAGTGTTTGGGGTGGAAGCCTGAGCGTTTGTGAACGTTTATGTTCTGAACCTGTGCTTCACGACATCGCGGTTGCTGAGAATTTCTTCATAACCGAAGAAAACCTTGAGCTGAAGATTCAAGAAATTGGTGATCGTGCCATTAGCTTGTACTTGTACGAGCCTGCACTCACCACCTTGCATGGTGTGACGGCGTATCAAGCATTGGCGGATATCACCCAACAAATGCTGGATAGCGGCAACGGCGCTCGCCCTGTATTGGCGGAGCTTTGGCAGCGATATTGGGTATGGCTGACTGGCTTGTACCTTGAAAAAGGCTTCCCAGAAACCTTGCCGACAGTAGCGGAAGATGCGCAAGCATACGTGGATACATCCGATTGGCAAGACATTGCCAAAGGTATTGCGTCAGTGCCAGAAGTGCATGCCATCAAAATGGTGTTTAGCTGCAAGTGGCTTTACGAAAACATTGAAGCGAACCCGCTCTACAAAGCGGCTGCTATCAATGTGTTGGCAGAGCACACAAGGGTAAAGCCCGTCGCACTGGACTAGACCGGATACGACACTAAAACGAGCACTAAGCCAAAACAGTGATGTATTCGAACGGCACAAACAAAAAGAGCGGGCAATGCCCGCTCTTTTTTTATTCAACATGTCACGTTCAGTCATCGTCCAAACCCTTTTGGGCTTGAAAGTGCTTAACGCTTTTGTTTTTTCGCTTGATCAGACAGATCGAAATCGAACTCATCAGGGAACAGCACAACGCCTTCCAATTCGATGTTCGGGAATGCCACGATAGACAGCTCATCGTCCATCAAACCGTTCGTCCAGCGGCTATGCCATTTGTTTAGGCCAATCGCTTCTGGTTTACAGTGTTCCCACTCACCGGTTGCCCATTCTTGAGCAAACGCTTCATTTGGCCACACTGGCACACAATCTTCGTCTTCGGTATTCAGCATCACACAGCCGTGTTCATCGATCAGAATCCAAATTTCACGGTTCTCGACAACTTCCTTCACTAGATATTTATAGCGTTGGTCTACGTCGAATTTAAGGATCTCTGCGATGCGTTCTGGAGTCAGGGTTTTAGCCATTTTGAATTCCACCTGGCGATGTTAGTTGCCGCTAGTATACCCAAAGACGGAGATGAAACGATGCCTTTATTTCCCCTTGTTACAGCGTAAAAAAAAGCCTGTCTGGGGACAGGCTTTTGATGCGTGATATTTTGTTTGAAGATTAACCGTTCTTTGGTGGATCAAAGGCAGTTAACGTCAGCGCTGGGCCGGTGTATTTTTCAATTTTCACCAGCGACGAGTTCGCGGCACAGCCATTCGCCAAGCGTGATGTTGGGATATCACTGGTTAGCACGTTAGGGCCGCCGTTTTTGCAAAGCCCTGTTTCAGGATCAAGGTCTGGCCAAGCCCCTTCATGGATGCAGACAGACCCTTTTTTGATGCCGTCAGTGATCAATGCACCAACTAGCACTTGTCCACGGCCATTGAATGCACGAACCAAATCACCATTTTTGATGCCGTGTGCAGCAGCATCCTCGGGGTGGATGCTGATAGGTTCACGGTTTGCGATGGCGTATTGTTCACGAACTTGCGCGTAGTTGAACTGGCTGTGAAGGCGGTGCGCAGCGTGAGCTGTCATCAGTTGCAGTTCACCGTCCTTCGCGTTACCTGTCCATTCGTCAGGTGCCAGCCAAGTTGGGTGGGCTGGGCAATCTTGGTAGCCATAACCTTCAATGGTGCGCGAGTAGATTTCAATCTTGCCACTTGGGGTACCGAGGGGGTTCATGACAGGATCATTACGGAAAGACTCGTGGCGAACGAATGCAGCATTTTTCTTGTTTAGCTTCATTTCGATCAGTTCGTTGTCGGCCCAGAATTTGTTGAATTTAGGCATACGAATGCGCGCTGAGCGTGCCGCTTTTTGTGCATCGTCATAGAAGCCTTTTAGCCAATCCATCTCGTTTTTGCCTTCAGTGAAGACATCACGACCACCCGCTTTTAATAGCTCTGACATGTCAGCAAAGACGTCGAAATCGTTACGGGCTTCGAATTGTGCTGGCACCGCTTGTTTCATCGGTACAAGGTGTTGGTTCGAGTAGTCACCCGTCATGGTCATGTCATTGCGCTCGAACGAGGTAGTGATTGGCAATACGATGTCCGCATGCTTAGCCGCAGCCGTCCAATACGGTTCGGATATCACGATCAGCTCTGGCTTTTGCCACGCCTTGATCAAACGGTTGGTGTCTTGGTGGTGGGTAAAGTTCGCACCGCCCGCCCACCAAATCATTTTGATTTCAGGGAAGGTCAGTTCATGGCCGTTGTGTTGGTATGTCGCGCCCGGGTTTTCAAGAGCTTCAACGATGCGTGCTACCGGGAAACTGTTCAATGCGCCAGAAACCGCCCAATCGTTACCGGCTGAAGAACCGCCACCGATAGAGGCTGAAATTGCTGGCAATACACCTGCATCACGCGTTGGGTTACCACCATTTGAGTAGTGGTAAGAGAAACCAAAACCGCCACCAGGCAGACCGATTTGACCCAGCATTGAAGCCAGGGTAACCAACATCCAGTGACGCTGTTCGCCGTATTGTTGACGCTGAATACCCCAGCCAGCCATCAACATAGTGCGGTTTTGGCTAAAAATTTCTGCCAGCAATTCGATTTTTTTTGCTGGAACGCCAGTAATGCTTTCGGCCCATACAGGGTTTTTTGCTACACCGTCAGTCTCACCTTTCAGGTATTGCTCAAACTTGTCATAGCCAATGGTGTATTTATCAAGGAAGGCTTTATCGTGTTTGCCGCTTGTCACTAACGCATGGGCAACACCCAGCATCAATGCAACATCGGTCATCGGGTGAGGGGCGATCCACTGAACATTGTCACCGAAAAATTCGATGGTTTCTGAGCGCATTGGGTCAATCGCGATAACGGTTTTGCCCGACTTTTTCAGTTGATGGAAGAATTCCAAACCGCTGCCGTCGTTACAGCTCCACGCGATTTTTAGTGTGTTCATTGGGTTCATGCCCCAAAGCACAACAACATCACTGTTCTCAAGGATGACAGGATGGGTAGTTTGTTGTTCGTAAACTTCAATTGAGCCAACTACGTGCGGCATGATCACTTGCGCAGCACCCGTTGAGTAGTCACCAAGGTGACCTGAATAACCACCCGCCATGCTCATGTAGCGTTGCAATAAAGTTTGTGCTTTGTGTAATACACCACTTGAGCGCCAGCCATAGGAGCCTGCAAATACAGAATCTGCACCATAGTTGGTGCGGATACGGCTTTGTTGCTCGTGGATCAATTTGTAGGCTTCATCCCAAGATATGCGGACGAATTCATCACTGCCGCGTTTACCTTCTGGGCTAGATGGGTTCGCCAAATAGCCTTTACGCACCATTGGGTATTTCACACGTGCTTTGGTATGAACTTGGTCTGGTCCTGTCAGTTGAAGGCTGTTTGGAACGGTTTGAGGAAGCGCACTTTTCGTAGCAATCAGTTTGCCGTTTTCAACCGTGGCGATCATCGGTCCCATACGGCCAGCGGTAAGCACACCATTGCCTTGGGTTTTTGCTTGAGCTGAAAGCGGCACCAATGAAGTCACTGCTAATGCGCCAGCCGTTGCGCCCGTTCCTTTGAGAAAAGATCGACGAGAAATATTAGTCATTGTGATAACTCCTTGCTATCAGTGGCCAGCCACGTCTTTGGCGTGGTGCTGGAAATACTTGGTCAGAATTTCAAGATCAAGTTCAGAAATATCGGTGCGGTCACCCATGCCTTTCGCAACGGGTCCCCACGCGTTCACGGTAAAGTGACCTGCGGCAATTTTTGCGTGACAGGTTGAGCAGTAAACGTTGTCGAGTTGGGCAGCGTAGTCCCAAAGCGGATCCAGTGAGGCAAGCACTGGTGAGGTGATGGTTGACGTGATGCTGGCTGTGCGCCATTCGTTGCCGTATTCATCGGTCTTAAACGTGCCCGCTACCACAGCAGCTTGGCCTGCGTCGTTTAAGTTGGCGATGATGGCCCGTTGCCCATTGCCCATATAAAGTACACGCTCTGCGCCTTTCATTTGGTAGCCAGAGATTTCAACGGTGCGTTGGCCGTTTGATTCACTGATGACGTTCATCGCCGTCGTTGGATTCACTTGACCGAACTCTCCCAAATCGATCATGTCGATTGGGTAAACGACAGATGTGCTCGTTGGCGTGGCGTCAGCAAGTGCAAAAAGTTCATCAAACGCCGCGCTGTCCATTTCTGGTTCAGGGGCAAAGTGGGCAACACCTTTGTGGCAATCAATACAGGTTTGATTGTTTTCCACGCCATATTTGTGCATTTTTGCCGCTTCTTCTGTCTGGGAATACAGATCCATGGCTTCGTTTGAGTGGCAAGAGCGGCAGGTTGCGGAGTCGTTTTCACGCATTTGCGCCCAAACGGTTTCCGCCATTGCCATGCGGTGTTCTTCGTACTTGTCTTCAGTATCAATTTTCCCCGTAACGAACTCGTGATAGATATCCTTACTTGCGCGGATTTTTGTCACGACGTACCCGATGGGGTCGTTCGGAATATGACAATCAGAACATTCCGCACGAATACCTTTCGCATTACTGAAATGTACCGAGCCTTCATATTCTTCATAGGGGATTTGCATGCTGTGACAAGAAACACAGAATTCTGTGCTCGATGTTGCATGCATGATGGCGGCAGAACCTCCAAGTGATGCCCACCCAATCAAAATGCCGACCGTTGCAATTAGCGCTATAACACGCTTTTTTATTTTCATGTGTAAACCTCTGTAAAAGCGAAAAATATGTCTTCGCGCGAGGAAAATACCCTTTTTATGCTGTGTGTATTTTTGAAGTGCATCGCATATGCGTGAAATTGACTAATGTAATACTTTCAATATCTTGGCGTGATCACAAAAAGTGCAAATCCTCCAAAGTAACAAAATTCATTTAATTTAAATAAAAACAATGGCTTGTGTTATTTTTTTGGCGGTTTTAAATAAACGTTTTTGCGTTGGTTTTTAATAATGCTTACAGCTCACAGCATTTTATTTGATGAAAAAGGAAAGTCGGTGAGGGGGGGACTTTTGACCCGCTGTCTTTCCGTATTTAGCCCAGCAAGTAAGTGCAGGGTTGCTTCTTGTGCGGGTTTGGTGACATGTAAAGCAACATTGGATTCACAGCGTGATTTATCGAATTGCCTGACGATTTATTTTGAGGTGGAAAGGTTATTCTTCTTCGTTTGAGAGCAACGTGCAGCAAAGTTGTTATATGCAACAAATGTTCATGTTTAAAAGGTGCTGTGAACTCATAAATATTGTCTCACTATATGCGCTAAATTGAGCACGGTGTGGTAGTTTGTAGGCAACGTAATCGAATGGATTCAACCTCTTGAGAAAGAAGCTTCTACTTTCTTTTTTTGCCATCGTCACTGTGTGTGTCGTTGTGGCTTTTACCTATCAGCCAAATTATGGCGAAGGACATGCTCCTAAAGCAGAGCAATATCATGGGGGCTATCAAGCCAATACTGTGCTGTCGAATTATTTTTCGAAGCCAAAGGATGTGCCTGATGTGTTTTCAGGCTTTTTCCCGCTAGAGACTGGGCATGATGCATTACTGACTCGCTTGGCCATGATTGAGTCGGCGGAGCACAGTCTCGATCTGCAGTATTACATTTTCAGTAATGATGAAACGAGCCAACTGATTGTTTGGCGTTTGTATGAAGCGGCGGAACGTGGCGTAAAAATCAGATTACTGATCGATGACATGCAAAGCCGTAAAGACAGTGATATTGCGTATCTGAATGGACACCCCAACATTCATGTTCGCTTGTTTAATCCCCATCAATTTCGTGCCCTGAGAATGCTTTCTTGGATCACGGATTCAGCGCGTTTGAACCGTCGTATGCACAATAAGTCGATTACGGCGGATGGTGTGGTGTCTGTAGTTGGGGGCCGCAATATTGGTAACGAGTACTTCTCGTTTCGTTCGAACGTGGAATTTGGCGACTTCGATGTGTTGCTCAACGGCCCTGTGGTAGAAGACACGGCAGAGCAGTTCGATATGTATTGGAACAGCGAACATTCGGTGCCGATGTCGTGGATTCAAAAGAGTAAGCGCATCCCTAACACGGAAGATGTTGCCCGTTGGCGTGAGGCGTCGCGTATCGAACACAAGTTCACCAGCGATGAATACAACTTCGCGACGTTGCCGCTGTACAAGAAAATCAAAGATAATCAGATTGCCCTGAATTGGGGGCCTGCGCGTTTGTTGTTTGATTCACCTACGAAAGTTGATGATGGCGATAGCCTATTGATCACTGGGCTTACGGAGGTGCTTGAAGAAATTGAATCCTCGATGATCCTTATTTCTCCGTACTTTGTGCCGACAGAAGCGGGCACGCGCGCGCTGATTAAAGCCTCACTGAGTGGTAAGCGTATCGTGGTGCTGACCAATTCCCTAGCGTCGAACGATGTTTTCGCCGTGCATGGCTGGTATGCGAAATATCGCCAAGCGCTGGTGGAAGGGGGCGTTGAGTTGTGGGAAATGAAGGCGCACACCTATTTACGTCATCATTGGAGTGTGACGGGGAGCAGTCGCTCAAGCCTTCATGCCAAAGTCATGATGCTTGATTCGCAACAGCTCTTTGTTGGCTCAATGAACTTGGACCCACGCTCTGCCCGGTTGAACACGGAAATGGCGGTGGTGTTTGATACGCCTAGCTACGTCTACGATGCACAGCGGACTTTCTTTGATGAACTCAGTAAAAACGCCTATCAAGTGAAGATGGATGGCGGAGAAATGCACTGGATTGATCACCACTATCGTCGTTCGTTTGATACCGAGCCCGATTCCGGATTTTTACTGCGTACTGGTGCATGGCTTAGTGGTTTGCTACCGATTGAAAGCTGGCTCTGAGTGATTGCAGCAAGTGCCCGAAAAAAGTGAAAGAGTTCGCCCAAACTGAGCGAACTTTTTTTATGCCGCATCGCTTTTGATTGCGTATTTTGCTTTTATTGCAGCGACTGTTTTTTCTGCAATCATGATGGTGGGCGCATTGGTGTTACCGCCCACCAGCGTAGGCATAATAGAGGCGTCGATTACTCTGAGGTTCTCGAGTCCATACACCTTGAGTTCGGCATCAACAACGGCCATGGGGTCATCTATGGTGCCCATTTTACACGTGCCAACCGGGTGGTATTGGGTGTCTGCACGGTTACGTAAGTCTTGCTCGATCGCGTCATCATCGTTTGGATCGACGGGGTAGAAACCCGCTTGTCTTATATCGTCAAACGCCTTACTTTCAAGCATTGCATATTGCTTCTTCCATCCTTTTATCATCACCGACATGTCGTCTGGGTGATCAAAAAAATTGGGATCAATACGCGGTGAGTCATAGGGGCTTGCACTGTTTAATTTCACCGTGCCAATGCTTTTAGGGCGCAACAGCGTGAGGTGGCTGCTGAACCCGTGGCTGGCATGAATTTTTCGCGCATGATCATCAACGACAGCAACAACGAACACAAACTCCAAATCTGGCACGTCAACGTCATCACTTGAGCGAAGAAAGCCAATGCCTTCGGCAAAGTTACTGCTGAGTTTTCCTCGTCGGTGTTTGGTCCAGTCAGGAATGGCTTTGGTCAGTTCGGAGGCCATGCTGAGCGATACACCAAAAGAATAACGTTTTGCACTGCATCGGTAGGAATGAATAAGGTCGATATGATCTTGAAGGTTTTCCCCTACACCTGGCAGTTCATGAACGGGGGTAATGCCGTGTTGCTCAAGATCTGCGCTTGCCCCAACACCTGATAACAGCAGCAACTGAGGTGAGCCAAATGCGCCAGCAGAAAGAATGACCTCTCGTTTGCAGTGAATCTGATATCGTTTCCCCTTTAAACCGTACTCGACGCCGATCGCTTTTTTCCCTTCAAAGAGCACCTTGTGCGTGGTGGCTTTGGTGATCACGGTAAGATTGGGGCGATTTAAATGGGGGGTTAAATACGCTTTTGCGGCGCTGCACCGTTCGCCATTGCGTTGGGTGACTTGTGTGGCCATTGCACCGAATTGCTCTTCGCCGTTGATGTCAGGATTCCTGGGTACACCAATCGATTCGCAGGCTTGAAGATATCGCTCAAGCAATGGGCTGGGAGAGCGAAGATCGGTGACATTCAACGGGCCATGTTGGCCGTGATAGGCATTTTGGTGGATTTCGTTGTGTTCAGCTCGTTTGAAAAAGGGCAGACAATCGGCATAACTCCAGCCTTGGTTACCGAGGCTTGCCCAGTGGTCATAATCAAACGCATGACCGCGCGCATACATCATGGCATTGATGGAGCTGGAGCCACCCAGCGTTTTCCCTCTTGGCTGGTACCCTTTTCGGCCGTTTAACCCTTTTTGTGGCACCGTTTCAAACCCCCAGTTATTGATTTTGGTGGGCATCATCGCAACCATGCCGACAGGGGTATGAATAAGGGCGCTGTTATCTTTTCCTCCTGCCTCCAAAAGGCAAACGGAAACGCGAGGGTCTTCTGACAAGCGTGATGCCATGACGCAACCCGCCGAGCCACCGCCAACCACAATAAAATCGTAGTGCTCCATGGTTCATTCTCCTTGTTGTTCTTGATGCAGTTCCCGTTTGAGAATTTTCCCTGTGGCGGTCATCGGGAAGGTTTGACGGATAATGATGCGTCTCGGGTATTTGTAGTCCGCGAGTTGTTCTTTACACCACGCAACAAGGGTCTCTTCGCTGGTGTCGTCTGCATCTGCTTTTAAAATGACGTGTGCGTGTATTTCCTCCCCGAGCCGTTCGTGCGGTTCACCGATCACGGCAACGGTATCGATGCTGGGGTGACACATCATCACCTCTTCAATCTCACGCGGGTACACGTTGTAACCACCTCGAATGATCATGTCTTTCACGCGATCGACAATGAACAGATTGCAGTGCGCGTCCAGATACCCGATGTCGCCGGTTTTAAACCAGCCATTAGCGAATGCGTCTTTGGTGGCTTCAGGGCGATTGAAGTAGCCCTTCATCACACTCGGGCTTTTCACGCATATTTCGCCGTGCGCATGGGTTGGTAAGAGGTTACCGGCAAGGTCGATGATCTTGATCATGTGTCCACAAAGGGGTTGGCCAACACTGCCTGCGAGGCGATCACTGTCGATATGATTGAAGGTAGCAACAGGCGCGGTTTCGGAAAGCCCGTAGCCTTCAAGGATGGGCAGTTCAAAACGGGATTCAAATTGCCTGATGGTTTCCAAAGGAAGCGCAGAGCCACCAGAAATACCGACACGCAGGCTTTGTTTTACCTTCTCAGACAGTGCTGTTGATTGCTCACTGGCCCGCAGTAACGCAATGTACATGGTTGGTACACCGGCAAAAACGCTGACTTTGTTGTTTACGATAAGGTTCATCACCTCGTTGGGCTCAAAACGAGGGACCAACACCATGGTTGCTCCTGTCAGAATGCTGGCGTTCATGATCACGGTTTGACCAAAGCTGTGGAAAAGAGGCAGCGTGGCCATGGCTGTGTCGCTGTATTCCAATCGCATTAGATTCTGAGATGACATGGCATTTGTCATCATATTGCTGTGGGACAGCTCCGCACCTTTGGGCTGGCCGGTGGTGCCAGAGGTATAAAGGATCACGGCGGTGTCATCGCCTTGGCGAACAATGGATTCAAAGGGCGAAGCGGGCGCTGATAACCAGTGTTGAAACGAGGGGGTCGGTGATGACGTTTGCCCGGGCATGGCAATGAAATGTTGGCAGGCATCGGCGTGTTGGAAGCCTTCATGGCCGAATTTTCCCATGGGCAAATCTTCGGTTCCATCAAAACACAGGTAGGCTTTGGCGTCGCAGTCATTCAGGTGATAGGTAATTTCCCGCTGTTTTAACAAAACGTTCAGCGTGACCACGATGCAGCCTGCTTTGAGGATCCCGTAATAGGCGATAGGAAAATACAGTACGTTTGGACATGAAAGGGCGACCTTGTCGCCTGGTTTTAAACCAAGTGCAACCAAATGGGTGGCGACATTCGACGCGAGTGTATTCAGTTCGGAAAAAGTGACGTTTTCCTCTCCCATTCGAATGGCCACTTTGTTGGGGAAAAGCGCCGCGCTCCGCTCTAGATTAACCGCTAAATTATGCATGACTTGTACTCCTTGTTGACCGTTGAGGTTGCACTCTGTTTGCGTGTTTAAGCCGAGGTGGTTGAGCTCAGGTCTTTTGCGTTCTTTTGGGGGATGAAAGCGTGGCGTCGGCTTTTCCAATGAATAAGCGCATGACGCATTTTTGTACCCAGTTGCCGTAAGGTGGGGCGAAGAAATGGATGGGGAACCAGCGGCGCATTTGCAGCACGGTGCGGGCATGGCTTAATTCTTTGAAACCTTCTTCGCCATGATAGTTGCCGATACCGGAGTTACCGATGCCGCCAAAAGGCACTGAATGGTTGAGTGCATGCCATCCCCAATCGTTGATGGTGACACCGCCGCTATGGGTGCGACTGAGAAACCATTCGCGCTGCGTTTTGTTGTGGCTAAAGAGGTAGCATGCTAATGGTCTGGGCCTTTCAGTGATGTAGGCTGACACGTCTTCTAGCGTCTGGTAGCCAAAGACTGGAAGCAGGGGGCCAAAGATTTCTTCCTGACAAATTCGCATGTCTGGCGTTAATTGAGTAGCAATGTGAAGCGGTTGAATTCGGCCTTCCTGTGTGTCAGAACATCTTCTGATTGTTGCGCCCTTTGCGATGGCATCGTCAAGCAACGCTTGAAACCGTTGGTGCTGGGCAGCATCAATTAACGACGTGCAATCGTGGTTATTCTTGATGCTCGGGTACATGGCGTTGTACGCGTTGGCAAGTGCCTCAACAAAAAACGAAACCTTGTCTTGTGGGACAAAGGCGTAATCTGGCGCAATGCAGATTTGACCCGCATTGAAGCTTTTCCCATGGGCGATTCTTTCCGCCGCTTTCTCGATATCGTAATCATCAAACACCACTGCCGGAGATTTACCGCCTAACTCCAAGGTGACGGGCGTTAGGTTCGCTGAGGCGTTTGCCATGATGGTTTTTCCCGTACTCGGTGATCCTGTAAACACAAGATGGTCAAACGGGAGGTGGCTGATTTCCATTGCTTGAGGGTGATTGCCATGCACAATTCGGACTAAATCGCGCGGGTAAATCTCTGCGAGCAGGGTTTCAAGTGCCTGTGTTGTTGCTGGGCAATTGGGCGGCATTTTTATCATGCAGCGATTTCCGGCGGCCAATGCGGTGATCAATGGACCGAGCGAAAGGTAGAGGGGGAAATTCCAGGGGCAAATAACGCCCACCACACCCTTGGGCTGGTAGCGCACTTGCAATTTATTGCCCTTGAACAGCCATTCTGTCGGGCGGCGTTTGGGTTGCATCCAAGTGCCAAGGTGGTTGAGCACATGGTTAATATCAAGAATAGGGCCAAGCACATCGGCCATTAAGGATTCGCTGTGGCTCCGACCGCCAAAATCCTCACTCATTGCGTTCGCCAATACATATTGATAGCGACGAAGCTGCTTCTTCAGCGCGAGAAGGTGTGCTCTTCGTGTTTTCAAACTTGGCTGTGTGTCGCGCTGATAGGCCGCTTTGAGTGATTGAAACCATGCGTTTAATTCGTCGGTGATGATTGGGTCAACCATGTCTGTTTGGTCATGCATTGGCATCACTGTCTTCCTGATGTTTTTATCATTGATTGCCAAATTACAACATTCTGTTAACCTCGTTTGAAGGTGAGAAAAAGACAAATACCGATGATATTCGGACAAAAATGACGTAATGATGCGCAGATCTCGTCATGATTTTTGGATGAAAACGGGAGAGACAGAGCCAATGGATCAACAATACTCTTTGTGTTTCGTGGAGGTGGAATGAAGTACATAGCCGCTTATGAACCCGACATGAAAGCGTGTGGCGTATTGGATCTTCAATTGCTCAGTCGTTATCTCCAGTCAACCGTGCCAATGGATGAGTTGCTTGATGGCACGGGGATAGACGCGGGATGTATTCACTCGCCAGACACCCACATTACGTTGATGCAAAAATTGGCCGTGTTTAACAATGCACTGAGTAAAACCGACGAGCCGGGCTTGGGCTTAAAGGTTGGTCAACAGGCAAGGTTTAGTGATTTTGGTGTTCTGGGTTACGCCGTGTTCAGCAGTAACACCTTGCTTGATGCACTGATGATGGGGTTTAAATACCTGAGACTGGCAGGCCCCGTATTGCGAAAAAGCATGAAGGTTGACGGCAATAAAGGGTATTTTCGTGCAGATCAATTGGTCGAGCTAGACAGCTTACTGCCCTTTTGCTGCGAATACTGGTTTGCCGCGGTGTTGAAGTTGTGCGAAGAGGTGATACAGCAACCTTTCCCTTCTACCGTTATCTATTTTCCTTATCCCAAGCCGGACTATGCGGCGCTCTATGAGGAAACTTTTCAGTGCGAGGTTGTCTTCGAGAGTGAGCGTCTTGAGTGGCAATTTAATGCTGAAAAGTTATATGAGTCACTCCCCACCGCCAACGCCATGACACTGACGCAGTGTTTAAAATCGTGTGATGAAATGCTGGCAAAGGTGAATGGCGCGCTCACCTTGCATGAAAAAATCACGCAAATGCTATTGGAAAGACCTGGGCAATACCCTTCCATTGAAGTCCTGTCTTCGGAACTGGGGATGTCTTCTCGTACATTGCGACGTCACCTGAAAACCGAAAACACAAGCTATCAACATATCTTGGATCATGTGCGCTACAGCTTAGCCCGCCATTATTTGCTGTCTACCCACATCAGTATTGAAGAGGTGTCTGAGCGCGTAGGTTACTCGGATTCGGCGAATTTTCGTCAGGCATTTCGAAAGTGGAGTGGGCATTCGCCACGCGCTTATCGCACGCAGCATTTGGCGTGAGCAATGCGTTATCTCATCAATATCTGAATGGCGTGAGAAGGGCAGGCGACACGGCATTGGGCGCAACCGGAACATTTTTCTGAGTCGATAGCGATACTGCGATTTACAGTGTCAATTGCTTGATGAGGGCATGCCTCAGAGCAGGATTGGCAAGGCGCACTCATTTGGCGAATGCACATGCCAGACAGCGTGGCAATAGCCCCTGTGGATGGCAATGTATCAGGTGATGCATTGGCCAATGCCAGGGTGGGACACGCGCGTTGGCATTCTCTGCATTCAGTGCACGCGCCTCCATCTAAAGTAAGTACTGGCTTACCTTCAATCATGCTGATAATACGCGGTGGGCAAGCATCGGCACACTTTCCACACCCGTCACACAAACGCTTCAACAGACTTTCATCAACCGCTGTCGGTGGCCTTGGCACGGTGCGCTTTGCGGCAAGGCCTGCTTGTGATTTTACGGGCTTACTGACGCCAGACCACAAGCCACGAAACAGCCCACGACGGCTGCATGTTTGCATGTTGAGTTGCGCGGCGTAATAACGCTCGTCTCTGTCTGACATGATAAATCGCCGCCTGTATTAACGGTAAACCGTCACAATCTTGTAGTGAGCATCTACCTGAGAAGCCAATTGTTCCAGCGTACCTTCGGCCAAAAGGGCGAGACCTTGGTAAAACTCGGTGGTTGCGCCTTCACGCATCACGGCGAAGAAACGCGGTGCCCATGTTAGTACATGCTCCGTCAGGAAGGTTTGCAGCGATAACAAGCTGTCGTTGTGGGCCATTTCTATCACTTGCGTGGTCAGCGCGGTTTCAACCAAGTAAGCGATGAAGGAAAACACCAAGCCGATGTGATCTTCTGGCTCGCGCTCGCCCGTGTCGATGGCAATGCCGTGGTCTGCATAAAAGGCGCGGATCGCCAAGGTGGTTTTGCCACAGGTGGTTTGCTCTTCTGCAAGATACACAGAACCCCACGGGGCAGCCGCAAGGGTGTTTGGTCCTACAAACAATTGTGCGTAATCGCGGGAAATGGCGTGTAGGTCAGGGCGTGCTTTTAACAGGGCTAAGCCGTGTTCCACTTTGTCGTTTCTTACTTCAACAGGCCACTCTTCGAACAGCGTTTCGTCGTACAACGCATCAATAAACGCGGCATCTGGCGCTTGGTGCAAAGCTCTGTAAAAAAAGTGGCTGGCGATGGTAAGGCTTGCAAGCGTTTGGTAACGAAAGTCATTCATGGCAATGGGCTTATTCGACTGAAATTAATAAGGTAAAAACAACGTGTGTTGTCAAAAAAAACAAAAAGACGGTGCAAAAAAGAAAAAGGTAACGCGATAAAACAAAGAGCTAGCGAGAAAAAACAAAAAAGAAGGGGCTGGCTATTCAGCCCCTTGAGAACAATTCGGCGATGATTTACATGCCAGAACTTGCGCTGATGAAGGCGTCGTAGAAGAACGCGCGACCAGACAGTTCCGCCATCACAACCATCAAAAACGCGGCAATGGCGATGCCCGCATTTTTGTTGTTGCCACGCAATGCTTGAGAGGCAAACAACACGACACCTGATGCCATCAAACCGATGCGCGCCATGGTGAAGGCTCCTGCGTTCGCAATCGCGAAGGGGTTGGTGTAAGCCTCTAGTTGGCCTAGCCACACTGCATACCCGCCAAAGCCAATCAACGAAACAGCCATGGTGATCAGCGCTGTCATGCCAAGTGCACGGTCAGCGCACACTTGGGCTTTACCAAGCTGAGGCGCCAGAACGCGCAATGCCATCGCTGCTGCAACAGGGCCAACAACGCCTGCGGTCATCAGGAATTGGAAGGTTGTCCAATGTGAGTTCCAGCTCACCACGGTTGGCAAACGGTACACGTTAACAATCGCAAGGATGAAGACCACACCCAGTGCCATGGCGGCTGGTAGCGTTAGCTTTTGCAGGGTTGGTTGAATGTTCAACACGCGCAGTGCGGTGTAGGTAAAGGCTGCGCCACCAAACAGGGATAGCGCGACGATTTCCAAGCTCAGTGCTGATAGGTGTGCCAGACCAAACATCACGTTAAACATGCGGAAAGGCTGACCCAAGTGCGTCACCGATGCCATTGCACCCAAGCCTAGCAATGCTAGGGATGCCATGAATGCGATGTTCATGCCTTTGCGTTCAGGTTTGAAGAACAGCTCAACCAACCCTAGCGCGATAAACATACCGACTGCGGATTGCGCCAGAACGGTAAAGAAAACCAGTGATAATTCACTCATAGCGATACCTCTGTCGGGTTTTGAATGCTGCCAGTGGTGTCACCGGTTGGGCGAGAGTTACGACACGTGGTCACGATCAGGTTTGGCGATGTCAGACGTGGATCTGGCAATGGCGCAACATCGTTCTTGGTGCCGTACATTTCACGTAGCTCATCCATTGGACCAAAATCCAATGCACGCAGAGGGCAAGATTCAACACACACAGGCTTGCGGCCTTCAGCGATGCGCTCGTAGCAGCCATCACATTTGGTCATGTGTTTCTTTGCTGGATCGTATTGTGGTGCGCCGTAAGGGCACGCCATGCCACAGTACTGACAGCCAACACACACGTCTTTGTCGACAACCACGAGGCCGTCTTCAGTACGTTTGTGCATCGCACCCGTTGGACAGGCTTTCACACACGCAGGGTTTGAGCAGTGGTTACATGAAATCGACATGTAGTAGGCGTAAACGTTTTGGCTCACTGTGCCGTCTTCGTTTTGTACCCAGTCACCGCCGGCGTATTCGTAAACACGACGCCAGTTAACGCCCACAGGCAGATCGCTGCGGTCTTTACATGAAACCTGACAGGTTTTACAGCCAGTACACTTACTGGTATCGACGTGGAATCCGTATTGAGTCATTTATTTATCTCCCCTTAAACCTTGGCCACTTGAACCAAAATGGTGTGCTGAGGATTCCCCTTCGACAGTGGTGTGTTCTTTTGTGAGGTCAATGTGTTGATACAACCGCCCAAATCGACACCGTCTTTATCTGGGTTGTACCAAGCGCCTTGGCCCAGTGCAGTCACGCCCGGCATGATGCGCGGGGTCACTTTGATAGCAACGCGAATTTCGCCACGATCGTTGAACACGCGAACATAGTCGCCGCTTTCAAGACCACGTGCTTTCGCATCAATTGGGTTCATCCAAATGCCGTCGAACACCACTTCACGCAGCCACGGAATGTTGTGGTAAGTAGAGTGCGTGCGGCCTTTGGTGTGGTAACCAAAGAATTGCAGCGGGAACTGCTCGGTCTTTGGATCCAAGTGGCTTTCCCACGTGGTCACGTACTGAGGAATAGGCGTGATGATTTCATCGTCAGCCAAGGTCCATTCTTTCGCGATGGTTTCCAGCTTGGTGGAGTAGATTTCAATCTTGCCAGACGGCGTGCCTAGGGCGTGCTTCTCTGGGTCGTTACGGAAATCTTCCAGTGCGATGCGGCCTTCTTTTGGCGCTGCCAAGGTGTAAGGACCGTTTTTGCGCAGGTCTTCCAACGTTGGTAGGTTCGCATCTTTTGCACGCGCACCTTCGTAAAGGTATTCCAACCAACCGTCACGGGTACGGCCTTCGGTGAAGGCATCTTTCACGCCTAGGCGCTCTGACAGACCCACACACATGTCGTAGGCACAACGTGTTTCGTACAATGGCTCGATAGCGCGAACCAGCGGGAACACGCCGCCCAATGAACCCGAAGAGTAACCGTCAGAGCTCACTTCGTTGTTTTCGATGGTGGTCACGTCTGGTAGAAGCAGGTCAGCGAATCGCGCAGACGAGGTCATGTGGTTATCACACACCACGATGAATTCTGCTTGGCTTTCATCTTCGATCAGTTTGCGGTGTTTGTTGATGTCTGCGTGCTGGTTCATGATCATGTTGCCTGAGTAGCTCAGCAGGAACTTGATCGGGGTACGAAGACGTTCAGCACCTTGAATGCCGTCGGTTTTGTCGGTCATTTCGTGGTGGCGGAAAATTGCATCGCTCCATTTGAAGAACGGCACTTTCACTTGGATAGGGTTAACGCCGGTTGGAATGCGTGGCGCTGGGTAGCTCCAGTTCGCAGGCATATCACCGGTGTTCGTACCTGGGCGGCCGATGTTACCCGTTAGGATTGGCAGCATCACGATCGCACGAGAAGTTTGCTCGCCGTTCGCTTGACGCTGAATACCCGTACCTTGGGTAATGAAACACGCGTTTGCGGTGCCGATTTCACGCGCCAGTTGCACGATTTGATCAACAGGAATACCGGTGATTTTCGATGCCCACGCAGGAGTCTTCTCGATGCCGTCAGGACCTTGACCCAGAATGTGCGCTTTGTAGTGACCGTTTTGCGGTGCGCTGGCTGGCAGGGTAGACGCGTCGTAGCCTTGGCAGTACTTGTTCAAGAAATCTTGGTCAACCAAGTTCTCGGTGATCAAGGTGTGTGCGATACCTTCAACCAGTGCCGCATCAGTACCTGGGCGGATTGGCAGCCAGAGATCTTCTTTACCCAACATGGTGTCGGTGTAACGCGGATCGATAATGATGGTACGCACGTTATTCTTACGCTGTGCGTTGATGTGCTCGTGGATCTCACCACCACCACTCATGCGGGTTTCCGCAGGGTTATAACCGAACATCACCAGCAGATCAGCGTTTTCGATTTCCGTGGTGTAGCTACCGTAAGCAGACGGTTTGATGGAGCCGTAAGTGAACGGCAGAGCAAACTGAATTTGGCCCCAGCTGTAGTTACCGTAGTAATCAAGGAAACCACCCACAAGGTTGAACAGACGCTTGAAGCAGTCTTTACCGTCGGTGCGGTAACCTTGCGTGCCTGAACCATAGGTAATGAAGATCGAATCATTACCGTATTCTTTGATGGTGTATTGGAGTTTTTCCGCCATCAGATCCAGCGCTTCGTCCCAGCTAATGCGCTCAAACTGGCCTTCGCCACGTTTGCCGATACGCTTCATTGGGTATTTCAGGCGGTCTGGGTTGTAAACACGGTGTTTGATAGAGCGGCCACGCAGACACGCACGCACTTGGTGATTACCAAAGCCTTGGTCATCACCACGGTTGTCTGATTCAATTTGAGTGATCACGCCGTTTTGGGTGTGCACTTGCAGCGCACAACGGCTACCACAGTTCACCATACAGGCAGACCATACTGTTTTGGTTTCAATGGCGTTTTGTGCTGTGGTTTTGGCAACCGCTTTCAGTGGTAAACCAGCAGCCAGTGCCGAGCCACCACTGATGGCAGCCCCCCACTTCATGAAGCTTCGACGCTTCATCGGCGCTAATACCGCCTTATCGATCCAGTTTTTCATTGTCATTCTCACATCGCTTTCGCGGATCTGTGTGCTAATTGACTTAGCTATTTTTATTTGCTTCAAACCCATTAACAAAACATTCACCAAATGAATGATTGTTAGGGTCTGAAACGTAGAATCTTTGATGAAATATTGCGATGAGAACTATAAATACTCCCTAAATGTGAGGGAATATTTATTCGGGGAAAATTGGTGCTACATGCAACATGAATGACGCTTTGTTGATTTTAATCAATTTTGGATTCGAATCATTTTCTATAAATGCGACGGATTCGCAATTGCAAAATAATTAAACAATATTGTGGGTGAATGACTGCGAAGAAATATACTCTCGGTGTGAGAGCATATCTTTTTCTTGTTGATGGAGCGCGAGGAAAGAGAGGGGGTGGCATGTAAGTTAATGAATAGTATGGGTTATGTTTTTTGTGGCGTGTCGAGACTGAAAACGTCGTCGATGAAAATACGTATTGTGTTGGGAAGGAAGCTATAGAGCCCTAATCAGAAGAAAAAGTGTTAATGATTGATTAGAGTTCAAATTAATTATCGTGTTGAAGGGTGAATGTTATATAGAATTTTATTCACTGTTTGTAATGATATTTCATTGCTATTACATTGAGTGCGTTAATTTATGGTTAAGTATTTAACCTCGCGTTAATGTTTCGATATTGAATTACGGCAATTTCGATTTTTTGGTGTTTTTAATTGTGCTCATGGTCGCATTATTGGCGATATTTACGTGATAGGAACGAAGTGGGGCGTGATAGATCGGTGATGGGGATATTGTGATGATGGATCCATAGAATTGTAATGACTAAGGCCAATCTATTCATCATTCCTCTCCTGTAATCTCAATGTCGAGGGTTGGCGATACGATGAAGACAAGCTAGGCTAGCTCGACATGATGTTGAAAGGACATTCAACACATGACAGACAAGGAGTTTTTATGTCAGACATCGCTAACACACCGCCACCCCCTTATTACGCCGTTATCTTTACCAATCTCAGAACAGAACTAGAAGAAGGCTACGGCGAAACCGCTGCAAGAATGGTTGAATTGGCCGAACAGCAACCCGGTTTTCTTGGCGTAGAATCGGCGCGAGATACCCTTGGCATTACCGTTTCTTACTGGAAAGATCTTGATTCCATCAAGCAGTGGAAAGCGAACGTCGAGCATATTGAAGCGCAGAAGCTAGGGCGCAAGAAATGGTACGCGGCGTTTACCACGCGCATTGCCAAAGTAGAACGGGAATACAGCCTATAACGCGATGAAAGGTGACTTGTTTAGCGTCGGAGCGCCAAATGCGTAGCGTCAGTTTTCCTCTATGGTCACTTGGTGCTTTTTGCCCTTATTTTGGACATGCGCTTTTTTAGTTCTTTTTGGAGGATGTTTTTGTCGTAGGGTTTCATTGCCTTCCATTTTTGGCACTCTTCCTGAGTGCGACCGCAGCCCGCACACCATCCCTTGGGGGCTGAAAAATCACACACATCAGTGCTGGGACTTTGATTTCGCTTCACTTTGCTCTGTCCTTTGCGGTGTTTGAATCCGGGCGATGTCTTTTAAACGAGACGTTTTAAAAACTTATTTCGCGTAGAAAATGATAAGCTCTATAGATGTTTTAGCTGCCTACATCAGCCTGCTATCTGCTTCATCAATCAAAGGAAAAAGAATGAGAATTGCTGTTATCGGCTTGGGTGACATTGCCACTAAAGCTTACTTACCTGTCTTGACGCGATTGCCTGAACTTGAGCTTGTTCTTTGTACTCGCAACCCCGAAAAACTTGCCGCAGTGGCGCGTGAGTACCGCATTGCTGAAACGTGCCGCGACTATCGTGAACTTGTGCACATGAACATTGATGGGGTGATGATCCATACAAGCAGTGAAACCCATGCTTCCATCGCGACGTTCTTTATTGAACTGGGTATTCCTGTTTTCGTCGATAAGCCTGCTGCTTTGAATTTTGACGATTACCAAACGCTGCATGATTTGGCGGAACAAAAATCCGTCCCCTTATTTGTCGGCTTCAATCGACGTTACATTCCTATTTGGCGCTCGCTGGTGGCGCGTGATGACCTTCGTACCATCAGCTGGCACAAACACCGATTGAACCTCACAGGCACAGCACAAGACTTCGTCCTGGATGACATGATTCATGTCATCGATTCTCTCAATCTATACGGCAAAATCGACCAGCAAGACATGCAAGTGTCAGTCCAGCGACAGGGCAGTGACATCGGCATGATTAACCTGAGTTGGGAAGAAAACGGCACGCTGTTTAATGGCCAAATGAACCGTCTGTTTGGTAAAACCTGTGAATCTGTATCCCTGTGTTTTGAAAACGAAGCCTACCAATTCGACAGTTTTCTGCGCGGCGAAAAATTTGAAGGCGGCAAAACTGAACGCATCGAAATGGCCGATTGGACAGATACGCTAGAAACCAAGGGCTTTAAAGCCATGTTGGAAGATTGGGTGGGCGTGGCGAAGTCAGGACATATGGATGAACAAGTGAAGCGACGAAACCTGTCGACGCATGCGTTTTGTGAGCAGCTTTTGGGGGAAATCTCAGGCGCGTGATGCTAAGGTCAATTGTGCCTGACGTACTGAGTCGCAAAGCAAACATGAGCCAGCGCAGGGTTTGGCTGGCTCAACCGCATTCCCTTTCTCATTTCATCGGAAATTGTATCGAATGCCGAGAGTGACACTTTGGTTAGAAACATCTGCTCCGTCAAAGCCATCAAACTCAGCCGTTTGGTAACGGTATCCAACGCCGATATCTAAGTTGTCGATCATATAGCCAATTTCAAAGCCTGCCTGATAAGAAAGATCGGTGTCCTTGATACTTTGACCAATCGCGCTAATTTCGGAAGACATCGAGCCAACGCCCAAGATCAAGGCACTGTAAAGATTATTGCCTTTCTCGACGAATTTGGGTTTGGCGTTTATGTAATAAGCATCGGCGTCTACGTGGCTTGAACTGGTGAAGTCGGTTTTACCAAAGTACAGATATTCAACTTCTAACCCAAGTTCCAAACCGGGTGACACTGTGAAGCTGTAGCCTGCGAAAGCGCTACCACCTATATCGCTGTTTTTATCGGCTGACATGCCACTGTATTTCAGTTCCATATCATTGAAGATGGAAAGGTTACCACCCGCATAAAAGTGGTTATCGGCATAGGAATGTGTACTGAACAAGAGCAGAGCGATAAGTGATTTTTTCATCCGGGGACCATGGTTAGCTTGATAAGTACGTAAGAGGTGGTGTTGAAAATGCCGTGTTCGAAGTGAGCTTTTCTTTCGAAAAACGAAGCATGTATTTCATCTTCGAATGGGCGATCTTTCTATACCTCTCAATGTGTTACCGGAGAATATATCATTGCAAGTAACCCTCTCTATTTGAAGGTGATCTCAAATGCGGGGGTTAAACCCTCAAGGTTGAATATGGCTCTGGATTCAGGTTGATTGCAGGGAGTGTTGCGGTTGTTTTCTGCGAGTCACATTGAAAGAGGATACGCGCCGTTAGCGTGGTTCGATAACGGTCTCGAACGACCAAACCTTGGCAGACACATATTTCACGACAACGTGATCAAGAAAAAAACCGACAGTAGCATGTGTTAAACACTCTTCCTCTAGAACGGATTGCAGGTCATTCGCTACACTGACAGACACACAACAACAAACTCAATGTACACAAGGAAGTGATGAGCATACCAATACCCCACCGCCCAAGCGGTATTCTTCTTGGTGATCCCCAAGCGTCGGTGACGATTGATGTTTTTGTCGATATCCAATGTCCACATTCACGCGCAATTTGGCCAAACCTCATAGAGGTGATGCGTCATTACACCGGCGCGTCGGTTAGCCTTAAAACGCATTTGATAACCCTGAGTAATCATCGGCAAGCGTGGGACATGAGCTTGGGGCTGTTTGCCTTGGCAGAAGGAAACGCCGAAAAATTCTATGGGTTCGCTACCTTCCTCTATGAGCGACAAGATACGTTCTACAACGGGCCTTTCCTTCATAAAACCCATGATGATTTACGACAGCTCGTTGCTGACTACGCCGAAGAATACGGCAAGGTAGAAAGAGACGCGTTTTTCGAACGCATGGATAGCAGTGAAATCTATGTGATGGCAAGAACGCCCATTCGCTATGCCGCCACACGCTCGGTCTGGGCAACGCCAACGGTGTTCATCAATAACGCGGGTTTGGTGCCTGTTGATCACCACTCAAGCCTAGAAGACTGGCAAGCGGTGATTGATCCTTTGTTGTAGGTTCCCGTCTGGTTAGAGAATCAGGAAGAGAAGAGGTCGGTGTTAAGTAGGGGTACATTGCTCTATTCACCGCTTACGTATTTCGCTTCTTTTTACTGGCAGGTTGCTAAAAAAAGCTGGTCGATAGCAAACCGACCAGCATTTAGATTCACGTTACTTGCCAGGCTTATTTGCCTTTCAGCTGCTTTAACGCGCCCGCCCAATCTTCTACGTGATGCGATTTGGTGATTTTGCCGTTCTCGATGGTATGAACATCAATCGTCATAATGTCGAAGCTTTTACCAGCACCATCAACGCCGAAGAGAGGACCCGTTGGTGTGCCGGTTGCGCGGCCTCGCACAATCACACGATCATCAGCATGCGTCATCTCTTCGATATTCCAATTTAGGTCAGGGATTAATTTGGCGAAGTATCCCATTTGACCCAAGAAAGCACCTTTCGACTTATTCTTGCCAGAATAGTTGCCGACACTTACCCAGTTATCTGCCGTGTTAGCGCTGAAGGCTTTTACCGCTTCTTCAGAACCCGGATTACTCAGAAGTGTATAGAAGGTCTCTACCGTCGCTTTGTTCGCTTGTGTGTCGTCGTTGTATGCTTTCGATACTGCATAGCTGTCTTCCATCCAGTTCCAGCTTTTTACTTTATCGTCTTCTACATGAACACGAACAGCCCACGTGAATTTGCCAGTATCAACCCCCGTGTTGTTGAGAATAGCGCTCATTGAACCCATAAACACCGCTTGATCAGCGTTAGCAAAACTGTGGTCGGTGCTCCAGCTTGTCACTGTTAAACCTTTACCGAATGCGGGCATGAATTTGCCCATCACGTCTTCTTGACCTTTCCAAGGACCAATCCAAGGGATGCGCTTGTCGCCTTCGTTATGCCAAACAAAATCATCGCTCATGAGTTCGGTCAGTTTTGCGCCGTTACCACTGCCAGCGGCTTCGAGAAAGGATTTAGCAACCGCTAACGTGTTGTCTGATTGAGCATCTGCATGGCTGATACCCAAAGGAAGTATCGAAATGATCGATACTGCAATTATTCTTTTCAACGTATCCATACTTTCACCTTTTCAACAAGTTAAGAGCAGTGATGCTCCATATGTGACAATGAAGGTGATCTTATCGAAACTTTGATTGGTTGATAATTGCGCATTGTTGGACTTGATAGTTCGTGTAAACGGAACAATGAGGAGTAGATTAGGAGAATTGGTTGGATCTGATTTGAGGTGCAGGGGTGAGCGTAGCTTTGTGGAGTTTGTATACCAACTGGGCTAGCGTTGCTAGCCCTTTACTCGTTACAACGCCAGAACGTTGGTTTTATGGAGAAGAGCGCTGTGCCAATCTAAAATCGCTCACTATTCCGCAAAACTGAAAAGGTGTTCATGCCGATTTTTCGTCTCCTATAAAGGCGACTGTCCCTGTTATTGCCTGGTCCCTGTTATTGGAGTTGTTTTTCTAAGGCGACCATCCCAACTGATGTTCAAGTTTTCAATAGTAAAGGGGTGAGGTTATTGGCTTTGACGCAGTCTACTCGATTTGATTGAGTATCTGTGCTCAAACGCAATTTTATGTATCAGTGTCAGGCCACAAAAAGAAGCATCTAGGGACATCCCTTGAATCTCTGCCGTGGCCGTTTGTGGATAGAGTTATTCACCAACTATTCTTCATCTTCTTCGTCCAGTAAATATTTAAAAAATGACAAGTAATTTTCCCATCGGTCAGGAGTTACCAAATAGTTGCCATTGTTAATATTGTGTACGTCTAAATTATAACACCATATGACTTCTGAGCTCTCGATATTTAATACGATCAAACTTTC
This sequence comes from Enterovibrio norvegicus, assembly GCF_002876705.1. Classification (GTDB taxonomy): domain Bacteria; phylum Pseudomonadota; class Gammaproteobacteria; order Enterobacterales; family Vibrionaceae; genus Enterovibrio; species Enterovibrio norvegicus_B. The sequence continues at coordinate 7,038 of NZ_MDAG01000007.1, read as the reverse complement.
TGCAGGTTCCGCTATTACTATGTATCTGTTATTGAGTCCTATTGATTTTCTCAATCTGAGGGTTTCTATCACTATATTATCTTCGGGTCCTTTGGAAGCATGAGCTAGATGACTGATTCCCCCTTTCAAGCCACCAGAAAAAAATCTGGATATTTTCATAAAATCTGGCGGAAGAAAGATATCCAATGCACTCTAAATATCTCTTAGAGTGTCACTATCACAGGGTTCTGCTCCAAATAGGGCTTCATATCTCTCTTTCAAATCCGCAATTTTGCTCATGATCTATGAAATCTGCTGTCCCAGATATTTATCACTCTATGTTAGTATATCTTGAGTTGATACCTCATAGTCACCATTTAGATATTGAATTCCAATTCCATTTTCAGGGTCAAACTTTGATTCAAATAAAAACCCGAAATTCACATCCCCATCATCTAAAACCATAGGGAATATTATTGAGGTTGGTTCTATTGATTTCTTTATTATATCTTCATCTTCTGCTTCTCTATTATATTCAGATAGAAACTCTTTTGTATAAGATATCAATATATGCTCAATTGTTTTTTCTATGGAAGATATGTTTTTTAAAAAAAACACATATGAATCCCTTTGCTCTTCACGAATATTCTTACTTTCATCGTCATTTTCTTCAACAATTAATGAGATTGTATATGGCTTTTTGAATAAAGTGATGTCATATAAACTTTTCCATGCGGTACTGTAACTAAGTTCCCCAAATACTTTATCATTCATCTTAATCATTTGGTCCTCTTTTCTTTGCTTCACTAATACCACCTACATGCCCAAACTTAGAGTTTATCTTTGTTGGCACCAGTTGTAACGTACCCATATCCTCTACTTCATGCCAAGTGAATTTTTGCTTTTTCCTGAATTTCTTTATGGTAGAGCTTTGAACGCCTAACTTTTGAGCCAGTATTTGGTCAGCTTCTTTATGTAGATCATATCTAGCGTCTCCCGCGCTGTTAATGACTTTATTGATAAAGTCATCGATATGAACGGTATGTTTTGTGAAAGGGGTAAAGTTTGGATATCCATTTGAATAATTAACTTTCTGCCCTTTGACAGCAGGGTTATTAGAAGTGAATGTACTCTCTCCCCGAGGACCACTCCATTCGCCATTGGTTGGAGTCTGATCTAAACGTTCTTTGTAAGAACTACCACAACAAGCACCATCAGCTTCAACAACCGCCAAGCCCAACGGATCAACCCACCCAGTCGGATTCGGCACATACTGGTAATTGTTTAACCCTCCCGCAAGCCCTATAGGGTCAGCAGTAACAAACCGCCCAGTATTTGGGCTGTAGTAACGATGTCGGTTGTAGTGCAGTCCGGTTTCTTCGTCGAAATATTGCCCTTGAAAACGTAGAGGGCTGACGATTTCTTCAACGTGTTTTCTTAGGACATTGCCGTAAGCGCGGTATTGTACTGACCAGACGGATTTACCGTGTAAATTGGTAATGTCTGTTGGTGTACCGATTTGATCTAGGTGGTAGTGATAAACCTCACAATCTGCCCCTTCGCCAGACAGCATTGCCATGGGCTTGAAGGTGCCAGGTTCGTAAACGTATGTCTGGTAATGCTCGCTGCTGGTTTCGGCAATTAAGGTGTCGCCTTGCCAAACAAATTCGGTGGTTTTCTCCGTGCCTAATTTATCGGTGACTTTCTTTTCAATGCGTCGCCCAAAGGCATCGTATTTGTAGTCAGCAAATGAACCATCTGGGAGTGACGCTTTGATCAAGCGGTGCTGAACGTCGTATTCGTAGCCTGTGACCAAGCGCTGGTCTTTGCCCCGCTTTTCAGTGATGAGTCGGCCAAATTCGTCGTAGTCATAGTGGCTGTCGCCATGAAACTTGAGTTGGTTTCCGTCAACGTCGAACGGCTTTTTCCCTGCTTCTGCACCAATCACTTGGTCTAGCAGGTTACCTGCCGGATCATGAGCGAAAGACTCTTCAACTACACCGCGGGTTTTTTGAAGGCGAGAAAGGGGGTCGTAATCGTAGAAGACGGTGCCGAAGCGGCTGTCAGCCACTTCAGTTAAATTACCGTCAGCACCATATTGGTAATTGCGAGACTGTGTCTGTCGGCCATTTTGATGCTGCGTATGGGCAGTCAAGCGCCCTTGTTCATCGTGATCAAAACGGCTAAGAATATCGCCTTGTTTACGTGCTGTTTCGAGACCATGTTGATAATGGTGGCGAGTCAGTTGTTCGTCGTTGAGCAATACGCGGTTTAGTACGCCGCCCGCTGAACGTTCATAGCTGAGTTTATTCGCGTCAGGTAACTGCCAGTGGGTTAAATTACCGACACTGTCATAGTCAAAGAAGTTTGACGCCCAGTTCTGATGTTCTTCGGTTAAGCGCCCCAGCAGATCGTAACGCCAAGCAAGCGGTGTTTCGCCGTCATCGACGCCAACAAGTTGCCCGAATTGATCGTAGCTGTATGCGACTTCATTACCATCAGGTAAGGTTTTCTTTGTCAGCCTCCCCATGGCGTCGCGTTCGAAAACGGTCTCTAGCTCTGTGCCTTCTGTGCCCGTTTCTATTTTCTTCAGCAGTTTGCCGTTGAGGTCGTATTCATAGCTGAAACGACGTCCATCAAAGGTGGTTTCGTTTCGCACCAAGCCATTGGCGAAATAATCAATGTGATAGGTTTCATCGCGCTCGTTGATGATCGCGGTAACGAAATTTTTGGCGTTATCGTATTGATAGCGAAGCGTTGAACCGTCAGGCTGAATGACTTGACTGACAAGGTCAGTATTGGGGTGATAGTCGTATTGTGTTTCTAACCCGTTCTCATCAACAACACGGGTAGCTTTGCCGTAACCGTTGTAGGCAAAATGTTTGGATTGTCCCGACGGCAGAATGACTTTACGTAACCTGTCAGCATCGTCCCATTCGTATTGTGTGACGGCGCCAATCGCGGATTTTTCGACAATGATGCGTCCGAAAATATCGTAACGATAAGAGGCTTTTGAACCATCAGGGTAGGTTTCCCCAATCAACATACCTAGGCGGTTCCATGCAAGCTTGTGTTTGCTGCCATCGGGGTAGGTTATGTCGGAAAGTTGGCCTTGTCCGTTGTAACGGTAAAAGGTGTCTTGGCCTAGCGGATCGCGTTTCTCGGTAATGTCGCCAGTGGCATTGTATTTGTAGCGCCAATTACGCTGTCCTTGAATAACTCGGCGAAGATTTCCACGCCAATATTGGTATTCAATGACTTCTTCATCGGGAAGAATCGTAAGAACGCGTTGTTGAAAATCGTTGTAGACATGGCGGGTTTCGTTGCCCAATGGGTCGATAGAAAGAACTAAGTCACCATTCTCGTTAAATTCGTTTTTGGTGACTGCGCCATCAGGGTCAGTGCGCTCAATCAGTTTTGCATTGTCATCATGTTGATAGGCTGATGTACTGCCATCTGTATCGGTAACAACAACTGAGTTTGATTCATCATCCCACTCGAACTTGGTGTCGTAGCCTGTGTTGCTCCAGTGGTGTATGCAGCGAACGGATTTGCCTCCACCTTCCCATGTCCAGCCAAACTCGACGCCACCCGCCATCTTACGCAAAGAAATGACGTTATCGGTATCATACTGGTAGTGCTCACCCTCACCCGCGGTGTTTAGCGCATCAATGAGTTGATTGTCATCGTTGTAGTGGTAGGTAAAGCTGGTGCGCTCTGTTATCCACTCTTTGTTTGCCCCATCCGTTTTTAGCGTTCGAAACTCAATGCTTGAGATGAGACCATTTTGATAGACAAGCCACAGTGCAATGCCGTGTTCATTGATGATCGCGATAGGGCGGTCATAGCCATCGTATTCGAGTGTTAGACGATTATTGTAGTTATCGCTAATTGCACTTAAACGGGCAGTGCTGCCTTTGCGAGTAAAGTGATGAAAGGGTTGGCCTGCTTGAGCAAGCACATATTCATCCGGCTTTTCACCAAGAAAAACTGCCGCCCCAGCGAGATCGTTGTAAATCGCTGGGCGTGATTCATTGGGCTCAGGCAGTTCGGTACGCTTGCCTTCAGCGTCTTTCCAAAACAGCTTACCGCCATCGAAAAGTAACGATTGGCTGAGTGGGTGAGTCCAACCATAGCCAAGGTTTTGGTTGATCTCGCAGCCAGACGTTTTGTACGTCCGAGTGAACGTGAAGGGCAATGAACCGGGTAAGGTGACATCACTGAGTTGCAGCAATTCTTCGCCAGTGACCATAGAGACGGGACAGCCTTTCGTTTCGATGTTTTCAACGGATTCTGTAGATTTCCCGTTTTCGTCCGTACCTTGTTTGTTCTGAACGTCTTTTGAATCGTCTGTATTTACTGAGGTTTTTGGCTCTGCTTGTCTAGAACCGGTGGTTGCTTTTTCAACATTAGTTCCGTCGACATTTTGAGTCGCTGCAGCATTATTACTAAACTTGCCTTCACCTTTATGAATTAAAGGTGTGGACACATCCTTGCTGTTTTTAGCGCTCGTTTTTGTGATATCGATAATTTCTTTGATATCAGAAACGAAATCTATATTGCGTGTTTTTCTTGAACCCGACTTTCCTTTCTTCCCTGGGCCTTTCATTTTGATGCTCCTACGCCTTAATCATTGACGCAGCACCAGCAGCATCCCTGAGTCTGTTCATGTTTTTCAATATTGCGCCGCCAGGAATGACGATGCTGATGATCACTTCAACTAACAGTGACGCGAGTGTTACTGAAACAATTGCGGCAATTTGTAAGGGAGTTAGGATTCTGAAGTAAGCAAAAACGGCTTTAATGCAGAGGAAGCAACGAGCTTCATCTTTTAGTAGTGAAAGCATTTCTGATGCTTCTTTCTTTGCATTAGCAAGCATATCAGCGATTATTTCTGGGTTTTCAACGTACTTAGACAGCATGTTTTTTAGCTTCGTAGGATTTGCCAAAAGCTTAAATAGGTCGGCTATTTCATCCCACGCGTCAACAACGGCATCCACCATGTCATTCAGAAAGTTGAGCACTTCGTCGCTGTAGTTGTAGCCAGATACGATAAATGATTCCCAAGCGTTTCTCTGACTTTCCCACTTGCCGTCCAACCATTCACTTAGTTTTGAAATTGTCGGATCGTATGAGTCGAGCATTGCCTTCACATCGCTCTCAGATACATCTGGATAGAAATAAACGCGAATCAGTTTTCCACGAAATTCTTCTCCAAGTTTGACTTCGGCAAATCCGTTGTCGTCAATATTGCCTTTGAATGAGGGGCCTGTAGGGTTGTAACTTGTTGTGCTTGTACCGTGGCGATAGCTTGTGTAAACCTTCTTCTCGACAGCCTGAATTTTAAACGGAGTGCCAGTGATGGGTATAAATTTTTCTGCCTCAAAGGCATGAACTAACGTTACTTTTCCATCATTCGGGCAGGCAATTACATCAGCAGAAATTGTTGATGAATCGATGTCAGAGGAACGGGATTTATCATTAAAAAAGATCTTCTGATCCATTTCTAATGCCCAGCCATAAATCCATGAATCAGCTTTCTTTCGATAATCTTCGATTGAGTTTTCAAATTCAGATTTAACGTTACTGAACATTTTATCGACATCACCCATTGTCATGGTGGTATTGCTCATCGATACACCTCTTTATCCAATGACGTTTTTAAGAATTGATTAAGCGATCCAAGCTCTTCTTTATGACGGTTCACGAGACGAGTGATCTTTGCTTGCAGTGTGCTTTCGGGGTAGTAGAAATAGAGATCGGCATGATTTTCACGAAGCCATTTAACGCTGTTTGCAATTAGTGTGGATTTGTCGCTTTCGTTGAGTTGCTTCACGACATCCTTCGGCACATCCCACCAAGGAAACGGCTTTTCGTTTAGAAACAGAGTGGGTGTTGTGTTAGTCACTGAACAGTTTTTCGCGCTCCAGCTAACACAAGGGCCCATTAGCGTGCTGCGCTGTTCATCGTTGCAGCACTGCGCGACATTCAGGCTGAACCTTGGGTCATAGAATCGGAAAAAAGCGTGTCCGCTGGAAGGCATCCAAACTTGGGTGAGACTTCGAAAGTGTTTAAACACGTTTTCAAACGTATCTTCTGTGGTGATGATGATCCCCCAATCGTCGGGGGCTTCTTGTTGTTCCCAGTTTAGAAACGCGGCGTGATCGGAGACATCGGCCATGTAGGGCATAACATCATGCCATTCGGCGTAAACTGTCCCGCTCCAAAGTGGCTTGGCATCGTTGCCACCTAATCGATAAAAATGCTTGAGCGCGTTCTCTTCACTGGTGCCGTTAAAAATGGCATAGGTGTTGAGATGGGTCTTTTGCTCGTTATCTACACTGCGCATTGACCATCCTTACAGGCTTCGCACTCTTCACAAAAAGGTGCTGCAGATTTCATCGTCGCGATTTGTGCCGGTGAGAGCATGGGTAACGGGTCAGCTGGCTTTGGTGGTACTTGGCCCGGCAACGTCGGCGCGATTCCCCCAAACCCTGAACCACTGCCTGCACCGCCGCCTGCGTTGAGGTCGACCACCGGGCCAGAAATGTGAACACCTGCGGTATCCACCGTGATGAAACATCCGCCTGCTTTTAGGGTGATTTGACTGCCAGCTTCGATAACGAGCTTCGCACCAGATTTTTGATGAACTTCAGAGCCAGCATCGACAAGTTGGCTAGTCGCTTGTTTGATGTGTATTGAGCTGTCTGTCGTGACAGTTTTATCACCCTTCACGTGCTCTTTGCTTTGCCCATCTATCGTCAGGTGGTCGTCCACCTTGATGTGCGAAAACCGCTCGTTCTCCACATCCAGATGCAAGTCATGTTTGATGTTGTCTTTGCGGTCATTCTCGACCAGCAAGTTCATGTCTTTTTGGGCATGAACATAGATTTCTTCTTGCCCCGCTTCGTCCTCAAAACGCAGTTCGTTGAAGCCTTCTCCCTGATGGGTTTCGGTTCGAAGTACTGTGCGGGTTTTGTTTGCCGGCAGCGGGTAGGGCGGCACATTGGTCGCGTGGTAGGTGCGACCCGTGATAATGGGTTGGTCAGGGTCACCTTC
>NZ_MDAG01000006.1:0-58800 GCF_002876705.1 Enterovibrio norvegicus | reverse complement strand
TTTTATCGTCTGTAGGTTTTTAAAAGGTGTTAGAGCCTTTGCTGAGAGCCTAAGGGCTATCTGACAAACCTCATCTGTACAATGTTCCGCGACTTATAAAAAGCCCTAGTCATAGACTGGGGCTTTTTATGTTTAATGTGCTGTTAGCTGAATTACATTTTTCGTGGTGTAGTTGGTGTTTCGACGGGGATGAAGAGAATGCCATCCATTATCTCTGAAGGAATATAGAGACTTGGGTATGTCATATTTACTTGTACCGCTTGTAGAGAGTTGAATGTTGCTTTTTCAGCTTGATCCAATTCTTTTATATCAATAAATGAATCTGAGTAACCTGATGCATATAATCGACTATTTAAAGAGTTGTGCGCTTTTGGCCAACTTTGAGGATTGGAAGCCCAAAGCGTGTAATCAGATACATAAGGTGCCACTTCTCCTGAGTACGTCAATTGCATTACGCTGTATGTTTTTAGCTCGGGATAACGCTGATTGACAGCATATAAAGCTGAGTCATTTAGGCCTGTAACATGAGAATTGTGACCAAAGATAACAACCTGTGCATCAGTATTAAACCATTCATCACGTAGCCATTTTATGTTTTCCGCACTCTGATAATCGGAATAACGTTTGTCCAACCCGTTAATTTGGGTATTCGCGTGGGCGCCAATACTTTTGGCTATTTGAAGCCAGAATGAAGAATATAGACGGAAGTCTCTTGGTTGAGTTGGGTCATAAACTGGGACGACTTCTAGATGTTTCTGATTCTTTAATGTGGTCTCTAATTTGTTTACAGCAGAAATCAGTTTATCGTGATGGGCTTTAGAATACTCAGTGCTCGTGTACCAAGGGCACATCATGATTGGACCAATATCTTCTATAACATCGAATTCTTCTGTAGATAGTGAATTTGATGTTAGGTAATGTCTTAACTCATCAAAAATAGTACCGGCGCATGCTGGGTCACTGTTCATTCGTGCATCGTAGCCAGTGAGAATCAGTGTATCATTGATCTGATCTACATCATTTACGTAGTTAAACAACCCCTCTAACTGGGCACTAAAACGGTGCATAAAGTAGAAATTAGCATCCGGACCTGTAACGGCATCAAGGAGGGATTGTTTTCCTGTAAGGTAATTATTCCAAGCAACCAAGCCGTCGTAGAGTCCTGCCTCTAAAGCAACTATCTCCAAGTCGCCATCTTGATGAAGCGCTTTTGTCATCCTTCCCATGTAGCTATGGGCTTTTGAGCCTTGATGTGTAGCTTCACCGATACCTACAATATCAACGCCTTTTACCGCCGAGACAAAGTTGGTCAGATCATTGTTACCATTTTCAATACTGGTACCTGAAAGCTCCTGATGTTTAACATCTATTGGATCAAATTCTGATGAGTTACAACCAACAAGTAACAGAGCTGTTAGCAAACTAACTTTATGCATTTTTAACACCCTTAGACTAATTTTCTAGATACTCTGATAAGGGCATAAAATTGGATAGATCTTTTAGCGAAAAAGGTGATTCTTAAGGTTTTCCATGAACAAATATTGCGAGTTGTCACCAATAAAGTCAGTTTTTTAGTTATTTATCTCGTGCATTAGTTTTGATTAATTGTTATGTGCTACATCCCAAAGTGCCAGAACCAATGGATTGTTTTGTTGAGAGCGAAGGCTGCAAATACCTAATTCAAAAGGGCGAATTGGGGCAAGTTTTAACCTTTCAATCTTCTCTCGTACAGGGCTGTTGTTGATGACGACATCTGGTGCGATACCTACCCCACATCCGAGTGCAACCATACTCACGATGGCTTCATGGCCAGACACTTGTGCGTAGATATTCGGTTTTATCTTCATTTGTTTGAACCAAGTATTTGCTCTCTCTCGTGCTGTGCCGGCTTCAGGCACAATAAAAGGAATGGCATGCCAATCCGGTGTTTCTTTTTGCAGTGCTTCGGCGAAACTGCTTACTCCTGCAGGCGCGATTACAGACAGAGGGACTTCACTTATGGCTTTGAATGCGACTTTGGCAGGAAGTTGTTCGGGTCTTGCGGATATTGCGATATCAGCTTCATCAAGAAGCACTTTGTCTATTGCTTGTGCAGGGTCGCCCGTCGAGAGTTTAAGTTCAATAAAGGGATGACGAATTCTAAATTCGGATAGTAATTCGGGTAAGTGGCTATAGCTGGCAGTCACTGAGCAAAATAGACGAAGTTCACCACGGAGCTCGTTCTCTGATGCATCAGCTTGGCTTTGGTATTGCTGCCATTCTGATAATATTCGCATAGCAATAGGCAATAGCTTTTTTCCTGCTGGAGTTAGTACAACGCTGCGATTATCGCGAAGGAAAAGTTGTTGATTGGCTTCTTGTTCAAGCTTTTGTATTTGGCGGCTTAACGCTGAAGGACTGATGTGCATCGCTGCAGCGGTTTTCGAGAAGTTTTTGCTGTCGCACAGATGAATAAAGAATTGTAGATGTTTGACGTCCATTGTCGTTCTCTATGTTGCATAAATTGCAATTACATGTTGTGAATATATCACTTCAAGCAATTTACTGCCTGATCTATTATGAACTCAATTCGATGTGGCAGCTTGTCATGTTCACATCGCTCAAGGACAGATTTTTCTTACGGAGTATTCGACATGTCTAACTATTTCAATACCTTGAATTTGCGCGAGCAACTTGATCAACTGGGTGTTTGTCGCTTTATGGATAAAGCGGAATTTGCCAATGAAGCAGATTACCTAAAAGGTAAGAAAGTGGTTATTGTTGGCTGTGGTGCGCAAGGCCTTAACCAAGGTCTAAATATGCGTGATTCTGGCCTAGACGTGTCTTATGCACTTCGCCAAGCAGCTATCGACGAACAGCGTCAATCTTACAAGAATGCCAAAGAAAACGGCTTCAACGTTGATAACTATGAAAACCTGATTCCACAAGCGGATTTGGTGGTTAACCTAACGCCTGACAAACAGCACACAAGCGTTGTTAGTGCAGTAATGCCTTTGATGAAAGAAGGTGCTGCTCTTGGTTATTCACATGGCTTCAACATCGTTGAAGAAGGCATGGAAATTCGTCAAGACATCACAGTTGTGATGGTTGCACCAAAGTGCCCAGGTACTGAAGTACGTGAAGAGTACAAGCGTGGTTTCGGTGTTCCTACTCTTATGGCCGTTCACCCAGAGAATGATCCACAAGGTGAAGGACATGAAATTGCAAAAGCTTGGGCTGCTGCAACCGGTGGTCACCGTGCAGGCGTTCTTGAGTCGTCTTTTGTTGCTGAAGTTAAATCTGACCTGATGGGCGAGCAAACCATTCTGTGTGGCATGCTTCAAGCGGGTTCTATCGTATGTTACGAGAAGATGGTTGCTGACGGCATCGACCCAAGCTATGCAGGTAAACTTCTGCAGTTCGGTTGGGAAACGATCACTGAAGCACTGAAGTTCGGTGGCATCACGCACATGATGGATCGTCTGTCTAACCCTGCGAAGATCAAAGCGTTTGAATTGTCAGAAGATCTTAAAGATCTGATGCGTCCGCTTTATAACAAGCACATGGACGACATCATCTCTGGTCACTTCTCATCAACCATGATGGCTGACTGGGCAAATGATGACGCAAACCTTCTTGGCTGGCGTGAAGAGACGGCAGAAACGGCATTTGAACAATACCCTGATTCAGACGTTAAGATTTCTGAGCAAGAGTACTTCGACAACGGTATCTTGATGGTTGCAATGGTTCGCGCAGGTGTTGAACTGGCGTTTGAAGCAATGACGGCATCAGGCATCATTGAAGAGTCTGCATACTACGAGTCACTGCACGAGCTTCCTTTGATTGCAAACACTGTTGCACGTAAGCGTCTGTACGAAATGAACGTGGTTATTTCTGACACGGCTGAATACGGTAACTACCTGTTCGCAAACGTTGCAACACCACTGTTGCGTGAGAAGTTCATGCCAGGAGTTGGTACTGACGTTATCGGTAAGGGTCTTGGCGATGTAGGCAACGACGCTGACAACGCAACCTTGATTGCTGTTAACGACGCACTACGTAACCACCCTGTAGAGTGGATTGGCACTGAGCTACGTGGCTATATGACTGACATGAAGCGCATTGCTGTTGGTGATTAATCTCTTCGCATTGACGAATTGAATACGAAAAACCCGGCGAAAGCCGGGTTTTTTAATGCTGGTTTGTTTTGCATGCAGCCTTCATTGGCTTGCGATGACTAAGCGTCAGATTTCTCGTTCAGCTTCTGTTCGAACTCAGCAAGTTTTTGCTCCATTTCACTCAACTTTTGGCGAGTGCGAAGCAGAACTTGAGTTTGAACATCAAACTCTTCACGACTAACAACATCCAATTTTGCTAGTTGTGATTGGATCACCTCACGGACTTTCTGTTCTACGTCATTACCCAGATCTTTCACGGGTTTTGGCATAGATTCCTGAATCTGCTTAACGACTTGCTCTAGTTTCTTAGGGTCGAACATGCGCTACTCCTTATTATGATGATGCTATTCTAAGCAATCCTCGGATTGTTGTCGAAAAACTCTTTTCTCTTATTCACTACGGTACAAAATAAAAAAGGCCTCACATTGGAGGCCTTTCAGTGCATAAAGAGACTTAGTGCGAAGCGGCTTTTTCAGCTTCCTCTGCCAATCTCATTGCTTCTAGTTCATCATCTTCTACGAACACAGGCAGCGGCTCATGACGGCTTGCAAGGTAAGTATAAATAACCGGAAGAACGAACAAGGTGAATAGCGTACCGATTGCCAGACCCGCAACGATAACAATACCAATACTAAAGCGCTGAGCAGCACCTGCACCGGTTGCGTACATCAGCGGGATAAGACCCGCGATCATCGCAGCGGTTGTCATCAGGATTGGGCGAAGACGCACTTTTGCGGCTTCCATGACGGCGTCCATCTTGCTCATGCCGTTGTGAAGTTGCTCTTCTTTTGCCACTTCACAGATAAGAATACCGTGCTTGGTGATCAAACCAATCAGAGTAATCAAACCGACTTGAGAGTAGATGTTCATCGACGCCGCACCCCACGCCAGAGCAATCAAGGCACCACAAATCGCCAACGGTACAGAGACCAGAATAACGAGTGGATCGCGCAATGATTCGAACTGAATCGCGAGTACAAGGTAGATAACAGCCAATGCCAGCAAGAAGGTGCCAAATAGCGCACTGCCTTCTGTTACGAACTGACGCGCTTCACCGAGGTAGTCATGTTGGTAACCACGTGGCAGTTTCTCAGCTGCAATGCCTTCAAACCAGTTGATCGCATCACCCATTGCAACGCCAGGCGCAGCAACTGCACCGATAGTCGCAGAGTTTAGCTGGTTGAAGTGTGGCAATGCACGAGGCTCTGCAACCACATCAATGGTCACCAGTGAGCCCAGAGGCACAGCTTCGCCACTGGCTGAACGTACGTAGTAACCCTTGATAGATTCAGGGTTCAAACGGTACTTACGCTCGACTTGTGGAATCACTTCGTATGAGCGGCCATCTAAGTCGATACGGTTAACGTAACCGTCCGCCATCATCGTGCCTAGCGTGATACCAATGTCTTGCATCGTGATGCCGTAAGCGCCTGCTTTGTCTTTGTCGATGTTGATTTTCATCGTCGCAGAATCAAAATTCAGATCCATGTCTGAGTAAACAAACATAGAGTTACTTTTCACGTCAGCAAGCACATCTGCCGCAACTTGGAACAAGCTTTCGAAGTTACTTGGCGTGGTGATAACGAACTGAATCGGAAGACCTGAAGACGCACCGGGTAGTTCTGGCATCTGGAATGCCGTTACCGCCATGCCTGGTACATCTTTCACTTCGTCAGTCATACGCTTAACCACGTCTGCCTGACTGGCTTCACGCTCACTCCATGGCACCAAAGAGGCAATACCGAAGGCTTGGTTTGACTTAGGTACACCTGAGAACACCTGTGCAAACGCAACTTCTGGCTGTGCTGCCAATGTTGCGTTGACTTCTGCCATGGTGTTTTCGATGTAATCCAAGTTCGCCGTTGATGGTGCTGTACCCATCATTACCATCACACCTTTATCTTCCGGTGGCGCAAGCTCACTCGGGATAAAGGAGAACATGATGGGTAGACTGACAAACACGATCACCGCGAAAGAGATGATTACAGGGCGAATCTTCATGATGCCGCCCAGCATGCGTGCGTAGCCTTCCGTCATGCGATCGAGGAAGCCATGTACCTTGGCTTCGAATTTGCTCGGCTTTTCGTTGGCCTTGAGCATTTTCGAACACATCATTGGCGACAACGTCAGAGCAATGATGCCCGATACAAAAACGGCACCTGCAAGCGTCAGCGCAAACTCTTTAAACAACGAGCCTGTGATACCGCCCATCAATGCGATAGGTGCGTATACCGCTGCCAGTGTCAGCGTCATCGAGATAACAGGCACCGCGATTTCACGGGTACCGATAATGGCGGCGCGGAATGGTGATTCACCGAGCTTGATATGGCGATCGACGTTCTCAAGAACAACGATCGCGTCATCCACCACCAGACCGATGGCCAGTACCATGGCGAGCAGTGTCATCAAGTTTAGCGAGAAGCCAAACAGCTCCATCATCATGGCCACACCAATCAAAGACAGTGGGATAGTGATGATAGGGATCAGCACTGCGCGGAATGAACCCAAGAACAAGGTGATCACCACCAATACGATCAGTGCCGCTTCAATGATGGTCTTCACAACCTCATGAATCGATTCGTTGATCGCAACGGTGGAGTCATACAAGACATTCATCTTGATGGTGCTAGGCATGTTACGTTCAAGCTCTGGCAGCTTGGCAGTGACATCTGCAGCAATGTTGATTGGGTTAGCCGTTGGAGCTGCGTTAATCGCGGCGACAACCGCTTCTGAGCCATTCGCAGTGGCACGGTAGATATCGTGACTCTTCTCTAGCGAGACCTTCGCGATATCGCCCAGACGAATAACCTGACCTTCCTGCGTGGCGACAACCAAACGGCTAAGCTCGTCGGTATTGGATACTTGGGTATCGGCAGAGCCGTTATACACCATGTAAGTACCAATCGACTGGCCGGTTGCTGACTGGTAGTTGTTGGCGTTAAGTACGCCCATCACTTCCGTCGCCGTCAGGTTGAACGCTGCCATTTTCGCTGGATCAAGCCATACGCGCAGGGCGTATTTCAAACCGCCGTAAAGGTCGATTTTTGCTACACCATTCACCGTGAACAGCTGAGGTTTTGTTACACGCTCAAGGTAGTCCGTGATTTGGCTTGAATCGAGGGTGTCAGACGTAAAGCCGATGTACATTACCGCTGTTGTTGACCCTGTCGACATGGTGACAGAGGGGTCTTCAGACTCACCTGGCAACTGTGCACGAACAGAGTTCACCTTCGCCAAAATGTCCGCCAAGGCAGCATTTGGATCGGTGTTCAGCTTCATGTAAACCGTCACGGTAGAGGTACCCAGCACCGATTCAGACGTCATAAAGTCAATGTTGTCAGCCTGTGCAACGGCTTGTTCCAGTGGCGTCGTAATGAAGCCTTGGATCAAGTCAGCACTTGCACCGTAGTAACTGGTGGCGATGGTAACAACGGTATTGGTCATGTCCGGGTATTCCCGAACCTGCATCTTGAACATCGATTGCAGACCAAGCAGCGCGATCAAAAAGCTGATCGAGATGGCCAGAACCGGACGCCGTATGAAAATATCCGTAAATTTCATCAGGACCTCATCACAGTTGTGGTAGCTGTTCAGGTGGTGTAAGCGCATCGTTTTCAACAACGCGTACTTTCGCACCATTACTCAAGCGTACTTGACCCGATGTCACCACCTTGTCGCCCGCTTTTAGACCATTCAGAACGTGTGCGATGTGGCCTTTACGCTCACCGACTTTCACGACTTGTTGGTACGCGCGCGTCTCGCTGTCTTCTTCGCGAAGTACATAAACGTTCTCACCGTACAGTGTGAAGTTGATAGCGGTTTGGTCGACAACAATCTGATCTTCAACCGTTGGCAGAATGATGTTTGCGCGCGCAAACATACCTGAACGCAGTTGACCGTGGTTGTTAGGGATATCAGCTTGTACTTGGATCAAGCCACTTTGGAAGTTAACCGCAGGCTCGATGGCACTGATTTTGCCGGTGAAAGGCGTCTCAGGGTATGCATCGACAGCAATGTTAATCTTCTGGTCTAGCTTGATTTTCGCAATGTCTGTTTGTGGCACAGTAAAGCGAAGGCGCATGATGGAGGTGTCTTCCAAGCGAACAATTTCAGTACCTGGTTGCAGGTATTCACCAAGGAACACGTTACGAAGACCCACAACGCCGTCAAACGGTGCATCAATGGTGCGGCGCTCAATCGACGCATTCAAACTTTCTACGTCAGCCTGTAGCGAGCGGTAGTTAGCTTCTGCTTCATCCAAGGCTTCTTTCGAAATAGACCCTTTACGGAACAGACCTTGGTAGCGCTTGTATTTTGCTTTTGCAGCAGGTAAACGCGCTTGAGTACTCTTTAGGTTTGCCGCTTCTACTTTTGAATCCAATGCCAATAGCACATCACCTTGTTTCACGGATTGACCTGAAACGAAGTTGATGTGGTCGATAACGCCGTTAACTTGGGTTGTTAGCGTGACACCTTGGTTGGGTTCGATAAAGCCGATAGCTTCAATGGTTGGGATCCACTCAATGGATGACATTTCTGTCACTGTCACTGGGAATTCTGGCTCAGGCATGTTTGCCATGTATTCGGCAATTTTTTGTTGTTTAAACATGTTAAAGCCGATAACTGTACCGAAAAGTACAAGTGCCAAGACCAACATGACAACAAACGATTTCTTCATTTAGATTTCTCCGATTCTTTATGAAGGCATATAGCATCCCAGCACGCGTTGATTGCATCATCGAGTGCTGAAGCGTCAAGGTTTATAACACCCCTTACCTGTTTGCGAGCTAAACAAATGGCCGGTTCAAGGCCAATGCCAGAAAGCACGTCAGTCGAGAGTGGTTTGAATGTTCCATTAGCGATACCAGCCTCGAAAAGCTGATGTATAGGAGTAAAAACCTCCCGTTCCGCCATTTTTTGCTCTGTACCGTTTTGATAGGGCAAGCTATCAAACTGCTCACGGTTGATTGCATTGTCGTCACGATCAATGGTGATTTGCCAGGCATTGCGCCAAAGGGTGACAAACTGCTGTTTCATAGACATGTCATCGGACAAACCGTGCAATATATTTTCGGCACATTTTCCAATGACATGGTTGCGAAGTTGGCTCAACAAATCGTTCTTGTCCGAGAAGTACCGATAAATCGTACCTGCCGCGACGCCAGCTTCTTTGGCGACCATCTGCATAGAGAGGCGGTCAAAGCCGTGTTTTGCCAGTAAACGCTCGGTGGCTTCTAAGATCTGCGTTTTTTTGTCAGACATCATTTATACGCTCTCAATGAATGAACGTTCATTCATTGTATTAGATTTAAAACACTCTGCAAGGTTAAGTGAACAATGAATGTACTGAACATTGTAAGGATTCTTGGCGAGATCAATAAAACTGACCGAATGATGAAGTGCGCAGCTATTCCTTTTACAATGTAACGGCGACTCATCGCTGACGATAAACAGAGGAACCACATGAAACTGAACCCAGCCCAAAATGACGCAGTCCACCACGTGTCTGGACCGTGCCTAGTCTTGGCGGGCGCTGGCTCGGGTAAAACCCGCGTTATTACCAATAAAATCGCCTACTTGGTTCAGCAGTGTGATTACAAAGCGCGTCATGTCGCGGCGGTGACGTTCACCAACAAAGCGGCACGTGAGATGAAAGAGCGTGTCAATCAAACCCTGAGTAAGCAAGAATCGCGTGGTCTCACCGTTTCTACGTTCCATACTCTCGGCCTCAACATCATTCGTCGTGAATATAAAACGCTAGGGCTTAAAGCGGGTTTTTCGCTGTTTGACGACCAAGACCAAATGGCCTTGCTCAAAGAGCTAACGGAAGATGAGCTAGAAGGCGATAAAGACCTGCTTAAGCAGCTTCTGCACAAAATCTCCAATTGGAAAAATGACATGTTGACGCCAACCCAAGCGGAAGCGTCAGCCATGGGTGAGCAAGATAAGCTCTTCGCGCATTGCTACACCCTGTATCAGAAACAAATGAAGGCCTACAACGCACTGGATTTTGATGACCTGATTTTGATGCCTGTGATCTTGCTGAAAACCAATCAAGACGTCCGTGAGCGCTGGCAAAGCAAAATTCGCTACTTGCTGGTGGATGAATATCAAGATACCAATACCAGCCAATATCAATTGGTGAAGATGCTGGTGGGTGAGCGAGCGCGTTTCACCGTGGTAGGGGACGATGATCAATCCATTTATAGTTGGCGTGGCGCACAGCCGAAAAACCTGTTGATGTTGAATCAGGATTTTCCGAGCCTTAAAGTCATTAAGCTGGAGCAAAACTACCGCTCAACCAGCCGTATTTTGCGATCGGCAAATATCCTGATCGCCAACAACCCGCACGTGTTTGAGAAAACCCTGTTCTCTGCGTTGCCCGATGGCGAGATGTTGAAGGTACTTAAAGCCAACAACGAAGACCATGAAGCCGAACGTGTGGTGGGTGAAATCATTGCACACCGCTACATGCACCGCTCTGATTACAAAGACTATGCGATTTTGTACCGCGGTAACCATCAGTCCCGTTTGTTTGAAAAAGCCCTGATGCAAAACCGCATTCCTTACAAGATCTCAGGGGGAACGTCGTTCTTCGCACGCGCAGAAATCAAAGACATCATGGCGTATCTACGTTTGTTAACGAACCAAGATGACGACAATGCTTTCTTGCGTATCGTTAATACGCCGCGTCGTGAAATTGGTCCTGTAACGCTTGAAAAGCTGGGAACGTACGCGAACATGCGAGGAAAAAGCCTGTTTGCTGCCAGTTTTGAAATGGGGTTACAGCAGCACCTTGCAGGGCGTGGATTGGAGTCACTTCAACGCTTTACGCGTTGGATTGTCGAAATGTCTGATGAGTTTGAACGTGGCAACGCTGTTGAGGCGGTTCGCTCGCTGGTACGCGATTCACATTACGAAGATTGGCTCTATGAGACAGCATCAAGCCCGAAAGCCGCTGAGATGCAGATGAAGAATGTCTCAGACCTCTACAGCTGGATTGTTGCCGACCTGGAAGGGGACAATTACGACAACGAACCGAAAACGTTACGTGAGGTGGTACAGCGACTTACCTTGCGCGACATGATGGAACGCGGTGAAGACAACGATGATGCCGATCAGGTGCAGTTGATGACACTGCATGCATCAAAAGGGCTCGAGTTTCCTTACGTGTTCTTGATTGGTATGGAAGAGGGTTTGCTGCCGCACCAATCGAGCATCGATGAAGACAATGTCGAAGAAGAGCGTCGCCTTGCGTATGTGGGCATCACGCGCGCGCAGAAAGAAATGACCTTCACCTTGTGCAAAGAACGCCGCCAGTACGGCGAGTTGATTAAACCGATGCCGAGCCGTTTTCTTGAAGAGCTTCCTTACGACGATGTTGAATGGGAAGAAAAGAAAAAGCCTCAAACACAAGAAGAGCGAATGGCGAAGGGGTCAGCAGCCATTGCAAACCTCAGGGCTATGCTCAAAAAGGATTAAAGAAAAAGCCAGCGAATGCTGGCTTTTTCTTTAATGAGGGCATGTTTGGCGCTGTGGGCGTCAAACAACGAGGAGTTAGGCTGGCACCAGCGCGTCTGTATCGTCATTCTCGTGGATTTTCCTGATCACCTTCGCGGGAGTGCCACCTACAAGGCTATCGGGCGGCACATCCTGTGTGACGACGGAATTCGCGGCAATCACCGATCGAGCGCCAATGGTAACGCCTTGGCAAACCACAACGTTTCCACCCATCCACACATCGTTTTCAACCACTATAGGCTTGCAGACGGTTTCCCATTGGCGACGACGTCGGTAATCAAGAGGGTGCCCCGCTGTATAAAACTGGCAGTTTGGCCCTACTAATACGTTATTGCCGAGGGTAATCGGCGCACCATCCAGCATCACTACCCCCATATTGAGAAACGTTTGGCGGCCGATGTGGATATTCTTTCCAAACTCGCACTGAAAGGGCGTCATTACCATGGATTCGGCGTCAAAATGGCCAAAGAGTTTATTTGCGATATCTGCAATGTTGTCATTGCGCTGGGCATTGAGGGCTTGGAGATGAATGAAAGCATTGGATCGAATGGCGCTGATCCCTGCATCACCACCGTTAAAAGCAAGACCCTGAGACATTTTTTCAAATTCAGTCATGTTGAAATTTTCACAATAGAACACGGCGATATTCTGTGTGATCTGTTGTGTGCTGTCAGTGCTGTTGCTTCCAGAGTCGATATTCTAAAAACAAAAAAGCGACCTTGGAGGCCGCTTTTTTCTTGGGGTTGCCTGATTTAGAGAGAAAGCATGTGGTCAATGGCCGCGACGATTTCGTCGTCAGAACAATCCATACATGTTCCTTTTGCAGGCATGCCGTTAAAGCCATTAATTGCGTGGCTCACTAACGTGTCTTTACCTTGAGCAATTCGAGGTTCCCAAGCGGCAGCGTCACCTGCTTTTGGTGCGCCAGCAGCACCCGTAGAGTGGCATGCCATACAGTAGGTGTTGTAAACGGCATCGCCCGCACGTGGGCCTGAAGGTACAGCCGCTGTTTCCACAGGTGCTTCGCCTTCTAGATAGACAGAACCAACAGGTGCGATACGTTCTGCAATGGCTTCTTCAGACATGTCCGCAGCGTGAACTGCACTAACAAGAGACAATGCGGTGACAGCAGACACTGCTAAACGACGTAAAAAAATTCCCTTTGCGCTCACTGTTTCACTCCCAATTTCATTGTGGCTCTGATAAATCCGAGCGTTTTTTATGCTGTTGGTTCGTTATATCACACCGAAAGGGCAATATTCGGATACCAAGGTCGACATTTTGAGTATATGTGACTTTGTCTAACTACGAAGTGATACCGCGATTAGGTTAACTCCGTGTAAACATTAAGTGATTATAGCGCTTTAGATTGTTGCGTTAAACCGTTATGATTACGGCCACTCGCACGGTTTTTATTCTGATTGAACAAAAAGAGAGCATTCAGAAAAAAAATTAAAAAAAGTGCTAGACGGCAAGTAGCGATCTCCGTAATATGCGACTCCGCCGACAGGGACAAGCGCCCGTAGCTCAGCTGGATAGAGCGTTGGCCTCCGGAGCCAAAGGTCGCAGGTTCGAATCCTGTCGGGTGCGCCAATCCGGATACAGCAAAAATTGGCAAAAAAATAATGTGGTGGCTATAGCTCAGTTGGTAGAGTCCTGGATTGTGATTCCAGTTGTCGCGGGTTCAAGTCCCGTTAGCCACCCCACTCGGTGAATAGCGCAGTTTGGTAGCGCATCTGGTTTGGGACCAGAGGGTCGGGGGTTCGAATCCCTCTTCACCGACCACATTCAGATTAAGCCCGCTCAATAGAGCGGGCTTTTTCGTATCTGCGGTTTGGGAAAGCGTTTAGGGGGCTCAATGCCGAGTTTACCTCTAATGTAGAGTCCCTAATTTCCGCTGTTTAGCAAAATCTCTGTCAATGAGGTGGGCCTTATCATTGAATTCGCCCCCAGTTTGACTGCGTATCCTCACAGTTCTCATCAAATAAGCACCGCGTTTGTGGTTATTTCCCTACCTTTTTCTTACTTATTTCTTAATTCACATTGAATAATTAAACAGCCTTTCTTGTTACGAGTCCGTCAGATGTGTGCATTAAGTTGAGCCTTTTTGTGCGAGATAGAGGTTACTTTTCATTTTTCCAGATGCTGTCAAATGCACTATTGGTGAATATTTATACGATAAACAGCGTTAGTTGTGGCCATAAGTGTTGGTTTGTTGCTTTTTCGTGAAACATTTGACAGATTGTAGGTCGTTAATTTGGTCTTGTTTTATTGATGTAAACAGGGATTGTGTTCAGACAGGCACGGATTTGTGCAGTATCAAGGGTCTGGTCAATGGCATTGCTTGAAGTAAAAAACCTTCGAATTGAGTATCCATCTCGTCATGGCATCTTTGCCGCGGTCAACAATCTATCTTTCTCTATCGAGCGGGGGGAGATCGTTGGTGTCGTTGGTGAATCTGGGGCGGGTAAGTCTACCGTTGGAAACGCCGTTATTGACCTATTGAGTCCACCTGGACATGTGGCGAGCGGCGAGGTGTATTTGGATGGAGAGAAAATCTCCGGGCTTTCACCTGAGAAAATGCGTCACTATCGGGGATCCCGTATCGGATTTATCTTCCAAGATCCGATGACGTCTTTGAACCCTTTGTTTACGGTAGAACAGCAGCTTGTTGAAACCATTACCGTCAACCTTGGTGTTTCTGAGCAAGAGGCTAAGCAACGTTCCATTTCTTTATTGGAGCAGGTTGGCATTCCAGAAGCACATGTTCGCGTTAAACAATACCCTCATCAGTTTTCTGGTGGCATGCGCCAGCGTGTCGTGATTGCCATTGCATTGGCGGGTGAGCCAGAGCTTATCATTGCCGATGAACCGACAACGGCGCTGGATGTGTCCATTCAAGATCAGATTCTGAATCTTATCCGCACGCTTTGTATCGAGAAAAACGTGGGCTGCATGCTTGTCACTCATGACATGGGTGTCGTTTCTAACGTCACAGACAAAATTGCAGTGATGTATCGTGGCGATTTGGTGGAATTTGGTGAAACATCCAAAGTGCTAAACACCCCCGAGCACCCTTATAGCCGAAGTTTGATTTCAGCCGTACCGCGATCGGACATCAAGCTCGATAGATTCCCACTGGTGAGCTACATCGAAGAAGCTGTCGAGATGAAGCCGTTAGATGTGAAAACGCATTGGCTTGGCCAAAGCCAAGACGAGCGTGACTACACCGGCTCTCTGTTAAGGGTTGAAAACGTTAATCTGCGGTTCATCACCAAAGACTCTTTCTTTGAAAGCAAAAGAGAATACGTCCAAGCATCAAACGATGTCAGCTTTGATATCCAAGAAGGTGAAACGTTTGGGTTGGTGGGTGAGTCTGGGTCAGGAAAATCGACCATTGCGCGAGTGATCGCAGGCCTTTACCCGCCTAACTCGGGGAAAGTGTGGTTTGAAGGTATCGACCTAACCGGGCTGAAAAGTGAAGCCCAACGTCGCCCGATGCGACGTCAGATGCAGATGGTTTTTCAAAACCCGTATTCATCAATGAACCCGCGCATGAAGGTGCAAGACATCATAGCGGAGCCGATTCGCTTCCATAAACTCGCAGAGAACGACAGACAGGTTAAACAAATCGTGGGCGATCTCTTGGATCATGTCGGCCTAGGTCGAGCAAGTGGCATTAAGTACCCTCACGAATTTTCTGGGGGACAGCGTCAGCGAATTTCCATTGCTCGCGCACTTGCTACAAGACCTCGTCTATTGATCTGTGATGAACCCACATCGGCACTTGATGTGTCCGTTCAAGCGCAAATACTCAACCTACTCAAAGATCTGCAGCAAGAACTTAACCTTACCATGCTGTTTATTAGCCATGATTTACCCGTTATTCGTCAGATGTGTGATCGCATCGGGGTGATGAAGAAAGGCACCTTGTTGGAAGTGGCACAAACGGAAGCATTGTTTGAATCGCCACAGCATGAATACAGCCAGCATTTGATATCGCTAATGCCTGAGTTCAAGGGCATGAGTACTGTTGCCAATTAAGACATACACATTTTATTTGTCAGTGGAAAGGATACGTTGTGTTCACTGGCAATGTGAATCAGCAATACACAACAGAAAGGGAACTTGCTTCCCTGCATAAGGAGTCATGCAATGAAAACCTTCAAGAGTAAAATCGCCCTCGCGATGATGGCAGCGGGTTTAAGCTTTGCTGCATCAGCCGCAGACATTACGGTTGCTTACGATGCCGATCCGGTCTCACTTGACCCGCATGAGCAACTCTCTGGCGGTACCCTTCAGTTGTCTCATATGGTTTTTGATCCATTGGTTCGCTTTAACCAGTCAATGGAGTTTGAACCTCGTCTCGCTGAGTCATGGGAACGCGTTGATAACGAAACCATGCGTTTCAACCTTCGCAAGGGTGTGAAATTCCACTCAGGAAATGCACTGACCGCAGATGATGTGGTGTGGACGTTCAATCGCTTAAAGTCATCCCCTGACTTTAAAGGCATTTTTGAGCCACTCGTGTCCTTGACGAAAGTTGATGATTACACATTTGAAATCAAAACAGACGGCACGTACCCACTGATTGAAAACGTGGCGACGTACATCTTCCCAATGGACAGCAAGTTCTACTCTGGGAAAACCGCTGAAGGGAAAGACAAAGCGGAGCTCGTTAAGCACGGTAACTCTTTTGCGTCAGCAAACCTTTCTGGTACGGGACCTTTTATCGTAAAAGAGCGTGAGCAAGGCGTGAAGGTTGAGTTTGAGCGTTTTGCCGATTACTGGGATAACGCGTCTGGCGGTAACGTTGATAAGTTAACGCTGGTGCCGATCAAAGAAGACGCAACCCGCGTTGCCGCGTTGCTGTCTGGCGATGTTGACATGATCGCGCCTGTCTCGCCAAACGATTACAAGCGTATTCAAAAAGCGAAAGACGTTGATCTTTACACCATGCCTGGCACGCGCATCATCACGTTCCAAATGAACCAAAACAGTAACCCAGCACTAAAAGATGTGCGAGTTCGTCAGGCCATTGTTTACGCGGTAAATAACGAAGGTATCGCGAAGAAAGTCATGAAGGGTGCAGCGACTGCGTCAGCACAGCAAAGTCCTCCAGGCTACGCGGGTTACAATGAGAACCTCAAGCCACGTTATGACCTCAACAAAGCCAAGCAGTTGATGAAAGATGCGGGCTATGCGGATGGCTTCAAGCTGACCATGATGGCGCCGAACAACCGCTACGTGAATGATGACAAAATTGCCCAAGCAACCGCGGCCATGCTGTCGAAAATCGGTATCAAAGTTGATCTCAAGACCATGCCAAAAGCGCAATACTGGCCTGAGTTTGATAAGTGTGCGGCTGACATGTTGATGATCGGCTGGCACCCAGATACAGAAGATTCTGCAAACTTCACTGAGTTCCTAGCAATGACCCGCAATGCTGACACAGGTAAAGGTCAGTACAACTGTGGCCATTACAGCAATGGTGAAGTGGATAAGTTGGTCAATGCGGCGAACAAAGAAACGGATCTGAACAAGCGAAATGCGATGCTCAAGCAAGTTGAAGAAACGCTGTACAACGAAGCGGCATTCCTTCCTCTGCATTGGCAAGATCCGTCATGGGCTGCCAAGAAAAACGTAGAAATCGGTCCAATTGTAAACGGAATGAACTTCCCTTACTTCGGCAACCTTGTGGTGAAGTAATCACCCATTACGCCAGTTAAAAGAAGCATCTTTATCTGGCGTATTTAAACACTGTAAACGGCCATTCTTTCTATCTTGTAGAACCAATGGATAGAAAGGGCCGTTTTCTTTCATTTGGAAATGAAGCCAATTGAAAGAAGTAAAAGTAAAAGTCTTCAAGGAAAGGTAAGGGGCAAGGAGTGTTTACGTTTCTCGTCAAGCGTCTGTTTCAGGCCGTGATAGTGATGTTTGTGATCAGCCTAGTGGCATTTTCCATTCAGGATAATCTTGGCGATCCGTTGCGTGAAATGGTTGGGCAATCGGTTTCAGAAGCCGAAAGACAAGCACTGCGTGATGAGCTTGGGTTAAACGACCCATTCCATCAGAAATACGCGCGATTTGTTGGCAATGCGGTTCAGGGCGATCTGGGTACATCCTATTTCTTCAAACGCCCAGCCGTTGATGTCATTCTGGATAAGCTGGTGGCAACACTTGAGCTTGTGATTGGCGCGACCATCATCATTATTGTGTGTTCTATTCCTCTGGGTGTGTACTCTGCCATTCACCCCCGCAGTGTGTTTACCAAAATCATCATGGCGGGCAGCAGTATCGGCATCTCAGTCCCTGTTTTCCTGACCGCCATTATGCTGATGTATGTTTTTTCCATTGAACTGGGATGGTTTCCGTCGTTTGGGCGGGGAGATACCGTCAACATTCTTGGTTGGGAATCTGGCTTCTTTACGCTTGATGGCTTGTCACACCTTGTTTTGCCCAGTATTGCTCTGTCTTCCATCATGCTGCCGCTGTTCATCCGTCTCGTACGTTCTGAAATGCTAGAAGCGTTAAGCACTGAGTACGTGAAATTTGCACGCGCAAAGGGCATGCCTGAAAAAACCGTGCAGTATCGCCATGCACTGAAAAACACCATGCTTCCATTGGTCACGGTAGGTGGTGTTCAGATAGGCACCATGGTGGCTTACACCATTTTGACTGAAACGGTTTTCCAGTGGCCAGGAACGGGATTTTTGTTCTTAGAAGCGATCAACCGTGTCGATACTCCGCTGATCACGGCTTATGTCATTTTTGTGGGTTTGCTGTTTGTGGTGACCAATACGATTGTTGATTTGGTTTACGGCTTGATTAACCCAACGGTTAATCTCACTGGTAAGGGGGCATAAGCATGGAACAGATGACATCAAAAGCGCCTTCTCGCTGGCAGCAGTTTTTAGCGTCAGATTTTTTCTATTACTTTAAGCGCGACAAAGTCGCCATGTTCAGCTTTGCTGTTTTTGTCTCTTTTGTATTGGCGGCCGTGCTGGCTCCACTTCTGTCTCCGTCAGATCCGTACGATTTGTCTGTGATTGATATCATGGACTCTGAACTTCCTCCTACGTGGATGGAGTGGGGAGATGAACGCTTCCTATTGGGTACGGACAACCAAGGTCGAGACATTCTCTCAACCATCCTGTATGGCCTGCGTATCTCGTTAATCATCGGTCTTGGTGCCGTTGCCTTGCAATTGCTCTTAGGCATTGTGATTGGCTTGAGTGCGGGTTACTTCGGTGGCCGTATCGATAGCCTACTGATGCGTATCGCTGACGTGCAATTGTCGTTCTCTACCATGATGGTCGCAATCATCGTTTCGGCGATCTTTAAAGCGAGCTTTGGCAGTGACTTCTATAGCGAGTATGCCATCTTGATGCTGGTGGTCATCATCGGTGTTGCAGAGTGGCCTCAGTACGCTCGAACGATCCGTGCCTCTGTGTTGGCTGAAAAGAAAAAGGAATATGTGGAAGCGGCGCAAGTGATGGGCTTCAAAGCTCCGCGCATTATGTTCCGACACATTTTGCCGAACTGCTTGTCCCCAATCTTGGTGATATCAACGGTGCAAGTCGCGAATGCCATCATGTCTGAAGCGGCATTGTCTTTCCTTGGGTTAGGCATGCCCGTCGACAAGCCTTCTCTTGGTTCACTGATCAGTATTGGCTTTACGTATATTTTCTCTGGCTCGTGGTGGATAACTGCTTTCCCAGGCATCGTGTTGATTGTTCTCGTCCTGGTGATAAATTTATTGGGCGATTGGCTAAGAGATGTGTTTAACCCCAAAATATACAAAGGTTAATCCTCACTAATGCCAAATAAAAAAGGTAACGTTTGTTACCTTTTTTTATTGTTTTATGCATCAAATTTATCGATTCGTTCAAATCCGAACTAAGCTAACGATCTCCGCTCATAAAAGTTTAATCATCCATTTCCAGCGTGTGAGGGATCATGATCGCTTCGAGCATTCGTATTGTTAGCGCTTTGATTTTATCGGTAGTTCTCAATGTCCCGGCTTTTTCGGCGCAGAGCGTTTGTTCGCCTGAGCGTATAGATTCGTGGAATGTGGTGGATGAGGCTTGCCCGATTGGTGATGGCCTTTGGGGTAAAAATCCAGCGTCCGAGCAAGGCCAGTTTTGGGTGCAGTGTGGGATAGTGAACAACCTGCCTGATGCTTGGCTTTCCAGTCAATTAGCCAAATCTGTACTCGCTAATCAGGTCATCTTCCGCAAGGAAGGGGAAGCTTATCGCTGCCTTGCTGGGCCCTTTGAGCAATTCAGTACCGCAATGAGAGTGCGAGACGGAATGCGAAAGCAACCTGCAATGAAAGCTGCGTTTGTTCGTGAAGTCTCTATCAGTGACGAAATGCGGTTAACCCCGGCACCGGTTGTTGAGATGGTGGCCCAAGCGCCGTCTTCATCACCTATTGTGGAAGCCTCTGTGGTTGAAGCAGCGATGCTCGAGAAGGCGACACTTGCAGCGCCAGTAGTGGCAATAGCTGCGTCGGCAGAAGCCGCTACAGAGCCACTGATGACTACACAGAACAATGATCCGTTACCTGTTGCTGAGGCCATGGTCAAAGCGACACCGACCAAAACTACCGCTAAGCCCAAGAAAATAAAACGTAATCGCAAGTTCAGAGCGGTTGCGGGTATGCAAGTACCCAAACCGAAATATGGCGAACGACATTATTCTCGCAATGATGAAATGTGGCTACGCGCGTCATTTGCCGACGCAGAAACGACGTGCACTGAAAACGGATTTAAAGTGGTTTCTGCCGCTTCGCTGAAAAAGCTGATTGCCGACCCCGAGACGCGAGGAGTAGTGCCGAACCGTTTGCCCTATTGGGTTGCGAGCGGTGATGCCTATGACCTTGTCATCATGGTGCCCATGCCTTTATCCCAGTCCTCCGAAGTGAATGTGCTTTGTGAGTGACGGAAACGGTGTGGCGATAAACAAAAAAAGCGGCCGATTGGCCGCTTTTTTAATATTTAAATCAATGCTTAGCGCATCGTAACAAACTCTTCAGAGCCTGTTGGGTGGATAGCGACAACGCTGTCGAAATCCGCCTTCGTTGCACCCATCTTCATGGCAACACCGAAGCCTTGAATCATTTCGTCAACAGCAAAACCGATACCGTGGAGGCCAACAACCGTTTCTTCTTCACCAGCGCAGATAAGCTTCATGCGGCAAGGTTGGCGGTGTTGTGTTACCGCGGTGTACATGGCTGTGAAACCAGAACCGTACACTTTGACGTTCTCTTCGCCGTATTGTGCTTTCGCTTCCTGCTCAGTCAGACCAATGGTACCAATTGGCGGGTGGCTGAAGACCACGGTTGGGATCAGCGTGTAATCCATCTTCGCGTTGGTTTTGCCATTGAATAGACGCTCTGAAAGTTGGCGACCTGCTTTTACGGCAACAGGTGTCAGCTCAACACCACCTTCCATGATGTCACCCACACAGTAGATGCCAGTTACGTTCGTGTTCTGGAACTCGTCGACTTTGATGTAGCCACGCGCATTGGTTTCAACGCCAGTTGCTTCCAAGTTGATTTTGCTGGTGGTTGGGTTACGACCAATCGCCCAGATCAATACGTCGGTATTGTGTGACGTGCCGTTTTCAAAATGCAGCGTCACTGAACCGTCAGATTCTTTAACCACTTCTTTTGGCGTTGATTGGGTGTGAAGGCTTGGGCCTTCGGCTTCCATCACTTCCACCAAGGTATCGATAATCATCGGATCGAAGGTACGAAGCGGCGACTCTTTACGCACGAACAGGTGAGTGTCAGTGCCTAGTGCATTCAGAACACCCGCGATTTCAACCGCGATGTAACCCGCACCGACAACGGCAACGCGTTTTGGCTGCTCAGTGAGTTCAAAGAAACCGTTTGAATCGATACCATGCTCAGCGCCTGGTACGTTCGGAATGGTTGGCTCGCCACCGACTGCAATAAGAATGTTGTCAGCGGTATAGTGCTCGCCGTTCACTTCGACGGTTTTCGCATCAACAAATTTGGCGAAGCCGTTGATGACTTCGATGTTGTTTTTGCCCAATACGTTTTCATAAGAGGCATGAATGCGTCCGATGTACGCTTCACGGTTTTCGACAAGCTTTGCCCAGTCGAATTTGTTCACCGTGGTATCGAAACCATAGTCAGGGCCATACAGTTTGATCGCTTCAGCAACTTGAGCGCCGTGCCACATCACTTTCTTTGGTACACAGCCTACGTTTACGCAAGTGCCGCCCAAGTGGCGCGCTTCAACAATTGCTACCTTTGCACCATACATTGCTGCTCGGTTAGCCGATGCAATACCACCACTACCACCACCGATACAGATGTAATCAAAATGCTTGGCCATTTTATTCTCCATGTGATTTTTCTTATTTCCGCACTGAAAGCGGCAATCGAATATTTCCCAATACTAACAGACCCGATGCGGGCTGATTTTTACTCAGGTACCACCCATTCTACTAAGTGATGACCTGTCGTGGGCGCAATTTTACTTTGCAGCCACGGTAGAATTTCTTTCATCTGCGCTTCAAGCATCCATGGCGGATTGATCACAATCATGCCGGATGCCGTCATGCCGCGCTCTTCTGAATCGGGTGAGACACCCAGTTCGATTTGAAGGATTTTACGAATGCCGAGTTTTTCTAAACCACGGGTGATCAGGTCGATATTTTTACGATACACCACTGGATACCAAATCGCATAGGTACCTGTTGCCCAACGTTCAATACTCTCACCGATCGCATCGACAACATCTTGGTACTCATGTTTGAGCTCATAAGGCGGGTCAATCAACACCACGCCGCGGCGCTCTTTCGGTGGCAGGCTGGCTTTCAACCGTGCGTAGCCATCTTCTTTGAACATTTTCACCTGACGATCGCCACGAAACTCTTGCAGTAGCAGCGGAAAATCTGTCGGGTGAAGTTCAGTGAACATCGCACGGTCTTGGTCGCGCAGCAAGGTTCTGCCTACCTTCGGTGAGCCCGGATAGTAGCGTAGCTCATCACCGTCATTTAGGCTGCGAATGGCATCTAAATAGGGCGCTAATGCGTCTGGTGCATCATCGCATTGCCAAATCTGGCCAATGCCTTGTTTGTATTCGCCGGTTTTCTCAGCGTGGTCATCTGACAGATCATAACGTCCCGCACCACTGTGCGTATCGTGGTAAACAAAAGCCTTATCTTTTTGCTTTAGTGATTCAATGATCAGGCTTTGAACGATGTGTTTAACAACATCAGCGTGGTTGCCAGCGTGGAAGCTGTGGCGATAACTGAGCATGGTATGACCCGATGAAAACGAAAAAAGTAGCCAGTATTATCGCTTATTGCGTGATTGGATGCAGCATGAGCATTGAAAACCCACCTATTTACCGCCATAAATAAGACATATCTGAGAGAGAAAGGAACCCGCAATGACCAACCCGCTATTGTCGTTTACAGATTTACCGCCATTTTCTGATATCAAACCAGAGCATGTGCAACCTGCGGTTGAGCAAGTGCTTGCCGATTGCCGTGCTGCTGTTGAAGCGGTACTGGAAAACAACACCGATCCAAGTTGGGACAACATTTGCGTGCCGCTCGCAGAGAGTGATGATCGTTTAAGTCGCGTTTGGTCGCCAATTGGGCACCTCAATGCCGTCGCTAACAGCCAGGCGTTGCGTGAAGCGTATGAAGCGTGTTTGCCACTGTTGTCTGATTACTCGACGTGGGTCGGTCAACACAAGCCGCTTTATGATGCGTACAAAGCCATTAAAGGGCGTGATGATTTTGCTTCTCTCACCCTTGCTCAACAGAAAACCATTACCGATGCGCTGCGCGACTTTGAGCTTTCAGGCATCGCGCTAGGCCAAAAAGAACAGCACCGTTTCGGAGAGATCAGCAAACGTCTTTCAGAGCTTTCCTCAAACTTCTCGAACAATGTCTTAGATGCCACCATGGGTTGGAGCAAGCACATTACCGAGGAAAATGAACTTGCGGGCATGCCTGAATCTGCCATTGCGGCTGCAAAAGCGCAGGCGGAGTCGAAAGAACTCGACGGTTATTTACTCACGCTCGATATTCCGTCGTATCTGCCAGTGATGACGTATTGTGATAATCGTGAACTACGAGCAGAGCTTTACGAAGCCTACGGTACACGCGCTTCTGATCGTGGTCCGAATGCAGGCAAGTGGGATAACACTGACCTTATCAGCGAAACACTGCTGCTTTCTCACGAGATTGCCCGCCTACTGGGTTTTGCAAGCTACAGCGAACTGTCACTGGCCACCAAAATGGCGAGCTCGACGGATCAGGTCTTAACCTTCCTGAATGAACTGGTCGACAAAGCGCATCCACAAGGTGAGCAAGATTTCCAAGCATTAACGCAATTCGCGAAAGACAATTTTGGTGTTGAAGCGCTCGAACCTTGGGATGTGGCGTACTACTCAGAAAAATTGAAGCAACACCAATACAGCATTTCAGATGAAGAGCTCCGCCCTTACTTCCCTGAACAAAAGGTCGTAGCAGGTCTTTTCGAAGTATTGAAGCGCGTGTTCGGCATGGACGTGAAACGCCGTGACGGTGTGGAAGTTTGGCATGAATCTGTGTCCTTTTGCGACATTTTCGATGCAAAAGGTACCTTGCGTGGCAGCTTCTATCTGGATTTGTATGCCCGTGAACATAAGCGCGGCGGCGCATGGATGGACGAGTGTCGTGTCCGTCGTGTGACGCAATCTGGTGAGTTACAAACCCCAGTCGCGTACCTAACGTGTAACTTCAACAAACCGATTGGCGGCAAACCGGCGCTGTTCACGCATGACGAAGTGGTGACGCTGTTCCATGAATTTGGTCACGGCATTCACCACATGTTGACGCAAGTGGATGAGTCATCCGTGTCAGGCATTAACGGTGTACCTTGGGATGCAGTAGAGCTACCAAGTCAGTTCCTTGAGAACTGGTGCTGGGAAGAAGACGCGCTGGCGTTCATTTCTGGCCACTTCGAGACAGGCGAACCGCTGCCAAAAGACATGCTCGATAAAATGCTGGCAGCGAAAAACTTCCAATCCGCGATGGGTTTGCTGCGTCAGCTAGAGTTTGCGCTGTTTGATTTCACCTTGTTTACCACTTACGACCCAGAAGAAGGGGCGAAAGTGCTGGAAACACTGGCCAGTATCAAGAGCCGAGTCGCTGTGATGAAATCGCCAGAGTGGAATCGCTTCCCTCATGCCTTCAGCCACATCTTTGCGGGTGGTTACAGTGCGGGTTACTACAGCTACTTGTGGGCAGAAGTGCTGTCTTCCGATGCGTTTAGCCGCTTCGAAGAAGAAGGCATTTTCAACACCGAAACGGGCGCATCGTTCCTAGAAAACATCTTAGAGCGTGGCGGCAGTGAAGAGCCAATGGAGCTGTTCAAACGCTTCCGTGGCCGCGAGCCATCGCCTGATGCATTGCTGCGTCATAGTGGTATTGCTGACTAAGTAATCGTTCGGCAGAAAAAGCACGCGAATCGCGTGCTTTTTTTCTGCCTGAAAAACTAAAGACTGCCTGAGTTTGTATAATGCGAATGGATTTCAAATGCATTTATAAACAATAAGATAGTTGGAATATACAACAATGAAAAAGGCGGTTTTAGCGTCGGCAGTGACGTTCGCAGTGGCTAGTGGTTTTGCTCCGCAGGTTATCGCGGCAGAGAAAGAAGCAAAAGGCGGATACTCGTATTTCCGCGGTGGTTTCGAGCATGTGACTTATGACGAAAAATACCCAAACATAGAATCTTCAGTCACTGTCATGAGCCCAGTGATTAATACGGGTGGTTTGTACTACGTGAATGAGAAATTCGATTTCTCGTTAGAAGCCTTAGCTACTTTTTCGCCAGGTAGCGCAGAAGAAGAGTGGCATGATGCTGCTGGGCTGATGCAAACCAATAAATATCAGTACCTTCGCGCGTCTACCAATGCGCTACTGCACTACAAGATGACACCAGAATGGCGTGTTGTAGCAGGTCCTGCATTTAGCTATCAAACCCACAAACGCTATGGTAAAGAAAGCTTTCGTGAGTTACCTGAAGGTCAACACGAGTTCTTCACGAATACGTGGGAAGAGACGTCAACAGATATCTTCTTAGACATGGGTATTGTTTACGATACGGGTACATTACACAACGCAAGCCCTTGGCAGTACCAGTTTCGTGCGATTGTAGGTGTGCCAGTGTGGAGCTATACCACCAATACGGCTGCGGGTTTGGAAGACCAAACATTCTATGAAACAGGCTACCGGGGCTCGATGGAAGCGGGGGTGTCATATCGCGTTTATCCAGGTGTTAGCATCGGCGGTTTTGTCACCGCAACCTATGAAAATCGCAGCGAGAGCGACAGTGTTGTGATCACCGTTGACGATAAGCGCTACAGCGCGGTTGTCCCTGAGGGCGACACCATGCACTACAGTGCAGGTGTTCAGTTGCTTTGGAGCTTCTAAGCTTCAGTGTTTAGAAAGAAGAAAGGCGACCGATTGGTCGCCTTTTTAATATACATGACTTGAGATTACTTAACTAAAGTCCAAACAGACTCATGTCGACCTTTGTGGCGCCACATTTTGTTTTTGTCAGTCAAAGGATCCCATTCCCAATGAACGCCTTCTTCGTAGTCATAGTGAGCGTTCAACTCTTGATAGTTACATGTGTGATCGTCGTTATACAAACATGGTAGATCAACAGGTTCACCACCAGTGTAATCTGCCCAAGAGTAAAATCCATTTGGAAATTCAGGGTCTTCTTGGCTTGCTTGGTAGTTCACACCTTCAACTGAGAAAGTCATGTCTGCATGTTCCCTGTTTTCGCTTCCTTCAGTGACGAAGGTTTCACGCCAAGTGGTGCCAACGAAGTTGATTTCTGAGTTCAGTACCGCTTCTACAGCAGCTTGTGCTTCTTCTAGTGAGAAGAAGATCTTTTGATCCCAAACTTCGTCACTGCCAGTGTCTTTGCCGTGCATAGTATTTACTGCATCAGACCAGATGGTGAAAGACTCATCAGAGTTGTAATGATCACCCTCATTAAAGAACTGGTAAGCGTGGTGGCCGTTTGTTGCTACGTATTGAGTAATCAGTTGAGAGTCACCAAACGGAGACCAATCACTCCACTTGCCGTTTTGCAATTCCATTCCCTGTTCTAGGAATACGGTTTTACCACCTTTCTCAGTGCGGTAAACATTGCTCACTGAATTACCATCAACAAAGAAGAAACCCGTTTCAGAAATAATCAGGTCTTCTTTAGGTTGGATAGAAAAATCACGGTCGATAAAGGTGTTGATGATGAACTCTTCATCACCAATGTTTGACGCTTCTGAGCCGTAAGCTGTCAGTGCTTGACCTGCCTTGAAGTTTGCACCCGCTGATGTTGCCATCGCTTCGGTAATATCAAGGTTCACAGCACAATCGTTGCCAGACTGGAATGCTTTGAAGCCCTTATCTGAAGCATTGAAGTAGAACGCATTGCCGTTCAGTGCTTCGCCAGTGATACGGAACCAGTCGTAACGAGAACCAGGGAATGTTGGTTCAAAAGTACCGTGTTCGTTTGCTACGAGTCCTAGCTCTGAACATTGCATGCCATTGAAGTACAGATCTACGTCAATGTAATCAAATAGCTCGTTAGCGGTGAATTGGCCATGTTGTGCAGACAGGTCGATGGCTACGTCTTTACCGTTTACCCAAATACTACCACTCGCATCATTCCAGTATGTATTTGCAGATACTTGACCTTTAAACAGCGTAAAGCCGCTTTCAAAGGAATTGGTCTTAATGGCCACATAGCCGTTCGACTCACGCGTCAGAGCAGTCTTTTGCTCAAGCTCAAATGCGGTTACACGAGGCTCGCGGGCATCATTTTCATGTTGAGTAAGAACGCGAGTGAGAGTCAGGTTGCCTTCACCTGGTAGCGACCAAATCAGGTGGCCGCTTTCATTAATTTCCCAAGTACCATCTTGTTTAGTGACATCAGACTCTTGTGGGCATTGCTCGCCTTCAGCAAACAAAACTGTGCCCGAGTTAGGATCACTGCTCTCTACAAAGCGGAACGCCATACAGTTTGCATAGTTGTAGGTTGTTTGCTCGGCTTCGTTGTAATCTTGCTCACCATTCCAGCGGTACCAAGTTTTGCCTGAACCGACCAGGACATCTTTGATTTCGCTTGGTGTAACAGACGTCACTTTTGGAATCGTGATTTCTGCTTCAGCTTTCAGCCCGCCTTTATCGAACGCAAAAACGGTCAAAATGGTGGCGTCCATCGCGGTTTCTGGTGTGCCAGTCGCGATAAGCTGCGAAAAGTCCCCTTCACCCAGCATATATTCAATACCATTCGCTTGGTACGATTGGCCGACGCTGGTGATGTCGTATTCACCGTTCTTATCAGTGAACAGACCTTCAATATTGAACGTCTTGTTTACCGGAACGCCGACTTCTAGCTTCATTGCGTCGAATGCTTTCTGCACTTGATCCAGTTTTGCGGTGTTTACAACGGGTGCGTAGTTGAAGTTTTTTACCACGAAATCAACGGTAGTTGCAGAAGTAACGAATGAAGACAGTGCCTCACCTTTGCTGTTCAAGTCGTTAGATGCAAGCTGAATGCTGTAAGTGCCTGCGGCAACATCTTTAGATGAATCTGAGCGTGAAATAGCCAGTTCGCCATCTTTCAAGCTTACAGCGATGTTTTTCTCTTCCAACGCTTTTGTGTTAGCGATGATAACGGTGTTTTGCTTACCTAGAGTGGTTGCGTCGCTATCATTTACCAGTACTTGAACGTCTGCAATCTGCACTGAGTAATCTAGCCATTTTTCGGTGTCACCGTAGAAGGCGCCGTTTTCAGTAAACTGAGCGGTAATCGCTTTAATATTTTCAGCGTTGAATGTAACCGCGAAGTTGGTCACGATCACCGGTGGCTCAGTTGGCTCTTCAACAACAGGCACATATGGCTTGTACGTTTCGTCTTCCAGTTCTTCTGGTTTCATTGTCGCTGTTGCGTCAACCGTTGCTTCAACAACTTGGTCCAACTGTGCGTCAAACGCTTCGTCAGACGATGCGTTTGCTTTCGTTTCAGTTAGGATTTGCGCAGTTTTATGGATTTTTGCAGCCAACTCTTTGCTTGCATCGTCACCCGTTTCTTTCGCAACAATGTAATCACTGTAAAGAATGTCTTGGCTAAGCTCTCCCTCAGTGTTTAGGCCACCTAGAGATTCGATCACCGCTTTCTCTGCATCTTCTTTTGAAAGGCCTTCAGCAGTGTCAGTTGATTGCATCTTAGATACAACCAAGTCTGTAATTGGGCTGGCAATTTCAGAACCTGCTGGCGCACGAAAAGTTACTGCCTTCATCGCTTGACCGGGTAAGTCCATGTCTTCAGTAATGATTTCGGAATCAGCATCTAGAGACTGTACTGTTGCAATAAGGCGAGCTGAAGTTTCAAGACGTTTTTCATCTGCTTGGTTGATTTCGGCATCAATGTGGCCGCTTTCATCGGTTAGCAGAACGTTACCGTCTGAATCTTTAATTACTTCACTGGCTTCACAAATGCCGTTGCCGTTGTCATCCGCACACAGAAGCGCATTTTTTAGGTAACCATCCATTGCAGTAATGATCACGCCACCTGGCTGAACTGCACCGCCACCGCCGCCAATATTGCCACCGCCTGATGTGCCGCTGTCATCACTGCCGCCACATGCTGATAGAGCAAGTGCGGAAGATATAGCAAGCGCAAGTACAGCCTGCTTTTTTGGGATAGTTACCATAACGCCTCTTTTATAAAATGTTGCCATTTGTATTTTGTGTGGCGGATTATCGTTTTGATTAAATTATAAGTAAATGCATATTTTTATGGATAGTTGAGAGTGGTGTAGAAATTAATGAATGATGAAATTTAGTGATATTCCTTCATTAAATGCATATATTCCCAATGCTTATGAATAAATCACAGCCTTTTTTTGGTCAATTATTGCGCATTGGCGAAGTGGCTAAAAGAGCTGTGTATAAAAATTCATATAGTTTCTCTTTGTTCTTGTTTGAAGAATAAAATGTTGCATATGGTTATGGTTTTAGAATGAAACAAATAAAGAAAGCGCGTTTAACTTTGGCGATCGGCCTTATTATTACCTCATTACCTGCAGCCGCATTCGGTGTGTCTGATTCTCGTTCTTTAGCGATGGGAGGCACAGGGGTCGCTTCGTCGTCTTATTTGATGGCGCCATTTCATAACCCTGCTCAGGCGGTAAATTACTCTGGGTCTGACGATTTTGGTTTCTTGCTATCCATTGGCGCGGGCGTCCATGATGGGGATGATTTATACAATAAAATCGACCATTTTCAGGATGTTGATGAAGCGCTAGAGAATATGCCTGATAACCTTGCGCTTCAGGACGAATGGAAACAGGCGTTGAGAGCCATTGATAATGGACAACTAAATGTCGACACAAGTATTGGTTTGGCGGCTGCAATTCCAAACAAGCACTTGAGCATGAATGTTTTTGTTCAAGCAAATGTTGCGACAATCGCGCTTTCTGATGTTGCTGAGGATGATCTACAAGGTCAACCAAACCCAGACAATATGGTATCTACCGTTCAAGGTATGATGGGTGGTACTGTCGATGCCGGTATTACTTTAGCTCGTGCGATTGAGTTACCGTTTGAAGGCCAACGTTTATCTGTTGGTGCCACGCCAAAGGCACAACACATCGTTGCGGTTAACTATAAAAATACCGTCAGTGGATTTGAAGAAGACGAGTTTGATTTGGGTTCTGAATATCAAAAGAAAACGGTATTCAATGCAGACTTTGGCGTGAGCTATTTGCCGACTGACTCAATTACCCTAGGTTTTGCAGCTAAAAATATCTTTGCACAAGAGTTAGAAACCAATCAAAGCTACGGCTCAAAAGCGACGTTTTTGGTTGAGCCAAAATACACAGTAGGTGCGGCTTACAGTAATGGCGTTGTTACCATTGCGGCGGACTACGACATTTCGAAAACGCGCTTTTTCCGTGAAGTTGAACATGAAACGCAATTTGCTCGTGTAGGTGTAGAGCTGAATGCTTGGGATTGGGCGCAATTGCGTGCAGGCTATAGCGCAAGTATGACCGACTATGCGAGTGATACGATCACGGCTGGCATTGGTTTTAAACCGTTCGGTGCATTTGGCTTTGACTTGGGTGCTTATTATGGCGAAGAAGAAAACCAAGTTGGTGTATCTGCGCAGTTCGTGATCACGCTTTAACGCGTGATCATGTGTAAAAAAGCACGGCTATTGCCGTGCTTTTTTGTCTGCGCATTTTGTGAATCAATCAATTAAGACACAGTGAGCGGCCAGTTGTGATCGCATTGGCGCTGCGCTTCCAGTGCAAGTTCTGCCGACATTAACGGGTTTTCTGTTAGCCAATTGGTTGGCAGAGAAAGGGTTAATGCCTTTGCAGACGCCTTCAATGTAACACCTGGAATCGCTGATTGGTCACGACGATGGCAGAGAATAACGGCCAAGCGCAGGACTCGAAGCAAGCGATTTGCACTGAAGGTGGAAAGCGCGTTTTGAGCACTTACGCCATGCAGTTGTTCGCGATAGTGGCGCAGCATTTCAGCCAGCAATTGTTTTTGTGCGCGGGTGAAACCGGGCAAATCCAAATGCTTGATGAGATATGCGGTATGCTCGCCGTCTTGCTTAAAGCCAATGCTCATGCCGAGTTCATGTAGCTGGGCGGCAGTGATCAGCATGTCTTTGGCGATAGGTTCTGATACCCATTCTTCCCCACATTGTGTGAGCAGATTTTCGGCGGTATCAGCAACGTGTTGAGCGTGCATTGTGTCGAGTTGGTAACGCGACTGTATGCTTTCAATCGTACGCTTTCGAATATCTTTCTTGCGCATGCTTTTCATCATGCCGTAGACCAAGCCTTCGCGCAGTGCGCCGCCAGCCAGCGTCATGGACTCGATGTTCAGTTCTTCAAAAATGGCGATAAGGATCGACAAACCACTCGGGAAGACCAAAGCACGTTCAAGTGTGAGACCATCAATATCCAGTTCTTCAAGCTGGTGGCAGCCAATGGCTTGCTGACGCAATCTGTGCAGTTTGGCGAGGGTGATTACTTCATCCATGCCTTGTGCAATCATGATTTCTTGCAAAGCTTGAACGGTGCCACTTGCGCCAACACAGATGTCCCATCCCAACTCACCATACCGCGCAACGATCGGTTGAAGCACTTGCTTCGCCCCTTCAATCGCGCTTTTAAAGCTCGTTTCCGTGAGTGAACGGTCTTTGAAGTGCTGCTCTAGCCAGGTTACACAACCCATATCAAGGCTAGTGAGGGCGGCGGCATCAAAGCCTTCGCCAATGATCAGTTCAGTGCTTGCACCGCCGATATCGACAACCAGACGTTTTCCTTTGCCGCCAGAGGTATGTGCGACACCGTGATAAATGGTGCGCGCTTCCTCTTCACCTTTGATGACCGTAATAGGGTGACCAAGAATGCGATTGGCTTTGGCAATGAAAATGTCAGCGTTTTTGGCGCTGCGAAGGGCGGCAGTTGCGACGATGCGGATATTGTTGGTGTCGATGTCCTGCAGACGTTCGGCAAACAAGGATAAGCAATCCCAGCCGCGTTGCATGGCTTCATCACTGAGGTGACGTTGGCTATCTAACCCTGCCGCGAGGCGGACTTTGCGTTTTATTTTTGCCAGCGTTTGCACGCTGCCTTCAACTTCTCGAACCACCAACATATGGAAACTGTTGGAGCCTAGGTCGATAGCAGCGTACAGGGGCGAACGCGCGTTTTCCATGCTGTGTTACCCCTGAGCGAATTACGCTTTGTTGGCCTGTTGCGGGCGACGACGACCACGGCTGCGTGGCTGTGAGCCAGATTTGCCATTGGTGTTACGACGGCCGTTCACTTGACGTGGGCGATGCACTTTAATCGGTGCAGGTAGCTCGGTCATCAATGCGCTTTCATCGTACTCGGAAACAGGGATTGCGTGGTCGATGTATTCTTCGATCGCAGGCAAGTTGATGGCGTACTCTTCACACGCAAAGCTGATTGACGAACCACTTGCGCCAGCACGACCAGTACGGCCAATACGGTGCACGTAATCTTCACAGTCGTCAGGTAGGTCAAAGTTGAAGACGTGTGTTACTTGAGGAATGTGTAGGCCACGGGCCGCAACATCGGTTGCCACAAGAATATCAACGTTGCCTTTGGTGAACTCTTCCAGAATTTTGACGCGTTTTTTCTGAGGAACATCACCCGTCAACAGACCAGCGCGAAGGTCATCGGCTGCCAAGTGGCCCCAGATGTCTTCACAGCGGTGTTTGGTGTTTGCGAAAATGATCGCACGCTCTGGCCACTCTTCTTCGATGAGGGTTTGAAGCAGACGCATTTTGTCGTTGTTCGACGGGTAGAACAGTTCTTCTTTGATGCGGTGACCTGTCTTTTGATCAGGTTCCACTTCAACGTGTTCTGGGTTTGTCATGTGTTCAAACGCCAGCTCTTGAACGCGGTAAGACAGCGTTGCAGAGAACAGCATGTTCAGACGATCTGCAGGTGCAGGCATGCGACGGAACAAGAAACGAATGTCTTTAATAAAGCCAAGATCGAACATGCGATCAGCTTCATCAAGCACAACGGCTTGGATGGCACTTAGGTCA
The DNA here is from genome assembly GCF_002876705.1 of Enterovibrio norvegicus. Lineage (GTDB taxonomy): Bacteria > Pseudomonadota > Gammaproteobacteria > Enterobacterales > Vibrionaceae > Enterovibrio > Enterovibrio norvegicus_B. Next base: position 25,464 of record NZ_MDAG01000006.1, on the reverse strand, counting down.
AAAACGCGCTGTTTGTAGAAGTCGATGATACGACCACAGGTGCCGATAAGAATATCAACGCCGTTTTCCAGCACTTCTTTTTGTTTGTCGTACGCTTCGCCGCCGTAGGCAAGGCCTGCGGTTAGCGAGGTTGAGGCTAGCAGAGGGGCAGCATCGTTGTAGATCTGAATCGCAAGTTCACGCGTCGGTGCCATGATGATGGCGCGTGGGCAATTCTTCTTACGATCAGCGGGTGCCTCAGTCGTTAGCAAGTGATGGAAAGTAGCAGTCAGGAACGCCAGTGTCTTACCTGTACCCGTTTGGGCCTGTCCTGCAATGTCTTGGCCGGTGAGCAGGACCGGCAATGCCAAGGCTTGAATAGGGGTACAATTATGAAACCCTTTTTCTTCCAAACCTTTGATAACATCGGCGTGTAGACCGAAGTCGGCAAATTTCTGCTCTGTGAGATGCGTCATTTTCATCCGCATAGAATATCAGCTTAGGCTTGCAATACGATAGTGAATACATTCAAATAGTGTGATGATTTACTGGTTGGTATATCGCCAGTGACAAAAAGCAATCATTGGAGTGGAAGATGAGCGACAAGATTTTGCAGTTGACTGACGACAGTTTCGACGCTGACGTTATTAAAGCAGCTGGCCCTGTACTAGTAGATTTCTGGGCTGAATGGTGTGGTCCTTGTAAAATGATCGCCCCGATTCTTGATGAAATCTCAGAAGAATACGAAGGGAAAGTCACTATCGGTAAACTGAATATCGATCAGAATGCGGGTACACCACCTAAATTCGGTATCCGTGGTATCCCGACTTTACTGCTGTTTAAAGACGGCGGTGTTGCAGCAACTAAGGTTGGCGCTCTGTCTAAAACTCAATTGAAAGAGTTCCTAGACGCAAACCTGTAATGTGACATAGAAGCCGTGTACCACCCTGGACACGGCTTAATTCTTCCATCTGCTAGACAGTTCACTATTCTGGTGCTAATTTATTGCACGTAAATTGTTCATCTGTTCATTTCTCGTTCACACCCGTGATCATATACACTCTAATTAAATCAGACCTCAACTTTGACTGACAAGACACCTACCACTATGAATCTTACCGAACTGAAGAATCAGGCCGTATCTGAGCTGGTCGCCTTAGGCGAAAAGACTATGGGCCTTGAGAATCTCGCCCGCCTCCGTAAACAAGACATTATCTTTGCGATTTTGAAGCAACATGCGAAAGGTGGCGAAGATATTTTTGGAAACGGCGTGCTGGAAATTCTTCAGGACGGTTTTGGCTTCCTGCGTAGCGCAGACAGCTCTTACCTTGCGGGTCCTGACGATATTTATGTATCGCCAAGTCAAATTCGCCGTTTCAACCTACGTACCGGCGATACCATTTCAGGTAAAATCCGTCCGCCTAAAGATGGCGAGCGTTACTTCGCACTGTTGAAAGTGAACGAAGTTAACCACGACAAACCTGACAATGCCCGCAACAAGATCCTGTTTGAAAACCTGACACCACTGCACGCTAACGAGCGTATGGTGATGGAGCGTGGTAACGGTTCTACCGAAGACATCACAGCCCGTGTGCTGGATTTGGCATCGCCAATCGGTAAAGGTCAACGTGGTCTGATCGTTGCACCGCCGAAAGCCGGTAAAACCATGTTGCTGCAAAACATCGCGCAGAGCATTGCTTACAACCACCCTGAGTGTGAGCTGATGGTACTTCTTATCGACGAACGTCCAGAAGAAGTGACCGAGATGCAGCGCCTTGTTAAAGGTGAAGTGATTGCCTCTACCTTTGATGAACCAGCAAGCCGCCACGTACAAGTTGCGGAAATGGTTATCGAAAAAGCTAAACGCCTTGTTGAGCACAAAAAAGACGTCGTTATCCTTCTGGATTCGATTACACGTCTGGCGCGTGCTTACAACACCGTGGTACCAAGCTCAGGCAAAGTACTGACTGGTGGTGTGGATGCGAACGCATTGCATCGTCCTAAGCGTTTCTTCGGTGCTGCACGTAACGTTGAAGAAGGCGGTAGCTTGACCATCATCGCAACAGCGCTGGTTGATACAGGCTCGAAAATGGATGAAGTTATCTACGAAGAATTTAAAGGTACAGGTAACATGGAACTGCACCTGTCTCGTAAGATTGCTGAGAAGCGTGTCTTCCCTGCGATTGACTTCACGCGTTCTGGTACCCGTCGCGAAGAGCTTCTAACGAAGTCTGACGAGCTACAGAAGATGTGGATCCTGCGTAAGATTGTTCACCCTATGGGCGAAATCGATGGCATGGAATTCCTTCTGGATAAGCTGGCGATGACCAAAACCAACGAAGAGTTCTTTGAAGCAATGCGTCGTCAGAAATCATAACGACGTTTTGTTTTGAGAGGAAAAGCACCGCCTAGCGGTGCTTTTTTGTATCTTAAACATATTTGCTAACAACCTAATCAGTTGCCAAACGTGAGATTCATCCTCAGAATTGAGCGAAGCAACGAGATACTCAGCACATTGGGATGTGTTGATTCAGGATTCTGGGATGAAAGATTCGATAGTAAAACGGTTCATTTTCGTGATGTGCTTGCTCTCAAGTGCTGTCCAAGCGATCCCAATGTCTTCGTGTGAAATCTCCGATTTTGAAACGGAATCGGTGCATGCGATTACGGTATCTGCTTGTGAAGTCTCTGATTCCATGGCTAGCCCAAAATCTGTCACGTCGGTGATGCATGCCATTCAAATCTTCGATGCCAATGAGTTTGATAAACTCACCGCTTACCTCAAAACACTCCCGCTATTAATTCACGAAGAAGCACTGACAGTGCTCGCCAGGCGTGCTGGTAACTTCGAAAATATGACCCCAGAGCGCGAAAAGTTTCTCGTTAAGCTCAGCCACCAACAGCCTCAATACTTAGTAAAAAGCCAAGGTGATGGTTATTGGGTCACGATACCGGCCTTCAATTTTGCAGGAGAGGCCCGCTGGGTACTCAATCATTGGGAAGTGAAACTGCTTCAAGATGAAGTGCGGCGTTTGTTGGGATACAACGAGCTTTCTTTGTCGACATGGCTTTCTTTCACCTCGTCTGATTATCCACTGCGTCGTGATGCGTTGGTCGGCATGATTTCTCAGATGACGTCGATAAACGTGGAAAAGCTGGTCACGCTGTACCTTGCTGACAAAAACATGGTGTGGACCCCAGACAATGCAGTTCTGGGTGCACTGGCTTATAAAACCGGCGATCCAGCCCTGTACAACCTGTTATGGCGTCGCCGCACCGACAGCCATAGTTTGAAACAGCTGCAATTGTTGAATATGCCGCCAGTGACAGAAGATAAAATCTCTCAAATGATCGCGGCGAGTGTGAACCCGTTGTTGCGTAATATTGCGACCCGTCAGTTGGCAGGGTTGCGCCCGTTACCTGATGACGTAAAAGCATTTTTACTGAAGCAACTCAGTGACAGGCAACGAGGGAAAGGCATTGCTGAAATGATTGCGAAGAAAGGTCATGCGCAATGGCTGGAAGACATGTTGGAGAGCACGACGGGGGTTACGCATCGAAATATCGAAAAAGGCCTCGACCTCGCCGCAGGGTAATCCAAAACGGCAGAATTTCAGTATATTGGACACGGATAGACTGTGTTCATCTCGTTATAATCAACCCACAACACCTCGCCCGAGAAAGTTATGAAATTTACCGATTTACGTAAGTTCATCGACTATTTGGAATCAGTCGGTGAATTAAAACGCATTGCACAACCCGTAAGCCCTGATCAAGAAATGACGGAAATTGCCGATCGCGTGCTGCGTGCTGGCGGCCCTGCATTGTTGTTCGAAAACCCTATTGGTTATGACATACCTGTTCTTGCGAACCTGTTTGGCACGCCAAAGCGCGTTGCAATGGGCATGGGACGGGACGAAGTGAAAGAGCTTAGAGAAGTGGGCAAGTTACTGGCTTACTTGAAAGAGCCTGAGCCACCGAAAGGCTTTAAAGACGCGATCGACAAACTCCCCGTGTTTCGACAAGTACTGAACATGCCTGCCAAAAAGCTGCGTAAAGCCGCGTGTCAGGACATTGTTTGGACAGGCGACGACGTTGACCTTGATAAAATCCCAGTGATGAGTTGCTGGCCGGGCGACGTTGCCCCGCTACTCACATGGGGTTTGACCGTGACCAAAGGACCAAACAAGAAGCGCCAGAACCTCGGTATCTATCGCCAACAAAAGATCGCCAAGAACAAAGTCATCATGCGGTGGCTCGCTCACCGTGGCGGTGCGTTAGATTTACGCGATTGGATGGAAACCCATCCGGGCGAACCTTTCCCTGTGTCTGTTGCGTTTGGTGCTGACCCTGCGACCATTCTTGGTGCGGTTACGCCAGTGCCTGACACCTTGTCTGAATACGCCTTTGCGGGCTTGCTGCGCGGCAGTAAGACCGAGGTGGTGAAAAGCATCAGCAACACGCTAGACGTGCCAGCAAGCGCGGAAATCGTGATGGAAGGGTACATTGACCCAACCGAATATGCAGACGAAGGCCCTTATGGCGATCATACGGGCTACTACAATGAAGTTGAAAGTCATCACGTGTTCACCATTACGCACATCACCATGCGTCAGAAACCGATTTATCACAGTACCTACACAGGGCGTCCACCGGATGAGCCTGCGGTATTGGGTGTTGCGCTTAATGAAGTGTTCGTGCCGATTCTTCAAAAGCAATTCCCTGAGATTGTTGATTTCTATTTGCCACCTGAAGGATGCTCATACCGCATGGCGGTTGTGAGCATGAAGAAGCAATATCCAGGGCATGCCAAGCGCGTGATGATGGGTGTGTGGTCTTTCCTTCGCCAATTTATGTACACCAAGTACGTGATTGTGGTGGATGAAGACGTGAACACCCGTGATTGGGGCAGTGTGATCAACGCGATGACGACCCGTATGGATCCGAAGCGCGATACCGTGATGATTGAGAACACGCCTATCGACTCCCTCGATTTTGCTTCCCCTGTAGTGGGCCTTGGCTCCAAGATGGGGTTGGATGCCACCATCAAATGGGACGCAGAGCTTGCCAATTCCGCGACAGTTTCTGATGTTGAACCCGACTCAGAGCGCGTTGCCGCGAGCATTCGCGCACTGAAAGTGGCGTACCCTGAAATTGTTGATCTTCACTTACCAACCGAAGCGGCAGCGAACCGTATGGCGTTGGTGACCATCAATAAATCAGCGCTCGGTGATGGACCACGCATCATGAAAGGGATTTGGTCTGAATTTGAACAGGTTGCAGATATCAACTTCGTGATGGTATTCGATCAAGATGATGTCGATATTCGCGATTGGAACGATGTGATTTGGGCGATTACCACCCGAATGGATCCATCCCGTGATACCCTGATGGTCGACAATATGCCTGATGACGTCCTTGATAATTCGTCACTGTCTGGCAATGTCGGGTCTAAAATGGGATTAGATGCCACCAATAAATGGCCGGGAGAATCCACACGAGAGTGGGGGACACCCATTTCAAAAGATCCGGAAATCGTCGCAAAGGTCGATGAAATCTGGGGCAAGTTGGGAATTTAAGGCATGTTTGTGGTACACCTGATGCCCGCTGGCACCCAATTTGAGGTGCCTGCAAATAAGACACTATTACAAGGTGCGCTCGACGCTGGTGTACCATTTCCTAACCGTTGTCAGATCGGTGCTTGTGCAACGTGCTTATGCCGTTTGCAAAAAGGTGAAGTGAACTATCACCTCGAGCCAATGCTCACTGAGCAAGAGAAACAACAAGGCTGGATATTTGCCTGCCAAGCCATACCATGCAGTGATCTGGTGGTTAGTTTTGAGGAAAGCGATGACTATTAAATGTGAAGTTACGTCAGTGTCGTCACTGACCAATAACACTTATCGAATTTTATTAAAGCCAGCAGCGCCGGTGAGCTACAAAGCCGGACAATACCTGTTGGCAGTGCTTGGTGAAAAAGACAAGCGCCCGTTCTCGATTGCGAGCAGCCCATGCCGTCAAAACGGCCATGAGCTTGAATTGCACATCGGTGCGGCAGAAGAGAATGCCTACGCGCTCGACGTGGTAACCGCAGCGAAAGCAACGCTAGAGAAAGGTGACGATTCTTTCTTGATTGAAGCGCCGCATGGCGACGCATGGTTGCGTGAAGAACGTCAGCGTCCGTTGATCTTGATCGCGGGCGGTACTGGCTTTTCTTATGTGCGTAGCATGGTTGATCACTGCCTTAGCCAAAACTTCTCGCAGCCCATTTTCCTTTATTGGGGTGGCCGTGACCTTAGCCAGCTTTACTCGAATGATGAGATGGAAGCACTGGCATTGAAAAACAGCCAGCTGAACTACATTCCTGTCGTTGAAAATGCGCCGGAAGGGTGGAATGGTAAGGTCGGTAATGTGTTGGAAGCCGTAATGACCGATTTCGTGTCATTGTCAGCCTACGACGTATACATTGCAGGGCGCTTTGAAATGGCAGGCGCAGCGCGTGAGATGTTCTGTAATGAACGCGGCGCTGAACGTGATCATTTGTTTGCCGATGCGTTTGCGTTTCTTTGATTCGCACATCTCGTTGACATGAAAACACCGCCCGTTGGCGGTGTTTTTTTATGTCTACGTCATGGGTGGCTTGTGCGCATTACGCGGCAGAAGTTGCCATGATCTTTTTCTTCACCCAGGTTTCATTGATCCACAGTGAAAGCAAAATCACTGCACCGCCGATAGCCAAAGTGACCAAATCCGCGTCGCGGTTCCAAATCAACACGTTCACCACAATGCCGGCTGGCACGAGAACGTTATTCATCACCGCCAGCGCCCCGGCGTTTACCATTGTTGCGCCTTTGTTCCAAAGGAAATAGCCCAACCCTGAAGCCACTGTGCCGAGGTACGCCAAAATCAGCCATTGATGGGTGTCTGTCGGCAACTTCTCTGGGTTACCCAACAGCAAAAATGCGGGCACCGCGATGCAGAGTGCGCCGAGATAAAACAGACCAAAAATTGTGTGTTGCGGCACATCGACCTGCGATCTTTCCATCACGACTTTGTAGCTCACCTGGCCGATTGCAAAGCAGAGGTTTGCGCCCTGAACGACCAAAAAACCTAGCATAAAGTTCGGGTTCACCGAGGCAAACTTAATCACGACTGCGCCGAGCACTGCCAGTAGGGCGGTCATCAAGTACCACGGTGAAAAACGGCGATGCATGATGTCGTAAGTCAGCGTGACATACACCGGCGTGAATACGGTGAACAGCAGCACCTCAGGCACTGAAAGATAGAGGAAGGATTGATAGTAGAAGCAGTACATCAAACCAAGCTGAATGGCACCAATCACCATCAGTTTAAGCATCAAAGGTTTTGGAATGCCCTTTAAGCGCAAGAAAGGCAAAAAGACCAGAGCGGCGAGCGCGACACGGCTCACCACTGAAAAGTAGCCATCGACCTGTCCGGCGAGGTAAACGCCAATCAAACTAAAAGAAAATGCCCAAAGAAGGGTGATGAACGAAAGGTATCCCATGATGTGCTCTATCCGTGAAAGTTGCCGCCATTGTACTGTAAATCACGGCAACGTGTCGGTAACGTCAGTCTGGACGGATGAGCGACGGGGAAGGCGCGAACGCGCGCCTTGGTGAAGGCTTAACTTGGCAGCGGCACCATGAGCATATCGACAGGGGTGCGATTAATGAGCTGCTTAGCGGAAGAAATCAAAGTGCTCCAAAAATCTTGATGGTGCCCACAAATCACCAAATCGATGCCGAAGTTAGAAATCGATTCTGTGATTTCATCTGCCAAATCGCCACTGCCTACAAAGGTGTGGGTAACGGGAATGCCCGATTGTTTTGCCAGCACATTGAGCTGTGCTTGCGCTTCTTCCGCCATGCGATGGCGCACTTCAACCATGTTGATGTCGATCAGACCGGTGTAGAGCTGTGCATAGTTCACGTCGATATGAATCAAGGACAGCTTTGCCCCGAGTGGCGCAGCCAATGCAGCGCCTTTTTGCACTAACACTTCACTGTCGGTAGAGAGATCGACGGCAACCAGAATGTGTTTATAGCCCATGGCTTCACTCCTAAAGTCAGCCCCTTTCGGGGTGGGAAAACATTGAAACCTGATCAGAAATTAGCACTGTCTCGGCGGCAAGACTGTCGTGTAGATCTCACTGCTGAAGCGCATAGTAGAAGTTTATACGTCTCCAACATTAATGGGGTTGAAAAGTGACCATCAGGTAGGGAGAATGATCATCACTACAAGAATTTGCCTCGAAGAATTGAGAACATTCAAGACGTCCAACATCGAGCATTTTCAGGTTGTTTGGGTATATTAGATTGAAAACAGGGAACAATAGCATGTTAGCAAAACCGATGATCGACCAGCTCAATGCACAGATTAATTTGGAGTTTTTTTCATCAAATCTATACTTACAAATGAGCGCCTGGTGTGAAGACAAAGGTTTCGAAGGTGCGGCTCAGTTTTTGCGCAAGCATGCCGTAGAAGAAATGGAGCATATGCAACGTCTGTTTACATACGTAAGCGAGACGGGTGCACTGCCAATTTTGGGCACGATTGAAGCGCCGCGCCATCAGTTTGAGTCGTTAGGTGAAGTGTTCCGTGAAACTTACCAACACGAACAACTGATCACACAAAGGATTAATCATTTGGCGCATGTGGCATTCACATCGCAGGATTACTCAACATTCAACTTCCTGCAGTGGTATGTCGCAGAGCAACATGAAGAAGAGAAACTCTTCAAAGGGATCTTGGACAAGATTGAGCTCGTAGGGGAAGACGGAAAAGCCCTGTTCTTCATTGATAAAGATTTGGCTGAAATGGCCAAACAAGAGTCCACTTCTGTGATGGATAGCCCAGCGGCTTAAGACCTGATTGCTAGCGTCTTCGCCATGGGCCCCCACCGAAGTTTTATGATGGGAGATGACACCATGAGCGGAGACGCATTAATTATTGCGATTTTTTTCGTGACACTGGCAAACATTCTGCGCTATTTCAGTTCACTGCGCGCGCTGCTCAGCATGATGCGCGAAGCCAATCCGCTGCTCTACCAACAAATGCACCGCGGCAACAATAACTTCTTTTCTTCGCAAGGCGACATTAGCCGGCAGAAGCGGCTTTATCATTACATTCGAAGTCAAGAATACCTCCACCATCACGATGATGCGTTTATTGCCAAGTGCAATAAAGTCCGACACCTGTTTATCCTTTCGACCGCCCTTGTACTCGCTTTGGTTGTTTCACTCTTTTTTGTGGCGTTTGCTGGTTTATAACGGTTACTTCACGCATGTCTTAAAAATACGCTGACCGAGGTTAGCGTTTTTTTTGATACCCTCCCACTCTAAGACAATATCTAAGTAACCTAGATATACCTATCTGATGTAATGGAGATTTCTGTGGATCGCTTTTTAGCATGGTGGCGAACAAGTTCCGAAGGCCTCAACTGGAATTGGCTAGAGCACATTGCGCTGCTGCTTGCGGCAGCTGCGTTTTCTTGGTTGGTCTGGAAAGTGGTATTTGGCAAATTGGTGTCGGTATCGAAAACCACGAAGACAGAATGGGACACCATTGTGTTGCAATCGGTGAGCGTGCCGATCAGTGTGCTGATTTGGTTGTGGCCATCGAGCTATGCCATAGATAGCTTGCTGGAAGTCACCAGCAAGGCCAGCACAGATTGGCTTGCGATATCACGTCGCGTGATGTTGTTTGGCGTGGTGCTATGGATCTTGCTGCGCTTGGTCAACAAGGTAGAAGCCTACCTGATGACTTCGGAAACCCGCGATCAGACCACAGTGTCTGCCATGGGGCATATCTTCCGCTTATTGCTCGCCGTTGTCGGCGTGCTGACGGCCCTGCAAGAGTTTGGTATTAGCCTGACAGGGTTACTGACCTTCGGTGGCGTGGGGGGCTTAATCGTCGGTTTGGCGGCCAAAGATCTCTTGTCGAACTTCTTCGGCGGTTTGATGATTTACTTCGATCGCCCATTTAGCGTTGGTGATTGGATCAGCTCGCCGGACAGAAACATTGAAGGCACGGTGGAACGCATTGGTATGCGCATGACGATGATCCGCTCGTTTGAAAGCCGTCCTATCTATGTACCGAACTCCGTGTTCAGCAGCATCGTGGTACAGAATCCGTCTCGTATGCAGAATCGCCGCATCAATGAAACCTTTGGCCTGCGCTACAAAGACGCAGACAAAATGGCGGTGGTGGTCGCTGACGTGAAGAAAATGCTCGAAGCCCATCCGGACATCGAACAGCGTGCCACCATGATGGTGAACTTTGATGCCTTTGCAGGCTCATCGCTGAATTTCTTTATTTACACCTTCACCAAAACCGTCAACTGGGCGAAATACCACGAAGTAAAACAAGACGTGATGCTTAAGATTGTCGAGATTGTTCATGGACATGGCGCAGACTTTGCCTTCCCAACCAGAACATTGAGCTTCGACAATGGGGACATGGCAGATGCAGGTATCCCATCGTCCGAACCGTTTGATTCGGTGCCGAACCAACACTAAGCATGGCGTAGGCAAGGGATCGGTAAGGCACCAGCAAGGTATAAGGTGTCTATCTGGGTCTGGCTCAATGCGAACAGGGCGGCTACAATGCCGCCCTATTTATAAGCAGCGAACGGTGGAACTCCCTGCCTTTTGTCATGCAAAGCGAAGAGCGTAAAAATGAAGCAAGTTGATGTCGTGATCATTGGTGCAGGTGCTGCGGGCCTTATGTGTGCTGCGCAGGCTGGAAAGCGTGGTCGCTCGGTATTGGTGGTCGATAACGGCAAAAAGCCCGGACGTAAAATCCTGATTTCCGGGGGCGGTCGCTGCAATTTCACCAACTATGATGTCACCTCGGCCAACTTTGTTTGTCGCAATCCGCACTTCGCTAAATCCGCGTTGGCGCAATACAGCCAGTGGGATTTCTTCTCCATGGTGAACGAACACGGTATCGCATGGGAAGAGCGCGAGCATGGTCAGCTATTTTGCATCGATTCAGCAAAAGACATCGTCGAAATGCTGCTAAAAGAATGCGATCTTCCGAATGTAGAGCAACGCTATCGCTGTGATGTTCATGACATCGAAAAAACAGAAGATGGCTTCATCTTGAAGTTAGATACCGACACGATTACCTGCCAATCGCTGGTGGTGGCGACAGGTGGCTTGTCGATGCCTAAGCTGGGTGCGACCCCGTTTGGTTACCACATCGCAGAGCAGTTTGGCCTGAAACGCATTCCAACCACCGCTGGTCTGGTGCCTTTCACGCTGCATGATAAAGACAAAGCAGCGTTCTCTGATTTATCCGGTATCGCGATTCCTGTGGTGATCACCTCTGACAGTGGTATCACCTTTAAAGAAAACCTGCTTTTCACTCACAGAGGTTTGTCTGGCCCTGTGGTATTGCAAATCAGCTCATATTGGAACCCAGGCGAGAAAGTCGCCGTGAACCTGCTGCCTGATTTGGATTTGGCTGACACGCTCAACGCCATGCGCGACAAGCACCCTGCGCAAAGCCTGAAAAACAGCTTATCCCGTTTGCTGCCAAAGCGTTTGATCGAAGCCTTGATTACACGTGGAGATATTGAAGATAAGCCACTTAAGCAGCTCAACCTGAAAGACATTCAATCGCTGTCTGATTACTTCCATGATTGGAACATCGCGCCGAATGGCACAGAAGGCTACCGCACCGCGGAAGTGACCTTGGGCGGCGTAGACACAGACGAGCTATCTTCGAAAACCATGGAAACGAAAAATATCGCTGGCCTGTATTTTGTCGGTGAAGTGATGGACGTATCAGGCTGGTTAGGCGGTTATAACTTCCAATGGGCGTGGAGCTCTGGTTGGGTTGCAGGTCAACACGTTTAACGCGGTCTCTTCAAGATTTGCATCACTGATGCTCGATGCTCTAAAGCCATGACGTGTCATGGCTTTTTGCGTCAATGAGGGACATGACGCACGCAATGCTTTGCTTTTGTTGCGGATGTTCAGGAAACCGTTAATCTCTCGAGACTTGTGCAAGTTTAGGGAACTGTTCAATGAGTGCAAACACGACAGATGAGAACGCATCAATTATTGCGGGTTTTTGGCGAACTAATGCATGGGGATATTCTACCCAAGCGTTAAATCAATTTATTGAGCAGCTCGTCGACATCGGTCTGAAAGACTTCGACCACGCCTATGTGTATCGCAGTGAAGCGGCATTTGGGCAAGCATTGTCCCTCTCTCCAAACCTTCGAGACAACATCAATATCATCACCAAGTGCGGTATTCGTGGCGTGGGTGACAGCCCACTTGATGCGACGTCAGTGAACCACTATGACTCAAGCAAAGCGACCATCCTTGCGTCAGTCGATCACTCATTGAAGGCGCTCGGGACGGACTATGTTGATACATTATTGCTGCACCGCCCTGATTATCTGATGGATGTTGATGCCGTAAACGATGCATTCAATACGCTAAAAGCACAGGGAAAAGTGAAGCAGTTTGGTGTGTCGAACTTCAATACCGCGCAGTTTTCTTTGCTACAAAGTACTTTGGATGAACCGCTCATCACGAACCAAATTGAGTTGTCGCCGTTTGAAACCAGCGCGCTGGACAATGGTCTGCTCGACCAATGCTATCAGCACCGCATTCGTCCTATGATTTGGTCTTGCTTGGGCGGCGGACGTTTGTTTGATACGACGGATGCCGTCACCCAAAGGCTGACGCAGGGCTTAAGCGGTTTAATGGAAGAGGTTGGTGTGTCTTCGTTGGCTGAGCTTATTTATGCTTGGGTGCTAACCCTGCCAAGTCAGCCGCAAATCATTACCGGCTCTGGCAAGATTGAGAACATTCGCCCTTTGGTTAACGCGCGAGATATCCGACTGACAAGAGAACAGTGGTATCAAGTGTGGTCTGCCGCCGTGGGGCATGGCGTGAAGTAGCTTCATCTCGGGGATGCCCGAAAAGAGTGAGCAAAAAGGCGCAATTTGCGCCTTTTTCGTTTCTGATTAGCGTAAAAAAGTCTTCAGCATCAGCTTTTGCCACCACTTGCCATACGGTGGCGTGAGCAACTTACCAGGGTTTATTTTCCCACGTGTGAAGACGGTTTTGGCATGGCTGAAGGTGCGAAACCCTTCAATGCCGTAATAGCTGCCCATGCCCGATGCGCCAACGCCACCGAAGGGCGCATCGTCCACAGCGACATGTACCACGGTGTCATTGATGGCCAGTGATCCTGAATGGGTATGTTTGATTACGTGTTGCTGAAAATCTTTATCAAACGTCATCACATACAGCGCGAGAGGGCGAGGCTGGCGGTGCAAGGTGCTAACTACGTCGTGCACATCTTTGTAGGTAATGATCGGCAAAATTGGGCCGAAGATTTCTTGCTGCATCACGGCACTGTCTGCTGGTGGATTAATGACAAGATGCAGTGCCATTTTTCGCGTGCCACGGTCGATGGCAGGTTCAGCAAGGTGGATGACGGTTGCGCCGCTCTCCTTTGAAGTTTCAATCAAAGATTCAAGGCGGGAAAACTGGTGATCGTTAATGATGGCGGTTCTGTCTTTGCTGTTAATGCCTTTGGGGTATGCCGCTTGCCACTTTGCGCGCAGCGCTTCAACAAAAGGCTCGAGCGAGTCTTCGGGAACAAACACGAAATCTGGCGCGACGCAGATTTGTCCGGCATTGAGGTTTTTACCAAACAGCATGCGATCAGCCGCAAGGGCTGGGTCGATGTCTGGTGCCACGATAACGGGTGATTTACCGCCGAGTTCAAGCGTGACAGGCGTAAGGTTTGCTGACGCTGCCTCCATCACTTTTTTGCCCACTTCCGTTGAGCCGGTAAAGAGCAGGTGATCGAACGGCAATTTACAGAAGGCGCTGGCAACGGCCGCTTCACCATCTACCACGCACACTTGTTCCGTTGGGAATGCGTCGCCGAGCATGGCTTTGATGACGAGATTGGTGTTGGGTGTGAATTCGCTGAGTTTGAGCATCACGCGGTTGCCCGCGGCAAGGGCTGTCATCAGTGGAATAATGCTGAGGGTCACCGGGAAATTCCACGGCACAACAATGCCCACGACGCCAAGGGGCTGATAATGCACTTTCACCGACGCGGGGGTGAGCAGCAAACCCGTTGAGCGAGATGATGGGCGCATCCAACGTTTGAGCTTGCGCTTGGTGTAGCGCAGCATCTGGAAGCACGGCAGAATATCTGCAATCAGCGTGTCTGTGTCACTGCGGTGGCCATAATCCTGCGATAAGGCATCAACAAGCGCTTTATAGTGGCATTTTAGTGCTTTTTGCAGCTGATTAAGGTCATTAATACGATCTTCATACGCCACGTCAGGATTCACGTTACTGTGCTCGAACAGGGTTGCAAACTGCGTTTCTAACGCTGTGATTTGCTGTTCAACAGGAACCATACTTGCCATTGATACCACGCCCATGTGTGCATTTCCTTTTTGCAGACACTATCTACTAACATTAAGGTCAGACCAGCACAAAGGCAAGCGTCAGACCACCTATTACCGCACGGATTTGTGTTGTCTGTCAGCCTCGAACGTATCCATAAATCGATGAAAGTATTGGTCTACTTTCTCTGCATTTTCTTGCTCGCCCATCGCCTTCATCAAAACGATACCCACCTCGCAGGTGCACAAAGCGCCGTCGGGTTGGTTGCGTCGTAGGCTATATTCCGTCACCAAACCCGAGGGTAGCACTACGGTGGGAATGTCTTGCAGCCAAGGGCTCTTATTACGCATTTTCTTCGCCTGCTGCCATGTGGCATCCAGAATAATGAAATGAATAGGTTTGGCTTCTGGCTTAGAGCAGCGTCGCGCTGTGATCTGCTCGAGCGGCAGGGCATCGTCGCTTAAAAAGACCAAGACGGGCTCTGCGGCAGGATCGGCCAACAGTGTGAGCAATTCGATAGGCGGATCTTTTCGCTGCCAAACATGGCGGCGACAGTGAGGCAAGCATGCTTCAAGCAATTGCCCTGTGTTGGTGGCGCGCTCGGTTTCTGTTTCGTGCATTAATAGTTCAATACGCATTTGGCTATCGAGCCTTGGCACTGCGTCACACAGGCAGTTGTAGTGAAAGCCACAGCCTGAGCACGGTGCAGGTTTTGCCGATAAGGGCGTGCCTGCGGGATTGGGTGATGAGGGGGAATCAGAAGATGGCGCCATGTGTTCCTCGGTCTATGGTCAGGCTGATGCTTAACATGAGCATGCCGCCATCAACCTTGGGTCTTTGGCGGCTCACGGGGCATTTATTGTAACGTTACGCCTTGCTGCGCAGGGTAAATACCGTCAGCAAATAAGTAGATGTCGGCGCTATCTGGCTTGCTGACTTCTGGTGCTATGGAAGGGTTACCAGGATAGCGTTGGCCGTTAAACTCGAGCACATGGGTGGCAGGTTTCGCGCCACCGCCGCCCACTGGCATGATCAGGTTGTGCCAACCTTGGCTGGTGATATTGCTCATTTGGAATGGCAAGTGCACCAGCGTGACGCGGCTGTTGAACTGCCAGTCCCCCTTGTTGTTGGCGAACACCAGTAAGGTACAACCGCCACTGCCACACCAATCGGTCATCACGAGCAATTCGTCTTGTCCGTCTTGGTTCAGATCTTGTGCCAGCCAGCGATACGTTGTGGGGTCGATGTTATCGAGTGCATCGCCCAAGTAGGCTTTTAACGCCGCATCGACCTTCGAATTTGGTGTCGCAGAGCCGTTAATCCCATTTTTGGCGGGCGCATTGCTGGCTTCTGCATGGTTGCCGACCATCAAAGAGAGACTCAAACCTTCTTTGCCAAGGCTGTATTTTCGACCATTGACCACCTCGCTGTCCGCGTGCAATGAAAAACCATTGCGAGTAAACACGCGCTCGCTGACCAAAAAACGGCCTTGATGACGAGTCATCATCACATGGGCTTCGCGATCATTCACTTGCTGCCAAACGCCCGTTTCCTCGATAGGAGATTCACCCGCTTCTTGGTAGGTGGTTTTTGCTGAGTGATCAGTATTTAACGTTAGGGTGGTGCTCAGCGAGGTACTGCCAAGACGTGTTACGCCTTGATAGTTGCCCACCCAAGTGTGTGTTGGGTCATCCGCAGATAAGGTTGCGCAGCCCTTATAGGTCTTTCCGTTTCTATTGAACGTTGCTGACCAGCCATACAGGCTGTCGCTCATGGTGTCGTTGCAGATCTTGGCATCCAACGTCAAGGTCGCACCATTTGCGGTGTAGGTGCGGGTGGTTGGCGTGAGCGAGCGATCTGACAAGGTGAAGCGTTCTGGTGTGCCGCCAATTGGGTTGAAGTTGAGTGTATTACCTTCAATAGACACTGACCATGATGGCTCATTGCCGGCGGCGACAGTGTTGTTTCGCGCTTGCTTGCAGCCATCAATTTCAGCAGAAATCAGGTTTAATTGACTGACTTTAAACACCGCTGGGTAGTCGGCAGCGAAGCCGTCAGAGGCGGGTTGAACGAATTCACCAATCATTTCACCATAAATACTGGCGTAAGGGCTTGGTGTCATCATGGTGCCTTTTTGGGCGAGGTTCGCGTCCAGTTCAAGCCAATATTGGTTTTTGCTGCCACAGGGAGAAATGGCGCTGACTTCATGGCCTAGCGTGACATTGCCGCGCAACATAAAGCGCTGTGGCGTGGCGGCGACATGGGAAGGCGACGTTTGTGCCGCTTGCTCGAGCTGGTCGGAATTACCCAGTTCAACAGGTTCAGAAGGCGATAAGCTACAGGCTGACAGCACGCTGATCATAGAAAGGCTGCCGAGCAGTTGGAGACGTTGTCGATATTGGGTCAACAAGGGAGATTCCTCTTCTCTTTGTTTTCGTTACGGGTTAAAACCGTGAGTCACCGATTAATCAATGGATCGTTTACGGGGAAATTATGGCGTATTGGCTACTAAAAACCGAGCCTGACACTTTTTCTATAGACACCTTAAAACAGCAAAAGGTCTCTTGCTGGGAAGGTGTGCGCAATTATCAGGCGCGAAACATGATGCGTGATGGCATGAAAGTGGGCGATAAGGCGTTTATTTACCACTCATCTTGCAAGGATGTGGGCGTCGTTGGTATTGCGGAAGTGGTGAAAGAGGCGTATCCCGATCATTTCCAGTTTGATCCAGAAAGCCACTATTTTGACCCGAAAAGTACGCCAGATAATCCGCGATGGATCATGGTGGATGTCGCTTACCGCCAACACCTCAATTACGTGTCGCTGGCGCGAATCAAAGCCAACCCTGCATTGGAAGAGATGCCTTTGGTAAAGCGCGGCAATCGCCTCAGTATTATGCCGCTGACTGAATGTCAGTGGCTTGAAATCATCGCCATGTCAGAAAGCAAAGGGCGTTGAGGTTGTTCCGCTGAGACTGTCTTTATCGACGCAACAAACGGGCGGACAAAGAAAAAGGCAGCGGGGGAATGGCTGCCTTTTTAATCACGCTACGTTTCTATGCAGATTGCACCGCGTGTTCAATCGTCAAATTGCGCGGCGCGCGCGGGTCTTACTCCACGTTCAGCAGGTGTTTCTCTAAGTAGCGTGCAACGGCTTCATCCGCATGACTGCCGATCACTTCGTTGTCTGGTAGCGTTGCTTTTACGCGTGGGTGGGCGGTTTCCATGATCAAACCTTTCTTCGCCGCACTGAGCATTTCAACGTCGTTCATGCCGTCACCGAAGGCAATACAATCATCCAGGCTAAAACCTTTCAATTCTGCAACGGCTTTCAATGCTTCACCTTTAGAGACGCCTGCCGCCATGACTTCTAAGCAGAATGGCGTTGAGAACGCGACGCTAACTTGGTCGCCAAATTTCTCTGTGAAGGTTTTTTCATAATTCGTTAGGTAGTCATGGTCGTGACGAATAAAGAAAACCTTCGCAACGTCTTCTAATGGTGGGTTTTCTGAGTCGAACTCGGTAAAGCTGAAGCCTGATTCTTTGTGGTATTTTGCCAGCTCTTCATCAACACGGTTCAGCAACCAGTCGTTTTCACGGTAGATATGAATGGTGACGGTTTCGTCGTCTTTCACCATCTTGATCAGTTCAGCCACCAACTCTGGGTTTACGTTACGGCTGAATACGAGGTTATCGTCAGCATCATGCACACGTGCGCCGTTAGAGGTGATCATGAAGGCGGGAATGCCCACGTTTTTACGGATGCTAGCAACGTCGATGTGGTGACGACCTGTCGCAAAAACAAAGTGTTCGCCTTTGCTGTGCAGACGTTGAAGTACGTCGCGAGTATAAGGGGCGATTTTGTGGTCGGGTGTCAGCAATGTGCCGTCAAGATCAGACGCAACGATTTTGTACATGGAAACCTCGGTAGGAGAGAAGATGTTCTTAACCTAACCAGTGTATCCAAGGTGGAGATAAAGAAAAGGGATCAAAGTGACGGTTATTTTTTCCTGTTTAGTCGAAATAACCGTCTTGTACCTAAGTAGATTGCGGGCAATGCCGTTAGGCAGTTTGTTCGAGAGGCGCGGTTTCTTGATCGGGCTGTTGGGCGCCGAAGAAGGTCAGCACATAGGTCAGTGCTTTATCGCGAATTTCATCACGTTCAAACAAAAGCTCGTGGCGAGAGTCAGGGACGATTTGGAATTGAATCGGCTGACCTGATGCTTGTCTGTCGCGGTAGAAACGGAACATGCTCTCGTTACACACGATCGCATCGCGGGCCGCTTGTATCATTAAAATGGGCATGTCGATGTCTTTTGCAAGGCTCACGGCATGCTCGCAAGAGGTCATGCTTTGCCAAATCCACTGCGCACTTGGGCCGCCAACCTGCACTGTCTCATGTTCTTCATACAGCTCTCTGAACCACTGATAACGCGCTTCAGATTGGGTGAGCAGGTTGTGTTTGAAAGGTTTTGCCCAGTACGGTACTTGGCCGGGTGCAAACCCTGCTGGGTGCTGTAACTGAGAAAGTACGCGGCACAGTGGCTTTGCGGTAACACGCAGCAATGGAGAAAGATTAATTCCCAGCATAGGCGCACTCAGCGCCAATGCATCAATGGCCGCAGGTTTACGTGCCGCATACAAGGTGGCGATTGCGCCTCCCATTGAATGCGCCAGAATCATGCGTTGCTGGTGGACTTTTTGTGTCACCACATCATCAACAAAGGTCTCGAGATCGTCCACGTAGTCTTCGAACTGCACAACATGACCGATATCGCTGCCCGTCACCAAACGTTGGCTGATGCCTTGGCCACGGTGATCGTAGCTGTAAACGTCGTACCCCTGCTGGAATAGGTCATAGAAAATTTCTTGGTATTTTTCTGCGCACTCAATACGGCCGTTTACCACAACAATGGCTTTGGTGTGCTCAGGCGATGTAAAAGCGCACCACTGCAAGCGCAGTCCGTCTTTACCTATGAACTGTCCCTGCTGACGCGATGCCCAAAATGGCCCAATAGACGCTTCCATGGCGTCTGTAAGCTCAGTTTCGCGAGTAAATAAAAAAGGGTGTTCAATTACCATGTCTAATCCCGTTGGGGTTTTTATTTAGCATATCATGTGTCGCCATTTCTGCCCTGCGTTTGTGGCATTGAGTTGGCAATCAATAAAAGAAAACAGTCGGCATAGGCCGACTGTTTGACGTATTTTTCCGCTGCTTCTCGTTTAGTTACTCAACAAGTTGCTATGAAGTCACAGCGAGAAAATCGGTCTTTCACTATTCAAACTATTGTCCGCAATTGAAGATTGATACCAGACACGTCGACATACTCTGAAATACCCAATGCGAAGAAGATAGCCATACATAAAATGGCAAACAGAATAACGGAGAGGAGGCTGTAAGCCTCAGAATTACTCGGCTGCGTCGAGAAAAACGGGAAAAAAGGGGTTTGTTTGGCTTCCCACAGCATGCAAGGGCATGAACAAGCCATTTCTCAAGACTAAACGCTGTTATTGATTAATTGGTCAGCAATATGAAGCAAATGAGCGCTAACGCTTGGGCTATAGTTTTGCAAAGAATATGTACAGAAAGTCTTAATAGTGTGCGCACTTTTAAATGCGTAGGAGGAAGGTGAGCGTCACTCGCGCTACATTGCCATCATGCAGAAAAAAATCTTTTACGTTGAACTGCTACGCGTTGTAGCAGCCATCGCCGTTATCGCCATCCATGTCCTTGGTCCTTATCGTCACTTGTTAGGACAAATCCCTGATTCTGATTGGATATCTGCGGTGTTGATCAATGGTGCAAGTCGATGGGCTGTGCCTGTGTTTATTATGATCACAGGTGCATTAATGTTATCGGACACTCGGGCTTTTTCCGCGTCTTACTTCGTTCGTCGACGCGTGATGAAAGTCTTTGTGCCATTTGTCGTGTGGTCCTTGTTTTATGGGCTATTGGCTGCTGTTTCATTGCAAAATATAAACTGGGCGGAAACGGTACAGCGCTTAACGGCCTTTCCATATCAAGAAACCTACTATCACCTGGGTTTTTTCTACTATTTTCTGCCGTTGTATTTCGTTATTCCGTTGCTTAGGCCTGCTGCCCAGCACCAAGACCCTCGTTATTTTAATACCTTGCTAGGCGTTTGGATCGCGCTCTGTACGTTTCGTTTGGCGGGGATGAGCTTTGGGATCGTGGAAGATTTACTGCTCTATGGTGGGTATTTGCTGTTGGGGTTGGCACTTCATCGAAATGACATTCCCATTAAGGGCTTACTCTTTGCTGGGCTTCTCGCGCTCGTCGCTACGGAATACATGGCGCTGAGTCAAAGTGAATTGCAAAGTAGATACACCAGTGCGGGCTGGTTTTCATATAAAACGGTCAACACTGTGCTGATTGCTGCCATGGTGTTTGGCCTATGCAAACATTGGGCAGACCGTATTTCACCAAAGAACCAGCAACGTCTTGTCGCATTAAGCCGTCAATCTTTGGGGATTTATCTCATTCATCCGATTTTCTTGTGGCCTATTCGGGAATGGGGTGGCACGTTTGATATGGCGTGGTTAACCATTCCATTAGTGACGTTAGTGGTATTTGTGTTGTCCTATTGGACGAGCCGAGCACTCTCTTCATCGCGTTGGACTGCGTGGTTGGTGCCATAAGACGGAATAGCGTCTTGATGAGGCGGAAATAAAAAACGCGGAAACGTCTGTCTCCGCGCTTTAAGGTGATGTTGCCGTGTGGCATTAATCTGCGCGTTGTAGCTTTGCGAAGTGCAGGAATTGCAACCCTCTGTAGGTTAATGTGCCGCAATCACCCGGCTGAAGTGCATGGTAATAATGAACGCCCACTTGGAATTCGCGCTTAGGGCCGCCAGCCAAAGGTTGAACGTAGATCCAATACTCTTCTGGATCTTCGTGCTGCTCTGGAGAAGGCAGCGCAACAGACTGTTTGTCTAAGATGCGGATATCAATGGCGCGCTCTTCTGCACCTTTGCCGAGAGAGTGTTTTTGAAATGACAGGAAAAAATACACTGTCGAAATCACGGCCAACGCAACTAAGAGTAAAATCATAGAAATTGGCACGGTGTTCTCCTGTTCCGGCCTGAAGAAGTCGAGCATGAGTCTACTTCAGACTCTACTCGCGCAAACCTTAGTGCAATTGGTTTCGTGATCAATCGCACTCATATAGTCAGTCGTTGCAGTGAATGTAAACGAAGTTAAAGGATTTTCTCATTTCCGTCGAATTGACGTAAGCTAATGAAATGAAGGTATAAAGGGTATGAGACCCTACGCCCAAGGAGGTCAGCATGGATGATATTGCTGTCGTAGTGAGAAATAGTCGTCGTTTAGAACGGCTGCTCAAGGAGCATTACCACGCGCAAGGCCGTGGTCTTCATGAGCTGGTATCGAGCTGCCAAGAGCGCTTACCCCATGATGTGATTGCGAAACTTAGGTTTGTCGCAACCGTCCGAAACAAAGCTGTACATGAAGATGGCTACGAAGTGGATGACATGCGCGGGTTCGTTTCTGCCTGCAAACAGTGCGAAAAAGAATTGCAGCCTCGCAGTAATCGAATGATTTGGCGGATGGCATTTTTCCTCATTTTTGCCGTCACAGCAGGCGCCGTGTGGTTCTATATCGAAAACTGGCGACACATTGTCGGCAGTTAGCCACGTTCTAAAAATTGAATACAAACAAGTGAAAGCAGGCCTTTTAAAGGGGCCTGCTTTTTTATTGTCTGATGCACAAGCGGACTGAAATGTCGTGTGTTTTAGCGAGGTCTTCAATGTGGAGATTCATTGAAAATCTATGTGCTGCCATTTTTTGTGTGGCAGATGTTGGCTTTTGATGTGTCGTTCGCTTTCTGAGAGGTGTACGGTGGACTTTCTTAGTGTCATCTCTAGACTTGGTTGGCTTGATTTTAAGGGAATGAAAACATGCTGAGTTGGTTTGCCGTTTGTTGTTCAGGATTGTTGCATATCAATGCCGCCTATAAAGGACCGCGCTGGCAATTTTATCTTTTTAAGCCATTAACGATCGCGCTGATGATGTTTATTGCCGTTTTTGGCGGAGAGCCGAACGGGTATACCTATCTGATCTTAGCTGGCCTACTGTTCTCACTGTTTGGCGATGTGTTTTTAATGCTGCCAAAAGACCGCTTCATTCCCGGTTTGCTCAGCTTTTTAGTGGCACATATCATCTACAGCGTTGCGTTCTGGCAAAGTTTTGAAGGCACAATGGTGTGGTGGTTACCTTCTTTAATTGGTGCTGCCAGTATCATTGTTTTCTTACTATTACTGCCAAACCTGGGTGCTTTGCTCATTCCTGTCGGTATTTATATTACCGTGATCGCCCAAATGGCATGGGGGGCAGGTGAGTTTTGGATGAGTGCGGGCACCCAGCCTGCGGCCTATGCCTTTGGTGGTGCGCTGTTGTTTATGGTGTCCGATACCGTCTTGGCATTTGAGCGATTTAAAGGGCCATTTAAAGCGTCTGTTCTTCTCGTTATGACCACCTATTTTTGTGCGCAAGGGCTTATCACCGCCTCCGTACTTTCGCTGTAAGGAAGATTACTTATGTCATGGGTTCAGGTTTATAGCGCTGCTAACGCATTGGAAGCACATAGTTTAAAAGGCATGCTGGGATCTCAAGGCATTGAAGTGATGCTAAAAGGTGAATCGCTATCCAGCGCTGCGGGCGAACTACCACCGGACATTGTTGCGGTGACACTGTGGGTGGATGCCATACAAGAAAGCAAAGCACGCCAAGCGCTTGAAGCCTATGAGGTGCAGAGTGAAACGGTTTGGCATTGTTCACATTGCCAAGAAGAGAACGGTGGGAGCTTTGAGGTGTGTTGGCAGTGTAATACGCCACATGATGAAACCTGATTGAGCTTGTGCCACATCAACTCATTGATTCTATAAATGTGATTCCATGCGCGTAGAGACCGTCAGATAACGTGTGGAGCGCAAATGTCTTCTTCTGTTCATGTTCACCAAATCCTAAACCACCTCAGTGCTGAACCAATGTCAGAGCTTGACCTTACCCAATGGGTGACCGAGCAATGGGGTGCGACAGCAAGATTTCATACGTGCAGCCAACAAGATCTTTTGTTCAGCGAAGTCTTAGTGTTTCTTCGTCGACGTAAAAAAATCACCGAACAGTCAGGCACCTTGTTGGTGAATACTGCGCGAGTATGCCAGCACTGAGTGGGTTGATTGATACACTGCGGAAATAGAAAAGGCCTCAATAGAGGCCTTTTTAACATCAGGGAAACACTGATGAAAAATGAATGTTAGTACTTACTTACCAATCATGTATTTTTGGCGAATGCCGAGCAGTGCGAAAATCCCGAAAAAGAGAATCGACCACTTTTCCCAACGCGTCATGTTCACTTTATCGCCAAACGCACCGATGAAAATCAGCATTTGAAGACCGTGCATACAAAATAAGAATGCGGTCATGATATAGAGCGCTATCGCGGCAACGCCGGGAAATGGATAGGCAATATTGGTGAACAATATGAGCCAAACAAAACCGATGGCGGCTTTTGCTAATAAGATGAGTGCGTTCATTCTTCCTCTCTCTGATACAACCGGAAGCTGACTTGTCCGGCATGTTTTTCCTTAACCATGTCCCAATGTACTGGCACGTCGATAGCGCCAAGTTCTTTTTCCGCCTCGATATAAATCATGGCGTTAGGACTTAGCCAGCCATTTTGCTCCAAACGTGTAATGACGTCTGACAGTAACTCTTTGCGAAACGGCGGATCGATGAACACCACGTCAAAAGCCTGCCCTGACTGTGACAAATAACTCAAGGCATCAGTATTTACTACCGTGGCATTGTCGGCATTCAACGTATTGATATTCAGTTTAATTTGGTCTGCAGCGCCTTTATCTAGTTCTAGGAGGGTTACATGCTCTGCTTGGCGAGACAAGGCTTCAAGACCAAGGCCGCCGCTGCCTGCGAACACATCCAAGCACTTTGCTTGATAGAGATCGGCTGCCAACCAGTTAAAGACGGTTTCTTTAACGCGGTCAGTGGTTGGGCGCAGGCCTTCTACGTTTTTCACGGGAAGCTTACGGCCTCGCCATTTGCCACTGATGATACGGACAAAACCGGATCCGCCACCTGTTGATGCAGATGGATTGCTGCCCCTGCTCGTGTTGCGCGTCGCAGGGTTTTTTGGGTTACGTCTTACCATAGATTTTTTGACCGCCAAGAAGGTGTTAGTATATGTCGGTTCGGTAACGATTCTGCATTCCCCTTATTTAACGAGTCAACGACGAAAGGACTTCGGTCACTTTCGCCGAGTTTGTTACGCTGCAAGGAATGTGTTTTAGCTTCGTTACCACACTGCATTCATAGGCGCAGTGTTTACAGTTTTTGATCAGTTCGCTGTGTATTGCGCCGATTGTACCAATCATGCTTTAGGATTTGCCAATGGCAGAAAAAAAGAAACGCGGATTTATGTCCTGGCTGGGTTTCGGCCGCAAGAAAGATGACCAAGAAGAACAGCAACAGGTAGAAGCCCAAGCACGTGCTGAAGAAGAAGCACGTCTTCACGCTGAGGCAGAAGCAAAAGCGCAAGCCGACGAAGAAGCGCGCCTGAAAGCGGACGCTGAGGCCCAAGCCGCAGAAGACGCCCGCCTGAAAGCAGACGCTGAGGCTCAAGCGCAAGCCGCCGAAGACGCGCGCCTGAAAGCAGAAGCAGATGCCCAAGCGCAAGCCGCCGAAGACGCACGCATGAAAGCAGAAGCAGATGCCCAAGTGCAAGCCGCCGAAGACGCGCGCCTGAAAGCAGAAGCAGATGCACAAGCCCAAGCCGCCGAAGAAGCGCGCTTGAAAGCGGAAGCTGATGCCCAAGCGCAGGCCGCCGAAGAAGCGCGCCTGAAAGCAGAAGCCGAGGCTCAAGCTCAAGCCGCCGAAGACGCTCGCTTAAAAGCGGAAGCTGAGGCACAAGCGCAAGCAGCCGAAGACGCCCGCCTGAAAGCGGAAGCTGATGCCCAAGCGCAAGCCGCAGAAGAAGCACGCCTGAAAGCGGAAGCCGAGGCTCAAGCCCAAGCCGC
>NZ_MDAG01000005.1:0-82788 GCF_002876705.1 Enterovibrio norvegicus | reverse complement strand
CACTCTCGCACTCTCGCACTCTCACGTCTTGATTTCATCTAATGAATAACGAAATTGTACGGCGTTTGTTCAGGTTTACTCTATATACTGCATATCAGAGGGATTAGGAGATTAATATGAAATATCTACTGGTAAGTCTATTGCTGATCATTGGGTTAACGGGGTGTGCGAGTCAGCGTATTGCGGAGCTTTCAACTGCGGAAGATTGGGTTGGATTGGCCAACTATGATGTTGAAGCTGGGAGAAAAGCGCGCTCAGAACAAGATTTAACATCGCTAGGTGCTTTTGATAAAGAGCAACAGAGTGAGTATCAGACTGCGTATGAAGAGCATGTTAAAGAATACTGTAAACCCGACAATGGTTATCATGCAGGTATATCGGGTAAGCCAAGAAACAGTGTTTGTATTGATGATGCCCCTCAAGGTTGGCTGTACGAAGACAATTGGGAAACAGGCTTAGAAGCCGGAAAGATTTTCTAGTTATTGTTTGAAAAATACAAAAAAGACCAGCTTAGGCTGGTCTTTTTATTCTTGCTATCTGTTCACGAGAACTTAGTTATTCGCGTGAAGCTCTGCGTTAAGCTCAACGGCAGACTTGTTAGTCAGACACTCAATCTTACCGGTCACTGAGTTGCGACGGAACAGAAGGTCTGGTTTGCCTGCAAGGTCACGTGCTTTTACGGTTTCAACTTCAGCGCCGCTTGAATCTAGCATGGTCACTTTGGTACCAGCGGTAACATATAGACCAGATTCGATGGTACAACGATCACCCAGAGGGAAACCAAGGCCTGCGTTTGCACCCAATAGGCTGTTTTCACCAATAGAGATAACAAGCTGACCACCGCCACTCAGTGTGCCCATGATAGATGCACCGCCGCCGATGTCGCTGCCGTTACCGACCATAACACCTGCAGAAATACGACCTTCAACCATGCTCACACCTTCAGTACCTGCATTGAAGTTAATGAAACCTTCGTGCATAACCGTTGTGCCTTCGCCCACATGCGCGCCTAAGCGAACGCGTGATGTATCAGCGATACGCACACCAGCAGGTACAACGTAGTCAACCATTTTAGGGAATTTGTCTACGCAATCTACGGTGAGGGTTTCACCAGCTAAACGTGCTTCGATTTGACGGTCAGCAAGCTCAGGGAGATCGATAGGGCCTTTGTTGGTCCATGCGATGTTGTGCAGTAAACCAAAAATGCCATCGAGTACAATGCTGTGTGGCTTAGCAAGACGCTGAGAAATCAGCTGAAGCTTCAAGAAACCTTCTGATACGCTGCTTGGTTTTTCGTCTGATGCCAAGATAACTAACACTAGAGGTTGGCTTGAAGCGGCTGCTTTTGCTGCGAAAGAGGCTGCAGCTTGTTCGTCAGCGGCTGAGAATGCAGAAGCAATGGCTTCGCATTGATTAGCTTGAACGTCGAAAGCTTCATTGCCTTCTTGGTAAGAAACGATATCAGCCAGCGCGGCAACTAAAGATTCTGATGGATTTAGTACTGGAGTCGGAAAGAATGCTTCAATGATTTTTCCGTCTTTGTTTTTAGTGGCGGTGCCAAACGCAAGTGCAAAACTGGCCATGATGAGGAGGTCTCCTTGTCTCTTTTCCCAAGTCTACGGTTTGTAGATGTGGCGTATAAAGTGATTGCTAACGAGTATCTTAAAGTGAAGGGCGACAAGATTGAAGTGCGAAGGAAAAGAATCGGCCAGATAAACGGCGGAAAGAGAAAATTAAGGGGGCTTTATCCGATTAGACGTTATTGTTTGGAAGAAAAAACGCTCCGAATTCGGAGCGTTTTAGTATCTTATGCAGCTTCAGCGTCGTCTTGATTTGCTTCTGCCTTTTTCTTCGCTGGCTTTGGCGTAGGCTTGCGTTTAGCACCCAACGCACAAAGTACATCTTCACGGTTTTGCGCTAAGAACATGGAAAGCTCTTCACGTTGTGCTTCATCGGCAACAACATCGCTTTTACCTAGCAATTCAAACAGTTCATCTGCCATGTCGAGCATTTTGTCGTAGGCATCAGCTTCCGCTTTAGAGGTAAAAGTCATTTTCTCTTCTCCGTTGCGCTCCACCACATATTTGACGATAACGGCCATGGTTAGTCTCTCTTTAATTTGTTCACTGTCTGTTTATACAGTAGAGTGTTAATTAGTGTCTAGTTTAACCTCGATTAGTGTGATGACATTAGAAAAGTTCTCAGATATCTATTACAGAGCAGCAAACCGTAAAGGGTCGAACAGCGATCTTGAGCAATTGTTGGCTCACCCTCTTTCCTCTCAGGAGTTGCAATCGATCCCTGATGATCGTTGGTTGGCGATGTTTACCATGAAGATCTTTCAGTCTGGTATGAACTGGCAGGTAGTCAGAAATAAATGGCCGGGCTTTGAAGAAGTATTCTGGGGGTTTGATATCGAAAAAATGTGCTTAACACCTCCAGAAATGTGGGAAAAGAAGGCCACAAACCCTGCGATCATTCGACACCTTGGCAAGGTGATGACCATTCCCACAAATGCACAAATGATTCAGCGCGCAGCGCGAGAGCATGGCAGCTTTTCTAATTTTATTGCGAAGTGGCCAGAAGATGACATTACGGGTCTTTGGGCATACTTAAAGAAACACGGTGCGAGGTTGGGGGGAAATACGGGACCTTATACGTTGCGCTTGATGGGGAAGGATACCTTTATTCTTTCTGGTGATGTGGAAGGTTATTTGCGTGCGCAAAAAGTCATTGAAGGCGGTCGTGATACACGAAAATCTATCAATGCAACACAAGCGGCGTTTAACCAGTGGCAACAAGAAAGTGGAAGGCCGCTTTGCCAAATTAGCCAGATCATTGCGTTTGGCGTTGGTGATAATCGTGTCTAACGTCAGTCTGATACCTGCCAGCACTGACTAAAAGAGATGAAGCGAGTAAGCAGCGGCGAGAAGTGTTTGTCTTTATGGTGAACGAGCCAGTACTGTCGTCGCAAGTCTAATGGCAATTCCAGCAAGCTCAGTCGGTTATCAGCAACGGCGTGTCGTGCAGCGTGCCTTGATAGGTACGCGAGACCTAACCCTGCAGATGCACAGTTAATAATGGCTTCTGTGTTTCTTAGCTCAAATGCCATAGTCCATGCTTCAAGCCTGGGGGCAACTCTAGAAAGAAAGTGTTCTCTCGTCCCCGAACCTGGCTCGCGTAGTACCCAAGTGTGATTTTCTAGCGCAAATAGTGACACCTGCTCATGCTTGGTGAGGTGGTCGTCGACGGCACATGCAATACACATTTCATCGGACAACCAGGGTGTCATGACCAAATCGGTTTTATTGAGCAGATGTTTGCTTTCACCTTGGCCTTCAATTAATCCTACATCTAGCTCGAACGCTGCCAGTTGGTCGATGATGGCTTGGCTGTTTGAAATCACTAACTCCTGATCGGTGTGATGTGTTTCCGCCCTGAAATCTCGCAATAGAAAAGGCACCATTTGATTGCCAATGGTATCACTCGCCCCAATGCGTAAATGTCCCGTCAACGTATCATCGTGATCAAGAACCGTTGAAATCTCATGACTGCGCGTCAATAACTCATCCGCTAGAGGCAGCAAGCGACGGCCATGTTCATTGATCATTAATCGATTGTTTACACGTTCAAAAAGCTTGTGACCAAGGTGTTTTTCGAGTTCCGTCAGCGCCATGCTCACCGCAGGCTTTGATAGGTATAAAAGCGCAGATGCTGCCGTGATGGTTTTTTCTTGAGCAACGGTAACAAACACGTGTAGCTGACGAAGTGATACAGACATGCGTTAAGTCAAACTTAAAGTAGGTTTAAAAAGATTCAGATATCCTAAATTATAGTGTCGACCTATCATATTTATGTGTACCACTTCTCAATACGTGAAAATATGATGCGTAGACGACTGACTTTACTTCCTACCCCTATGGCGGGTTTGGCGCTTGCCATCGCAAGCCTTGGCTGGTGTTGGGAAAATGCCGCTAACTTTAATGGGTCTGCACAAGCTGCAGGGGCTCTCATTGGCGGTGTCATGCTGTTATTGATTGCGGCCAAATTTACCTTATCGCCTAAAGGGCTTTGGCAAGATCTACAACACCCCGTCGTGGGTAGCGTAGTGCCAACCTTTGCTATGGGGTTGATGATTGTTTCAAACTCGCTGGGTGATGTTTCGCCAGTGATGGGGGACGCGTTGTGGCTGGCAGCTGTGGCAGCGCATGTCGTCTTCCTTGGTTCCTTTATCTTTCATCGCGCAAAATCATTTTCTTTAGATCACATGGTCCCTAGCTGGTTTGTGCCGCCTGTTGGTCTTGTGGTTGCAGACGTGGCTTTTTCCGGAAACCCAGCACTACGACCGATTGCTGACGCGATTTTATTGTTCGGTTTGATTGCTTATGCCGTGCTACTTCCTTTGATGGTTTATCGCCTTATTTTCTGTGGTGAGGTTCCTGATGGTGCAAAACCTACCATTGCGATCATGGCAGCGCCTGCGAGTCTCTCGCTAGCGGGTTACCTAACAGTGAGCCAAGCACCATCACCGTTAATCGTTTCAGTGTTGCTGGGTATTGCACTCTTGATGACCGCGGTGATTTACGTGTCTTTTCTAAGGTTGATGCGTTTGCCATTTTCTCCCGGTTACGCCGCCTTCACCTTCCCGATGGTTATCGGTGCGACCGCGTTATATAAAACCGCAGCGTGGATGCAATCCATTGGGGTAGCGTCAGAGTACGTGAATCAAGTCTCTGTGATAGCGTTTATTGAGTTGATCGTGGCGACTGTTGTTGTTGGGTATGTTGCGATGCACTATCGCCGTTTTATTTCTCTTCAATGGAAAGCACCATTGTCGAACGCTTAACTGATCGAGCAATAACAATTGTTTGTAAAAAGCCTGCACTGCGCAGGCTTTTTTGTTTCTGTTATCACGTCAATGACACTTGCTTGAACGCATCAAATTGCACTCTTAAGACCATTCCGCCACAATCTCACCATTATCGCCTTTGAGAGTTGCCCTGTGTTTACTGTTTATCACTCAAATCAGTTGGATCTGCTGAAAAGCCTATTGGTTGCTTTAGTGCAGCAAAAGCCCCTAGAGAATCCATTACAGAAAGAACTGATCTTGGTTCAAAGCCCTGGTATGGCGCAGTGGCTAAAGCTTGAAATGGCGAAGGAACAAGGCATTGTTGCTAACGTTGAATTCCCACTTCCCGCTACCTTTATTTGGCAGATGTTTACGCAAGTATTGGCGGATGTACCACAGCGAAGTTTCTTCAACAAAGAAGCCATGACGTGGAAATTAATGAAGGTGTTGCCTGAGCAGCTGAATGATCCTGATTTTGCTGAATTGAAACGCTACCTTGAAGGTGATGACGACAAACAAAAGAGTTATCAGCTAGCGGGGAAAATCGCGGATATCTATGACCAATACTTGGTGTATCGCCCTGAGTGGATCAAAGCGTGGGAAAACGAACAAGCGGTGCCTGAGCTTGAGGAAGAAAAGCGCTGGCAACCGAAATTGTGGCGCGCACTTTATGACTACACCTTGGAACAGGGACAATCGCCTTTTCACCGCGCCAATCTGTATGAAGAATTTATTGATGCATTGACCGCTCAAGCGAGTAAACCTGAAGGGTTCTCCGGGATCGAGCGAGTGTTTGTGTTTGGCATTTCTGCCTTGCCGCCGCGCTATCTTGATGCGTTGAAAGCCATTGGTGAGCATGTTGATGTGCATTACATGTTTACCAACCCATGCCGTTATTACTGGGGGGACATTCGCGATAAGCGCTATTTGGCAAGACGCGCAGCAATGCTTGAAAACCGCATCAGTCGCGCGACAAATGATGACGCTGAACCTGCGCAGTTTGCTTTACCGCTTGCGGGTGAAGATGACAGTGCAGAGGTGGGCAACAGTTTGCTGGCCTCTATGGGCAAGTTAGGGCGTGACAACTTGCTGCTGATTTCAGATCTTCAATGCCAAGAAGTGGATCAGGGGTTTGTTGATGTTGCTCGCGACTCACTTCTTCATCATATCCAAGCAGATATCCTCGATCTGCTGGAACCAGGCGACATACAAGAAACGGTGACCAGTGAGAGTAAGCACGAGATTTCTCCGGAAGATCGCTCTGTCATGATTGAGGTTTGCCACAGCCCTATGCGTGAGGTGGAAGTACTGCATGACCGATTGCTCGAAATGTTGGAGAACAACCCATCACTGACACCGCGAGATATTATCGTCATGGTGGCAGACATCAATGCATACAGCCCTGCGATTCAAGCCGTCTTCGGTAACGCACCCGGCGAGCGTTATATTCCTTTTTCGATTTCGGACAGAACGGCGGATCAAGAAAGCCCAATCCTGACGACCTTCTTGCGTCTCTTGAGCTTACCTGACAGCCGATGCTGTGCAGCAGAGCTATTAGAATTGCTCGAAGTTCCCGCCGTATTGCGTCGATTTGGCTTCGATAACCGCCAATTCGAAAAAGTGAAATTTTGGGTTGAGGAAGCGGGGATTCGATGGGGGTTGGATGACAACACCGCGGCGCAATTTTCCCTGCCTGACCAACACCAAAATACCTGGTTGTTTGGCTTAAACCGCATGCTTTTAGGCTATGCAATGCCCAGCCAAAGTGGCTTGTTCAATGACGTTTTGGCCTACGATGAGGTTCAAGGTCTCGAAGCGGATGTGGCAGGTAAACTGGGTGAGTTTTTTCAAATGCTGCTCAATGCCCAAGCGTTAATGAGCAAAGACAAAACAGGGATCGAGTGGGCCAGTGCGCTAACTGCGTTGTTTGATGATATTTTCGCGCTTGATGTCGACGAAGAGCTTGCAGGCAAACTCATTCGAGACCAGCTTGATAATTGGCTGACTCAACTGACAGATGCAGGGTTTGCCGACACACTGTCTCTCGCCATTGTTCGTGATTATTTGAAAGAAAAGTTAGGTGGTGAGCGCATTAGTCAGCGCTTCCTTGCTGGGCAAGTTAACTTCTGTACCTTGATGCCAATGCGCTCTATTCCTTTTGGCGTGGTGTGCTTACTCGGCATGAACGACGGGGATTACCCAAG
Source organism: Enterovibrio norvegicus (assembly GCF_002876705.1). Lineage (GTDB taxonomy): Bacteria > Pseudomonadota > Gammaproteobacteria > Enterobacterales > Vibrionaceae > Enterovibrio > Enterovibrio norvegicus_B. The sequence goes on along the minus strand of NZ_MDAG01000005.1, from coordinate 75,735 downwards.
AACAATAGCGCCCGTTGGGTTTGATCTGATGGCGGGGCGTGCTCGCGCGGGTGACCGTTCACGACGCGATGATGACCGCTACCTATTCCTAGAAGCGCTTCAGTCCGCACAGCAGCAACTGTACATCAGTTATGTCGGTCGCTCGGTGCAAGATAATTCCCTCAAAGTCCCCTCAGTGTTGGTTACGGAATTACTGGATTACTGCCGACAAGGGTATTGTGTTGAAGGCGGTCAGGGCTTGCCAGAGGTCTTGTCTGGCGAGCAGTTGCTGTCGCACCTGATTCATCACAATCCTTTGGTGCCATTCAGTAAAGGATCGTTTAATTCATCCCGTGCAAGTTATGCGAGTGAATGGTTACCTGCTGCAAAAGGGGATGGTCAGCAAGCTTCACCATTCTTTGATGCCCAAACCGCTGTCGATGGCCTGCAAGAAAGGGAAGGGGAACTGAATACTTCCGTGATTGAATTGGCTGAGTTGCAACGTTTTTGGCGTTTACCGATACAGTATTTCTTCAATCGTCGATTGAAAGTGTTCTTTGAAGCGCCAGAAGGGGCGATGGAAGAGGTTGAGCCGTTCGCGCTTGATAACCTGAACCGCTACCAACTGCGAGATGCTTTGTTGTCACATGTGATTGAACATGGGCGGGATGAAGATTCGTTAGCGCGCTTCTATCAATACCAAAAAGCATCTGGCACGTTACCACTGAGTCACTTTGGTGAGCTCGCGTTAGAAAGCGAGCAAGCGGCAACATTGGCGCAATTTGACACATTGAAGCCTTTCCTTGCTGATCGCCGACAAGCTCTTGAGGTGAATGTCAGTATTCCGACCTCGCGCGGTACCGTTCAGCTTCAAGGTTGGTTGGATGAGCGATATCGAGCAGGGCGTATTTTGTATCGAAGTGGCAAGGTCAGAGCAACGGACAGGTTAGCCACGTGGATTGATCACTTGTGCCAATGTGCTTCGGGTGAGCAAGTCGATACGCGCTTTTTCGGTGTTGATGACGATGTTGTCTTTGCGCCTATGTCGGCTGAAGAGGCGATCAATCATTTGACGTTTTACATCGAACGTTACTTTGAAGGTGCAGATCGGCCTTACCCGTACTTACCGAAAACCGCGATGGCCGGTTTGCAGGCCTGCATCGATAAGAAGGGACAATGGGTTGATGACGAGGCGGTACGAGAAAAGGCAAAGCAGAAAATGCGCAGTGCTTTTCAAAGTGGGTATCTGACCATTGGTGAAGGTGAAAATACCTACATCGCCCGTGTGTGGCCTGAAGCCTCTGATGCATTGCTCGATGATGTCTTTGCGCTGGGAATGCAGGTTCTGTTGCCGGTGTTAATGGCAGAGAAAAAAGACGAAGAATAATCTGCGAGAATAGCATTCATTGAATGAAACAGGGGCGCTTTGCGCCCCTGTTTTTCTGTTCGAGTATCGGTAAAAAGAACATCATAGGCCAGATGCTAAATACTGAATTTAGCCAATTGATGCCTTCCCGTATCACTCAGCGTTTTCACTTTGTCGCTCAAGTTCAATGTGTCTTCACTGGCATCTCGGTTGTGGTGTGAAATGTCACTGACGTTGACCACACTGCGTGCGACTTCTTGTGATGCAGAAGCTTGCTGTGATGTGGATGCTGCCACTGCCGTGTTCATTTGCTCGAGCTCAGTAATAAGGGCAGATAGTGCGGCTAGTTGGGTTTGTGTCTGCTTGGCTTGCTCTAAGCTTTCTGCTGTTTTATCCGTGCCTCGACTCATGATCTTTGCCGCTACCTGAGCACGCTCTTGCAGGGTTTCGATAATCGCGTTTATTTGCGTCGTGGATTCTTTTGTTGAGTGCGCGAGCTTACGTACTTCATCAGCGACAACTGCAAAGCCGCGACCCGCACTGCCAGCTCGCGCGGCTTCGATGGCGGCATTCAATGCAAGCAAGTTGGTTTGCTCGGAAATGTCATTGATCACCGTAACAACATCACTGATTTGATCGCTGGAAGCGGCAAGCTCACGAATGTTTTTCTCTGCATCAATCACATCAAGGTTCACTTGCTCAAACTTGTTCAGCGAGGCTGATAATGCAGCCTCTGCTTCTCTCACTAAGCCCTTAGAATGACGAGTGCCATCTTGCGCTTGGAGTGTGCTGGCTTCTACGTCTTTGATTGCGGAAGACATCTCCTCCATGGCACTTGCAACGGAATCGAGTTCTTGGCTTTGGTTACGAATGCCATCGGTTGAACGGTTAGCTAGGTCTGCCATGGTACGACTGTCAGTATCAAGCTGGTTGAGGGTGTGATCGACATTTGTCAGCAGCGATTGAAGTTGCGTGCAGGCTTCATTGAGATGCTGTGCCATCTGCCCCATTTCATCGTTGCTGTTGACGTTAGCTCGAGCGGTCAACTTACCCAGAGCAACATCATTGAGTGCTCGCTGAATCTCTTTGACGGATTTCACCAGCATACGAGACAGTAATGTCGATACAAGTATCAGCAATGTTGTGATGGCGAGAGCAAGAAAGGCAGATTTGCTGGCTTCTTGCCAAACGAGCGCTTCCAAGTCATCGACATAAATGCCCGTGCCGATTAAAAGTTGCCAAGGTGCATGGCGCTTCACTGCACTGACTTTTTCCAGTGCCTCTTTTCCGCCGGGCTTTGCAAACCAATAGCTGCTGAAACCACCATCCATTGAGGTGGCAGCGTTGCGCATATCATTCAACACCGCGGAGCCATGACTGTCGCGAAAAATGGAAAAATCCTTGCCAATCCAACTCTTTGCCCCTGCAAGCATGGTGCCGTTTTCATCGACGACAAAGAAATAACCATCCTTACCAAAAACCAGTGGCTGTATGGCTGATATCGCCTTTTCTCGGCTAAGTTCAGAGGTGTCAGATTGGTAGTGTGTGTCGATGATTTTCCAAGCAATGTCGACGGTTTGTTTTAGGTTGTTTTTTCTCTCTTGGAGTAAGTCTTTGTGAAGACTAGAGATTTGAAAAAACGTTAACCCAATAATGCTAATCACCGAGACTGCCGCAATGAGCAGTAATTTATATCGAACCGAAAGATCTGCAATAAACTTCATTCTGTGTATTCGCTATCTGGCAGTGGGAAGTAAAAAACGTGACATGTCAGTGTGCGGATTTTGAGCGATCTATCAATATAGGAACTGTAGGGGTATCCCTGTTTTTGAGTGATGTGAATCGCAGCGCTTTTCGACTGTATTAATCTCACCAATATCGCGTCTAGGTTTCATAACGTGCGCTGTAGAACTTTTCAGTCTACCGATTTTCATTACAAACCGTCGCAGCATTGATAAAATAATGCTTATCAAACCTAAAGAGCTCGCGTGCATGCCAACTCAAACGCTTCATCCCATGTCTTTTCCTCTACACGGGCAACGTTTAATCGAAGCGTCTGCAGGTACAGGGAAAACCTTTACCATTGCTGGCCTCTATTTGCGGCTGCTACTCGGACATGGGTCGACTGAGACCGCACATCAGACACCACTTAGCGTAGAGAAAATACTGGTAGTGACCTTTACCGAAGCGGCGACGCAGGAGTTGCGAGACCGTATTCGATCGCGAATTCATGATGCGCGTTTGGCATTTAGTCGTGGCACGAGTGATGACCCGGTGATCGCCCCTTTGCTTGATGAAGTGCCCGACCATCACTACGCCGAGCGGGTCTTGCTGCAAGCAGAGCGACAAATGGATGAAGCCGCCATTTATACCATCCATGGTTTTTGCCAGCGTATGTTGACGCAAAATGCATTTGAATCTGGCAGTTTGTTTACCAATGAATTCATCACAGATGAAACGGCATTGCGAGAACGCGCTGTGGCGGACTTCTGGCGTCGTCAGTTCTATCCGTTAGCCAAGTCTTTGGCGGGTGTGGTGAAAAGCTACTGGGCAGCTCCTGCCGTGTTATTGAAAGAAATTGGCACGTATCTCTCAGGGCCTTTGGTCAATATTATGGCTCCGGCTATGCCAGACGATTTGGCGGACTTACATGCCGAAAATATCCTGCGCATTGATGAGGTCAAAACGTGTTGGCGCGAAGCTGCGCCTGATTTAGAGGCGCTGATTTCGAGTTCTGGTGTAGATAAGCGCAGCTACAGCAAACGTTCGTTGCCAAATTGGTTAGCTGAAGTGGGGGAGTGGGCTGCTCAGATCACGTCGAATTACGATTTACCGACGAACCTAGAGCGATTTGCCGCAAACACACTGGCAGAGAAAACCAAGAAAGGCGAGGTGCCACAACACACCGTTTTTGATCACATTGATCGTTTAATGGCCTCCCCGCCAACATTGAAAGATGCACTAACGGCGCATGCTATCCGCGAAGTGAGAATACTGCTGGCGCAAGAAAAGCGTCGATTTGGTTGGTTATCGTTTGATGACTTACTTTCACAGCTTGCTGAGGCGCTACGACTAGACAGCGACGGCATCCTCGCCGAGCGGATCCGCAGTTTGTACCCCGTTGCGATGATTGATGAATTCCAAGATACCGACCCGCAGCAATACCAAATCTTTAACGACATTTATGATGCCTCACCTGACTGTGGCCTGTTTATGATCGGGGATCCGAAGCAGGCAATTTATGCGTTTCGTGGAGCCGATATTTTTACCTACATTCATGCTCGCCGTCAGGTGTCGGAGCACTACAACCTTTCCACTAACTGGCGTTCAACCGCGGACATGGTGGCAGCGGTCAACCGGGTCTTTGAACACGCTAATGCCCCGTTTATTTACGAGAACGACATTCCTTTCCTTGAAGTCAGTCATGCACCAAAGGCAGACACGAAGCAATGGGTCATGAATGGTGAAAAACAAGCGGCGATGACATTTTGGTTAGGCGAAGAGATTGAGCTTCAAACCAAAAGTGATTACGAAGTGTCAATGGCGCAAGCGACGGCGGTGAGTATTCACACTGTTCTTAATGCCGCCATGGATGATCGCGCGCACTTCCAACGTGGTGAGAACAAAACGCCTGTTCAGGCGGGTGACATTGCTGTGCTTGTGAGAACAGGAACAGAGGCTGCGCGAGTAAAACATGCGCTTGCAAGGTTAGGGATTGCATCCGTCTATCTTTCTAATCGTGACAGTGTGTTTGTGAGCCCATTAGCGACAGACTTACAGCGACTTCTTGCCGCAGTGTTAACGCCGGACAACGAACGCGCTCTGCGTGCTGCCCTTGCCAGTGGGCTTTTTGCATTAACGGCGACAGACATTGATGCGCTCAATCACGATGAAAAGGCATGGGAACGTGCTGTGATTGAATTCTCGACGTACCAACATGTTTGGTTCAGTCGTGGTGTGTTACCTATGCTGCGTCAGGTAATGCAACGCCGTGGGATTGCTGAACGTCTTTTAAAAGAAGACGGCGGTGAGCGATTACTTACCGATTTATTACACCTGGGCGAATTGCTGCAGCAAGCGAGCCAAACGCTAGACAGTCACCATGCATTGCTGCGCTGGTTGGCGGATCATATTGATAACCCCAATGGCAATGCTGAAACACAGCAGGTGCGCTTGGAGTCAGAGCGCGACTTGGTGCAGATAGTCACGATCCACAAATCGAAAGGTTTGGAATATGATCTGGTTTATTTGCCGTTTGCCTGCAACTTCCGTCCGTCTGATCGTCCTTTCTTTCATGGTGATGACCATGAGCCAGTGTTAGCGCTTACTAACCCTGAGCCGGCCATTGAATTGTCAGATAAAGAGCGTCTCGCGGAAGACTTACGACTGATTTACGTGGCGCTGACCCGCGCGGTATACGGGTGTTTTATCGGTCTTTCTCCGCTGAAAGATGGCCGTAAATCGACAGGTGACACCGGGTTGCACAAATCTGCGTTGGGCTATTTATTGCAACGTGGTGAGCCTGCTGATATCGATGGGTTGCACGCATCGGTGAATGCGCTCATTGAGAATCAGCCATTTATGGAGGTGGTGTTACCGCCGAGTGATGACGTTGAGAAGCTGGTGTTTGATGATGAAGATACGCAGGCGTTAGCCGCTCGAACGTTCACAGGCAGTATTCGTCGAAACTGGCGACTCACCAGTTACTCCGGATTGGTTAAGCAAGGGCACACCTCTGCGTTGCCAGAGTTACCCGCTTTTGATCTTGATGCCGTGGACGAAAAGGTCGAGGACAACGAAGACGTGCTCGAGTCATTCGCGTCTATTTTTCAATTTCCGCGAGGCGCGAGACCCGGTACTTTCCTTCATACCTTGTTTGAAAACGTAGAGTTTGGTCAAGACATGTATGGCGATGATGTCGCCGACATGATCCGCCATGCCTTGGCGCTGGAAAACTACGATGAAGCTTGGGTTCCAGTGTTGCAAAAACTGCTTACTGATGTGGTATCGCAACCGCTTGATGATGACTTAACCCTGTCGCAAGTAGATGAACCTGCAAGGCTGACGGAAATGGAATTCGTGATGCCAGTCGATAGCTTGCAGTGCCACGCGGTGAATCGACATATTCAGCAACATGACCCTTTGTCTGCACGCGCGGGAGAACTGGGTTTTGAGACCGCCAGTGGCATGCTCAAAGGCTTCATCGATTTAGTGTTTTGCTGGAACGGGCGCTATTACGTGCTCGACTGGAAATCGAATTATCTTGGCGATACGCCCGCGGATTACACCGAAGAAGCGCTATCGGAAGCGATGGCGGATCACCGTTATGACTTCCAATACCAAATCTATTCGTTGGCTCTGCACCGTTTCTTGCGTCAGAGATTGCCTGACTACGATATGGAAAAGCACTTTGGTGGGGTTTACTACTTGTTTGTTCGTGGAATCGAAGCGGGCACGCGGCATGGCATTTTCTATACCCAGCCTTCAAAAGCACTGATTGAAGGGTTGGATGCATTGTTTATGGGAGAACGCCATGTTGACGAATAATACGCTGCTTCAAACGCTGCTTCAAACGCTGTATCAGCGTGGAACACTTCGCGCCATTGATCGCCAGTTCGCGCAGTTTATCGCTCAGCAAATGGGGGATGAGAATTCGCCCGTGGTCGGTTGGGCAGCCTTAGTGAGCTTCGAGCTTGGCAAGGGCAACGTGTGTGTTGACCTGTCGGCACTTGATCCCAGTAAGTTGTTCGATTTATCTACTGCTGAATCTGCGCAAGTCGCTGCCTTGTTAGAACCTGAAAATGCAGTGGTGTTGTTACAAGGTACACAAGTTGTTGGTGATGGTACCTCGCCAACGCCTCTGGTGCTTGAAGGTTCAAGATTATATTTACATCGCTACTGGCAAGCGGAAAGGCGAGTGGCTGATGAGATAAAAAAACGCGCTGTTAGCATCGCTTTATCAGGAGACACCAAGTCGTTTCTTGATGAATTGTTCGCACCAGATATGACGGATCTGACAGCACGTTATGCCGATTGGATAGAAGCATCGCTCACGCCGGATGCGTTGCAACAAAAGCTGGTGGATACGCTAGATATCGTCTCTCCTAGCGTCATTGATTTTGAAGAGCTTCAGCGTCAACTCGCGACCAGAGCAAAAGCCAATACTCTGTTTTCTCTTGTGCCTGAGAGCGCGCGATTGAACTGGCAAAAGGTTGCAGCTGCAGCGGCACTAAGTTATCGCTTCTCGGTCATTTCCGGCGGCCCTGGCACAGGGAAAACAACCACGGTTGCCAAATTGCTCGCCGCACTGATTTTTAGTAGCGATAAACCCAATGGCCCTGACATTAAACTGGTTGCCCCGACAGGAAAAGCAGCTAATCGCCTGACAGAGTCGATTGGTAAAGCCGTTGCTGCGTTGCCTGTCGACAAGTCAGTGCGAGAAAAGATCCCTGTTCAAGCGTCAACGATCCACCGCTTACTCGGGGCGATCCCAAACCGCGTTGAGTTTCGTCATCATGAAGGAAACCGCCTTCACCTTGATATCTTGGTGGTGGATGAAGCGTCAATGGTGGATTTACCGCTGATGGCGCGTTTGCTATCGGCGTTGCCCGATCATGCGCGCGTCATTTTACTGGGTGACCGCGATCAGCTTTCCTCGGTCGAAGCTGGCGCTGTGCTGGGGGATATCTGCGCGCAAGCAGATAACCATTACAGCAAAGAGCGAGCGGCATTTTTGTCAGCGCTGACTGGGTTTGAGCTATCAACGGCCGATGCCAATCAGTCGGTGGCAGACGGCGTGTGTTTATTGCGTAAGAGCTACCGCTTTCATTCCAAATCAGGTGTTGGTCAGTTGGCTTTTGCGATTAATGACGGCGATGCAAAGCGACTGCACCGTGTGTTGGCGCAAGGCTATGGCGATATCGCGCTGCATGATTTGGATGGTGATGTGTATGCTTCGTCCATTCAATTGGCGGTTGATGGTTATCGAGGCTATCTCACGGCATTGTCAGCAGGCGAGTCGCACCTTGCAGTGATCCAACAATTCACTCAGGTGCGTTTGTTGTGTGCGTTAGCGGAAGGGCCTTTTGGTGTGGCGGGGCTAAACCGCGCCATTGAAAAAGCGCTGGTGGCACATCGCTTAATTGCACCGGGTGAGGAGCTTTTCTATTCGGGAAGGCCAATCATGGTGACGCAAAATGATCACGGTTTAGGGCTGTATAACGGTGACATCGGGATTGTGGTTAAACAAGAAGATGGTCTGCGTGTGGTATTTGAAATGTCAGATGGCAGCTTGAAAGCCTTTCTGCCGAGCCGACTGCCAGAGCACCAAACCGCGTATGCCATGACAATCCATAAATCCCAAGGGTCGGAGTTTTCACATACTATTTTGGTATTGCCGCCGACACCAACCCCTGTGATGACGCGTGAGCTGGTATACACAGGTGTGACGCGAGCGAAAGATCGCTTGGATATCTATGCCACCCGCGCCAGTTTGGAGCGGGCGGTAAGACGTAAAACACAACGATTTAGCGGGCTGGCAAACGCGCTGCTTGACCATTAAGGTCGAGCGTCAGCACCTTTGAACGGCGTTGCAGATTGTAAAGCTGCTGTTTTGCATCCGGTAATGCCGATACATCGGCTTCTTCAAAACCATGTTCACGGAACCAGTGAATGCTTCGTGTGGTTAGGACGAAGATGGTCTTTAATCCTCGCTGAGAAGCACGTTGCTGAATGTGGTGGAGCAAACGCGTACCACGTTCACTGTCACGATATTCAGGGTCGACGGCTACACAGGCCATTTCTGCGCTCAAAGATTCTGGATAAGGGTAGAGCGCTGCGCACCCGATAATACGATCATCTCGTTCAATGACAGTAAACAACGGAATTTCTTGTTCCAACTGTTCCCGAGAACGCCGCACGAGGATACCTTGTTGTTCCAACGGGCGAATCAAATCAAGAATACCGCCAATATCATCAATCGTCGCTTGGCGCACTTTCTCTGCGCTTTCTGTGACGATTTGCGTGCCGATACCTTCAATAGAGAACAACTCTTGAATTAACGACCCATCAACTTTGTAGCTCAGTAAGTGGCTACGTGTAACGCCTGAACGGCATGCCGCCACAGCACCACGCAGAAAACGTACAGTGCCAGAGTTAATGTCACCCGCTTGTTCGCGCTGCTGCAAGATAGATTCAGCTTGGTGAGGGAAAAGCTCAGAGATGACATTACCGTTCGGGCCAATCACCCCTTGCAGCGAACAAAAGCCGATCAGTTTATCGGCTTTCAATCGAATGGCCAGCTGTGTAGCCAGCTCTTCTGACGTTAAATTGAAGCAATCTCCCGTCACGGAACTTGCAACAGGGCCGAGTAGCACAATGGCGTGTTGATCTAGCTGGCGATGAATACCGTCAATGTCGATTCGACGCACTCTTCCGCTGTGGCAATAATCCACACCTTCATCGACGCCGAGAGGTTGTGCGATAACAAAGTTGCCGCTCACAACGTTGATTTGCGCACCGGCCATTGGCGTATTGTTCAAGCTCATGGATAGGCGCGCCGTGATATCAAGCTGGAGTTGTCCAGCGGCTTGCTTAACGGCCTCGAGTGCGGCGGAGTCAGTGACGCGAATACCGTTGTGATATGGCGTTTCCATGCCCATGCGCTCGAGCTGATGGGTAATTTGAGGACGAGCGCCATACACCAGCACCAATCGAATCCCCAAACTATTAAGAAGGGCAATGTCATTGACGATGTTGGCGAAGTTTTCATCCGCAATGGCTTCGCCGCCTAGCATGATCACAATGGTTTTGTTGTGATGCGCATTTACATAGGGGGCCGATTGCCTAAATCCTTTTACAAGTGCTGTACTGCGAAGTTTCAACACCTTACTCCATTTTTGTGACTGTTTATGTCCTCATATTGACTAACTATTCCCTGTTTGGCAATAGGCGTGATTCGGGTTCAAACTCTGAATATATGACTTTGAAGGCAATACCAGACTTTTTATAATAGTATTGTTAATAATGCATTTTCTTCTTTCTGAGAGTTTTTGGCCGTGGGCATAGTTGGACAATCTATTGCGCTGTTTGTTGCCCTTGTTGTTAGTGCTGTCATTTTCCTTACTTCAAACGGCGTGCATATTTTTTCCGAGGTAGATGAATCTGCAATCTACGGAGAGTGGGTAGAGCAGGGCGTTGCCCCTTATGCTGCTGACCGTTTTGAAGTTCGAAAAGATGGGATCTATATAAAAGGTGCCCGTACTACGAGCTTTTTCGAGTTTACGGGCAGTAAGCTGATTTATACCGTGGGTAACAATACCTATCTTTATACGGTTGAAGACAAGCAAACACTACAAAGGGAAAAGCCGTATCATTACAGTACGCCTTTTGTAAAGGTACGCTGATACGCAAAGGGGTTTAGTAGTGTGTCGGCAATGAACGCAAGAGTTCAGCCATTGGTGCTATCCCTAATGCAACACGTCTTATTTTATCTGCGGTGTCTTCATTTCCACCCAAACAACGACGAATGCTGTGGTTGATCATTTCATCGGTACTGCCATCACTGGCGAGCGTCCTTATCCATTGATACTCAACGGCATCAGGGTCTAATAGGGTTTTCCTGCCAACTTTTAAGTCCATTTCAAACTCCCTTCTTATTTTAATTTTGTTTAATTTTTAAGACACTTTTATGTCGGTCATTTAAACGGATGAAAGTTACGTTTTTGTGACAAATTGTTTCAATGCTGGGTCATTGAGCTCTATGGTTGTGTTGGATCGCATTTTTTATCCTCGATAAAAGAAGGGGAAACTCGGTTTCCGTTGCAGAAGACACGGGCATCTGTCACCCTTTTATTTCAGTTTTTACGATCAGGATTTAACGTGAATCGCACTCTTTTTGTTGTCGGCTTTTCTCTACTTCTCGCCGCTTGTGCTCGCCCAACAGACCGTGGGCAACAGTATATCGATGGTAATTTTGGCGATGTGCTTAATCCCGTCACATCGGTAGCTTCAGATAAAACCAAGGATTATTCGCTTTTCCCTGCGCAGTTGGAAAAAGTAGAAACCTTGTCGCCTTCTTTGTCTCAACCTAATCAGCCTCTTTACGACAGTGTTAAGGCGTGGCTGGCGGAAAGCGGGGAGCCAACGGCATTGACCGATTACGGCATCCAACTCGAGCAAATGGGTGGTGGTGATGGCAATGGCAATGTGATGTTCACGGGCTACTTCTCACCAGTGATCGAAATGCGTCATCAACCTGATGCGCTATTTCGTTATCCGGTTTACGCGAAGCCAACGTGTGGTGAGCGGTGTCCTACGCGCGAAGAAGTTTATAATGGTGCTTTGGACGGCTTAGGTTTAGAACTTGGTTATAGCGCGTCCTTGATTGATAACTTCATCATGGAAGTGCAAGGCAGTGGCTTCATCGATTTTGGTGACGATGACCAACTTGAGTATTTCGCCTACGGTGGGAAAAATGGCCACCCTTATGTCAGCATTGGTAAAGTGCTGATTGAACGCGGCGAAGTCTCAAGAGAAAAAATGTCGTTAAAAGCCATCAAAGATTGGGTGGCTGCGCAACAAGATGAAGCGACAGTGGTTGAACTGTTAAACCAGAATCCGTCTTACGTATTCTTCGCGCCGAGAGCTGCAGCACCAGTGACAGGCACTGCCGGTATACCATTGCTGTCCGGTGCGTCTGTTGCAGCTGACCGTGCATACTTGCCTATGGGTTCTGTTTTGTTGGCAGAAATCCCTCAGCTTGATGAGCAAGGTAATTGGAATGGACAACATATTCTCAAACTTCTGATGGCATTGGACACCGGCGGGGCGGTGAAGAAAAACCATCTCGACTTGTACCATGGTATGGGTGAAGAGGCTGGGATTAAAGCGGGTCATCACAAACACTTTGGACGTGTGTGGAAACTGACAAAGCCTGTAGAGGCAACAGTATCTGAAACACCAGACGCAACCGATAAATAGACATTCACAAATAAAAGAGTGAACTAAGCGGTTAAGCTGCGCGACGTTTCAACAGACAGGAAAAAGGCGGGGTATTGACCCCGCCTTTTTGCTTTCAAAACTCGGTAATCAATTACTTGATTAGGCCAGCTTCTTTGTAGTACTTAGCCGCACCTGGGTGAAGTGGCGCAGACAAACCGTCAGAAACCATTTCTTCTTTTTTCAGGTTTGCGAAAGCTGGGTGCAGACGACGGAAATCGTCAAAGTTTTCGAACACAGCTTTAACAACGTTGTAGATCACTTCGTCTGGTACTTCAGTTGAAGAAACAAACGTTGCGCCCACACCGAAGGTGTTTACATCGCCATCGTTACCACGGTACATGCCACCTGGGATAGTTGCTGAGCGGTAGTAATCGTTGTCAGCGACAAGCTTTTGAGCCGCAGCATTGTTTACTTCCACTACTACGCTGTCACACGCAGTGGTTGCTTCTTGAATCGCACCACTTGGGTGACCAACGGTGTATACCATTGCGTCGATTTTGTTATCACATAGCGCTTTAGATTGCTCCGCAGCTTTAAGCTCTGACACTTGCTTAAAGTCGTCCATTGTCCAGCCCATGCCGTCCATCAGTACTTCAATCGTACCGCGTTGGCCTGAACCTGGGTTACCAATGTTTACACGTTTGCCTTTTAGGTCATCAAACGTTTTGATCCCTGCATCGGCACGAGCAACAACAGTGAACGGTTCTGGGTGAACAGAGAACACTGCACGAAGGTTTTTGTATGGACCTTGTTCAGTGAATTTGCTGCTACCGTTGTACGCGTGGAATTGCCAGTCTGACTGAGCAATACCCATGTCTAACTCGCCTGCACGGATGGTGTTGATGTTGTAGATAGAACCGCCAGTACTTTCTACTGAACAACGGATACCGTGGTCTTTCTTAGATTTATTAACCAAACGGCAGATTGCACCACCCGTTGGGTAGTACACACCAGTGACACCACCAGTACCGATAGTGACAAACTGGTTAGCTTGTGCTGGCACGGCAGTACCTAAAGCAGCTGCAAAGCTCATTGCGACGATCGTAGGTTTTAACGCTTTCATGCTTTATGTTCCTTGTCGATGATGTGATTGCTTTCGCGGTGCGAGTCCGCTAATTGTAAATAAAATGTGAATCCAAGTTGCAACAGGATTATCTAATAGTTGTTTTTCCGATCGCAAGAGATAGGCTTCACGCTTCAAAGCTACGAGAGATATTTTTTCTTAAATCTTCCGCAGAATTGATATTTAAACCCATCTTTTGAGACAAGTTTGTGATTTGATGGACGAGCTCAGCATTATTTTCCGCATGCTGTCCTATTAAATTTATTAGGTTATTTTCAAATCCTACTCGGACATCACCACCTAGCGACATTGCTGCGCTTAGACATTGATGTTCATATTGCCCAAAAGCACATGTTGCCCAAGAAATTCCCTCATTCGTTAAACGTTTAATATCGAATTCGAGTAAATCTGTCGGGGTCGACAACATGTCTTTTTTGTATTTCCCCAGTACCAATAGTAGGTGATGACCGTTATAAGGCAATGTCTTGTCATTAACCATCTGAAAATAAAGCGACAAATCTGCTGCATCATACAAAATGTATTGAACATAGATTCGACGTTCAGCCAGTTCGTAGAAAAAACGGCTCGCGGCTTTTTCATAACTGGCGTTGGGGCGAAGTTCGCGAAGGGCGAGGGAGACGGTTTCAGGCTCAGTGCCTTGAACAAGGGCGATTTGCTCTTCAGGTTGGTACATGCCAACAGCTTCAGTGGTGAGTTGAATCACCAAATCGGAATCGAAGCGAGCACGCATTTCAGTGAGCCACTCTCGGTTAAGTCCAATATCTAAAGTGTGTTTTCCATGAACGTCTCTCACATGCATGTGAGCCATGGCTGCCCCCGCGTTTGCAACGTCTCGTAGGCAGACACTCATGTCGTCTAGCGTCATGGGTAATTGCGTGTGGTCTTCCTTGGTTCGACGCGCCCCGTTGGGCGCGACGATGATGGTTCTTCCTTTTTGCACGGTCAATCCTTATGCAAATACGTTATCCATGGTGCGAGAGAGTCGGCGAACAAGCTCATCAATCTCGTTTTCAGAAATGATAAAAGGTGGTGCAAGCAAGATATGGTGCCCTTGCTGACCATCGATCGTGCCGCCCATTGGGTAACACATCAGTCCTTGTGACATCGCCGTTTTCTTTATTTCGGTGTGCAGTGGACGCGATGACGCGAACGGGGTTTTCGTGGCTTTGTCTTGCACCATTTCGATACCAATGAAAAGTCCACGCCCGCGAATGTCACCGACATAGTCGTGGGCATTGAATGTCTCGCTTAAACGTTTGACTAGGTATTGGCCCTTTTCGGTCACTTCGCTCAATGGTCCTGCATCAATAGCATTCAACGTGGCACACGCAGCTGCACACGCCAAGGGGTGAGCCATAAAAGTGTGACCGTGCTGAAAGTAGCCAGTACCACCAGCGATAGCGTTGTAGATTTTCTCATGCACCATGACTGCACCAATAGGCTGATAGCCTGCAGCTAGACCTTTAGCGAGTGTGACAAGGTCTGGAACAATCTCTTCTTGTTCATAAGCAAAGTAGGTGCCTGTTCTTCCTGCGCCGCACATCACCTCATCGAGAATAAGGAGCACACCATACTTGTCACAGATCTCGCGAATGCGTTTGAAGTACCCTTTCTCGGCGACCAATGCCCCCGCGGTAGCGCCCACAACGGGCTCAGCGACAAAAGCGATGACGGTTTCTGGCCCCATTATCAATAAGCGTTCTTCAAGCTCATTGGCCACGCGCTGACCATAATCGAAATCTGTTTCATCAGCGTGTTTGTCACGGTAGGCATAACACGGGGCAATGAGTTCCCCATTTTGAAGCAAAGGAGCAAAGGGTTCTTTGCGCCACATGTTTCCACCCACACCTAATGCGCCTAGCGTATTACCATGGTAGCTCTGTCGTCTGGCGATAAAGCGAGTACGTGACGTTTCGCCTTTCTCTAGAAAATACTGACGTGCCATTTTTAGCGCGGATTCCACCGCTTCCGATCCACCGCTGACGAGGTAAACATGATTCAGTGGCCCCGGTGCTCTGTCGCAAAGGCGCTCCGCCAACTCTTCAGCTGCAGGAGAAGTAAAAAAGCCAGTATGAGCATACGGAATAGTATTCAACTGAGTTTGAATCGCACTCAACACACCTTGATGGCTGTGACCTAAACAAGAAACCGCTGCACCACCGCAACCGTCTAGGTATTGACGTCCTTCAGTGTCGAGAAGAAAAACACCTTCACCGCCTGTAACCGTTGGAAGTTTAGAATGACAATGTCTTTGTAAAATGTGGGTCATGGTATCCCTGCGCCGCCCTAAAAATAGAAGTATTCAACAGTTAGTATTAGCGGGTTGGAAAATGAACAGCAAACGATATAAATTCGGAGGGTATGCCAAAAAATCATAGTGTAGCGAGGCTGTAAAGAATGGCGATGCCAATTCCCCCCATGAAAACACTACGCACCTTTACGATCGTGGCGCAAACGTTGAGTTTTTCGAAAGCGGCGAAAATTTTGAATTTGACGCAAAGTGCCATCAGCAAACAAATCCTTCATTTGGAAGAACTGATGGGATGTTCATTGTTTGAAAGAAACGGTGGGAAAGTCGAGTTGACGGATGCCGGTCGGCGCTATTTACCGTCGGTTGTTGAAGCATTAGAGAATTTACAGCACGCTACATCCACCGTAATGCAAACCTCTGAGACGCAAAGTCGTATAGACATCTCAGTGCCGCCGTCGTTAGCAAGTATGTGGCTTATTCCTAAATTGAATAGGTTTCAGCAATTACACCCAAATATCGATCTCGCGATCCGCGCCAGCGTGACATCAGATACTCAAAACCACTATCAAGGTGACATTGCGATACATTGCTTGCCACTTTCAACCCATGAAGAAGATGCAGAGTTACTTATCCGTGAGCGTTTGATGCTGGTGGCAAACCCAGATCAATGTCCGCAGCCTATTCGTGATATCTCTGAGCTGGTATCTCTTACGTCGATAAGTCACATCACGCGCCCTCAGATCTGGAACCAGTTTTGGCATGAACTTGGGGTGTCGCCAGATAGCCCAACCTATGGTGGTGGATTTGAGCATTTCTATATGGCATTCGAGGCCCTGAAGCACCGTCAGGGAATTGCCCTCATCCCGCAATTTATGATTCAAGAATCTATCAAACAAGGAGCGGTGGTGAACCCTTTGTCATTGCGCTTTGATAGCGCGTATGGGTATTTCCTGTTTTGTCATGGTCATAAGCGGCGTTTAGCGGCTGTAAAGCAAGTGATCGATTGGCTGAAATGTGAAATCATCAGATCTTAACAGCGGGAAGAGTGCGCTTTGTGAGCGTGGACATTTTCACGTCAAACGCGTATAAACCGCAGTCCATCAATGCAAACTGAAACAGAGCCGCTAACTATGTCTACATCACCTTCACCAGCATCAGAAAGCTACCAACAACGCTTTGGCGGTACACGCCGTTTGTACGGTATGTCTGAACTGGAGATCCTTCGTCAATCACATGTGTGTGTTATCGGCATAGGTGGTGTAGGATCATGGGCTGTGGAAGCTTTGGCGCGCAGTGGCGTGGGTACGCTGACCTTGATTGATATGGACGATATCTGTGTCACCAATATTAACCGCCAGATCCATGCAATGTCTGGCACCATTGGTCAGAGCAAAATTGAAGTGATGGCCGATCGCGTGCTAGCCATTAACCCTGATTGCCAAATCAATTTGATTGATGACTTTATCTCAGAAGACAATATCCCTGAGTACATCACGAAAGAATTTGATTACGTGTTAGATGCTATTGATAGCATCAAACCAAAAACCGCGTTACTTGCATATTGTAAGCGTAACAAGATCAAAATCATCACGGTAGGCGGTGCTGGTGGTCAAATTGACCCAACACAAATTCAAGTTGCCGATCTGACGAAAACAATCCAAGACCCTTTGGCGGCGAAGCTGCGTAATAATTTACGTCGTTTCCATAACTTCACCAAGACTCAAGGGCGTAAGTTTGGTATTGATTGCGTGTTCTCAACAGAGCAATTGAAGTACCCGCAACCTGATGGCAGCGTGTGCGAAACCAAAGCAAGCGCAGAAGGGCCTAAACGCATGGATTGTGCGAGCGGATTTGGTGCGGCGACCATGGTGACAGCAACGTTTGGTTTTGTCGCTGTATCTCGCATCATTGCCAAATTGACGACGAAAAAATAAAAAGCAAAACGCGGTAAAAGCTGAACATAAAAAAGGCCGATTCATGGTGAATCGGCCTTTTTGCGTTTGGTGTTAAAGCACACCTAACTCAACATTATGCTTCAGCTTTCGCTGGTGCTTTTATTGGTTCTGGCTTTTCAGTTTTAGGCTCGATAGGCAGTACCTGTTTCACATAGTTGCCTGGGGCAACGGTGAGTACAGGGAAGTTCTCTGAACCTTGTGCATAGGGCTCGATTTTTTCTTTCGGGCTATATGCTTCAAGCCATTTGTCCCAGTGAAGCCACCATGACCCTGTGTTGTGACTTGCGGATTCAAACCATTCGTCCGCTGATTCACTCAACTCAGAGTTCACCCAATAACCGTATTTGTTGCGGCTAGGGTGGTTCACGATGCCTGCAATGTGTCCTGATTCACCCAACACAAAGGTTTTGTTGCCACCGACATTGAGCGCGCCACGGTAAGTGCCTTGCCAAAGTGCGATATGATCTTCTTTGGTTGAAATGAAGTAGGTCGGGACTTTGATTTTGTTCAAATCAATCCACACACCACCAATTTTCACGCCTTTATCTTTCACTAGGTTATTGTTCAGATAAAGTTCACGCAGCATGAAGTTATGGGTTGCACCCGCAACATTCGTGCTGTCGCTGTTCCAGTAAAGGAGATCGAAGTCGACAGGGCTGTTCCCCTTGAGGTAGTTGTCGACATAGTAGTTCCAGTACAAGCTGTTTTCACGAAGCAAGCTGAAGGTGACGCTCAGTGAGCGGCCATCCATGTAACCTTTTTCGGTGTTTTGTGCTTCAATTGCACTGACAACGCTATCGTTAATGTATGCGCCTACTTCGCCAGGCTGAGCAAAATCGAGAATCGTTGTGAAGAACGATGCTGATTTGATACGCGCTTTCATGCGTTTTGCCGCATAGTAAGCAATGGTGCTTGCTAATACAGTACCGCCGATGCAGTAACCTGCAGCATTGATTTGCGATTGACCAGTAATGTCTTCAATCGCAGTGACTGCTTTAACAACACCTTCAGTGACATAATCACCAAACTCAACGTTTCGTTGCTGTTCGCCTGGGTTGCGCCATGACATCATGAATACGGTGTGGCCTTGTTCAACCAACCAGCGCATCATCGAGTTCTTCTCGCGAAGATCAAGAATGTAGTATTTATTGACGAAAGGAGGCACTACCAATAATGGTGTTGCATTGACCTTTTCTGTCATTGGGCGGTATTGGATCAGTTCAAACAATTCATTTTGATACACCACATCACCTGGGGTGTTCGCAATGTCTTCACCAATGCGGAAAGCATTGTTGTTTGTCATTCTGACCTTCAGGATGTCAGAGCTAGATTCAAGGTCTTCTTGAAGCTGCTCGAGTCCTTTTACTAAGTTCTCACCATTTTGCTCAAGCGTTAGGCGAAACAACTCTGGGTTTGTCCCAATGAAGTTGCTAGGAGACATCGCATTGATGGCTTGGCGTGAGAAGAAAGTGAGGCGTTCTTTCGCTTTTTCATCTAGGCCTTCTACGGCATTGATGGTTTCAAGGAAAGTACGTCCAAATAGCAGGTAAGATTGTTTGATGAAGCTATAAAACGCTTCGTCTTGCCAGCTTTTGTCTTGGAATCGTTTGTCGTCTTTTTCTGGGCCAACAATGTCTTCGCAGTTTGAAGCGAGCGCCACGTTTTGCCAGATTTCGAGTTGCTTTTCCCACCACTGCATCTGAACTTGCAACATTGCAGCAGGTTGATTTGCGGCATTTTCAAGAAGTTGAGTCGTATCATTGATACTCATTTCTTGCATTGCTTTGTTCAGGGGGGTGTTTACGGCTGCCTTGCCTTGCTCAAGATCCTTAAACCATTTCTGGTTACTCTCTTGGAGTTTTTCAAGGTAGTCCGAGAAGAAGCTCTGAAACATGTGTAAACCCTCTTGATCGGATACAACACCGCCCTCCTAGAAAGGAGGGCGGTGACCTTGATTAAGCTGGAGTAGCCGCTTTAAGGTTTTCTGAAGTCAGTTGATCCAAATCGTCTTTGAACTCTTTAGCAACAGATTGAAGCTTCGCGCTGTCATCCATCATTTGTTGAGAAAGCTTAGTCATTGCTGCAAGTTGTTGGCTGCTGTATGACGTCAAAGAAGTCACATCAGTCACGCTGCTTGCTGCTTTAACTTGAGCTAGACCCATTTCGCTGTAAGTGCGAACTGCGTTTAGTTGAAGTTCAGTCAACGTTTCAACATTTTTAGCAACAAGCTTGTTGAATTTAACGTAAGGGGCAAGTGTTTTTTCAGTTTGCTCTGAGAATGCTTTAAACATATCTGTGTACATTGTGTATCTCCTAAGTGTTTGAATTAGTTCCAAAGGGGTTTTACGTTCGTTAGTTGCTAGCACGTTTCACGACAACTGCCGTACCCATGCCGCCACCGATACATAGCGAAGCCACACCATATGTGCCTTCACGCTTTTCCAACTCGTGGATCAGGGAAACGAGAACGCGGTTACCTGATGCACCTAGAGGGTGACCCAACGCAATTGCGCCACCATTCACATTTGCCTTTTCTAAAATGGCTTCAGGGCTGACGCCGTGTGTGTCAGCAAGCTGGTGGACAACACCCAGCGCCTGTGCCGCAAAGGCTTCATTGAGCTCAAACAGATCCACGTCGGAAATCGAAAGCTCTGCTTTTTTCAGCGCTTCGGTTACTGCACCCACAGGGCCTAAGCCCATAATTTTTGGATCTAACCCAACTTGTGCGTAGCTGGTGATTTCAGCTAACGGCTTCAAGCCAAGACGTTGCACTGCTGCTTCAGAAGCAACAATGATTGCGCTTGCGCCATCGTTCAAACCAGAAGCATTACCAGCGGTAACTGTACCTTCACGGTTAAACGCCGGACGCAATTTGCTTAGGCCTTCTTGTGTGGTATCAGCTTTCGGGTATTCATCGGTATCGAACGAAACCGTTTCACGACGTTGTTTCACTTCCACAGGGACGATTTCATCTTTGAATCGACCTGCTTCAACGGCTGCAACGGCTTTTTGTTGGCTTTGTGCTGCATAGGTGTCTTGTTGTTCGCGGGTAAGGCCAACAAGTTCAGCGACATTTTCTGCAGTAACGCCCATGTGATATTGGTTATAGACATCAGTCAGGCCATCAGTAATTAGAAGGTCTTTCATGCTGATGTCCCCCATTTTTTGACCGCCGCGCAGTGAGCCTGACGCCGCGAATGGGATTTGAGACATGTTTTCTACACCCGCTGCGACGACAACGTCAGCATCACCACAGCGAATGTGTGTAACTGCATCCATGACAGCTTTCATGCCGCTTCCGCAAACCATGTTGATTGCGTAAGCTGGAACGGTTTGTGGCAAACCTGCAAAAATAGCAGCCTGACGACCGATTCCCATGCCTTGTCCTGCACTAACGACGTTACCAAGGATAACTTCGTTAACCGCTTCTGGAGCAACGTTACCGGCTTCAAGTGCGCCTTTGATTGCAACAGCAGCAAGTTGACCTGCTGGTGTGTCTTTTAGCGAACCTGTGAACGCGCCGATAGCAGTACGTTTGGCTGCAACGATATACACTTTTTCCATGTGAAAAATTTCCTTGCTTAGTTCATGTACAAGCCGCCGTTGACGGACAGCGTTTCCCCGGTAATGTAAGCACCTGCATCACTTGCAAGGTACGCGACTGCTTCTGCGATTTCCTCAGGACGCGCAAGGCGCTTCATTGGGATCTCGTTTTTGATAGATTCAAGCACTTCTTCGCGCATCGCTTCTACCATTGGCGTACCAGTGTAACCAGGGGCAACAACGTTTGCCGTGACGCCTGAGCGTGCACCTTCAAAAGCCAATGCTTTAGTAAAACCAATCATGCCTGCTTTCGCAGCAGCATAGTTCGTTTGACCAAATTGACCTTTCAAGCCATTTACCGAAGAAATATTGATCACTCGGCAATTGCCTTTTTCGCACATGGCGGCAAACAGAGGTTGGGTGACGTTGAATAAGCTATTGAGGTTGGTGTCGATAACGGCATGCCAGTTATCAGCGACCATTTTCTTGAATTGACCATCACGGGTAATACCGGCGTTGTTAACTAAAACGTCGATAGTGCCTTCTTCGGCAAGAAGTTGAGGTAGACGTTCAGCACATTCTTGTGTGTTGGTCACGTCCAGTTCTAAGAGGCGTACTTGATCAGCGTTGAATCCTTTCTCCTCGAACCATTCCTCGGCACAACTTAGGTTCCCGGTGAAATACGTTGCAATCACGCGATAGCCTTGGCTGACCAGCTTTTCTGTGATCGCCGAGCCGATACCACCTTTCGATCCGGTGATGAGCGCGAGTTTTTTCATTGATGACTCCATTCTTTTAACAACAAGCAATTAAAATTGACCCCTGTAACTGCATTTGACCATCCAAAAATACAGGCACCGATAATTATTTAGTTTTAGCGCGATAAGGGTTAAGGCTTAGAAACTTAATTAGCCTTCAAATAAAATAAATTATTATTGTGATGGTTTTGTGACCACCGAGAACAAAGATATACAATCTGGTGAATAAGGCAAAAGGATGGAGGTGAGAATTGTGGAAATAAGATCTGACTCGACAAAAAATAAGCCAAAGTTAACAGGGTGTTAAAATAAGGTGTGCTTAGTGTTTTGTTGTGGTTTTTTTTGTGTTTTTCGTATTTGCTTTTTATAGAAACATGTCTTTTTATGCTGTTTAAAGAAGAAACGATGCGGCATAAAAATAAAGCAACACTATTTAAGAATTAGACGGGGATTAATGCAAAAAAAAGAGTGGAATAATTGACCAGCGTCGCACTGCTAAAATGAGGGTTGTACGGTAAAGTAGCGTCTATATGCGGTGAAATGCGTATCAAATCACCGCAACAATTGCAGAATTATATTTTCTTTATTTGTTCGATGATTGAGCGAATCCCATTGCTGCGAGACTGGCTTAAATGATTGAGTAAGTCCATGGCGTCGAAGTAGGCATCAAAATCAATTTTTCGAAGATCTTCACGTGTTTTACCTTCAATTTCTGCCAGAATTAATGAAATAAGCCCTTTTACAATGCGGGCGTCAGAGTCTGCCGAAAAATGATAGACCCCGTCAATCTCTTGCCAGATTAACCAAACCTCACTTTCACAACCGGGTATGTCCACGCTTTGACTTTTAAGTGACTGATCTAACGAGGGAAGCTTTTTCCCAAATTGGATGACAAGTCGATATTTATCTTCCCAGCTTCGGCACTTTGCCATATCACGAAGGATCGAGGTGTTGGTGATTTCAGTACCGAATGGATGTTTGGGAAAGTTATTCATGTTTGCTCAATAGTGGTTAAAGAATGTCGCAGGCTTTTTGAATGGCAGCGATGCAGCGTTCAATGTCTTCTTGGGTATTATACAAAGCGATGGATACGCGCACACAGCCTTTGATGTTTAGTGCATCCATCAGTGGGTGAGCGCAGTGGTGGCCTGAGCGTACCGCTATGCCTTGTTGATCCAGTAAGGTGGCAATATCAGAGTGATGAACCCCCTTAAGCGTAAAAGCCACCACACTTGCTCCAGCCTGCAAACCAACGAGAGAAAGATCATCAATGTCCTTTATGCCTTCAACCAATTGTTTTTGTAAGGTGGCGATATGTGCTTCTGCGGCTTTTTTATCGAGCGTGTTTAGCCAATCAATGGCTTTTGCTAGCGCTAATGCGCCTGCGACGTTTGGGGTTCCTGCTTCAAACTTGGCCGGAGACGCTGCAAATTGCGTCCCTTCGAACGTGACTTTTTCGACCATTTTTCCGCCGCCATGCCAAGGAGGCATGGATTCTAGTAGTTCTGCCTTGCCATAAAGCGCCCCGATACCCGCCGGTGCAAACAATTTATGGCCGGAAAACACATAGAAGTCCGCATCAAGTGCCGCGACGTCTACCTCTTCGTGCACCACGGCTTGAGCGCCATCAACGACCACTATTGCGCCATGAGCATGTGCTTTTTGGATGATCGTTTCGATAGGGTTACGCGTGCCCGTAACGTTGCTGATGTGACCAATTGCAACGATTTTAGTTTTTTCATTGAGCAAGGCATCGAAGGCGCGCATGTCGAGCGTGCAACTGTCCGTATTTATCGGAGATTTTACGACTTTCGCACCTGTTTGTTCGGCGACCAATTGCCATGGGACAATGTTCGCGTGATGTTCCATCTCGCTAATGAGGATCTCGTCGCCTGGTTTCAGTGTTTGTCGACCATAGCTTTGCGCGATGAGGTTGAGTGCTTCTGTCGCGCCACGCGTCCAAACAATGCATTCTTCACTCGCACCTAAAAACATCGCGACGGTTTTTCTGGCTGCTTCAAAGCGATTGGTCGCTGTTGCCGTGAGTGAATGGCTACCTCTGTGCACATTTGCCGTCGCCCCTGAATAGTAATCACTGATGCATTCTATGACTGGCAACGGTTTTTGTGCTGTCGCTGCGCTGTCGAGATACACCAATGGCTGACCATTGATGGAATGATTCAACGACGGAAAGACGTGTCGAATGCTATCGAGATGAAAGGTACGGCTTGTCATAGTGGAGTTAGTCGCTCGACTGGGCTATTGATGAGGGGAATGATCGCTTTTCTCTGAGGTTAACTCAAGTGTTGGCGCACTGTGTCAGAAAAACATCGTGTCGCTGGTGTGTTTAATTCGGTGAAAGGGAGAAAAAAAGATAAAAAAAAGCACCGAGCCATCAGCTCAGTGCACGATAAATCTTTGTGTAGATAGTATGAAATATACGTAGCGTATATAAAAATGTAGCTAATGCTACTGAGGCTCGGTAAAGCCGAAAAAATGCAAACACAACATCGCAACCAAGAAAAAACGTGCGTAGGGTACGCTTGTTCATTGGTGCCCGCGAACTATAGGTTTTCTCTGGTGACAGAACAATGGACATTTTATAATGTTCTATATTAGAAAATCTTATGTATAGGAAGCAGGATGGCTAGACGATTACCTCCTTTAAATGCGTTGCGAGTGTTTGAAGCTGCTGCGCGGCATTTAAGTTTTACGCGAGCAGCCGAAGAGTTGTTTGTGACGCAGGCTGCAGTCAGCCATCAAATCAAAGCCCTTGAAGAGTTTCTTGGCTTGAAGTTGTTTCGTCGCAGGAATCGCTCGTTACTTCTGACAGAGGAAGGGCAAAGCTACTTTCTTGATATTAAAGATATATTTACATCCATTGCTGATGCGACCGATCGCGTTTTAGAGCGTGGCGCGAAGGGGGCACTGACCATCAGTTTGCCGCCAAGTTTTGCCATTCAGTGGCTTGTTCCTCGACTGTCAGATTTTAATCAACAGCATCCAGAAGTGGACGTGCGGATTAAAGCGGTTGATTTAGAAGACGGTTCATTAACGGATGACGTTGATGTCGCGATTTATTACGGGCGAGGCAACTGGCCGGGGCTGAGGTGTGATGAACTCTATCCTGAGTTTTTATTGCCCGTGTGCAGCCCTTCTATATTGAGCGCGGATAAGCCGCTGACTTCATTTGATGATTTGAAGCACCATACCTTGCTGCATGATCGATCTCGTCGCGACTGGACCGCGTATGCAAAGCACTATCAGATTAGTAACATTAATCTAAACTATGGTCCCATTTTTAGTCACTCAGCCATGGTGTTGCAGGCTGCAGCGCTTGGACAAGGGGTCGCACTGAGCAATAACGTTCTGGCACAACCTGAACTTGAGTCGGGACGCTTAGTGTGTCCGTTTGATCATTTCTTGATGAGTAAAAACGCATTTTATTTAGTGAGCCAACAAAAGGACGCAGATTCTGGGCGTATTGCTGCGTTCAGGGACTGGGTGTTGGCGAAAGCCGCCGCAGAACAGGAGAGTATTTCTGCATGAATCAGGTTCTTATCGATGGCCCTTCTGAGGCCGACACAACGTTTATTTTTGCACATGGTGCGGGTGCTGGCATGGAACATGAGTTCATGGCTGTGGTCGCAAAGAAAATCGCGGCTCATGGTATTCGTGTCGTTCGCTTTAATTTTCCCTACATGGTGAAGCGCTCGGAAGATGGGAAAAAACGGCCACCCGATCGTGCGCCAAAGTTGCTAGAACACTACCAAGAAATCATCGCGACATACGGCAGTAAACACACTGTGATTGGCGGTAAATCCATGGGGGGAAGGATGGCGAGTCATTTGAGTGAAGAGCGGTGTGTGGCAGGCATCGCGTGTTTGGGGTTTCCTTTCCATCCACCGGGTAAGCCTGAAAAGGACAAAGGGGAACATCTTGCCCACATTGAAAAACCGACACTGATTTTGCAAGGTGAGCGCGACACATTCGGGAACCGTGCTGAATTAGAAAATTACCCGTTTTCATCGTCCGTTTCTTTGGTGTTTGTACCAGATGGCGACCATAGTCTAAAACCGCGCAAAGCTTCAGGCCACACGGAAGAAGATAATCGCCAACTTGCCGCGGATAAACTTGCCACCTTTATCGCTGAGGTATGCCAATGAAAAATAATCGACTGGCAGCTTTAGGGTGTGTCTTTGCTGGTATAGCGGTGGCCATTGGTGCGTTCGCTGCGCACGGGTTAAAGGCGCATCTTTCGGAATATGAATTGTCGATCATCGAGAAAGGTGTCCACTATCAGTTCTGGCATGCGCTGGCCCTCATTGCGTTGGCATTGTGGCAAAAACAAACGGATAGCACGTACGTTGCACTGTCAGGCGTGTTCCTTTCTCTTGGTGTTGTTTGCTTTAGCGGCAGTCTTTATGGCTTAGCACTAACGGATTGGACATGGTTGTGGCCTATCACACCTTTGGGGGGACTGAGCTTCCTTGTGGGATGGTCATTGGCTGCCTGGGGGCTTTGGCGCAGCGCCTGATTGTGTTTCATCGGTCACGTAAACCTGAAACTTTGGGCAATTTGGGTATAATGGCGCGTTATTTTTACCACGGCATAGTTAAAGGCATCGTGTGAATCAGATTTTATTGTATTGCCGCCAAGGCTTTGAGAAAGAGTGTGCGGGTGAAATTCAGGACAAAGCGACACAGGTAGAAGTGTATGGCTTCCCACGAGTGGTCAAAAACTCTGGGTATGTAGTGTTTGAGTGTTACCAGCAAGGCGATGCAGAAAAGTTGATTCAGAAGCTTCCATTTAGTTCGTTGATCTTTGCGCGCCAAATGATTGTTGTGGTGGGTCAACTGAGTGATTTGGACCCAGGTGACCGCATCTCTCCTATCCTTGCGATGGGTGGCGAATTGCCAAAATGTGGTGATGTTCGCGTAGAAACGCCAGACACCAACCAAGCGAAAGAACTGCTGAAGTTCTGCCGTAAGTTTACGGTGCCATTGCGTCAGTCGCTGCGTAAACGTGGTGTTTTGTACGCGAAAGAGCATTCAAAAAAACCGGTATTGCATGTGTGTTTTACAGAGCCTGGTTGTTGCTTTGTTGGTTACTCTGTATCAAACAACAACTCCCCGCATTACATGGGTATTCATCGTTTGAAGTTCCCATCTGAAGCGCCAAGCCGTTCTACGCTTAAGCTAGAAGAAGCCTTCCATGCCTTCATTCCAAAAGAAGAATGGGATGAGCGTTTGGCGCCGGGGATGAAAGCGGTTGACTTGGGTGCTTGTCCGGGTGGCTGGACGTATCAACTGGTGAAGCGCTCTATGTTCATCCACGCGGTGGATAATGGCCAAATGGCAGAAAGCCTGATGGAAACGGGACAGGTTAAATACCATGCTGCGGACGGTTTTAAGTTTGAGCCACCAAGAAAGAACATCACTTGGCTAGTGTGTGACATGATCGAAAAACCTTATCGCGTCGCGCCTTTAATTGGCAAATGGTTAGTTGCACGTTGGGCTGTAGAAACCATTTTCAACTTGAAGTTGCCAATGAGCCGCCGTTACGAGCAAGTGACTGAAGACATCGGTAATTTGAAAAAACAGCTGATCGAAAACGGCGTTAAATTCGATATTCAAGTTAAACACCTCTTCCATGATCGTGATGAAGTGACTGTGCATATTCGACGCACAAACTGATTACGTTCTGCCGAGAAAACAAAAAAGGGCAAGTATGATACTTGCCCTTTTTTGTGCGTGATAGGGTAGGAATGTTACTTAGCGGAAAACCGAATATCTTGTAGGTTGAACCCGAGCGTTATGTCTGTTTTCAAGGTTGCAACTTGCTTACAGCGCATGGCCAGTTCTTGGTTACCTTCGAGTTTCTTTTGCCACTTTGGCTCAATGTTGTCTGCTGCAAACAGGTCATCAAGCGTGCCATATTGGTTGAGCAAGCTAGATGCTGATTTGGGGCCAATGCCCGGCACCCCGGTGACGCCGCTGGAGCTGATACCGACCAATCCCCAATAATCTGTCAGTTGTTGTGGCGCGACTGAAAATTCTTTTTCGATAAACGGGCTGTCTAGCCAACGCTGTTGAAAGTAATCACGAATACGTAATGTAGGTTGCAGAAGCTGACAGTAGCCTTTGTCGGTAGAAACAATCGTTACTTGGCCATTGTGGCTGGCGACTTTTAACGCCAGCGTCGCAATCATGTCGTCGGCTTCATCACCCGATGATAACAATGAATCAATGCCCATTTCCCAAAACGCATCTTGGATTGTATCTAACCCTTGTTGTAGCGCTTCAGGCATCGGTTTACGGCCTTGTTTGTATTCAGGCACGAGCTCGGCACGCCATCCGCGATCTTGTTCTGTATGGTCAAATACTGCGACCATGTGTGTGGGTTCGGATGAACGAATGATCTTGGTTAAAGCGCGGCAACAGACTTGCGCGGTAGAGGCAATATCATCAGGGTTGGGCTGAGCGGCGTGAACGCGACGGATAAGGTTCATTGCATCAATGATGACAAGGTGGATAGACATGATGTGTCCGCTAAATGAAAAAATGGCCCGATAGGGCCATTCTAATTGCTTGAGAGATAAATGAAAGGTTAACGACTACGATTAGTTACCATTCCCTTGGACAATCTCATAGCAAGGAACATAAGCCGTGCCTGGAAGTTTCATGCGTTGTTGTTCAACGAAACCTCGCAGCAGTTTGTCCATTTTCTTCATGAGTTCCGCGTCACCGTTAATCTTGAACGGGCCGTGGCGCTCTATTTCTCGAATGCCTTCTTCTTTCACATTGCCAGCGACGATGCCGGAAAACGCTTGGCGCAGTGCAGATGCGAGAAGTTCAGGGCGTTGATTCATGTGCAAATCAAGGTTCGCCATATTTTCGTGTGTTGGTGCAAAAGGCAGCTGGAATTCAGGTGCGATTTTTAACGACCAGTTAAACGAGTAGGCATCGCCTGTTGATTGGCGGTGAGCTTTCACCGCAGGCATTGCTTGCTTAATAATACGCGCGGCTTTTTCCGGGTCACCGATGACGATTTCGTAATATTTTGTGGCTTCTTCACCAATCACATCTCGAATGAATTCGTCAATCACACGGAAGTAATCAGCGCTTTCTTTTGGTCCTGTCAGCACCACGGGCATCGGCTGATCTGCATTGTCTGGGTGCATCAAGATACCCAGTAAATACAGCAATTCTTCTGCCGTTCCTGCGCCACCAGGGAAAATAATGATCCCGTGGCCACAGCGCACAAAGGCTTCCAAGCGTTTTTCGATGTCTGGCATGATCACCAGTTCATTGACGATAGGGTTTGGTGGCTCTGCTGCGATGATTGATGGCTCAGTCATGCCAAGGAAGCGACTGTTGGGTACACGTTGCTTGGCGTGACCAATGGCTGCCCCTTTCATTGGGCCTTCCATTGCGCCGGGTCCGCACCCCGTGCATACATTCAGCTCTCGTAGGCCCAGCTCGTTGCCTACCTCTCTCGTGTACTGATACTCGATGGCATTGATTGAGTGTCCGCCCCAGCAGACAACCAAATTAGGATCTCGCCCCGGCACCAAGGCTTTCGCATTGCGCAGAATGTCGAAGATTAGGTTGGTGACGTGGCTGGAATTGGTCAGGTTGAACACTTTGGCGTGTTCTAGCTGCATGTTTAAGTGAATGATGTCTCGAAGCACTGAGAACATGTGTTCTTGAATACCTCGAATGATTTTTCCATCAACAAACGCATGTTCAGGTGGGTTGATGAGTTCGAGCTTCACGCCGCGTTCTCGACGCATGACGCGAATGTCAAAGCTCTTATATTGTTCCAGTAGCTCTTTAGAGCTATCAGTGTGGCTACCAGAGTTAAGTACCGCTAACGAACAGTTACGGTACAAACGGTACAGATCGCTTTTCGCGGTGTCCTTGAGCCTATCGACTTCAAGTTGGGAGAGTAGATCCATTGCCCCGACTGGGCTGATATGCGTGATCATAGTCACCTCCTGTGCAGAGAAAACACACTTTGTATTTTTGTATTAGAGGGGGACCCTAAGAAATTTATTTCAATGAAGATTACAGGTGGTTAATTAATCAACACTTTCATTGTTATAAAAATCAGTGTGTTAATTAACCATACACACAGACTTTTAGTTTATCCAGTTATCAATAGAAAAAAGCGGGTGGCAGGAGAGGGCAAGAAGGGGGGTAAACAGCGCTGCCATAGACAGTGCTGTTATGCCCAAATTAGCTTGTTGCGGCCGTTATTTTTTGCGTTGTAGAGTGCGCCATCCGAGCGCTCTAGCACAGTCACCGTGCTGTCGCCGTCTTGGAACATGCTTGCGCCGATGGACACGGTGACAGTGAGACGGCTGTCCTTAAACTTGAAGGGAAGTTTGGACACGGTTTCTCGTACATTATTGAGCATTTCTTCACGTTCATCGGGTTTTGCATCTGGAAGCAATACCACGAATTCTTCGCCACCAAATCGCGCGATGAAGTCGGTGTCTCGAAGGCATTGGTGAATGGTGCGAGCAACGACCTTGAGCACTTTATCACCCACTAAATGCCCGTAGGTGTCATTCACACTTTTAAAGTGGTCGATGTCGATCATGGCTAGGCAAAATGGCGTTTGATACCTCAACCAGCAGCGGTACTCATGTTCTAAACGATCATCAAGAGCGGCGCGGTTGTACACCTTGGTCAGCGGATCGAGCAGCAATTTTCGTTCTTGGTCACCTAAACGACGACGGTAATCCATGGTTTGCTGGTAAAGCGCATCCAGTTTTTGGTCGTTGTGTTTGAGTTGTTCTAGTAGCTGTTGTTCACGCTCTTCCAGTTCTTTGTTTCTTGCCACGAGCGATGACAGATTCACTGCGACTTGAGAAAGGTGAGGCCTTACTTGCTCTAACGATTCGGCCTCCTCAAGATGTGTTTCGATGGCGTTCACGGAAGACGCCAATTCTTCATTAAAGGCGCTACGTTGGGTGGAGATGGTTTGAGAGTTGTCGATAGAGCGGCCATTGTGGCGCTGGAGAATCGATAGGTCTTCATTCAATTGCGACAAAAAAGCTTGAGAGGCTTTTCTCTCGTTACGTGTGCCATCCAGAATGAGCTGCACGGATTCTAATGTCAGCTCAAGCAAGGTTTGTGCGTCGGGCGATAGCAGGAGTCTATTGCGGATGTCTAGCAGCCGATCACCCACTTCATCATCGAAATCTAACTCAGTGATTAAGTGTTGAAGTTCACTTGAAAGCTGAGAGATGCGGTCAATATTCAGGAGCTCTTTGGCAGACAATCCGTTAGATGGCAGAGAGAGCAATTTGAGTGCACGTTCATAGAGTTGAAGCAAGGCCACTATCTTTTCTGTGCTGCCTTTGCTTTCCGAGCCGGAACTTTGAAGTAGGTTTCGAAGGTCACGCTTTAGCTGTGCGGGTAAGCCTGTTAAGCATTTGAGGGTCTCACCGCTTTGCTGAAATTGGCATTCTAGGGCATCGCTGGCTTTTTTCTGAGTATGAGTATGTCGGTTGACCATTCGCTCCACCAATGCGAGCTGAGGAATTAATCGACTGACATCATCTTGCGCTTCAAGTTCTCGGCGAATTTGAGACAGTCGCTCATGGAGCAATGGATCATCTTGCGCTTGTGAAGCGGCAATCAGTCTGGAGATTAACCTTTTCAGGATCGTCGCCTCGCGCCGAGATTTAAGGGCTAAATCTCGGAACACCAGCTGAGAATGCTGCAACTTTTCTTTCAGTGTGATGACTTCTTCATCTGATGAGAAGTTGGACATAAAACTCGACGACAGCTCCAAACAACGCACAGTGAAAAACTCACTGAATACAGGGTGTCGTGCCTGAAAAAGTTGCAGGCACAGCCTCTAGCTATAACGGTTTATTACTATGGTTATCAATAAGCTGGCGCTAGTTTTTGTCAGATTCGTGAAGCGTCTGCCAGTTAATGCCTTCGCTTGCTGAAGTTTTAACCTTAATTAAGCCAGAACCAATGGCGTCGAAGCAGGCTTTTCGCACATTGGTATTGGCAAAACATGCTGCGGGTGTGGATTCAATTGCGCTTAAATGTACCCATTGACTGGTTTGTTCAGCCTTACAGGCTTGGCGCGCGGCGCTGGTGGCCATTAAGAGAATATCGATGAGTTCTTTGTCATTGATTGATGTAAATGCGCGAGGCAAAAATGGGTAATCCGCCATACCAATACGAAGACGATCATCCACGTCATCCAATTTCGCGTGAACGACAAAATCATCCACCATGGATTGAATTCTTTTTGCCATTTTATCAGGGTCGTTGAGCGTGACGGAATCTGGCTCGATGTAGATAAACATGGCATCAGAAAAATGATACACGCGTGCGGGGTCAGATATCTGAGATGCTAGGTAGTCACCCAGTTCGCGTTCCAACTCTAGGCCTTGATGGTACCCGTGCTGGAGATACACCACTTTCAAGAAAGGCACTTCAAACATGGCAAAACTCAGTTTGTCACTGAGTGGCTCGTGGATCATTTCACCCAAATACCACTGTTCAAAGTTGGCACTGGTTTTCGCGAGTGAATTCGACAGCCTGTCATTGAGCATTCGCAGGTTTCGTAGCCCACTACGAGGGTGGGTGTAAAGCGCTTTACGTAAATCTTGCAGTTCGCCAAGTCGTTGGTTAGCGGCGCGATGGCGTAAAATCAACACCAATAAAATGACGCTTAAACTGCCCAGCAAGAAAAGGTTAATTTTCTTCTGTTCTACCAAGGAACTGACGTTTTCACCTTGTCGGCGTTCAATATCATCAAGTTGCAGTTGGCGCTCGATCACGCGTTGACGTTCTTTGAATGACTCGGCTTCAAGAATTTGTCGGCGGTTTTCACTTCGACGGCTGATTTGGTCATAGCGACGTTGAATTTCGAGCGCTTTCTGATACTCCCCTTTTTGCTCGTAAGCTCGGGAAAGGCGAGAAAGGCACTCAAGCATGAGGGTGCGATCACGTAAGACTTCTGCACCGCCGAAGGCTTTCTTCAACGCATCAATGGCGACATCAGGCATTTGAGTAATGACTGCCAGTTCACCTTGAAGAATGTAGGCTTTTGTCAGTGGACGAGTGAGTGCGGCCTTTTCTGCGATTTCAATGGCATTCGCTGCGTACTCTTCTGCTTGCTTATATCTGAGCAATTTAAGGTAAGTACTGGCGATTGATACGTTGATGTTGGCAATGTTTTTAGTACGATCGAGCAATTGTTCAATGTCGAGCGCATTGAAATAATGCACCAGCGCAAAATTATATCGGCCTTGTTGACTGTAAATATCAGCGAGCAGGGTTTGTGCTTCAGACAAGCCTCGGACTAAATCAAAATTCTCGTAAAACTCAGCGGCTTGGTTGGCGTGTTGTAATGCCTTGTCGAGTACACCTTGCTGTTGATAAAGCTTGGTCAGAGAAACGTTGGCACTGGCAATTTGAATGGCGAAGTCATTTTCGCTGGCGAGCCAATAAGCACTGAGTAATTCAGACAGCGCGCGCTCGTAAGATTTTTCGTTTAGGAAGTAGTTACCGAGCGCAATTTGATAACGTGTCTTTTGCTTTAATTCAGGCGTATCACCCAGCTCATTTTTTACGGCATCGAATTGCGTGACCGTCTCAGCACTGTTGTTCGTTTCTGACGTGATGATGGCATTGAGCAACAACGCTTCGAATGTGAGGTTGGCAATGGTATTTGCACGTTTTGGGTCGCGTTTCCCAATTTCGCTGATGACGGTTTCAAGCGCCTTTTTTGCTGCTTGTTTGTCTTCATCGAGATAATACAGCACAGAGGCTTCTGTGAAGAGAAGCTCGAGTTCTGCAAGCTTTAGGCTGTTTTTTTCGACCATGCTTCTTGCTGTCGCAAGGGCTTCCCATGCGGCATCGTGATCACCCAGAGCACTTTGTGCTTTACCTATAATGAGGTAGGCGTGAACGGTGTTTAATGGGGTGCGAATAGAACGATCTGTTTCGTTGTTGCTGTGTGGGCGATTGGTCGCTTTCGATAAACGGCGCTGCTCTAAATATCGTTCGGTGATTTCTAACGCTTGTTCAGGGGCCGTCACCACCATTTCTTCCGCTTCAGAAAGAATAGGGGTGGAATACATCCTTGCTTGTCCATTCAGGCTGAACAGCATTGAAAAAAAGAGCAGTGCGGTTGGCAATAATCGCATGTTGGTTTCTTGTCGTTGGAAGTGAATCTGGCCTGCTTTCCCCAGTAACCTCAAAATGCTTATTCAGCGAGTGTTGGTCGGGGTGATAAACAGGCCAATCGTTCAGTTATTGTCGAGCGAGTCGATTATTTTCGCTTGGCGTTTTACCCATGTTAGTACGGTATGGGTTAATGTCTAAGCCGCCGCGACGTGTGTAACGCGCGTAAACCGTTAGCAACTCGGGTTGGCAGTATTTCATGATATCCGTGAAAATACGTTCAACACATTGCTCGTGAAATTCGTTGTGACGGCGAAAAGACACGATATAACGCAGCAATTTTTCGCGGTTGATGCGTTTGCCTTTGTAAGCAATACGTACTGAACCCCAATCAGGTTGGTTGGTGATCAGGCAGTTTGATTTCAACAGGTTGCTGTTAAGGGTTTCGCTTACCATCGGGCCGTCAGCAGCACCTTCCAGTAGGCGAGAATCGAATACATAGTCATCAATCGTGATGTCTTGCTCATCAATGTTCTCGCCGCCGAAGGCAACCACAGGTGTGTTGGTGAATTCTTCCACTGGAAGAATGGTCACGTCGACATCTTCGCCAGCACACGCTGACAAATCTTTCGCCAAGGTGTCGACCACTTCTTGCCAGTTTTTAAATTTCGTCTGGTTAAAGCTGTTGAGGTAAAGCTTGAATGACTTGGATTCAATCAGGTTAGGGCTTGTTGCAGGCAGACGCACTTCGCCGATCGCCACTTGAGGCAAACCTTTTGCGTTAAGCCAAGACAGTTCGTAAAGTGTCCAAACATCGTAACCGGTAAAAGGCAGCGTCTCTCCCATATCGAGATCGTCGCGGTTAAGGCTTCGTGGAACAGGTTGTAAAAGCTCAGGGGCATAGTGCTCCTGATAGTCCGTTTTCTGACCTAGCGTCAGGCCAGCAAGTTCTTTTGCATCTTGATATTTGCTCATACGGTTTTGCCACGGATCGATTAGAATGCGCAAAGTTTACTGAATCTTGAGGAATCTTGCTAATGAATCACTCTGTCACTCACGCGCTTTGGTCATTCAGCGAGCGCTTTGTCTCTGCGTGGAACGAACAACATGGCTCAAAGCCGCAAAGTGATGCATATATTGGCTTAGCATCGCCATGCATCGTGCAAGAGACTGATGATGTGGTGATTTGGCAACCTATTCAACGTGATGCGTTCGCCGATTTCAGTAATGTTGAAGAGGGGATAGGCATTTCTCTGCATGAAGATGTGATCTCTTTTTATGCGGGTCTTTATTGTGGTGACATGACAGCGCAATTTGAAGGCCTGAGCCTGGAACTGATTCAAGTGTGGAGCGATGAAGACTTACCACGCTTGCAAGAGAACATGTTGGGGCATTTGTTGATGCAAAAGCGTTTGAAGCAAAACCCAACCGTGTTTATTGCTGCGACGGATGATGAACTGGATGTGATTTCCATCTGTAACGTGACGGGCGAAGTCATCAAAGAGCGCATTGGCACTAAGATCCGTGATGTGCTCGCACCCAACGTTGAAACCTTCCTTCAACATCTCTCGCCTGAGGTGTAACGCCATGTACGTTGTAGAACTGACGTTTGAGTGTTTTGATGACACCACTGTTTCAGCCGTCGATCTGGCCGTGAATGG
Organism: Enterovibrio norvegicus; assembly: GCF_002876705.1. Taxonomy (GTDB): domain Bacteria; phylum Pseudomonadota; class Gammaproteobacteria; order Enterobacterales; family Vibrionaceae; genus Enterovibrio; species Enterovibrio norvegicus_B. The sequence goes on along the minus strand of NZ_MDAG01000005.1, from coordinate 39,973 downwards.
CTTGATGGATGCGTTGAGGTATAACGGGCAGGTGTTAGGGCGCGAGTTTCCTATGGTGATGGGGGATGGGCAATTTCATGTACGTGCGGTTTGCCCTGAAAAAGACAGTTTGAACCCGAAGTTTCATAGCCCACAAGTCGCGTTAAAGATTCGCCAATTGTCTGAAGCCTCTTTGCTTTCACCTAAATTGAAGGTACTTGGTCGCGACATCAATTCTGAGGCCAGCGCAGAAGACACGCCACGCAGTTGGCAGGTGCTTTATACCACTTATGTGCACACTTGCTCACCGCTTCGTTGTGGTGAAACGTTGTTGCCAATTCCTTTACACCGACTTCCAGCTACCTTCAATGGCGATCATAAAGCGGTAGTGAAATGGCAAACGGAATGGCAGGCTTGCGATGAGATTCAAATGGCAGGTTCGTTCAATGCTGAGTATGCAGCTCTCGCTGAAATCCAAGATGCTGACAGTAGATTGTTTCGTAAAGGATGGGACATTCGTGGGCGTATTGAGTACTTAACGAAGGTGCCTACGTACTACTATCAATATCGCGTGGGTGGTGAGAGTGCAGAGTCTGAACTCGAACGAAAGTGTCCCAAGTGTGGCGGCGATTGGCGTCTCGATTCACCGCTACATGATGTTTTCCACTTTAAGTGCGATGACTGCCGTATTGTGTCAAACCTGTCTTGGGACTTTCAGTGATTACTCGATGAGGCGCTTTTCCAGCGTCTCTATCCGTTCTGTGAGTGTACTAATTTGCTGTTCTAGCTCTGCAATACGTGCTTCTGCACTCTTGCCTACTGATACCTTTTCAATTTTTGGCACCACGCCATTTTTCTTCCAGCGTTGCAACGCACTGATGATCAACGGCATGGGAACTGCGCCAGTAAGGCGAGATTTTATCAACGCAACACTGGGCTCTTTGCCATCAGCAATTAAAGAGTGAATGGCTTGCTCGAGCATCGCGGTATAGTCCGTTTGCATCTTTGGTTTCCTACGTTAGCGATTTTTCTGCTCACGTTACCTGAAGCGCTAAGCATTGAAAAGGTTGCCGAATACGAAGCATATAATTGCAGGTTGGGTCAGGTTTTTCTGAGCAGGGTATCGAGAGTATCTATTTGTTCTGTCCAATCTGCATCTTGAAGCTGTGCTTCTTCCAAGAATTGGCGCTGACTGACAGTCCAAAATGCTGCAGATATCAGCGATTGCTCTTCGGTGAGAGGGTGGTCTGCAATAAAGGAAGAAATTGCATCACCGTCAGAAGGTAAGCCGAGTTGTTGAAAAAGACTTTCGAGATTGTGTGTAAACACTTCCATGGTTATCTCCCCGCAGTAATATTTCCAAACGACACCCTTTCTACATTAGTTCAGCATGTGCATTTGCGGTGAAAAAAGCGTGGCTCGATACTGGGAGTGACAGAAAATTGTTCAAAAGGTAACCGAGATGAATACGTGCCAAATGTGGGGTTGGGATAAACGGTAGGTGAGGTGTGAGATATCTCTTACAAGACCGTACGTATTTCATGCTTTCTTTTATGGTTATCACGCATGCGTGATAATTATTTCATTTAAATACAATTACTTATGATTGGTGTCTTTGGGTTGGATTAAAAATGTGATTTTGATCGCTAATCAGTATCTTGTTTAGAATTCCAGTTAGCGTAATCTTCTCGGTGTCGGAAGGATACTGACACACGGAACAGGAACTAAACCATGGACTTGGTTGCTCAGGATGAGCAGGTAACGCAAGGATTGTGTTACTAGCAAGGAAGACGGAATAGGGAATGGATGGAACCGTAGCGATGAAATGGAATTTTATCGGTCAGGATGACACTTAGGACAACCCAGGATGGGGGTTTAAGGAATCACTTCAGGACGAAGTTAAGGACACCCTCAGGATGAGGACGAGAATCGAGACAGGAAAGCTCGATGGGTCATGGTAAGACCGAAGGACACCTCCAGGACGGAGAGATAAGGAAAACGCTGAAGGATTCAGCCACTGATCAAGGAATGATGCAGGGAGCACTTTCGTAGCAGGACAGCTGCAAGTAAGACCTCTAGGGCGCGACTATATGTCGCGCCCGTTCTTTTTCTGGCTTTGAAAACGTCCCCATTCCCCCTTTTTGCTTTTTGTTGCCTATTTTCTCTTTCTTTTGAATCGAAATGCCTATTTTTCGCTTTTAGGTCGTTAGCGTTTAAGCGGAAAACACTCTAATAATGCCCTCTCTTTGGCGAAAAATTGGCCTTTTTAACTGCTCAAAGTTTTTGCGCGCTATAAAAAATGGTTCGTATTGAATGAAATGGCTGATAAGCGTGTGAGATATCTCTTACAAGTGTGTGGGATAATGGGTTTGATACCTTGAGTTATCTTTGTTTTATTTCATTTTAATTGATTGTAAAACAATGACTTATGTTTTTTTGTGTGTGTGAAAATGTGATTGTGTGATGAAAATCACTCTGAGGTGAGTTGTTTCGTCACGAAGTTAGCGTAATCTTCTCGGTGTCGGAAGGATACTGACACACGGAACAGGAACTAAACCACGGACTTGGTTGCTCAGGATGAGCAGGTAACGCAAGGATTGTGTTACTAGCAAGGAAGACGGAATAGGGAACGGATGGAACCGTAGCGATGAAATGGAATTTTATCGGTCAGGATGACACTTAGGACAACCCAGGACGGGGGCTTAAGGAATCACTTCAGGACGAAGTTAAGGACACCCTCAGGATGAGGACGAGAATCGAGACAGGAAAGCTCGATGGGTCATGGTAAGACCGAAGGACACCTCCAGGACGGAGAGAATAAGGAAAACGCTGAAGGATTCAGCCACTGATCAAGGAATGATGCAGGGAGCACTTTCGTAGCAGGACAGCTGCAAGTAAGACCTCAGGGCGCGACTATATGTCGCGCCCGTTCTTTTTTGTGTTCCCCAATAACGTTCTAGTCCCCCAATAACATGTAAATCGCCATGGCTTGAACGTACTGCTTTTACTCGTCAACCATTGGATAAGCAGGCATAAACACTTCTTGTAGCCTCATGCCTCTCATCACTGCATACCCTTGATAACAATCCAATCCATTCACTGAAAACTCAAAAAAATACCGTGTTTGGATATTCAATGGGCCTTTTGGCCAGCCAAACTTGTGGCTCCCTCTCGCAATGGAAATGAGCTGCACACCCACTTGCTGACAGCGGCGGTTAATGTATTGCTTTGCGAGCTCACTTTGACGGCGCTGTTGCCAAAATAGGCTGGCGATAACGGCAATAGCGATGATCCAAAATAAATCACTCATGACGATTTCACCGATGCTTGCAATTGCTGAACGGCTTCCATCAATGCTTCAGAGGCTTGCCCATTGAGCAGAGAGAGCATTTGAGGGCGCAGTGTGGGGATCATGACGAGATCCGCCACCATCTGTTGGAAGAAAGTAGGATCTTTTTGATCAGCGACAGCAATCAAGAAGGTATCGAGCAGTGCGTTATCATTTAACGCATGCCAGCATCGTCCCGCAATCGCGATCAACATTTCTCTGTGTTGCAGAGCAGGGTAGCTGAGTACCTGGGTGATGGTTTGTTGTAGCTGTGTGGATTGTGCACCGGACAAGGCACGAACATACGCGGAGAGTAAAAACAGATCTGCCTCGTTCTGGGTTAGAACATCGTTGATTTGTTCGTTAATCCTGTCGCTCAGTGATGCGGGCAGTGCGCAATGCTCCAAACAGCCAAGCAAGGCGTAACGCGGCGTATCAGGAAGGTTTGAAAGCGCCTTACGAATACGCGTGACATTGTTGTGGCGGTCCATACGGGCGCACAAATCGGCTAACCCTTGCAGTCCGACACCTTGCCAATCATTCCAGCCTAGCTCCCCGGATGTGTAGTGTTGAGCATGATCGTAATATTGGCTGGCGGGTTGATTGAGTCGCGCCGTTAGGAAGGCATGGAACATGGCCTTCTTGTCATCTTGTGGCGTAAAGGTGTATGGATTCGCAGCGAGCTTTTCTTGCTCTTCCTCTGTGGGTGTTTTGTTGAGTGTTGTGCCCATGGCTTGGGCGACGAACTGAATAAAGTCACCCAAGGCTGTTTGTTGGAGCAAGCCTCGCTCGTCCAATGGCATTTTCAGAAACCAAATCCAAGGCGATTGGCTGGGTTGCCAGAATGCGATGCCTATTTGCGCATGCTGTTGCGCTGGAAAAGGGTAGGCAACACGATTTTCTTCAATGGCAATAAAATCTTTGTTGCTGATTTCCGTGACGCGACGGCTCAGATCAAAAACCACAAAGTCGCAGTTTGCTTGGCTAAAAATGGCGTTAAGAGAAAGAGTATTTTCCATGATCACTTCTAATTGGTCGTGCCGTCGTTGGCGTAATGCGAAGAATGGCCAGTATATCAATCCCGCATGTTGAAAGCGGGGAGAATGGTAACAAGGCTTTTCGCTGAGTGTTATGAATGATGATATGCTTGCGCCAAGTAAGAAATTCAACCCATACGGCCAGATAAGAGACAAAATCTATGAGCAAACACCAAGATGTAAAGGTGCTGCTGGTCAGTCTGCAGCAAGTGCTAGAACGCCATGGGCACTGGCAAAGGGTACCGCCTTCTGACGAAGCCCTATCGAGTGTTGAACCTTTTTCTGTTGATGTCTTAACGTGTGCCGAATGGCTGCAATGGGTGTTCATTCCGAAAATGCACCATTTGGTCGACCATGACTTGCCACTTCCCTCGGCATTCTCTATTTCGCCGTACGTTGAAGAAGCGCTTAAAGGTGCGCATGGGCATGGAACTATTGTCCGCGTCACTAAAGATATTGATGCTCTCTCTCAACCCTCCTCTCAGTGATAACGACGTAAGATGCAAATCGAATTAGAAATACTCTATCGCGATGAATGGCTCATTGCTGTAAATAAACCTTCGGGCATGCTGGTGCACCGATCTTGGCTCGATAAAGGTGAAACGCGTTTTGTCATGCAAACGCTCCGTGACCAAATTGGGCAGCATGTTTTCCCTTTGCATCGATTAGATCGTCCAACATCCGGGGTGTTACTTTTTGCTTTATCCTCTGAAATGGCGGCGGAAATGATGCCAAAGTTTGCGGGACGCGATATTCATAAAACGTATCATGCCATTGTTCGCGGCTGGATTCAGGAAGGGGCAACGCTTGATTACGCGTTAAAAGAAGAGCTGGATAAAATTGCTGACAAGAAGGCAACCAAAGAGCCCGAAGCGAAAGAAGCGATCACTGAGTATCGTCCTATCGCTCATGCTGAGTTGCCAATCCCGATGGGACGTTACCAAAGCTGCCGATACACGCTGGTGGAAATGAAACCGCACACGGGGAGAAAACACCAATTACGTCGTCATATGCACCATTTGAGCCATCACATTGTTGGTGATGTAAATCACGGCGACGGCAGACACAATCGATTATTCCGCGACGAATTCGACTGTCATCAACTTTTGCTACATGCATCAAGTACGCAATTTATTCACCCTGTGACGGGGGAAGAGGTGAGCATTGAAGCGAAAGTCGACGCTGTGTGGCGTCGTGTTCTAGATGGGTTGACGTTGAGCGATAAGCTCTAGAAAAAACGTTCGGCGCTTTAAAACCAAAAAACCGCCAATGTAAGGCGGTTTTTTGTTTGAGCGATTGGAGATTATAGCTTCTCTAGATCTGCCTCGATCTCGGCGATCTTGCTGGCGACCACTTTTTCTAAGTGGCGAAGATCGTGCAAAATCTTCTTCTTGGTGTCCTGTTCGCCTTGCTCTTTTCTCACGATTTTATCCAGTTCATCAACCACCAAAGACAGGCTTCGATTGATTTCAGTGACTTCGCGGAAACGACCACTGCCGCTGTCTACAACGACATTCTTACGTTGGCGTGGGTATTTGAACTTCACACTCTTTGCAAAGAGCTCGCCTTTAGACTTATGAAAATAAATTTTCAGTGTGTCGGAGTTTGCTTCTTGGCGCAGGGTGTAACGTTCGATGTTTTCAGGACTTTCGATGCCGATGTTCACAAGATTCTGATACATAACTACCTCTATACAAGCACACTGAATAATTAGTGAAAATAGATTGCTTCACTGTAGCAGTTGCGCGCATCGACCCCCAATAGCCGAAATGATCAAAGACTGAGACTTGTGGTCAAGATCGCCTCGCATCGTGCATTGGGGATCTGTCCCGTTAAGACGCGTCATTTATGGCATCAAACAGCGCTTCTCTCAGTGACGTTTGTTGTTCTTCTGACAGGCTTTGGCGCTCGGTGTCCGTCACGATGAAAAAGTCTTCTGCGCGCTCACCAATGGTGGTGATTTTCGCGGCTTGAAGTGACACTTTTTCTCTCGCCAATATTGCCCCCACACGTGCTAGTAACCCTGGTGTATCGAGCGCTACAAGCTCAATGAGTGTGCGTCTTCCTGTGCGCGTTGGGAGGAAATTGACTTGAGTCTTTACGTTAAACGCCATCAATTTACGTGATGCACGACGGCAAGGTAGCGTGATCGCGCCTTCTTGCATCAATGCATGTGTTACACCTTCTTTAATTTTCGTGTGACGATCTGATGAAATGGCTTCGTTGTTTGCATCCAATACCATAAAGGTGTCCAGTGCGAAGCCATCTTTGCTGGTCATGATTTGTGCATCATGCACGCTCAAGTTCTTCTTATCGAGCGATGCCACGACGCGAGCAAAAAGGCTAGGCCTATCTTGGCTATAAACGAAAAGCTCCGTGCCGCCTCGGGTGGCATTTTTGCTGACGAGCACGAGTGGTTCGTCACTGTCGTGCGCGAGGATATTTTCGCTATGCCATGCAATTTGCTTGTGTGTATGACGCAAGAAATAATCGGCTTTAAACCGTTGCCACAGGAGTTCAATCTCTCTTGGTGGGTGGCCGTTCATTCTCAACAGCGCGGAGGCAAGTTGCTGGTTATGTCTAATGCGTTCACGGATATCCGGTGGGTTCTCAAGGCCTCGGCGTAACGCTTTTTGCGTTGAGTAATACAGCTCTGCCAGCAAGGTGCGCTTCCAACTGTTCCAAAGTTCAGGGTTGGTTGCATTGATATCTGCGACAGTTAGGCAAATAAGGTAATCCAGTCGCTCTTCATCGCGCACTGATTTTGCGAATTCAGTGATCACGTCAGGATCATAAATATCGCGGCGTTGTGCCGTTACTGACATGAGCAGGTGGTTTTTCACCAACCAGCTCACTAGATTAGCCTCTGGACGCGAAAAGCCGTGTTCAATGCAGAAGGTATACGATTCTTCTGCGCCTATCTCTGAGTGATCGCCACCACGTCCCTTACCAATGTCGTGGAAAATAGCCGCGAGTAATAGCAGTTCAGGTTTTGCTAAGCGCGGGTAGATATCACAACAAATCGGGTGTTTTTCACGGTTTTCAGTATTGCTGAATCCGTTGATGTGCTTAAGCAGGCGCACGGTATGTTCATCGACGGTGTAGGCATGAAACAGGTCAAATTGCATCTGTCCTACAATTTGGCTCCATTGCGGTAAGTACGCGGACAATACGCCATGCTTGTGCATCAACAGAAACGCCTTATGCAGGGCGTTAGGGTGGCGAGTGAGCTCGATGAATTTCTCTTTTGCTTCAGGAATGTCGCAAAGAAATCGGTTTAACCGGCGTCTAGCTGTGCGCAACTGACGCAGTGTTGGTGCGGATATGGACTCAATCGACTTGTCGTTCGCGATATGCAGAAACATATCAATGATGGTGTCAGGGCGTGCTTGGAATAAGGCAGGCTTTCGCGCTTCAATTTGACGCCCACGGCGTTGAAAGTCATCGCTGAGCACTTCAATTTTCTTATGATCTGGCTCGTCTTCAATGGCTTGTGCAAACAAGCGGATAAGCATCTTGTTCAGTTCTGATACGCGCCCCAGAGTGCGATAGAAATCCTTCATCATCAGCTCAATACCACGGTTGCCTTCCCCTTTGTATTCGAGGGTTTCTGCTACAGATGGCTGGTGAGAGAAGGTGAGGCGATTGTCGTAGCGTCTCAGTTCGAGGTGAAGGGCGAAACGAATGCGCCAGAGCATGGTTTGGCACTCATCCAGTTCACGAAATTCGGCGTCTGTGAGGAAGCCATATTTGCTCATTTCACGCAGGCTTGTTGCACCAAAGTGACGTCGAGCAATCCAACTTAATGTATGGATATCGCGCAGACCACCAGGACTGGATTTTATATCGGGCTCTAGGTTGTAAGCGGTGTCGTGGTATCGCGCGTGACGATCGCGCTGCTCTTGGACTTTGGCTTGGAAGAATTTATCGCTGGGCCAAAAGTGCTCAGAGTGAATGCGGTTTTTTAATTGATGGAAAATGCGTTCGCTGCCGCAGAGTAACCTTGCTTCTTGCAAATTAGTCGCGACGGTGAGGTCATTCAATCCAACATCTAAACACTCAGAAAGGGTTCTGACGCTATGGCCAACTTCTAACTTCAAATCCCAAAGCAAGGTAACAAATTCGCTCAGGCGTGCTTCGTATTGCTTCTCAATCCCGCTCTCACTGAGGATTAAGAGGTCAATGTCTGACAATGGGTGAAGCTCACTGCGACCATAACCACCCACTGCAATTAATGCGAGGTTCGGGTTGTGGTTAAATGCGTAGTGCTGCCAGAGCCGCTGCAAAAGCGCGTCCATGAACTCTGCGCGTTGATAGACCAAGTCATTCACAGGGGCGTGAGCGAGAAACGCCACTTTTTGAGCATCACCAAACAAAGTTAATTGGTGTTTTAGCTCGGTCACATTGAGTTGTTCTTCAGTCAGGTCTTGAGGCTTAAGCAGAACGTCGTTCATGGTCTTCCTTGATATTTCTTCTGGGTGAAACCCAAATCAATCTGCGCGAAAAGGCTTGTCTACTCACCATTAATTTTTTGGTCGTTATGTTGGTGAGGTAGATATAAAAAAGCCGGCGCTAAGGCCGACTTCACTGTGATGGTTATGCGTTGTTCAGAATGCGTGGAAGCGATTCATCACTGCGCAGGGTGAGAATTTCACACCCGTTGTCCGTGACGAGAATGGTGTGCTCCCATTGCGCTGATTTTTTGCCATCAACGGTATAAACCGTCCAACCGTCGTCTTCGTCCAATACAGTGCCAAATTTGCCTGCATTAATCATAGGCTCGATCGTGAAACACATGCCTTTTTGGATCAGGGTGCGGTCACTGTTTTTATAGTGAACAACTTGCGGCTCCTCGTGGAACTGCGCACCGATACCGTGGCCACAGTAATCTTTCACGATAGAGTAACGCTTAGGACGGTTCTTGATGAACTTCTGAATTTCCGTGCCTAAATCACCAATGCGTGCGCCTGGTTTTACTTTTTTAAGGGCTTGGTAAAGGCTTTCCTGTGCAACGTGGCACAAGGCTTTATCTTCCGCAGATACATCACCGACCAAGAACATCTTGGATGTGTCGCCATGGTAGCCATCTTTAATAACTGTGATATCAATATTGATAATGTCACCATCTTTCAGTACATCGCTTTGATTAGGAATGCCGTGGCAAACGATGTGGTTGATAGAGGTACAAATCGATTTTGGGAACCCGTGATAATTGAGTGGAGCCGGAATCGCGCTTTGCGTCTCGGTGATGAATGTGTGGCAAATGTCATCCAGTTCTTGGGTGGTGACACCAACTTTGACGTGCTCTTCGATCATCTCTAGCACTTGTGCCGCAAGGCGACCAGCCTCGCGCATTTTTTCGATTTCTTCAGCCGATTTAATAGTCGCGCTCATTGCTATCTCTCAGTTGGTTCCCTTATTTAGCAAGGGATGAATTGATTGCTATGGGTACATATTATCAATCGCATCGCCATGTGGGAACCTCAAGCCGACAAGCAATGACTTTTTTATGCTGGATTTAAGGTCGCTTTTTATGGTATAAAGCGCGCCGAAATACGCCTTCTTAGTAAATCTGCAAAACAGGTTCTAAGTATGGGTGTTTCATTATTGATTAATATAACTCACACACATATCGACACATGCTCCGGGGTGCCCGTTTAGGGTCGGATGTATGGGATATGTGGAGGCCTAACCCCCTAGAGGAATTTAAAATGGCTACTGTTTCAATGCGCGACATGCTTAAAGCTGGTGTTCACTTCGGTCACCAAACTCGTTACTGGAACCCTAAGATGAAGCCATTCATCTTTGGTGCACGTAACAAGGTTCATATCATTAACCTAGAAAAAACTGTACCAATGTTCAACGAAGTACTTGGCGAACTGACTAAAGTTGGTGAGCGTAAAGGTAAAGTACTTTTCGTTGGTACTAAGCGTGCCGCGAGCGATTCTGTAAAAGCAGCTGCAGAAAGCTGTGATCAGTTCTACGTGAACAACCGCTGGTTGGGCGGTATGTTGACTAACTGGAAAACAGTTCGCATGTCAATCAAGCGTCTTAAAGAGCTAGAAGTTCAAGCAACTGACGGTACTTTCGAGAAGCTGACTAAGAAAGAAGCCCTGATGCGTACTCGCGAAATGGAGAAACTAGAAAAATCTCTTGGCGGTATCAAAAACATGGGTGGTCTTCCTGACGCACTATTCGTTATCGATGCAGATCACGAGCACATCGCGATTAAAGAAGCGAACAACCTGGGTATCCCTGTATACGCAGTAGTTGATACCAACTCTGATCCAGATGGCGTTGACTTCGTTATCCCAGGTAACGACGACGCAATCCGCGCTGTTCAACTGTACCTGAACGCTGCAGCACAGTCTTACAAAGAAGGCCGTAGCCAGGACATCGTAGCTCAAGCTGAAGACGAGCTAGTTGAAGTCGCTGAGTAATATTTGCTCTTTGTGAGCATTCTTAGCAATCAGGCTGTCATGAACGGCGCTGTAAGCTAAGTAGGTTAGCAGGGGCCAAATTACGGCCCCTGATTTTTACCCAAAAGTTTCGAATCGAGGATTGAACAATGGCAACTGTTACCGCTGCCCTGGTTAAAGAACTGCGCGACCGTACAGCCGCAGGTATGATGGAATGTAAGAAGGCGCTTGTTGAAAGCAACGGCGACATCGAACTAGCAATCGAAAACATGCGCAAAAGTGGCGCTGCGAAAGCTGCTAAGAAAGCAGGTAACATCGCAGCTGAAGGCACAATCATCATCAAAGATGCTGACGGTGTTGCTGCGCTTGTTGAAGTTAACTGTCAAACAGACTTCGTAGCTAAAGATGGCAGCTTCACTGCATTCGCTAACGAAGTTGCTGAAGCAGCTCTAGCGTCTAAAGCGTCAGTTGAAGAACTGCAAGCGCAATTCGAAGAAGCACGTATCGCGCTAGTTACCAAAATCGGTGAGAACATCTCTATCCGTCGTGTTAACTACGTAGAAGGCGTATCAATCGCTTCTTACCGTCACGGTGAGCGCATTGGTGTTGTTGTTGCTGGCGAAGGCGACGCAGAAGTACTTAAGCACGTTTCTATGCACGTTGCTGCTTCTAAGCCAGAATACGTTAACCCATCAGATGTACCAGCTGACGTTGTTGCTAAAGAGCAGCAAATCCAAGTTGAAATCGCGATGAATGAAGGCAAGCCTCAAGAAATCGCTGAGAAAATGGTTGTTGGCCGCATGAAGAAATTCACCGGCGAAGTTTCTCTAACTGGTCAACCATTCATCATGGAACCTAAGAAAACTGTTGGCGAATTCTTGAAAGAGAAAGGCGCTTCAGTTTCTAGCTTCGTTCGCCTAGAAGTAGGTGAAGGTATCGAGAAAGCTCAAGAAATGAGCTTCGCAGACGAAGTAGCTGCTGTTCAAAAAGGTTAATCCCTTTTTATAGAACCCAAAAGACCGCAGAATCCTGCGGTCTTTTTACAATCCCATCCGTATAAGTTAAGTGCCTAAAGGTCGTGAGCATGACTACAAACCCAAAACCAGCTTATCAACGAATTTTGCTTAAATTGAGCGGCGAAGCGCTGCAAGGAAAAGAAGGGTTCGGTATCGACCCTGCAGTTCTTGACCGTATGGCTCAAGAAATTAAAGAACTTGTTGAACTTGGTGTACAAGTTGGCTTGGTTATCGGTGGTGGTAACCTATTCCGTGGTGCAGGTCTTGCCGAAGCGGGTATGAACAGGGTTGTGGGCGACCACATGGGTATGCTGGCTACCGTGATGAACGGCCTGGCGATGCGCGATGCGCTACACCGTGCCTATGTGAACGCGCGGGTAATGTCTGCAATTCCTCTTAATGGTGTGTGTGACAGCTACAACTGGGCAGAAGCAATCAGTCAGCTTCGTAATGGCCGTGTAGTGATTTTCTCTGCGGGTACTGGTAACCCATTTTTCACCACTGACTCTGCTGCGTGCTTGCGTGGTATTGAAATCGAGTCAGACATCGTGATTAAAGCCACTAAAGTTGATGGTGTGTTCACGGATGACCCAGCGAAAAATCCTGACGCAGTGCTATACAGCCACCTAACTTACCAAGACGTGCTAGAAAAAGAATTGAAAGTGATGGACTTGGCTGCTTTCACTTTGGCACGTGATCACAAGATGCCTATGCGTGTATTTAACATGAATAAGCCGGGCGCGTTGCGCCGAGTTGTGATGGGTGAGCAAGAAGGCACACTAATTAATAACGGTTAATCAAAATTAGTGGCATAATCCGCTAATTAGAAAAAAGAATCTTCAAGGATACTCTCGTGATCAATGAAATTAACGCAGATGCGAAAGAACGCATGCAGAAAAGCGTTGAAGCGCTGAAGAATAATCTGTCTAAAATCCGTACTGGCCGTGCGCATCCTGCACTGCTTGATGGTCTATCTGTCGAATATTACGGTGCTCCAACGCCACTTAAGCAATTGGCATCCATTGTTGCTGAAGACTCTCGTACACTTGCGATCACTGTATTCGATCGTTCAGTGACACAAGCTGTTGAAAAAGCAATTATGAGCTCTAGCTTGGGCCTAAACCCAATGTCTGCGGGTGCGGTTATCCGTGTTCCGTTGCCTCCGCTAACAGAAGAGCGTCGTCGTGACCTCGTTAAGATTGTTCGCGCTGAAGCTGAGCAAGGTCGTGTTGCTGTTCGTAACATCCGTCGTGATGCAAACGGTGATCTTAAAGGTCTTCTTAAAGAAAAAGAAATTTCTGAAGATGACGACCGTCGTGGACAAGACGACATCCAAAAGCTGACTGACGCGGCAGTAAAAGAGATTGACGCGATTCTTGAAGCGAAAGAAAAAGAGTTGATGGAAGTCTAATTCCGGCTACACTCTGATTCCGTTGCCGAAGCGCTGTGCTAACAGTACAGCGCTTTTTATTTGCGAAGGATAATCATGAGCTCCCTATCATCCAATCTAGTGATGGATTCAAGCCTGCTCCCTAAACACATTGCCGTTATCATGGATGGCAATGGCCGTTGGGCTAAAGCACGCGGTAAAGCCCGAATGTTTGGGCACAAAGCCGGTGTCGATGCCGTCAGAAAAACCGTCTCAACTGCTAACCGTCTCGGGATCGAAGTTCTCACGCTTTTCGCTTTTAGTAGTGAGAATTGGCGACGTCCTGAAGAAGAAGTTAGCTTGTTGATGGAATTGTTTGTCACTGTTTTAGGACGCGAAGTAAAGCGCCTACACAAGAACGGTGTCAAATTGAGAGTAATCGGCGATACCTCCCGATTTAGTAAGTCACTTCAAGATAAGATTGCGTCGGCGGAAGGGCTGACTGCGAATAACTCTGGTTTGGTACTTAATATTGCAGCGAATTATGGCGGTCAGTGGGATATCCTACAGGCGGTGCAGAAGCTAGCAAACCAAGTAGCAGATGGCGTGATTCCAGCAGAGCAATTGACCGAAGCGGATATTTCTGTGCATTTGACGACAGCACTGCTTCCTGATGTAGACTTGATGATTCGCACCAGTGGTGAATGCCGCATTAGCAACTTTATGCTGTGGCAGGCCGCCTACGCTGAACTGTATTTTACCGAGCAATTTTGGCCAGATTTTGACGAAGTCAGCCTTACCGATGCCATTGCTTGGTACGTCAACCGTGAACGCCGATTTGGCTGCACGGGTGAGCAAATTCAGGCGATGTTAAAAGTAGAAAAATAAAGAGGGTTTCGTTTGCTGAAACAACGTGTTTTAACGGCCGCTGTGCTAGCCCCTATGGTTATCGCAGGCATTTTTTTATTGCCGTTTCATATTTTTGTTATTGCTGTTGCTGGCGTAACGCTGCTGGGTCATTGGGAGTGGACAAAATTTGTTGACGTGTCTTCTCGTCCTCTCGGTTTCATTGTGCCAGCGTTACTTCTTATAGGGTCTCTCTTTACTTTTCCTGTCAACGAAACAGGTTTAGAGCTCACCGGTTTACACGGTGGTGTTATTGCATTGAGTGGTGCTGTTTGGTGGCTATTGGCCACCGTGATGGTGCTGAAATACCCTAAAGGCACAAATTGGTGGTCTAACAGCGCTGTTTTTCAGCAATTGTTTGGTGTGTTAACACTGATCCCTTTCCTTTGGAGCGTTTTACTACTCCGTGCCAATGGCTACGACACACAACCTTACTTAGGTGCGAAGCTCGTGCTGATGGTATGTTTGTTGGTTTGGGCTGCTGATACGGGCGCGTATTTTGCGGGTAAACGTTTTGGAAAACGAAAAATGGCACCTTCAGTTAGCCCAAATAAGACGATTGAAGGTTTAATTGGCGGCTTGGTGGCATCTGTGTTGGTGACCACGGGCGTTGCACATCTTTTCTCTATTCCATTTTCTTCTATATACACGCTGGGTGCGATTGCACTTGTGACCTCGTTTGCCTCAGTGCTTGGTGATTTGGCTGAGAGTATGTTCAAACGTGTTGCTGGCGTGAAAGACAGTGGTCGCATCTTGCCTGGTCATGGCGGGATTCTTGATCGCATTGACAGCCTAACCGCTGCATTTCCTGTTTTTACCGTGTTGTATTTTTGGCTGGCATAAAGAAATCACCGGTGATAAGCCGGTGATTTTTGATTGTCAGACGCTATGTAATGAATAATTGAGTGCTCTATGCGTAAGTTAACGATTCTTGGTGCGACTGGCTCTATTGGTAGCAGTACACTGGCGGTAGTTGAGAAGAATCCTCACGCGTTTGAGGTGTTTGCGCTAGCTGCAAATGCAAATGTCGAAAAAATGATCGCGCTTTGTGTGAAGTGGGAACCTCGCTTTGCTGCAATGGCCGATGCAACTGCTGCTAAAAATCTGCAAGACGCATTGCGAAAAGAAGGTGTCAAAACTGACGTTTTAAGCGGTACTGATGGTCTGTCTGCGCTTGCGTCCCATTCTGATGTCGATACCGTCATGGCTGCTATTGTTGGCGCGGCTGGGTTAATCCCCACGATGGCAGCAGTGAAAGCAGGCAAGCGCGTTTTGCTGGCAAACAAAGAAGCGCTGGTTATGTCTGGACAGCTTTTTATTGATGCGGTTCATCGCTACGGCGCGGAGCTGTTGCCGGTAGATAGTGAACATAATGCCATTTTTCAATGCCTACCTACGTCCATCCAATCCCAACTTGGTGTGTGTGATCTCGCCGCTGAAGGCGTAAGTAAAATTCTGCTGACAGGGTCAGGCGGCCCATTCCGTTATACGGACATTGACGCTCTTACATCAGTAACACCTGCTCAAGCGATCGCACATCCTAACTGGTCGATGGGGCCTAAAATCTCTGTGGATTCAGCCACTATGATGAATAAGGGGCTTGAGTATATTGAAGCACGTTGGTTGTTTAATGCCCAACGTGAACAATTAGATGTGATTATTCATCCTCAATCTGTTATTCACTCAATGGTGCAATATCGAGATGGCTCTGTCATGGCGCAAATGGGACGTCCTGACATGAATACGCCGATTGCATATTCAATGGCTTACCCTCAGCGTATTGAGGCGGGTGTGAAGCCGCTAGATTTTACCGAGGTTGCAGAATTTAGCTTTTTGAAACCTGATTTTTCTCGCTACCCGTGTTTGAAGCTGGCAATCGATGCCTGCTACGTTGGGCAATCGGCAACAACAACGTTAAACGCAGCAAATGAAATTGCCGTAGAAGCCTTTTTGAATGGGATTATCGGCTTTACACAGATTGCTGACATTAACGATGCTGTGTTACAAAAAGCGGTATTTAGTGAGCCAACCTGCATTGAAGGCTTGCTCGACATCGACGCAAAAGTGCGTGCGATGGCAATGGATTGCGTTAATAAGGTGAAACGATGAGTGCGATTTTGTGGAATCTGTGTTTTTTCTTGATTGCACTGGGCCTTTTGGTTGCTGTACATGAGTTCGGTCATTTTTGGGTGGCCCGCCGATGCGGTGTCAAAGTCGAGCGATTTTCTATCGGTTTTGGTAAAGCTATCTGGCAGCGTGTTGGGAAAGACGGTACAGAATACACATTGGCCATGATCCCACTGGGTGGATACGTCAAAATGCTCGATGAGCGTGTTGATGATGTGCCAGAAGCGATGAAACCCCATGCCTTTAACAATCGACCGTTGTGGCAACGCAGTGCCATTGTGGCCGCTGGTCCTATCGCAAACTTCCTCTTCGCTATCTTCGCTTATTGGCTTGTCATGCTCATCGGCGTACAAGCAGTAAAACCCGTTATTGGTGATGTAGCTCCGCAATCTATTGCTGCGCAGGCGGGAATTGAGCCGGGAATGGAACTAACCCAAGTATCGGGTATCAAAACGCCTGATTGGGAATCAGTTAATTTGCAGTTTATTTCCCACATCGGTGATGAATCGATGACTTTGACGGCGCAGCCTGAGAGCAATGTGGGATATGAAGTGACGAAGACACTCGATCTGTCTTCGTGGTCCTTTAACCCCGAGAAAGAATCGGCACTGCGCACCTTGGGTATTACACCATATTCACCAGAAGTGACGAATGTCATTTCTCAAGTGGTCGAAGGAAGTGCTGCTGAGCGCGTAGGTTTACTCGCGGGCGATGAACTGTTGACGATTGATGGTCAGCCTATCGATGATTGGATGGAGGTTGTTACCCTTATCCGCAATCACCCGAATATGCCTGTTCCCCTCACTGTACGTCGTGATGGTCAAGAAAAAATCATTGCATTGATTCCTGATGCGAGAGAGCAAGGCGATAAACAAATCGGCTATGCGGGCTTCGCACCTAAAACGGAACCGTGGCCTGAGTCGTATCAAATCACGATTCAATATGGCCCGTTAGAGGCAATACCTCAAGCCATGGATAAGACATGGCAGATAGTGGTGTTGACCGCGAATATGATCAAGAAATTGTTCACTGGCGATGTTGCCGTGGAAAATTTAAGTGGGCCTATCTCAATCGCGAAAGGTGCAGGGATGACCGCAGACTTCGGTCTGGTATACTTTCTCGGTTTTCTCGCACTGATCAGTGTGAACTTAGGCATCATTAACTTATTACCGTTACCGGTTTTAGATGGAGGACATTTATTGTTCTTCGGTATTGAAGCCGTAACACGCCGCCCGGTCTCTGAGCGTATTCAAGATGTGGGATACAGGGTTGGCTCCGCCATTATTGTGGTATTGATGGCCGTGGCGTTATTTAACGATTTTGCCCGACTGTAGGATTCAGCGTTTAGCAAGGAAAAGTCAGAGCAGCAATGGCGATGAAAAAACTTTTAATAGCCTCTCTTCTTTTTTCAAGTTCTGTCACAGCAAATGAGTTTGTGGTGGAAGACATTCGATTTGAGGGGCTTCAGCGAGTCAGTCTCGGTGCAGCATTGTTATCGATGCCTGTCCGAGTCGGTGACAACATAGGCGAAGGCGATGTGTCAGGGATTATCAAATCCCTGTTTGCCACAGGTAACTTCGAAAACGTACGTGTATTCCGTGATGGCGAAGACCTTTTGGTAAAGGTTATCGAACGTCCAACGATCGCGAGCATTTCCTTTTCTGGCAACAAAGCCATTGAAGATGAGCAATTGAGCGAGAATCTTGCTGCATCAGGTTTGCGCATAGGTGAGTCGTTAGATCGCACCACCTTGTCAAACATTGAAAAAGGCTTGGAAGACTTCTATTACAGTGTGGGTAAATACAACGCACTTGTAAGCGCTGTTATCACGCCACTTCCTCGAAACCGTGCTGACGTGAAGTTTGTGTTCACGGAAGGTGTCTCGGCTAAAATTCAACAAATTAACTTCATCGGGAACACTGTGTTCTCTGACGAAGAGTTGAAAACCAGCTTCAAGCTTCGCTCTGATGTGCCTTGGTGGAACTTCCTTGCCGATGAGAAATACCAGAAACAAGCACTGGCTGGTGATTTGGAGAACCTTCGTTCTTTCTATTTGAACCGTGGATATTTGAAATTCCGCGTTGAGTCAGCACAAGTATCGATATCGCCTGATAAAAAAGGCGTTTACATCACGATGAACCTCGATGAAGGTTTGCCTTACAGTGTGTCGGGCGTCAATTTCCGTGGCGGTAAATCGAGTGATGACTTCGCGGCACTTACGACCATTGAAGATGGTGAAGTGTATAACGGTGAGAAAGTCACTGCGTTAGAAGATGCCATCAAGCGTCAGTTGGGCGAGCAAGGTTACGCTTACCCGCAAGTCGCAACCATCCCAGAATTTAACGATGAAAACCAGACCGTTGCGTTGAATGTCAGCATTGAGCCTGGTAAACGCGTTTACGTGCGTAACATTCGTTTCTCTGGCAACCAAATCACTCGTGATGAAGTATTGCGCCGTGAAATGCGTCAGATGGAAGGCTCATGGCTGAATGCTAAATCGGTTGAAACCAGTAAAGAGCGTTTGAATCGTCTGGGGTATTTCGAAACCGTAGATGTGCGTACCACGCGTGTCCCTGGTACGGAAGACCAGGTAGACGTTGAATACAACGTCAAAGAAGCGAACTCCGGTAACGTTAACTTCGGTGTTGGCTTCGGTACGGAGTCAGGTATCAGTTTCCAAGCCGGTCTTCAACAAGATAACTTTGCAGGCTCAGGTAACCGTTTTGGCGCTAATGCGATGATTAACGATTACCAAAAAAACCTGACGCTCGAATACCGTGACCCATACTGGACCTTGGATGGTATTAGTTTGGGTGGCAAGGTGTTCTTCAACGAATTTGAAGCATCTGATGCGAACATCGTTGACTACACCGATAAAAGTTACGGTACTAGCCTGACGTGGGGTTTCCCATTTGATGAATTGAATTACTTCGATTTCTCACTCGGCTATACACACCGCCAAATTGAAAACTTAGGCGGTTACTACCAGATCGAGAAGTTCCTTGATTCACAAGAAGGCAATACGACTGAAAATGGCTTGGAAGTCGATGACTTCGATTGGTCAATCAGTTGGAGCCGAAACAATCTAAACCGTGGTTTCTTCCCTACAGCGGGTAACTACCAGCGCGCGTCATTCCGAATGACAGTGCCAGGGTCGGATGTGCAGTTTTATAAAGCGCAGTATGATGTCCGAAATTACATGCCACTAACCGAATCTCACAGCTTCTCGCTCTTACTGCGTGGTCGCTTGGGCTATGGTAATGGCTACGGAAGCAATGGCGAAAATGATTATTTGATGCCGTTCTATGAGAACTTCTATGCGGGCGGTTTCTCTACGCTACGCGGTTTCCGCTCAAACACTGCGGGTCCGAAAGCAGTGTATGACCAAGGTGCAGGTAATAACCCCGCGCTGGTAGGCAGTAATGATTCTGTCGGTGGTAATGCCACAGCGCTGGCCAGTGCTGAGTTGATTTTCCCAACGCCATTTGTGTCTGCGGAAGTGCGTAACTCAATTCGTACCAGTGTGTTTGTTGATGCGGCCTCGGTGTGGGACACGGAATATGACCTTAACGACGCCCGCGTGATCAGCGGACAAGAGTACATCTACGACTACAGCGATCCGACAAACTATCGTGCATCCTATGGTGCAGCGCTTCAATGGCGTTCGCCGATGGGTCCACTTGTTTTCTCGTTGTCTAAACCTATCAAAAAATATGAAGGTGATGACGAAGAATTCTTTACCTTTACGATTGGCCGTACGTTCTGATTTTCAAATTTTAGGAGAATATTTTGAAACCATTTTTCAAAGCGGCAGGCCTAAGCCTAGCCATTCTTAGTGCTTCAATGTATGCATCAGCAGCGGAAGCGGCGCAAAAAATCGGTTATGTATCGACCAGTTCTGTGATTGCGCAAATGGCCAAGCAAAGCAATGTAAGTGAAAAACTGCGTCGTGAATTCAAAGACCGCATTGCTGAAATAGAACGTCTTGAAGGCAAGCTGAAAAAAGGCGTGGATAAATTGAAGCGCAACGGCGAGCTAATGAGCGACAAAGAGCGCACTAAGCTACAGCGTGAATTGCAATCTCTGGATGCAGATTACAAGCTGAAAGTGAACAACTTAAAAGAAGATGAACGCAAGCGCAGTGCTGAAGAACAACGTAAACTGATTGAAAAACTGCAGAAAGCGATCGCTTCATTGGCGAAAAAAGAAGGCTATGACATGATCTTGGATCGTCAGGCAGTTCTTTTTGCTAGTCCGAAAGACGATCTTTCTGAGAAAGTACTGAAAGCAGTAAAATAAGTAAGGTAAAAAATGGCTTCTATTACTCTCGCTGAATTAGCGGAAAAACTGAGTGCTGAACTTCATGGCGATGGGTCTATCGTCATTCACTCAATTGCGGGTATGGATAAAGCGGGCGAAGGGCATATTACTTTTCTCTCGAGCAGCAAATATCGCAAGCATCTTGTTGAATGTCAGGCCAGTGCGGTGATGGTCAAGGAAGCCGACCTCGCTTATTGCAGCGGCAATGCGCTGGTCATGAAAGACCCTTATTTAGGGTATGCATTGACGGCGCAATTGTTAGATACCACGCCAGCGTGTGCAACGGACATTGCGCCAAGCGCGTATGTTTCTCCTACCGCGACGCTGGGTGAAGGCGTATCAATTGGTCACAATGCTGTGATTGAAGATGGTGTTACCTTGGGCGACAACGTACAGGTTGGCGCGGGCTGTTTTGTCGGAAAGAACGCAGTGCTTGGTGCGAATACCCGTCTTTGGGCAAACGTATCCATCTACCATGACGTGAAACTGGGTGAGTCCTGTTTGATTCAATCAAGTGCCGTGATTGGTTCTGATGGTTTTGGTTATGCTAATGACAAAGGCCGCTGGGTTAAGATCCCTCAGGTTGGCACTGTTATTATTGGTGACCGAGTGGAAATCGGTGCCTCTACCACCGTCGATCGTGGTGCGCTGGATGACACCCTAATTGCTGATGGTGTGATCATCGACAACCTGTGTCAGATCGCGCATAATGTCTCGATCGGTGAAAATACCGCCATTGCAGGCGCGACTGTTATTGCAGGAAGCACTAAAATAGGCAAACACTGCATTCTTGGTGGGGCATGTGTCGTTAATGGGCACATCGAAATTGCAGACGGCACCACCATCACAGGTATGGGGATGGTGATGCGGCCAATCACTGAACCTGGTATGTACTCTTCGGGTATTCCTCTTCAAAAGAATCGCGAGTGGCGTAAAACTGCTGCGCGAACATTGAAGATCGAAGAAATGCATAAACGATTGAAAGTTGTTGAAAAAAAACTAGAAGATAGCGAGTAAACGCTGTCTTGATGGCCTACTCTTCTGGCGAGTAGCAATATTGAGTATGACTCATGTTGTCTATTCCTTGCGGTGTGGGCCATTTTGCATTCAACAACAATAATAAGTTTTCATACGGGAATAATACTTTGATTCGCGAAAATAAAGTTCTGACTATTAACGAAATCCGAGAGTTGCTGCCTCATCGTTATCCATTTCTCTTGATTGACCGTGTTATTGATTTCGAAGAAGGTAAATACCTTCAGGCGATCAAAAACGTGTCAGTCAATGAACCTCAATTCACGGGTCATTTCCCGCAACTGCCAATTTTCCCTGGTGTGTTGATCCTTGAAGCGATGGCTCAAGCGACAGGTTTGCTGGCGTTCAAAACGTTTGGCGCACCTGCTGAAAATGAACTGTACTACTTTGCAAGTATCGACAATGCCAAATTCCGTGCGCCGGTAACACCGGGCGACCAAATGGTATTGGAAGTCGAATTCCTTAAAGAGCGCCGCGGCATTGCTGCATTTACTGGTGTTGCAAAAGTCGACGGTAAAGTAGTGTGTTCTGCTGACCTTAAGTGTGCCAGAAGAGAGTTTTAAACGTGATTCATGAATCTGCGCAAATTCACCCAACCGCAGTTGTAGAAGACGGGGTTACCCTTGCCGCCAATGTTAAAATTGGTGCGTTCTCCTACATTGGCTCTGGGGTTGAAATCGGTGAAGGTACTGAAGTAAAAACCCATGTTGTTATCAAAGGACCGACAAAAATTGGTCGTGATAACAAGATCTTCCAATTCGCCTCTATCGGTGAAGAGTGTCAGGATCTTAAGTACGCGGGTGAGCCAACCACATTGGAAATTGGTGATCGCAACACTATTCGTGAAAGCGTCACCATGCACCGTGGCACTGTTCAAGACGGTGGTCACACTCAGGTGGGTAGCGACAACTTATTTATGATCAATGCCCATGTTGCACATGATTGCATCATTGGTGATCGTTGTATTTTCGCAAACAATGCAACGCTTGCAGGTCACGTGACCGTGGGTGATTTCGCGATTGTTGGCGGTATGACTGCGATTCACCAATTCTGCACCATTGGCAGCCATTGCATGTTGGGTGGTGGTTCTATCGTTGTTAAAGACGTACCACCTTACGTCATGGCGCAAGGCAATCACTGTGCACCATTTGGTATTAACGTTGAAGGCCTCAAGCGTCGTGGTTTCGACAAGCCTGCAATCAAAGCGATTCGCTCGGTATACAAAGAAGTTTACCGTTCTGGCAAAACGCTAGAAGAAGCGAAAAAGCAGGTCGCGGAAATGGCGAAAGACGAAGAAGCGCTTCAGCTGTTTGTTGAGTTCTTTGATAACTCAAGCCGAGGTATTATTCGATAATGGCTGTTGCAACAAAGCCGCTACGAATTGGAATTGTCGCCGGGGAAATCTCCGGCGATATTTTAGGTGCTGGCTTTATAAAAGCGGTAAAAGCCCAATACCCAGACGTTGAATTTATCGGGATTGCAGGCCCAAGAATGAAAGCTCTTGGTTGTGAAACCCTTTTCGACATGGAAGAGCTTTCAGTTATGGGGTTGGTCGAGGTACTCGGTCGTCTTTCTCGTCTTCTCAAAGTAAAACGCGAGTTAGTGGATTACTTTGTTGCGAATCCACCTGATGTCTTTGTCGGTATTGATGCGCCTGATTTCAATCTTCGTTTAGAAAAATCATTGAAAGATAGTGGCATTAAAACCGTGCATTACGTCAGCCCGAGTGTCTGGGCTTGGCGTCAAAAGCGCATTTTTAAAATTGCTGCAGCGACCGATCTTGTTCTCGCGCTATTGCCTTTCGAAAAAGCGTTCTACGATAAGTTTGATGTGCCTTGTGATTTTGTGGGACATACAATGGCAGACGCCATTCCACTGGAAAGTGACAAGATAGCTGCACGCGAATTACTTGGTCTTCAACAAGACAAACGCTATTTGGCCGTGTTGCCGGGAAGCCGTGGGGGCGAAATGAAATTGCTCGCGCCAATTTTTATCGACACCTGCAAATTGCTAAAAGAAACACACCCTGAGATAGGTTTCGTTGTTGCATTGGTGAATGAGAAACGCCGTGCACAATTTGAGTTGGCCTGGAAAGAAACTGCACCTGAAATCGATTTTACCTTGGTGGATGATACCGCCAGAAATGTGATTGCTGCATCTGACACCGTGCTTCTTGCGTCAGGTACCGTTGCACTTGAGTGCATGTTAGTGAAACGCCCAATGGTCGTTGGCTATAAAGTGAATGCAATCACGGCATGGATTGCCCGTAAGATGGTGAAAACTGAGTTTGTTTCGTTACCCAATATTTTAGCAGGACGTGAGCTCGTACCTGAGCGTATACAAGAAGCGTGTACCGCGGAGATGTTGGCAAAAGAAGTGTCGCATTATCTTGATACTGACAACACAGATCTTCTGAACGAATTTACCCGTTTGCATGAAGTGATCCGCCGTGATGCGGATGTAACGTCAGCGCGAGCGGTGCTTAATCTAATAGGGCGTTAATTGATGGACTTCGAACCGTTTGAATATCCAGATGCAAATTTAATCGCTGGTGTGGACGAAGTAGGCCGAGGGCCGCTTGTTGGTGCTGTTGTCACTGCCGCTGTTATTCTTGATCCTAACAACCCTATTGAAGGGCTGACAGATTCCAAAAAGTTAACTGAAAAAAAACGCGAAGTGTTGTTTGAGCAGATCAAAGAAAAAGCACTCGCGTGGTCTCTTGGCCGTGCAGAGCCCGAAGAAATTGACGAAATCAATATTCTTGCTGCCACCATGCTTGCCATGGAGCGAGCTGTAAATGGTCTTTCCATTGCGCCTGACTATGTCTTGATTGACGGTAACCACGTGCCATCGGGCATCAAAGTACCCGCACAAGCCATTGTGAAAGGTGATTTACGTGTTGCCGAGATCAGTGCTGCGTCGATTCTTGCCAAAGTGGTTCGTGATCGCGAAATGGAAGCTTTGGACAAAGAATATCCGCAATATGGCTTTGCCAAGCACAAAGGCTATCCAACCAAAGCGCACTTTGAGGCGTTAGAGCAACATGGTGCCATTGAAGGCTATCGAAAGAGCTTTAAACCTGTCAAAAAAGCCCTAGGCCTTGCATAATGTTCCGAGGGGAAACGCATTTTCCCCTCAACGATTTCTTTCCTTAAACCAGTAACGTACGAGTTCTATGTCAGACCCACGCTATATCCATCTTCGTGTTCACAGTGACTACTCCATGGTCGACGGCCTGTCGAAAGTGCCGCCTTTGGTCAAAAAAGTTGCTGAAATGGGCATGCCTGCAATGGCATTGACAGATTTTACGAACTTATGTGGTTTGGTGAAGTTCTACAACACGGCGCAAGGTTGCGGCGTTAAGCCTATCATTGGCGCGGATTTTAAAGTGCAGTCGGACGCATTCGGAGACGATTTGTGTCAGCTGACCGTGCTCGCAGCAAACAATGCAGGGTATAAAAACCTGACGTTGCTGATTTCTAAAGCTTATCTACGTGGTCACGTTCAGCATCAACCTGTGATTGACCAAGCATGGCTTGAAGAGCTTAAAGATGGCTTGATTATTTTATCGGGTGGTCGTCGTGGTGATTTAGGTAAGTCATTACTGAAAGGCAATATGGGCCTTGCAAAGCAATGTGCTGCGTTTTATCAAACACACTTTCCTGATGCCTATTACATCGAATTGACGCGAACAGGTCGCCCTGATGAAGAGGCCTACCTGCACTTTGCTCTGGATTTCGCTTCTGAAAACGATTTACCCGTCGTGGCAACGAATGAAGTGTGCTTCATTACGCCGGATCAGTTTGATGCTCATGAAATTCGTGTCGCGATTCATGATGGCTACACGCTTGCAGATCCACGCAGACCAAAAAATTACAGCGAGCAACAGCATCTTCGTACTGAAGACGAGATGTGCGAACTGTTCCATGATATTCCAGAAGCCCTCGCTAACACGGTTGAAATTGCAAAGCGTTGTAATGTGACCGTGCGTTTGAACGAGTACTTCCTGCCAAACTTCCCGACCGAAGGGCTAGAGATTGGCGAGTTCTTGGTGAAGAAGTCACAAGAAGGCCTCGAAGAACGTCTTGAGTTCCTTTTCCCTGATCCCGCAGTTAGGGCGGAGAAACGCCCAGAATACGATGAACGCCTTGATATTGAATTAGGCGTGATTAACCAAATGGGATTCCCAGGTTACTTCCTCATCGTAATGGAGTTTATCCAATGGTCAAAAGATAACGATATTCCGGTGGGGCCGGGACGTGGTTCTGGTGCGGGTTCGCTTGTTGCATACGCATTGAAAATCACAGATTTGGATCCGCTGGAATTTGACCTCCTTTTCGAACGTTTCCTTAACCCTGAACGTGTATCCATGCCCGACTTTGACGTCGACTTCTGCATGGATAAACGCGATAAGGTGATCGATCACGTTGCCGAAATGTATGGCCGTGATGCGGTATCTCAGATCATTACCTTCGGTACCATGGCGGCAAAAGCGGTAATTCGCGACGTTGGCCGTGTGCTTGGCCACCCCTACGGATTTGTTGATCGCATTTCAAAACTGGTTCCGCCGGATCCGGGGATGACCCTTGCGAAAGCGTTCGATGTCGAGCCACAGTTGGGTGAATCATACGAAGGTGATGAAGACGTTCGCGAACTGATTGATATGTGTCGCATCCTTGAAGGGTGTACACGTAACGCCGGTAAGCATGCTGGTGGTGTTGTTATCTCACCGACCACGATCACTGACTTTGCGCCTCTGTATTGCGATAGCGAAGGTCATTACCCTGTTACCCAATTCGACAAGAATGACGTTGAAACCGCGGGCTTGGTTAAATTCGACTTCTTGGGTCTGCGTACGCTAACGATCATCGATTGGGCACTCAAGATGATTAACCCTCGTCTTGCGAAGGATGGGTTAGATCCTATTGCGATCGAAGCGATACCGATGGATGACGCGGCGTCGTTCCGTTTATTGCAAAACTACGAAACGACAGCGGTATTCCAGTTGGAATCCCGCGGGATGAAAGACCTTATCAAGCGTCTTCAGCCCGACTGTTTTGAAGATATGATCGCACTGGTTGCTCTGTTCCGTCCGGGACCATTGCAATCAGGGATGGTAGATAACTTTATCGACCGTAAGCGTGGCCGCGAAGCTGTCTCATACCCTGATGAAAAGTGGCAGCACGATTCCCTAAAAGAAATTCTTGAACCGACGTACGGCATCATTCTGTATCAAGAACAGGTTATGCAGATCGCACAGGTTTTGTCTGGTTACACCCTAGGTGGTGCAGACATGCTTCGTCGTGCGATGGGTAAGAAAAAGCCAGAGGAAATGGCCAAGCAGCGCGCAACCTTCCAAGACGGCGCAGTGAAGAATGGCGTCGATGGCGAGTTGGCGATGAAAATCTTCGACTTGGTTGAAAAATTTGCAGGTTACGGTTTTAACAAATCGCACTCCGCCGCCTATGCGCTGGTTTCTTACCAAACACTGTGGCTTAAAACGCATTACCCAGCAGAATTTATGGCCGCCGTAATGACGGCGGATATGGATAACACCGACAAGATCGTTGGTCTGGTGGAAGAATGCCGTCGCATGAAGCTGACGATGTTGCCGCCTGATGTAAATGCCGGTTTGTACCGTTTCAATGTGAATGAAAAAGGCGAGATCGTTTACGGTATTGGTGCGATTAAAGGTGTGGGTGAAGCACCGATTGAAAACATCATTAAAGCGCGCGAAGAAGGCGGTTATTTCCGTGACTTGTTCGATTTCTGCGCCCGTATTGATACCAAAAAAGTGAATAAGCGTGTTATTGAAAAATTGATCCAATCGGGCGCGCTTGATCGATTAGGTCCTCACCGTGCTGCGATGGTCGCATCGTTAGATAATGCGATTAAGTCAGCGAGCCAACATCATCAGGCTGAAGCATTTGGTCAGGCTGACATGTTTGGCGTGTTGACCGATGCCCCTGAAGAGGTTGAGCACAAATATGCGAACGTGCCGCATTGGCCTGAAAAGGTATGGTTGGAAGGTGAGCGTGAAACCTTAGGGCTGTATCTCACGGGTCACCCGATCAATAGCTACGTAAAAGAGCTCAAGCATTACATTACGTGGCGTTTGGAAGATGCTCACGCCACGAAGCGAGATGTGGTTTCTACCGTTGCGGGGTTGGTGATAGCCGCTCGCGTGATGACAACTAAGCGTGGAACGCGTATCGGTTTGCTGACGTTGGATGACAGATCGGGCCGAATGGAAGTGATGCTGTTCTCAGATGCATTAGAAAAGTACTTGGATCTCTTAGAAAAAGACCGAATTTTAGTCGTTTCGGGACAGGTCAGCTTTGATGACTTCAACGGTGGCCTTAAAATGTCGGCGCGAGAGGTGTTAGATCTCGCCCAAGCACGCGAAAAATATTTGCGTGGTCTTGCTATATCGGTGACCGAAGGGCAAATTGATAATAAATTCTTCGAGAGATTCAGTGAGATCCTTGAACCGCACAGAGCGGGAACGGTTCCAGTAAACTTGTACTATGAGCGTGACGATGCCCGCGCGAAACTGGTCTTAGGAACAGAGTGGCGCGTTACGCCAGACGATAAATTGATCGACGATTTAAAAACCCTACTCGGCGAAAAGCAGGTCGAGTTGGAATTTGACTGATACTTTTGCCTCGTTAAATGATTAATGGGGCATTTCATTACCTGAACAGGATTCTTTCTCTATGAGTCTTAATTTCCTTGAATTTGAACAGCCAATTGCTGAATTGGAAGCAAAAATTGAAGCCCTGCGCGTAGTGTCCAAGCGCGGTGACGATCCAGAAGCTGTCAATCTTGATAAAGAAATCGAGCAATTGGAGACAAAAAGCACTGAATTGACCAAAAAAATCTTCAGTGATTTAGGCGCTTGGCAAGTTGCTCAGCTTGCTCGTCATCCACGTCGTCCTTACACCTTGGACTATGCAGACCTTATCTTCACTGAGTTTGAAGAGTTGGCCGGTGACCGTGCCTATGCAGATGACAAGGCGATGGTTGGCGGTATGGCGCGAATTGATGGTCGCCCAGTGATGGTTATTGGCCATCAAAAAGGCCGCGAAACACGCGAAAAAGTGATTCGTAATTTTGGCATGCCAAAACCTGAAGGTTACCGCAAAGCGCTGCGCCTGATGAAAATGGCTGAGCGCTTCAAAATGCCTATCATTACTTTCATTGACACAGCGGGTGCTTACCCTGGTGTTGGTGCTGAAGAACGTGGTCAATCAGAAGCGATTGCGCGTAACTTGAAAGAAATGGCAGGTTTGACTGTGCCAGTTATCTGTAACGTTGTGGGAGAAGGTGGCTCCGGTGGCGCGCTAGCTATTGGTGTAGGTGATTATGTGAACATGCTTCAGTACTCAACTTACTCGGTTATTTCTCCTGAAGGTTGTGCATCAATCTTATGGCGTGATTCTGATAAAGCCCCGCTGGCAGCGGAAGCGATGGGCATGACTGCGCCTCGTCTAAAAGAGTTGGGCTTGATTGACTCTATCATTGCCGAACCTATGGGCGGTGCACACCGTGATGCAGCTCTGACTGCTGCAAACATCAAAGCGCTGCTTATAGAGCAGCTAGATGATCTTGCACCGTTGGATGAAGAAGCATTGCGTGAGCGCCGTTATCAGCGCCTGCTGAACTATGGATATTGCTAAGCAGTTTTTATAGATTCCAGACAAGAAATTGAAAGGGCCTGATTAGGCCCTTTTTTGCATCTGAATGTTATGATTAGCCTAATCAGTTTGCTTTGAGGCACACATGTTGTTCTCTGTTTTTGAAAATGTTCTTGATGCCCATTTATCATCTTCTCGCCAAATAGTGTTGGCCTTGAGCGGTGGTATCGACTCGCGTGTCCTGCTCGATCTTCTCTCTACGTACAGGGACGTTCACCCGCAGCACCGTTATTTAGTCATCCATATCCATCACGGGCTTAGTCCACATGCAGACTCTTGGATGACGCAGTGTGGCGAGTGGGCGAGTGACGTTGGCATCCCTTTTAAGGGCGTTAAAGTACGAGTCGAAAATAACGGAGAAGGCATTGAAAAAGCGGCGAGAACGGCGCGCTATCAAGGGATTGAAGACAATGTAGAACCGAATGCCCTTATTTTGACGGGACAACATGCCGATGATCAGGCAGAAACATTCCTTTTAGCACTTAAAAGAGGCAGTGGACCCGCTGGGTTATCCGCAATGCCAGCACTTCGTCCAATGGGCCAAGCATTCCTTTTAAGGCCCCTTTTATCTGTAACGCGAAGGGACATTGAAGCCTATGCCGAGCAACGGGGATTAAGTTGGGTAGAAGACGAAAGCAACATTGATTGTAAGTTTGACCGCAATTTCATTCGACAACACTGGCTACCGCCGGCGCAATCTCGATGGCCAGGACTCGTTAAGGCCATTAACCGTACCGCGTCTTTATGCGCTGAACAAGAAGCCTTGTTGGAAGAATTACTTCAAGAACATGATGCCATTGTGTGTCCAGACTCTATGGTTATCTCTCTGCATGCACTCAGCGGCTACTCAGCGAAAATGCAGTCAGCACTTGTTCGCCGCTGGCTGAAACAAACCACTGGGCTTTCTGCTTCTCAAGCTCAGCTAAGCATGCTGTTTTCCTCGGTAATTGCTGCGTCAGACGACGCGAACCCCAAGCTACACTTTGGGGGTTGGCAAGTAAGACGCTTTCAATCTCAGCTTCACGCCGTCCCTGAGTACGAAGACATCTCTGATTGGCGTGCGTCACTGAATCGAGGCGTGTTTATCGAACTGCCAAATGAATGCGGTCAATTGGGGATATTTGACGCTGAAAGCGCATTCAAATTTGATAATTTTGATGCTCAAGGTAATCGAGTTAGCGTGCAACTACGTAAACCTAAACTTGATGAAAAAGTGTCCATACGTTTTGATCCTGAAGGTGTGCTTGCTCATCCCCTTGGACGGCAGGGCAAACGCAAGCTGAAGAAGCTGTATCAAGAATATGGTGTGCCGAGTTGGATGCGAAGACGGACACCACTTCTATACTTTGGAGAAACAGTGGCAGCCGTTGCGGGGTTGTTTGTTTGTGAAGGCTTTGAAGGTCAGGACTGTGACTTTGTCTGGCACAAAACTCATTGATTAAGTGCGTAAATGTTATTCACGTGTAAAGATTGATTAGTACGACATAACAATAAGTGAGGAAGCAATGAAACATCTTATCTCTTTGGGGCTGGTTGCCATGATGGCGGCTGCTCCCTCATTTGCCGCTGGAGATGCGGAAGCTGGAAAAGCGAAAGCAGCAATCTGTGCTGCATGCCATGGTGCGAATGGTATCGCTGTGATTCCGGGGTACCCTAATCTAGCTGGTCAAAATCCGCAGTACATTGTTTCTGCGCTTAAAGCCTATAAAAACGGAGAGCGCACCAGTGCGCAATCTGCAATCATGAAGCCCCAAGCGACGATGCTTAGTGATGCTGACATGGAAAACCTTGCTGCATATTTCGCACAAATGAAGTAATCGCTCAGCAGGTTCTGCCGATAGAAGCCACAACAAATGTTGTGGCTTTTTTATTGCATTCGGACTAACTCGCAGATTTATATTTTGTTCGCTCGTTTTTTAGCCATTCAAATTCACTGCTATTGCTATTAATGCCAGAGTTTACTAGTGTACTAGCTCACTGGTACATTGTTCGAGGTTAACTCAATGGCAGCAGGACGTGAGCATTTTAGTTCTCGACTCGGTTTTGTTCTTGCCGCTGCAGGTGCAGCGGTTGGTTTAGGTAATATTTGGGGTTTTCCTACGCAAGCAGCAAGTAATGGGGGCGGAGCATTCCTTCTCGTCTATTTGCTACTGATCCTTGTGGTTGCTTATCCTATGCTCGTCGTCGAAATGGCGATTGGTCGTCATGGTCAAGCCAACCCTATCGACAGTATGCGCGCCTTAGGAAAGACACCACTCACGAAAAAACTGGGTGGTGGCGTCGGTTTCATTGGGCTGATGGTGCCATGCCTTGTCTTGGCGTTTTACAGCATCGTGGGTGGCTGGTTAGTGTCATTCATGTTAGCTGCTGGGGCTGATTTAGTCGGTTTACATGCAGCATCAGATTGGCTAAAAGGCTTCTCGGTTGGCCGTAACCTTTTTGGTGCGGGAGTGTTCTATTTACTGACCATTTTGATCGTTCAAGCTGGTGTGAAAAACGGCATAGAAAAGTGGTCGACGCGTTTAATGCCGGCGTTGTTTGTATTGTTCGGCGTGATGTTTATTTATGTGATGACACTACCGGGAGCAAACGAAGGCCTTGCACACTATTTGATCCCGGACTTTTCAAAGATCATGGACAGTGATTTGATTTTAGCGGCAATGGGGCAGGGCTTTTTCTCTCTCACCATTGGTGGTTGTTCCATGCTGATTTATGGCTCATACCTTAGCCGTAAAGAAAATCTACCTAAGATGGCGATGAACGTGACGCTGGTGGATACCGCGGTGGCTGTTGTTGCAGGCTTAGTCATTATGCCTGCCATGTTTGCTGCCATGGCACAGGGTGTCGAAATTTACGATCAAAACGGTGACCTGCTTAGTTCGTCCACACTGGTGTTTGATGTTCTTCCTATGTTGTTTGATGGTCTAGGTGTTGCGGGCACTTTCATTGCTTTGGTGTTCTTTGTTCTGATGACCATTGCAGCACTGACATCGTCAATTTCCATGTTGGAATGCCCTGTTGCTTTAATGAATGAGCGTGTCGGTACATCTCGCTCAACGGCGAGCTGGTTACTGGGTAGCGTGATTGCAGCTTTCAGTGCGGTGATTGTGTTTAACTTTGGTGATCTATTTGGCCTCGTGGCGACGGTTGCAACACAGTACGTCCAACCTATTGCCGCGCTTTTGTTCTGTTTGTATGGTGGTTGGGTTTGGAACCGTCATCAAAAGTTACAGGAGATGCGAGAAGGGTTTGACGATATTGAGCAGAGCCTGTTTTGGAAAGTATGGCCTTTCTATGTGAAATTCGTTTGTCCGGCATTGGTCGCAGCGGTTATCTGGATGTCTGTTGCGTAAACGCAAACCTGCGCCGCTATGAATGAAAAAACGGAAGCTGATGCTTCCGTTTTTAATTGAGGGACGATACAGGGTTATCGAAACTGCTTTTGTTCTTCCATGTAGTCAAAACCAGCAGTCGCCAGTTTGTTTTTCAGTGCTTCGGTATCAATATCAAAGTATCTAGCGAGATCATCTAAAGAATTGAAGTCATCTCTCAGCTTCATATTCACAATGCTCATCAGCATCACTGTATCCATGTTCTCAAAATTTTTCAGATCCATTAGGCATCCTCATGGTCACTGATCAGCAAATTTGCTGCCGCAAATGCTGCCTGATCGCGAGTCTCTTCTGGAAGAGAGTCGTCTGATGCAATTGAGTTTAAGGTTTTGATCGCACAGTGAATGGCTTTTGGAATATAGCCTTGTTCACCGCTGCCAATTTCTGCATAACGTTGACGAACCAACGTGCAACAATCGTAGACTTGCATAGTCACTCCTAAATAAAACGCTGAGTGAAATATATCGTAAAAAGGGAGACGAAAGGAGAGAAAACGGCGTGAATAGGGGGGATTATGCAGGACGACGGCGGCTATTCTTGTGTCGGTACATACCTCGATCTGCACGCTCAAACATGGATGTGCTGTTGTCGCCTTGTTGATAGATAGAGCAGCCGACAGAACTGGAGATATTGTGAGATGTGAGCAAGGCATCTTTTGATATGAGTGCTTTTAATCGCTCATTCACTAATTGTGCTGACTCGCGTGTAGCGGGTGTCAGTAGAACGGCAAACTCATCACCACCAAGCCTGTAGCAACGATCAGAGGCGCGAATAGCTTGCTTCAAAAGCAGAGCAAAGCGGCGTAACACTTTATCACCATCTAAGTGACCATAGGTGTCATTGACCTGTTTGAAATTATCCATGTCGAAAATCATTAAGATCAAACCATGATCTTGGCGTTCTGTGAGTGCGATAGATTGACGAATATCTTGTTCAAAACTGGTGCGGTTGTTCAGGCCTGTTAAGTTATCAAGCAAGGCAAGGTTTCTAACGCGATTGTATTCAATCGCATTGCTCAATGGCCCTGCTAGTAATCTGTGGTACGTGTGGATCAGGCTTATCTCATCAGTGTCGAGTTTGTAGGGCGTGCAGTACTGCAACATTCCTAAGGGGGATTGCGCGAATTTGATGGAGAAGGTTTGACGGTAATCGGTGGAGCCACCACGTCGAACAATGTGAGAAATCTCGTTGTGTTCCCAGATAAGACGGGAGATATCGATTTGCTTTTCGAGTTCTCGGCAAAAGACCTCGAAAAGCGAATCTATCTCGAGCCTGCCTTGCAGTTTTTGTAGCACTATCAGACGCTGATCTGCGGCTAAAGGAACGCGGCGCGATTGTATCGCTGTTTGCTTTAATTGTTCCAGTTGTCGAGTACTCATCGATAATGCCTCTAAAATCCATTACTGCGGGCTGGTTATACTTAAAGCAAAAAGTATTCCAAATGATCGATCTTACGATGATTAATCTGTTTAACAGGTTTTATTCGATGGAAAGAAACGCCGTCAAATCGGATCGACGATTTTGAGCATCTTGATATCCCATGTCAATTAAGTGGTTGATATATTTCGGCTCAAAAAGCAGATAACTGGTGATCGCTGCATCTTCAACCGGGCTAATGCCCAGTAACCTCATTAAGCCCCTAACAGCAATAGGCATATGACAATAATACTTCTCAACCAAGGGCTCAAACGGGCTGGAGGGGGAGAGGTGTAAGGCAGAGACTTGCCGCAGCGCCAAATTTTCGGCTTTTTTACGGTCGAGCGAAGAAACGATGTTGTTCATTCTATCGAGGTGCTCAAGATCGGCTGATAATGTATCGGCGAAGATCGCATCCATTAAATGTCCGCCAAGCGTCGCAAGCCCAGGCGCACTGGGCACTGCTTGTTTGTTCTTAGTTTGTGGTGGCGCTAAGTCAATGATGAGGAGCTTCTCTGCCCCCATCTTTAAAGCGGGTCGTAGTGGTGCAATTTGGTGTACAGAACCATCCCCGTAATAACCATGCCCAATCTGAGATGCGGGGAAAACAATTGGAATTGCAGATGAAGCAAGCAAGTGTTCTGTCGTGATTTGACATTGCTGCCCGATTGCCCGTGAGCGTACCCAAGGTTTGATCTCAGGTTGTCCCTGATAGAAGGTGACGGACTTACTGGTTTGATAATTCGACGCCGTAATGGCTAAGCCATGTAAGTGCTTGTTGATTATTTGGTGTTCTATCTTGTTGTAGTTTATGACGTTGTTGAGCAGTGTTCTGAGAGGGCGATTGTCGAGTAGACCAAAAGGGGGCGCGCAGTGGTACTGTGCGCGCATACGCGCAAACCCTTGCCGTCCTAGATGATGCAGTATATCGCCGTAGGAGCTACTAAAAACGTCTTTGGTGTGAAGCTTCGACCAAAGCCAAGACAATTTTTTGACGCCTAGTCGAAAAGATGACGAATGGCATGCGAGTGATGTTGCGTTGAGAGCACCTGCCGAGGTTCCGCAATAAATTGTAAAAGGGCTGGCATGGACGCGTGGATACCATTCAGAAATCGCTTTCAACACGCCCACTTGATACGCAGCACGTGCCCCACCCCCACTGAGTATCAGTGCGACCTTTTGAGGCGCGCTTTTGGTGCTTTTTTTATTACTCTTCATGTGATGGCCGATTCATCCTTGGATCTCTGTGGTTATAACAACTTTAGCATGCCGTATTAGTTGGGCTTGGTATGCATAGCTAGCTTTGAAGCTATTGTTATTCAACTGTTTCCATAGTGAGTGTGATGGAACGCTAAAAGCTGGGTCATTTATTGAGCACTAGTCAATACAATAGAACGGTGAGTGTTATATTTTTATTCATAACTCGATGTTGGATAACTACATGGCCCCTTCATTCACTGCATTGGTTGCAGATGACGACAAAGCCTTAGCAAAGCTTGTTGAAGTACTTCTACGAAAATGGGGACTAGACGTCATTGTTGCAAATGATGGTCTGGAAGCATTAGAAGTCATGATGCATCCTAACCCTCCATCTTTGTTACTTCTTGATTGGGAAATGCCGGGGTATAGCGGTATTGAACTATGTGAAAAGATCTGCCAAATCGAAACATCAAACCCGCCTTATATTATTATTTGCACCGCGCGCGACAGTGCAGAACATATCGCGTTGGGGCTAAATAAAGGGGCTAATGATTATGTGCCCAAGCCTTTTAATACACAGGTGCTTCGTGCTCGTGTTGATGTTGGGATCCGTACGTTAGAGCTTCAATCTCGGCTGGTGGATGCGATGCATCGTTTAGACCATCTTGCCAGTTACGACGAACTGACGGGGTTGCTTAATCGCAGGGCACTGTTTGAACGTTTAAATGAAGATTTCTCTCGTATAGAAAGAGAGAAGGGGAAGTTGTGTTTTGCCCTGTGTGATATCGATTGGTTTAAGAAAGTCAATGATACTTATGGTCATCCTGGTGGAGATGCATTATTGCGCCAACTTGGAGAGCTGTTAGGTCACAAGCTTCGCCCGTATGACAGAGTAGGTCGAGTTGGGGGCGAAGAATTTTGCTTGGTGTTTTCGCCGCATGATGAAAAAGAAGCGTTCATTGTTTTAGAGCGGTTGCGTGAATCGATTGAACTGTATGACTTTATGTTTGATGGACAACGTATACCGGTCACAATGAGCTTTGGGGCAACCATGGTTGATGCGAAAGAAAAGATAAAAAGTGTGGACGAGTATTTTAAGCGTGCGGATGAAGCATTGTACTTGTCGAAAGAAAAAGGCAGAAACTACGTCACTTTTTCAGAAAATCTTATATAAAAAACGCCTCCTAATGGAGGCGTTTTTTGTTTGAGCCATTAAGCCATTTGAGACTTAACGTATTCAACCATTGCGTCGATTTCAACTGGCACTTTTTCACCGTTGCGGCGGTGTTTGTATTCAAACACACTATTGTCCATGCTGCGCTCACCGATAATGATGGTATGTGGAACACCCACCAATTCAATGTCAGAGAACATAACACCAGGACGTTCTTTACGGTCATCAAACAACACTTCAATGCCTGCAGCCGTTAGGTCTGCGTACAGTTTCTCTGCTGCTTCACGTACACGCTCTGATTTATGCATGTTCATTGGAACGATCGCCACACTGAAAGGTGCAAGTGATTCTGGCCAGATAATGCCGTTTTCATCGTGGTTTTGCTCAATAGCAGCAGCAACAACACGAGATACGCCGATACCGTAACAACCCATCTCAAGGATAGTGTTCTTACCATCAGGGCCCAGTACGCCAGCATTCATTTTCTCTGAGTAGTTGGTACCCAACTGGAAGATATGACCAACTTCGATACCACGCTTAAGTTGAAGCGTACCTTTGCCACAAGGGCTTGGATCGCCGTCAACAACAGTACGGATATCGGCAACATCACCCAACTCGACGTCACGACCCCAGTTAATACCGAAGTAATGTTTATCGTCGATGTTGGCACCCGCACCGAAATCACTCATTGCGGCAACACTGCGGTCAGCAATGAAGGTCAATGATAGGTTTACAGGGCCAAGAGAGCCTGGGCCTGCGCCTACGGCTGCACGAATTTCTTCTTCAGTTGCAAATTCAAAAGGAACAGCAACTTGTGGCAGTTTCTCAGCCTTGATTTCGTTGAGCTCGTGGTCACCACGAACTAGCAACGCGACCAATTCACCATCAAACTCTTCCGATGCTTTAACAAACAGTGTTTTAACGGTCTTTTCAATTGGAAGGTTGAATTGCTCAACAAGCTCCGCGATGGTTTTTGCGTTCGGCGTATCAACCATCGTCATTTCTTGTGTCGCTGCTTCACGTTCACCTGCAGGTGCTAGCGCTTCAGCCATCTCAACGTTTGCTGCGTAATCAGATTCTGTTGAGAATGCGATGACGTCTTCACCACTGTTCGCAAGAACGTGGAATTCGTGAGAAGCAGAACCGCCAATCGCCCCTGTGTCAGCAAGCACTGGACGGTAATCAAGACCCATACGGTCGAAAGCAGCACAGTATGCGACGTGCATTGCTTCGTATGATGCTTGTAGACCTTCTTTGTCCAAATCGAAGCTATACGCATCCATCATTGAGAATTCACGTGCACGCATTGCGCCAAAACGAGGGCGTCTTTCGTCACGGAATTTCGTCTGGATTTGGTACAAGTTCAACGGAAGCTGCTTGTACGAGTTGATTTCATTGCGAACCAAGCTGGTAACCACTTCTTCAGCGGTAGGGCTCAGAACAAACGGACGCATGTGACGGTCAGTAAAGCGCAAAAGCTCAGGACCCATCTTTTCAGAGCGACCCGTTTCTTCCCACAATTCAAAGGGCTGAACCACGGGCATTAGAATTTCAATAGCGCCAGCGTTATTGATTTCTTCACGAACGATTTTTTCAACCTTTTGAAGAACACGCAAACCACTTGGCATCCAAGTGTATAGGCCTGACGCCAGTTTGCGGATCATGCCAGCACGCAACATTAGCTGGTGGCTAATGATTTCTGCGTCGTTTGGCGTTTCCTTCAGAGTACTAAGAAGGTATTTACTGGTACGCATCTATGCTATCCGTTTATCTAGTTACATTATGGAAGGTAATAAGTAGGCCATATTACCAGTGACAACACTAATCGCAAAAGGCTTCTATCGTTGTCACAACGATGGCTGGTTCATCAACGGTAAACTTCACGTTTAGATCGAAAAGATGAACAGCATATTCTTTCTTGTCTTCTTTGCCCTTTTTGTAGGCAGGGCGAGGGTCTTGAGCAAGCACTTCTTTGATGACTTGTGCCTTGTGTTGACCATCATTGATCTTTGAAAGTGCACAATTTGCTTCTGCGCTGAATGAAACATCCAGTGTGTGTGGCGCTTCGCTTGCATAGCCACCAATAGCATCTGGCACTGAATCGGAATATGGAATGTAGGGCTTTATGTCGACAACAGGTGTGCCATCAACAAGATCACAACTACCGATCTCAATGATAACTTGGCTGTCAACCCTGCGAACGTTTTTAATCGCTACAACAGACATGCCAATGCCGTTTGGACGAAAAGTCGCTCGACTGGCAAATACACCAACTCTTTCGTTACCGCCTAAACGGGGTGGGCGAACGGTTGGTGTCCAACCTTGTTTGAGGTTTTGATCAAACAAGAAGAGAACCCAAATGTGTGAAAATTGAGTTAGACCGCGAACAGCGTCTTCGTTATTGGCATCCCCAGTCAAAATGATAGATGCCGTTGCGCTAGGCGCTAACCCGGGTTGCCGTGGAACAGCGAACTTTTCTTTGAATGGGGATTGAATGTGACCCACAGGGACAAGTGAGTAATTCATAAGGTAACTCTCTATTTCATTTGATGCAGACTTTACCACAACGAGATGAAGAGACCGTGTGACAATAGATGATGAGCGAATTGCATGTCATAATCGCGCACTAAGCATATATAGAGGGCATAGCTTTGGCCAATCCAGCGGTATTTATTGATAGAGACGGCGTTATTAACGTTGATCATGGTTACATCAGCAAAGTCGACGACTTTGAATATATCGACGGTGTATTCGATGCATGTCGTGCATTGAAAGAGATGGGCTACTTGCTTGTACTCGTAACGAACCAGTCAGGCATTGCTCGCGGTTATTACACTGAAGACGACTTCCTTACCTTAACTGAATGGATGGACTGGAACTTTGCAGACAATGGCGTAGATTTTGATGGTATCTACTATTGTCCGCATCATCCTGAACATGGCGATGAAACTTATAAAAAGGACTGTGATTGTCGCAAACCTAAGCCGGGAATGCTTTTAGACGCGAGTCAGTTCTTGAAGATCGACATGGATAAGTCAGTCATGATTGGTGATAAAGCCGATGACATGCGAGCCGCCGAAGCTGCGGGTGTTGCTACAAAGATTCTTGTACGCACCGGAAAACAAGTATCAGAAGAAGGAGAGGCATTAGCAACGGCTGTATTGAATAGCATTGCTGATGTGCCTGCCTATTTAAAAGAAATGTAAACCGCGACCGTATTTTCTTTTATTGAATATCACCGTTAAAACAGCCCATTTGGGCTGTTTTTTTATCACAATGATGATGTTTTGAGCACTTGAACTGTTTTTTGATGAAAAACTAATTTTTTCGCCAAAAAGGTATTGCCAAGAATAATTCACTCCCTATAATGCGCTCCCTGTTGGCACGGCAAAGTTCGCAGCTAACATGAGGAAAGCAAAAGTGCTTGACTCAAAAAAGGAGTTGAGTTTAAATCTCTCTCCGCTCAGCAAGGCTGAGCAGCTCTTTAACAATTTGACCTATACAATCTGTGTGGGCACTCGTACTTGATAGACATAAGATTTATCAATGAACTGAGTG
>NZ_MDAG01000004.1:0-42963 GCF_002876705.1 Enterovibrio norvegicus | reverse complement strand
GGGTATTCGGATTTAAGTGTGTACGAATAAATAACTAACTTGTAGAATCATAGTTATGCGATTCGGATTATAGTGAGTATAGAGTGATAGATTTAAGACACGGAGATTGCTTAGAGCTAATCAAATCAATACCTAGCAATAGCGTTGATTTGGTGTGTGCGGATATGCCATATGGAACAACGCGTTGTAAGTGGGATACTTTAATAGACCTTGATGCTTTATGGCCTGAACTTAAACGAGTAACGAAAGAGAGAGCTGCGATTGTTCTCTTTGCTCAAACTCCTTTTGACAAAGTTCTTGGTGCTTCAAATCTGCCTATGTTGCGCTATGAGTGGATCTGGGAAAAGAACACTTCTACAGGTCATTTAAACGCCAAAAAGATGCCGATGAAAGCGCATGAGAACGTACTTGTCTTTTACAAGAAGCTCCCTGTTTACAATGCTCAAAAAACCACAGGCCACAAAAGAAAGGTCGCAATTAGAAGCCAAGACAATAGCGACTGTTATGGAAAGCAAGACAAGTTAACCAGATATGACTCAACCGAGAGATATCCTCGCTCTGTTCAAAAGTTTGACAGTGACCGATACAAAGAAAACTTACACCCAACTCAAAAGCCTGTTTCTTTGCTCGAGTACATAATCAAAACGTATAGCAATGAAGAAGATGTTGTACTGGATTTTTGTATGGGTTCAGGTACTGCAGGAGTTGCAGCTAAGAGTTTGAGAAGATCATTTATTGGGTTCGAGAAAGAGCGCAAATACTTTGATATCGCGTCTGCTCGTATCGGTGAAATTGAATCCCCTGAGGGTTCAAATAGCATACATCACACTTCAAAAGGGGCATACTTCACACATAAAATAAGAACGGAAAAAACTGAGCAAATTGTAATGAAAGCAATTCACGAACTACGCTTGGCAAACAAGAGAGTTAGCAAAGCTGCAGTTGCACGAGAGTGTGGCGTATCTCGAGAGCAAATATCAAAACGTTACTCTTACTTGTTTGAGGTTGCTAATGCCGCTTCTTAATCTCCCAAATGTTGTAGTTAGAAACTTAGAAGAAGACGATGAGAGCTATGTTATTCATGCTGAATCTTCGGTAGCAATAAGGGATTGTCCTGAGTGCAGGTCGGCTGAATCTGTTGTAATCGGAAAGCGCATTCAGGGTTTTGTCGATACTCAGATGCACGCTAAGACAGTCCGTATCAGCTTCACTAGAAAACGCCTGAAGTGTAAGCCCTGTGGTAAGACGTATTTCGAACCGTTGGAGTGGCTTCACGAAGATTTCAGGATGCCAAAGCGCACTGTTGACTACATAGTTAAGCGTGCTGCTAAGGTTCCGTTCTTGAGCGTAGCCAGTGAGCTTGGCGTTGATGAGAAGACGATCAGAAATGTATTCGCTAACTACGTTACTGCTATTGAAAATAAGCATGACTGGCAAGCGCCGCGAGTTCTTGGTATCGATGAGACGCACTTTAGCCAGAAAATGCACCTTGTAATGACTGACATCGAGAAGAGAACTCTTCTGGATATGCGTAAGGACAGATCGCAAGACGCCACTCAAAAGGCGATCATGCGTCTTCGTGGATGGAAGAACATAGAGATCGTTTGTATTGATATGTGGCGACCATACCACCGTGCAGTTAAGCAGCTCATACCCAATGCAGTGGTTGTTGTAGACCGATTTCATGTTGCGAAAATGGCGGGCGAAGCTATGGAGAAAGCCCGTAAATCTGTTCGTGCGGAGTTGACAGTAAAAGAGCGTAAGAAACTCAAGAATGACCGCAAAATTCTTCTAAAACGCCGAGACAACATTAAAGGGTTAAATGAGTTAGCGTCTTTTGACTTCTGGACTAATGAGTATCCTCAGTTAATGGAAGTCTACAACGCTAAAGAGGGTTTCTTGGGTATGTGGGATATGCCTACCAGAAAGCAAGCTGAGGACTACTGGGAGAACTGGAAAAGCGTAGCAACTCCAACCGTCCGAAAATACTTTAGTGATGCCATTCGAGCGATAGATAACTGGCATGAGGAAATCTTTAATTGGTGGGATTATCCATACACTAATGCCGTCACAGAGAGTCTGAATAACTCCATAAAAGGAACCTTCAGGAACGGCAGAGGATACAGCTTTGAAGTGCTCAGGGCTAAATTGCTTTACACAAAAGGTGGACTTGAAACCACCATTGATTCACTTAACCAGCCGCGCCCAGAGCCTAACGAAATGATCTTGATTGATGAACCTGAAATGTCCTTTCATGGGTTCCGACATGACATGGTTAGGAAGCTATTTGAACAGCACATGAAACATCCAAATACACACAAGAAGAAATAACAGAGGTAGAGTATTGATTAGTATAAATTTTAATCAATACTCACTCTAATCCGCATACCCTCTATTTTAAGGCACGAAAAAAGCAGGTTTATTTGTTCGGGCGGTGATTGTTGGGTGTAGGTGTGAATGGGCTGAAATGGCAGCCCATCTTGCGAGATGTAGAGCGTTGCCTCGCTTCCTTCCTCGCCAGCTATGACCAGTTGATGAAGCCCTTCTTTCGTCACTGCGTAGTTTTTATTGCTTTCCAAAATCATAATATCTCCTTTATTGTGATTTCTTTAAACTTGGTCGGGCTTGAATTGTTTCTAGCTCTCAGTCGTAGGGATTTGAAATTAAATGAAAATCTGAATTTTTGCCATGTTCCCGCTAGTTCTCCCGCATCAAATGTCAATGTGCTTTCTTTGGACGAATCGCCGAAATAAACATCAAGCGCGACGTTTGATCCATCCGTGGTGAAAACCATCCCCTCGATCATGCATTCTCGCGGCGTTGCAAA
This sequence comes from Enterovibrio norvegicus, assembly GCF_002876705.1. Classification (GTDB taxonomy): domain Bacteria; phylum Pseudomonadota; class Gammaproteobacteria; order Enterobacterales; family Vibrionaceae; genus Enterovibrio; species Enterovibrio norvegicus_B. The sequence continues at coordinate 40,136 of NZ_MDAG01000004.1, read as the reverse complement.
ATCAACAATCGTCATTGACGCCCCTGATCCCGTTGTAATAATCCCGTGTTCTCTCGTCCAGTCTTGAGAGGGCAGTGTCGGCCCCGGCAGTTGTAATGCGGGGCCAATGCAAAAATGCTCTCCTTGTCTTAGTGTGTGCCTCATGATTCTCCTTTTGTGTTGAGGTTGGTTTGTAACAAATCGGCGGCGGTTACGTTGCCGCTTTGCGTGATATTGACATTAAACAGCCAATCCTCGGCAAAGCGCTCAATTTCTTTATTTAAGCGCACCCCGCCCGCCGGGGCCTTGTGAATGACTAGCTGCGCATTATCTCTGTCATATGTGATTAAGCGCGCGGTGCCGGATTGGTGCATGTGAAGCAATGCGCGACTTTCGTGTGTGATGCCAGATTCTTCGCTTTTTGATTTGATTGTTTGTGGCCACACAATCAGATGGTGGTCCCCTTTATGAAACACGCCCGTTAATTCGCCGCCTTGCGCTTTCAATGCCTTGATTTTATCGAACGCCTGGTTTTGTTTGATGTTTAACTCTTTGATCTCTTTTCTGTAGATCTTGGCCTCCCGTTCCAATCTCGCGTTTTTTGCGTCTTTTTCTTTTCCGTTTTCTTTGAGCCGCTGGTTTTGCGCTTTGAGCTTTTGAGGGTTGTCGCCGCTTTTTAGTTGCGTGAGTTGCTTTTGCAGTTCGCCGCCGCGTTGACGTGACATGCTCAACTCGCGTTCAAGCTGATCAATGCGCGCGCGCTGGCTTGCCGCGACTTTTTCCATTCTGATTTTTTCATCGGCGACCAGTTTTGCAACGCCGAGAATTTCGTCACGCTCGGCGACCTGGGCCTCTAGTGCTTCAATCTGATTTTCTAGCCCCTTGGCGCGGTTTTTGTGGTGGTGGTAGTCGAGCTGACGCGCGCTCAGGGTGTTGATTTCCGCGGCCATTTCGTCCGAGTCTCGGATCATCCCGTTAAACAAACCGACAAACGTTTCTAAGCAATCGGCGGCGTCGTCGTTGAGTGTGATGGTGCGCTGGTCTGTCATAGCGAGATCTCTCTGTGTGTCGTTTGGTTTGTTGCCCGCTTCGCGCGTGGCTTTCGTTCGCATTCGCAGGCTTTACACCACCAATGAAAACCATCGGTGTTTTTGTGGCAGTGATGCCAAAACTCGGCGGTCGCGGGGTGAAAGTCGGTACATTTCGGACAGCGTTTTTCGATGCCAAACTCGCCCGTGATGGCCTGTCCGCGATTCAAGCGTTTGACATATAACCCCGGCGCGGGCAGATCGGGATAAACCGCCGCCAATACGTCTTTGATGGTTATTTCGAACTTTTCCGCGACCTCGGCGGCTTTGATGCCGTCGGCCAGCAAGGTGGCCATCAGGGTGATGTCGTGCGCGTCGATGGTGTTCATGCTTGGCCTTTTTTGTATTCGATTTTGATGGTTCCCAGGCGACTAAACACCGCCGCGAAGGTGTCAAGGTTGGGGCCTAAGTACGTGATCGCACTCCCTTTGGTGCAGTTCTTGTCGAGGCTGCCGTCGGGTTTGTAGTAATGCACCCGCTTATTCGGCATACATTGAGGAAAAGGCAGCAACTTTTTAAACCACGATTCGCTTGTGTTGGCGAACGTGATGATAATGGCCTCTTTCACGTTGCCCGCTTGGTATTCGGCAAGGAGTTTGCTGATCCAGTCGTCATTGCTCGGGATGGCGTGGTCGATGTGATGACCCCGATCAATACAGGTTTTTTTTCTGCATTTTGTGTGAGGCATTGGGCACGCCTTTTCGCCGCGGTGAAAAGGGTGATTCATCCATAATGTGGCCGCCGTCCAGGGCTGGGCCAGCCCGTCGTCGTGTTTGGTGAAAAATCGCACGGCTTTCACGTTGTCGTTTGCCGTGGCACAGCTTGCCGGATCTAGCTCGATGGTGCCGAGCGCCTGGCGCGCCGCGTCGGTCCATTCTGGCGGGGTGTAATATTCCACTTTCCCGCTGGTTTGGTTGACTAAGTTCGCGTTATTTTTTCCCATTTCAATGTCCCTTAAATGAAATCGTTTCGCGACCGCGCGGGGCGGCTCATGCTGGTTCTTGCGCTGCCCGTTCGGGTCGCTTGGGTGTCCACGCTGGTGACAAAGGAAAAGCAAAGCACGAGGCAAAGCGCTTTTAATATCCCGAGCTGAAACGCGCGGGCGATCATGTGCATCGGACTTTTTGCGCCCAGCTTTCGGCGAATGTCTTGCTCGATAAGTTTTAGCACCGGCGCACTGACGGCCAACTCTTTGGCCACGTCGGCCGGGGAAATCCCCGCCGCGTGACGGGTTAGGACCAGCAATTCATCAAAATCAAGCCCCGTCCCTGGGGCGCTGATGGGGTTAGTCATGGCGGAAATCCTCCAAGGTGACGCTGTCGAGCTGTTGCATCAATTTGCCCAGCGTGTTTTTCAATTCGTTGACTTGAAAATTCGCCGCGTTGACCAGGGCGTGCGCTTCTTCGTCGAGGTTGCTGTCGAGCGCTTTTTCTAATAATACCGAGGTGGCCAACTGCATGGCGGCGGCCGCTTGAACACATTGTTTTTGATTGCGCGTCACGCTATGGAACTCGGCCGGCGTGGTGATGCGTAGCACTGTAAGTTGACCGTCTAACATGGTGTATTCCTTTTGCGTTGTTTGTTTTGCTTTGGCGTTGTCGCCATGCACTGCAAAATGTTGTTAATTGATTGCTAAAAAACGCGGACCCCCCGCGCTTTTAGTGACGCTTATTTTTCAGTGAGCCAGGTGCCTTTGAATGCCAGGCGGCCGATCACGTCAATTTGTTTAAATTCGCTGTCGCTAAAGGATTGTAGCGGCGCGTGTTTTTCGTTGCTTGCGTACACGCTGTAACCTTTGCCGATGTCGCGGCGCACAAACCGAATAAACACATCCTCACCCATAACCAAGGCGTAAATGCCGCCGCTTTCAATCGTGGTTTTTGTCTTATCAAAAAGCACCATTTCACCGCGCTTGATGTCGGGGGCCATTGCGTCATCGGCGGTCGTCAAAAGATGCAAATACAGTTCATCCAATCCGCGTTTTTTCAATGCCTCCACGTTAAACGCGATCGGGTCATCGCGCCCGCCCTGGTTAACGTTGGCCACGGCGTATTTGTTGGTTTCGACCCCGATCCCGGGTTCGTCTGACCAGGCCGCTAAATATTGCGGCGTGGTGTCGAGCACCTTGGCCAGAAACGGGTATAAATCGGTCCCTGGGCTGCGCTGTGCGCATTCCCAGTTTTGCCACCGCCCGGTCGAGATAGGTTCAGGCGCAGCCAGTGACGCCGCCAATGCCGCCTCGCGCGCCGTCCAGCCTTTTAATAAACGCCGTGCGCGGAGGCGTTCGCCGGTGATTTCTTTCGTGTCTACTTTCATCATTTGGCCCTGTTCCGGGGGTGGTTTTGTTAGTGAGTTAACGCTTTTTAATGTGCTTTTGTCATGCCGTCGCCTATCAGGCGGCGTTTTATCGCTTAAATGTACCACAGAATGCGGAATTTGGCACACCTCGATCATTGTTATAACAACGATTTGTTGTTAATCTATGTCGCAAATCGCGGAAAGGACAACTTAATGAGGTTTCAAGACTGGATCAAAACGTTGGGTTTTGGTGGGCAATCACGGGTCGCGCGATTGCTCGATCTTAGCCCTAAAACGGTCAGTGAATGGATGAACTTGCGCCGTTCACCCAAGACGAAAGCCCGAAACGCGATCCGCCGAATCTCAGGAGGGAAGGTTGATTTCGCGTTGTTTGATATTGAATACGAACAAGCCATCGCCGAGCGAGAAGAAGCGATCGAGGCGGGGACAGTAGCATGATTCTAATGGCATTGGTGGGAGAGGGTAACGACACCGGCGACGCGGTGCATTTCGCCCTAACGCGAGAGCTGGGCGCGCCGCGTGTTCGCCGTGTCTTTGTGGGTTTTTTACCGTGCCAGGATGCGCGCATTCGCCGCTTGAACATCGAGGCCCGCACCCGTGGAAGCGACGAAAATGTCACCTTGGTGGTGGGGATTAACACCCCCGCCGAGGCTGACGCGATGCGAAATATGGGGGCGGTGGTCTGCCATCCCTACCGCCGCGGCCGTGTGTCGGCCATGGTCCCGGTCAGACCGTTGGATCTGATGATCAGCGCCGACCTGGTCCACCCTGAGCATGTGCTGGACGCTGTCGAGGCGTATTCCGAGTGCTTTACACGCCGCGCCGCCGCGCGCAAACAGCGCCGCACCCAGGGGGCCGCGTGAAGTTGGCTCAGGGGTCGGCGAGGCTGTGCAAGATGCCCCGATTCCGTGCCTTTTTGGCCGATAAGGTCGGCGCGTCGATTGAAACAGAAAACCAGGCCGCCGGCATTATTCGCCACGTGTGTGGCGTGAAATCCCGCGGCGAATTGAACACCAACGCCCGCGCCGCCGCTAATTATCACGCCCTGGTGCGATTATTTAACGATTGGCTTAATCAATCAAATCACGAGAAAAAATCATGAGTAAATCAAACCAGTTGTGTGTCACGAGCGAAAGTGATGCGGAGGCGCAGTTAAAAGCGCTGTATGGCGTGACTCCAATCCGCGCCGGTAGCAATAGGACACATGTGTTTTGGTGTGTGAAGAACAAACGGGCGGAAATGTCGCGCGCGACTCGCCACAAGAATGGCGAAGGAAAGCCGCTGTATATCGTTGATGTGAAGTAAGGGAAATCATGGCGAGCTGGGATGACATTTTTGACCAGTGGGCACGGTGGGTGCATTCCGGGTCATTGGTGCCGGCGGGCCAGTCCATATTGGGCAAGCTGATCGAGAATCAAGGTGTGTTTGGCGGCGGCGGTGGCGGCCCTGTTTTAGATTGCATCGAAGCCGAAGTCGAGGCAGCGGTGTTACGTTTGGCGGCAGAAGATACAGCAGCCGCGACCGTGTTTCGTATTGAGTGTGGTGCGCTTGGCTTTCATGTGCAAGACGACACCCAGCTCAAGCGCGCCCACCGCACCGGGATCAGCTTGCCCACCTATAAACGCCGCTTAAAGAAAGCGCGCGAAACCATTATCCAGCAATTAACCGAGAAGCGAGTAAAACGACATGCTTAAAACCTCCGATCCGAGTCATCCATTCAATCATGGCTACCGAGGCGAAACCCCGCGCGCGTCAAAAGTGACCAACCCCAAGGCCGCCGAGACTCGCCGCCGCATTGAAGACATTCACGAGCAGCGCCGTATGCGTGCCGAGCTTGAACTGTAGACCCAGACAACGCCGACAATGAAAACAACCGTGATTGCCTTTTCAGAGGCCAACATTAAAGCGCAACAAACCGGGGCCGCGATCACCTTGCGCGACCCAGGTTATAAAGCGTTGCGCTTTCGTTTCCATCAATCGCGCGTGTCGGGGTCGTGGTTCGTGGTGCGATCTGACGTGTGGTATTTCCTCGGGCATTGGCCGTTATTAACGGTGAAAGCCGTGAAAAAGGTCCTGCCGGAAAAGCTCGCCGCCCTGGCGATTAACAAATCGGTCTCGTTGCGCGAAACGTTCGACACCGTGGCCGACGTGCTGGGCTGGTACACCACCCGGATCAGCAAAGACGCTCACCGCTCAAGAGAGCGAAAAGCCTCAATACAAAGCGCGATCAAGTGTCACTTATTGCCCCGCCTGGGCGCGCTACCGCTCAAGGGATTAACCCGTCAAGCCCTCGATGACATGCTGATCTGGCCACTGCAAGAAACGCATTCACTCGCCACGGTCAAAGCCGTGTTATCTGTCCTAAAGCAAGCCTTTAAACAAGCTGACAAGGTCGGCCGCCTTGACGTCAACCCCTTGGCGGGCGTGGTGTTTACTGACTTTATCGCCGTGCCACTCAAAGAGAAAGACGGGCGATTGTTGGCCACGGACATCGAAACGGTGTTTAACGGCCTCTTAGATTGTGACCGCGTCACGCAATGCTTGGTCGTGATGTTGCTCGGTCATGGCACCCGCATCACCGAAACCCTGGCGGCGAAATGGTCAAACATTGATTTGGTGGATGGTTACTGGCGGTTGCCGATGGCCGACACCAAAACCAGCGAATGGCACAAACTGCCGTTAACCGTGGCCATGACGGCCTTTTTAACCGCCTACCGAGACACCCAAAAGCGCAAAGGTTATCGCGGCGTGTTTGTGTTCCCAGGGCATGGTCACGCCAAGCCATTAAGTTATTCAAGCGCAAGAAAACTCATTCAAAAAGTGAGTGTAAGCCAATGGTCCGCCCACGATTGCCGCAAAGCCTTAAAGACCATTTGCACCGAGGCATTAAGCATCAATGACGCGGTGAGTGAGCGCATTCTCAACCACGCCATGGACCGCACCCGCAAAGCCTACGACCAGGCACTTTATGACGTGCCCATGCTCAACGCACTGACGACATATCACACCTGGTTAGACACCCGCGGCTTTGAACGTTTACGCGCCGAGACAGAGACGAGATCGTCGCGATCTATTGAACACAACAACACAAGCGCCCGCGCGGCATGAGCCAGCAAAGCGACCATTTATCACAGGGGAATAAACAACATGGCAAGAGAATTGGAAAGTTTCCGCCGATTCGCTAAAGAGTTCGAGGCGATCGCAGCGGGTGAGAAAGCTGTAAGTGATGAGCAATTTAATTTAATTATCAGTGGCTTGGAGGCGTCAGTGTGTGCCGTGATTTGGCAGCGCGTCGCCAAAACGCTGGGGACCCTGGGGCCGAAAAAGTAAACCACGGGTGCGAGGCCCGCGGTATTTGGGAAATTTTCGGATTTTCTATGCGTCGGCAGCACTCTCGCCAGATCCCTGGCGAATCCTAGACGGGGCAAGGGCTGACCACTGCCGAAATGATCCTTTTTAATTGAGTGTGATGTCGATGCGTTACTTAAATATCAGTCAAATCGCGACCATGTTCGCCTTGAGTCGCGACACGGTGCGAAAGCGTCTGCGATCGGCAGGTGTGGCCCCGGCGAAGCGCGGCGATCGCCGCATTGATTTGTATGACATGGCGGCCGTGGGGCCGGCCTTGTTTGGGTAAGCTTAATCACCTGTGGGGTGAATAAGGAGAAGGGAAAGTGATGATTAGTGATTGGAAGCAGGCGTATAAATTATGGAGCGTACAGTGTGCGCTATTGTTGGCCCTGGTTAACGTACTATTGGCGGCGCTGCCTGCGCTGCAAGACGTCATGAGTGTGACCGTGTATGCGGTGGTGAATGCGGCCCTTGCGGGCGGGGTCGCGCTGCTGCGCGTGTTGGCTCAAATCCCTGTCGAGGCGCTTGCCGGCAATGACCAGTAACACCGAGCAAGAAAAGAAAGAAAAACGCCGTGCCGATGATCGTCGCCGTAAAGCAAACCAACGCGCCCGCGAGAAAGCCGCGGCCAACGCCAAGGCGAACCAGTTCGGCGCGGAAAATGTCACGCTGACATTCACCCATGCCGATCGTGAGCGCCTGGACGACATGCGCCAAAAACGCGCGGTGGCGGGGGAGCCTTACACCCGCGAAGAATATATCGCCGAACTTATCCAGCAAGACGCCGAACGCTACCAAGCGCAAGTGGCCGCCCTGGGCTGTTGTGGGAAATGTAAATCCCCCTTGCCCGCCGGGTGCGGTGACACGTTTCGCGGCGATGGCGAATGTTGGCGAACCTGGCAACACAAGGAATTGATGTTATGAAATTAAGCCACAAACGAAAAATCGCGCACAAGAAAGGCACCCGACGTTTACGCCTGGCCGTGGTGTTTTCTTGGTCCGAAGCATTGAGTGATAAGGGCCGCGCCGAGGCGGTAGACCTTCGCGTCATGGCTATGCGAGAAAGACGCCTCGCGCGTTTGGAAGCGCAAAGGCTGCGCCCTTTTCGCCGGTTTGGTGAGGCGGTGCGCCGATTCTCGCGCGCCCTGGGGGCGGCGCTGGGCATGACCACGACCGTGACGTCACGCGCGGACATCACCCCGCAAGCGTGACATGTCACGCCATGAAATCCGCCAACATGGGGTTAAGTGTGATAAAGGTCAACAACGAAAAGTTTTTTTAACAACAAAACGTTGTTTTTGGTGAGCTATTGCCGTATCGTTTTTCATAACGTGGTTTTATTGCGTCCAACGGACGGACAAAGCCAACCCTCTCAGCAAGCAAGCAGCGTTAGCCCTCCCGTCAAACGGAGGGCTTTTTTTATGCCTATGAATACAGTCCTTGATCGTTTCACCGAATGGAAAGGGCGGCTTATTGCATACGGTGGCGGCGGTGGCGTTTACGTTTACAGCTCGGATTCTGTCGCCACGGTCCAACATGCACCCCAAGCCGCGCAACAAGCTACCGATATTCTGCACTATTACATCATCCCTGGCGTGACCGTTGGGTCAACGTTATCCATTTTGGGTATCACTGCCGTGATCGTTCGGCTCGTGTTCGACATTTGGAAATATTTTGACGAGCGCCCCTATCGCAAGAAAAAGGCGGCCGCCGAATGAATGGGATTAAACGTGTTCTTTGTTCTGTTGCCGCGGTCGCGGCCCTGATCACCGGCGGCGTCACCTCGACGCAACCGGCTTACACCGCCCCAATCGGGGCCGTGCTGGTTGATGGCCAACCGGCGGGCACCTTGGCGATTTCGCCGCGGGCGCTCGATGTTGTTGGCAACGCCGAAGGGTGTCGCCGTGATCCGTACCGTTGCCCCTCGGGGCTGGTCACGAACGGGGTAGGCAACACCCACGGCGTGATAGACGCGTTGGTCAGCGATGAGCAAATCGCGAAAGACTGGGTGAAAAACATTCAGTCCGCTGAGCAATGCCTGTTTGCCTGGCAAGGCGCGCCCGCGCTAACGCAAGGGCAGGTTGACGCGTTCACCAGTTTTATTTTCAACACCGGTTGCACCCGTTTTCGCCATAACCGCGACGGCAGCGAAACCCGCATCGGCTATTTCGTGCGAACAGGGCAATACGCGCAAGCCTGCGAACAGCTCACCCGCTGGGTGTACGGCGGCGGGGTGAAATTGCCCGGCCTGGTCTCGCGCCGAAACGTTGAAAAGTCCATCTGTCTCACCCCATAAGGCGACGGCATGATCATCAATAAATTAAAAGCCATTCTGGCGGCGACCGTGTTCGCCGCTGGGGCTGTTTTGCTGTGGCGGCTCGATGCCGTGACCGACGAGCGCGACGCCGCCCTCGGCGCACTTGGCCAGCTAGAGCAAAGCAACACGCAATTGCGCGAAGACTTGGCCGCCGAACGGCGCGAACTGGTCGCCATGTCGCGCAGTTATGAACACGAACAAACCCGCGTGGCGGCGTTGGTGCTTGATTTAGAGCAAGCCAACCGCGCCCGCGCCAAGAGTCAAAAGGATTTTGAAGATGCGGCGAAACAATCAGATTGTGGTGGCTTGCCTTTGCCTGATGACCTTATCCGCTTGCGCCGTGAGCGAACCACCGCCACCGCCAGTTAAAACCGCTGTCATTTATCGCACCCCGCCCGCCGCGTACACGGTGGATTGTGTGGTCCCGCCATTTACGGGGAACACCTGGGCCGACTTGGCCGCGGATAACGCGGCATTGATTGCGGTGATAACCGCCTGCGACAAACGGTTTAAATACATTCGCGCCTGGCGCAATACGCCGCCATCGCCAACCGAAAACGACCCGAGCCAATAGGGGATCACTCTCACTATCACTTGAACGACGCCCAAACGGCTCGGGTCGCGCTACGTTCAAGGGGGGAAAGTGGGAACGATCAGCAACCTCGACGACGCGCGCACCCGCAATATTTCACAAATCGCCCACATGTTCGAATTGCACCGCGACACGGTGCGCAAGCGTTTGAAAGAAGCGCTGGTCAAGCCCGCAGGGAAAAAGTCCGGGGTCGATGTGTATGCGATGGCCGATGTGGGGCCGGCTTTGTTTTCTGCCGAAGTGGGCAACAAAAGCGAAGACGATTACGACCCCAACAAAATGGCCCCAAAAGATCGAAAGGATTTCTTTCAATCCGAGCGCGAGCGCCTGAAATTTCAAACCGAGATCGGCGAGTTAATCCCCGATAGCGAATACCGCCTCGACTTGGCCGCCACGCTGAAATATTTGGTCAGTGCGTTCGAGTCGCTGCCGGATAACTTAGAGCGTCGCTATAAAGTGCCGCCCGAAGTGCTAGAACACGTTGAAAAATGGGCCGATGAAAATCGCGCCTGGATATACAACAAAGTGTTAGAGGTCGATGCCGATGCACGTTAGCTACGCCTCGCCCGCGAAGGTTCGCCGCGACGTGGCCAACCTGATCAAACCGCCGAACCGTGAGCCAGTGTCGCAAAGCGCGCGCCGGTTGTTGTACGTTGAACAAGGCGGTTCAATGGTCCCGTGGGACGGTGACCTGGTCCCGTACATTCACGAGCCACAAGATTGTTTGAAATCGCGCCTTTACAGTGCCGTGATATTTGTCGGCCCGGCGCGAACGTCGAAAACCGTTAGCCTCATTGATGGCTGGGTGTGTGACACCATCGTCAACAACCCCGGCGATTTTCTTCTGGTGCAAATTAGCCAGGACAAAGCCCGCGAGTTCTCACAAAAGCGCCTGGCGCGTGAGTTTAACGCCAGCCCGGAAATCTTGGCGGCCCTATCGCCGCGGGCGCATGACAACAACGTTCATGACAAAGTCTTTAAAGCCGGCAACTTTTTAAAAATTGGCTGGCCCTCGAAAAACATTTTCGCCTCGTCAGATTGGAAGAACGTTGCGATCACCGATTACGATCGCATTCCGCTCAACGTGGACGGCGAAGGCTCGGCGTTTTTGTTGGCGTCCAAACGGACACAAACGTTCATGTCCTCGGGCATGACACTCGCCGAAGGCTCGCCCGGTTTTCACATTACCGATCCGATGTACCGCGTCAGCTCGCCGCACGAAGCGCCGCCGACCGAGGGCATTTTGTCGCTGTACAACCAAGGCGACCGCCGCTTGTTTTATTGGCAGTGTCCCGAGTGTGGCGAATGGTTCGAGCCTGATTTCCCGCTGTTGCAATGGGACCGAGACATCACCGATCCGGGCAAAGCCGCGAAAGAGGTGTTTATCGGGTGCCCCCATTGCGGCAGCTTGCACAGTGAAGGCCAGCGAATGCCGGGCGGCTTGTCGTTAAAAATGACGCTCAACACCGCCGGACTTTGGGTCCCGCAAGGGTGCGCCGTGGACCAAAACGGCGTGGTAACAGGCCAACGCCGAGACACCCGCATTGCGAGTTTCTGGCAAAAAGGCCCGACCGCCGCGTTTCAGACCTGGAACGAGCTTGTTTATAAATACCTGTCGGCGCTTGCCGCGTATGAGAAAACCGGCAGCCTCAACGATTTACAAACCACGGTCAACACGGACCAAGGAAAACCATTTACGCCGCCGCGTAAAGGGAACCAAAACGCCCATGACATGATGCAGCGCCGCACCGAACTAGGTGTGCGCGTGGTGCCGCCGTGGGCGCGGTTCCTCACCGCCGCCGTTGACGTTCAAGCCGGGGCAAAAACGGCCCGCTTTGACGTCATGGTGCTGGCCTGGGGTTCTGAATTGGAATGCCAGGTGATCGACCGCTACAAGATTGAAAAATCCAAGCGCGTCGATCCGGATAACCCGGACACGTTCGTCCGGGTCAATCCGGCGGCGTATATCGAAGATTGGGATCTGTTGGTTGAGCGTGTCATTAACAAATCTTACGCCCTCGACGACGACACCGGCCGGCGGATGCCCGTCATGCTCACCGCGTGCGACTCGGGCGGCGAGGATGGCGTGTCAGACAACGCCTATGAGTTTTATCGAAAGCTCAAAGGCGAGGGGTTAACCCGGCGTTTCATGTTGATAAAGGGCCGCGGCACTGGACCTGTCATGCTGGAAAGTTTCCCGGACAACACCAAGCGAAGCGACCGCAAAGCGCGCGCCTATGGCGATGTGCCGTTGTACTTACTCAACACGGATCGAATCAAAGACACCGTGGCCAACGCCCTAGAACGTCCCGAGCCTGGCCGCCGTTATGTCCATTTTCCGAAGTGGTTACCCGAAACGTTTTTCGACGAATTGCTCGCCGAAGAAAGGCTCGCCAACGGCAGGTGGGACCAAGTATCTAAGCGCAACGAAACGCTTGATTTGTTCGTCTACAACTGGGCGTGCATTTACAAACGAAAAGCCGATCGCATTGATTGGAGCGCGCCGCCCGCCTGGGCCGTGCCTATCAATGAAAGCTCGGAATTACTAACCGGCGACGGTGACACGGTGACGTTACCCACGCGCCGCCGCCGCGCATCCAGTGTGTAAAAGGTGGTTATGGCATTTACAACCGAAGACCTCGTTCAACTCGACGAGGCGATCGTCGGCGCAGAGCTGACGGTGAAAATTGACGGCCGCGAAATCACCTACCGCTCGATGGCCGATTTGCGCCAGGCCCGCCGCATGGTGGTCCGCGCCTTGGCGCGTCAAGCGGGCGTGAAAGCCAACCCACTGGCGGGCATTACTACCCGATTGGATAGGGGGATTCGCTGATGGGCGTCATTGTCGGCCTAAACGGTCAACCGCTGGCCTCGCAACCCTACGAGGGGGCAACACGCGCCCCACGCGGGGAAGGCTGGACCGCGCCCTCGGTCGGACCGAACCGCGCCCTGGCCAGCGCCGCGAAACCCTTGCGAAACCGCACCCGTGCGGGGTATCGAAATTCGCTGCTCATGCGCTCGGGCCTGAACAAGAACACCACCAACGAGGTCGGCAAAGGGTTCACCCTGTTAAGTACCTGCATCGATGACACCTTTCGCCAGGCCAGCAATGGACTGTGGAAAATTGTTGCCAATGAACTCGACCCCTGGGGCGATTTGAATTTCGGCGGCTTGCTGCATTTGGCCGTGTTATCGCGCCGCATGTCCGGCGAGGTGTTTATCCGCCGTGTGCATCGCCGCATTGATGCCGGTCTCGAAGTGCCGGTCCAGGTCGAACTGTTAGAGGCCGACATGTGCCCGCACGACTTAAACCGCCGTTTAAGTCCGACGCGCCGCATCATTCAAGGCATCGAGTTTGATGGAAAGAAAAAGGTCGCGGTGTGGTTTTACAAAGCGCACCCGGACGACGGCATCGACGTCGCGAGCTTAAACCAGCTCGAACGCGTGCCCGCGCGAGACGTGATCCACCATTACAAACCCAGCCGCCCCGGCCAGGTTCGCGCCGAGCCAGAAACCGCCGCGGTGCTATTGAAAGATCGCACCTATCACGAATATGACGACGCCGAACTGGTGCGCAAAAAAGACCGCTCCGCGTTCACGGGCGCGTTATACCGCGAAAGTTTCGGCGAGGATGATTGGGAATTTGACCCGCACACGGGCAAAGCAAAGTTTGCGGATTCAACCGCGCATGACACGTCCGAGACGGTGCGCGCCGGCACCATGTTGCGCATGTTGCCCGGTGAAAAATTGCAATTGTTCGACGGTGACGACACCGGCGCGGGGTACAAAGATTTTGTCCGGGCGCAATGGCTGTTGATGTCCGCCGGGCAAGAGATCCCGTATCCGTTGCTCACGGGTGATTGGGAAGGGTTAAACGATCGCCTGGTGCGCGCCATGCTCAACGAGTACCGCCGCGCGATTGGGTTTGATCAGACCAACTTATCCGGCTTTCAAGTGGTCCAGGGGATTTGGCGCTGGGTGATTGAAGCGGCGATCTTGGTCGGCAAGCTCGACGCCCCAGGGTTCGCCAATGACCGCTGGAAATATTTTGCCCTCGACATTCGCCCCGACGCCTTTAAGCACTTGCACCCAGAGCAAGACATTAACGCGCGTAACAAGGCGGTGTCGTCGCACATCTCGAACGCCGAGCGCGAGGCGGCCGAATACGGCACCGACATCGAGAACAACATGCGTATAAATGCGCGCCTGCTCAAACAGTGGGAAGACATTTGCGCCGAAGAAAAGGTGACGACCCCGAGCAAGCTCGGCGGCTTGTTCACCCCTCAAGACAACCCCGGAGCGATAACCGATGAAACATAAGTTCGCCCTGAATTATTTGATGTCTCAGCCCTGGGCGCTGGATCAGGCGTTGCTGTCACTGATGAGCGACATCGCCAACCGTGACGCGGCCACGCTCACCTTGGACGATTTCGCCCCCGAGTCACTGGCGGGGAAAGCCGGCAAAGCGCTCACCCGCGGCATGGAAAAACGCGAGGGCGGCGTCGCCCTGATCCACGTCAACGGCGTGATTAGCCGTTACGCCAGTTTGTTTACCAACATTTGCGGCGGCACCACCACCCAATTGTTGGCGACCGACTTCACCGCGGCCCTGAATGACCCGGCCATTAAAGCCATCGTGCTCGATGTCGATTCCCCCGGCGGGGAAGCAAAAGGCATTCACGAACTGGCCGAAATGATTTACCAAGCCCGCGGCAAAAAGCGCGTGATCGCCTACGTGGGCGGCATGGCGTGTTCCGCGGCATATTGGATTGCGAGCGCCTGCGACGAGATTGTCATCGATGCCACGGGCAGCGCGGGCAGCATCGGCACCGTGCTCGAAATGCGCCGCCGCAAGCCGCGCGAGGATGACGAATTCGAAACCATCGAAATCGTGTCCAGCCAATCCCCGAACAAGCGCCAAGACCCTGGCACAGAAACCGGGCGCGCCGCGTATCAAGACCACCTCGACAACTTGGCCGAAGTGTTCGTCCAGCGCGTGGCCCGAAACATGGCCGTCAGCCGTGACACCGTGATTAATGAATTCGGCGGCGGCGGGATCTTGATTGGTCAAGCCGCGGTTGATAAAGGCATGGCTCACCGTCTCGGGAGCCTAGAGGGCGTGATCGCCGAACTTAAAACAGGAAAAAAAGCCACTATGGACCCAAATACCCAGACAAACGCCAGTGATAACACCGTCCCGGTGGTGCTGTCGCTGCCCGGCGCGGACGTGATGAGCGCGAGCGACCTGGTTGCCGCCATCACCGAACAGCGCCCCGACGCGATCGCCGCCCTTGCGCCGACCCCTGACATGGCCCTCGCCCATGCGGCCGACCTGGTGCAAGCGTGCGCCGTGGCGGGCTTGCCGGCGTTGTCGGCGTCCTTGCTCAAAGAGGGCGTCACCAAAGCCCACGCGGACACCACCATCAAAATGGCGGGCGAGTTAAAAGACACCCTGGCGGCCGCGGGCCTGTCGGGCAGCCTTGACACCGTACTGGCGAGCATCGACAACCCGGTCGCCATGGTGGGCAAAGCCATTCACGAAGCCAAAGCCGCGAGCGATGAGTCCAGCGACCAAACCCGCGTGGTGACGGACACCGAAAAGAAAACCACCTCCCTCAATAGCAAAGACATTTACGCCAACCGTTAAACGGCGGGCGTGTTTATCCTCCTATCACAGTAAGGAAAGAACATGACGATTACACACATGCGCGCGCGCATTGGTGCTCACGTGGCGGGCGAAGTGGATGCCGTGTCACGCGATAGCATTGTCGTAGTGGGTGGCCCGTATGCCTCGGGCACCGTGCTTGGTCAAAATGACGATGGCACTTTTACGCAATTGGACATCACCGTCGATGCACCCGAAGCGGGCACCGCCGCGGCGGTCCTGTATGGCCACATTGACACCGCTGACGAAACCCCGGCCGTCGCCCATGCCCGCGTGTGCGCCTTGTATGACGCCAAGCTGACCTGGCCGCCGGCCATCACCTCAGTGCAAAAAGAAGCCGCCATCGCGGCGTTGGCAGTAAAAAATATCGTCCTGCGCTAAGCGCGGGGCGTTTCCCCTGATTTTTCAAAGAGAGCCATCCCTATGGAATTGCAACAAGCCCTAGAATCTGAAAAGTTTTCCCTGCGTGAACTGACGGCGGCCATCAACAACGTGACCGTCCCTCGTACCCGCCTTGCTGAATTGAAATTGTTCGAAGAAAAAGGCATTAGCACCACCTCGATCGAAATCGAATACAAAGACGGTCAAATTCAACTGGTGCAGGACGTTGAACGCGGTGCAGACGGTGAGCCGCTTGATGATCCAGACCGAAAGACCGTGACGTTCAAAGCGCTACATTTGCCGGTGCCAGCGAGCATCATGGCCGATGAAATTCAAAACACCCGCGCCTTTGGCGAAGAAGACGAACTCGAATCGTTACAGGCTGTGATTGACGAAAAAGCCGAGATTGTTCGTCAAAGCATCGACATCACGATCGAGTATTTTCGCTTTGGTGCGATTTTCGGCAAGGTCTACAACAAAAAAGGCGTGGTGGTGCTGGATTTGTTTAAGGCGTTTGACATCAAAGAGACCGACGGCGAAAACCACATCGACTTTAACAAGCCGTTGCCCGTTCAACTGTTGGACGTAAAACGCGCCTCAGAAAAGCAGATCAAAGGCCCGAAAGCGCGCGCATTCCGTGTATTGTGCCGCCCGGCCTTTTTTGACCAAATGCTCGGCGATGAAAGTTTCGAAAAGGCGTTCAATCGCTACAACAACGGCGAAGCGCTACGCGAAGATGTGCGCCGCGGTGTGTCCTGGCAGGGTGCATTCTGGGAAGAATACGACGAGAAATTCGGCGACAAAGACCCGATGCCGGAGAAATACGGCGCGGTGATGGTGCCGGAAGGCAAGCCAGGTTTATTCCTGACCCGCTTTGCGCCCGCGAACTACAGCGAAACGGTCAACACCAAAGGCTTGCCGTACTACGTCAAATCTGAGCCGAAGAAGTTCAACAAAGGCGTGGATCTAGAAGGCCAGTCTAACCCGTTGAACCTATGCACCAGCCCACTGTCGGTGCGTCGCATTAAGTTCACACCGAAAACCATCACGCCGGCGCAATAATGGCGCGCCGTGACCCGTTCGAGCGGGCTGCCAAGCGGATCGTGAAGCGCCTCGGTCGCCCGGTCAAACTGGTGACACAAAACGGGGTCACGGTGCCCCTGGTCGGGGTGTTCAATCGCCCCGAAAAGGACGTCGTCACCAAAGGCAAGCGCGGGCAACTCACGTTAAAAGCGGGCGTGCCCACGCTGACCGTGGTGTCGGAAGATTGCCCCGCGTTGCACCAAGACATTCGCGTGTTTATCGATAACAGCGAGTTTTACCCGGTGCCGTCCCAATCGTTTGACGACGGCGCGGGCTGCATGGTTATCGTGCTCGCGGATGCCGTCCCAGACAGCAATTTCGAGGATGAACAGGCCGATGGCGGAAAATGGCGTTAACGTTGAGGTGAATTTTGCGCGCGCATTAAGGGACATCACCGCGCGCATTCAAGCCACCCCGGCGCAATTGACCAAGGCCAGCGAGCGGGCCATGAAAAAAACCATTCGCTGGCTATCGGGACGCGTGGCCAAAGAACTGGGCCAGCAACTCGGGGTGCCGCAAAAGGTGTTGAAAAAACGCCTATTAGTACGCACCGCGGGCAAAGGCTCGGATCAGGTGCATATTTTGTGGTTAGGGGCGCGGCCCCTGGCGGCAGAAAACGCCGGCAAGGCCCGACAATCCCGCAAGGGCGTCACCGTGGGCAAACGTCAATTTGAGGGCGCGTTTTATCGGGCGGTTTACAACGCCGATCCGAATGTGTGGATACGTGCCCGCCGCAACCAGGGTTACACCACGCTCACCCAAAAACCGCGCAAGCCAAGCGGCCAGAAACTCGCCCCCGAATACGCGGGGCGGTTTCCGGTTCAACGCCTGGGCGTCGAAATTGAAACCGTCGCCGCCGAAATATTCCGCCGGCTTAATCGGCGCGCCATTGACCGGTTCAACACCTTGATTGAACAAGAATTGAATTTCGCGGTTAACCATGAAAAAGCCAAGTGAGGGCGCGTATGCGTGATGATGATTTTACGCGGATACATGCCGCGCAAACGGCCGTGTTTGCGGCCGCGATGCCGCAAAGTTTTCAAGTGTCAGATTACGCCCCGGAAATGCTCACCGGCCACACGGCCATACAAACCCCCTCGATATTGCTCGAAGTGGTGGCCGTGAAACCGGGCGAGAAACGATCCGGCGGCCGCCTGGCGCTGAATGTGGAATTTTGCGCGCATTGCATCTTGAGCCTGAAAACGGCCAACGTGCAAATGGAAGTGCGCAACGTGGCCGCGCGGGTGTTGCAAGTGGTGGACTTAAACCGCTGGGGCTTGGACAACGCCGAGCAGCCGCGGCAGTTGAGCGCGTTTCCGGGCATGTTTAGTGAAAAGCTCGGGTTTGAAAGCTGGGTCGTGTCCTGGGAGCAGGATTTCCACCTCGGTGACGTGGATCTGGGTGATGACTGGTTACCCGCCGAGGTGTATCTCGGCGAGGCCCCAAACATCGGCGCGGCGCACATCGACAACTACGAGAAAATCAGCCCATGAGTGACCCCCAACTGACCGCCATTTATCAACGCCTGGAAGAGCTGGAACGCCGCCTCGCGCAAATGGTGATCCGCGGCAAAATACACGCCGTGGACCCCGTGAAACATGTTGCCCGCGTGGCCTACGGGCCGCGCGGTCAGCAGCAGTTAACCGGGTGGCTTCATTGGAAACCGTCACGCACGGGCAAGGCCATTGTGTGGTGGTGTCCTGAGATTGGCGAAGGCGTCACGGTGATCAGCGATGGCGATGTCTCCCTCGGGGAAATATTGCCCGGCAGTTATCACGGGGAATTCCCCGCGCCCAGCCAAGACCCCGACGAGTTTTTGATTCAATTCGGCGACGGGTCAAAAGTGAGCCATCACCGCGGCACCCACAAACTCGACGTGGTGAACGTGGGCGACGTCAATATCACCACACACCAAAACATTCACGTGAAATGCAACGGCCAAGCCACCGTGAACGCCGGGGGCGA
Organism: Enterovibrio norvegicus; assembly: GCF_002876705.1. Lineage (GTDB taxonomy): Bacteria > Pseudomonadota > Gammaproteobacteria > Enterobacterales > Vibrionaceae > Enterovibrio > Enterovibrio norvegicus_B. Next base: position 21,396 of record NZ_MDAG01000004.1, on the reverse strand, counting down.
GATCATCGCCAACGGCAGCCAGATAAAACTGAACGGCGGGGCCGGGGTGGTCACGGGGGAATGTGTGTGTCATTTCACAGGCAAACCACACGGCGACATTTCGTCGCAAGTGATTGCCGGTAAATAAAAGGGCCGGTCATGGCATTGGATAAAGACGCGCTCAAAGGGCGCATTCTTAGCGAGTTTGAAGCGCTGGGCGCAACCATGGGCGGGCATTCCTGGATGCCAAAGTTTGCCGAAGCGCTGGCCAATGCGGTGGTGGATGAAATCCAAGCCAACGGCAAAGCCATCGTGAAGGGCGGATCGAGCGCCGGCGCGCACAACATCGAGTAAAGGCCATGAAAACAGGCACCAACCGCGACACCGGGGCCGCGATCGGCGGCGTCCCGTATTTGCGCCAGCGACTTTATGACGTCATCAATACCCCGCTTGGGTCGCTGGTCGGTCGCCGCGAATTTGGGTCCCGGTTTTATGAACTGGTCGATCGCAACGTGGCCCCCCGCTTTCACATGGACGCGTATATCCGTTTATCTGACGCGATAAACAACCCGGCCAACGGCCTGGAGGATTTCCGCCTCTCTGAAATGGTGGTCGAGCGAGTAGGCCCGGCGCATTTTGGGATCACGATTAGCGGCACCTCGACCGAAGGGGAATCGATAACAATGGACGGGCTTATGTATGAGTGAGGGCATTAATTTAGCCTTGTTGCCACCGCTTGACGTGGTGAAGCAAGTTGATCACGAAGCCATCATCGCCGACGTGGTCGCGCGGGCGGGCTTAGAAAATGCCAGCCCGTCCGATCCGGCGTTTCGTGTCACCTTGGCCAACACCTACCGCGAGGTTTTGTTACGCCAAGATGCCAACGAGCAAGCGCTCGGCCTGACCCTGGCATACGCCACGGGGCCAGAGCTGGACCACATCGGCGCAACCTATTACCAACACCCCGACGGCGCGCCGGTGCTGCGCTTGCCTGGGGAAGAAAACGACGCGTACCGCACCCGGTTGCAAAAATCCCCCGAGGGGTTATCCGTGGCCGGGCCGGATGGGGCGTATGAGTACCACGCCCGAAGCGCACACCCCGACGTGAAAGGCGTCGCGGTGGACAGCCCCGCCCCGGTCGAGGTGGTGCTGTCGATTTTAAGCCATAGCGGCACCGGTGAGCCGCCGCAAAGCGTGCTCGATGCGGTCACGGCCTACATCAAGCCGTTTCGCCCTATGACGGACCAGGTGAGCGTGGTGGGCGCGACGGTGTTGCCGTATCGCGTCACCGCGGCGATTTACCTTAAAGCCGGCCCCGATCCCGAGTTGGTGCGCCAGGCCGCCGAGGCCAGGCTGTTGGCCTACCTCGTCGCCCAGCACAAACTCGCGGGGCGCGTGGTCGAGTCGGGCGCTCACGCCGCCTTGACCCTGGAAGGGGTCGAAGAGGTGCGCCTCACCGCCTGGGAAGATGTGATCGCCACCAAGCAACAAGCGCCCTATTGCACCGGCGTGACGGTGTCGATCGGGGGGCTGGTATGACGGATAAATACTCGCTGTTGCCGGCATCGGTGTCCGAGCTTGAGCGCGATCTTGAAATCGCCCTCGCGCGCATTGAAGACATCGACATCCCGATCGCCACCTTGTGGGACCCGTGGCGCTGTCCGCTTGACGTGCTGCCCTTTTTGGCCTGGGCGTTATCGGTGGACATGTGGCGCACCGAGTGGCCCGAGGTGGTCAAACGTCGCGTGGTGGCCTCGTCGCTGTCGGTGCATCGCCGTAAAGGCACCCGCGCCGCCGTAGACCAGGCGTTAAAAGACTTGGGCGTCACCGTGGATTTGGTGGAGTGGTTCGAAGCCACCCCCGCCGCCCCGCGGGGCACCTTTGACGTCACCGCCTGGGCGAATGAGTACATCACCGATCAGCCGGGCTACTTAAATCAAGCCTTGTATGACCAATTGCGCCAGGCCATCAACAACGCCAAAAACACCCGAAGCCATTACAGCTTTAAAGTGGGGGCGAAGTTTGGGCCGAACGCCATCGGGGCGGCCACGGCCATCACGGGCCTGGCGGCCATTGCCCGGCGCAGCGCGCCGAGCGTGCAAGAACCGTTAGACAGCCGCGCCAATGTCGGCGTGGCGATGACTGTAAGCGGCACCAACCTCACCCAACGACGCGCCCAGGCGGCCATTGATGCCCGCCCAAGACCCACCACCATGGTGATCGGGGCGCGGGTGCAAGGGGCTGTCGTGGTTTACCGACAAATGGAGGCTATTGTGTGAGCAATCCACTGATCCCCGTGATCACAACGCGCGGTTTGGCCGCCGTGTTTAACGGCCAAAATACCGGCCTTTCGGCCGAAATTACCCACATTGCCTTGGGTGAGCATGGCCGCACCCCGAGCAAAAACGAGGTGGGGCTAACCAAAGAGCGAATGCGCATCCCGGTCGCAGACGGCGCGCGCATTGACGACCATCAAATCCACCTCACCGGTTTAGCCGACGGGGAGACCGAGTTTTGGGTCCGTGAAATCGGCTTTATGCTGGCCGACGGCACCATGCTCGCCGTGTGGTCTGACACCAACCCGCTCGCCTACAAGTCCGCCGAGGTGCCGCTGTTGCTGGCCTTGGATTTGGTCCTGGCCGCCTTGCCGGCTAATTCCGTCAATGTCACCGGCACCGGGGCCAATTTGTCCCTGGCGGCTTGGGGGGAACAACTGGCCACGGTGGCGGCGGCGAACGTGGGCAACATGGCCCGCCATGTCGAGCTGTTATTTCGCGTGAACGACCTCGAAAAGCGCTAAGGGGGCCGCATGGCGGACAGTGATTTAACCCTGGTTACCGGCACCACCCTCGCATTCAGTAGCGTGTGGGAGCAGCAAAACGACGCCGGCGCGTTTGAGCCGGTGATCATCACTGGTTGCACCGCCCGCTTTGTGATGCGCGATGAAAACACCGGCGAAACCCTGGTCACGGCCAGCACGGGCGCCGGCATCACCCTCAACGGTGACACCGGCGAAGTGGTGGTCAATCTGCCGCCGTCAAAAACGGCGGGATTACGCGGGGCCATGCTGGGCGATGTGGGCTACGAATTGCGCGTCACGTTCCCCTCGGGGGATGTCTACTCGCTGATGATGGGCTTTGTCGCCATTGTTGAGGGCAAATTCAATGATTGATGCCACCAACCGCGTGACCCAGGTCAAGGTGGTGCGCCAGGTGGTCCGGCTCAAACAGGGCACCCGGCAAACCGTCATTGATCGCCAGGTCCGGCCGCGGTTGACCGTGGTCCGGGCGGGCGTTCAAGGCCCGGTCGGCACCGTGGCCGAGGAAGTGCTCAGCCGCGCCGAAGCGGCCGAGCGCGCCGCCAAGTTGGCCGCCGCCGTGGCGGACCAAGCCACCGAGGATTTGGCCGCCCTGATTGAAAAAATGGATGCCGCCTTTGTGTTTCACGCCGGCAGCATCGCCGCCCAAGGGGATTAAATGAGCCTAGCAACGCAAATCAATAACATGATCGCCGCGGTCAATGGGCTGATGGGGGTGATTAACGGCAAGTTGCGCAGCAAAGCGGACCGGGCCGAGATTTACACCCAAACCCAGCTCAACGACCCAGCGACCACCCTCGGGGCCAATGCGGCCACGGCCTCGACGCTGCGCACGTCGCGCACGATAAGTTTAGGCGGCCAGGCGACCGGCTCGGTGGGTTTTGATGGCAGTGATAATGTCACCCTGGTGGTGACCGTGCCGAGCCTGGCCGACAAAGCCAACAAGGTGGACACGCTCACCCCCGCGCAAATCGATGACCGCATCCAGGCGGTGATTGGTGCCGCACCGGGGGCGCTGGATACCTTGGTCGAAATTGCCGAGGCGCTCGGCAACGATCCCAATTTCGCGGCCAGCATGACCACGGAATTGGCCAAAAAAGCCAACCGCGCCGAGGTGTACACCGTCGCGCAAATCGACGCCAGCTTTGTCACCAAAGAGGGCACCGCCGCCAATGCGGCGCTGTTGGGGGGGAAAGCCTCGGACCATTACGCCACCGCGGCGGGCCAAAACAGCTTGGAAGAGCAAATCGGCACCGCGTTCCAGCGTTTGGCAGACAGTTTTAATAACGGCGCGGCCGCCATTAACGGCACGCTCACACAATAAGGAAAACAAACGCGATGAGCTTAGAACAACAAGTCGCTAATTTGGTGCAAGCCTCGAATAATTTGACTGGGGCGGTGAATGGTAAGATTGCTGAAATTGACCAAAAGGTCGATGAAGCAACGACAGCAGTGCCGGAAAAAATTCGAGAAGAAATGTCGAAGCGTGTTTATGTTAATGCTATGAGTGGTAGTGATAGCAACCAAGGCACGCAAAGTAGCCCGTTTAAAACATTGCAACATGCATTCAATGTTATTGCTACCGCTGGATATGGTTCTATTGATGTTTTGTCGGACATCACAGTTACGTCTATTTTGGGCGCTGGTGAAAAAAGTATTATCGTGAACCTGAATGGTAATACTATGACCATGAGAAATGGCGCTGTCAGCGGCTCTAACTTTCGCGTGGATTTCCGTTATGGAAAGATTGACATACAAGATACAGGCGCTGAGTGGTGGGCTGGGAACTGTATGTGTATTGGAACATTTGGTGTAATTCGGTTTGGTGCGCATGAAACGGCATCGTCAGAAGTCGAAGTGACATGTGGTGTGGAATATTTTATAGCCGCCGATGGCGGGAAAATGGATTGCTCATTTACATATTTCAAAGGTATTTCAGGGCTGGATAAAACAGGTCAAGCCGTTACGCCAGCTTTATATAAAAACCGTGGTGGTCAATTTGAGCTATTCAAATTTGCAACCTCATTAGATTCTGGCTTCACATTGGAACCATAAGGGGACGTTAATGAAAGGCGATTTTGAGCATAATGGTACTAAGTATCAAGGTTGGGAAATGACCGTTGATGCATTGGCTTCTACTGGTATTAGTCTTGAGGAAAGAAAGGGGGTGGTATCCAACTTTAACTGGAATATCATTCGCACTCGCAGAGATCTTTTAATCAGTAAAACGGACTGGACGCAGGTTCCTGATTGCCCTTTGTCTAATGAAAAGAAAGCCGAGTTTTTAGCGTATCGCCAAGCCTTGCGCGATATTCCGCAAACCTACACTAACCCTGATGATGTCGTGTGGCCGACTAAGCCAACGCTTTAAAGCACGAAAGTAAGAAAGCACGAACGCCGCTTAATGCGGTTTTTTTGTGCCCCAATTTCCCCCAACGCCCCGGCCTTCGCTGGGGCTTTTTTTATGGAGTGAGCAACATGGCCGATTATTTACACGGCGTTGAACAGTATTTTCTCGAAAACATGGGCCGCCCGATTGAGGTGTTGGCCGCCTCGGTCATCGGGGTGGTGGCGACGGCCGACGACGCCGACGCCGCCACGTTTCCCCTAAACACCCCCGCCCTGGTCAATAGCGAAAAACAAATCGCCCTGGCTGGCACCACGGGCACGCTAAAGCACACCCTCGAAGACATCTACCGCCAAACCGGCGCGGTGCTCGTGGTGGTGCGTGTGGCCGAAGACGCCGAAGAGGGCGTCACCATTGGCAACGTGATCGGGCAGTTGGACCACGAAACGAACAGTTACGGCGGCTTAAAAGCGCTGTTATTTGCAGAAAGCCGCCTCGGCGTGCGCCCACGCTTGATCATTGCCCCGGAGTTTTCGCACAAACTCGGCGTGGGCGCGGAAATGGAAGCCGTCGCCAAAAAGCTCAACGCGATCGCCATCATCGACGGCAGCGAAAACGGCTTTTCTGACGTGGTCAATGAGGTGAAAAACTTTGACCAGGCATTCTTTGTCAATGGCGGCATTAAGCTCATTAACGCCGAAGGGGAAGAGATCACCCGCAAAGCCTCGGCCACCATTGCCGGCCATATCGTGCGCGTGGATAACGAAGAGGGCTATTGGCACTCGCCGTCGAGTCGCAAAATTTACGGCATTGTCGGCACCTCGGAGCCTATCGACCACGCCATCGGCTCACTGACCAGTAAAGCCAACTTGTACAACGCCCAAAACGTGGCGGTGATTGTGAACCAAAAAGGGGGCTGGTTCTTGTACGGCAACCGCCTCGCCAACGGGACCATGTTGCCGCACCAGCGCATTCGCTACATCGTCGGCGACTCGATTTTGTACGCCCACCAAGAAATGGTGGACCGCAACGTCACCAAAGCCTATGTGGACGGCGTCAAAGGCCGCGTTAACAGCCTGTTGCGCCGCCTAAAATCCCGCGAAGTGATCGCGGGCGGGGAGTGCTGGCTCGACAAAGAGCTGAACGTCGCCGCCATCGGCACCGCCCAAGTGTATTGGGATTATGACCTCGGTTTCTACGACGTGGCCGAGCGTTTGACGTTCCGCCAACACGTCACCGACCGTTACAACGAAGCCATTTTCAGCTAATTAAGGGGGCCATGTGGCACGTTTACCCAGCATCATTAACGACATCAACGCGTTTTTTAAAGACGAAAGTTTCGCCGGTTTGTGTAACACCGTGACCTTGCCGAAAGTGGTGGTGAAAACCACTGACATGGTGCTCGCCGGTTACGCGGGCGACATTGAACGCGATCTCGGCAAATTGGAAAAACTCGAATCTGAGGTCACGATCTCGGCATTCGACCCGAAAGTGATCGACCTGGTCGGCGACCGCGCGAGCCGTGACGAGCAATTCGTCATCCGCGGCGCGGTGGATGCCGACGGCCAAATCAAAAGCGTGATCATTCGCATGCAAGGCTTTTGGAAAAGCTACGAGCACGGCGGCGATTTCAAAGGCGAAGAAGAAGCCACGCTGAAATTCGCCATCGCCGTGGACGTGTACGGCTTGGAAATTGACGGCAAAGAGGTCGTGTTTATCGACAAGCCAAACAACATTTTCCGCGTGAACGGCAAAGACCGCAACCAAGCGATCCGCGAAGCCCTCGCACAGTAACCCGCCCGCCGCCCTCACTCGGGCGGTTTGTCTTGTCCGCCTCGGCCATTGCCGGGGCGTTTTTGTGAGTAAAACCCATGACCCAAACCACCAAAAACGTGACCCTGTTTAAACCCCTGACCCGTGGCGACACACAAATCACCGCGATTGAACTGCGCGAGCCGAACACCGGCGCATTGCGCGGCCTGGAGCTGTTTTCTGTGCTGCGCATGGACGTCACCGCCTTGCGCACCCTGGTCCCGCGCATCTCGACCGTGACGGCGAACGAATTCGACCAACTCGGCCCCAAAGACTTGGCCATCGTGGCCAATGAGGTGGCGAGTTTTTTCATGGAATAACCGTGCCGCCGGACGTGATGGAAGTCGAGGCCGATCTCTTTCTCGTGTTCACCGGCTGGGACGCGTTAACCACGGCGGCGATGTCGCTGTCTGAATTGATGCATTGGCACCGTATCGCGATAAAACGCCACGAAAAAGCCAATGAAACAACCTGACGCCCAGCGCCTACCGATTGTGTGGGGGCTGGGCGTTTTTTTCGTATGTGGGGGCCACAATGAGCGACACCAATATGCGCCTGAACCTGGTCATGGGGATGGTGGATAAGCTGACCACCCCGATCCAAAAAGTGACGACGCAAACCAGTAAAGCCGGGGAGCAAATCAAAGCCACCTCGGATCAGTTGAGCAAGCTCGGCGGCATGTCAAAAGACATCGAGCATTTTCGCAAGCTCAAAACCGAAACCCAACACACCGGCGCGGCCTTGGCCGAGGCGCAAAAGAAAACCGGCGAGTTATCACAAGCGCTGAAAGCGTCAGAGGGGCCGCTCAAATCGTTACGCCGAGAATACAGCGCCGCCCAACAAAACGTGGATCGCCTGGCGCAAGAAATGCGCCTCGCGGAAGAACCCAGCGAAGCGTTGACGCACCAATTCAAAGCCGCGCAAAATGAACTTAAAATGCTAGGCCGCCAAGTCAAAGCTGGCGAGTCTGGCTATAAAAAACTCACCCGCGAGTTTGACCAAAACGGCCGGGCGGTTCAAAAACTCAAAAACCAAACCACCGACGAAACCGCGCAATTGCAAAAGCTGCGCGCGACGTTACAAACCGCCGGGGTGTCCACCAAAAACCTGACCGGCGCAACCAGTAAGATCCGCCAAGAAACCGCCCGCTATAACGCCCAACTGAAAGCCCAGCAACAAGCCCTGGATGACGTGAACGCGCGCCAAGAGCGCATGACAAAGCTCGCCGAGCGTAACAGCAACATGAAAATGTCCGCCACCACGGACGCGGTCGGCGTCGGCGCGGCGGTGTTTGGGATCAAGCAATTGGTGGACGCGGCCGGCGAGATTGGCAGCGCCCAGGGGGAAATTGGATCGCTCGGTATCGATGCCGCGGGCATTGAAGCCATCACCCAAAAAGCGAAAGCGTTTTCCGACGAATGGGCCGGGACCACGACCTCGAATTTCATCAAGGCGTCGTATGACATCAAATCCGGCATCGCCTCGCTGTCGGATGTGGCGGTCGGCGAATTTACCAAAATCGCGGCCTTGACGGCGACCGGCACCAAATCGAGCACGGCGGAAATGACCTCGCTGTTTGCCACCGGTTACGGCATTTACCGTAAACAGTTTGGCCAGTTTGCCACCGCCACGGTGGACGGCTGGGAATCGCTGTCAGAGCAAGAGCGCGACATCAAATTCGGCGAGTATTTTTCCTCGGGCATTGCGAACAGCGTGCGCCAATTTAAAACCGACGGCGCGCAAATGAGCGCGGCGATCTCGAACCTGGGCGCGACCGCCACCTCGGCCAATGTGCCGTTTTCTGAGCAGCTTTCTATTCTTGGCCAACTCCAAGCCACGATGGGCGGCGGCGAGGCGGCCACCAAATACCGGGCCTTTCTCGGCGCGGCGGCCGGCGCGGGTGAAAAGCTCGGCTTGTCGTTTACCGACACCAACGATCAGCTGTTATCGATGCCGGCGATTTTGAGCCAGCTTCGCGACAAGTACGGCGAAACCATTGATGCGGTCGAAGCGCAAGATCTGAAAAAAGCCTTTGGCACGGACGAGGCGGTCGGCCTCATTCAGTTGCTTTACCCGGAAATTGACGCCCTAAACAGCAACATCTCGGCGATGGATAAGAACCTGCAAGGCGGCATGGACACCACCAAGGCGATGGCCGAGTCCATCGGCAAAGGGACCGCGGAATCGTTCCAGATCTTGAGCCAGCGCGTCAGCACCACGGCCGGCGCGTTGGGGGAATTGTTCGCCCCTGCGGCCATTGCGGTGGCGACCGTGATCGGCGACGCGGCGATCGGGCTGCGCGGCTTCATTGAAGCGTTCCCGATCTTGTCCCAGGTGCTCGCGTTTGCGGTGGTCGGCATGTTGGCGTTTAAAACCGCCTCGATTGCCGGGCGCTTGGCCTTTGCGTATTGCTCGGACGCGGTCCTGTTCGGCCAAAAAGCCTTGGCCATGCTCAACGTGACCCAACTCAAAAGCACGGCGCTGATGACCGTAAACCGGGTGAAAACGCTCGCCAGTGCGGCGGCCACCTGGACCTTGGCCACGGCGCAAAAAGCCCAGGCCCTCGCCACCACCTTGGCCAACGGGGCCACGCTGCGTGCCGGCGCGCTGATGGTGGCCTCAAAAATGCGCACCCTGGCCGCGGTGTCGGCCCTGGTGTTGATGACTGGCACCCAAAAGGCGCTGGCGGCCAGTTCGGCCGTGATGACCGGCGCACAATGGGCGCTCAATGCGGCCATGATGGCCAACCCGATCGGGCTGGTGATCGCCGCCGTGGTGGCGTTGGTCGGTGTGGTCGCCCTGGTGGTGAAATATTGGGAACCGCTCGGGGCCTTTTTTAGCGGCGTGTGGTCGCGTGTCACCGCCGCGTTTTCGGACGGCTGGGCGTTCATTAAGTCATTGCTTGCCTGGACCCCGATCGGGCTGTTGGTGCAAGCCTGGGAGCCGTTAACCGGCTTTTTTGGCGGCCTGTGGGACGGCATTAAGGGCACGTTCGGCGCGGCGATGGAGTGGCTTTCATCGACGGTACTCGCCCCGATAGCCGCCATTAAAAACGCCCTGGGCGCGGCCTGGAATGCGGTGTTTGGTGGGGGCGATGTGGAAGTCGCCGCCAAGGTCAAACACATGGGCGAGCAGTTGCCCGCCGCGGTCAATCCGGCGGCCGTGTCCACGGAGGCCGGCGGCCAGGTGAGCGCGGTCAAGGTGACCGGCGCGGGCCAAGTGCCCGCCGCCCAGACCACGCCCGCGGCCCCGTCGGCCTCCTACGGTGACATTGTCATTCATGCCGCCCCTGGCATGGACCCGGAAGCGATCGCGCTTGAAGTGCGTCGCCAACTTGAGGCCCGCGACCGCCAAGCGGCCAGCAAACACCGCGGCCGTTTATACGATTAATCATTCAATCAAGGAGGGGCCGCCCCGGCGGCCTGTGTGACGCGTATGTCTGTAATGATGGCGCTCGGCGAGTTTCAATTCAGTGTGTCAACCACCCAATACCAAAGCCTCAAAACGTCGATGGCCTGGCGCTGGGCCAAATATGACCGCCACGGCCGCAAGCCGGGCAAACAATTTCAAGGCGCGGACAGCACCACCAAAACGTTATCGATTGCCATTTATCCGCAAAGCGCGCGCGACCTGGACGTGGTCGGCAACTTGCGCGCCCTGGGCGACACCGGCAAGCCGCTTCGCTTGATTGCCGGTGCATTGAAACGCCTCAATGGCCAAGCCAGCGCCGCGGGCCTAGATCTGGGCCTGTGGGTGATGGAAAAGCTCGACATCGACGAAAGCGCCTTTTTGGATAACGGCATCGCGCTCGAAATCAAAGGCAGCATCACGATCAGTGAATACGGTGACGACGAGGTGACCGGATGAAATACCGCACCAATCAAGGCGACATGCTCGACGCGGTCTGCCACCAATACTATGGCGCGCGCACCGGGGCCATGGAGGCGGTACTCGCCGCCAATCCGGGCCTGGCCAAAGTGGGCGCCATCTTGCCACCGGGCACGGTGATCCTGTTGCCGGACCTCGGCCCCGCGCCGCGTGACAATCAGGTGTCTTTGTGGGATTAAACAAGGAGAAATCGCAATGAAAAACGTTGTGTTTAAAGTCGTGGCCAACGGCGCAGACATCACCGCGAAAATTGCCGATCGCTTGTTGCGTTTGGCGTTGCATGACGAAGCCGGGGTCGAAAGCGACACCGCCGAGATTGAACTCGACAACCGCGGCGGCGCGGTGGCGGTGCCGCCCACCGGGGCCGAGTGGGACATTTACCTCGGTTACGCCGGCGCGTTGTCGTTTCGTGGCACGTACACCGTGGATGAAATCGACGAACCGCTCAATGAGGACATTCTCACCATCAAAGCCAAGGCGGCCAACATCAAGCAAGGCATCAAGGCCCCGCGCGACGCCAGTTATGATCCGCTCACCCTGGGCGAGCTGGCGACGCTGATTGCCGAGCGTCACGGGTATCAACCCGCGGTGGCGCAAGCGCTGGCCGGGGTGTCCCTGGCGCACATCGATCAGCGCGGCGAGTCGGACATGAACTTATTAACCCGCCTGGCGGCGGACAATAACGCCGTGTTTAAGATTGCCGCCGGGCGCGTGGTCGTGGTGCCCAAAGCCGCGGGCCAATCCGTGAGCGGGAAAACCTTGCCCACGGTGACCGTGAGCGACCCGCACAACACAAGCGGCCATGTCACCTTGTCAGAGCGCCATGATTACCAATCCGTGGTGGCCTATTGGTTTGATGAGACCGCCCAAGAGAAAGTGGCCGAGCGCGCCGGCGCGGGCGACCCGCAATTCGTGATCCGTAAAAACCACGCCGACGCCGAGGCCGCCATGCGCGCCGCCGAGGCCAAGCTCGCGAGCCTTCGCCGTGGCAATGGCTCGCTGTCCATCACGCGCCCGCTCACGCTCGACATCATGCCCGAGGGGTTTGTCGTGCTGGAAAACCACAAACAAAGCGCCAATGGGCGCTGGCTGGTTGAAAGTGTCGATCATGTGTTGGAGCCAGGACGGGCGGCCACCACGTCGGCCAGTTGCGTGATGGCGACCTAAACCGGGCCAAGGTCATGATTTTTCTGTATCGGGTGTGCAAAAGTTGAACACACCCGCTTTAATTGCAACGTGGAGATCGTTAGAGTAGACAGCGCGGGGTCGCGTGTGCGCCGGTCAAGGCCGGACAAAAAAGCAGCAAACGCGCCGCCGTGATCGTGAAAGCGTGACACCGTGATCTTTTTTTTGGTGCGAGTGTCCGCATCGTGTGGTAATCTTACCGCGAAATGTTGTTACTGTGCGCAGGGCAACACGACGAAAGCAACGCAAGAGAAAGACAAGAATACGAGGTTTGTGGGCTGTGGTTTGGCGACTCAGCGGGCAAACAAGACAAATTACCCCGGCTTAGATAAGCAAAACCCCGCACAAGGCGGGGTCCAGAACCGGGTACAAAGGAAGCCATATTTAGCAACCCTCTAAATCTGTTTTGGCGGCAGAATTTAGAATACCGGGAAACTCAATGCTAAGTTTACTTCCTGTACTCGGTTGCTGCAAGCCCAAACAAGGTTAAAATGCAACCGTTATGATCAATATGACGCAAACTGTGCCCGCCCTGGTGCCGGCTACCCCCGAGTTTCGCGAGTACACCGCGGCCGAAAAGAGCACCTGGGCCAAGAAAAACGCGGCCGACAACGCAAAATACATCTCTGATTTCCTTGGTTTTCCTGTCAGTCCGCGCTTGCCGTTCGTGTTGTTGCAAGCCGCGCGCGATGTCTGCGCCGCGGCCACCGACCCGAAAAAATTCATTACCCGCTTATGTCAGCGCGGCGATCACTATCAAAATTGCATAAAAGTGTTGGCCACGGCGATCGTGCATTACGATCTCGCCGCGAACCTGGTCGCGACCCGCGACAAGATGGGCAAGCTGCAACGCTGTGAAAACGATTTGTTCACCGACCGCCTGGGCATGGCCCCGCGCACCGTGGACAACGTGATCGCGACCATCAAAGAGGCCGGGCTATACCTGTCTTTTGAGCAGCGCGAAAGCACGAAAGAAGGCCACCGCGGCCGCGCCTCGATCAAGCGTTTAAACATGGGCCTGTTTAACTGGCTGGGATTGGGCCGTGAGGCGAGCGTGCAACGCGCGAACGCCAAACAGCGCCAGGACATCAAGAAAGTGACCAAGACGCCGACCGACGTTGTGCTCGACAGCTACCGCACCACCGCCGAAACGGTCCGCGTCAAACGCGTGAACCAACGCGCCGAGGCGGCCACCGCCCGCCGTGTGGCGGCCCTGGCCGACGCACAGAAAAGCAACCGCACCGCCGAGACGCTGGCCCTGCTAGAGCAAGGGATGACGCGCGAGGCCATTCAAGCGCATTTCGACAAAACCGACGACATACCCTATTAAATAACCTCAAATGACCATGCCGCTTAATTGCGGTCAAAGCCCGTTGAGCGCCCCGTAAAACGGCGCAACATCACGGCCTGGGCGTGGGGTTTGGGGTACAATAAGGGCGTGTTCTTGGCGATGTCAGGGCGCGTATCACCCCCTTTTGTCGCCGCCGCAAAACTTATCCCCATGTAAATGGCGTGCAAACTTTTTACAGCAAGCGCACACTCTCCCATAGTAAAAGAAACACAATAGTGTCGCTTCGCGACAAAGTTACCTCCCATGAAATTGGACCCATTACCGAGATAAACCCCCAAACATTGGCCCGCCAATTTAACGGGCCCCGTCGCACCACACACAAGACACGACAACCCCAAGCCATTGCGGTGGTGGTGCTCTGGTGATGGCCTTCTCGTCTCGCTGGCGCAAGATTGCGCTCACCAACACCGCAGGCTCTCAACGGACGCAAACCGCTTCGCGGGGCCTAACAGCAAAGGGGGTGATCAGGGCCTTTTTTATGACGCTGGGCGCGCCGCTATCAACCGCCATGCAATAAACACCTATCTTGATGCGGCTTATATGGTCTGCGACCATCAAGAGCACCACGGCCCGCACCGGGCGTTACCTGCGAGCAAGGCGTGACGCCGTCACACGCGCAAACCGTGTCCCCGTTCCCTCCTGGTCTTTTCCCTTTTTCTCTCTTTGCTCTCTTTTTCCCCGAAAGCCTTTTTAAATCCAGTTCAAAACATCAATTCCCGTTTATTCCTTTGCTAGTGTTTATGTATTCGAGTGTTTAAAAGGAATCTGCACACATGGCCCTACCGACATTAATCGAAGACTCACAAAGAAAGTGGTTGTTTAAAGTCACAGCCCAATCCAAAGAAGCTGACCTTAATCTGTGCCTGCTCGGTTTCTTTTTGGGTTCGGGCATGACTACGCTCGAACTGTGCCGGGTTCAAGTCGGTGACGTGATCACCAAGTCGGGAGAACTGGCTCGGTGCTTTGCTGTTCGTGGCGATGTTGAGCGGGATTTCTATCTGTCGAACGGGGATTTAAAAGCGTTGGTCAAACGCTACATCGAGAAGCGCAAGAAAGACGGCGATCACCCTGATTACTTTCAAGGGCATGACCCTAGCGGCCAATTCTTCACTAGGAGCAACGGAGACGCGTTTAATGTCAAAAGACGGACGACGGCAAGGGGGAATGACAGTTATCACTGTAACGCGCTAAATAATCACATTAAAAGGCTGTTAAACGATGGCGGTATAGAAAGCCCGTCAATCTTGTCAGGGCGTAGAACGTTTGCGGTGAGATTGAAACGGCACGGTGTTGACGTGCCGACAATTCATTTAATGCTGGGGAATAAAGATTTATCGACCACTTACAGGCTATTGGATTCAGACCCGGTCGATATGGGCGCTATTGCTGAGATGGCGTTTTAGCTTTCTGATCGGCTAGGTCTTTCAACCAGCCGCTTATATTGGGTTCACCTCCCTTTTCGTACCCGTCACGAATCGCAGCCTCAGCCCATGCTTGATGCTGCGTGCTATTTACTCGAAGGCCAACGCGCTTATCTGCTGTGACTTCTTTTTTTGGTCGCCCTACCGGGCGTTTCTCTGTTTTCATGCGCTCATTTTAGTACACACAAAAAATAATTGAAATGGTTAATTAATGTATGTACAATAATTCCATTATCACAACATCACGTTTAGAGAGACACGCAATGAAAGTTTTCCACACTAGCCCTCAGAAAATCGAAACCATCACGCGCTTTGGCACGTTTGGCGATTGCTTGTTTTTCTCTGCTGACGTTTACGTGATGACTGCATCGGGTAGCCACGTTGTTTACTCGCTGGAACTGGACGACAGCAAAGTGATCAGTGCTTCAAAGTTGTATGACGAAGCGATTGTGTCTGAAATTGCCGCGTTGTTTGATTGCGACGAAGAACAAGCCGAGAGCTTGCTTGATGCGTCTGAAAGCGAGTGGGACTTTGATTGCGATGCCGATAAATCTTGGAAACTGCAAGCGCTACGCGGCGAGTGCGCAAAGAAGATGGGCTTTGATGCGTGTGAAGACGAAGACGAGCAAGGCACGGTGTATATCGTGCCAATGTCAGGCCGCGAAGCTGACTTAATTGAAACTAAATAAGGGGAATTTTTAATATGAAAAAAATCGTTTTTACAGCAGTGGTTTTGGCTGCCTTAGCAGGATGTAGCAGAGACGCGCAAGTTGCTTCAAGCAATCTATCCAAGGCCGCAGACATGTTTGAAATCGACCGTCGTGTTGTTTTCTATAACGGCATTACTGGCGATTACATGCTGACGATTGAGGGCAAGTGTTCAATTGAAGACAGCGGCCACAAGGTGCAAGTCACTTGTAAAACTGGCTCAAACTCTTTCAAGCGTCACCAGTTGGGGCTGTCTGATAACGTCACCTATTTCGCGGAACATTTAACGGGAACTGATGTGAGCGTTTATCACCATCGAATCGTTTTCAAACCTCAAACCATTGTTCCTGAAATCGACCTGAATATTGACGGCTCGGAACTATTGAACGACAGGCATTAATCTAAGGGGAATTTTCGCGTGACTGAGCCAGATAAGTACATGTATACGAACGATGAATTTGAGTACAACGGCAAGTGTAAAGGCTGCGCTCATTCATTTTTCAATAAAGATAAAGCTGGTCGTAGAATGTTTAAGACCGGCAAGTGCAATGTTAAGAATAAGTATTTGATAGCTACTCCGTCGATTGGCAGCTACCCATGCAAATCATTTAAAAAGAAATCTTAGGGGAATTTTTGACCATGGCAAAGCTAACAGCAAAAGAGAAAAATTGGATTAAGGACATGCAAAAGTTACTTGATGCGTGTCCGAGTCAGCGCCTTGGGTTCTACGCTAATGGCGATCGTGACGTTGGTGTTTTCGATGTCACGATGGTTGATGAAGTTCACGATCGCTTACATGAGGGTTCTGGCGAGTTTTGCACGGCTTGTGATGAATTGGGCGCTGCGTTTGGCGTCTTTCTCGAATTTCCAAATCAAGTGCATTCAACGGCGGGATAATCTAAGGGGAATTTTTGACCATGGCCGCGAGTTTTAATTGTAAGTGTGGTGAGCGTAAGAAACCGCTTAAAGATCGTCAGTGGCGTGTCTTGCAATACAAAAGTCATCACTCGGCGTTTAGTGGCTATCACTACACAACTAGCGATTATTCAACAGTTGTTTGTGACGCGCCGGGGTGTAGTGGCTGCGGCAGAACCAAGGCTAAATATGTGGATGAACTGGTTGCGCTAGGTAAAACCAGATAAAAATTAAAGGGGAATTTTTTCAGTGGCTAAACGGTATGGGACGCCTCGGGCAAGGCCGGGGCAAATGAAGCTGCAGTACGGCCGCGTCGATGGCTGCGATGATCATGTCATTGCCTACGGCGAAGGCATCCCACGTTGTGATCGGGCGTTGTTGTTTAACCTGGTTGGCGGAAAAACGTTTAGCCCTGTCAGTCAGGTCTGGAACGACTCGTTTTTGGAAGAATTAGAAAAGCGAGGTTATGACCTCACCACACTCAAAATTTCGGTCGAAAAGAAGGCCGAGGAAAACTAAGGGGAATGTTTCAATGGAACAAGCACTAGAAGCACTACGACAAGCCATTCAAGACGCCGAAGAATTTGGCTTGGTTCGCACCGAAGATGGAACGGTAATTACAGGGGCTATGCCATCAGAAGACGGCATTGTTTTAGTCAGAGAGTAGATTTGACAGGTGGGCACGTGTGCCCACAAAGGGGAATGTATGGCCATCATGACAAACACCGAGGAAATGAAAGCCGTGTTTGAACGCCTAAGCCGCGCGGCGCTTATCGACAGCAAGGACGGGGTGTCTACTGTCGCCACGAATGATTTGGCGGCGCTGTTGATGTGTTACACGCTGGAGACATTGAAAGAGACAAGCCCGCCCCGCTGATGTAATTTCCTGTCAAAGACTGACCGCCCACGCTGGCGGTTTTTTTGTACTCTCAATATCCTTTATATATATGTTGTATATATAAAGGATATTTCTTGCGTATGGAGTGGATATAGTTTAAATATATACACATGCACTCAAACAAAGGATATAGAACATGATTATTGCAGTTGCGCACAATAAAGGCGGTGTGGGTAAAACCACGCTCTCTCTCAACTTGTCGGCCGTGATTCATCCTGACATCGTCATCGATCAAGACTTGCACCAGAGCTTGGTTATTCTCAACACGTTGCGCGATGTACCGCTCAACGTGGTGACCTGTAAAGACCGGGGCGAACTGATTGCGCAATTACGACAAAGTGAACAAGGAAAAACAGTGCTTGTTGACTGTGGCGGGTTTGACTCTGATTTAAACCGGGTTGCTGTTGCTGCTGCTGATCTTGTTCTGGTTCCTGCCAATGACGACATTAACGAGTTAATTGGTTTGCGTAGTTTTGATGATGTCTTGGCGACGGTCAGCAAAGAGATGGATAAGCACATCACGGCGCACGTCATCTTTAATCGTGTACACCCAAATCGCCGCCGATTTGAAGACGCCGAAGCCTTTATTAATAACGCTAAACATCTCACTCGTTTGCAGACGATTATGCCAATGCGTAAAAGCTACCCAACGGCGGCAGCTAAGGGGCTTGGTGTTGTCGAGTGTCGGGCCACCAAGTACAGCGATGCGGCTAGGGATATGAGAGGCATTAAGGGTGAAATTGATGCCCTACTAGGGAAATAAATATACATTAGATATGCTTTATATATATAATGTATATTCAAAGAGTATCTAAGGGATACATTTTAAATATAGGTGCGGTTATGGCGGATTGGGATAAGTTGGGCAAGGTCGGTGATGCGGCCCCATTAAAAGAAAACAAAGACAACGCGGGCAAGTCGAGCAAACCTAAACTTTTGAGCGCTGTGCCTGTGAGTTATTTTGACGGTCACGACGCATTGAAAAATCGCGGCGGAACGGGGCTTTCATTTTCGGCTTACATTCTGGAAGCCGTGAGAGAAAAGCTAGAGAGAGACGGCGCATTGTAGCGCTTAGATAAAGGCAAGAAAAAGCCGCCGAAAGTTTTGCAGGCCATCGGCGGCTCAAACAACATCACATAGGGGTACTACATGAGCCATTTAGTTAACGATCTTATCAAAGCGCACGCCGCGGGTAAATCAATTCATTTGGGGCCGCTGTCGGGGTCTGAGTTGCGTTTGTTGTTGTCAGAATTGCGCGCGGCCATGAGCCAAGCCAACGCATAACAAAAGGGTGGGCTAATGGTGGCAAACCGTTCGCCCTTATTCACTCGTGAGGTGATTAAGAAAATGAAAGCGCAACGATTATCACAGACACAAAAAGACGTGCTGTTTTTGTTGGCCTTGCTTGAGGTGAATGGCAAAACGGGATTAATCCCCGCCGCGCGGGTGAGGGACATGGCCACGACCACGCGGCCCGCTCCCATTGACCCGTCGAATTTTCGCAAAGGGGTTCACACGATGGCCTCGCGCGGATTGATTGACGTCGAACGCGGCCACAATTTGAGTTTGTTTTTACGCTTATCAAATGTGGGCCGCCACACGGCCGCCGGGATTTACCGCGACCGCACGGGCGAACAACTGGACGTCAAGCAAGCCGACGATGAGCAAATCACTATCTTTGATGTGTCCTAAAAGTGGACATGTTTTTTTAACCAGTATCGCGCCCACCGTTTTTTTATGATGTGCTGATGGCTGACAGGGAATAAGGAAAAGGGATCATGAGAATAGAAACGAATACAAACCTTGTGTATGACGCGCAGCATGAAAAGTGCCTGTGCATCACGAGCCAAGCCGATGGCCGGGCGTTTGCGTTTGTCCAATGCTTGGATGTTGGCCACGACGGCAAAGGCGAGCGCGCCAAACGTTATTGGGGGCTGTATGACCCAGAAAACCCCGCCGCCTCGATTGAGCGCATCATGCGAAACGGTGGCAAGTGGCCACAGTTGCCGAATTAAGGGGAAAAGAGAGAAGAAAGCGCCGCTGGCGCTTTTTTTGTGCCTAAAATCTGCGCTGTGATGTATTTAACCACGCTTTGTGGTCTCATTGGCACGTCATCAACGTAGTAGAGGAAATTGTAATGACATACACCATTTTCCGCGGCGATTGCCTAGAGGAAATGAAGGGCATTGCGTCGGGCAGTGTGGACTTGATTTTGACCGACCCGCCCTATGGCACTATCAAGGGCATCAAAGGCATGAGAACAGATTGGGACGATGTGATCGACATGCCCGCCATGTTTCTCGAATGCTTTCGTATTCTTCGCCCTAATGGCGCATTGATATTGTTTGGTCAAGAGCCATTCACGAGCAAGCTGATTTTATCCGGGCACGGCTCGATGCCGTTCTCGCACCGCCTTGTTTGGATTAAAGAGCATTTCGGCTCGCCGTTTATGGTGTCCAAGGTGCCCGCCAATTACGTCGAAGACATGGTGGTTTATTTTAAGCGGAGTGATGATTTTAGAGAGCACCCGTTAAAGCCGTGGTTTGATAGTGAATTGATTGCGGCCGGGCTGACGCGCGCAGAGGCGGTCAAGCGCTTTGGTTCGACGGCGGGGCACTATTTCACGGATGGGCGTCAATTTACGGTGCCGTCAGAAAGCAAGCTGCAGACCATACAAGCGGCCACCGGGCGCTTTGATAAGCCTTATGCCGAAATTAAACGCATTGATCAGGCGTTCCGTGATGAAATTAAGGCCCGCTGGCCGCGAACGTTTAACCTTGCACCGGGCAAGAAGTTTAAAAGTAATGTGTTGCAATACAAGCGCGATTTAACCGGGCTGCACCCAACGCAAAAGCCTGTTGCGTTGTTGGTTGACTTGATCGAGACCTACAGCCGCCCCGGCGATACGGTGCTCGATTTCACGATGGGATCAGGGTCAACGGGTGTTGCGGCCCTAAAAACCGCCCGCCCTTTTATTGGCATCGAGCGCGACCCGGAATATTTCGGCGTTGCCCGTGACCGATTGGCCACGGCCAAAGATGAAATGGACGCTGCAGTATAAAAACAAGAAACCGCCACTTTTGGCGGTTTCGTCGTTTTATGGTCATCAAACTGATCGGCCCAAAACGCCCGCCAAAATACCCGCCAAACTGTCATAAACTTTCACCCGCCATTAAGCCCCCTGTGCGCCATTTTGCCCGCACTTTCTCGGCCTTGCTGCCCATATCACCGCCAACGCCTCAAAACCGCGCCACAACGCGCCTATTTAACATATAGCGCCTAAACCGCACCGGGTTTGGGTGCGCCTGTTATATTTCTTCTTGCTGCCGCTGCCATTCGCTGATGATGATCTGAATGAGCAATCGGCGGTTTTCTTCACTGAGCAATCGCGCCGCGGCGGCCACATCGTGCGCGGTGGTGGTGTCCACGTCGAGCATGTCGAGCGAAATGTCGAGATCGGCAAGTTCTAGCGCTTCAATGACGGCGCGGTAATAACTGAGCCGCATGTCGGCCCCTTGCTCTATTCGCTGGTAGGTCTTTAACGTCATCCCGGCTTTTTTTGCGAGTGCCGTTTGTGTCATGCCCGCCGCTTTTCGGCGCATTTTTATGACTTCTATAATCGGTTCTCTTAGCATCCGTTCACCAAAAAAGGACTATTTCGGGGAGTTTAACGCAAGAATGAGACCATTTTGGGGAGTGGGGTTTTATGTTGCCCGCAAGCGCAGTATATTCGCCGCCCTCGGGAGTTGCCCCGTTTTTCATGAAAGGTTAAACGTGATAAATATCGAAAAAAGCGCGCTAATCGCTGCAAAATGCGATAGCGTTCGATGCATTTTGCGAATGTTAGAGGATGCGAATTTGTCAACGGATGACGTGAAGAAAGAAACCCTGGCCGGCTTGATATTAATCGCCTGCCTGGTCGAGCGTATCGAAGGGGTGACCGCCCAATAAAAAAAGGCCAGCATCATGCGGGCCTTTTGGGCTTGGTGGTCTAGGTTATTTCGTTTAAATGAGGTTTGATGCTGATATTAATTGCCCCTGTTGATTCTATTTTGGGTATTCGGATTTAAGTGT
>NZ_MDAG01000003.1:0-15408 GCF_002876705.1 Enterovibrio norvegicus | reverse complement strand
GATGTAGATGTAGATGTAGAAAAGCGTCGCCCTTTCTCTATATAGCAGTCAACTTATGAATGATAAAACTGGAACAAAGAATAGAGGGGGAATAGTGATAAGAAGAGAATGGGATTTGGAATATATAATAGATAAATAAAAAGCCAGGCTTACGCCTGGCTTTTTACTCGATAGGTTCCGCGTGCTTATTCAGCAGCTTCCTCAGCAGATTGCTCAGGACGGTCTACCAACTCGATGTAAGCCATAGGGGCTTTATCGCCTGCGCGAACACCGCATTTCAGAATGCGAGTGTAACCGCCTGCACGAGAGGCAAAACGTGGACCTAGTTCGTTAAACAGCTTCGCTACAACTTCGTCGTTACGAGTGCGAGCGAATGCAAGACGACGGTTAGCAACACTGTCGTTCTTTGCTAGGGTAATCAAAGGCTCAATTACGCGACGCAGCTCTTTTGCTTTTGGCAAAGTAGTTTTGATAACTTCGTGAGTTACCAGTGAGCTAGCCATGTTGCTGAACATCGCTTTACGATGACTGCTGTTGCGATTGAGTTGACGACCACTCTTACGATGGCGCATGACCTAATCCTTCTAACTAAGTAATCAGTATCTGATTAATCTTCAGCGATTGATGCCGGAGGCCAGTTTTCCAGGCGCATACCCAGAGACAAACCACGTGAAGCCAGCACGTCTTTGATTTCAGTCAAAGACTTTTTACCAAGGTTAGGCGTCTTAAGAAGCTCAACCTCGGTACGCTGTACCAGATCACCGATGTAGTGGATCGCTTCTGCTTTCAAACAGTTAGCAGAGCGAACAGTTAGTTCAAGATCGTCTACAGGACGCAGTAGGATCGGATCGAACTCTGGCTTCTCTTCTTTCTCTTCAGGAACTCGTACATCACGAAGATCTACGAATGCATCCAATTGTTCAGCAAGAATTGTTGCTGCACGACGAATGGCTTCCTCAGGATCAAGCGTACCATTGGTTTCCATATCGATAACCAACTTGTCTAGGTCAGTACGCTGTTCAACACGTGCTGCTTCAACATTGTAAGCAATACGGTCTACTGGGCTGAACGTCGCATCAACAAGCAGACGGCCGATAGGGCGCTCGTCTTCTTCAGTGTGAATACGGGCTGACGCTGGTACATAGCCGCGACCACGTTCTACCTTGATTCGCATGCTGATTTCAGCATTTGAGTCAGTTAAGTGGCAGATTACGTGTTCTGGGTTCGCAATCTCAACACCACCATCGTGGGTGATGTCGCCTGCAACAACAGGGCCTGCACCAGACTTATTGAGGGTAAGGATGACTTCATCTTTACCTTCTACCTTAACGGCTAGGCCTTTAAGGTTAAGCAGGATTTCCAGGATATCTTCCTGTACACCCTCTTTGGTGCTGTACTCGTGCAACACGCCATCAATTTCTACTTCAGTCACCGCGCAACCAGGCATAGATGACAGTAGGATGCGACGTAGAGCATTACCTAGTGTGTGACCAAAGCCACGCTCTAGCGGCTCAAGAGTTACTTTTGCGTGCGTCGAGCTTACTTGTTCGATGTCAACTAGACGCGGCTTAAGAAATTCTGTTACAGAACCCTGCATTGTGTCCTCTCTTTAGTTTAGCCTTACTTAGAGTAAAGCTCGACGATCAGGTGTTCGTTGATGTCAGCAGACAAGTCTGAACGCTCTGGTAGACGCTTGAAAGTGCCTTCCATTTTGTTGCTGTCTACTTCGATCCAAGTTGGCAGCTCGCGCTGAGCAGCAATTTCAAGAGCTGCTTTAATGCGTGCTTGGTTCTTAGCTTTCTCGCGAATGCTAACAACGTCGTTGGCCGTTACCTTGAAAGAAGGAACGTTAACCACTTTGCCGTTTACTAGAATCGCCTTGTGGCTTACCAACTGACGTGATTCAGCGCGAGTTGCACCAAAGCCCATGCGGTAAACTACGTTGTCTAGACGAACTTCTAGAAGTTGCAGCAGGTTTTCACCTGTGTTGCCTTTCAGGCGTGCAGCTTCTTTGTAGTAGTTACGGAATTGTTTTTCAAGAACGCCGTAAGTACGACGAACTTTTTGCTTCTCACGAAGCTGAACGCCGTAATCAGACAGACGACCGCGACGAGCGCCGTGTACGCCTGGGGCGTTATCAATTTTACACTTGGTATCAATCGCGCGTACGCCTGACTTTAGGAACAAGTCAGTACCTTCGCGACGGCTAAGCTTCAGCTTAGGACCCAAATATCTTGCCATGATCTTTCTCCAGAATTCTAAGAAACAGCGTTATACGCGACGTTTCTTAGGTGGACGACAACCGTTATGTGGGATCGGAGTCGCATCAACAATGTTAGTGATGCGGAAACCAGCCGCGTTCAGAGCACGAATAGTTGATTCGCGACCTGGACCTGGACCCTTAACCATAACTTCGAGGTTCTTCAGGCCATATTCTTTAGCCATCTCACCACAACGCTCAGCAGCAACCTGTGCAGCGAACGGAGTTGATTTACGAGAACCACGGAAACCAGAACCACCTGCAGTTGCCCATGCTAGAGCATTACCCTGACGGTCAGTAATGGTTACGATTGTGTTGTTAAAAGACGCATGGATGTGCGCTACGCCATCAGCAACTTGCTTGCGTACGCGTTTACGTGCGCGATTTGGTTGTTTAGCCATTTCTACCTACCCCGATTATTTCTTGATCGGTTTGCGCGGACCCTTACGGGTACGAGCGTTGGTCTTCGTACGCTGGCCACGTAGTGGCAAGCTGCGACGATGACGCAAACCGCGGTAACAGCCAAGGTCCATAAGACGCTTGATGTTCATTGAAACTTCACGACGTAGATCACCTTCTACAGTGTATTTGGCAACGCCATCACGCAGTAGATCGATCTGCTCTTCAGATAACTCACTGATCTTAGTGCTTTCAGTAATACCAGTCTCAGCTAGGATAGCTTGAGAGCGGGTTTTACCGATACCGTAGATCGCAGTTAGTGCGATTACAGCATGCTTATGATCAGGAATGTTAATGCCTGCAATACGGGCCACTATTCACTCCTAGTACTTTTTCAAGAAGAACCGCTGCAGAGCCCGTGTAGGATACGCAGCGGCAAAACCACTTCTTTTGCACACACAAAAGGTGGGCTGGTAATGTAGCCAGCCTGCCTAAATTTTGCAAGAAAAATATTCTGCTATTAGCCTTGGCGTTGTTTATGCTTTGGCTCACTGCAGATCACACGAACGACACCGTTACGCTTGATCACTTTACAGTTACGGCAGATTTTCTTAACGGAAGCACGAACTTTCATTGCTAAACTCCGTAGATGTCAATCTGTTAGCGGCCGTAGCCTTTCAGATTGGCTTTCTTCAATACGGACTCATATTGTTGAGACATCAGATGTGTCTGAACTTGAGCCATAAAGTCCATGATTACTACGACTACGATAAGTAGGGAAGTTCCGCCAAAATAGAAGCGTACATTCCAAGCAATCATCATGAACTCGGGGATCAGACAGATAAAGGTGATATACAACGCACCCGCAAGGGTTAGTCGAGTCATTACTTTATCAATGTATTTTGCAGTCTGCTCGCCCGGGCGAATACCAGGTACGAATGCACCAGACTTCTTCAGATTGTCTGCCGTCTCACGCGGGTTGAAAACCAACGCCGTGTAAAAGAAACAGAAGAAGATAATCGCCGCTGCATAAAGGATTACATACAGAGGTTGACCAGGGCTCAGTGCCAAAGACACGTCAGCTAGCCAACTAAACTGTTCACTTTGACCAAACCATTGGGCCAGAGTGCCTGGGAACAGGATAATACTTGATGCAAAAATCGCTGGAATTACGCCCGCCATATTAATTTTCAATGGCAAGTGAGTGCTCTGCGCTGCGAAGACACGACGGCCTTGTTGACGCTTGGCGTAGTTAACGACGATACGACGTTGACCACGTTCCATGAACACCACAAACGCAATAACAGCAAATGCAATTACCGCAATCAACAGAAGAAGAAGCACGTGCAATTCACCTTGACGTGCTTGCTCCGCTGTCTGTCCGATAGCTGATGGCAATCCTGCAACGATACCCGAGAAGATAATCAGGGAAATACCGTTGCCGATTCCGCGCTCAGTGATTTGCTCACCTAACCACATCAAAAACATGGTGCCGGTAACCAAACTCACAACAGCAGTAAAGTAGAATCCAAACCCTGGGTTTTCGACCAGGCCAGGAATCATACTCGGCAACCCTGTAGCAATACCAATTGCTTGGAAGGTTGCAAGAACGAGCGTGCCGTAGCGGGTGTACTGGCTAATCTTACGACGACCAGACTCCCCTTCTTTTTTCAACTCAGCCAAGGCTGGGTGTACTACGGTCAAGAGTTGGACAACGATCGATGCCGAAATATACGGCATGATACCCAACGCTAGAATAGAAGCACGCTCGAGCGCACCACCAGAGAACATGTTAAACATCTCAATGATGGTGCCTTTTTGCTGTTCGAACAGATCGGCAAGTACAGCAGCGTCAATACCAGGAATCGGCACAAAAGAACCGGCACGGAATACTAATAACGCACCTACCACAAAGAGTAGACGGCTTTTTAGTTCCGCAAGTCCACCTTTTGCACTGTTAAAATTTTGTCCTGGTTGTTTTGCCATCTGTACCTCGTCCTCGAGCTAATTATTCCTCGATTTTACCGCCAGCAGCTTCAATAGCAGCTTGAGCACCTTTGGTAACGCGAAGACCTTTAACTGTTACTGAACGCGCGATTTCACCAGACAGTACAATTTTCGCTGTACGAATGTCTTTAGTGATCACGTTAGCCGCTTTCAGAGTTTCAAGGCTCACTACGTCACCTTCAACTTTTGCTAGTTCGCTTAGACGAACTTCTGCAGCAGTTAGGCTCTTGCGAGAAGTAAAACCAAATTTTGGCAGACGTTGTTTCAAAGGCATTTGACCGCCTTCGAAACCTGGGCGTACAGAACCACCTGAACGTGATTTCTGACCTTTGTGACCGCGGCCACCAGTTTTGCCCAGGCCTGAACCGATACCACGGCCTACGCGCTTCTTAGAAGGCTTAGAACCAGCGGCCGGAGATAGAGTATTCAAACGCATGCGATTACTCCTCCACTTTAACCATGTAGTGAACTGCGTTGATCATGCCGCGTACGCAAGCAGTATCTTCTAGTTCAACAGTGTGGTTGATGCGACGAAGGCCTAAGCCACGCAGTGTAGCTTTATGCTTCGGCAATCGGCCGATAGAGCTACGAGTCTGAGTTACTTTAATAGTATTAGCCATGTCGATTACCCCAGAATTTCGTTTACAGGCAAGCCACGTTTAGCAGCTACCATTTCTGGAGACTTCATACCATCCAAACCAAGGATCGTTGCACGAACGATGTTGATTGGGTTAGTAGAACCGTATGCCTTCGCCAGAACGTTGCGAACACCCGCAACTTCTAGAACAGCACGCATCGCACCACCTGCGATGATACCCGTACCTTCTGAAGCAGGTTGCATGTACACTTTAGAACCAGTGTGGCGACCTTTAACAGCGTGGTGAAGAGTACCGTCGTTCAACGCGATAGTAACCATGTTACGACGCGCTTTTTCCATTGATTTTTGAATAGCGGCAGGTACTTCACGGGCTTTGCCGTAACCGAAACCTACGCGACCATTGCCATCACCAACTACAGTAAGAGCGGTGAAGCTAAAGATGCGACCACCTTTAACCGTCTTTGAAACACGGTTAACAGCAATCAGCTTCTCATGCAAATCACTTTGTTGTTTTTCGTTAGCCATCTTTCCGCCTACCTTAGAATTTCAGACCAGCTTCACGGGCAGCATCTGCCAGTGCAGCCACGCGGCCGTGGTATTGGAAACCGGAGCGGTCAAAAGCAACAGTTTCGATGCCTTTTTCCAGCGCACGTTCAGCGATAGCTTTACCTACAGCTGAAGCAGCGTCTTTATTACCGGTGCCTTTAAGTTGCTCACGGATCGCTTTTTCTAAAGTAGAAGCGGCAGCGATAACCTCGGAGCCGTTTGCAGCGATAACCTGTGCATACACGTGACGTGGAGTACGGTGTACTACCAGGCGAGTCGCACCCAGTTCAGCAATCTTGCGACGCGCTCGGGTCGCACGACGGATACGAGCAATTTTCTTATCCATAGTGTTACCTTACTTCTTCTTAGCTTCTTTAGTACGCACAACTTCGTCAGCGTAACGAACACCTTTACCTTTGTAAGGCTCAGGCTGACGGTATGCGCGGATGTCAGCAGCAACTTGACCAACTTGTTGCTTGTCCATACCAGTAAGGACAATCTCAGTTTGGCTTGGGCATTCTGCTTTAACGCCTGCAGGCAATTCGTGCTCAACAGGGTGTGAGAAGCCCAAAGTCAGAGCGACTGCATTACCCTTAATGGCTGCACGATAACCAACACCTTTCAGCATTAGTTTCTTGGTAAAGCCTTCAGTAACACCAACAACCATGTTGTTTACTAGCGCACGTGCGGTACCAGCTTGGGCGTTAGCCTTCACAATACCTTCGCGCGGTGCAAACTTCACAGCGTTGTCTTCTTGGCTTAATACCACTGCATCATTGATAACTCGGCTCAATTCGCCTTTGCTACCCTTAACAGTGATTTCCTGACCGTTAAGTTTCACCTCTACGCCGGCAGGAATTACTACGGGTGCTTTTGCAACACGAGACATTTCCTACTCCTTACGCTACGTAGCAGATGATTTCGCCGCCCAGACCCGCTTTGCGAGCTGCACGGTCGGTCATCAAACCTTTAGAAGTTGATACTACAGCAATACCCAGACCAGCCATTACAGAAGGCAGCTCATCTTTTTTCTTATAGATGCGCAGACCTGGACGGCTAACACGTTGGATTTGCTCAATAACTGGTTTAGCTTCGAAGTACTTTAGAGTCACTTCTAGCTCTGGCTTAACATCGCTTGTTACAGCGTAGTCAGCCACATAACCTTCAACTTTAAGCAGCTCAGCAATCGCTACTTTCAGCTTTGACGAAGGCATTTTTACAGCAACTTTAGCTGCTGCCTGACCGTTGCGAAGGCGGGTCAGCATATCCGAAATCGGATCTTGCATGCTCATAAGTCTTTACTCCCGAGATTCAATTACCAGCTCGCCTTACGCAGACCCGGAATCTCGCCTTTCATGCAAGCTTCACGGACCTTGATTCGGCTAAGGCCGAATTTACGTAGGTAGCCATGTGGACGACCAGTCTGGTTACAGCGGTTACGCTTACGAGACGTGGATGAATCACGCGGTAAAGATTGGAGCTTCAGGACTGCGTCCCAACGATCTTCTTCAGACGTGTTTACATTTTTGATTGTCGCTTTAAGTACAGCGCGCTTTTCAGCGAACTTAACTACAAGCTTCGCGCGTTTTGCTTCGCGCGCTTTCATTGATTGCTTAGCCATTACAGTAACCCTTCACCTTACTTACGGAATGGGAAGTTAAAGGCAGCCAGCAGAGCTTGACCTTCCTCATCAGTCGCCGCAGAAGTCGTGATAGTAATATCAAGACCACGGATACGATCTACTTTGTCGTAGTCGATCTCTGGGAAGATGATTTGCTCACGAACGCCCATGCTGTAGTTACCGCGACCGTCGAAAGATTTCGAACTTACGCCACGGAAGTCACGCACACGTGGTAAAGCGATTGAAATCAAACGCTCAAAGAAATCCCACATACGCTCGCCACGTAGGGTTACTTTACAGCCAATCGGGTAGCCCTCACGGATCTTGAAGCCAGCGACAGATTTACGTGCTTTAGTGATAAGCGGCTTCTGACCAGTAATCGTGGTCATATCTGAAGCTGCGTTCTCAAGCAGTTTCTTATCGTTGATTGCTTCGCCCACACCCATGTTCAGGGTGATCTTTTCGATCCTTGGGACTTGCATGATACTCTTGTATTCAAACTTTTCAGAAAGTTCTTTTACAACAGTCTCTTTGTAGTAATCATGCAGTTTCGCCATAGTACTACTCCAAACTTACTTAATAGTTTCGCCATTCGACTTGAAGAAACGAACTTTTTTGCCGTCTTCAAATCGGAAGCCTACACGGTCTGCTTTACCAGTTGCTGCGTTGTAGATAGCAACGTTAGAAACGTCAACTGCGGCTTCTTTTTCAATAATGCCACCTTGTTGGCCAAGAGCCGGTACAGGCTTTTGGTGTTTCTTAACTAGGTTGATACCTTCAACGATAACTTTACCAGTAGTCAGAACCTTCGATACTTTACCTTTCTTACCTTTGTCTTTACCGGTAAGAACGATAACTTCGTCTTCACGACGGATTTTAGCTGCCATTTTAATCGCTCCTTACAGAACTTCAGGCGCTAGGGACACAATCTTCATGAACTTATCGCCACGAAGCTCACGTGTCACAGGGCCAAAAATACGAGTACCGATAAGTGCTTCTGTCGTGTTATTCAACAAGACGCAAGCATTACGGTCGAAGCGAATGACAGAGCCGTCTGGACGACGAACGCCTTTACGGGTGCGAACTACAACCGCCTTCAGAACATCACCTTTTTTAACTTTACCGCGTGGGATTGCATCCTTCACGGTAACTTTGATGACATCGCCGATATGGGCGTAGCGACGGTGTGAACCACCCAGCACCTTAATACACATTACGCTTTTAGCGCCGGAGTTATCGGCTGCATCCAGCATACTTTGCATTTGGATCATGGTTAGTGCTCCGCTGTTATTACATCTAGACCCATCACGGGTCGGGCTGCCTCTTTACAAGGGCGGCGAATAATAACACTATTTTTTTAAGATGAATAGATAAAAAATAAACGGCTCCGCAAATGGAGCCGTTTTATTTTTAACCGTTGGAAAGTTTGCCTTACAGGCGAGCTTTCTCAACTACGCGTACCAGAGTCCAAGACTTAGTCTTAGACAATGGACGGCACTCACGAACTTCAACGGTATCGCCTTGGGCGCATTCGTTGTTTTCGTCATGAACGTGCAGCTTAGTTGTACGCTTGATGAACTTACCGTAGATCGGGTGTTTCACCTGGCGTTCGATAGCAACAACGATAGATTTATCGCCTTTGTCGCTTACTACACGGCCTTGTTGAGTACGGGTTTGGTCGCTCATTATGCGTTGCCCTTCTGGTTCAGAACGGTTTTAACACGTGCGATATCACGACGAACAGTCTTCAGAGTGTGAGTTTGCTGAAGTTGACCAGTTGCAGCTTGCATACGCAGGCTGAATTGCTCACGCAACAAACCCAACAGCTCTTCATTAAGCTGCTCTACGCTCTTTTCGCGAAGTTCTTGTGCTTTCATCACATCACCGCCTTATTTACGAAAGTGGTTTTGATTGGTAGTTTACGTGAAGCTAGCTCGAATGCTTCGCGAGCTAGGGTTTCAGAAACACCATCCATCTCGTACAGGACTTTACCTGGTTGGATTTGTGCAACCCAGTAGCTCACAGAACCCTTACCTTTACCCTGACGAACTTCCAGAGGTTTAGTAGTGATCGGCTTGTCTGGGAAGACACGGATCCAGATTTGACCCTGACGCTTAATGTGACGAGTCATTGCACGACGTGCAGCTTCGATCTGACGCGCAGTAAGGCGACCACGACCAACAGCCTTAAGGCCGAAGGAACCGAAGCTTACGTCAGTACCTGAAGCAAGACCGCGGTTACGACCTTTAAAAGCCTTGCGGAACTTAGTACGTTTTGGTTGAAGCATCGATAGACTCCTTACTTACGGCCTTTACGCTGCTTCTTAGGCTTGTCAGCCTGTGGCTCTGCAACTGGCATACCGCCTAGAACTTCACCTTTGAAGATCCAAACTTTAATACCAATTACACCGTAAGTGGTGTGAGCCGAAGAAGTTGCGTAATCAATATCAGCACGAAGGGTGTGCAGTGGCACACGACCTTCACGGTACCATTCGGTACGAGCGATTTCAGCGCCGCCTAGACGACCACTTACTTCCACTTTGATACCCTTGGCACCAAGACGCATTGCGTTTTGTACCGCGCGCTTCATAGCACGACGGAACATAACACGACGCTCTAGCTGAGAAGCGATGCTATCACCAACCAATTGAGCATCAAGCTCTGGCTTGCGTACTTCTGCGATGTTGATTTGCGCAGGTACACCGGCTAGTTGAGCAACGCGAGCGCGTAGTTTTTCTACGTCTTCGCCTTTCTTACCGATAACAACACCTGGACGAGCAGTGTGAATAGTCACACGGATGCTCTTCGCTGGACGCTCGATAACGATGCGAGATACAGACGCTTTAGACAGTTCTTTAGTAAGGAACTGACGCACCTTGAAGTCGCCGTCTAGATTGTCAGCGAAATCTTGGCTGTTAGCAAACCAGGTGGAATTCCAAGGCTTACAGATGCCAAGACGAATACCATTAGGATGTACTTTTTGACCCATTGCTTTCTCTCCTACTCTCTTAGCGGTCTGCTACAACAATTGTGATGTGGCTAGAACGCTTCAAGATGCGATCGGCACGGCCTTTTGCACGAGGCATAATGCGCTTCATGACAGGACCTTCGTCAACGAAGATTTTAGCGACGTTTAGATCGTCGATATCAGCACCTTCGTTATGCTCGGCGTTTGCGATAGCAGATTCCAGAACCTTCTTCACAAGATCAGCAGCTTTTTTGTTGCTGAAAGTTAGAATTTCTAGTGCTTGTGCAACGTTTTTACCGCGCACTTGATCTGCAACCAAACGTGCTTTCTGAGGCGAGATACGAGCAAAGCGATGTTTAGCAATAGCTTCCATTTCTTAACCCCTTAACGCTTCTTAGCTTTCTTATCTGCAGCATGGCCGCGATAAGTACGTGTTGGTGCAAACTCGCCCAGCTTGTGACCGATCATCTCTTCAGTGACGAAAACAGGTACATGCTGACGACCATTATGGACAGCGATGGTCAAACCGATCATCTGAGGGATGATCATTGAACGACGGGACCAAGTCTTAACAGGCTTTTTGTCACCGCTTTCCAACGCTTTCTCTACCTTCTTCAGCAAGTGCAGGTCAATAAATGGACCTTTCTTGAGAGAACGTGGCATGGCGTATCCTCTTTAAAATTACTTGTTACGACGACGTACGATGTACTTGTCGGTACGTTTGTTCTTACGGGTCTTGAAGCCCTTAGTTGGCATACCCCAAGGTGATACAGGGTGACGACCGCCAGATGTGCGACCTTCACCACCACCGTGTGGGTGATCCACTGGGTTCATTGCTACACCACGTACGGTAGGACGAACGCCCTTCCAACGAGTTGCACCAGCTTTACCCAGTTCACGCAGCATGTGTTCTGCGTTACCAACTTCACCGATGGTCGCGCGACCTTCAGAAAGAACCTTACGCATTTCGCCAGAACGCAAACGAATAGTTACGTATGCGCCGTCGCGAGCAACGATTTGTGCGTATGCACCAGCTGAACGAGCCAACTGAGCACCTTTACCAGGCTTAAGTTCAACACAGTGAACAGTAGAACCTACTGGGATGTTGCGCATTGGCAGGGTGTTACCCGCTTTGATCGCAGCATCTGCGCCAGATTGAATCTGGTCACCAGCTTTCAGGCCTTTAGGTGCAATGATGTAACGACGTTCACCGTCTGCGTACAATACTAATGCAATGTTCGCGCTACGGTTTGGATCGTATTCAAGACGCTCAACTTTCGCTGGGATACCGTCTTTAGTACGTTTAAAGTCAATTACACGGTAGTGTTGCTTATGACCACCACCGATGTGACGTACTGTGATACGACCGTTGTTGTTACGACCACCAGATTTAGAGTTTTTCTCTAGCAGTGGTGCGTAAGGCTTACCCTTGTACAGGTCAGCGTTAACAACTTTAACGACGTGACGACGACCCGGTGAAGTAGGCTTACATTTAACAATTGCCATTTTTTATACTCCTCCGTCTTACTCAGCGCCGCCAGCGAAGTCGATGTCTTGACCTTCTTTCAAGATGACGTACGCTTTCTTGACGTCTGAACGACGACCTTGGCGAGCACCTTGACGTTTGGTCTTACCCTTAGTGATAAGAGTATTTACAGACTTAACTTCAACTTCGAACAGTTTTTCAACTGCCGCTTTGATCTCTTTCTTAGTTGCAGTCATCGCTACTTTGAAAACGATAGTGTTACCGTTTTCAGCAGCCATGGTTGCTTTTTCAGAGATGTGCGGAGCACGTAGAACTTTAAGAATACGCTCTTCAGTGATCATCCCAGCATCTCCTCAACTTGTTTAACTGCAGCTGCAGTCATAACTACTTTGTCGAAAGCGATCAGGCTAACTGGGTCGATGCCTGCTGCATCACGTACGTCAACTTTGTACAAGTTGCGTGCCGCAAGGAACAGATTTTCATCAACTTCTGCAGTTACGATCAGAGCTTCAGTCAATTCAAGCTCTTTCAGCTTAACGATCAGCTCTTTTGTCTTTGGAGCTTCTACTGAGAAGTTGTCAACAACGATCAAACGATCTTGACGAACTAGCTCAGACAGGATGCTCTTAAGAGCACCGCGGTACATTTTCTTGTTAACTTTCTGGCTGTGGTCCTGAGGACGAGCTGCGAAAGTTACACCACCCGAGCGCCAAATTGGGCTACGGATTGTACCTGCACGGGCGCGACCAGTACCCTTCTGACGCCATGGCTTAGCACCACCACCGCGTACATCTGAACGGGTTTTCTGAGCGCGGGTACCCTGACGGGCACCGGCTGCGTATGCAACGACTACCTGGTGTACCAGGGCTTCGTTGAAATCACGCCCGAAGGTAGTTTCGGAGACAGTTAGCGCATCAGCGCCTTTGACTACCAATTCCATTACTAACTCCTCGACGTTACGCTTTAACGGCTGGTTTAACGATCACATTGCCACCTGTAGCACCTGGTACTGCACCTTTAATAAGAAGCAGATTGCGCTCAGCGTCAACACGTACGATCTCTAGGTTTTGAGTAGTTACCTGCTCAGCACCCATGTGACCTGCCATTTTTTTGCCTTTGAATACACGACCTGGGGTTTGACATTGGCCAATTGAACCCGGAGCACGGTGAGACAAAGAGTTACCATGGGTCATATCTTGGGTGCGGAAGTTCCAACGCTTAACAGCGCCTTGGAAGCCTTTACCTTTAGATGTACCAGTAACGTCTACTTTCTTGATTTCTGCGAACAGATCTACGTTTAGCTCAGCGCCAACTTCGAACTCTTCACCACTATCCAAGCGGAATTCCCACAGACCACGACCAGCTTCTACACCTGCTTTCGCAAAGTGACCAGCTTCTGGCTTAGTTACGCGGCTTGCTTTCTTAGCGCCTGAAGTTACTTGGATTGCAGAGTAACCATCTACTTCAGGAGTACGTACCTGAGTTACACGGTTAGTTTCTACTTCTACAACGGTTACTGGGATTGAAACGCCTTCTTCTGTGAAGATGCGAGTCATGCCCACTTTACGACCGACTAGACCAATCATTCTTAATTCCCCTCTTAACCTAGGCTGATTTGAACATCAACGCCCGCAGCAAGGTCAAGACGCATCAGTGCGTCAACAGTTTTATCTGTTGGCTCAACGATGTCGATCAGACGCTTGTGGGTACGAATTTCGTACTGGTCACGTGCATCTTTATTAACGTGCGGAGAAATAAGAACGGTGAAGCGCTCTTTACGAGTTGGTAGTGGGATTGGACCACGTACCTGCGCACCAGTGCGCTTGGCGGTTTCAACGATTTCCGCAGTAGACTGATCGATCAAACGATGATCGAAAGCCTTCAGGCGGATACGGATACGTTGGTTCTGCATTAGACAGAGCTCCAAATAAAAAAATTACACAAACAATATCGCCACTCTACCGCGTCAAGACGAGGGAATGCCGATTGATTTATGTGAAACCGTAGTGTCGAATTCCGACACATTGTCAGCCATTTATCATGACTGCGAACATAAGCGGAGTATACATTACAGACTAATCAGGCAATGCCTACAGCGACCAGTCTTCCTCCTGAGCTCATTGGTTCACAACTGCACTAACAAAGACATGTTGTCTCAGGCAGTGCGGGCATTATACAGATCACAAATACGTTTGCAAGCCATGTCCAAAAAATAGTCAGGAGAACGAAATACAGAGGTTATAGGCGGGAAATTGTGTGCGCGGTAAGTGTTTGCTTCAACGATGAATAAGAAAGGAAGGTGGTACGAAAAAGCCCTCTACATAATTTTGTATTGAGGGCCGTTTCTTTAAACTATCAGTCTTCAGCTTCGATCATTTGTGCCTGGTTATAATTTTGGATGCCGACTTTATCAATAAGACCCAACTGAGTTTCCAGCCAATCTACATGCTCTTCTTCATCTTCTAGAATATGGTTGAACAAGTCACGAGACACGTAGTCTCTTACACTTTCAGCATATTCGATGGCATCTCTCAAATCAGGAATAGCATCCATCTCTAGCGCTAAATCGCATTGAAGTATTTCCTTCGTGTCTTCACCAATGCGTAGCTTGCCCAGATCTTGTAAGTTTGGGATACCTTCGAGGAAAAGAATCCGCTCGATGAGATCGTCCGCATGCTTCATTTCATCAATGGACTCTTCGTACTCTTTATCCGCGAGTACTTTTAATCCCCAGTCTTTGTACATTCGGGCATGAAGGAAGTATTGGTTGATGGCAATCAATTCGTTGCCAAGGGCTTTATTGAGGTGTTGGATGATTTTAGGGTCGGATTTCATCACGCGTGCTCCTGTTCAGCATCTACTAAATGTAGAACTGATTCAGGCACTGTCAATCGCGCAATTGGGACAGGAAGCCTTTTCTAGCTCGCCTGCTTAAACATCGCTATGGTAGAGATTTCATTGAGTAGTTCTTTTGCTGGGCGAATGCACTTTCCACATTGAGAGCCCAACGGTGTAATACGGCGAATACCTTGGATATCAGTGATCCCCTGCTCGAAAGCAAGTTTCTTTATTTTCTTATCTGATATCCCGTGGCATAAACAAACGTACATGAACAACTCTCTCAATAAACGACTATGAGAATGTAAACGAGAATGGTTCACATTACAAATTGTATTTATCGATTGAACAGGGCATTTAGTAACAGGAAAACCGTTGTTTCCTTAGCCATCAATATTACTTGTTGAAAAATAGGCATTAAAAAAGGACGCCGAAGCGTCCTTTTTTTAGCATTGTGCTATCGAAGCTTAAAATTAAGCAACGATCTTAGCAACAACACCCGCACCTACAGTACGGCCACCTTCACGGATAGCAAAACGTAGACCTTCGTCCATCGCGATTGGCGCGATTAGAGTAACAGTCATAGAAATGTTATCACCAGGCATTACCATCTCAACGCCTTCTGGCAATTCGATAGTACCGGTCACGTCAGTTGTACGGAAGTAGAACTGTGGACGGTAGCCTTT
>NZ_MDAG01000002.1:185898-186019 GCF_002876705.1 Enterovibrio norvegicus | reverse complement strand
CGCGGTATGTCGCAAACCACACAATCTGTTCCCCCTTAGTTCAGTCGGTAGAACGGCGGACTGTTAATCCGTATGTCGCAAGTTCAAGTCTTGCAGGGGGAGCCACTTTTCGTGGTTTGTT
>NZ_MDAG01000002.1:14726-185137 GCF_002876705.1 Enterovibrio norvegicus | reverse complement strand
GAACGAATCACGGGTTTGAGTGTATCGCTTCGCGATATGTCGCAAGCCTAGGCGGCCCCGTTAAGTCTCACAGGGGGAGCCACTTTTCGTGATTGGTTCGAAGAACGAATCACGGGTTTGAATGTATCGCTTCGCGATATGTCACAAGCCACACAATCTGTTCCCCCTTAGTTCAGTTGGTAGAACGGCGGACTGTTAATCCGTATGTCGCAAGTTCAAGTCTTGCAGGGGGAGCCACTTTCAAACAAAAAACCCAGCTTTTTAGCTGGGTTTTTTGTTATCTGCACTTTAATTCTTCCTGCGTGAAATTGTTGCTGCCTTATTGATACCGTGTAAAGTTGGCACTAAGTCGCATAAAGAATGACCATAATGGTCATTTTCATGAAAAACCCTTCCGCCTATCAGTTGTTATAGACGCGCCAAAGTCCGATAATATAAAGATCTCTTTAAAATTTTCGAAGAATGGCATGACTGAGTATTTGTTGCTTCTTGTCGGCACCGTCTTGGTGAACAATTTTGTGCTGGTTAAGTTTCTTGGCTTATGCCCATTTATGGGTGTATCAAAGAAGCTAGAAACCGCTATCGGTATGGGTCTCGCAACGACCTTTGTGCTTACACTCGCATCGGTAAGCGCCTACCTTGTGGAAACATACGTACTTGAGCCTTTAGGCATCGAGTACTTGCGCACACTCAGTTTCATCCTCGTGATTGCCGTTGTCGTGCAGTTCACAGAAATGGTGGTTCACAAAACAAGCCCAACACTTTACCGCTTATTAGGCATCTTCTTGCCATTGATCACGACAAACTGTGCCGTTCTCGGTGTAGCACTGCTTAATATCAATGAAAGACATAACTTTATTGAATCCATTATCTATGGCTTTGGCGCAGCTGCTGGCTTCTCACTTGTTTTGATTCTGTTTGCAGCAATGCGCGAACGTATCGCTGCAGCAGATGTGCCTCAACCTTTCAAAGGTGCGTCCATCGCTATGATCACCGCAGGCCTTATGTCTCTCGCCTTTATGGGCTTCACTGGTTTGGTGAAATTGTAATGACCGGAATTTTGATTGCGGTACTTGCTATCGCCGTCCTGGCTGCCGTATTCGGTATTTTGCTTGGTTTTGCTTCCATTCGTTTCAAAGTGGAAGCTGATCCGATCGTCGAGCAAATCGACGCCATTCTGCCGCAAACGCAATGTGGTCAATGTGGCTATCCTGGTTGTCGCCCTTATGCGCAAGCCATAGCCAACGGTGATGACATCAATAAATGCCCTCCCGGTGGTCAAGCGACCATCGTGAAACTCGCTGACCTTATGGGCGTTGAAGTCACTGAATCTGCGCATGATGAAGAAACCAGCCTAAAAACTGTCGCGTTTATTCACGAAGACGATTGCATTGGCTGCACCAAATGCATTCAAGCCTGTCCGGTGGATGCCATCATTGGCAGCACCAAAGCCATGCACACCATCATCAAAGATGAATGTACCGGCTGTGATCTTTGTGTCGCGCCGTGCCCTACTGACTGTATAGAAATGATCCCGGTTCAAACCACCCCTGAAAATTGGAAATGGCAGCTCAATCAAATTCCTGTTGTTCAACTCCCTGCCGACAGCGCAAAAGGAGTTAAGCAAGCATGATCGCGTTACTTGAACAAATTAAACATGGGCAGGTGTGGGATTTCCATGGCGGCATCCACCCGCCGGAAAACAAGCGTCAGTCTAGCGAGCAATCCATCATTCCTGTCGATATTCCGAATGAAATTGTTCTGCCACTGAAACAACACATTGGTTCTGCGGGTCAGGTACTGGTGAACATCGGCGATCGCGTTCTTAAAGGACAGCCGCTCACTAAATCGGACACGCTCCAATCTTGTCCTGTACATGCGCCAACGTCAGGCGAAGTTGTTGCCATTGAGCCTCGCACCATTGCCCACGCATCAGGGTTAAGCGATACCTGCTTGGTGATTCGTCCAGATTTCGAAGAAGTATGGGGCGATAAATCCCCCATCGAAAACTACCAAGATACCGCGGCAGATGCATTGGTCGATCATATCCGAATGATGGGCATCGCCGGCATGGGTGGCGCAGGCTTCCCTTCTGCCCGTAAGCTACAAACAGGTCTTGCGCGCACAGAAATACTGATCATCAATGGCGCCGAATGTGAGCCTTACATTACCGCTGACGATCGCTTAATGCAGGAACACGCTGATGAAATTGTTCAAGGCGTCGAAATCCTCCAACACATTGTGCAACCTAAACTGGCAGTGCTCGCGCTTGAAGACAATAAGCCAGAAGCCATTGCTGCGTTAAAGCTGGCGATTGGTGATAAGAAAAACATCATCGTTCAAGTGGTGCCAACGAAATACCCTTCTGGCGGCGAAAAGCAGCTCATTAAGCTCATCACGGGTAAAGAAGTTCCCGCGAAAGGGATCCCTGCTGCCATTGGTGTGCTGATGCAAAACATCGGTACCGTTCATGCTATTAAGCGCGCAGTCATTGATGGTGAGCCATTGGTTCAGCGCGTGGTAACGCTCACGGGTACCACGCTAGAAGAACAACGTAATCGTTGGGTATTGCTTGGCACACCCGTGCGTTTTCTGCTTGAAAAGCATGGCTACAAACAAGATAAACGCCTTGAGCGTTTAATCATTGGTGGCCCAATGATGGGATTTACCGTGCCACATGCGGATGTACCTGTCACGAAAGTGACTAACTGTGTGTTAGTGCCAAGCCGACGTGAAATCGCGCCATCCCAAGGTGAAATGGCCTGTATTCGCTGTAGCGCTTGTGCAGAAGCATGTCCTGCTTCTTTATTGCCTCAGCAACTTCAGTGGTACGCAAAAGACCAAGACTTCGACAAGTGTGAAGAATATAACTTGTTCGATTGCATAGAATGCGGCGCTTGTGCGTATGTTTGCCCAAGTGAAATTCCCTTGGTGCAGTATTACCGCCAAGCAAAAGCAGAAATTCGCCATCTAAATGCAGAAGCGGTGGCTGCAGAACGTGCACGTGAACGCTTCGAAGCGAAAAAAACGCGCATGGAACGCGAAAAAGAAAAACGCGAAGCTCGTCATAAAGAGGCGGCAGAAAATCGTCGTAAGGCGATGGAAAAATCCAGTGACGGTGACGCCATCGCTGCAGCCATTGCCCGAGTGAAAGCAAAATCAGAACAAGGTAGCGCTGCGACCGCAGTTAAACCTGCAGTGGCTGCTGCCATTGCTAAAGCAAAGGCGAAACAAGCCGAAGCCGCAGAAAGTGGCCAAGCCGAGCCTGATAACAGCGAGATGAAGAAACTGCGCGAAGAGCGTAAACGCCAAGCTCGTGAGCGCAAAGCAGAGCAAGCGGCTCTGGCTGAACCATCGAACGTGAATGCCAGCGAAAGCGCTGCAGATGTAGATCCGAAAAAAGCGGCTGTCGCTGCCGCCATTGCTCGTGCCAAAGCACGCAAAGATGCACAGCAAGCTGATGCGCCGCAAGCAGCAAAAGAAGAAAGCGCAGCTGACGTCGATCCGAAAAAAGCCGCTGTTGCTGCTGCCATTGCTCGGGCTAAAGCGCGCAAAGAAGCGCAACAAGCTGATACACCGCAAACATCAGAAGATGAAAGCACGGCGGATGTCGATCCGAAAAAGGCGGCTGTTGCTGCCGCCGTGGCACGAGCAAAAGCACGCAAAGCAGCACAGAAAGCAGAAGCGCCTACGGAAACAAACAACGCACCTGCAGAGCCTGAGACGGTTGAACCGGTTGTTGAAGATATCGATCCGAAAAAAGCCGCTGTCGCTGCTGCCGTTGCCCGTGCCAAAGCACGCAAAGCGGCACAACAGGCCGAGGCATCACCGGAAACGGATGCTGATGCCTCTGAATCTGACACTGTCGAACCAGCCGCCGAAGACATTGATCCGAAGAAAGCCGCTGTCGCTGCTGCCGTTGCCCGTGCCAAAGCACGCAAAGCGGCACAACAGGCCGAGGCAACAACGGAAACAGATGCGGACGCCTCTGAATCTGACACTGTCGAACCAGCAGGCGAAGACATCGATCCGAAGAAAGCCGCTGTCGCTGCTGCCATTGCACGTGCCAAAGCACGCAAAGCAGCGCAGATAAAGAAAAACGACGAGGATAAATAGACGTGGCCTTTTTTATTGCCAGTAGCCCGCACAGCCACAACCGCAAAAGTACCAGCGACATCATGATGATGGTGATCCTTTGTACGCTTCCAGGCATTGCTGCGCTTTGTTATTTCTTTGGCTGGGGAGTGCTACTCCAAATCACGATTGCCTCTGTCACAGCCATGTTGGCTGAAGCGGCTATCGTCGCCATGCGCAAACGTCCAGTAAAACGCTACTTACAAGACAACACCGCACTACTCACTGGCTTACTGATTGGCATTGCCGTGCCTCCATTCGCACCTTGGTGGATTGCGGTTATCGGGGCACTGTTTGCGATTGTGATTGCAAAACATCTTTATGGTGGACTGGGTCAGAATCTCTTCAACCCAGCCATGGTCGCGTATGTTGTCTTGCTGATTTCATTTCCAGTACAAATGACCACATGGCTTCCGCCTTCTTCATTGATCGCGCAGCCATTAGGTTTTATGGACAGCGTATCGACGGTTCTGACAGGCTTAAGCACCGATGGATTCAGCGTTGACCAATTACGCCATACCGTAGATGGTATCACCATGGCGACGCCGCTAGACACCGTGAAAACGGCATTGTTAGCAGGTAAAACGGCCTCTGAAGCCGTTCAAGAGCCAGTATTTGGCACCTTTGTTGGGCTAGGCTGGGGATGGGTTAACCTTGCCTTCTTGGCGGGTGGGTTAGTGCTTCTCAAACAACGCGTTATTCAATGGCAGATCCCGGTCGCCATGCTGGTGACCCTGTTTGTTTTTAGCGTTTTTGGTTATGCCATCAGCCCTGATGCTGTCGCTACCCCACTCATTCACCTGTTCTCAGGTGCAACCATGCTGGGCGCCTTTTTCATTGCAACCGATCCGGTTTCAGCTTCAACCACAACCAAAGGCCGATTGGTATTTGGTGCCATGATTGGCATGCTGATCTACCTCATTCGCACGTTTGGTGGTTTCCCAGATGGCGTCGCATTTGCTGTTCTGATAGCAAACATGTGTGTGCCATTGATTGATTACTACACCAAACCAACCACCTACGGTCACCAGAAGGAAAGCAAATGATTCGCGCGATGAGAAACAACGGTGCGATTCTGGCAATCGCTGCGCTGCTTTCTACGGGGTTAGTGGCCATAACACACTCACTCACGGAAGACACCATTGCCGAACAGCAACGTTTACAGTTGTTAGAGGTATTGAACCAAGTGATTCCTGCTGACATTCATGACAACCCTTTGGCAAAGACCTGCACGCTAGTCACAAGCCAAGACCTTGGCACGGATGCACCTATGCCAGTGTATCTCGCCAGTAAAAACGGTGAGCCAACAGCCATGGCTATTGAAGCCATCGCACCAGATGGCTACAACGGAGCCATCAAAGTGCTTGTCGGTGTAGATACCAACAACACCGTATTGGGTGTTCGCGTACTTCAACACAATGAAACACCCGGTCTCGGCGATAAAATTGATTTAAACGTGTCTGATTGGGTATTGTCGTTCAGTGGAAAAACGCTTGAAAGTGCTGATGACAAACGTTGGGCAGTGTTCAAAGATGGCGGCCAGTTTGACCAGTTCACAGGTGCAACCATCACGCCCAGAGCCGTGGTGAGTGCAGCCCGAAAAGCAGCATGGTATGTCAGCCAACATCAAGAACAAATCATTCGCCAACCTCGTGACTGTGGAGATGCATCATGAGTCAAAACAAAGAATTGATGAAAAATGGGTTGTGGAATAACAACCCCGCATTGGTGCAACTTCTTGGCTTGTGTCCTCTGCTCGCGGTTTCCGCCACCGTCACTAACGCACTTGGGTTGGGGCTTGCCACCCTGTTAGTGCTTGTCGGCTCGAACCTTATCGTTTCATTGGTTCGCCAGTGGGTACCGAAAGAAGTCCGCATCCCGATCTTCGTCATGATCATTGCGTCACTGGTCACCTGTGTGCAGCTGCTGATGAACGCCTATGCCTTTGGCCTTTATCAATCATTGGGTATTTTCATCCCATTGATCGTGACCAACTGCATCATCATCGGTCGAGCTGAAGCCTTTGCCTCTAAGAACACGCCATTGCCATCAGTGCTTGATGGATTTTGGATGGGCATGGGCATGACCGCATCGCTTGTCGTGCTCGGCGCGATTCGTGAAATTCTAGGTAACGGTACCTTGTTTGATGGTGCAGACCGCCTTCTTGGTGATTGGGCGGCGGGCATGCGCATTGAAGTGTTCCACTTCGACAGTGCATTCTTGCTGGCTATGCTACCACCCGGTGCATTCTTAACCGTAGGCTTCTTAATTGCTGCGAAGAACGTGTTGGATGAACGCCAAGCGAAGAAACAGCCAAAAGAAAAAGCCGTGATCGAACGTGTGCGCATCACCTCGGCAGATTAAAAAACGCTTTACGGATGAAGAATGAATAACCAAAAACGTGTTGAGATATTAGAGCGCCTTCGCGCTGAAAACCCGCACCCAGAAACCGAGCTAAATTGGACGTCACCGTTTGAACTGCTGATCGCAGTACTGCTATCTGCGCAGGCCACGGATGTAAGTGTCAACAAGGCGACGGATAAGCTTTATCCGGTTGCCAATACACCGCAAAGCATCTTGGACTTGGGCGTTGATGGGGTTAAGGGCTATATCAAAACCATTGGGTTGTTTAATTCAAAGGCCGAAAACGTCATCAAGACATGCCGTATCTTGGTTGAACAGCACGGTGGCGAAATACCAGAAGACCGAGAAGCGCTAGAAGCGTTACCCGGTGTCGGACGTAAAACCGCAAATGTGGTACTTAACACCGCATTTGGCTGGCCAACCATCGCTGTTGATACCCATATCTTTCGCGTATCTAACCGTACTAAATTCGCGATGGGCAAGAATGTTGATCAGGTAGAAGAAAAACTGCTGAAAGTCGTACCAAAAGAATTCAAAGTGGACGTGCACCATTGGCTCATTCTGCATGGACGCTATACATGCGTCGCGAGAAAACCGCGTTGTGGTAGTTGCGTGATTGAAGATCTTTGTGAGTTTAAAGACAAAATCTACCCAGACGAGTAAGCACACCGTCATCAAAACGGGCAAACGTCCCCCTTAGGCATTCTGGATGAATCTTAATCGATAGCGACGCCCAAGAGGGCGTAGACTGTCGGTAAAAACAATAAAGGAGAGCAACATGAGCAACGGTCGTATTCTGCATACCATGATCCGCGTTGGCGATTTGGATCGTTCAATAGGCTTTTATACCGACGTCATGGGCATGCAATTACTGCGTAAAAACGAAAATGAACAGTACGAATACACCCTCGCATTCGTGGGTTACGGTGATGAATCAACAGGCGCAGTGATTGAGCTTACTTATAACTGGGGCACCACTGAGTATGAGCACGGTTCCGCATTCGGCCATATAGCAATCGGTGTTGATGATATTTACGCAACCTGTGACACCCTGCGTGCAGCCGGTGCAAACATCACCCGTGAGCCAGGCCCAGTAAAAGGCGGCTCAACCGAAATCGCCTTCGTTGAAGACCCTGATGGCTATAAGATCGAGCTTATTCAAAACAAGAGTGCGTCTGCAGGTCTAGGGAAGTAATCGACGTTTTCGCATTCCCAAACGCTTAACGGTCCGTATTTAAAAGCCATGCTGATACTGATTCCGCATGGCTTTTCTCTTTTATGCTCTCCACCCTCTTCATTACCGCCCCCTCAATGCATTCACGCTGACGCTGATCTTTTTGTTCCATATTCAATTTTTGAATGAAAACCGCCTAAAGACATTTTGCATGATAAGCGTGAAGTGTTGTGTCAATCACAAAGAAAAAGAATGAAACATTCGCCAAGTAAAAAGGCAGCATGGCCTTCTTATTTGCATCATTGCAACAGTGCTAACAACTGCGTTGCAAGTGATTAATTTGTCAACAATTAAAAATATTCGTGATGCAATTCAGA
This sequence comes from Enterovibrio norvegicus, assembly GCF_002876705.1. Lineage (GTDB taxonomy): Bacteria > Pseudomonadota > Gammaproteobacteria > Enterobacterales > Vibrionaceae > Enterovibrio > Enterovibrio norvegicus_B. The sequence continues at coordinate 177,088 of NZ_MDAG01000002.1, read as the reverse complement.
TAGTTGAACGAAACCATAAAACGCAGCTTTTTATCTGATAGTCTCTACACACTGTCTCATTAACAAGACGACAACCAGGATGCTAAACCGCCGTTACACACTTCAAATACACATTGCTGGCATTTTCTTTTCGGTGGTATCTGTTCTATCCATTATTTTAATCGTGCTCAGCTACCAAAACTCAAAAGCGCTCAATCAAGAACTTGCAGAAGAACGCACTCGCCAAAATGCTGAGCAAGTAAAGCTGGCTTTTCAAAAGCTCACTTTGCCCGTCCTTACCGCCATTGATTCTTTAGCAGTTTCAAAATATGGCCGTCAGTTACATGCTTCTAACGATAAACAATGGCTTTCTACCATTAATGCCGTGATGGAAAACAACCCAGATGTATTGTCAGTGTACGTCGGTTATCCGTCAGAGGAATCCGCGTTTGTGCGTTCCACCAAGCCCACCTTTATGAGGCACCAATTTTCAACACCTGACAATAGTCACCTCATGGTGGACATCAATAACAACAATGGACTTCAGGTGCGTTCTTATTACGACGAGAAGCTCAATTTCATCTCGGTCGACACAGATAGCATCGACTATAAACCAACCACTCGACCATGGTATAAAGCTGCGCCAGAGAGCGGTAAAATCCACATAACTGATCCCTATTTCTACTTCTTCATACAGCGAATGGGCATTACGCTATCACGCCAGTTGCCCGACAACGATGGCGTCATCGCTGCAGACATCACCCTCGCGTCACTGTCGAGTTTCCTCAATAGTCTGATGGACTCGGAAGACACTCAGCTCATGTTGCTCGACGACAGCCGTAAGATCTTCGCACACACTGGCTTTCTGCCAGACGCATCGTCTGGCCGTTCACAGAAAGAACACCTACAAGCCCTTTCCGCGTCTCCATTGAACAATCTCTATAAAACCGACGATTGGCAAAAAACCTCACTCAACGTCGAACACAAAGGGGAAACATGGATGCTGAGTTTGGCGCGCATCACATTTGGCGGGGAGCGAGGGCTTTGGCTCGCAAAAGCCATACCGGAGAAGCAATTGATAGGCAGTGCGATTGACGCGAGAAACAATCAAATCATCATCAGCTTCCTTGGCCTTGTTCTTGGCACTGCCATGGTCTTAGTGGCGTCAGCAAGAATTGCTACGCCCCTGAAAAAACTGGGCGAAGCCACAAAGAGGATTCGCCAATTCGATTTTTCTACCGTGTCAAAGGTGAAATCGAATGTCGTTGAAGTGAAAGAGTTGTCTGAGTCCATCAGCATGATGTCCGACACCATCAGCGGTTTCCTCGATACCTTGCATCGCGTCTCACACAGTACGAATTTTGATTCGCTTCTCACCGACATCGTTTTACATTGCCAACAAACTACAGATGCCGACTATGTCTTGATGTGGACGAACTCCGCGAAAGATCGCGACATGCTTGAACTGACTGCCCAATACCCGTCCACGACTTGCGGCAGCAATATTCATTTAGAAAAATTGCTGTCCACGTCAACGCGTGTTCAAGCAGATCTCTCTAACCAAAATTTCGTCAGTTTTACGCCTTCGATGGCAGAACAAGACAGCGGCAATTTACCTTCCTCACTTCACCATGCTTGGTTATTAAGACTGAACAATCGCGACGGTGACTGTATTGGTTATGTCATGGTTGGCTTTAATCGACCCGTATCAGCAAAACAGGAAGAGAAACTGCCCTTCATTCGTCAGTTCTTGGGTTTCGCCTCACTCATCAAAGAAAATTGGGACCGCGTCGTCGCTCAAAAACATCTTTTCAAATCCTTCATTGAAATGATGGCATCGGCCATCGATACCAAATCACCGTACACTGGCGGACATTGCCAACGTGTTCCTGAACTTACCTTTATGCTGGCCGATGCAGTCAACAAGGACACCACGTATTTCCCTGACTTTACGCTCAATGAACAATCACGAGAGGCGCTGTATTTTGCTGCATGGCTGCATGACTGTGGCAAGGTGACGACGCCTGAATACGTCGTTGATAAAGCCACCAAATTGGAGACCATTTACAATCGCATCCACGAAGTGCGTACCCGCTTTGAGGTATTAAAGCGCGATAAAGAAATTCAGTATTGGAAGAAGCGTGCCGAGGGTGAACCTCAACAAGAACTCGACGTTTGGTTGAAAAAGGAACTTGAAGCACTAGATGAAGATTTTGCGTTCGTTGCAAAAAGTAATGTCGGCGCAGAGTTTATGGATGAGCAAAGCGTTACGCGTCTCAACATCATTTCGCAACGTACCTGGTACCGCACCATTGACGACACGCTCGGCCTTTCATGGGAAGAAGAAAGCCGCCGCAAACAAATGCCATCATGCGCGCTGCCTTGCAAAGAGCAGGTGCTTTCCGATGATCTCTATCACCACATTCCTTGGCTTGATCAGCAGAAAGAGACGTTTGAAAACTGGGCATTTAGCCTCGCTATTCCAGAGCTTCAATATAACCGTGGTGAATTGTATAACTTATCGATTCAACGTGGCACGTTAACGGAAGAAGAGCGCTTTATCATCAACGATCACATCATCCAAACCATCAACATGCTCAAAAAACTGCCTTACCCTAAACACCTAGAGCTGGTGCCTGAGATCGCAGGTGGGCACCATGAAAAACTCGATGGCAAAGGTTATCCCTATGGGTTAGATGAAAGTAACTTATCCATCGATGCCCGTATCATGTCAGTCGCCGATATTTTCGAAGCATTGACTGCCAGCGATCGCCCTTACAAGAAAGCTAAAACCCTCAGTGAAGCACTCAAAATCCTCGCGTTTATGGCCAAAGATAGGCACATCGATCCGAAACTTTATAAGATCTTCATTGAACAGAAAGTATACCTACAATATGCCGATGCTTTTTTGCCTGCATCTCAACGCGATAACGTCGATGAAGCAGCGCTACTCAGAATCATCAAACCCAAACAAGAAAAGCAATCAGCAACCGTTAACGAAGCCTAAAACGAAAAATCCCCGCACTCATCGAAAGTTCGGGGATTTTTATTGCTCTTTACCACTATGTCCTTCGATAGACAACGTCTATCGAAGACGCCATACGATGAATGCTTAGATAATCGAGCGTCCTAGGGATATCACAACACGACGGTTTTTGTTTCGTCCTATTGGGCTGTCGTTTTCCGCAATCGGTCGACGTTCACCAAATGCTTCAATACCAATACGGTCTTTCGGTAACCCTAGCGACATAAAGTAGCCTTCCAAGGTTTTAGCCCGTTTCTCTGACAAGTTTTGGTTGGCAGCTTTCGCACCACGACCGTCTGTATACGTCGCCAGTAACACCAAATCGATGTCAGGACTGTAGCGAACAAACTCGGCAATTTGAGCCAGCTTTGCCATGGAAGATTTGTTTAGCTCGTCCCCATTGTCGTCATAATGCAATGTGGTAAACGCAATATCTTCAAATGAATACGGCAGTAATCTGTCTACACAACTGCTGAATTCGTTATAACTTGTTTGAAAAGCGACCGGCGATAATGACACATCAACGCGTTTTCCTTTGCTTTGCCACTCTCTAAAGCTAAAGGTCGGGAAGCGCCCATTTTCCAGCTCAGCCAACATGCTCCAAGCCGTCTGACCATCTACATATCCGTCGAACTGCTTATAGAAACGAATACGATCGATATACTCCGCCCTGTCACCCGGCATCCATACGGCCGGCATAGACAACAACGCCACATTCTCCGTTTTGCCCATCGGGCGGCGCATTTGCAATTCAAAATCGAGGTTGATTTTTTTACTGGCGCGTGACGTAAAGGTGGCATTGCCAAAGTTGGGGATCATATGCTCAACGCGACACTCAATCGGAGAGTCCACCGTCATTTGCCAAACAGACTCTGTTGGCTTTGCACCATACAACTTGGTGGCATTCGCTGTCACAGGCAAGGTGCTAGCAGCAATGCAAAGCGATAACAGCGTAAAAGGCTTGGCGAATGTCATGGCAGGGCTATGTCCTGTTCAAGTGAATGGATAAGTCTCTATTGTATCGGAAAACACGACCAGTTCTTTAGGCCTATTTTAGACTGCACATTCCCTCTAACGCAGAAAACATGGGCAAGATTTGAGGCTGCGACATTATCCGCACGATAACAATGGGAACAGTATATACATAACTAACCGGAAGATGCCTTTAGAACCCGCGTCGCTTCTGCCATAATGCCTGCCTGATTTACTTTTACCTTTGTAGACATGAGCCAAGAAACCAACCTAAATACCCTAAAAGCACGATTTCGTGGATATTTCCCAGTCGTCGTCGATGTTGAAACTGCGGGTTTCAATGCAAAAACAGACGCGCTTCTGGAGATTTGTGCCGTCACCCTGAAAATGGATGAAGAAGGTTGGTTAATGCCAGATAAAACAATGCACTTTCACGTTGCCCCCTTTGAAGGCGCAGTTTTAGTGAAAGAAGCCTTGGAGTTTAACGGCATTCGTGACCCTTTCAGCCCACTGCGTGGGGCTGTTGATGAGTCACATGCACTCAAAGAAATCTTTAAGCTCATTCGTAAAGAGCAAAAAGCACAAGGTTGCCAGCGCTCTATCATGGTGGCGCACAATGCCAACTTTGATCATAGCTTTGTTATGGCTGCGACTGAGCGAAGCGCATTAAAGCGTAACCCCTTCCACCCTTTTGCCACATTCGACACCGCTGCATTAAGCGGCCTCGCATTGGGACAAACCGTGTTAGCAAAAGCCTGTGCAACCGCAGGGATTGCCTTCGACAACCGCGAAGCGCATTCGGCGCTATACGATACAGAGCGTACTGCGGAGCTATTTTGTGAGATTGTTAACAGATGGAAGAAATTAGGCGGTTGGCCTGTCGTTCCTGTGGAAAATGATTCCGAACAAACCCCAGAAGAGTAACTCGCTCCCACCTTGATATAAGCTGGCGGATCTGCATGAAAAATAAGACGATCCGCCCACTCTACCACCTTGCCCATCACACGTTTTAAACAAAAGTATGAAATAACTCTCATCTATGCCGAAAAATTAGGTTAGATCTTGCGCAAACTATTGATAACAAAAAACCTACATTTTCATTTCCATGTTTATACTCTCTTAGAACTGAACCGCACCACCTGTCTCGGTACACCCGCAGGGATAGCGGAAAAACAATAAAGCAGTGAAAGAGAGGCATTTAGATGAACCGTCTAACAAAACGTACGTTACTATCGACAGCGATTGCTGTGGCGACATTCCAAGCACATGGTGCAGGTTTCCAAATTAGTGAACATTCCGCTAGCGGCCTAGGCCGAGCTTTTGCGGGCGAAGCAGCAATTGCAGACAATGCAGCCGTAGCAGCGCGTAACCCTGCTGCAATGACCATGTTTGATTCTGCTCAATTGTCAGGTGGTATTTCGTTTATCCAGCCTGATGTGGATGCAAAAGTAACAAGCAGCGAGCTTGCGATAAGTAATCCACCAACACAAACAGGATCCGAAAATTACTCGGATGTTGCACCTGATGCTTTTGTCCCCAACATTCACTACATACACCCTTTAAATGACAAGATGGCAGTGGGTTTCTCGGCATTTTCTAACTTCGGCCTTGCAACTGAATACCCGACAGACGCAATAGCGGGCCCAGGGGCCGGTAAAAGTGAGCTCGCAACTGTCGATTTTAATGCCAATTTCGCATATGAAATTAATGAACAATTGAGCCTTGGTCTTGGATTAAATGCCGTCTATGCTGACGCGTCACTAACTCGTAATACCGGATCGTTAGCACCGATTCTGTCCAGCCCTGCAACTGATGAAACAGCAAACTTATCTGGCGATGGTTGGGGTTTTGGGTGGAACATCGGTGCTTTGTGGCACATAAACGAAAAGAACCGCTTAGGTTTTGCCTATCGTTCAGAAGTCGATATTACTCTTGATGGCGAATACCGCGGAACATCTACAGCATTTGCAGGTAAGCCGGGGCAGACAGTCCCAGGAGAGCTTGAGTTAAACCTTCCTGATATTTTCGAATTCTCTGGCTACCATGAGTTGGCTCCTAAGTGGGCCATGCACTACAGTGTGATGCGTGTCGGTTGGAGCAGCTTCCAAGAACTAAGAGCAACTGGTGCATCATCTGATTGTATTAATGGGGGTAGTGAGCCGGGCGTATGTTTACAAAAAGATGAAAAGTGGGATGATAGCTGGCGTTACGCCATCGGCGCCACACACTACCTAAATAATAAATGGACACTTCGAGCGGGTTTTGCGCGTGACGAAAGCCCAGTTCCAGATGAGCATCGTACACTAAGCATCCCAGACACAGATCGTAATTGGTACACCATTGGTGCTACTTATCAAGCAACAAAAGCACTTACTATTGATGGTGGTTTTGCTTACTTGAATGGCGATACTGCATCAGGCACGGAAACAGAGAGCGTTGCAACTTACAACTTCGAAGCTGGCGGTGATGCTTACATCTACAGCGTGAGCGCCAACTACACCTTCTAATAATCCGTCGCATTATTAAGAAAAGCCGATTCTTTGCAATCGGCTTTTTTGTTGCTTGTCACATTAATGAAATGTGGATGTAACCTATTGATATGCTGTATTTCATCTCTCCTCGCTATTTTTAAACACGTGTTCATATGACCACCGCGTCAAATTATTGACCAACCTCCTAATTAATAGGGCTTATCTGAGTAAAAACCTGAATTAGTGCAATTACTTCAAACATCAGTTTTGAAACTGGACAATAAATCCCGAAAATTAAGACACTTACAGACAATTTAACAGCTGTTTAACAATTATTCATACCGTGACATATTAATGCTCGAGAAAGTCCGAACAGCTTAAAAACAACTTATAAAAGCCGTTCTGGTGTTTCAACCCATTGAATATATTGCGTTTAGGTTGCCAAGCAACCCATTGCTCAATTGGAATGAGAGGCTGTATGTCAAAAAAACTATCAAGAACAGCAATTGCACTCGCAGTTGCATTAGCTGCGCCGTCTGCATGGAGTGCGGGGTTTCAGGTATCAGAACACTCTGCGAGCGGATTAGGTCGTGCGTATGCCGGTGACGCTGCCATCGCTGATAACGCATCGGTTATAGGGCGCAACCCCGCGCAAATGACCATGTTTAAGGAAGCACAACTCTCTACAGCCCTTCACATCGTTGACCCAGAAATAGACATCACGGATACCAGCAACAATCAAAAAGCGTCCGACGTTGCGCCCATGCAATTCGTACCTGCCACCTATTACGTAAGTCCGATCAATGACAAATGGGCATGGGGAGTCGGCTTATACACCGTCTACGGCGTTGCAACAGACTACCCTGATGCCTTTGAAGCGGGTGATGTTGCAGGTGATACGTCGCTCGCGAGTGTGAACCTTAACCCATCTATCGCATACCGTTTGAATGAACAAGTCAGCTTTGGCGCGGGCATTAACGCGGTTTATGCCATCGCAGAATTGAATCGTCACATTGGTGCACTTGCTCCCACTTTTGAAAGCGATAATTTCTCCGAGAAACTCATCAGTATGGAAGGTGATACGTGGGGATTCGGCTGGAACGTGGGAGCTTTGTTTGAACTAGACAAAGATAACCGCTTTGGCATCGCTTACCGTTCTGAAGTCGAACTCGATTTCAGCGGGGATTTCACAGATCACCAAGGATCTATCACTGGCACGAAAGGCCAAGTCGTTACTGGCGACCTTTCCGTACCATTGCCCGCTGTTGCTGAATTGTCTGGTTTTCATCAGCTAAACCCTTCCCTTGCCGTCCACTACAGTATGATGTGGAGCCAGTGGAGTTCATTCACAGAGCTTAAAGCAACCAGCGCTCAGTGTACCTCTGATGGCGTTCAGGGCGTTTGTTTCGACAAACAAGAAGATTATGAAAGTGTATTCCGTTGGTCTTTAGGCACAACGTATGACATTTCTGAGGACTGGACCGTTCGCACAGGTTTTGCCTTTGATGAGAAAGCAGGCAAATCAACACTGAGTATTCCTGACTCTGATCGCTACTGGTTTTCTGCTGGTGCAACCTATCGCTACTCCCCAAGTTTGACCTTCGATGCTGGTGTTACCTATATCGCCAGTAAATCTGGAACCTTCACCGAAACCAGCCTGACGGGAGAGCGTACGTTCTCTGCAAAAGGGGCTGCATATATCGGTGCGATGCAAGCTAACTACAGCTTCTAGCCATCCATCCAGGGAGTATTGAAGATGAATAAAGGATTACCTATGAACAAGAAATTAGTTGTACTTGCTCTAGCATCAGCTCTGGGTGTAACCGCATGTGGCGGAGAATCAGAATTAAGCGGTGGAAGCGCAAACGGTAGCTACGAAGACTACATCCAGGACAGCTTGAACGCACCAACACAAGTTAATTTCCAATTGGCCGGTGCTGACGCTAGCATTCCGGGACCAAGCTTTCTTTTGATGAATCAAACTGATGGAACGCTAGATATTCCAACAGGTGGCGACAATGCACTATCAAATCCAGCCGCCGCAATGGGAACGATGGACGGATGGCCAGTGTCAATGCCAATGAGCCTATCGTTTAAAGGCGCAGGCCTTGCCGATGGCTTTGCAACCACAGGGATTAGCATTGTTAAATTAACGGAGAGCTTAACAGACCCAGCTGTTACCGTAGAAAAGGTACTTCAACTTGGTACTGACTTTAATGTCATTACGAGCGCTGAGTCTGCCATTGTTGTTTTTACCCAAGCACTTGAACCCTCTTCCGAATACGCATTTGCAATAACCAATGCGTTTACAGATGAAAATGGCGACGGCGTGGGCATGACCCGCTCTTACGCGACGTTAATTTCAGACTCAAACCCCACCTTGGTGGAATCACTAAAACCCGCAAGTGCGCTGACACAAGGGGTTAATTCCATATTCTCAGCGGTAGGCGTCCAGCCTCAGGATATTGTTTATAGTTCTTGGTTTACGACCCAATCCGTGGGCAGTACCTTATATGCCACAAAAGCGGCAATTGCGTCCGGTGTTAGTGACTTCAATGCAATCTGGAAAGACTCTGCCAACCCAAACAACGTTGATCTATCACAAGCATACCTAATGTCTGTCCCAGCATCCGGTGAGGACTATGCAACCGCAATTCAAGCTGATACAAACTTTGCTACTTATGTCGACCCTAATGGAACAATAGCGCCACTGCTCGTGGGATCGTACACCGCCAATACCGTTACCGTCACAAAGGGAACCGTTAAACTGCCCTATTTCCTCGAAAAAGGAGCAGCTAATTGGAACACTACTCCCTTCGAATCTGGGATGCCAAGCCTTGCTATCATTTCCAGCGCACTCGGTGATGAAAACGCCAATACAGTGGCTCAACAACTTGCAGCGGCAGGTATTGATACAGCGAAACTGGCGGATGATGCAACAGAGCAACTCAAGCTTATCGGTTTAACGTTAACAGGTGCAAATGGCGCTCAATTGGATGCTGAGCGGATCATCACCAAGTTCAGCCCTATCCCTCAAGTAAAATCGTTGGATGACGTTCCTTTTGTTCTATTCTCACCAACAACACCTTCTGGTGCGGTTGAGTTAGTGATCTATCAACATGGTATTACGTCAGCAAAAGAAAATGCGTATGCGTTTGCAGCTAATATTATCAATGGTGCGAAAGGATTAGGTAAGGATATTGCGGTACTAGCGATTGACCAACCTATACATGGGGAACGTAGCTTGGATTCGACTCGCTCGGCTAATGTTGACGCGACTAACTATCTCAACTTGGCTTACTTGCCTGTAGGACGTGATAACTTGCGCCAAAGTGCCCTAGACAATGTCGGTCTACGCGCCGCTGTTACACTCTCGCAAGTAGCTGGTTTATTTACGAATACACCACTTGCCACGCTGGATAATACTGCGACAACTCACCCAGCATTGTTCGGTCATTCTTTAGGAGGAATCACCGGGTTTAGCACTGTCGCCACTGCTAACAATACACTAAGCACTGCTACCACAGACAATAGTGCAGCGGATGCCTTGTTTACATTCTCTCGCGTTGCGGCAGCAAACACGGGTGGGCAAATCGTAAATCTGCTTTTAGGTTCAGAATCGTTTGGGCCACTGGTTCGATCGCAAGTGACTGCTGGCGTGCCAGCTGCAGAACAAGAAAGCGTAATTAATCAGTTTGCTTACGCCGCGCAAACGGTAATTGACGCAGTTGACCCATTTAATCTTGTTGCACTAAATGATTATCAGGGTACAAATGTCTTAGATGGCCTCCCAATCTACATGCAGCAGGTAAAAGATGATGACACTGTTCCTAATGCAGTAACAAACGCACCCTTTGCAGGCACTATACCACTCGCCACAAGCTTAGGCTTGGCTGTTGTTGACACCGCATCACAAGCCACCAACAATGGTCGCAACTTTACGAAGTTCAGTGATGTTGGTCAGCATAGCTCTGTGATTGCTCCTCAAGATGCAAACTTAGCAGATCTAGGCCACACCACAGAGATGCAATCTCAACTCGTGCAATTCTTGAGCGGTGTAGCTGAAGACTACTCTGTTTCAGACGCTAGTGTGCTTGAGTAAACTCAACTAAACACCCCAAAAGGCCAGCACCCGCTGGCCTTTTTCTTTATTTCTCCCTTCCCAACAAATTCCTCTCGACAACGTTAAAAAAAAACGCAAACTGTGCTCTTCGCAACGTGATACCCAAGCTACCTCTTGACTCATCAAGGATGACGAGGTGGTTTGGTTATACACATTTGGGATAATTTTTTGCCCGTTTTGGGCACAGAGAAGTAGGGAAAAACTCATGAATCCGGTCGTTATCGCGGTTTGTGTGATGCTAATGTTGGCCCTTTTAAGGGTTAACGTTGTCGTCGCGCTCACCTTTAGTGCCATTCTTGGCGGAGTGGTTAGTGGTCTATCGTTAACCGATACCATTTCAGCGTTTGAAGGCGGGCTTGGCGGCGGTGCAACCATCGCATTAAGTTACGCTATGCTAGGTACCTTTGCCGTCGCTATCAGTCGTTCTGGTATTACTGACCTATTAGCCCAATCCGTCATCCGTAAACTAAACGGTAAAGACAATGCAAACGCATCTAGCGCTTTGAAATACATGGTACTTGTCGCCTTAGCGTTGCTTGCAATGTCATCTCAAAACGTCATTCCTGTACACATTGCGTTCATCCCTATTGTTATTCCGCCACTTTTGCATGTGTTCGCAAAATTGAACCTAGACCGACGTCTCGTAGCGTGTGTCCTGACCTTTGGTTTGATCACACCATACATGGTGTTACCCATTGGTTTTGGCGGCATTTTCCTTAACAACATTTTGCTGAAAAACCTGCACGATAACGGGCTAGATGTTGTTGCAAGCCAAGTGCCTCAAGCCATGCTTTTACCCGCAGCAGGCATGTTGTTCGGTGTGTTGGTCGCTGCGTTCATTAGCTATCGTAAACCTCGTCACTACTCGGAAGAAAAAATTCGCGCGGCTGAACCCGAAAAAGCCGAGATTAAACCACAGAATATTGTTGTGGCAATCGTTGCGATTGCGACCACCTTGGGTGCTCAACTTTATACTGGCTCAATGATCGTCGGCGCGCTTGCAGGCTTTATGGTGTTCACCATTGGCGGCGTGATCAAGTGGCAGGACACGAACGATGTCTTCACGCGCGGCGTGCATATGATGGCCATGATTGGCTTCATTATGATTTCAGCCGCCGGTTTTGCTGCCGTGATGAAAGCAACAGGCGGTGTTGAAACTTTGGTGGCGTCACTCGCATCGAGCATTGGTGACAACAAGCCCCTCGCTGCACTATTGATGTTGGTTGTGGGTCTATTAGTCACGATGGGCATTGGTTCATCATTTTCCACCATCCCGATTATCGCCACTATCTACGTACCACTGGCGTTGGCATTTGGCTTCTCACCGATGGCGACGATCGCTCTGGTGGGTACTGCCGCAGCCTTGGGTGATGCTGGATCTCCAGCTTCTGACTCAACGCTTGGCCCTACGTCTGGCTTGAACGCTGATGGTCAGCATGAGCACATTTGGGACACGGTTGTGCCCACCTTTGTTCACTACAACTTGCCGTTGATTGGCTTTGGTTGGCTCGCAGCCATGGTGCTGTAATCTGAGCACTTTTCGCCCTAGCGATAAAATACCACCCAATAAAAAAGCCGCTGATGATCAGCGGCTTTTTCTTTTTGAATCATTGCGTTAAAAACGGCGAGGTTTTATTCCGCATCACGGCGCATTGCCGCATCTTTGATGATAGGCTGAAGCTCACCTTTCTGGAACATTTCCAGTACGATGTCACAACCACCGATCAACTCACCTTCAACCCATAGTTGAGGGAAGGTCGGCCATTCTGCGTAAATTGGCAACTCGGCACGAATGTCTGGATTTTGCAGAATATCTACGTACGCAAATTTTTCACCGCACGCCATCAGCGCTTGGCTAGTTTGCGACGAAAAGCCACAGCTAGGTAGCTTAGGTGAGCCTTTCATATAAAGCAGTATCGCATTTTCTTCGATCTGCTGTTTGATTTTATCAATAGTTTCCATTACTTCCTCGAACACCAAGTGTGATGACTTCATCCATATTAACTGGGAAAAGCGCGGAAAAAAATGCCTAAAAACTGTAAGGGCATATTCAGCCGCTTTTTTTAAAATTATTCTTTTAATAAAGTAAAAACTTGCTAAACTGTTTTGCAGTCAGTCTATAAGTAGAAACGTCGACAATTTAGTTACCTAAAGTGTAAGACAAATCTACAGGAAGCAATAATGTCAGGGGGCAACCCCACCCATCATGGAGAATCGAGTAATGGCATTTCAACTACCAGCTCTTCCTTACGAAAAAAATGCACTTGAGCCGCACATCTCTCAAGAGACTTTGGAATACCACTACGGTAAGCACCACAACACTTACGTTGTTAAGCTTAACGGCCTAGTTGAAGGTACTGAGCTTGAGAGCAAATCTCTAGAAGAGATCATCAAGACCTCTACTGGCGGTGTATTCAATAACGCAGCACAAATCTGGAACCACACGTTCTACTGGCACTGCCTAAGCCCAAATGGCGGCGGTGAGCCAACAGGTGATGTTGCTGATGCAATCGCGAAAGCATTCGGTTCATTCGAAGACTTCAAAGCGAAATTCACTGATTCAGCAATCAACAACTTCGGTTCTTCTTGGACTTGGTTGGTGAAAAAAGCTGACGGTTCTCTAGATATCGTAAACACGTCAAACGCAGGCACGCCACTGACTGAAGAAGGTGTTACACCTCTTCTAACTGTTGACCTGTGGGAACACGCTTACTACATCGATTTCCGTAACCTACGTCCAGACTACATGAACGCATTCTGGGCATTGGTTAACTGGGAATTCGTTGCTCAAAACCTAGCAGCGTAATCTCTCGGTTCTCTCGCACCCTTGAGTGTGAATGAAATACCTCGCTTCGGCGGGGTATTTTTTTGCCTGGCGTTCACCAAAAACACCGAGCGAGCAAGCGATAGAGGCGTTGTAAACATCAGGCACAAAAAAGCCGCTGATGATCAGCGGCTTTGTTTTAGGTCTTAGGTCTTAGGTCTTAGGTCTTAGGTCTTAAGATTTCAACTGGCGTTAAACGCAGTGTTACGACACTTCAGCAAGAATAATGCGAAGTGTACGGCGTAGAGGCTCTGCAGCACCCCACAGCAATTGGTCACCGACAGTGAACGCATTCAAGAAGTCATCACCCATTGCCATCTTACGAAGACGACCTACAGGCACAGACAAGGTCCCTGTTACTTTTGCAGGAGACAGCTCTTGCACCGTAATGTCACGCTCATTCGGGATCACTTTAACCCAGTCATTATGCGCAGCGATGATGCCTTCGATTTCGTCCAAAGGAACGTTCTTCTTCAGCTTCAACGTGAGTGCTTGGCTGTGACAGCGCATTGCACCAATGCGAACACACGTACCATCAATCGGTACTGGGTTGCTTTCAAGACCAAGGATCTTGTTCGTTTCAACGGTGCCTTTCCACTCTTCCTTGCTTTGACCGTTTTCACGTTTCACGTCGATCCAAGGGATTAAAGAGCCCGCCAACGGCGCACCAAATTCTGAAGTCGGGAAACTTGAAGAGCGCAGCGTTTCAGCCACTTTACGGTCGATATCTAAAATGGACGTTGCAGGGTTTGCCAGATCAAGGCTCACTGCATCATTAATCACGCCCATTTGGCTGATCAATTCGCGCATGTTTTTCGCACCAGCACCTGATGCTGCTTGGTACGTTTGCGCGGTCATCCACTCAACCAGACCTTCTTTGTAAAGGCCACCCACCGCCATCAGCATCAAGCTGACAGTACAGTTACCACCCACATAGGTTTTCGTCCCCTTGTGAATGCCTTCTTGGATTTGCTTAAAGTTGACAGGATCCAGCGTAATGATGCTGTCTTCTTTCATACGAAGTGTTGATGCGGCATCAATCCAATATCCCTTCCAGCCAGCGGCCAGTAGTTTTGGATACACTTCTTCGGTATAGCTACCACCTTGACAGGTAATAACAACGTCCAATGTTTTTAGACTTTCGATATTAAAGGCATCTTCGAGAAGACCTGCATCTTTGCCATAGTTTGGCGCAGGGATGCCAATTTGAGAGGTGCTGTAAAAAACCGGCTCGATAACATCGAAATCACGCTCTTCTACCATGCGCTGCATCAGTACAGAACCAACCATACCGCGCCAGCCTACTAACCCTACTCTTTTCATTCGCTCTCACACTCCTTGTTTTAAATTTCTCCACTTATCTTGAAAATTAACGACACAAATAACAAGCAAAAACTGCATCTTTTTGCCTAAGCACGAGAAAAATCTCAGCCTGCCTTCATTGAACTGGCTTCAACCCAAATTTAAATACCTCATTATGGAAGTGATGGCATTGAAACGAACCGAAGCAACCAAAAGACGATTTTTACGATCTTCCTCTCATTCGCATAGAGACAAAAATACCTATATAAACCAACCAAAACGACGTTTAGAGCCAAAACATTGCAGTTTAACCATCTCAAATGCTGCACATTTACATTTTCACACACATTTTAGAAACACACTTTAACCGCATCACAATCACACAAATTAACCATATCTATACAAATATCATCAGGTAAACCATGAAAAATAACCCCTTAAGCGCATAAGTCACATAAAATGAAATTCTTGTTCACCTCTTCTATCCTCTTTCGCTAAAGTAACTCTCGCCGCCAGGATGGTAGTAATAACAGCCCACTGTTTGTGATTGTTTGTATACCCAAGCGACCTCAAGGTAATGATGTCTAGGATGTCAGAAAAAGAAACGTTAGAGCGCGATATTGATGCGCACAGACGTTCATTTTGACGTGACTTGGTTATGTATTTCACCGGAAGGAACCGACACGGGCCCGACTCTCAAGAAAGGTTTCATATATGAAAAAACGCTCGGCGCAACTTCCTTCTTTGTTCCAAGTATTCATGGCGCTCGGTCTGTTCCTGTTGTTGGCATTCTCCTTCACCGCCAAACTTAACTTACCTATTCAATTGGCGCTGTACATCGGTTGGTTCTTAATCATCGGCCTTGGTATTAAGCTTGGTCATCAGTACAAAGACCTTGAAAAAGCGGCCACCAACGGCATCGCAAACGGCCTAGGTGCGGTATTAATTCTTCTGGCTGTCGGCGCGCTTGTCGGTACCTGGATTGCGGGCGGTATCGTTCCAACCATCATTTATTACGGCTTGAAAGCCATTCACCCATCCATCTTCCTGGCTGCCACCATGATCATCTGTTCATTAACGGCGCTAGCGACGGGCACATCATGGGGTGCGGCAGGTACTGCGGGTATCGCGATGATGGGGATTGGTCAAGGTCTTGGCGTTCCTGCCCCCGTCACTGCGGGCGCTGTGCTGTCAGGCTGTTACTTTGGCGACAAACTGTCTCCGCTTTCTGACTCGGTGATCCTTGCTTCTTCTATGTCTGGTGTCGAGATCGTTGAACACATCAAAGGCATGCTGCCAATCGCTCTGATCAGTTACATCATCACGGGCATTTTGTTCACTGCACTTGGCCTGCACTACGCTGGCAATGTTGACATGGCGCAAGTGAGTGACGTGATTGCAGCGATGGACAAGCAATTCGTGATTTCACCAATGTCCTTTATCCCTGTGGGTATTGTGTTATTGCTTCTGGCTTTGCGTTTACCGTCATTCCCAGTGATTTCTCTTGGTTCTGTATTGGGTATCGTGTGGGCTATCGTGGTGCAAGACATGAATCCGCTAGCAGCAATCAACACGGCATGGGCTCCGTTCCAAATTGATTCTGGAGTGAGCTTCATTGACGCCATCCTAAACCGTGGCGGCATGGAATCTATGCTCGGTTCAGTGGCTGTGATTGTCTTTGGTCTGGGCTTTGGTGGTCTACTAGACAAAGTGGGCGTACTTGAAACCATCGCGAAGATTTTCGAGCGCAAAGTGAATTCTGCGGGCAGCCTTGCGACCTCAACCATTGGTACGGCATTCCTTGGTAACGTGTTTGGTTCGGCCATGTACGTGTCTTTGATTCTGACACCTAAGATTTGTGCGAAAAACTATGACCGCATTGGTTACCACCGTAAGAACCTTTCTCGTAATGCAGAGTTCGGCGGCACACTCACATCCGGCATGGTGCCTTGGAGTGACAACGGCATTTACATGGCGAGCATCTTGGGTGTTGCAACCCTGTCTTATGCCCCGTTCATGTGGCTGAGCTTCGTGTGTATTATCGTGACCATTGTGACCTCGTACCTTGGTTGGTTTGTGGACCCTGTTGAACCAAACCAACAGCGCGAAGTGGCATCCGATAACACAAACCTAGAAGGCGCTGCAGCACTGCAAAAAGCGTAATCTGAACAACCCCTTTCTAAAGGCAGCGATAGCTGCCTTTTTTACATCTCACGAAAGGTGTTTACATCCTTGTTTTAGCGGAAAATCTCAGCCTTCTCGACACTGCTACTGATAGTAGATCACGATCACATATTCAACATTGCACCACGCGAATTCCCCACCATTCAGTAGCACATATTGACCCCAATCAAAGTGCGGAATCCCTCGCAGAAGAGAATGGGGGCAGATTTCATTTTGCATACGCAAATACAATTAGCCCAAAGAGGTATCTATGAGCACTCCTAGCGAGCAAACTCGCAAAGTTACTATCGGTAGTTACTTTGCCCTCGCCTTCGCCGTCGTTTTCTTTTCAGGATTACTCCAATCTAACGAATGGTATGGCGTTTTTGACTTCACCACCCTGAACGGTTCTTTCGGTAGCGTTGTTTACGGCGTCAACGAAACCGCTGACGGTATCCAAGCTGCAACCACATCGATGCGTGGTAAAGGCGGTAGCGGCGCGCGTGACGGCTTCCTGTTCGCCCTAACACTGATCCCAACTGTGATGTTCGCACTGGGTATGATCAACGTGCTTGAGCACTACGGCGCACTGGATGCAGCACGTAAACTGCTTACGCCACTGCTTCGTCCATTGATGAACATTCCTGGTAACACAGGTCTTGCGTTGATTGCATCGCTACAAAGTACCGATGCGGGTGCAGCAATGACACGTCAGCTAAAAGACGAAGGTCATCTCACCAAGCGTGAAGCGGATATCTTCACCATGTTCCAATTCTCTGCAGGTGCAGCGATCGTGAACTTCTTCTCATCAGGCGCGGTACTGTTCACCCTGACATTGATGGACGGTTCTTTGGCTGTTGCTTCCTCTATCGGTCTCGCGGTTGCCGTGATGTTCGTATTCAAGTTCGTGGGTGCAAACCTGTTCCGCGTTTACTTGAACATCACTGAAGGCAAAGAAGACAAAACAGGCAACGCGCTAACCGAGGAGAAAGCATAATGACTGAAGCAAAAAAGCCGATGGTGACGGACATTTTCGTAGAAGGCGCTAAAAAAGGCTGGAACATCGCAACAACGTCAACCGTGCCAAACGTTCTGATGGCCTTCGTGATCATCAAAGCACTTCAAATCACAGGCGCATTGGATCTGATGGGCACCTTGTTCTCTCCAGTTATGGCAGTGTTCGGCCTTCCTGGTGAAGCAGCAGCCGTGCTTATCGGCGCATGGATGTCGATGGGTGGCGCAGTGGGCGTGGTGATTAGCCTGTTTGACCAAGGCATCTTAAATGGCGAACACATTGCCATTCTTGCGCCTGCTATCTACCTAATGGGTTCACAAGTTCAATACCTTGGCCGCATCCTTGGCCCAATCGGTACTGAAGGTCGCTACATCCCGGCCATGGTTATCATCTCAGTCATCAACGCCCTAGGCGCAATGTTGGTGATGAACATTCTGGTTTAACGCTTTTCTCTCACGCCGAGCACTTTCATATTCAATAAAGGCTCGGCGTTGCTTTCCAAACGGATTTCCGGAGTTGCTATGAACTTTTCTCTGAACACCTATCTAGAAGAACTACGTCCCCTGATCAATGTAGATTGCGGCACATTGACGGTTGAAGGCATCGAAGTGATTGCCAACATCATGGCCGAAAAATACGAAGACATGGACGGATGGAACATCAAACGTGTTGATTGTGGTATTGCTGGCGTGGGTCTTGAGATCCGCAACAAGCCTGAAGCAGAACACATCGATGTGATGTTGATTGGTCACATGGATACCGTATTCCCTGTGGGGACAGCGGCTGACCGCCCAATGAGCAACGATGAAAACCGTGCATACGGCCCAGGCGTTTCTGACATGAAGTCAGGCCTGCTGAACGTGGTATACGCACTGCGTGAGCTGGATGTGAGTGTTCGTGATGCATTGTCTATCTGTGTTTGCATGAACCCAGACGAAGAGATTGGCTCTCTGCACTCAGAAGCATGGCTGAAATCCGTGGCGAAAGATGCACGCCACGTGCTGGTTGCAGAAGCTGCACGTGCTGATGGCTCATTGGTAAAAGCACGCAAAGGCATGGCGCGTTACCGAATGACGTTCCACGGCAAAGCGGCACACGCAGGTAACGAACCTCAAAATGGCCGCAGTGCAATCACTGAAATGGCGCATTGGATCCTTGCCTTGAACGCGATGACGGACTTTGAAACAGGCACCACCCTGAACGTAGGCGTTGTGAATGGCGGCGACGGCGCAAACATTGTTCCACAACACGCTGAAGCGGTTGTTGACGTGCGTTTCTGGGACAACGATGAATATGCGCTCGTAGACAGCAAAATCCGTGCATTAACGGAAACCCCGTTCGTTGATGGCGTCACCGTATCGTTGGTGCGCGAAGCGACCAAACCTGCAATGGCACCAACAAGCAAAACCGAAAGCCTTATGGCGATGATCGAAGAAACCGGAAAAGATCTGGGTATCGACATCACTTGGCAGGAAGTGGGCGGCGGCTCTGATGCCAACCTAACTGCAGTATTGGGTGTACCAACCCTTGATGGTTTGGGTCCAATCGGTGCAGGCTTCCACAGCGATGCAGAATACCTTGAGCTTCACTCTATTGAGCCACGCATCAAACTACTGAAAGCAGTGCTTGAGAAATTGGCGAAATAAGTATTCTCCGTCGGCCAATACGCTCACCCTGATCCAACGCAGGTTAGACGTAAGCTAACGTACAAATAAAAAGGGGCGAATTCGCCCCTTTTTTGTTGTCTCTGGTCGTTACATCAGGATTTATACCCTCGAAGTGAATCGAGATAATCCGGCAAGAACAACGATATTTGCGGAATGTAGGTGATCAGAATCAGGAAGATCAGCAGCAGACCAAGCCAAGGCAACGCGGCACGTATCGCCCACCCCATGCTTTCCCCCGTTATCCCCGCTGTCACAAACAAATTCAGCCCCACCGGCGGCGTTAACATGCCTATTTCCATGTTCACCACCATGATGATGCCCAAATGAATCGGGTCAATACCAAGCTGCATCGCGATAGGGAACAAGATCGGTGCCATGATCAGCAAGATAGCCGATGGTTCCATGAAGTTACCCGCAATCAATAGCAGGATGTTCACCACAATCAAGAAGCCCCACGCCGGTAACCCCCACGCCACAATGGTTTCGGCAATGGTATGAGGGATACGCTCAGTGGTGAGCACATGGGCGAACAACATCGCATTCGCGATAATAAACAGCAGCATGATGCTGACTTTCGAGGCATCACGAACCACATGGCTCACTTCTTTGTCAGTAAATGACTTCACCATCACCATCGGCAGTGAAACCAGGTTTCTCAGCAACATGCTTACCGTGCCTTCACCATCACGACGCCAAGGCACATCTTTGAGTGGACCAATATCGCGATAGCCCCACACACTGACAAGCCACGCGTAAACCGCCGCCACCGAAGCCGCCTCCGTCGGGCTGGCGACACCGCCGTAAATCGAGCCAAGCACGATGATAATCAGCATCAGGCCACCCAACGCGCGAAGCCCCGAATGCATTAGCGCAGCAACGCCAGGAAACGGCTGTGAAGGAAGGCCTTTGATACGTGCAACGATGTAGATAGCCAGCATCAAAATCCCGCCCATCATCAAGCCAGGAATGAAGCCCGCCATAAACATGCGTGACGCTGACACTTCCGTTGCAGCGGCATACACCAGCATCACGATAGAAGGTGGGATCAAAATGCCCAAGGTACCCGCATTGGCAATCACACCGGCGGCAAACGCTTTGGGGTATCCGGCTTTCACCATGCCCACAATGACGATAGAACCGATAGCGGCCACTGTGGCAGGAGAACTGCCAGACACCGCCGCAAAAAGCATACAGGCCATAACAGACGCCATGGCGAGGCCACCTTTCACATGACCCACGGAATCAATGGCAAAATTGATCAGACGCCTTGCGACGCCCCCCGTTGAGAGAAACGCCGAAGAAAGAATGAAAAAAGGAATGGCCAATAAGGTGTAGTGTTCACTGGTGGCCTCAAACAACTTCAAAGCAATGGATGCCAATGAGTCGTTTGAAAACATCAAAATCGTTGCCACACTCGACAAACCGAGTGCAATCGCAATGGGCATCCCTATGAACATACAAAGAAAAAGCAATCCAAACAGTGCTGCAATGGTCATTTTTTTTGCCCCTCTTTGGCGTCATATTCAGCTTCAAGTTCCTGCGCCAAATGCATGCTTTCCTTCGCTTCATCAATGAAGCCAAACCCAGCACGTTTTCCTGTCCAGACTTCGTATCCCAAACTAAATACGCGAAGCGCTAACAGTGCAAAGCCCAAGACCAGACATGACATGGCTTTCCACTTCTCAATCGGCATGTCTTCCATTTCAATGCCGATCATTCTCATTTTGCTGAGGTAAATCCAAGACCCATACAGAAAGAGCCCGCAATAAGCCAAGCACCCGCCGAGCGCAATCAAGGTAACAACCTTTTGCGTGCCAGCAGGCAAATGCTTCACCAAGGCATCCACGCCGATGTGTGCACCTTCCCGTAAACCCCACGACGCGCCCATCAACACCAACCATGCTGACATGTACAAGGTAAGCTCTTGAGCCCACAGCAGCCCTTCGTTAAAGAAGAATCGCAATATCACTTCGAAAAACACCAACAAGGTCATCGCCACCAACAACAAGCCGATGCCGGCTTCTTCAAAGCGGTGTAAAAACTGAACCATGTTCTACTCCAAACATAAAAAAGCCCGACGTGTTAGGTCGGGCTAAAACAACTTACTGGTTTGAGGCAACAGCAGCGTCAATCAGCGATTGACCAATTTGTTCTTGGAACTCACCCCAAACAGGTTTCATGACTTCAACCCATTGCTGGCGCTCTGCATCAGTCAGCGTGATCACTTGGCTACGTCCAGAGTCAATGATGTTTTGGCGATCTTTCATGCCCTTCTCATTGGCGATCTGATTACCGTGCGCCACGGCTTCATCCAACGCTTTTTTTAGCACATCTCGGTCTGCGTCAGGCAAACCAGACCAAAACTCATTCGATGTCGTCACCATGTAATCCAACACGCCGTGATTGGACTCAGTGATGTAAGGCTGAACTTCGAAAAATTTCTTCGAATAGATGTTTGACCAGGTATTTTCCTGACCATCGATCGCGCGTGTTTGCAGCAAGGTAAACACTTCGGAAAACGGCTTTTTCAGCGGCACAGCATCGACCGCTTCGAACTGTGCAGCCAGCACGTCAGAGCTCATGATGCGAAATTTCTTCCCATCTGCATCAGAAGGCACGCGCAGTGGATCGTTCGCTGACAATTGCTTTAAGCCATTGTGCAAATACCCAAGTCCCGTCAGCCCCTTACCTTGCACCGAATTCAGCAATGCTTGGCCCGCTTCGCTGCGTTGAAAGCGATCAACCGCCGCCATGTCTTTGAACAGGAATGGGAGATCATAAATCTGGAGTTGTTTAGTGTATTTGGAGAATTTAGAGAGAGAGGGGGCAATAAATTGTATGTCTCCAAGGATCAGCGCTTCCATTTCTTTGCCGTCACCAAACAGTTGTGAATTGGGGTAAACCTCAACCACGTATTTGTCACCGATGCGCTCAGCCACAAGATCTCTAAACTTGAGTGCCATTTGGCCTTTCGGTGTGTTCTCAGCCACCACATGGGAGAATTTGATCGTGTCAGGTGCCGCTTGTGCACCAGCAACCATGCCCACACACAGTGCGATGGCGGAAACCATCTTCTGAAGGTTTTTCATAGAATGTCCTCTTCTTCCTACTTTGATAAACATTCACACAGAGAATGTTTGCTTTCCTTTTAATCAGTAGCGCAAGGAGGAAGAGGGTTAAATGCTTTAAACATTTAATTAACAATTCAAAAACAAATTTGAGAGATCGAAATTGGGAAAGGGGTGAATTTCCACCCATTTCCCATTCTAAGAAAGAAGACAAAGAAGACGCACGCCGAACCGTTACGTGGCGTTAAGTTTAATGCGGTTGGAAAAGGCCATGCATGTAATGGCGAGCGATGATGAACGGGATACGCCAGCGAATTTTCGGCTCTGCCCATCGAACAATGTGGTTGATTTCCAGTCGCTTCGCATCGGGATAACATTGACGATGACACTCACGACAAGAAGCATTTCCCATTTGTGTTGCACACTGGGAGTATCGTGCTTCTTCAAAGGCAATCAAGGCAGAACACTGAGGACAAAGCTGGCTGCCACGGTGAATGTGCTTGCAATAATATGTCGTCATCGCGCGAACGAGCCACAGAGGCTGGCGTCGTTGGGTTGACGTTACAGATACAGTATTCATAGGCGCGCTATTTTGCTCGCGCGTGGCGAAAAACCATTGACCCAGATCAAGTTAATTGTTCGGTATCGATTACTTTGCCTTCAATTTACGATTCAAATTCATGAGACATGATTTTAACGCACGCTGCGTAGATGTCATTTTCACGCAACGGTTTTCCTATGTGTCCTTGCATGCCATTGCTGATACAACGCCAAATATCATCTTTCAGCACGTTCGCCGTCATCGCCACAATCGGCGTACTTTGATTCATATTTTGCGATGCTCGAATTTGGCGTGTGGCTTCTAACCCATCCATTCGTGGCATTTGAATATCCATGAAAATGATGTCGTAACTGCGTAACGCTGCTTTTTCCAGCGCCACCACACCGTCTCTTGCGATATCAATAGAAAAGCCAAGTTTAGATAACATTTTCTCTGCAATCATCCGGTTAATGGCATTGTCTTCCACCAGCAAGCACTGTTTTCCTGAGAAAGCATCTAAGTGTTGGCTTATCAATGCCTGCGCCGTTTCGTTCGAGACATCGTTCTCTATTTGAAGCGGCAGAGAAACATCAAATTGACTACCCCGCCCAACCTTGCTCGCAATTGAAATGTCTCCCCCCATCAGATCAACCAGTTGCTTTGTAATGGCGAGACCGAGGCCTGAACCACCAAATCGACGCGTGGTTGATGCATCCGCTTGCTGGAATTCATCAAAGATCAGCTTGTACTTGTCAGAGGGAATGCCTACCCCAGTGTCCGTTACGCGAACCACGACACCGGAATACAAACCACCTTGCTTACTGACACCAATTTTCAATTTCACCAAACCGTTCTCGGTGAATTTCAGTGCATTAGACACCAAGTTCAACATCACTTGTTCAATACGGTGTGCATCCCCCACAAAACGGCGTGGACAGTGCTCATCAAACTCATATTCAAAGCAGAGTTGATGCTTGTCTTTGATCGTTGGCAGCATCAGATCATGCACATAGCGCCCGACCTGTTCTAAGTCGAAAGGCGCTTCTTCCAGTTTCAGGTGATTGGATTCCATCTTACTGAAATCAAGAATGTTATTGATGAGTGACATCAAACCACGAGAAGAGTGAGCAATCACTGACAAATACTCGGCCTGCTTCCCCGTCATCGGCTCGTCTTGCATCAAAGTGGTCGCACCAAGAATACCGTTCATTGGCGTTCGAATTTCATGGCTGATATTGGCAAGAAACAACTGCTTGGCACGCGCCGCATCTAACGCTTTTTCCCGGGCATCCACAAGATCGGTACTGATGTCGTTAAACTCACATACCAACATGCCCAACTCATCTTGTTCTGTGTAGTCAATCGGAGAAAAAGGACCATCACCGCGCTGTTCGATCAGCGCAAGACGCACTTTCGCCATTGGCCTAACAACATAAAAGTGAATCGCTGCATACGTTACACCTACTAGCAAAATGCCAACCAATGCCATCGCAAAAAATAAATCATTCTTTAATGTTGTCGCCTCTACCAGCAATAAACGTTCAGGGAGCGCACCGACAAGCATCCAGTTTGACGCGGGTAAAATGCGACCAAATACCAAGGTTGGCTCTTGAAGCATGGGATCGTTTTGAAGACGGTGCGTAAAGAGCCTTTCAGAGCCTTGAAACAATGACTCATCAGGAACCATTTCCGACGCGATTGACAACGCATAGCCAATATCAATGTCTGGTGACGCTTGCACCATGGATTTCGCTAAGGTTTGCAGCTTGTGGTTGCTTTGGCGCACAAGGTGGTCACCTTGCGTTGCAACACTGATGACTAAAGCAAGCTCAGAAAACTGCGGTTCGCTAGCAGCAATTTCACGCGCAGTGGGCAATGGGCCAAACCTTGGGCTCCCTTGCGTCACCGATTCTGCGTCTGACATTAAGCGTCCACTTCGGTCAAACATGGCAAGGTAGCCGCCAAGTTTTTGCCCACTGCGGGTTAAAAATGCCTGAAGTTCAGCCAACCGCACATCGATGGTGACAACACCAAAGAAAACGCCTTCAGCGTAAATAGGCACACTGCACGTCACCATAGGTTCTTGCGTGTAAGGGTCGATGTAAGCGCGAGACCAATACGCTGAGCCTGGCACAGACCAACGTGCAGGCGCGTACCACTCTTCTATTTGATAGGGGCGCGCAGATGCATCGTTGTAATCGGCTACGCGTCGATAGGACCCGTCCTCGTTAAAGGCGATAAACACCGATGCTTTCGCTTTTGATGGATTATAAAGGTACGGTTCAGGCCAGAAGCCACCACTTGCGACCACATTCTTGATGTTGGCATTGCTCAGCAGCGTCGCAAGCTTTTGTTCAATTTGGGCTTCCGTGTCATCGACCGACAGAATATCGGCAATGGTAAGGGCAACAGTTCCAATGTTATTTGAGAGCTGTCCGAGGCTTTGCGCAACGGTTTCAACCTGCGCTTCAACCCGCTGATTGGCGCTGTCACGCACCATACTGTCACCCGTTGTTTCAAGCACATACACAATGGACACCACCACAACCGCCAGCATAAGCCCGAGGATCCATAATGCTTTAACGCTGATCGTTTTGTACCAAGGAATATCATTTTTAAACACGGATTGAGCCTCAGGAAGTGGTCGTTTTATTCAGGTTTTCCATCTCGCTCAGCACGTCTTTGATAGTAAGTGCTAACAATTGGTCGAATTGTTCAACCACACGCTTGTCGGGTGATTCACCCGCTGACAGCGTTTTTTCAAGCCGGATACAAAAATGCTGCATCGCATACGCGCCAATATTACCCGAGACCCCTTTCATGCTGTGGATCAATCCGCGCGTACCTTCTACATCGTCGTTTTTTGCAAACGTCTGGAGCTTCTCGCCGTCCGTTTTATGCTCTTCGACAAACATGCCGAGAACGGCATCAATAGCATCAGTGTCGCCCTCTAGTTGCTCCATCAAGTTCTCGATTTCAAACACTGACTGGTCGTACTGCACCGCATCGTTCTGAATAAAGCCAATATCTTCGGATGATATCGGTGGCATTTTTCGCGAGAAATTGGTCGACAATCTTTCGAGTTTATAACGAACAAGAACCTGCGCAGCGAGAAACAAAAACGCGATGCCGAACAGCAGCAATGTGCGATCTAACAACGCGATGACCTGCGTGGTCCAATAGGTTTGCTGTTGCGTCATCGCTCTAACGAAACGATGATTCATAATGCTATCAACGTTTTCCAACTGCTGATTCAACCGTTCTAGACCGGTATATAGGGCGTAAACCTCGACACTCGCAGGCTTACTTGAACGCTCAGCAAGCATGGCTTCTAACGAAGCAATGTATTCATTAAAACGGTCTGCACGGCGGGTTGTTCCAGAATCATTTAACCCGTGCAATTCATAAAGTAGGTAGCTACTAATACTTTGATACAACAATTGTTGATCGACACTGATTTCTGATTCGGAGAGTTGTTTGAGTTTCTTGGTCACATTCGCGACTGAGTAGATGGAAGCGAGCAAATTATCCACATCTTCCACGAATGCATCAGCATCTAACAAGGTGCTTTGAATATCGCTCCACTGATCGTCAATCGTGTGGGATTTAGTCTGCAGCAGCAGATAACGAAAATGTTGGATTTCTTTTTCAATGTTCGAGAGCTCAATTTGCTGATTAAGCATTGAGGCCGACACGGCTTGTCGTAACTGCTGCGCCGCGTTATTGAGCTTCACAACATGCGTAGCGTGCTCTTTAACGTGATACATCTCTTTGTAGGTCGCCATCGCGTAGAAAAAAGAGATGAAAAAAAGCACCCATACCAACATCGAAAGCCGACTCAGTTGGA
Organism: Enterovibrio norvegicus; assembly: GCF_002876705.1. Classification (GTDB taxonomy): domain Bacteria; phylum Pseudomonadota; class Gammaproteobacteria; order Enterobacterales; family Vibrionaceae; genus Enterovibrio; species Enterovibrio norvegicus_B. The sequence goes on along the minus strand of NZ_MDAG01000002.1, from coordinate 150,091 downwards.
GACGTTGGCTGTTTCTTGTTTTTTTCCGACTGTTCAAGGCGAACATGGATAACTTTGATATCACAGGAGTTCCTTTAAAAAAGGCTTAAGCTTGTGTGTTGTTCACTACCTAAACCATTAATCTGCCAGCGCTAAAACTAACTATGTAAGCTTTTCTAGATATGCTTTCTTTAAGTTAGAAACTTTGCCCAATTTTGCAAATGTTGTGCGTGTTTTTGCATAGCAGTATATAAAAATAAAGCCGCAATAAGCGACTTCATTTTTATTGATAAATCAGCAAGATTTACTCTTCAACGTTTAGGCGGCGCGTAAGTTGATCACGGAGGTTAGGTGGAATGCCTTTGATGGTGAGTGTATCTGTGTCTTGATCGTAGAAAATGCGTTCGCCTAGCAGCATGCTGTCGAAGTTAATCGAAAGGCCGCCACCACCACCCACGAATTTCGTGAGCTTACGCATTGAGGTTCTGTCCGCCGGGAAGCTTTCTTCAAGCTCATAACCTTGCTCTGACGCAAACTGGTAAAAATCCACGCCTTGGTCATTTTTAGGCAGTTCACCCGCCAATTCTTTTACAATGACTTCATCACCAGATTGCAATTGGCCATTACAGTAATCGTAAACTTGCTTACGGTATTGCTGCTTTTCATCTTTTTCAAGACGCGAATCTGCGCAGTAATCTTCGACAGCTTGCATCAGCACCAAGTTTTGCTGTTTGGTGTCCATGCCCACTTCGGCTTGCATGAAATCGAGGAAGAAATCCGCCACTTTACGGCCAACACGGCCTTTGATGTAAGTGAGGTAGCGGTTTGAATCCGCATCGCTTTCCCAGGTCGACAAATCGATACGTGCAGCGATGTCCATTTTTGCCACATCAAGGTAATCCGTTGAGCTGATTTCCAGATCATCGGTCACTTTCATGCTGGCTTTCGATTCTAAAAGGCCAATGAACAAATATTCAGTCGCAAGTGAACGGTATTCTGCCAATACCAAAACCCCTTCATCAGCAAAAGGATACTTTGAAAGTTCCGTCTTCAAACGCTCTGCTGTTTGAGAAGAAAAGGTTAAAAAATCCATTTCTTGCTTGCGACAGGCCTTCAGCCACGCAGATACGTCACTCTCTTGCGCAAATTGACCAAAACCTTTTCCGGCTTTTGCGTTATAAATGCGGTGGATTTCACTGATTAAATTTTCCGTTGAAGGAGAATGGTTTAACAGTTGATCGCGTAGCTGAACGACCAGCGTGTCTTCACCATCTTTTTTCAGTTGATGAAGAATTACGTTTGAAAGCGTGAGGCTCATAATTGAAAACATTTTAAGTCAGACTAGAGTGTGGGGTATTATACGCGGCTTCTGATGACACAAGACAAGAGTTTCTATGCCTGTTACTTCTAAATATCAAGATAAAAACGTTGAACAGATCCTGAGCGATGTGGTCAATGTTCTTGAAAAGCACAAAGCATCAACTGACTTATCGCTGATGGTTGTTGGTAATATTGCGACAAATTTGATCAATAACAACCTGCCAGCCGCGCAACGTAAAATTATCGCGGAAAAATTTGCTCAAGCTCTCGTGTCTTCAATCGATACAGAGTAATAAGCCGTTAATTCGGATATCGCGCAGTAAGAATAAAGAGAAGAATTGACCTTTATGGTAGACAGCGGAAATACCTACAGGGATAAAGTGTCACAGCTTATCAGCTGGGGACACTGGTTTAGTTTTTTTAACATCATTGCAGCCATGTTGCTGGGCACACGTTATATCGCTCAGTCGGGTTGGCCAGAAACCCTGATTGGACAAACTTATCAACTTTTTACGTGGATAGGTCATTTCGGCTTTCTGGTTTTCGCTGTCTATATTCTGATTATCTTCCCTGCCAGCTTTATCATTCCGTCGCAGCGCTTAATGCGTCTGTTTGCAGTGCTCGTAGCCACTGCCGGACTGACCGCGTTATTGCTGGACATCTACGCGTATCAAACACTGCACCTGCACCTGAATCCTTTGGTGTGGGAGCTGTTGTTGAGCGGTGAAAAAACGGACATGAACGCGCACTGGCAATACTTGTTTGTCGTCGTGCCCGCGATTTTCTTGCTCGAAATTGCCATGTCTGAATGGGTATGGCGCAAACTGCGTAAGCTGTCGCGTAAGCGTGTTGGTGTGCCTATCGCCACCGTGTTCTCGCTTTGCTTCATTGGCAGTCATCTGATCCACATATGGGCAGATGCTTTCTTATATAGCCCTGTGACGGCGCAGCGTTCTAATTTCCCAATTTCTTATCCTATGACGGCAAAAACCTTCATGGAGAAATACGGTCTGCTTGACCGTCAAGAGTACCAAGCACGCCGAGATGAACTCGGTCAGCAAGATAGCGAAGTGATCCGTTATCCACTGGACAGTGTCTCTTTCGCCTCCAATGCGAACAGCTACAACCAGAACCTGTTGGTCGTGATGGTAGAAAGCCTTCGCGCCGACATGCTTGATCCTGTTGTGATGCCTCGCCTCAATGAATTTGCCAATAATAACGCCAAATTCGAGCACCACTTCAGCACCAGCAATGATGCAATGGCTGGCATCTTTGGTTTGTTTTATGGTCTACCAGGTAGCTACGCTCAAAGCGCGAGAACAGAGGGACTAAGCCCTTTGCTTATCGATACACTCGACAATAAGAAATATGCGTTTGGGCTTTTCAGCGCAGACAACTTCAGCAATCCGATTTATTACCAAAGCGTCTTTGGTAAGCATTTAGACACCGCACAGCGTTTTGAAGAAAAAGCGTCGTGGGTTGCTGACGATCAAGCAACGGATGCCCTCAACACGTGGGTCAATGCCTCTGACACGAAAGCCCCTTGGTTCGCCTATTTAGAGCTTAAAAGCGTCACCAATTATGAACAAGGCGGGGACTATACACGCCCGTTCCAGCCCTCTCTCGACAATGAATTGGCGAGTGTTGGCGACCATACTGCCTTGGTGCTGAAAAACAGCTACAACAACGCGGCGTATTATGTCGACGAATTGCTAGGCGACCTGTTTGATTCTCTTGAAGCCAACGGACAACTCGATAACACCATCGTCATTGTGACCGCCAATCACGGGACTGAGTTTAACGAGACAGGATCGAACAGTTGGGGTGCCAACACCAACTACAGCAAATATCAGTTACAAGTGCCATTGGTTGTGCATTGGCCAAACAAAGCCCCACAAGTGATCGAGGCATACAGTTCACACCTCGATATCGTGCCAACCTTGATGGAGTCGATGTTGGCGGTTGATAGCCCTGCGGAGCTTTACACCAGTGGTCGCAATATTTTTGAGCTTGCTGACAAGCCACGTAAATGGGTGCTCGCGGGAGACAGCCGAGATATCGTTGTGGTGCAACCAGACAAAACCACTGTGGTGGACAAGTTTGGTAATTACCGTGTTTACGACAGCAACTATAAACAACAGCCAGAAGGGAAACCGCAGCTGTCCGTGTTAATGCAAGTCATGCACGAACTAAAACGGTTCTATCACCCAGAAGAACAATAAAAAGAAGGCAGCCCAACGGCTGCTTTTTTTATTCCTTATCCAACTGGTTGAATCGCCCAGAGAAAATGAATAAAGACAATTGACACATTAACACTCAGTTCGTAACATGAATTTCAGTTAGTCGGTCTGTAGCGCAGCTTGGTAGCGCACTGTCATGGGGTGTCAGGGGTCGGAGGTTCAAATCCTCTCAGACCGACCATTTTTCGAGGTTAATCAGTCACATAGGTTGTTGTGATTGGTTATCTTAAAGCATCAAACGTGTACATGTACACACCACGTGTACACTCACTCTTAGTTGGTGCATACGCCTTTCAGGCGCAAATAAGCTAGCAAGCATTCCGTTTGCTGGCTTTTTTTGTACCTGCCGTAGTTAAGCAGCTCCAAGACCTCTGCCTGACAGCTTGCTCTAAAAGTCGATGGTTTGCCGTTACCGCAGCCGTCACTAGTGGTAAACCTTCCCAATTTCAATCATTAACATTTGCCTCAAGTCAACTCGACCTTTCCCCTAGTAGGATAACCTCCTCGCCACTTAGCCCCCTCTATGCAGAAAGGTAGAAAGCAATTTGAAGGTCTTCGTAACTAACAAACTAAAACTCGATTTCAAAAACCTAGGACTTGGCTTTGAAAAAGTCCCCGCCAGCAATGAGTCAAGAGTAGTGCAATACCCATTAGACGACGCTCAATTCGATAGCCAAAGAAGATATATTGGTGATCGCGTAACTATTCCGGTTCCGACCGATCTATATCTTCAGTCTGCTAAGAACGGGGCAGATAAAATAATCAATGCATTGCAATCTGATTTACATGAAGTCCAGATAGACGCTTTTGAATTTTTAGCACTAGCTACACACACACTTAGCTGTGGGGATGCTCAAGGTAATCCCACCCGCGCTCCAATCAGCTTGGCATATGCCAACCCAACAAAAAAAAGTCCGTTGATTGCTGCTCACAAGGGCTTGTTGATCATCGCTTACAGTATTTTGTTTCCAGAACATTGGAACAACGAAATGGATAGGATGGCTTTGGCGGAAGCTCTGGGATTTAAGATCTCGGATGGCGCAGACTACCCGACTCAATTAAAACTATGCCGACGAAAATTCCGAGAATATGTCTTTTCCGATATTGAACCTCACCAGCAAAGCTGTGCAGAGCTTGTCCTATCTAATCGTATCGCTGAACTTTTTTTGAGAAACATAGATAAAGTGCCAGAAGCCTTACACCACATCCAAATCTCCCACGAACTCATTCAGGATATTAAGAGAAAAGCAAGGGATCAGGTAAACAAATAGTGGTGATCCCCCACCCTTGATACGTTATGACATTTAATGCTTCTCACGTTCTTTAACAACGAGGAAATGAGAAGCAATGAGCACTCCCAACCTTTTAAATCCAAGCCAAGCATGTCAGATGCTTGGCGTTTCCCTCTCGACCCTATACCGCCATGTGCAAAAGGGGCTAATCCCATCAAGCATAAACTTGGCTCCTCGCTCAAAAGCGTGGCTCGTGAGCGAAATTGAGTCAATTCTAGAAGCAAGATACTGCGGTTACTCTGATGCCGAGATAGCCAAATTTGTTGGTGAAATAATTTCAAATCGGAAAAAACGTATTGAGGGACAATTTTATGGTAATCATTGATAGTTTTGCAGAAAAAGCCGCCGGAACCTGTATGCGCAAATATCCCTACATCGTTAGTTCAGGGAACAAAGGCGGATCGAACCCAACAATTGACTTTACCAGCACTAACTCCTCTGTCAGGAAACAGTCTGAAAAACGTACTGGCTATGCACGTCCACATGATTTCTTTTCCACCTCACAAGCAAACAAGATGAAAGTGTATAAGCAGTTTCTTCCGAAGGGAAAGGGCTGGAAATCGGTCGCATGGGACATCTTTCACAACATGCTTCTTCGCGGTCAAAAATTAACTGAAGTGGATATTGCGCTGATGACCGTTTCTGAAGCGAATGCTTACCGTGTTGTGTACTTCATTCGTCACCATATTGGCTGTGAAGTTGAGTGTGCTAAGGGAGATAGCGAACATCCAACGTACTGGTTCATCTCTGATACCAACCGAGACAAATACCTTTCTAGCGAAACTCGCCATCAAGTGCCTATCAAGGTCGGAAAAGAGCAGCGCTCTTTTGAGTTTTTGCCGATGGCAGCCTGAGGGATTCCAATGGGAAGTAATTTATTCACGCACGAGGCTTATCTCCGATATTTAGACGCTTCTGGAGAGCTTTATCACCCTGACCAGGAACAAGCTGACCTGATTCAAAGCAGCCAATCTAAGACACCGCAAACTTTAGCCAAGTCCAGCTCAGTAGAGCTGCTGATCACCCTCTAATCGTATTGTATGCGCCTCTGAACATAGGGGCGCAAAGGAAATCATATGACGATCCAAAAATTCACACAGGCAATCGAGCAAGCTGGTTTGGTTGCGCCACAAGATCTACTGGCGCGGCCGTCTTCACCGTTTCAGCAGCAATGGTAAACCGAGCGACAAGTCAGGTTATTACGTCCTCCACACTAATCCAAATGGCATCATCGTGGGTGTATTCGGGTGCTGGCGATCTGGTGAGCAACATACATGGTGCTCAAACAACCACACTTCAGTTTCTTTGGAAGATAGGCTGGCAATCAAACAAGTTCTCCATGCTGCCAAGGAAACAGCAAAGAAAGCAGCGCAGTCTCGCGCTCAATATGCAGCTATTGTGGTTCAGTCAGCAGAGCCCGCTAAAGGTTGTCACCCTTACGTCAAGAGCAAAGGCGATATCTCCGTCAAAGGGGCAAAGTGGAAATCATCCATCCCATGCGCTGAATTTTTTGATAACCCTGAGAGCAAAGGTTCACTAGACGACGTACTGCTCATTCCTCTTGAGGATAAAGACGGTTCTGTTGTCTCTCTTCAGGCTATCACGGGGAATGGCTCCAAGTTCTTTATGACAGGAGGGACGACGAAAGGCGGCATGTTCAAGTTCGAAGGTGATACTGATACCGTTTACATTGCCGAAGGTTTTGCTACTGCAGCCACTGTCTATGACGCTACAGGTAAAACTGTCGTTTGTGCCTTCAATGCAAATAACCTTTTAGTCGTAGCGCCCATCGTCAAAGAGCTGTTTCCTGATTCCAAGGTCATCGTGGCCGCCGATAACGATGCCGCTAAAGAGGCCGAAGGGAAAGGCAATAAAGGAAAGGAAACCGCAGAGAAGCTGTTTGAGAAAGAGGACTTGCCTTACTCGATGCCAACGTTTCAAAGCCCATCAGAAGGCACCGACTGGAATGATTTTGCCATTAAGCATGGTAACGGTGCCGTTGCCAAGGTAATGAATGAAAACATTATTGAACCGCGAAAGCCAATCAATCTATTTGAAGAGGCTATCGAATGTCTTCGTACCGACCCTGATGACGCGTGGGCATTTGACCAAGCGATAAAACGGATCATCGAGGCAAAAACACTGTTCAAATCACGCCATATGAAAGAGTTGAAGAAGCTAACAGGGGTGACATTTAAAGATATGTATGCCCATATCAGTGAGATTCAAGCTGCTGAGAACACGGATGGGCTTAGTCATGGTGATATTGCACGAGAACTAGTAAAAAAATGCGGGGATACCGAGATGGTTGGGGCATATGGCAGCATGTGGACCTATCAGGAAAGCGCCGGTGTTTGGGTCGAGAAGACGCTTTCAAAGCTCGGCACTGAGGTCTCTCTACGATTCAATACTCAAGACTTATGCCAGCGCGTTCCAGACTACAAATCAATCTCAGGCTTTGCGTATGACCTTCAGGAGGAGCAAGATTTCTTTGAGGAGGCACCTTGCGGAGTAAACACGCCAAGCGGGTTCCTGTGCATCAAAGGCAGCACCATTATCTTGGAAGAGGCTAACCCACTGCATCGCGCCCGTCATCGCTTGACGTTTAACCCTGCAGCAAAAGGCACTGAAGCGAAATCGTTCCAAAAAATGCTATCGGAGGCATTCGCGGGTTGCCACTCAGATGAGCAGGTTCGCCAACTTCGCATGTGCTTTGGTTTATCCCTTTTTGGTGTAATGCCAATGCTTCAATTGGCCATCATGCTTTTCGGCCAAGCGGGGTCAGGTAAGTCGGTATTATTGAAGGTACTAGCTAATATGCTGCCTGATACTGCTGTTGCTTCAGTTTCACCGATGTTTATGGATGATGCCTATCAACGCGCAGCTCTCGCAGGTAAGCGCTTTAATCTCGTCCCAGAGCTGGATAAGGACAAACCCATCCCAAGTGCAGATTTCAAATCAATCATTGGTGGTGACAAAATCAGTGCACGTGAGCCATATGGCAAGGTGTTTACTTACACTCCGCGAGCCACAAACTGGTTCAATGGTAACTTTTTCCCGAAGACAACGGATCATTCTGAGGGGTTCTACCGTCGCTGGGCTATCTTCCATTTCAACAACACTAAGCCAGCATCAGAGCGTGACCCTAGCCTACTTGAACGAATCGTAGCTGAAGAACTGCCTGCAATCCTCTCATGGGCAATTGAGGGAGTGGAAGACTATTTGGCAAATGGCATTTACCTCTCACCAGCTCATTCCGAGTGCCTGGTTAAATGGAAGGCCGAAGGCAACAGCGTACAGGGGTGGCTGAACGACCACGATGATAACTATATCGAGCTTCGTGGCGACGGGAACATGAAGAAACCATTGAAGGTGTCCGAGGGGTATGGCTTGTACCGTGACTGGTGTATTCGGTGTGGCGTCCGAGCTTACAAAAAAGCGACGTTCATGCAGCAGATGGAGGCCCTTGGCAACGCTGATTCACTCTATGGAGGGTATCGCGTCTTCAGTGGGTTGACGTCCCGCACAGCCACGATTTTGGGAATTAAGGCAGCCTAACAGCCCTTGGTGGAAAAAGTGGAGTAAATCTGACTACATTTCTACATTGGAAAATACCACTTCAGTCAGACACTATGTTTTATATACGAAAAGCTTAGCCGTAAAAACATCACTTTTTCCACCAAACCCTCCACCGACGTGAAGCAACAGCGCCGCGTAAGCGGAGAGTTTTTGCTTTGCGTCGTTTTAGATTCGAAATCGATTCCTTAAACCCAGACCAATTAAGAACAGAAAGGCAAAGCTGGGCAATGCGAAAAACAACGTGCTAACTGCACCATAGCTTTCTGGAAGTACCCCTGAGTCATGCAACGCATCATAAGCCTGTTTGCCTTCCGTTTTTACACTGCCTAGAAATGGGATGGTTTTATTTAACGCTACATCCAAGCCATTTAGCCAAGTTTGGCAATCTATCGACACCATATTACTAAGCCAATTCGATGTGAATGGCGCAAAGCCAACTGTATATAACGTTAAACCGATCATGCATAGAAGCAGGCCAATGACCGGTCTTGCAATACTTTGTCCATAGCGGCTTGTGAAATCAAAAAATGCATCAAGTAAGCTCGCCCCCGTACCAAGTGAATGCCAGCGCTTGGCCCTCATCTCATCAGCGTGAAAGCGCAAGGCTGCCTCATGGTCTTTGTTGCTTTCGGCTATTTCCTTGAGACGTCGCAGTTTATGTGCATCATCCACATCGTTTGCTTTTCTGAACACAGAGGTTGGCAATTTGATTGTCAAACCTTGTAGGGAGGTGTGGCTGGAAGTTTTTGAACCGACGAAGTCTGGCACAACTGCTGCTGCGTTTTGTAGGGAAAGCTCTAAACTCCCTTTAAAAACTGAATTCCTTAAGCTAAAACTCTTCAGCCTTTCACTAAAATTTAAAGCAGTCATGTTAACGTGACGTCCAAAATCAGCGCAGCTAAAGTCTAGTGTTTCAACATCGAAATTCGAATCACTAAAATTCACAACCGAATCGTCGGAAAACCTAGCTTCGCGAAAAGATACATCCTGCCCCTTTGATGTTAAGCGCTGAAAATCAACGGCATGACTTAAAAATGAGGTTTGAAAGAACAAAACGTCGCAATCAAACGCACAACCATAGAAGTCGACTCGTCTGCCAAGGAACATTGCAAAGCTAAAATCAGCAGTATCCGAATTAAATCTGGCCTCACTAAAACTTGAATTTTCTGTTTCAAACTTTGCAAATCCAAAGTCGCATTTACGATTAAATGTCGCCTTCGAAAAGTCTACCTCGCTGGAAGAAAAGATGGTTCCTTCAAACAGAACAACACTGTCGCCAAAATCTACTCTCCTAAAATCAGTCAAACTACCAGAGAAAGTAGCATATGAAAAAGTCACCAATCCTGACTTAAACTCGGCCCCATTGAACTTCGCCCCTTTCAAAAACTTCGCTGAATTGAAACTAACGTTTCCTAGCGGGAATTTGCAGCCAGAAAAATCCCCCAAATTCTCATCAAAGGTTGAATTCGAAAAGTCCACATTAGCATCTGGGTTGTTTTCAACCCACTCATTCCATACTTTCTTACCTTTGGACTTCAGCTCTATGGCTGCATCCCCATACAGATTCATCATTTCGCTCGTAACCAACTGATCTAAATATGTTATTATAGAAACTTCAATGAGCAAATATATATTCACTTACAGTATCAGAGACCTAATAGTTAACTCCGACACATACCCTATACCTCGATATAGTGAAGCGGGGTAAAATTCAGCACCTCTGACATAAGGAATCTTACATGCCGGCTCCTTACGGAAACTTAAACAACAATAAGTACCAGCCGGAATACGCGCAGCAAGCCTACAAGATCTGCCTCTTAGGCGCTCGTGACCGAGACCTAGCGGACTTTTTTGAGGTTCATCGTGACACTATCCATCACTGGGGGAAGCTTCACCCTGAATTCGAGCAAGCCAAACGCAACGGTAAGATGAAGGCAGATGCTGAAGTTGCCTATTGCCTGTTTCAACGCGCAGTAGGGACGACAATAAAGAAGCAGCGAGTAACATTGAAGGGAGAAGTGATTGATACGGTAGAAGAGTTGCCCGCTGATGTTCGTGCGATGGAATTCTGGCTTAAATGCCGAAACCGTCAGAATTGGAACCCGAAACAACACATTCAATTGTCTGGTGATGCACATCACCCACTGGCGTTCTTGTTGGAAGAAGTAGAGAAAGAAGCAGAAGAAAGCTCAGCCCTGCCGAGATAGAGATAATTTGTTAAATAATGACCGTATTTAACATAATGAATGTAAGCCGCACTGCGCGAAAGACACTCGTCGTCGAAAATGACAGAAACCTGTATAAACAACAAATTACTGTCATTTTGGTCTGAATATTACGTGCATAAAAAGCGCATAAATCGGAGAGCTTTGAAATTCGTCCGAAACCGCCATAATCCAAACTTTTGATGCGACGATAAGCGCAAACAGACAACAGAGACGAAAGCAGAGCTGTGAAGTGCGGTACAATGGCCATAGTGGCTAATCGCACACTGAACGCCGACAAATCATACCTTTTACTGACCTCGCACTCGCGAGGTTTTTTCGTTTACGGAGATACGAAATGCAACGTACGATACCATTCGCCCCAATGAAGCCTTCGAACATTGCCTGTTCAATCCTGTTCCTTTCAGTAGCTTTAGCTGCCAGTGCCACAACTTCTGAGGAACTCGATGGCAAGCCACATCAAATAGGTGAGGCTACTACGTCTCGGTTTGAATTCGCCGAAACGAAACAGACACGCTTTTCGGAGACCAAACTCTTTTTAGATCGTTCACACCAAGCCAGTTTGCGCGCGTTCCGTGAATCATTCGAACGAATAGAGATAACCCAGATGGAGATATCGCTTAGCCTTCAAGAGCTAACTCGTCGTCTCGATGATAGGCTAGAGCAACAAGCATCCAAGCGATAACCCAGTCAAGGGAGGGGCGGGACCACCGGCAACACCCCCTCCCCTGGGTCAAAATATGCCCATCGGAAATTTATCCAATTTTAAAAGTCAGGAAACTTTTTTGTTTTCTCTGAATTGACCACTAAAACCATTCAGTCGATGCCGCACGCATTTCCCTTCTTACCGTGCGCTATGAAAGTAAACTCAATATACCTTCCGGCGTTTTGTTCGCTTGGGCTAGCATTGTGCTGCCAGCCTGCGAATTGATTTGTCTCTTTGCGAGTGTAACCGCACTTTTTGCGAAGTCAGTATCACGAATTCTGCTGTTGGAAGCAGCGGTATTTTCCTTCGCGTTTAATAGATTATCAATTGCACTTTCAAATCTGTTCTCTAGAGCACCAAGGCTAGCTCTTTGCTGGTCTATTTTTCGGAGCACTTCATCAGTTCTAATTACAGTATGTTGTGCATTGCCTTGGCTCGATACATCAAATTTCCAAATCGTATCTTGCATCAATGGTCCTCCCGGTCTGGAGTTACCAGTCGCGAACAATTCTAGAGCAGCAGTTCCCTCAAACCCAACAAAAAGATATGGTGAGTTCTTCTTCGGCATAACAAGTGTTGGCAATACGTAATTGCTGTCTAGTGCTTGGTCAAAAGCAACCGTTTGTCCTGTGTCAGAAATAAAGGCGTTGAATCTTTCATCAGCACCATTGATTGCAGTCATGACAGTTTGTAAATCGTCCCCCTCATTGACGGGAACCTCCACCGTGAAAGGCTTGTTAGACTCTATTGGGGAGTCGGAATATCGAAATTTGATAATTAAGGTGTTGTCAGCCCCAGCCGTCCAATCACTTTTAACGGCACCACCTTTGCTGTGCCAAACTCCAATTGCATCTTGACGGTAGCCTTCATCGGCAATCAGCTCCGGAAGCTCGACTCTAATCGCTTCTCCACTGTCAGCTCCTATTTGAAAAGACCGCCCCTCGAATGTGCCGTTTAAGAGTCGCTGCCCACCAAAACTGGTCGTTTGTTTGACTCGGTTCATTTCATCGAATATGTTGTCGACTTCTTCTTGCATTGCGGTACGTTCGGCTTCTGTGTAACTGCCATTAGCCGATTGAACAGACAGATCGCGAATGCGCATCAGCATTTCACTCATCTCTTGCATGGCACCTTCAGCGACTTGCAGTATAGAGATACCATCATTGGCATTCTTAACTGCAACGTCATGACCAGATTTTTGCGCAATCAAACGGTTTGAAATCTGCAACCCTGCTGCATCGTCTTTTGCACTGTTGATCTTCGAACCTGAAGAGACTTTCTTCATATCATCGATAAGAGCAAGATTCGTTTTGTTCAAATGCTTCTGCAATGCCATTGCGTTTTTGTTTGTATTGACGGCAATTCCAACCATTTTCGACTCAAAATAAAGACAGCTGACGGCTGGTTAAAGCAATTTCCGTACCAATATAAAATTCACCAAAAAGTGGAAGTAGAAGTGTATTCCCAAACAAAAAGATCTGTCGCTCACAACGTAGTGGCAAACTCTGTCATCCATGTCCATTTTAACGGCAAAAAACTGCCGATAATCGATTAAAATCAGATAGTTTCACCCAAAAACCTTTTATTCATAATGACAACCAATATGGACATGTGGAACAGACTGAAGCACCCAATAATTTAGTTATTTGTCACACCCTGATTTGAGCTGAAATGAGCAGTGTGCTTAACTGGGAATACTTCAGAGTATCAGCACCTGATTGAGGGGATGTTTTTCCAGTTCGTTGTGTACTGCGGCGACAGATACTCCCGACGCATTCCCCACTTTGGCGAAATACCCTGCGCAGCCATGAACAAAGCACCCTCTCCATATCGCTTGTTCAGGCAGTCGAACGCTTTCATCAAGTTCGGGTTCCCTGGTTCGTTGTTGAACAGGTCCGATTGGACGTGTTTAGTATTCCTAAGTTCGATCAACCCTTCTACTTTGTAGTAACTCCCATCCTCCGAAGCAAAGCTTCTACACGACCAAACAGCGACGGTTTTCTAGCAATACGCCGCGACGAAATTTGGACTCAAATTCGACCATAATCGGGCAAAAGCAAATGATTAGGAGAGTATGTTCTCTATAGCTGCATTCTCAACTAGCTCATTGTTCAATATCCCGAAAGAAATCATAAATAACACCCAAAGCCCAGTCGAGAAAGCCTGCTTTTAGAATGACCTTCCCTTCTAGTTGGTCGAGCTCCAGTAGGTCAGGGTTCGCATTAACCAGCGTAGTGATCTCTTGGATATCTTGTCCGTCGGGCAGTTTGTATTTCGCATCTTGGTGAGCACATATATTTCTTAACTTCTGCAACTTACGTAACATTGTCGTTGACACTCTGATATCCATGCACTTATTCAGATAGAGAGCAGAACGCTCAATGCCAGAGCCTTTGAAATCCGTAACTTCAATCTTCGTACTGTTTTTACGCGAAATAAGCTTGCAGAAAAGTTCTAGCTCATGTTCGAAAACACCAAATATGGTTAAATAAACGGACCGTCTCTGCATGCTTGGAAAGTGAACTTTCACCGTACTATCAAGATCTAGGACATCATGGTCTGTGATATCATCGTAATGCTCAAAGCCAATTGGACCTGTTTCGGGGTCGACATCGATTTCCTCAAATTCAAGACCATTCTGTTCATAGTGCTGAATTGAATTTGATATGGCCAACTCCGTACTACGACACAAACTAGCCAATAATTTGTAGTTCAGGTCGAAGTGGCTGCTTGCGGGAATAGCTTGATTGAAAATTTCGGTCAAGTTGCCCATGAAAAATCATTTCCCTCTTAAATTCAAAATATTACTATTGACACTTGCAGTTGAAGGGGTCCGCTTAACCTCGAGTCCAGCTCGCAATAATAGTTAAGTGCCTCCCCCGTGTGATGAACTGAGAAGATAAAGCATCGCGTCGTTCCACGCCTTAATTCTTTTAAATAAAAGGCTAGGTACCTTACTGACTTCCGAAACCTTGTAGTAATTCTACTCAATCAGGAAAACCAAGTCTGACGCCTGAAGATGCGTATACCTAGCAAGCATCGTTATATCCCTATGCCCTGAGATGACCTGCAATTGCATAGCGTTTAAGCCAAGTCTGGCGTAGCGTGTAATCGCTGTGTGTCGCAAAGAATGAAAACACAGCGCTTTATGCAAACCCAGTCTGTCGCAAGATCGCCTAAATGCTTGGCTTACTGTGTATGGTTTGCTTGAAAATAAAATGCCACTTGTGACCAAATGAGAAGCCTCCTGCAACACCTTTAATGCCCTCGTGTTTAATGGTACTTCCCTACTATGTCCATTCTTAGTATCGAGCAGAAGTAGCGTTCGTCTATCCCAGTCAATACAGTCGGTAGTGATACTTAACATCTCGCTGCGTCTCATAGCGGTTTCCCAACTAAGAATGACTAACGGTTTAACCTTTGGCGCAATATCATTAACTATTCGCTTGTATTGCTCAGCAGTAAGTATCAACTCTCTTGGTTTACCGGCTTTGGGCAACGTATAGCCTTCAACTGGATTGGCCATCCTAGCTGATTTCATGATGCGAGATAGTAGTTGCAACTCAAGGCGGATAGTCGAATCAGAGACAGTCCTCGAACGTTCCTCTATATATACGTCCAAGTCTTCTGGTTTGATTTTCTTAGGGTCTTTCGGTAAGTGAGTGCAAAGATTGCGCAGCCTATATGTCGTAGACTCCGTGCCTCCGCGTCCTTTTAGCTTTGCCAAATACTTGTTACCGATGAATTGAAGGGTGACAGGTTCGACAGACTCCACTAACTCTGCCCACCTTTTTGCAGCGGCTAAGGAGGTAAAAGTCTTCGTTATTGCTTTCTGTCCACGCTTTCGAATCATCGCGTTGACATTACCGCTCGGAAGGGTTCTGAACGTTGCCATGTACATACTCCAAATTGCACATGACTAACTAGCCTCATAAGATCATAGGGTTAGCTGTAATAGGTAGCCCATGGGGTGTCAGGGGTCGGAGGTTCAAATCCTCTCAGACCGACCATTTTTCGAAAGCCCGCAGCATAATCGCTGCGGGCTTTTTTCGTTTAAACGCCGCATGCCCCGTTTTTACAGCATGTTAAGTTATAGAATTACGCGCTGGTTTTCGCTTCATAACACAAAGGTTGATGATATGGATATCTCGATAGCATTTGGTGTTCTACTCATCGTGCTGGGTTTTGTTGCTGGTATCATCAACACGCTTGCTGGCGGCGGCTCAAACCTCACCATTCCCGCGTTGATCGTGCTCGGTATGCCTGCAGAAGTGGCCAACGCCACTAACCGCGTGGGCGTGATGATGCAAAGCGTGTCTGGTGTTGCAGGCTTTCGTCACCATAAGCGACTGGATACCTCCGATCTGATCCCTATTCTTATCCCAACCTTGCTAGGTGGCACTATCGGTGCTTCTGCGGCAGCGTGGTTGCCATCATCCATCATCAAGCCTTTGCTTTTAGGCACCATGTTACTCATGGCTTTCATTATGCTCGTGAAGCCTTCATTGGTTGCGCCAGAAGAAGCAGCAGACATAAAAAAGGTGGCTGACACGCCTGCATCATGGCTGAGTTTAGGCATCGCTGGGTTTTATGGAGGATTTGTTCAAGCGGGGGTAGGTTTCGTTCTGTTAGCCGCACTGTGCGGAACGTTAAGGTACGATTTGGTTCGAGGTAATGCTCTTAAGCTAGTCTGCACCCTTGCATTCACGGGAGTGTCTCTTGCGATATTTATTTGGCAAGATTTGATTCTTTGGCTGCCAGGTTTGCTGCTCGCCACCGGCTCTATGTTTGGTGCATGGATTGCGGTGAAGTTTGCCGTCAAAGCTAAACCCAAAACCTTGAAATGGTTCTTGTTCATCATGACGTTAGTCGGGTGTGTTTTTGCTTACAGTGCATAGAATTAATGACAATAAATCGATCTTATATGTCATGTAATATTGAGCCCTGAAACAACTTCGCATCTCTTTGTTATCAAAGTGTTTGCCATGATCACATGTCAACCATCCCACCTGTGATATAAGTCGTATATGATAGATATTCAGGCATTTCTAATACCAATAGGTGTCATACTTAATCCTTACATACTTTAGAAGCAAGATCACATTTTGAATTTGGTCGTGAAAAGGGAGTTGGCGGGCATGCAAGCTTTGGATTCTGCGTTCTGCCTCAGCGTGAATGAAGTCGTTTGTCAGCAAAAAGACACGAGCTCTTTTTGTTTGTCGCTCGCCCAAACACTCTCCAACCATGCTGATATTTCCCACCTCGAATTGTTTGTCGTTTCTGGCTCTGAGAACAGCTGGCACTTACTCACGGCCATGGAAAACCAAGATATCCATGTTCACGTGCCTGCTATCGCATTTAGTAAAGAGACCTCCACATCCGTGGCACAGATCAACACGTGGCTTGCTGCCGATAAACGTATCGATGTTCTTGGCTCAAGCCATTTACTGATCGATTTATCAGTGCGAGGAGACACTTTTGGCTGCCTTGCCATCCGTTTCTCTCAGCCACTAGACGCCAATGTGTATTCGACGCTTACGATGCTAGCGACCTTCATAGCAGGTGCACTTGATGGCCATTTGCAACATGACGCGTTAGAGCGCGAGAAAAGCCACCATGACCTCACACTCAAAAAGTGGCACTTAGAGGTCCGTTCACAAAAAGGCCTACTCGAGCAGTTGCATATCTTGCATAAAATATCGATGCGTTTATGGCATGCTCACTCCCTTGATAACATGCTCCATACCGCTGTTTATGAATGCATCCACGCATTAGATTTCGACCGTATGGCGATTTTCTTGGTGAACAATCGCACGGGTATTTTGCGCGGAACGTATGGCACAGACGTTCACGGTGTTGTTACCAATGAACAGTGGTATTCCGCTGCCATTGATGAACATTATCACGCGAAAAAGACACTCGACCGTCGTCAACATATCACCATCAACGAAGGGACACCGCTCTATCACGCAAGCAAAGAAGTGGGCGTTGGCTGGAATGCCACCATTTCATTGTGGGACAGTGATGAAGCGATTGGCTGGATTGCGTGCGACAACTTGTTGACGGGGACACCGTTGAAAAGTTACCACAGCGAGTTGTTGAAACTTCTTGGCGTGACCATGTCTCAACATCTGATACAACGACATGCGCAAGACGACCTCAAAGCGCTCAACCAATCGTTGGAGCATCGTGTTGCAGAACGCACTGCGCAGTTGGAAAATGCGAACAAACGCCTCAATCAAATTTCGCGCGAAGACAGCCTGACACAAGTCCCCAACCGACGCATGCTCGACGAGAAGCTTGAAGAGGAATGGCGACGTGCAAGACGCTATCACATGCCACTGTCTATGCTGATTGTCGATATCGACCATTTTAAGCAATACAACGATAAATACGGACATGCATTGGGCGATTTATGTTTGATGAAAGTGGCGAGCGCTTTAAGCAAAGTAGAGAGACGCGCAGGCGCGTTGTTTGCACGATTTGGTGGTGAAGAGTTTGTTTATCTGCTTCCTGGCTGTGATTCAGAAAGTGCTTCAGCCATTGCTCAGCGCGCGTTAAATGCCGTTCGCAAGCTTCAAATCATGCATGAAACGTCACCGGTTTCGCCATGTGTTACCATCAGCATTGGCGGTAAAACCACGATCCCTGATAGAGCAAGCAACCAACAACAGCTATTCATTGATGCTGATGTTGCTTTGTATGAAGCCAAAAGCAGCGGCAAAGATTGTGCGTTTGTCTTGTAGCGGCATTTGCCTCTAGGTGTCATTGATAAAAAATAGCGCGGCAAACTTCGCTATTTTTTCGTTTATATTGGCCGTAAATGTCAGCCACTATTTGCTCACCGATTTCTTCTGGTAGCCCTTTTTCTTGCTTGAAAATGATCGACCTTTTTTCTTCCTAAACGACGAAGGACTTTGTGGCAATGAGCACAAGCTCTCAGGCACTGGCCCTTGTCGAACGGAGCCCATTAGCGCTAACAGTTCAGATTCCAACGCCGTCATGAAGGGCTGATACGAACCCTTCTTTTCTGCCATGTCATGCAGTTGACGCTCCCATTGCGCTGTCATGTCTGGGTACGCCGCTTTTTCAGGTAAGGCATCAATCAAGCCACATCCAGACGCTGTCGCCCGAATCTGTTTGCCTTCTCGTGAAAGCAAGCTGCGTTTAAAGAGCAAATCCAAAATACCCGCACGGGTAGCCTCTGTGCCAAGACCATCCGTTTCTCGTAGAATTTTCTTCAATGAGGCATCTTGCACAAATCGACCAATACCCGTCATGGCTTGAAGTAAGGTAGCTTCCGTGAAATGCCTTGGCGGCTCTGTCATGCAATCTTTAATGTCCCCACGCAGACACGTCAGTACGGTGCCTTTTTCCAGCGGTGGAACTTGGCTTTCAATGTCGTCTTTTTGTGCAGCTTTATCACGGGATAACAGCACGCGCCAACCCTGAACAATAAGCTGTTTACCTTTCGCAATGAACTGCCCACCCGCAATAACGAAGCGCAGTTTGGCTTCGGCATACTCTGCGGCAGGATAAAACTGCATCAGATACTGGCGAGCAATCAACTCGTAAACATTCTGTTCGTAGCTGCTTAACGCACTGCTGCTCTTACCCGTAGGAATGATCGCATGGTGCGCTTCAACTTTGGCATCGTTCCACGCCTTAGAACGTAGCGATAAGTTGGCATGTTTAACCGCCTCACCAAGTGATGACGCGGTTTTACTGATGGCTGTTGTCACGCTCCCCGCTTCTTTAAAATGGCCTTTCGGCAAGTAGCGACTATCAGAGCGTGGATAGGTGATGACTTTGTGTTTTTCATAGAGCGACTGACAACATGACAATACGTCCGCTGCACTCATGTTAAAGCGTTTTGCAGCATCTATCTGCAAGGTCGACAAGCTGTATGGCAAAGGCGGTGCTTGTTTACTGTTCTTGCGCTCCGATTCCGTCACCGTTGCAGGTTGGCCTTCAATGCGTTTCGCAACGTTCTCTACCAGCTTTCGCGACAGCACCCGTCCTTCTTCATCTTGCCAAGGCTCACAGGATTCACTGGGCTGCCAGCGTGCCAAAATGTCACTCCCTTGATACGGAATCACTGCGTCTAGCTGATAAAAAGGCTTGGGGATGAAAGCCTCGATCTCTCGATCACGTCGAACCACCAAACCCAATACCGGCGTTTGAACGCGCCCTACAGATAACACGCCTTGATACCCAGCCTGTTTACCGAGCAAGGTGTAGGCGCGAGACATGTTCATGCCATATAGCCAATCAGCGCGAGAGCGGGCTAATGCAGAAACTGAGAGCGGGACAAAATCAAGGTTGCTGCGTAATGCTGACAGTGCTTTTTTTACTGCCGACACGTTCAGGTCGTTAATCAAAAGACGTTGGATTTTTTGTTTCTTCGCCGCAGGCAATTTCGCGTGGCTGAACACCTCATCCACCAGCAATTGCCCTTCTCGATCTGGGTCACCAGCATGGATGATGTCATCGAACTGACGTAGGAGTTTTTTCACAACAGAAAGCTGCTTCGCGGCAGATTTTCGCGGCTTTAATTGCCATTCAGAAGGGATAATAGGCAGATCATCAAGACGCCATGTCTTGTATTTTTCATCATAGGCATCGGGTTCGGCTTGCTCGAGTAAGTGCCCAATACACCATGTGACTGTGTCACCGTTCGCGGCCTGAATGAAGCCGTCATTGTTTTTATGAGGCTTAGGCAAAGCGGCAACAATTGCGCGGCCAAGGCTGGGTTTTTCTGCGATAAAGAGTCGAGCCATGAAGAAATCTAAACTGAGGGTATTGGCGTTAATTTAGCGAAATCGCGTATTATTAACAACAAATAACTGGATATTCATCCAGTTATTTGCGTTAAGTTGGATTCAGAAGATCACAGGAAGGTAACGTATTTGTCGGTGTCACGCTTAGGTGGATTGGCAGGCTCGCACCCCGGTGTTCCTACATACAAAAAGCCAACGATTTCATCATCACCGGACACATCAAACGCTTCACGTACGACAGGGTGATACGCCCACTTCCCTGTTCGCCAAAATCCTTGGAAGCCCTGAGCCACCGCCGCCATTTGCATCGCCTGAGCAGCACAACCCGCAGAAATGTGCTGTTCAATCACAGGGACTTTGTCATGCTGTTTGGTGCGAGCGATGACAGTGATCACCATGGGCGCACGAAACGGCGATTTCATCGCTTTTTCAACCACAGCGTCTTCGGCGTTTTCGGATTCAGCGGCACGTTTCAAAATGTCAGAAAGCGTCTCCAACCCTTCGCCTGTCGCCACCACAAATTGCCAAGGCGTTAATCCGCCATGGTCGGGAGCACGAAGCCCCGCAGCAATCATGTTGTTTAGGGCATCGCCGGATGGCGCTGGCTCAGAAAGACGAGGGATAGAGCGACGTTGTGTCAGTAGGCTTAAAGCGTCCATGAATGATCCAATTTAAGAAAACAATTACCCTCAAGATAACACAAAGCCAGAAGGATATTTCCCTCTGGCTTTTGCGGATTTATATCGAACGTTTAAAGCGTGATTGCGAGCTCAACACCTTGTCGAATCGCGCGTTTTGCATCAAGCTCTCCGGCCTTTTCTGCGCCACCAATAATGTGTGCATTAATGCCCTTGGTTTCGAGCTCAGCCACCAACCCATTAACCGATTCTTGACCGGCACAAATGATGACATGATCCGCAGGAAGAATGTGCTCTTGCCCTTCCAAGGTAATGTGCAAACCTGCATCATCTATCTTTTCGTAACTTACTCCGCCGAGCAGTTCCACACCGCGTTTTTCCAACGTCTTACGGTGGATCCAGCCTGTCGTTTTACCCGGGCCTTTACCAACACGTCCTTGGCGACGTTGCAACAGCCACACTTGGCGTTGGGCAACATAATGTGGCGCAGGAAGTAACCCGCCCTCATGAGACAACGATTTATCAATGCCCCAATCTTGCAGCCACTCATCCAAGGTTTGATCTTCAGGTTCAGTGATCATGGTCGCGACATCAATACCAATACCGCCAGCACCGACAATCGCAATGCGTCCGCCCAACTCAGGCTGCTCGCGAATAAACGTTTGGTAATCGATGGCTTTCTCGTGATCAATACCCGGAATGTTTGGCATTCTCGGTTTCACGCCTGTGGCGATCACCACCTCATCAAACCCATCGAGCGATTCCGCATTCACTTCGGTATTCAAGCGAACGTCAATGCCACACTGCTCAACGCGACGCGTGAAGTATCGGATTGATTCCTTGAATTCTTCTTTACCGGGGATTTGCATAGCAAGATTGAACTGGCCGCCTAGCTGAGGGGCTTTTTCAAACAACACAACATCAAAGCCACGCTCGGCCGCCGTCACAGCGCAGGACATACCGGCCATGCCGCCGCCGACCACAGCAACTTTTCGTTTGGCAGTCGCAGGTGCAACCACCAGTTCTGTTTCATAACACGCTTGTGGGTTAACCAGGCAGCTCGCGCGCTTGCCTTTAAACACATGGTCAAGGCATGCCTGATTACACGCAATACATGTATTGATGTCGTCCGAGCGATCTGCTTCGGCCTTCACCACAAAGTTGGCATCCGCTAGGAAAGGGCGCGCCATCGAAACCATATCGGCCTGCCCGCTCGACAAAATCGATTCGCCCACTTCTGGCGTGTTAATGCGGTTACAGGTCACGAGAGGAATATTAACCTCCCCTTTCAATCTTTCAGTGACCCAACTGAACGCCGCGCGCGGTACTTGGGTTGCAATGGTAGGAACACGGGCTTCGTGCCAACCGATACCGGTGTTTAAAATGGTCACGCCTGCCGCTTCGAGGGCTTTGGCCAATTCAACCACTTCATCATGCGTGCTGCCCTGTTCCACCAAATCCAGCATGGAAAGTCGGAAAATAATGATGAAATCTTTCCCCACTCGCTCACGCACTGCTTTCACGATTTCAATCGGGAAACGTGAGCGGTTCGCATAGCTGCCGCCCCATGCGTCGTAACGGTTATTTGAGCGCTTACAGATGAATTGGTTAATCAAATAGCCCTCAGAACCCATGATTTCAACGCCGTCGTACCCCGCTTCACGCGCAAGTTCTGAACTCTTCGCGAAATCACTGATCGTGTTTCTGATTTGGCGTTCACTCATTTCAGAAGGTGCAAATTTAGAAATCGGTGAACGCACCTCGGAAGCACTTAACGCAAAAGGATGCATGGCATAACGCCCAGCATGAAGGAGTTGAAGGGCGATCTTCCCGCCATTTTCATGAACAGCATCCGTAATGTTTCGGTGTGCCCTCGCCGCTCTACCGCTGCTGAACTGCGCACTGAGTGGGTGCAATCGGCCACGGAAATTTGGCGAAAAGCCCCCTGTAACAATGAGCCCGACACCCCCTTTGGCACGCTCAGCATAAAAGGCAGAGAGCTTTTTAAACCCATCGTTAGATTCTTCCAGCCCGGTGTGCATGGAACCCATCAACACACGGTTTTTCAACTGGGTAAAACCAAGATCCAGTGGAGCGAGCAAGTGAGGGTAAGGCGAATTCATTAGGCGCTTCCATTCTTATTATGAGTTCTGGTCCGACCAAGATAAGCCTGCAAAACCAAAAATTCAAACGTTTGTTTACATTTTTACAACACCGATCAAATACCAGCACCGAAGGCACGGCGTAGAGGATTTTTTATCTAATTACATAGACTTTTATGAGGTCTTGCCGACGGTTTATGTAGAATAGTGCTATCAAAAACCCTCAGACCCTAGCATTCCAAATAGGATTCGTTACGATTATGTCTAGGGAAAGTCGCTGGAATCATTCATGAAAATGCTTTTTAAGTTTCTAGGCACCATCTTGAAGTGGTGTTGGAAGATATTGGGGTTTGCACGTCAGTTAATACTCAACGTGCTTTTTATTGGTCTACTCGTTGCTATTTACTTTGCCTTTACGATTGAAGATGCAGAGTTACCAACACCAACCGATCAACCTGCTCGCGCTCTGCTCGTTGATATTTCAGGCCCGATTGTTGAAAAACAGCGTCGCTTAGATCCCTATGACATTGCCACCCAAAACCTCATTGGCCGCTCGGTAGAAGTTGAAACCGTGCTGTTTGATGTTGTCGATCAAATTCGTGCCGCCGCCAAAGATGACAAGATCAACGGCATGGTACTGAGTTTGTCCGACATGTCAGAAACTAGCCTCACTAAACTGCGGTACATTGCGAAAGCAATTAACGAGTTTAAAGCGGCCGGGAAATCCGTGGTGGCGATTGGCGGGCACTACAACCAAAGCCAATATTACCTTGCCAGCTATGCTGACGAGATCATGATGTCGCCAGACGGCGCAGTGTTGCTGCGCGGCTATGGCACGTACAACCTTTACTTCAAAGATTTGTTGAAAAACCTCGATATCAACACCCATGTGTTCCGCGTCGGTACCTACAAATCATTTGTAGAACCCTACACGCGCACTGAGATGTCGGAACAAGCACGCGAAGCCAACGCGGTTTGGCTCAATCAGCTTTGGGGGGCATTCGTTGACGATATCGCCATGAACCGTGGTGTGACGGTCGAATCCATTTCGCCGGATTCTGCAACCTTGCTCAGCGCCATCAAGGCAGCAAATGGCGATTTCGCCAAGCTTTCTCAAAACCTAGGCTTGGTTGATGCGTTGGTGACACGCCAACAAATCCGAACCAAGCTGGCCGAAACATTTGGTAGCGACGGGGATGACAGCTTTAACTACGTCAGCATTTACGATTACAACGCCAACGATTTCACGTTACCGAAGGCAGACCAAATTGCCGTGGTTGTTGCTAGCGGTGCCATCATTGATGGCTATGAGCGAGAAGGCACAGTGGGTGGCGACACCACCGCCGCGCTGCTCCGTGAAGCACGTTTGGACGATGCAGTGAAAGCCGTCGTGCTTCGTGTTGATAGCCCAGGCGGCAGTGCATTTGCCTCTGAAGTGATCCGCAATGAAGTAGAAGCACTAAAAGAGGCGGGTAAGCCTGTTGTGATTTCTATGTCGAGTGTTGCGGCATCTGGCGGTTATTGGATATCCACCAGCGCCAACCGCATTTTGGCACAGCCTACCACCATTACTGGCTCTATTGGTATTTTTGGCATTTTGACTACCTTTGAAGATGCGCTAGCAAAATATGGTGTCTACAACGACGGTATTGGTACAACGCCACTTGCGGGCGTTGGTGTTACACGCGCCTTGCCTGAAGAAGTCAGTGAAATCATGCAGCTTGGCATCGAAAATGGTTACCAACGCTTTATTCAGCTCGTAGCAAGCCAGCGAAACCTATCCGTTGAAGATGTCGATCAGGTGGCTCAAGGTCGCGTTTGGACCGGTTATGACGCGATGAAGCGCGGGCTGGTCGATCAGATGGGCGATTTTGACGATGCCATTTCTGTTGCAGCAGAATTAGCAGGCATTACCGATTACTCGTTAGATTGGATGGAAGAACCTCTGACCCCTGCGCAGCAATTTATTTATGACATGATCAATCAAACCTTGGTTTTTGTCGGTCTTGATACTGCGTCGGTATTGCCACCAGCATTTGAACAGTTTGCTAACGCTGCGGCATCAGAAATCAACAATTTAACTAACCTCAACGATCCAAATGGACGCTATGCCCTGTGTCCAAGTTGCCGCTATTTCGAAAACTGAGAACTCCCCGGCAAGTGCCGGGGTTTTTTTCGCGCCACTGGTACGTATAATGCCGCCACTACCTCGGCAACATTGAATTTGTGAAGATGGAAAGAAAACATATTTACATCGCCTATACAGGCGGCACGATCGGCATGCTTAAATCTGAACAGGGATACATTCCAGTGTCTGGCTTTATGCAAGAACAGCTGAAGCAAATGCCTGAATTCCATCGCCCAGAAATGCCTGAATTCACGATCCATGAGTACAGTCCACTCATTGATTCTGCAGACATGACGCCAGCGGATTGGCAACGCATTGCTGACGATATCCGCGACAACTACGACAAGTATGATGGCTTCGTGATCTTGCATGGTACTGACACCATGGCGTACACGTCATCAGCGCTTTCTTTCATGCTAGAGAATTTGGATAAGCCCGTTATCGTAACAGGGTCACAAATCCCTTTGGCTGAACTTCGTTCCGATGGCCAAGCCAACTTGCTAAATTCTCTGCATATCGCCGCAAATTACCCGATTAACGAAGTCACATTGTTCTTCAACAACCAATTACTTCGTGGCAACCGCAGCACCAAATCTCATGCTGATGGCTTTAACGCTTTCACGTCGCCAAATCTGCCTTCCCTGCTTGAAGCAGGTATCAATATTCAACTTCACGGTGCGGAGATTGATAAAAAGCCAGAAGGAGCGTTTAAGGTTCATACCATCACAGAGCAACCTGTCGCCATCATCATGATGTACCCGGGTATCTCACCGGATGTGATAAGCAATGCACTAAAGCAACCGGTCAATGCCATGATATTACTGACATTTGGTGTTGGTAACGCCCCACAAAATGCAGAACTATTGGGCTTACTGAAAGAAGCGACTCAACGCGGCGTCATTGTTCTAAACCTCACACAATGTCTTGCCGGTAAAGTAAACATGGGTGGCTATGCCACAGGCTGTGCGCTTGCAGAAGCTGGCGTGCTAAGCGGTTATGACATGACCCCAGAAGCTGCATTGGCAAAACTGCATTATTTGTTAAGCCAGAATCTGCCAATGGATATCACTCGTACCATGCTGCAACAAGACCTTCGTGGCGAATTAACCCACTAAGCAACCTCGTTAACGCACACCCAAAGCCAGCAGTATTCTGCTGGCTTTTTGCTTTGCACACTCGTTCTTCACTTTCCGAACATTGCCGCTATTTCTCACATTGTCCCCATTTCTCACATCATTCCTATTTTTAACATTGCCCCTACACTGACCATGGGTGTATGAATAAATGTGCCCAATTCGTTCGAACCCCTTTCCCATGTCACATCGCATTAATGTACAAATAAACGTACATTAGCAATTCAGATTATTGTACAAAACATACTACAGAGAAAGGCCTGAAATAAATTCCAGACACGGTCGTTTTACAACGAATTAAATGCATTTTCTGGCAAAAAACCGCGGAAAATCGGGGAAGTGAGACCCATTCCCATATCGCCCTATCCCCTCTTTATTAGCACTTTCCATATACGGTATTACATACTTTAAGAAAATATCTGGTCACACTTACATCAGACTATCTTCCATATTCCACTTAATTCACAGCTCATCGCTTGTCATAGAAATTCGTACATTTACATTCTCCCTAGGTACAAGGCCAGATAGTCGTCGGTCTTCTCAGTACCTTTCTCACTCAACACAACATAAAGCGTCGACTGCAAGGCGAATAATCGCATCGCGATCTCATCGCGATGACGGACATAAACGGTGTTGGGATTTTCGATGAATGTCAGTTGCAGAGCTTCGGCTCTATCTATACACAGGGCAATGAAAAATGGCTTCTATTATTGGTACTAACCAAAACGATACGTTAAACGGCACTTCTACCGACGACACCATCTATGGGTTGGAGGGGGATGATATTCTCAACGGTGGTGATGGGAATGATCTCATTATCGGCGGCGAGTTAGCTAATGGCGCGTCTCCGAGCGCACGAAACGCTGACGGAACTTACGATGTCAGTGAGGGTGATACATTTAATATCAGCCTATCGAATTTCACCAACGACACTGAATTCAACAATACTGTTGGATATTTCCTCCTCGATAGTGATGGTAATGTGTTGAGCGCTGAAGTACTTGCTGCCAATGCACAAACTGCAACCTCCGCGACTATCTTCAGTGTTGACACAGAAGGTGCAACGTCACTCAGTCTTTTCCTTATCCCTGACGGCGCTTCTCAAGGCTATGTTGAAGGTGAGGTTGATCTTGATATCTCAGGCCAAATCCCAATTGTTACCCAAGGTGCGATTGAATCTATCGTTTATGTTTCTCAGGAAAACGAAAACGGTGATGGTCAAGATCATGAACAGATTGACGGTGATACCAGTATCTGGGATGACCGTTGGAATTTAGGCCGTGGTGATTTCGTTGATACCACCTTTGATGTTTATGTAAATCAATTCCTACCAAACCAACCTGATGATGATGTTATCTCAGCGGAAGGCGGTGATGATAAGGTTTACGGTGGTCTTGGTGAAGATACCATCTCTGGCGGAGAAGGTAATGACCTGATCTTCGGTGGCCAGGGTGATGACGAACTGTATGGTGACGAAGGTCAAGATAACATTCGTGGCGGCCAGGGTGACGACACCATTTACGGTGGTGACGGCGATGACGTTCTGCACGGCAAAGAAGGAAACGATACTCTCGACGGCGGTGCCGGAGATGATCGCCTATTTGGTAGCATTGGTAGCAATACTCTGCTCGGCGGTGAAGGCAACGATCATCTGTCTGCAGGCAATGGCCATGAGAACTTACTTGACGGGGGCGCCGGGGTTGATACTTACGTTGGTGGCATTGGAAGTGACACATTAATTTTTGATGTGAATGATTTTGATGGCAGCACGTTTACTAATAGATTCGGCCAAGAAGTGAATGTGAAGTTATACAACGCAGCAACAAGTTTCGACACTCTCAAAGTAAACGGTGACGTTCATGCTGACTTTACTGGTGCAGAGTATCAATCAGATGCGAGCATTACTGGTAACGTCATTTCAGGTGTTGAAGCCGTCATCGGCGATGCGGGTGACCAGACTATCACGGTGAACGAATCCGCCATTTTTGCGCAGTCTGATGACATCGACCTAAGCAACTGGGATGGTTTTGTCGCGTACCTTGGTGAAGGTGATGACACCTTGAACCTCGTTGGTGCGAATTGGAGCTACGATGCAGCAGGCGTGTCTAATGCTGATATCTCGCCAGAGATGATTCAGCAAATGGGCCTGACTGCAGGTGAAGTTGCCGACCTTCAAGCATACGTTTTCACTTTCGACTTCAACAGCAATTCACAGATTACTGTTTGGACGGACGCTGAACACGTTACGCAATCCGGTATTGATATCGTTTAATTGACGACGATCTTATTGTGATAAAAAGCTAGTAACAACAAACGGCCCATCCGGGCCGTTTTTTTCATCTTTAAGAATGAAAAAAGCACCGATTAATCGTCAGATGCTTTCACCTGAACAATGGTTTCTTGCGCAGGCGAAAAATCACGCTTTAATTCACTCTTTGACTTGAGCTTGATGTCTCCACCCGCTGCCACAGACATGTGCTGAGGGTCAGTGTTATTGCGCGATTGGTACAACATGACCACTTGCATTGCATTGTCACGCTGTTCTTGAGTCAGAGGTGTACCTTCCGGCCATTTTCCCGTTGCAACAGCATAATTTAATCGTTCAAATGCTTCAGGTGTGATGCTTTCTAGTAGTTGTTCGATATCCATTTTTATTTTGCACCTTCCCTTGGTTCTACATCTCGCATTAATCAACGCATGAGGCCACTATTTGGATTACTTTACACCAAATATTTCATGATTGCGTCTTGTTTGAAACCCATTCTTTTTTGAATGAAGATCTCATATTTTGATCATGCTTTGCGCGAGGATCAGCATGTCTCTCAACCCTAATAGTACTGATTTTCTTATTAATAGACAGCCATAGTCTTGTGACATTGCTCAGCTTTTGCCACCGTATCACCATATTATCGAGGGTGTAGAGAAACTCGTTTCAATAAAACGTGTTTATCCAATTGACGATGAATGCCTCACTTGTCATCAGCAAATGTGTTCAATTCATCGCACATAAAAATAATCAAAGACTGTAGGTTTTACCCCCCGTAATTTTGCACAACGTCAATGCGTAATTTGAACGGTTCTGTGCGCACTATTTATTGTTGAAAGCGCCCATTAAAAGGTAAAACCCATGGCTACGATCACTGGCGATAACGCCGCAAACATGCTCGACGGTACAACCGACGACGACCTCATCTATGGCCTTGAAGGAAATGACACCCTTCGAGCCTATGAAGGCGATGACGTTGTTTATGGCGATTCGTCAAGCAGTCAGATTTCTCAACTCTCGCAAAATTCTGATGGCAGTTACAGTATCTCTAGTGAGACTGTTCTGTCAGTACATTTGTCACAGTTTTCATTTCCTTCTGGCGATGATAAAAGTGTCGGCTACGCCGTTTTAGATAGCAGCGGCAATGTGTTGAGCACAAAAATCCTCGTCGAATCAACGGCCACCGCGCAAGACACCAGTGCCATTGATATCAATGTCGCCAATGGCACAACCCTTGTCTTTTTCTCACTACCTGTCGCTGACAGACCTGGGTTCGAGTGGCGCCCTCTCGTCCTAAACGACGTAGAAACCAACATACCGTCCTCTTCTGTCTCCATAGAGGTAGAACAAATCACTGGCGATCCAACCATTGGCGGCAATGATTCCCTTTATGGCTATGACGGCGATGATCGCCTTTATGGTGAAGGCGGGGATGACTCTCTGATAGGCGGCGATGGTAACGACGTACTTTCAGGTGGCGAAGGTGACGACAGAATGTGGGGTGAGGACGGCGACGACCTCATTCACGGTGGAAACGGCGACGACCGGCTGTTCGGCCAAAATGGTGACGACACGTTAGAAGGCGGGGCTGGTGATGACGAACTGCGCGGCGGACGCGGTAACGACACTCTGGATGGCGGTGATGGTGACGACCTGATCTTCGGTCAAGACGGCGATGACACCATTGTTGCTGGCGCGGGCGATGATGAAGTCTGGGCGGACCAAGGGGACGATGAAGTTCATGGTACCGCTGGCAGCAATTATATCGATACGGGCGATGGCGATGACCTCGTGTTTGGCGGTCGAGATGACGATGAAATATACGGTGGTGATGGTAACGACGATCTACGCGGCGGTGCAGGCAACGATGAAATTTACGGCGAAGATGGGGATGACATCCTAATCGGTAAATCAGGAAATGATTTCCTCGATGGTGGTGATGGTAACGACGAAATCTATGGAACACTTGGCAGCAATACTTTACTGGGTGGACAAGGCGACGATTACCTTTTCGCAGGTTGGCGGAGTATGGACAATTTTCTTGATGGACAAGAAGGAGCCGATATTCTCCGTGGCAGTACTTTCTCAGACACACTGGTTTTTGACCAAGATGACTTTGAGGGGCAAATTCAAACTCTGAGCAGTGGCAAACAAATAAACCAGAGTATCTACAATGCTTCAACTGGCTTTGACACACTCACAGTCGAAGGCGAACAGCATGTTGATTTCACTGGAGATGCCTATCAAACAACACCGAGTGTGGGTGGTAATGTCATTGCGGGTATCGAAGCCGTAGTTGGTGGCAGCAATGATCAAACTGTCACTATCAATACACACTCTATTGATCAGCAATCTGACGATACAAACAATGACGACTGGCAGGGTTTTGTTGCTTGGTTGGGGGATGGTGACGACACGTTGAACCTAACGGGTGTCAATTGGGCATACAATGCATCTGCAACATCAAACGCTGATATAACCCCCGCAATGATAGAAAAGATGGGGCTAACCAACGCGCAAGTCAGCGATCTTCAGGCTTATGTGTTTGATGACCAGTTCAGTGACGATCAAATCACGATTTGGACCGACGCAGAGAATATTACTTACCTCGGAACGGATATCGTATAACGGTCTATAAATTCAGATAAAATCCGTAAGCAAGAGGAAGGTCAGCATCACGCTGGCCTTTTTTTCTCTTTGCGTGGTCACGCAAAAGGCCGAAATTGGAGATAAACTAAGAAGAAGTGTTTATGTTATAAGTCTTGTGTCCCGATTTAAAAACAGAAGAGCATTTCACGGAATGAAGATAAGTCGAGCCAAATTCAGCATCAAACTCGCCGTTACCGTATGTAGTACGTTACTGGTCACAGGCTGCTTTGAGAGTAACCGCAGCACCGCTCAACTTTGTGAAAACAACCCTTCAATTTGCGCCAAGCTCAATGTGCAAGATGGTCAATGCCGTCATGAACGCACCGACCTCATCTGGAAGCGTTTTAACGTCACCAAGAAACCGTCCGATCTCAATAAGTTCGATGAGCTAATGCTCACCAAGAAATATGCAAGGTGTATGGAGCTCGTCGCACAGATCGAGACAACCACACTAAAAGCAAAAAAGACACTCCGTACAGAAGCATTGTTTCACGCCTTCGATTCCATTGAGCGTCTTGAACAGGAACTGAAAAGCTCTTATCAACCCTCAATCATCTATTACCGTTGGACTCAGGGTGATAACGAAGCGTTAGAGCAATTCTTAAAGCTAGAAGAAACCGAGTACCTCGACACACCAGAACTACAACTCGGCCTTGCCACATACTACGTCGATAAAGACAAGCTTCACACCATTGACCTACTACAAAAGTCATTGACACTTTACGATGGCCGAGCAGGAAAAACACGAGACAAAACTGTCCCAGAAGCCATCAAATCGCTGGCAACAGCAAACCACTCACTCGGCAACTTGGACATTGCTTACCTATGGGCATTGGTCGGCTCAGAAATGGATCTTCCCGTTGCGAAGCAAGCACAGTTGAAATTGCTCTATCCGATGGAAGACGCGAGACGTGATCAAATTTCAGACATTGCAGGCGACATTGCGAGCGCCATTGAAGATGGTGATTTTAATACGGGTTTATTAAGCACATTAGCCATCATTGATAACAAGAAAGAATAGTTTCTAAGACGCACTCTTTTCTCTGATTAATAGTGCAGCACCACAATGGGACACGCACATTAATAAAAGACACTGACAGGACACAACAAAAAAGCGAACGTTTGCCGTTCGCTTTTTTATTTCACCGAAAATCACATGACGTTATTGGTCGGAGGGAAATGCGCCATCAAACTGCATGGAAACTGAATTCACGCAATAGCGTTGACCCGTGCTCGTTGGGCCATCATCAAATACATGCCCCAAATGACTGTCACATTGAACACAACGAATTTCCGTTCTTACCATGCCATGGCTATTATCTGCCACATAGCGAACAGTGCCTTCAATTGCTGCATCAAAACTCGGCCAACCGCACCCAGAATCAAATTTAGTGTTCGAATCAAATAATCGCTGATTGCAACAGATGCAATGGTAAGACCCAAATCGGTGATTATGGAGTAAGGCTCCGCTATATGCTGGCTCTGTGTGCCCCAAGCGACAAACCTTATAAGCCAACTCAGAAAGTGATGCTTTCCACTTATCATCGCCGCCCTTTGTCATCTTTACTCCCTGTGTTGAATGCATTTATTCGTGCCGAAGCATCAGTTAGTCTCCTATTTAAAACAGTTCTCGTGCAGACAATAAGCATTCGCACGCATAGATGTGATCAAGCGCATGATCCTTTCTATGAATGAACCCAAAGCTGAGTACAAATTGACGTATCGTCAGTTTAAAGAGCCTCTTTGCGTCCACCGTCATTGTTTTGAGTTCTAACGACTTAAGTGTGTCTTTCTAATAATGCAACGAGGTGAATGCATTCGAGCGACATTCATTTGACCTCAACGACGCATAATGTTCGTGAGTAACACCGCAAAATAGCCTGTGCATGGATTAACTTGTAACTCGTTCCAATTCTCAAATTTCGCACTCAAGCATCGCACTATTCTCACCATACTTTTCGATATACCGATTTGCGTACGTTTTATGTGCTGTATGCATTTCAGTGCGCAATGTTCAAAAATCAGTCATCGTGTCATTGGCCCCAATAAATTCAACTTTTCCAACAGGAAACACAAAATTTGTTTGGGTGATGTAAAAATAATCCGTACTAAATTTTGACTTTACGCAATTTAGATCGGTTTTTCGCTTGCATGGGGGATACCGATTCTGTAATTTTACTACCAATTTCCTTTCACTAGATATTAAGTTGTGGAGCAACATAATGACTATCAAAGTAGGTATTAACGGTTTTGGCCGTATCGGCCGTTTCGTTTTCCGTGCATCTGTTGAGCGTAACGACATCGAAGTTGTAGCAATCAACGACCTGATCGACGTTGATTACATGGCGTACATGCTGAAGTACGACTCAACTCACGGCCGTTTCAACGGTACTGTTGAAGTTGTAGACGGTAACTTGGTTGTTAACGGTAAAACCGTACGTGTAACTGCAGAACGTAACCCAACTGAACTTCAGTGGGACGCAGTAGGTGTTGATGTTGTTGCTGAAGCAACTGGTATCTTCCTGACTGACGAAACTGCACGCCAACACATCACTGCTGGTGCGAAGAAAGTTGTTCTAACTGGTCCTTCTAAAGACGCAACGCCAATGTTCGTAATGGGCGTTAACCACGCTTCTTACGCTGGTCAAGACATCGTTTCTAACGCTTCTTGTACTACCAACTGTCTTGCGCCTATCGCGAAAGTACTGAACGACAAGTGGGGCATCGAATCTGGTCTTATGACTACTGTTCACGCTACTACTGCAACTCAGAAAACTGTTGACGGTCCTTCTGCGAAAGACTGGCGTGGTGGTCGTGGTGCTTCTCAGAACATCATCCCATCATCAACTGGCGCAGCTAAAGCAGTTGGCGTAGTTCTTCCAGAACTAAACGGCAAACTGACTGGTATGGCTTTCCGCGTACCAACTGCAAACGTTTCTGTTGTTGACCTGACTGTTAACCTGAAAGAAGCTGCTACTTACGCAGAAATCTGTGCGGCAATGAAAGCTGCTTCAGAAGGCGAAATGGCTGGCGTTCTTGGCTACACTGAAGACGAAGTTGTATCTCAAGACTTCATCGGTGAAGTTCAAACTTCAGTATTCGATGCGAAAGCAGGTGTTGCTCTGACTGACAAATTCGTTAAAGTTGTATCTTGGTACGACAACGAAATCGGTTACTCAAACAAAGTTCTGGACCTGGTTGCTCACATCTCTAAGTAATCATTCCGGATTGCCGTTAAGGCATGAGTGACAAAAGGCGGCTTAATGGCCGCCTTTTTTGTACCTAAATTTCACATTCAGAAGGCATGCTTCATGGACGTTAAACAGCTCCCTACCCTTGCTGTACTCTCTGACTATGTTACCGTTTGCGAATTGGACGGCATCAAAGTTGTTCGCGTTATTCATCCAAAAGCAACCGCGGCGATTTCTCTCTTTGGTGCTCACGTACTTAGCTTTCAGCCTACTGGTAAGAAAGATACCATTTGGATGAGCGAGAACGCTGACTTTGGCGGCAGCAAAGCCATTCGAGGTGGCATTCCAGTCTGTTGGCCTTGGTTTGGTAAAGCGGCTGAACCATCTCATGGCTTCGCCCGCACCAGCGAGTGGACACTCAACGAACATCGTGAAAACGATGAAGGCGTGATCATCAGCCTAACGCTGCAAGACTCAGCGGAAACCCGCGCGATTTGGCCACATGCATTCAAGGCAGAACTCCTCATTGAAGTGGCTGACACGCTAGATGTGAAACTGGTCAGTACCAACACAGGCGATACACCGTTCCAACTGGGCGGCGCACTGCACACTTACCTCAACATTGGTGACATCACCACAACCACAGTATCGAGCCTCGGTAACGAATACATTGAAGGTGGCGTGCGTAAGCCAAGCGCAGGTAACACACAATTTGATCAAGAAGTTGACCGCATTTACCCGCACGCAGACGAAACGGTCGTCGTAGACGATCCTGCCCTGCAGCGTCGCCTTAACGTGATCAACGGTGGTAACAATGGCGTGGTTGTGTGGAACCCTTGGAAAGCACTGTCAATCAGCATGGGTGACATGGCAGATAACAGCTATGAAACCATGGTGTGTGTGGAGTCTGCGGTACATGATCGCAGCGTGACATTGAATGCTGGCGAGACGCATACGCTTTCAACAAAAATTGTAAGCT
This sequence comes from Enterovibrio norvegicus, assembly GCF_002876705.1. GTDB lineage: Bacteria > Pseudomonadota > Gammaproteobacteria > Enterobacterales > Vibrionaceae > Enterovibrio > Enterovibrio norvegicus_B. The sequence continues at coordinate 114,884 of NZ_MDAG01000002.1, read as the reverse complement.
GCTAACCGCGCACAAAGCGACGGCAAAACGCCGCCTGCCACGCAAATGACAAAACCGAAGCACCCTGCTTCGGTTTTTCCTTTTTTGTTACCTTGTCCCTCTTTTTTATTACTTTGTTCCAAAAATCCCACAGCCAACACCGCCCTCATCAAACAGCAAATTCCTCTGTTGCCGTCTCAACATTTAGATTTTCCCGCTTCAATCAACGAAATACACAATGACAATTGCGGCTGGCAAAAGTTACATACCGAATACAAAGCCTTATCACAAAAGGGAAAAATATCGAAAAAACAAGTAATTCAACCAAGCAAATTGATCAGTTGGTACTAGTCTTAAATTAGTGAGGATATGAAAGCGACTGCGCCGATATCCTTTCTTAATGTTAACAGTACGATTTAGGGGGCAGGACCATGAGTATTTTCGACCACTATCGTCAGCGCTACGAAGAAGCGAAAGACGAAGAGCTGAGCCTTCAAGAGTTTCTGGACCTTTGCCGGGAAGATCGCAGTGTTTACGCCAACGCGGCTGAACGCTTGTTAATGGCAATCGGTGAACCCGAGATGATTGATACGGCGTTAGAACCACGTTTAAGTCGCCTCTTTTCAAACCGAGTCATCTCGCGCTACAAAACCTTCGAAGATTTCTACGGCATGGAAGAAGCCATAGAACAAATCGTTTCTTACCTTAAACACGCCGCCCAAGGCCTTGAAGAACGTAAGCAGATCTTGTATCTCCTTGGTCCTGTTGGTGGTGGTAAATCCTCGCTGGCTGAAAAACTAAAAAGCCTGATGCAGAAAGTGCCTGTGTACATTCTGACAGCAAACGGCGAACGCAGCCCAGTGAACGATCATCCTTTCTGTTTATTCGATGTTGTTGAAGACGGTGCACTACTTGAAAGTGAGTATGGCATTTCACAACGTTATGTTCGTTCCATCATGTCACCTTGGGCTGCTAAGCGTCTGCACGAATTCGGCGGCGACATCAGCAAATTCCGCGTGGTGAAAGTTCGTCCTTCAATCTTAGACCAAGTGGCCGTAGCCAAAACCGAGCCCGGCGATGAAAACAACCAAGACATCTCGTCCTTGGTCGGTAAAGTCGACATCCGACAACTCGAACATTTCGCCCAAGACGACCCTGATGCATACAGCTACTCCGGTGCGCTGTGTAAAGCCAACCAAGGCTTGATGGAATTCGTCGAGATGTTTAAAGCACCGATCAAAGTGCTTCACCCACTGCTAACAGCCACACAAGAGGGTAACTACAACGGTACCGAAGGCCTGTCAGCATTGCCATTTGACGGCATGATTCTGGCGCACTCAAACGAATCTGAGTGGCAGACATTCCGAAACAACAAAAACAACGAAGCGTTCCTTGACCGTGTTTACATCGTGAAAGTCCCTTACTGCTTGCGCGTCTCAGAAGAGATGAAGATTTACGACAAGCTATTGGAAAGCAGCGAACTTTCGTCAGCACCTTGTTCACCAAGCACGCTCGATATTCTTGCGCGCTTCAGTGTCCTTTCTCGTCTGAAAGAGCCTGAAAACTCCAGCATCTTCTCGAAGATGCGTGTGTACGACGGTGAAACACTGAAAGACACAGATCCAAAAGCCAAGTCTTACCAAGAATACCGTGACTATGCGGGCGTTGACGAAGGCATGAACGGCCTGTCTACACGCTTCGCCTTTAAGATCCTGTCACGAGTATTTAACTTCGACCATTCCGAAGTCGCGGCTAACCCTGTGCACCTGTTTTATGTACTCGAACAGCAAATTGAACGTGAGCAGTTCCCGCAAGAAATGGCAGAGAAGTACCTAGAAAACCTCAAAGGCTACTTGATTCCTAAGTACGTCGAGTTCATTGGCAAAGAAATTCAAACCGCTTACCTCGAGTCATACTCTGAGTACGGTCAAAACATCTTTGACCGTTACGTGACCTACGCAGACTTCTGGATCCAAGACCAAGAGTACCGCGATCCAGACACCGGCCAATTGTTCGACCGCTCCGCATTGAACAGTGAACTGGAAAAAATCGAGAAGCCAGCAGGGATCAGTAACCCTAAAGACTTCCGAAATGAAATTGTTAACTTCGTGCTTCGTGCTCGCGCTAACAATGAAGGCAAGAATCCTGGCTGGACCAGCTACGAGAAACTTCGCACTGTGATTGAGAAGAAAATGTTCTCGAACACAGAAGAGCTGCTGCCTGTTATCTCCTTCAATGCGAAAACGTCGACCGAAGAACAGAAGAAACACGACGACTTTGTCGCTCGTATGATGGAGAAGGGATATACCCGCAAGCAAGTGCGACTTCTGTCTGAATGGTACCTACGCGTGCGTAAGTCTTCTTAATTCAGCGTAGTCAGAGAAGTAACCAGCATACGGGGGGCTTATGGCGCATTTTATAGATCGACGGCTCAACGGAAAAAACAAGAGTACGGTCAATCGACAACGTTTCTTACGTCGTCACAAGAGACAGATTAAAGAGTCTATTGCTGATGCAGTAAACCAACGCTCGATTACCGACGTGGATAGTGGTGAGAGCATCACTATCCCCTCTCGCGACATCCGAGAGCCGACCTTTCGTCAAGGCAAAGGAGGACAGCGTGATGCTGTCCACCCTGGCAACGACCAATTCATCCCTGGTGATCGCATTGAGCGCCCACCAGGCGGTGGAGGAAGTGGTGGTGCAGGAGAGGGACAAGCCAGTCCTGACGGCGAAGGCCAAGACGAATTCGTGTTTCAGATTTCTAAAGACGAATATCTCGATTTGCTATTTGAAGACTTAGAACTGCCTAATCTTCAAAAAAACCAGATGACCAAATTGGTCGAGTACAAAACCCATCGCTCCGGTTTTAAAGCGACAGGGGTACCATCCAATATTGCCATCGTGCGTTCACTGCAAAACTCATTGGCTCGCCGTACTGCGATGTCAGCGGGTAAGCGACGCAAAGTGAAAGAGCTCGAAGCAGAACTTGAAGTGCTGAAAGGGACAGAACCCGCTCAGCCGCTTGAAGAAAAACGCATCGAAGAAGAAATTCAATCGCTCAAAGACAAAATCAAAGCTGTGCCTTTTATCGACACCTTTGATTTGCGCTTTAAAAACTACGAAAAACGCCCACAGCCAAGCAGTCAGGCCGTGATGTTTTGTTTGATGGATGTCTCAGGTTCAATGGACCAAGCCACCAAAGACATCGCTAAGCGCTTTTATATCCTGCTCTATCTCTTCTTAACGCGGACTTACAAAAGCGTTGAGGTGGTGTTTATTCGCCACCATACACAAGCTAAAGAAGTGGATGAGCACGAGTTTTTCTATTCGCAAGAAACCGGTGGCACCATTGTCTCCAGTGCATTGCGATTAATGGATGAAATCGTCAAAGCGCGTTATCCCGCAAGCGAGTGGAATGTGTATGCCGCGCAAGCATCTGATGGCGATAACTGGGCAGATGACTCCCCAGGCTGTCGTGAATTGCTCGAAAAACAACTGCTGCCGGTGACAAGATATTATTCCTATATCGAAATCACACGCCGTGCGCACCAAACGCTTTGGCGAGAGTATGAAACGCTTGATGAAAACTATGAAAACTTCGCCATGCAGAACATTCGAACTGCCGACGATATCTTCCCTGTCTTCAGGGAGCTATTTAAGAAACAAGTAAGTTAGTCGGCGTGTTGTTGCAAACGCACTAAGCATTCGCATTCGGTTCGGACGCCAAGGAGGACCATGATGACTGTCTCCGCAAAGAAGAAAAATAAGACACTCAGTGATGGGCCAGATTGGACATTTGATCTTCTTGACCAATACCACACTGAAATCAAGCGAGTAGCGGCGCACTACAAGCTCGATACTTACGTCAACCAAATTGAAATTATCACCGCCGAGCAAATGATGGATGCCTACTCCAGTGTGGGCATGCCGATCAACTACAGCCATTGGTCATTCGGCAAAAAATTCATCGAAACAGAGCGCAATTACAAACACGGTCATATGGGGTTAGCGTACGAAATCGTCATTAACTCCGACCCGTGTATTGCTTACTTAATGGAAGAAAACACCATCACCATGCAGGCGCTTGTCATGGCGCATGCGTGTTATGGCCACAATTCTTTCTTTAAAGGTAACTACCTGTTCCAAACATGGACAGATGCAAGCTCTATCATTGACTACCTGCTCTTCGCCAAAAACTACATCAGCGAGTGCGAAGAGAAATATGGCGTCGATGAAGTCGAAAAACTTCTCGATTCCTGCCATGCCTTAATGAACTACGGTGTCGACCGTTACAAGCGCCCGCAAAAAATATCCATGGCCGAAGAAGTCGCGCGCCAGAAAGCCCGTGAGGATTACCTTCAAACCCAAGTGAATGCACTTTGGCGTACTATTCCCACCAGCGAGAAAAAGCGCGAAGTCGAAGTAGAACGTTTCCCGTCAGAGCCTCAGGAGAACATCCTGTATTTCTTTGAGAAGCATTCACCACTGCTTGAACCGTGGCAACGCGAAGCCATTCGTATTGTTCGTAAAGTCAGCCAGTATTTCTACCCGCAGAAACAAACGCAGGTAATGAACGAAGGCTGGGCAACGTTCTGGCACTACACCATCTTGAATCATATGTATGACGAAGGCTTGGTGAGCGATCGCTTCATTTTGGAATTCTTGCATAGCCACACTAACGTGGTTGCTCAACCGCCATACAACAGTAAGTACTACAGCGGCATTAACCCGTATGCATTGGGTTTTGCCATGTTTACCGACCTTCGTAGAATTTGTGAGAACCCGACGGAAGAAGACAAACACTGGTTCCCTGACATTGCTGGTTCTGATTGGCTCGAAACACTGCATTTCGCCATGCATAATTTCAAAGATGAAAGTTTCATTAGCCAGTTCTTGTCACCAAAAGTGATGCGCGACATGAAATTCTTCGCCATCAATGATGATGACAGACAGAATTACATTGAAGTAACAGGCATTCATAACGAGGAAGGTTATCAGCAACTGCGTGAGAGACTTTCTGCTCAGTACAATTTGGCGAACCATGAACCAAACATTCAGGTTTGGGACGTAGATTTACGTGGAAATCGCGCGTTGACGCTTCGCTATGTGCCGCACAACCGAATTCCTCTTGGTAACTCACACGAGGAAGTGCTCAAGCATGTGCATCGTTTGTGGGGCTTTGAAGTGGTACTCGAAGAGGAAACCCCTGAAGGGAAAGGAAAGATCATCGCGACATGCCCAAAACGTCCGCAGTTTGATCCGGATTTAATTCCAGGAACGTAACATCGATCAAAACGCCTAACGACAAAAACAAAAAACCGCCAAATTGGCGGTTTTTTTTACGTTTTCTATCGTGTCTGCTGTTTTCACATAAAGACACGGCGTACTACGCTTACGCTTCTTCTTGTTCCATCAGTTTTGCGATGGTATCGCGGTTACCGAACCACATCGCGCCACTTTCACGACCATACTGTTTAATACGCTCAGCCACATCACCATGGCTGTTTGAAAGTGTTGTCGCCAGAAGGTCACGGTAGAACTGAAGCGCCAATTCACAGGCACGTTGATCCATGAAGTAGTAGCCGCCAACACGTGAGTAAATCTTACGCATGCCATTCATGGTCAATACGTAGACTTTGTTACCTGAACGTTGGGCCATGCCTTGGAACAACATGTAGTCAAAGTGGTTGAACGCGCGACCACGGCAAACCGCTTCACACAGTTCAGTGTCCAACTTACCGAAGGTATCGTAAATCTTTTTCACGTCTTGCTGAATCGCAGCTTTTTCTTCAACGTCATCAACAAACGCAGCAAAGCTATCGCTCGCAAGAAGTTCCTCACAACGGCTAATGACTTTTTCAATCAAAGCAGCACAAGATTGCGCATCGTTCTTCATCGCATAACGCATGTAAACGCCGCTGATGTCTGTACGAGCTGCAAGAAGGTTTTCTAGAACGCCATGAACGTCTTCACCTTCAAGGGTAACAAGCGTATCAAGGATGTTTAAACCAGACGTGTTCATGTAGTCATTAACACGGGTAGGTTTGCCGTGCTGGATGGTTAACCAGCCATCACGGGCGAGACGTTGAAGGACTTCGCGAAGCGTTGTTCGAGTAACACCGATAAGCTCTGATAGCTCTCGCTCTGCAGGCAAAATAGAGCCCTGAGGAAAGTGATCATTCCAGATACTTTCTATTATATATTTCTCAGCAAACGTTGCCGGGCTATCAGCCTTAATAACCATTTAGTATTGTATCCAAGTTGCTTCTTATCCTGATTAATAACTCATCATACCACTTCTCACATCAACCAAGAAACCTTCCGGTGACATCGATTCACGTCATTTAACCCACATCGCCTGAGCCAGTTCACATACATAGAAATTTCCACCACGACATGCCCAATCGTTAGCTACGTCTAGTTGCACAAAAATCGCGCTGTTTAAAACAGAATATGATGAGTAAAACCGCAAAGCGCTTCGCAAATTCATCGCTAACCTTAAATGCAAAGTTTGAGCACTTCATTCAATGGTTATTCATAATTAGCTCAATATTCATAAGCATTCGCATTAACTCACTGAATAAAAATCGCCATTGCGTGAAACTCTGCTCGGACAATGTTGATCCGCATCACTGTATCAATACCCACTGCAGCATAAAATACCGCCGCAAAATGTTACAGAAACCGTCAACGGGCTCGAGACCTTGTTGCTTTTTTTCGTAACAAATTCCAGTAATTTAATTAACACGGAAAGGAATGTTGACTGTTTAGAAACTCACTGTATTGTGTGCTCCGTGTATACCTATGCAATAGGGCACAAAAGGTAGTGCGTGTCGAGAAATCGACGTTAGGTTTGTAAATCCTCTCCTGTTTCCACCAAAGGCGAACAATGCAAAACAACCGCCAACCTCTACAACAGTTTATTTACACCTTCTTTTCAATTTTCCAAGAAAATTAGCTTATTTCATAAGAACAGAGAAACAGACATGGCTATTACGCTAAGGAATGCCTTTACCAAGAACTTTCTCGGTAAAGCACCTGACTGGTACAAAGCAGCAATCATCGCATTTTTGATTATCAACCCAATTGTCTTCGCAATTGACCCGTTTGTGGCAGGTTGGTTACTCGTTGTCGAGTTCATATTCACTCTGGCGATGGCACTGAAGTGCTACCCACTTCAACCAGGTGGTTTGTTAGCCATTGAAGCTGTTGCGATCGGCATGACCGACGCAAGCACAGTAAAACACGAACTTGTAGCAAACTTTGAAGTGCTACTGCTTCTGATCTTCATGGTCGCAGGCATCTACTTCATGAAGCAGCTTCTGCTGTACATGTTCACTAAGATACTGCTTGGCATTCGCTCTAAAGCCCTTCTTTCTCTCGCTTTCTGTTCTGCAGCAGCCTTGCTTTCTGCGTTCTTGGATGCCCTAACCGTTATCGCGGTTGTTATCAGCGTTGCTGTTGGCTTTTACTCTATTTACCACCGTGTAGCATCGGGTGGCGCAGCAGATAACGACCCAACCTCTGACGACAATCTCGGTGATGATCTAAGCCGTGATGACCTTGAACAATACCGTGCTTTCCTACGTAGCTTGCTCATGCATGCAGGTGTTGGTACTGCATTAGGTGGCGTAATGACCATGGTTGGCGAACCACAAAACCTGATCATTGCTGAAAAAGCAGGCTGGCAGTTTGGTGAGTTCATCATCCGCATGTTGCCTGTGACTTTACCCGTTTTGTTCTGTGGCTTGCTTACCTGTTTGTTCGTTGAGAAGTTCCGCCTGTTTGACTACGGCACAGAACTTCCAGAAAACGTGCGTGCCATTCTTGTTGAATTCAACAACGCAGAAAAAGCAAAGCGCACAAACATTGATGTCGCTAAGTTAATTGCACAAGCATGTATTGCAGTCTTCCTCGTGATTGCACTTGCCATGCACCTGGCGGCAGTCGGCCTTATTGGTCTAATGGTTATCATCCTTGCTACGTCATTTACCGGCGTCATTGATGAGCATCATATTGGTAAAGCCTTTGAAGAAGCATTGCCATTTACTGCACTTCTTGCCGTCTTTTTCTCTATCGTTGCCGTCATCGTTGACCAAGAGCTTTTCACGCCAGTCATCAGTGCCGTACTGGAACTTGAAGGTGGCGCACAGCTAACCATGTTCTACCTTGCGAACGGTTTGCTTTCGATGGTGTCTGATAACGTATTCGTTGGTACGGTTTACATCAACGAAGTAAAAGCCGCCCTCATGGATGGCGTGATTTCGCGTGAACAGTTTGAATTGCTTGCGGTTGCGATCAACACAGGTACTAACCTACCGTCTGTTGCAACACCAAACGGCCAAGCAGCCTTCCTGTTCTTACTGACGTCAACGCTGGCACCACTGCTCCGTTTGTCTTACGGCAAAATGGTTTACATGGCGCTGCCATATACCGTGGTGATGGGTCTGGTTGGCCTAGCAGGTATTGAACTGTTGTTGGTGCCAATGACAGATTGGTTCTACGCTGCTGGCTGGATCACTCTGGGTGATGCAAGTGCCGTTAGTGCGGTGACTTCTGGCCATTAATTGTTGATTTTTGGTCAAATAACACATTGAATAACAAAGTCCTGCCTATGCAGGGCTTTGTCTTTTTGAAATGGATACGTTAACTATGTTGGCCTTTTTCAACGAAATCTCAAGAACCCGCGGAGCATGGCTTCTGCTGTTGCTTTCTGTTTTAGGGTTTGAGTTATGCGCACTTTACTTCCAACACGTGATGAACCTTGCACCATGTGTAATGTGTATTTATGAACGCGTAGCGATGGCAGGCGTTTTAGTCGCCGCTTTCATTGGCTTACTGGCACCACAAAATGGGCTCATCCGCTGGGTGGGTTTATTAGGCTGGGGCGTATCTGCAGGTTATGGATTAAAGCTATCCATTGAACACGTTGGTTATCAGTTCCCTGATCCTAGCGACTTGTTCGGTGCAACATGCGACATCTTTGTTTCCTTCCCTTCTTGGGCACCCTTGAACAAATGGGTACCTTGGATGTTTGAAGCAAACGGCGACTGCAGCAAAGTGGTTTGGCAATTTTTCGATCTTTCAATGCCACAATGGCTTGTGATCATTTTCGCCACCATGCTGATTGTGCTCGCTATCGTTGTACTTTCTCAGTTCTTTGGTAAGCGTCGCGAACGTCGTCTGTTCTAGTCTTTCAATAGACGAACCCAGAGAGAAAAATCCCTGCCAAGGCAGGGATTTTTTATTGGTGTAGGGTAAGCGAATCAGCGCTGTTCACGCAGCAAAGAGACCAAAGGCTTGTCAGCATCACTGAAAACATATTCCGCAAGCTCTGACGGTGTCACCCACACCATTGCCTGATGGCAATGCAAGGTAATCTCCCCCGCTTCGCATCGACAACGATAGCTGCGTAGCAATACCGACTTAGTCGGATAGTGATATAACGTTTCGGTGAGAAATTCTCCGACCTCAACAGTAACATCGAGTTCTTCTTTCAGCTCACGCGACAAGGCTTCAGGTTCAGTTTCTCCTGCTTCGACCTTGCCACCAGGAAACTCCCACAGCCCTTTTGCATCTTCGGTATCATGGCGCTGGGTAATGAGTACACGCTCACCGTCAGTCACCACACCTGCAACCACCCACAGTGGCTTTTCCATCATGATTAGTTACCGCTTTCGCTTACTTGCCGCAGCACTTTTTAAATTTCTTACCGCTACCGCATGGGCAAGGATCGTTGCGGCCAACCGATTTGTAAGGATTCACGGCACGCGCGCCCGATCCTTGTTGCACTTCATCCGCCGCCAGCGCCACTTCGTTAATCATGAGAGGAAGCTGCTGATAGTATTTTTCTGGCGATGGCAGAGACGAAAGGCCCGCTTCTTCCATTTGTGCCAGCGTGCCCTTTTCGTCGTGCAAAAACAGCATGGTGGTCATTAACGCTGACAACATACGACGGCTACCGTCTGATACCGTCACTTCCTGCCACGCAGGTTCAATGTGAGGCCATACCGCCAAGAAACCTTCTGCAAACGCTTGGTGCTTTTCGGTGCGGGCTGATTCCAATGAGAGCTCAGAAGGCAGCGCGTATTCGTGCTTCATGAGCAACACATATTGCTGCTCGAAACGTAGCATGATGTTGCGCTTTTGTTCTGCGCTCAGCGGTTCAACATCATCTTCTTCAACACCGCCTGTAATGAGCAAAGGAAGCCACATGTCTGGGTCTAGTGGTGCTGGCGATAGATTTGCCGCCAAGAGAGCGCCTTCAATAAACGTGGCTGGCATACCTGCCCAATCGTCATGCAGTTCAACAAGTTTGGTCATTACGGATCTCAAGGTTCAAAATTAGAGAGTAGTCGCCCCTCGCGCGTTACTGATAACAAGCACAGAGGACGATAAATCAGCGAATGCGATAGTAGCAAAAGAGCCGTTACAGATTCTTACGCTTTTCTCTTGATGATTGTCTGATTACGATCATTTCGCTAAAGCGCATTCTACATCGCTTATGCTATTTTTCAGCAAAACAGACGACGATTTGTCTCGAATATCCACATCATCAATATGATCACTTTTCCTCACTTCATGATAGCCTCGTTGTGTTGTCACTTATTTAAAAGGACTTATTAGTGCCATCGTCTCGAAGTGTCATTTTGGCAGGCGCAACTGGCTTGGTGGGCGACGAAATTCTCCATCAACTGCTTGGCGATCCTGACGTTACACAAATCCACGTGGTCACGCGCCGCCCTATCGCTGTTAGTTCTCCGAAGATCATTGTTCATCAAAGTCAGGATCTTACGGTGACACATTGGCAACCTGAATGGGCTGTTCCACTGCAGGGCTACATCGCCCTTGGCACCACGAAAAAAATCGCGGGTTCCAACAAAGCCTTAGAAGATATTGATCTGCACTTAGTGGTGAAAGTCGCACGCATGATGGCAGTGATGGGCGTAAAACACGTTTCTGTCGTGTCTAGCATGTTTGCCCACCCTTGGTCACCCTCTCACTACCTGCGTTGTAAAGGGAAAATGGAACGCGCGCTCTCTGACATGGGATTTGAGCGCCTGCTTGTCGCAAGACCAGGGCCTCTGCTTGGACAGCGTGATGTTGAAAGAAAAGACGAGCAAATGCTTCAACGCATCATGCCAATCTTCAAACCTTTCCTCGCAGGGCCATTTGCGGATGTTGAACCCGTTGAGGCGGTCAGAGTCGCACGCGGTATGATCCATGCGTTAACGGAGCAAAACTGGCCGGGAAGGTTAGACATGCGCATCCTCCCAGGCCGCGTATTGACGCTTTCCTGATCACGCCATTATCACTGACAAAGATCGACATGAACGAAAAAAGGCAGACCTAGGGTCTGCCTTTTTACTGTCTACATCGCGACATTGCTCACGAGATCAATCACGCAGCAGCATGTTTAGCACACGCCTTCTAAAACGGGTTTCTTCTCGAGCGTGTTAAGCGCATCAACGATGATGGAAAGCACTTTGAATTTGTCGTTGTATTGGCGCAGTTCCATGAACACAGGGTGTGCTTCTGGATACTGATCTTTGAGATACCGGAACCACTGCTTCACACGGTTTGCGTAGTACAAGCCTTTGTCACCGCGGATCTCAAACTCTGAGTAACGCACCAACAGAATCAGCACTTCATGCCATGTCATCGGCGCTTGCCCCGTTTTAATGTGGGCACCAAGGTTAGGAATATTCAACGCGCCACGGCACACCATTAAGGTGTCGCAACCTGTCACCTCTTGGCAACGAATGGCGTCGTCTTGTCCCCAAATATCACCGTTAGCGGTGACAGGAATGGTTAAGCGATTAGCAATGTCGCCAATCAAATCCCAACGCACCGTACCCGGTTTATAGGCATCAGCCTTGCTTCGACCATGTACCACGATTTCATTCGCCCCCGCAGACTGCACGGCATCCACAATTTCACGGTAAGGCGAACAATCATCAAAACCCAAACGTACTTTTGCACTGACAACGGCATCGTCAGGCACAGCATCACGAACGGCTTTCACCACTTGATACATCAATTCCGGGTTTTTCAGCAGCGCCGCACCACCATTGCTGCCATTCACCATTTTTGAAGGACAGCCAAAGTTGATGTCAACACCCGCAGAACCAAGCTCGATCACCTGCGCGGCGTTTTCCGCCATGTATTGTGGTGATTGCCCCAACAACTGAATGCGCACAGGGGTGCCAGATGCCGTTTTACCGCCCGCAGCAAGCTCAGGACTCATACGGTGATAAACGCGCGGTGGCAGAAGGCTGTCAACAATGCGCACAAACTCCGTTACACAGAGGTCGTAGTGATTGATTTCAGTGAGCATTTGACGCATCAAGGCATCAAGCACACCTTCCATAGGACCAAGAACGAGTTTCACGTCTAGTTGCCCTTGCGCGGATGGTTCAGGATGTGGTCTTCCCAGTCGATAACGTCGATTTCATAAACGACTTTTTCACGCACCGATTCATCCGCCGCATGCATGGCCTCTTTTGAGCCCGTGATCAGTGGATGCCATGCTGGAAGTGGCTTATTTTCAGCCAGTAAGCGATAAGCGCACGTGTCTGGTAGCCAGTAAAATTCTTCGATTTTCTCGCGAGATAGCTTCAAACAGTCTTCGTCGTAACTGAAACGGTTCGTATAGTCTTTGCACGAACAGGTTTTATCATCCAACAAGCTGCAGGCCACGTTGGTGTAATACAACTCTTCTGTGTCTTCATCAATCAGCTTGTGAAGGCAGCACTTACCACAACCATCACAGAGTGATTCCCACTCAGTGTCCGTCATGTCGGTCAGTGTCTTTTGTTGCCAGAAGGGTGTTGTCATTATTGCGTGTCCTGCCAGAAAATGATGAAGCTATAACGATGTAGCCATGAGGCGGTGTTTATACCACCCACTAACGAAAGTGCAAGACCTATCAGACAAGATCAATAAGTTACGCGTGAGTGACGGCAACCTTTTGCGTTACTCACTAACGAATGATAATGTGCGCGCCTTCTTTTGAGTGTTGAGTGGGATGGATGAAAGAGCAAGAAGTAGAGTGTCGACTCGGCTGCGGAGCCTGTTGCATTGCGCCCAGCATTTCATCGCCAATTCCGGGTATGCCAAACGGCAAAGCGGCCGGTGAGCGCTGTATTCAATTGAACGATGAGAATCTGTGTAAGATTTTTGGTCAGCCAGACCGCCCAGCGGTATGCAGCCAATTTAAAGCAGATAAAGAAATTTGCGGCACAACGAATGCGCACGCAATGGCAGTGCTGATCGAACTAGAAACGCTCACCTTCTAGTATCCAGTAAGCGCTCTACATCGCGGATAAAACGCTATTCCGCGGTTTTCAACACCACTTCTTCTTCCGACAAGGTTTTCACCACGCGACACGGATTCCCCACCGCAACGCTGTTGTCTGGAATGCTTTTGTTCACCACACTGCCCGCGCCAATCACGCAGTTCTTTCCGATCGTGACGCCGGGTAACACAATCACCCCGCCACCAATCCAGCTGTTCTCACCAATGGTGATCGGTAAACCGTACTCTTCCAAATTGCCCACGCGGCGCTGCACATCCAATGGGTGCGTTGCTGTCAATAACTGAACATTGTTCGCCATCATGACGTTGTCACCAATGGTCACGGGCGCAACATCCAAAATGGTGCAGCTAAAGTTCATGAACACGCCTTTACCCACGGTGATGTGCTGACCGTAATCACAATAAAAAGGCGGTTCGGCGTAAAGTGTTTCACAGGCATTCGGCAGTAAATCGCGCTTGGCGATTCTCCACTCATCAGTATCTGGCAAGCTTTGGTTAAAACGTCGCATCGCTTCACGGCAACGTGTTTTGTCAGCCACCAATTCCGGATCGCTTGCACGATATAGCTCGCCGCTTAGCATTTTTTGCTTTTCCGTTTTCATATTTATCCATTTTTTCGTCACACTGAATACGTCGCACATTACCCTAAGCTGGAGAATCAAAGTGGGATCAAGGTTCATAATCCTCTGTTTGTTAAGTGTATTATCAGGCTGCGTATCAACACCCCCGCCTTTCTATGGCGACCTACCCTCACAGCAGTGTGAAAAACAGCTTCAAACCTTCTATCAAGAGGTGACGAACACACACACATCCCTCTTGCCGTTTCACTATGATGTGCGCTTTCCCCACTTGGCATTTGATCGTTTCAGTGCCTCTCTGTCCACATCATTGACGACCCTAGAAGCAAAAAACCAATGGCTCGCCTATGTACATGGTTTAGGTGAAAAGCAACTGCACACAGCAATCGCGTGGCAAAACGACCTACCCGAAGCACGTCGCGAATCTCTCCAGCAATGCCAAGAACAATTGGCGCAATCAAGCATTGAGAGCTCGTTATTTTGGGCTCAAGTCGACGAAACGCCTGTTGTTATTCCATCCGCGTACCAACCGTGGAAGCGCGTATTCGGCCTCTACCCCATTGCGAGTCTGGTCGCGAAAGGCCAAATCGAAAAAGAACAGGCTCACATCCAAAGCGAATTCAAACGCCCCCTTGAGCATCCTTTTCACTATGGCCTGCCGATACCTGTCGAGAGTGCGCGCGACGATGCTGGCCTCGTCATTCAAGAAATGATGATAGAAGCGCGGGCAGAATCCGCGTTGAATTGGCCGATGTTATCTGAGCCAGAAGCAGAACAGTTACTGAAGCATTATGCGCCCGTCTTTACTGTTGAAACCTTGTCAAAGGCAGACTTGCCGGGAAGCCTTACGTTTGATGACAATGCCTCCCCTACCATCAACACAAGTACGCCCACGCTGTATCAAGACATCAGCTATACCCAGTTCAATGGCGACACTCTGATCCAACTCAATTACGTGCTGTGGTTTTCAGCAAGGCCCGCAGAAAGCACATTTGACCCCTATTCCGGCGCATTTGATGCAGTAAATATCCGAGTGACACTGGATAAACAGGGCACACCGTTGATCGTGGATTCCATTCACCAGTGTGGGTGTTTTCACATGGTGTATGCACTCAGCCCAACACTCTCCTTCCTCGAAAGCGAAAACGAGAAACCGATTCAACAGCACCTTGCAAAACCGCAGCCATCAGACCGTTTGCATGTATCGTTGTCCGGCGGCAAACACATGATCACCGATTTACATTTTACCAGTAACATTCCCGCTGCTATTGGCCTTAACACGCAACCACTGGATGCCTTGCTTATGTTGAAAGCATCAAACGGCAATGTCCTTAGCCCCTTCAACCAACATGGTGTTCTGGCAGAAAGCGCCCGAGGAGAGCGTTGGTTTTTATGGCCGTTTGGGGTAAGAAATCCGGGGGCAATGCGGCAACAAGGGCAACATGCCATCGCCTTTATTGGCGAACGCCATTTTGATGATGCAAAGATATTCGACGCGTTGCTGACCCAAAATGAACCACAAGAAAGTTCTTCAGAATAACGCGACCAACATACGGACTAAAACGAAAAAAGCGAGCCAATGGCTCGCTTTCAAATAAGGGTGTTAACCGTTAAACGATTAATGCACGTGGCCGTGCTCTAACTCTTCTGCCGTCGCGTCGCGAACTTCGCGCACAACGCCTTCAAAATGCAAAACCAAACCAGCAAGTGGGTGGTTGCCATCAATGGTCACGTCTTCACCTTCGATTTCAACGATAGTCACTTGAATGTTGCCCTGTGGACCTTGAGCGTTGAACACCATGCCAACTTCAAGTTCTTCAACACCTTGGAAGACACTCTTCTCAACGGTTTGAATCAGTGCTTCGTTACGATCACCGTAAGCATCTTCAGGGTGCACTTCCGCTTGGAATGCGTCACCTTCCGCTTTACCTACAAGGGCTTTTTCCAGACCAGGGATAATGTTGCCCGCGCCAGCAAGGTATGCGAGTGGCTCTTTACCTTCAGATGTATCGATTACCTGACCTGTTTCGTCCTTGACGGTGTAATCAATTTTTACGACTTTGTTTTCTTCAATCATCTTGCCATCCTTTATCGGCAGCGAATGTATATATCTGAACGACCTGACAGATACTGGTCATCCCTCTGCGGGAATACTTTGACTCTAACACAGCGACTTACTTGCAGCGTTTCAACAGCCTAATCTACGCCGATTGAATGAAAAAAACGTGAACTTGCGCGATTCAAGCGGTTAAATGTAAGGATATTCAGAAGTCTATGACGCCCTTCGAAACAAAGAGCGTCATTGAGGTATTGGCGTGTCAGCTTATCGCCATAACGCTTTGACGGGGTAATCAGGACGGAAACGATGTGCCACTTGCGCTTGCAGTAATTCTGCGGTTGCGACCGCATCTGTCAGCGCGTTGTGCCCTTGATAGAAAGGCAAGTTATAACGACGACGGCTGTCTGCAAGACGAATTGATGTCAGTGGTTTTTTCAACAACCAAGACCAGAATTTGTTGCTTGGTTTTCGGTAATACCATGATTCCACTTCCAAGGTATCAATCACAGGAAACAGCAACCCCTCACCAAGGCGTTGTTTCACGGCGGTATCTAAAAACTCGCGCTCAATGCGACGATAATGCACCACCACTATTTTACCTTCGAGGTGAGACAACACTTCTTCTAGCACACGTTGGAAATCGGGGGCATCGCTCACATCAGAATGCGTAATACCATGGAAACATACGGAATCTTCTTCCAACGGCTTACGCGGCTTAACGATCCAATGCTTAGCTTCTCGGCAATGGATACGCGACAAGGTAAACGGCACCAGGCCAATACTCACAATGTCGTTGTTCTGTGGATCGAGCCCTGTCGTTTCAAGATCCAGCGCCACAAACTGCACCTCAGACAGTGGCGTATCACCACTGACCACGCCAGCTTCATAGAAGCGTTCCAGCAACGGCACCTTCGCACGCTCTTTCAAGCGCTTGATAACGGTTGGCCAATCTGGGCCCGCCTGAACCAGCGGTGCCCCTTTGTTGGGTTCAAGAAATAGCACGGGTCACCTAATTACTGCGGCTGGGTTGATAACGGTATTTCAAAAACTTTTGCGCATTGCTGAGGATTTGGAATGCATCCTTCAGATTTCGACGCTCAAAGTCGGACAGATTTTCGGGTTCAATGTTGTTATCAGGCTCTTGCTCACCCGCCACATCCAAAGCTTGGTGACGAATGCGCACCGTGGAAATAAACTCCATTGCATCGCGTAAATCCGTCCCCCGTCCTTTCGGCAAAATACCCGCTTCAATGATGTCATCTAAACGTTCAAAGGAGTTTTGTGAACGTGAATCCACCGCCAACGCGTGAACACGAATCAAATCCGCCAACGGCGCGGTGCCGCGACGTTTCAGGTTCATCGAATTCTTATGACGGCCATCTTGTTCCAACACGAAGTCTTTAAAGAAACCCAATGGTGGCGTGCGGTTCAGCGCATTTCGCGCCATGCATGCAAGAAAACGATTATTACGACGTGCCCGACGTCCTACAAAGGCTTTAAGTTGTTCTGCCCAGTTGGTCGCACCGTACACACCATCCAAATCAAAGAAGATATTGCTGTTGAGCAAAGACTTGGGATTCGGCTGATCAATCCAATCCGCAAACGTGGCTTCCCACTCGGTACGGGTTTTACGCCATTCAGGGTTCGTCGCCATGATGTTACCGGTACAATAGCTGTAACCACAGCGTGCAAGGCCATCACTCACGAACTTCGCCAAGTCGGCAAAATACTGTTCGTGCTCTGCGGGGTTGTATTTGTCGTCCAAGATCATGGCATTGTCTTGGTCTGTCACGATCAGCTGCTCATCACGCGCCATCGAGCCCAACGCTAGGAAGCAATAGCCCACAGGTGGCGGGCCAAATTCTTCTTCGCCAAGCTCCAACAAACGTTGTTTAAAGCTGCGCCCAATCACCGCCATTGCAGAGCCAATCATGTGTGAGTTAGCGTCTTCTTGCACCATCCGCGAGAAACACGCAGGCACGTCTTTCGACAAGACTTCCAAATCTTCGATAGATTGCTGACGGAAAATACTGTTCACGATCACCAAGCTGCTCTGAGATTCGTAACGCACGATGTCAGAGAGCGCAATCACGCCAATGGGCTTTTGGTGGCGCAAGATCGGCAGATGATGCAGATTGTTTCGCAGCATCAGCAACATGGCTTCAAAGACATAGGCATTGTGATCAAGGGTGATCACTTGCGGCGTTAAGATCTCGGACACTTGGGTGTCATACGGCATGCCTTGGGCAAGAATGCGCGACCGTAAATCACGGTCGGTAAGAATGCCTAAAATACGCTGTTGTTCACGCTCGTCTTCTTCGATATCTATCGACATCACGAGCAACGAAGAAACCCCTTCTTCCGTCATGATTTGTGCGGCTTCCTGCGCGGTGGCTTCACATCCCACTGTCACAGGGTCACGCAAGATCAAATCCGTGACTTTCGATGTCGTCAGATCGTTGCTGTCTTTATGATTTTCAACGGCTTGGCGCAAACGAGAGCCATCTTCGATCTCCATGAAATCGCCGAAAGTTTCGTTGTTTTCACACAGATCGTCAAACAGATCCGCAGGAATAAAATAAACCAGACTGTCTTCAATGGCCTTTGCAGGGAAGCGAACACGACGGTTCATCATCAAGCCCCACTGACCGAAGATTCCCCCTTCCGTCAAACGGTTGAATAACTCCCCTTTTCGACGAAAGATCTCGACCGCGCCGCTGCGTACAACGCACAAATCATTCAGCGGCTCACCGTATTCAAAAATCTGCGTGCCTGCACGGTAATAAGAGATGTCAATTTGCTTGGCAATCGCATCTACCGTCTCCTCAACCATTTCATTAAAAGGCGCATACTGTTTGAGAAACGCTGCGATTTCTATTTGTTCCGCTTCCATTAATTCTCAATCTCAGTGTTAGAAAGCCGCTGTTAATCGACGGCAACATAGTTAAACAAAACCAACAAAATGGGGCAGGCACTTGGCCTGCCCCATTCTCTATAGCGTCAAGTACAAAGACCTGTTTCGCTACGTCTATGGTCACCTCTGTTTATGGTCACCTATGTCATTAATCTCTCGGTTCAGACATCAAACCTTTGATCAACGACACACAGGACACCAAAAGCACAATGGTGAATGGGAAGCCTGTCGAGACAGCCATTGCTTGCAGGGCAACCAATCCGCCCCCCATCAGCAATACAATCGCGACCAATCCTTCGAACGTACACCAGAATACACGCTGTGGTACGGGTGCATCTACTTTACCGCCCGCAGAAATCGTATCGATAACCAAAGAACCGGAGTCAGATGAGGTCACAAAGAACACCACCACCAACACGATACCAATGAACGACGTAATTTGAGCAAACGGCAGTGCATCCAGCATTGCGAACAATTGCAGTGGCAATGCCGCTTCTGTGACAGCCGTATAGCCATCATTCACCACTTGGTCGATCGCTGTACCACCAAAGGCGGTCATCCAAAGCACACACGCCGCTGATGGAATAAGCAATACGCAGATGATGAACTCACGCACGGTACGACCACGCGATACACGGGCGATAAACATGCCGACAAACGGCGACCAAGATATCCACCACGCCCAATAGAAGGCTGTCCAGCCTTGGGTAAAGTTGACATCTTCCCGCCCAAAGGGCATTGCCAACGCGGGGAGATTCTGAAGATACGCACCAAGGTTGCTGAAAAAGCCCGTCATGATGGCAATTGTCGGCCCAGCCACAATCACAAACAGTAACAACAAGATGGCCAGCATCATGTTGATTTCAGACAGACGTTTTACACCCGCGTCCAAACCAGCAACCACGGAAACCAACGCTAACATGGTGATTAACACCACCAGAATAATTTCAGTCGTCGTACCCAATGGGGTACCAAAGAGGAAGTTAAGACCGGATGCAGCTTGCGAAGCACCAAAGCCCAACGACGTAGCCAAACCAAACAAGGTTGCCACAACCGCCAGGATGTCGATCACGTGACCAACCCAGCCCCAAACGCGCTCACCAAACAATGGGTAGAACACTGAACGCATGGTCAAGGGCAGACCCTTGTTAAACGAAAACAGCGCCAAGCCTAAGGCCAATACCGCGTAGATTGCCCATGGGTGCAAGCCCCAGTGGTAAATCGTCGCAGCCATACCAAGCTTGCGCGCTTCTTCTGCGTTGCCAGCTGCTGCACCTAACGGCGCCCAGTCTGTGCGCACGCCATTTTCAACAGCAGTACCGCCAAAAGAGGATGCATAATGGGAGAGCGGTTCTGATACGCCATAGAACATAAGACCGATGCCCATCCCTGCTGCGAACAGCATGGAGAACCAGCCAGCGTAGGTGTAGTCAGGCGTTGCCTCTGTGCCACCTAAACGGACTTTACCCAGAGGGCTTACGATCAGGAACAAACACACCGCGACAAAAATATCGCCAGCAGAGAGGAAGAACCAATCTAGATTTGATGTTAACCAGCCACGCATTTCACCAAACATCGGGGCGACATCTTCTTGAAAAGCGAGGGTGACAAACACAAACAGGGTAATGAAGAGCCCTGAAATCAAGAAAACACGGTTATGGATATCGAGTCCGAACGGACCAATTTTAAGCGCAATATTATCTTGTCCGACCTGGTAGTCGGTATCAATCGGGTTGACCTCACCATCAGGTTTCATCAACTCTTCGTGACTTTTATCGCTCACAGTAAACTCCTTTGTCCGTTTTGCGAGTTAAGCAAGTCAATGTCGTTCAATAGGCTTTATGCCGTGACCCTGTTGCGAATACGTGCACACTTTTCGCGCGATATATTCGAGACGATGTCGATAAATATCGTATCAACAAGAAGCAGATTGAACGCTCACTGACCAACTAAACACTGTAACACATCCTTAGAGTTCAATGCTTCAATAGTGAGAGATTGATCGACTTTGATTCTAGCTTTCGCTACATTTCCAGTGAATATTGCTCTTTTTTTACCCAATAAGCACCGCGACGCCTGACCACAACCATTGAACTCTAAATACTAGGTAGTCCATAGAGCATCCTATGCGTTAGCACATTTAGAAGTTGCGTGTATGCGTCCGCATCGATCCAATTTAAGCCAAGGAGCCAGTCAAGTTATGCACCCAAACTCTCTTCTCTGTTCACATTTTCTTGCGGTCAGAAAAAGGCAGTGCAAAAAATCCGATACGAAAAATGAAAAATAAAGACGGAAAGAAAAAAGAGGAAAAAAACCGGGCGACAAGCACCCGGATTTTTATGTTTCATTACGCACGTGGTTCAGACATCAAGCCTTTTACCAGTGAGAACGCACAGAGAAGCAGTACGATACAGAATGGCAGACCCGTTGATACCACCATCGCTTGAAGTGCAGATAAACCGCCGCCCAGCAAGAGTGAAATCGCCACCAAACCAACAAACGTACACCAGAAGATGCGTTGTGGGATCGGGGCATCCACTTTACCGCCCGCAGAAATCGTATCGATAACCAGCGAACCTGAATCCGAAGACGTCACGAAGAAAATCACCACCAGCACGATACCCAGCAGCGAGGTAATGCTCGACAACGGCAAACCATCTAGCATGGTGAACAATTGCAGTGGCAGTGCAGCATCAACCACGCCACGGTAACCGTCGTTCAATTGCTCAATCGCGGTAGTACCAAAAGTGGTCATCCAAATCACGCAGACGGACGTTGGAATCAACAACACACAGACGATGAACTCACGCACGGTACGACCACGCGAAACACGCGCGATAAACATACCTACGAACGGAGACCAAGACATCCACCACGCCCAGTAAAACGCAGTCCAGCCTTGTGAGTAATTCGCATCTTGGCGATCAAACGGCATAGACAGTGCAGGCAGGTTCTCGAAGTACGCCACCATGTTGGTGAAGATACTGCTGAAAATGGCCATCGTTGGGCCCACAGCAATCACGAACAACATCAGCAAGGTCGCCAGACCCATATTGATTTCAGACAAGCGTTTAACGCCAGAGTCCAAACCTGCGACAACAGAACTCAACGCCAAACCCGTGATACCAATGATCAAGATGATTTGTGTTGGCGTGCCATTAGGAATGCCAAACAAGAAGTTCAAACCCGCTGCAGCCTGAGACGCACCGAAACCTAATGACGTCGCCAAACCAAACAAGGTAGCGACAACGGCAGTGATGTCGATGATGTGACCTGGCCAGCCCCAAATGCGTTCACCAAACAACGGGTAGAACACAGAGCGCATAGTCAGTGGCAAGCCTTTGTTAAACGAGAACAGTGCCAAAGACAACGCAAGCAGCGCGTAGATCGCCCATGGGTGAAGACCCCAGTGGAAAATCGTGGCAGCCATACCCAAATCTTTCGCCGCTTCTGTGCTTCCTAACGCAGCACCCAATGGTGCCCAGTCGGTGCGCACGCCATCAACCACATTCACACCGCCTAGCGAGGCAGCATAGTGGGACAAAGGCTCAGAAACGCCATAGAACATCAAACCGATACCCATGCCAGCGGCAAACAGCATTGAGAACCAGCCTACGTAGGTGTAGTCAGGTTTCGCTTCTGTACCACCAAGGCGAACTCGGCCCAAAGGCGTCACGATTAAGACAAGGCAGAGCAACACAAACACGTTACCTGCAGAAATGAAGAACCAATCCATTTGCGAAGTCAGCGTGTTACGCATCTCGCTAAATACAGGTCCTACTGAGTTTCGGAACAGCAAAGTAACCGCAACAAACAGCGCGATTAAGGAACCCGAAACCACAAACACTCGGTTATGAATGTCTAGGCCAAATGGGCCGATCTTCAATGCAATGTTATCTTGACCCACTTGGTAGTCGGTATCGATAGGGGTCACTGCACCATCCGGCGCCATCAACTCGTCATGGCTTTTATCACTCACAACTAAACTCCATTTTTGTATTTTTGCTATTGCAGAGAAAAGCACACTCTCGTGCTTTCTTTGGACCAGAAACTATGACGCTTCATATTTGCTACGTAAAATGAAACTAAATGCTTATTAGCATCAAACTTTTTCATCAAAGTCAGCTACAAAACGTTCACAGTCAATGGGATGGCGCATTCTGCGCATCTCAGCCGTTTACTTCTTTGATCTCAATCGGTTCACCCCGAGAAATCCACGAATTCACGTTCAAGTGCACAAAAAAACGCCGTGATAAACGGCGTTTTGGGGAGCGCGAGAAAACGGGATATTGCCCATTCTTCGCTCATCAAAAAGAGCAATTACGACTGAGTAGACGGTTTGAATACAATACGTTCGTCTTCTTCACCCGCTTTCATGTCGTTGTAACGATCAAGGTCAAGCGCACCTTCACTCTTCGCCACAATACAGGTCACGGCACAGTCACCAGTGATGTTCACGGCGGTGCGAATCATGTCCAACAGACGGTCGACACCCATGATCAGTGCGATACCTTCAAGCGGCAGACCCACTTGGTTCAATACCATCGCCAACATCACCAAGCCAACGCCCGGCACACCCGCAGTACCGACAGACGCCAGTGTCGCGGTCAAAATTACCGTCACGTAATCGGCTAAAGACAAATCCACGTTGAAAGCTTGCGCGATAAACACGGTCGCCACACCCTGCATCATCGCCGTACCGTCCATGTTGATGGTTGCACCTAGTGGGATCGTGAACGAGGCAATCTTGTTATCTGCCCCCATGCGACGCGTAGTGGTTTCCATTGACACAGGAATGGTTGCGTTTGAAGACGCCGTCGAGAAGGCGAACATGATGGCATCTTCCATCTTCTTCAAGAAGGTAATTGGGCTTAGGCCACTGAACACTTTCAACAAGGTGGTGTATGTGACCAAAGCGTGCAAAATCAGCGCACTGCTTAGCACCAAGAAGTATTCAGCCAAACTTAAAATGGCAGAGAGACCCAGTGACGTGAACAGCTTTGCCATCAAACAGAACACACCGTAAGGCGCTAGGTTCATCAACAGCGCCACCAGCTTCAAGATCACTTCATTCAGATCACGGAAGAAAGCCGCCACACGCTCACCCGGTTTACCCGATGCACTGATCGCGATGCCGAACAATAAGGCGAAAATAATGATTTGTAGTGTGTTGCCTTCAGCCATAGAACTGATTGGGTTTGTTGGGAACATGCCAACAATGACTTCACCCAACGACGGCGCTTCAGCGGCTTGGAAACTTGATGCTGCGGAAAGGTCAGCCCCTTTGCCCGGACCAACCAATAGCGCCAAGCTCATCGCGAATGTGATCGCCAACGCCGTGGTGCCCAAGTAGAAAGTCAGGGTTTTGCCACCCAAACGGCCAAGGGTCGCGATGTCTTTCAGTGCGCTGGTACCACAAACCAACGAAACAAACACCAATGGCACAACCAGCATCTTCAAACTGGCAACAAAAATCTGGCCACCAACATCGAATAATCCATTGACGATGTAGCTATTTACGAAGCCTTCATCAGCAAACAGAAAGCGAATCGCAAACCCGGTAACAATACCCATTACCATGCCCACAAGAACGCGAGTCGTTAAGGACATCTTTTTTGTTTCCGTATTCATCCCAGAATACTCCTCTCTAAAATTTACTTTCTTGTCACAATATTTTGCCAAGAGAGTAGCAGTGTCTTTGCATATAGCATGAAGTCCTTTTTTGGGTCTCGATCACCTTTTTTGCGCCACGTCACACATCCGGCAGGGGCGAGCAACACATTGAAAACAAAGAAATAACAATAAGTGCGTAAGTCTGTGTGTTTTTTAATCTCGCTGAATGTTCAGAGATTTAGACACGTCATCAGCCCCCTGCCTAGCGGTCACACAAGAGCAAAGCATCAGCATGAAGATAACGTAAAAAGGAAGAGGCACTCGTCGCCAGTGAAAGAGACAACAATGGTGGCGAGCATGGTGATGGTGGCGAGCAACACTGAAGACGGGCGAGCGAGAGAAGTGAGCATTTGGACAAAAAAAGAGAGAGGTCCCCCTCTCTCTGGATAATCAATCGACGGCCAAATCGGGGCGTGACGCCCATCCAAAAGGACGATTCAGAAAAGACTATTCGAAAAGGAAAAAGTAGCTGTACGCTGCAATGAGTGCGGGCACTGTTGAATACAGCGTTGCCATCATCGCCGCTTTGGGTGCGAGCGCAATGGCGGGAAATAGCGCATCACCATCATTCGAGATCGCGTTTCCGACTTGCGCAGACATCGGCACTGCACCACTGATGTACAAGCTGGTCACTAAGATTTGAGGGCCACACCCCGGCAATAGCCCAACCGCGACACCCATGAACGGCATCAATGCGCCCCATCCGCCAAAGACGTTTGACAGTTCAATGTCTAGCCCCAATATCGTCAATTCAAATGCAAGGAAAGCAGCAATCACCCACACCGTCACAAAGTTAGTGTCTTGCGCAACACGCTGGAACAAGTGCGATTGACGGCATTTTGGATCTTCACCCACCACTGATTCGTAGGTATTCACTTCCCGTTGCAACGACCAAAACGTCACGGTAATCACCGCCAATGCCGCCCCTAGCATTTCGGATGTCCCTGCTGGTAAGCGAAACACACTATCCGTATCCAATTGAAATGATCCGAGCAGCGCCATCACCATGGCAGGTAAAACAAGCCACTGCCAAAACCGACCTTGGGCATTAATAAACCCGTGTCCAGATAGCGCTGCCTCTGATTCATCACTGGAATCTAGGTGTTTGCTGCGTGCGACGTTTGGACGAAGAAAATCACGCCCATGGATACGATCAACAACCACACCTGATATCAGGCCAACCACAAAGCCCAACCCCACCATCATAAAACCGTCCATGGGGCGGGTCGCGAGCAACAAGAATGCCGCATCTCCCATGGTGGCAGTTAACACAGCAACGACGGCACCAAAACTCAAGTTACCGCGAACATATTGGGTAATCACCACAATCGCGCCGCCGCACCCAGGGAGCGCCCCCATAAATGCGGCGAACAATACTTGCAGCGAGCTCCGCGTTGAGAGTTGCTTCGTCCATGTCCCTTGTCGGTCAAATTTGTCGGTTAAATAGTGAAACAGCGCTAAGGTCGCCGCCACATACGCGGCAACTTGCCAAAAAGCATCAGACAACACACTCAAACTTAATGCACGGGTAGGCGCCGCCATCAGCAAAGCCATCAAAACCGCAGGAAATACCAAGCGACGATTTTTTAGCGTCCAGTCTTGCTGTTTTACAATGGGCAAAAGATATTTAGAGACAAGTGTTGTCATTCTTGGCCTTAACCTTTAAATCTTAATGAGAATGATTATCAATATAATTTAAAAGTTAGAAATTGCAACTTTGTTTTTGATGGATTGCTCGATCTTGAGGTGCGAGATGCGAGATGCGAGATGCGAGATGCGAGATGCGAGATGCGAGAAAGCGTGGCGTGCTGAGAAAAGAAAGCAAAGACAAAAACGCCCCATTGAGCATCGTGCTCTCAACAGGGCAATCTATAGTGGGTTGATCAATTTACTTGTAAGCACCCGCCGCGTAATGCAGTTCATAGCTGTGGCTATAAATTTCTAGGATATTGCCGAACGGGTCTTCCATGTAGATCATGCGGTAAGGCTTTTCACCTGGGTAGTAATAACGTGGCGCTTTCATGCGCTTCTTACCGCCAGCCGCCACAATTTTCTCCGCCAATTCTTCAACATTCGGGTCTTGCACACAGAAGTGGAACACCCCTGTTTTCCAGTATTCGAAGTTATCTTTCGGGTTTTCTTGATTCTTAAATTGGAAAAGCTCGACGCCGATACGGTCACCTGTTGAAAGGTGCGCAATGCGGAATGATTCCCAGCCAGATCCAAAAACATCGGTACACATTTCGCCAATCGCAGAGTCGTCTTCAACGATCTCAGTCGGCTCCATGATGAGATACCAACCAAGTACTTCCGTGTAAAATTTCACGGCCGCTTCAAGATCCGGTACGGAAATACCAATGTGTGAAAAAGTACGTGGGTAAGGCATTTGCATGTGAGTGTCCTCTCTTCTTATTGAATGCACTCAGTCTACTTACCCCATTCCCGGCTTTAAAATTATGGTTTATTCTTATATCGATAATTTTAATTTATGGTGAAACATGCTGAACCCAAAATGGCTCAATACGTTTGAAACCTTGGCGGAGACGAGCAGCTTTACACAAACGGCTGAGCGTCTTTTTATGACACAACCTGGGGTCAGTCAGCACATTAAGAAATTGGAAGCCGAATTAGGTGAAGTGCTGATCTATCGAGAAGGCAAACAATTTGAGCTGACCCAAGCCGGCATGATGTTGATGGCATTTGTAGCAGAGCAAAAACAGCAGCAAGATGATTTCCTAGCTCGACTAAAAGCGGACAGTCCTCATCAAGGCAGCATTCGTATTGCTTGTTCTGGCACCATGGCTATGACACTTTATCCACTCTTGCTTGCACATCAAAAGCAGCATCCTGATTTGTCGATTCACCTCGAGGCCGCACCTGCTGAACGTATTCGTCATTACCTCATGGAAAACCTTATCGATATTGGGATCAGCACCCAACGCATTGATCATCCGTCCATTTTGGAAAACCCTCTGGGAGAGGAAGACCTCAGTATTGTCGTGCCTGTTACCGCAAACATCGAAAGCAATGACTACGCAGGCTTGATTGCACTGGGCTATATCAATCATCCGGATGGACAGCATTATGCTGACTTGGTGTTTACCGCCAATTTCGCCGCACAATACCGTGGTTTGGAGTCGATGAAAATCAGCGGTTATGTAAACCAACTCGCGCAGATTTTATTGCCTGTCTCCAAAGGACTCGGGTTCACTGTTCTCCCCACCGGTGTCATTGATGGCTTCTCAGCACCGAAAGCGCTTGCCTGTTTTGCGCTAGAAAAACCCATATCGCAGACCGTCTATTTGGCGCAAAAACGCCATCGCGCATTGCCACAACGTTACGAGCCCGTTATCGCACTCATTGAACAGGCGATGCACTAGCGCTTCTCAACCAAAAAAACGCCCTGATGTTTCCATCAGGGCGGCTTGGTGTATCACTCAACATATACGCATATTCGTAACGCGCATCCACGCGTCCTTGCGCACTAATAGTCCGTAAAGACGCGCACAAAAAGCGAATTACACGCGGAAGAACGACAGTTCTTGTTTTTGGCTTTCTGCCAGCTCAGACAACTCTTGGCTGGCCTGTGCGCTCTGGCTGATACCGGTAACATTTTGCGTCACGATGCTCGACATGTTGGTGATATTGCGGTGAATATCCTGCGTGACAGCGGACTGTTGTTCCGCTGCCGTCGCCACCAAGGTGTTCATGTCTGTAATTTGTGCCACTGAGCGTGTAATACCATTTAGCGCTTCATTCGCTTGTTGGCTCAACTCTTGTGTACGCGCCAACACATCCATGCAAGTGCCCATGCTATCGCCCGCTTGCGCAGCTTGATGCTGAAGACCTTCGATGATTTGTTGAATTTCTTTGGTCGACGCTTCAGTGCGCGCAGCCAGCATACGAACTTCGTCTGCAACTACCGCAAAACCACGACCAGAATGACCGGCACGCGCCGCTTCAATCGCCGCATTCAGCGCCAACAAGTTAGTCTGCTCAGAAATACCACGGATCACTTCAACCACGTGGCTAATGCGAACAGATTGCTCGCGCAGCGTCGTAACGACGGTTGCCGTGTTCTCAATGGATTCCGCCATTTGCACCGCGGCTTGAGAGCTTTGCTCGAAAATCGACAGCCCTTGAGACGCCAGTTCATCAGTTTGACGCGCAGCATGATCGGCATTCACCGCGTTATCAGACACATTGTCAGCCGTGCTCGATAGCTCAGTGACCGCAGAGGCTACTTGTTCAATTTCGCCTTGCTCTTGCTGTGCATTCACGCTCGATTGCGTCATAACCGCCGCCAACTCTGTTGATGCAGCAGCCACTTCATCGCTGATACTGAACAACGTCGTGACAGTACGACGCAGTTGGTCAACGGTCTGGTTCGTATCACGTCCCAAGCGCGCTAACTCATTGGTGCCTTCATCTGATGCTTTTGCATTCAAGTCGCCTTGCGACAACTTACGCATCACATGTTGTAATTCAGACAGTGGTTTCACGATAACACCAGACAACCACCAGCCAATGATCATCGCGACCAACATTGCCATCATCAGCACAGAACCCGTGGTGATCACCATGTTCTCGCTGTTTTCATCCGACATTTCGAGGTCGTTTTCCACCAACGGATTGATGAATGCAGACATATCACTCACGGCTTTCATCATGTCTGCGCCCATCACGCGATATTCACTGACCATGGCTTGATAGCTTTTATCATCCACCTGCGCGTTAAAGTACGCTTCAATGGTTGGTTGCGCTTTTACGTTGGTGTAACGCGTGTAATCGCTGATGCTGCGTTCAAGGTCTTGCGACACTTGGCGAAGCTGATCTGAGTGACCCATGTTGCGTAATGTGGTCAATGCCTCATTCGCTAAATCCGCCACGTTGCGATCCATGTTTTTCGCACGATCAGCATCGTAAATGCCGTAAATCGCTTCGACACGCATAGCCCAAGCGAGGTCCGCGAGTTTTGCAATCGCATCTTTATCTTTGACAACCTGACGGGCTGTTTGGCTTGTTGCAACCAACGAAGCTTCCACTTCACTTTTTGCAAAAATTAAAACCGCAGAGACACTCAGTACTAAAAGGAGGATCGGGATCAGAATCTGATGCCGAATAGAAATATTGTTAAGTGACATTTGTTTAATCTTCCCGCGAACCACTCATTAAAAATCGAGCGCATTATGCGACCTAGATCACCCAATTCCAATAGGGAGAATACGTTTATTTGGATTTATTTTGAACAGCATGTTCGATCGTCAAATGCATGGCTACAGTGTCAAAAAAACCTTGCTGTTCGCATGCTTAGATTCATCGACATTGCATTCCCTAAAACCAACCCTGAAAAGGTATTTTCAGCAAACAAACCCAACTAAAAACATCTAACAAACCAGACATATACAACGCTTTCTCCGAGTGCCACCGCTGTTTTAGCCACGTTCAAGAACCCATTTCATGCACTAAAATCGATCGCGAGCGCATTAGGTTGATGAATATTTGAGCAAGCAACGCTGGGGCTTAAACAAAAGACAGTGCGTTTGTTATTTGAGCATAAAAAAAGCGCCTCCAATGGGCGCTTTTTTTATGAAAAATGTCGCGTCAATTTATCCGAAATCGCGCACGGCTTGTTCAGTGAACGCATCAACAAGTGAGTTAATGTCTTCGTGTTTTTCGTTCCCAGACAACCACACCATGAAGAGCTCGTTTTCCATCGCTGGACTGTCTTCCACGAGGTACAGTTTACCCGCATCAATCCAAGGCTGAGCGATGGTGGATGGCAAGTAACCGACACCACCACGGTTAAGCAAAAACTTGGTCGCAGGTTGGCAGCCGTGGCTATGCAGCACAGGCGTTCTTTGCAACGAAGGGATGCGGCTGTGCTCCACTGAAAAACGTGTGCCCCAATCAAGGTAAACCAGCGGCAAGGCGCCAATGGTTTCCATGGTTTGTTCTGGCTCGCTTGAAACCAACACCAAGTTGAAATCTGTCAAACGGACTTGCTGTAAGTCTGCCAATTTTGGCGGCTCGCTGGTCAACACCACATCGACTTGTTTCTCAAGCAATGCATTGGAGATTTGCTGACGGCTTAGAGACTCCGTACGCAACGCCCATTCCGGCTGAATCGCTTCAACTTGCTCTAGCCATTCGCTGCTGTTGTCGATTTCCCAAATCAGCGAGGTCGCACCAACCGTCAATTGCTGCTGGTAGCTGTCCGTCAGCGCCACATCCTGGCGCGCGCGTCCCCACGTTTGGAGAATGCTTTCTGCATACGGTACAAAGCGCTCACCCGCGGCTGTCAGGCGTAAATCGCCACGTTTACGGGTAAAGACGGGCGTACCGAGTTTGATCTCAAGCTGACGGATACGAAAACTCACCGCAGATTGGGTTAAATACAAGTTTGTCGCAGCTCGGCCAAAATGACGAGTCTTGTTCACTTCTAAAAATGTGCGCAGTAAATCTGTATCCATCTCAGCTCTAAAACCATAAAAAATATTAAGATGCGTTATCGGGCAAAAAGCCGATGCGGTCAAGGGTTAACGACACAATTTTACATGGGTATGCGCCCTAACGGTGCCTTTGGGTTTAATTTGTTCACCCAATGCTAACCGTTAACACCGACGTTCCAGCATTGCCGCCCTTTCGTGGCATAAAAATGCCCAGACAGACTGGGCATTTTTATGCTGCGTGAGAATACGCTATTTATGCGCTTTGTGTCGGCGATGGAAACGAGTTTTATCGTGTCGTTCTTGCTCTTGTTGATGTTGATGTTGAATCTTATGCCGAGAAGCACTCAACCGTGCCAATGCATGCACACCATGACCCAAACACCAGCCAAGAATGAAATATCCCCAATGACCGACCCACATCCCCATCACCGCAGAAGCAGCAAACAGAAAGACT
The DNA here is from genome assembly GCF_002876705.1 of Enterovibrio norvegicus. Classification (GTDB taxonomy): domain Bacteria; phylum Pseudomonadota; class Gammaproteobacteria; order Enterobacterales; family Vibrionaceae; genus Enterovibrio; species Enterovibrio norvegicus_B. Next base: position 83,454 of record NZ_MDAG01000002.1, on the reverse strand, counting down.
GACAGCAAAACAACATTGAGCATTTTCGCTAAGCGCCAGTTCGCTTTGTAACTTCGACCCCATAGGACAAACACGCTCAAATTAATGAAGGTTACCTGCCTCGCATACAGCCGCTCTAAGTAAAACGCGAGCCAAGCGCCCCAAGCGCCACCCATCAGAAAATCACTCCATACATCCAACATCTTGCCTCCTTATTCGTATTGAGGCTGGTTTATGGTTTCCGTTTTGTATTTCAACGGTGCTTTATCTTTCAACGGCATTGTTCGTGTGAAACTAGCTGTTCCCGTGAAACCTAGATATTCACGTGCAACCTAGCTGCTTTCGTGAACCGTTACTCTGGTGGATAGTTACTCTGGTCGTCAGTTGCTTTTAGAAAAGTGTAAGACGCGATGCCTTGGACACGTGTTCGATCAAAGAGACTCAAGAAGGGTTCCTGAGCACCGAAACCTCTCTTCAATAGCCCTCAGTCAATCGACAGTGACGCACCGTTTAGCATTAATTCCCCACAAGATCGGGGACTTGAGACAACGGAGGGATAGGAATAACAACCTGTCTGCTCTAAGATGCCAAGACAGTCGTTGGAATTTGAAACCATTTAAAAATACCCAGACAAACTTTACATGCAGGAAGCGCTGCATTTTTAATGTGTGTGGGGAACATGAACATCGCCGAGATAGTGCAATAGACCCTCATGAGGTCACGCTGTCCGGTAAACAGGAGTATCGCGTGCGCATATCTGCCCCAATCGTTGAATCATTAGACACCATATTGCCAGATGAACCTTTACTAATGATGGGTGCAGGCCCTGTGCCGATTCCAGCCAAAGTGGCCGCCGCCAATGGCATCGTGATCAATCACCTTGGTGAAACCATGTCACGTATTATCGAGCAGGTAAAAGCCATGTCTCGCTACGTGTTTCAAACCGACTCGACACACATTATGGGCGTTGCAGGCCCAGGCTCCGCTGCCATGGAAATGGCCGTAGCCAACTTAGTCGCCCCTGGCGATGCAGTGTTATCGGTCAGTAATGGGTTCTTCAGTGGTCGCCTTGCTGAAATGTCTGACCGTGTCGGCGGCAATGTAACGCGCCTTCTCGTCGAAGAAGGATTAGCCGCAGATCCCAACACCGTGGCACGCGCCATAGCCAAGCACCAACCCAAAGTCCTGACCATCGTACAAGGTGAGACATCGAATACCGTCTATAACCACGACTTGCCCGCGATTTGTCGTGCAGCGAAAGCGGCAAATTGTCTCGTCATCGTTGATGCGGTGTGCACACTCAGCACCATGCCATTAGACATGGATGAATGGGGCGTTGATGCAGTGATTACGGGCGGTCAGAAAGGATTAAGTTGTATCCCCGGCGTTTCACTGGTGGCCTTCTCAGATAACGCGTGGGAAAAAATCACCACCCGAGAAGACACCCTCCGCCACTGGTGCTTGGACGCCAAACTTGCCGATAAATTCTGGTACCAAAGCTCTTACCATTACACCGCGCCAGTATCCGGCATCATGGCGATTCACGAAGCATTGCGTCTGATCTGCGAAGAAACGCTACAAGCGCGCTTTGACCGCCACTTGAAATGCTCATTGGCACTTCAAGCAGGCATTGAAGGTTTGGGGCTAGACCTCTGTGTTGATACAGCATCACGATTGAATTCCGTCGTCGGTATTCATGTACCAAAAGGGTTGAATCAGAAAGACATATTGAGCCACATTTCCCGTGAGTTTCGCGTTGAAATTTCGGGCTCATTTGGCCTAGACATTATTCGTATTGGGCAAATGGGCGAACAATGTCGCGTGCATAACATATTCCGAACCATTCATGCATTAGGCTCGACAATACAAGCGCTTGACGGTCAGGCAAACCTACCTAGAGGTGTCGCCATGCTAGAGAAAACCTTGCAGGAATATCGCCCCGTGTTTGCATAACAATGACACCAGTAAACAAGACTAAAAACGGCAGCCACGAAGGGCTGCCGTTTTTGATTGAATTTGTTTCAATAGCGTTTGTTTTGTCAGCATTGGGCGAACATTTAACCAACACTTTCTCGAACGCTTAATCGTAGATCTCGCCGCGATCCAGCACCACTTTCCCATGCTCCATCAATACAGTGAACACATGGCTTGGAGACGTTTCTACTTCCTGCGAGCACAACCTTAGGTACTCGCCGTCTTGCTCATAAGCATGGTCCACCGTGATGCGGTGAATCTGATTCCGGGTTAAATATCGTGAGATGTTAGCCATCGCATTTTTCACCTCCACAGAGGCTTCCGCATCGCAGCCCAAAAAGTACAAGCTAAAACTGCGTGAAAGCATCATGAATGACATGTCTATTGATTCATCAGAAAACTCAGTAATGTTGCGACCTGACTGATCCAAAGCGCGTGTCTTGTTGCTGAAGAGCGACATGTTGTATTCATTGATATAAACCACGAGGTCTTTGTCGTCGCTGGTAAACCTTGCAGCTTGGCGCTGCAGCATGACTAACGCCCCTTCTTCCCCCCCCCAATAAGGGGAACGGCTGTAGCCTGATGACACAACTCGGCTATCCAACCCAAGGTCAGCACCGATTGCAGACAAGAAATCATGCACCGACAACGTGATGTTGTCTTTTTCGTTTTTCAGCAGCGTAATGAATTTGGATTCAAGGAAGACTTTGGGATGGGCTAAGTCAGGAAAAAAGTGCTTTCGAACATCAACCTTCAATGACACTCTTCGGCGAGCCTCTCCCACCAAAAAATGAAACTTCATCTTTCGCGTAAACGGGTTGTAGCTGGGTTTTTTGAAGGAATTGAAGCGCACTTTTTCACGCACGCACATCAGATAAAGACGTGCTTCGCCCAACACATCTTCAATGTGGTGTTTCAAGTTATCACGGTAATCGACAACGTATTGGCTGAGCTGTTCACTTTCTGCGGAAAATTTAGCATCCACAAGAATATCGCACCAAAACATATCAGTGCCAATAAGTTCTACATGCCAATGTCGATTGACTGCAGTGACGGTCTTTCGCAGCTTCGCTTCCAATCTCTAAATCTCAGATACCATTTCAAGGATTTGCAGTTAAAAGAGTAGCTTAATTTGAGAAAATCGCGGTGTGGAAGGCCAGTGAGTAACAAGAAATTAGGGGCGAATCAACAAAACGCTTACTGGGTTACATCAAACAATCGATAGGTGATGAAGGTCGCGCAAGGATGCATTGGGAAACCCAATACCACGATCCTGTGCTGTTGGTGAACGGGGGGAACTTAAAGAGGTAGCAAATCGTTGCAGCGGTGAAGGCGTTTACTTGAATGGGAGGAAACGCCCTGGGCTTACTTTTTCGAACGTGATTTAAAGGTTTTAATCGCGTTGTCTTCACGGGTTTGTTGGAACCAAAATCGTTTTCGACCTGTTGAACGTGACATATTCTTCCTTACTGTTTCTGATCAGCATAAAACCAAGCTAGGCGCTGAGTTCTCATCGTGAGCATTGCACGGCAACGTCATGATTTTCATTGTTATTTATAGAAATATAGCTGAGAAATATGTAACTGGAAGACAAATATGGAAAAGAGATATTTGGGGAGTTAATAATTTTTGCTAGAAGACGATAAAAATAATGGGGATGTCGCTGATGGAATGGGTAAAACTAAAGCGAGTTACGAGGAGTGAAACGCTAGATAAAAAAGAGGCGTAAGTAGCAAGCTACCTACGCCGCCTTTCGAAATTACAGAGCTACTACGTTAGCAGCTTGTGGGCCTTTTTGGCCTTGCTCAACTTCGAAAGATACTTTTTGGCCTTCAGCCAAAGTTTTGAAGCCTTCAGAAGCGATAGCACGGAAGTGAACGAATACGTCAGCACCGCCGTTGTCTTGAGTAATGAAACCGAAACCTTTCTCTTCGTTGAACCACTTAACGATACCAGTAGTCTTAGACATAATGTGTCCCTTAATATTTAGTTGATAATAAATTTTCGCGATAATGCGAGGCACTGGCGCTTGAATTATTGAATGTGACGATGAAGCTAAGGGAAACACTAAGGATAACCACGGTTACGAAGAAATCTTGAGGTTTTACTTTGGCTTGAAGTTCCATTAATAAATCTGAACATACAGAGCGAGGCGAATAATACCGTAGCCGAGAGATTAGTAAAGGGTTATTTTCACTTTTTCACTCTAACTGGACGGATCGTGACCTACTACTTATTTCATTAGTCCCGATTGGTGCTTTTTTAATCAATAAGGTATGGCAATCTGTACCAGAGATAAGATGGTTCAATAAATTTTTTCGTAGGCATAGACAGCGAGCCGTCACATTGCAACGTACAAGCGTTTATGGGATGGAGATCTCATTTACGACCTGCCCACGTTTTTAAAGGCGTTCAGACACTTTCTCAAGGTGCACGACACCATCAATAACGCTGACATCATCAATGAGAATATGGCGCATTTTTCGAAGGAAATTCGACCAAGCACAGGGCGATTTTTCGTGGTCACGGTGCCCAAAAAATTAACACCGCCACACTGAGTGTTGGACAACATCAGGGCAGCGGTTGAAAGAGGTATTAAACGATTTACAGCGCGTTGATTTTCTCAAGCAAACCATCTGGCCATTGCTTGGCGTAATCAGACTCTAAATAGGCCGCTTGAACCGTGCTTTGGAATGCGTCCAAATCGGGCTCATACACGTTCATTCCCTTATCGATAAAGAACTGCGCCAGTTTTGCTTCTAACGTAAGTTGCTTTTGACGCGCTGATTCAGCCGCATCGTCAGCCGCCTTTTGAACAATCACTTGCTGGTCGACTGTCAGCCTATCAAACACCTTTTTAGAGATAGCGATGTAGTTCAAGTCGACCAAGTGCCCTGTCAGCACGATTTGATTGGTGACTTCATAGAACTTCGCATCTTTACTGGTTGGTAATGGGTTATCTTGACCATCCACAGTGCCGGTTTGCAAACCCGTATACACCTCTGCAAATGCCATGGGGGTAGGGCTCGCACCCAAAGCACGCCCAAGGAATTGCCATGCGTCACTGCCCGGCATGCGTAATTTCACCCCTTTCAAATCCGCAGGTGTTTTCACCTCTTGCTCCGTCCGCAGGTTCAGATGACGTCGCCCAAGGTACATCACACTCAACAGCTTCACGTCCAATAAGGCTTCGACTTTTTCTTTTAATGGCGCCATAAAATCGGCAGCAAACACCCGCTGCTGATGTTCCGCATCACGGTGAACATAACCTGCGGAGAAAATTGAAAACTCAGGAATGAACTCTGCCAATTCCTGAGCAGAAGTGATCGTCATGTCTAGGTTGCCACGCGCAATGGCTTCCAGATCCGTCCCCTGCTTGAACAAAGAACTGTTCCAATGTCCTTCAAAATCAGCAAATGGCGCGACCGCCTCACCAAACACTGCCGTCATCGCTACCGCACGTTGATCGGTAGCAGACGCCGGCGCAGACATTCTGAGCTTGATGTCAGCCGCTGTCGCGAGGCTAGACGCCCCTATAACCAGTGCAGCAGCCACACCTATTAGGCAGCGTTTAACATGACGTTTTGATAAAGGTTCTTTTACTTCCATTTTCATTGACCCTGTCTGATGGCTTTCAATTCCGCGCAATCCGATCACGCTATCCCTAATACTCCTATCAATAATGCTAGGTCACACGACAACACAATGCCTCAAATGACTCACATTTTATTTGACCGATTTGGTTAACAATCTGTTTCTCGTTACGGCATTTATCGAACAAATAGTGCGCTTTATAGTTCTCATCAATGGCACAAGACAATGCCAATCAGCCTATGAATCCATAACAACAACGCACGAGGGATACGACATGAAAGCATTTAAAGTAAGCCTAATTGCTGCTGGGTTTGCCACCCTGTTTACCACTGCAGTCTTCGCAGAAGAAACAAGACCTTTTACCTACCTGCCAGACGGCGGATACCCATCAACCACCGACGCCACCTTTGTTGCGCCTAGCGCAAAAACAGCACTTAACGTGGGTGACAAAATTGGAAACCTGACCGAACGAAACTTTAACGGTGACGTGGTTGTTCAAAAACTGACGGACAACGCTTACTGGGTTCAGATTGGTTTTTACAACACCGTGTTTCTTGTCGGAAATGACGGCGTACTTTTGATGGATCCACTGGCCTATGGCAGCGGTGAAGCAGTGCTTGCAGCAATTGCGGATGTTACCGACAAACCCGTCACCGCCGTGGTGTATTCACATCACCATGAAGACCACATTGGTGATATTTCCGTGTTCGAGAAAGCGGCAAAAGACGCCGGCGTGAAGCTTGAAATCATTGCGACAGATGCCACCGCAAAAGGCATGAGAGAGCATGGCAGTGAGGTGACACCTGCAACCAAAGAACTCAAGTTCAGCGGAGACAGCTTCACGTTTGGCGATGAGACCATTACCGTTTATGGCCTTGCGAACTCCGCACACACTTACGACAGTGCACTTTGGATATTGGAAAACGCAAAAATTGCGCATATCCCAGATGTGGTTAACCCAGACCAAATGCCATATTTGAACTTTGGTGGTTCAGACACCTTCGAAGGCTATGAAGATAACCTTGCGTTTATCAAAGCCAAAGAGTGGACACATTTCTCAGGCGGGCACGGGAACATTGGCAGCAAAGCCGATTTCACGTTCATGCAGACATACGTTTCAGATCTAAAAGCGGCGACTGGCGACGCGCTCGGCAGCGTGAATCCTGGCGATTACTTCGTGGCGAAATACAACAACCACCAAGCATCAGCAAAAGCCTATTACGATGCCATCACAGCAAAAGCCATGGACACCTTACGTCCGAAGTACGGCGAGTTTTACGGATTTGAAGCTTCTGTACCTGATCAAATCGTCATGGTGCGAGATGCCATCAGCCACTGATTAAGCCCCCTCCCCCTCATACACACAAAAGCCAGCATTCCGCTGGCTTTTCTTTTTCAAACCATTATCAACACGTACCCATTTAGCATGCACGCTCTCACCGAGTGTAAAGAGAACTTGTCTTACTATCTGTACAAGATAACCCCCTAACACAACCATTACGTACACCTAACATTGGCTTACTTGTTATGAACGACAGTAAAGGTGCTGCAGCAAAACACTACCCAATGACTCCACAGGAAAAGGAGAGTAAGCGATGACAATGCTAAAAACACTGATGTTGGCTCTAGCGGTTTTCTTTACAGGTTCAGCACTGGCTACCTCGACCGATGGGGGCAATAAGTGCCCAGAAGGGTCAGAAGCTCCAGAGTGCCAAGTGAAAGACGATAACAGCGGCTCTTAAACCAAGCCGATAGCAAGCAGGCGCTTTTCTGGGTTGTAGAAGCGCCTGTATTTTTTGATTGGTTTGTCACTCAGCCCCCATTCGCCTGCACCTTTTACTCCCCTCTGCACCCACATCGTGTTTATACTGCCTGCGGTTATTTCAATCCAAGCCTGCATATGAAGCTCGCCAACAGTCCCGTTACACAACACGTCTTCGACGGTATTCCTTTTTTCCTCAAGCGTGACGACCAACTTCACGGTCACTTTTCGGGAAACAAAGCCCGCAAACTGATGTCGCTTCTTGCTTACGACAATCCTAAGATCACCCATTTGATTGGGTATGGATCACCGCAGGCCAATTCCTTGTTGTCCTTGGCTGCGCTCGCGTCCATCAAAGGTTGGCAGTTAGAGTTTTACGTTGACCGCATTCCAAGTTGGCTAAAAGAAAGCCCGATTGGGAATTATCGTGGGGCATTAGATCTGGGCGCGAAAGTCATTGCAATGGCAGACATCTGCGCGGAATCTACCCACCCTGCCGATTTCATTCACAAGCACCGACAAGATGAAAACCACCTACTCGTGCCTGAAGGTGGTCGATCACCGATTGCAGAAGAAGGTGTCAAAACCCTCGCGGACGAAATTCTCACATGGTCTCGATTCCATCAAGAAAAGCCACTGGCGGTCGCGTTACCTGCTGGCACAGGTACCACGGCGCTGTATTTGCACAAACATTTACACCCGCACGGCATCGAGGTGCTTACTTGCCCATGTGTTGGTGGGGAAAGTTACCTTGTTTCACAATTTGAAGAACTGGGCGAAACCCGTCATCCGACCATTTTGACGCGCGAGCAGAAACATCACTTTGGAAAGCTGTACGAACAAGATTATCGCGTGTGGCAATCCTTGCTTGAACAAACCCACATCGAGTTTGATTTGTTGTATGACCCGATGATGTGGCGATGTTTACAGACTTGGTACCCACAGAACGCTGACAAACAACTGCTCTATATTCACCAAGGTGGCATTTTAGGCAACGAAAGTATGCTGCCAAGGTATGAGCGAAAATACGATTTACGCTAACGCGCATTACACACTGGGTCTCATTAAAAACACCCAACCCTTCGCAGCCGAACTGCTAATCTCGCCTTAGATAAAACCAGTTGTTGCACAAGGAAACGTGTATGAAGTTATGGGGATGGGGATGTTTGCTGTTCTTGGTCGGATGTGCGAACACCGACAATAACGTGCGTTCGAATAACATAGAGAAAAGCTACACGCATGACAATGTATGTAGTGAATGGGAAAAAGAAGCCCGAAATCCACGCAATATTTTGCCTCGAAAACTCGCCACAGGGCTGACAGCCAAGCGCCTCGATATCATCAATGACGACTTTTCATGCCATATCAATATGGTGATTGAGATTGATGACGATCTGCTCATTTATCCTGATATGGAAGGCAATAGCCGAGCAGAAAAGGTCGAAGCCTTCAATTCACCTAAAGGTCAATTGACCCTGTTCGATGGCCTCCACCCCGGCATGCTCGAAAACATTATCGAAGGCAAAAAACACTGGAACGACGTTGAAGGGTTCAAGTTTTCCTTTCAGATCGATTTCACCTCAGGCGACACCAACACGGTGGTCATCAATACACTCGATAACACGGGCTTTGCCGCTGGCGACAGCTGTTACAGCAAATTCATCGCCATTGATTTGTGTGCATTTGTGAAAGAAGAAGAATTAGCTGGTCGGAAAGATGAACTCTATACCATTAGGAATAACGTCATTTTGGATAAGATTTCAGCCACCGGAAAAACAATGACTCTGACGTTATCTTATCTGCCAGAATTCGATTATGTTTTGGATGGAACAGCCGTTCAGCAAAAGAAAACATATGCTAACGGTCTGAAAGCTCGGGAGCGTGAAGTGTGTGGTACAGCAGGTCCCATTAGAGGATTTGTCAAAGCAGGTGGCGAAATAAAATATGTCTACAGAACGACCAAACGTCAGATCAGTTACTCCTCGAATGAGCTGACTTGTTCGTCAAACAAATAGCTAAGAATCATTACGAAAGAAAAGAAACTATTCTTCCCACCCCTCAAAGTGCGTCAGTAAATGATCGATAGCAAGGCGCGCTTTGAGGGGCAAAAACTTACGGTTTTGATACACCACCCATGAGGTAATTTTCTGCGTCCAAAAAGGCGCGAGCACCGGAACCAAGTCACCGTTCTGAACCGCTTGTTGAAAACTGCTTTTGGGCATGTAACCAATCCCTAATCCGCCTTTGCATGCCTCCACCAAGGCATTGGCGTTGTTACAGCGAAAACGCCCAGACACTTTTACAGGTATCTCTTTCCCCGCCTGCTCAAACAGCCATGTATCGTTGTTAGTGATCAAGCAAGAATGCTGCGCTAACGCTTTGGGATGGTTCGGCTCACCATGTTCCAAAAGGTAATCAGGCGACGCAACCGCCATCAAACTGCGGTCAGCGAGCTTTCTGGCGACCAACCCTGAATCTTGTAATCGTCCATAACGGATCGCGAAATCGATACCGTCTTCCACAAAGTTGACGTGGCGACTGCTGAAATCCACTTCAACCGTCAATTTTGGATGTTGTTTGGCAAACTCCACCAGCGCTGGGGCAATGAATTGTTCGGCAAACGACCCAGCCATACTGATGCGGAGCGTGCCTTGCAAATCAACCTGCGCGCCCGTCACCATCTCATTGGCTTGATCGAGCCCGCTCACCAACTCTTGGCATTGCAGGTAATACTGCTGACCCGTTTCCGTGAGTTTCACCGAGCGTGTAGATCGCGCAAAGAGCGCCGTGCCAAGGCGTTGTTCTAGTCGCGACACTTGGCGAGAAACGTGGCTGACCGAGCAATTCAAACGACGGGCAGCTTCACTGAAGCCCTTGGCGTCTGCCACTGTCACGAATTCAACAATGCCATCAAAACTGAGTGCGTTTAGGTTCATTTGATTATTGTTATATAGCAAAGACGGTTTTTCATTTTAGCGGATTATCACCTATATAGCGAAAGCATAGAATGGTCGACATCAAACGGCTTAGCTCTGTCCAAAAATGGAGTAGCCACGCCCACTCTCATCAAAAGGATGACGTTATGAAAAAGGTTCTAATCATCGTTACGAATCATGCCACGCTTGGCACAACCGATCAGGCGAACGGTACGTACGCCCCTGAGATGACTCACGCGTTGGATGCATTCTTGGAGGCGGGTTTCAGCTACGACGTTGCTTCTATCAATGGCGGCGCAGTGCCTTTCTACGGCGAAGACATGGCAGGCGATGACGTTAATACGCGTATTTTTAACGATGCAGAGTTCCAGTCTCGCGTGAACAACACCATTCCCGTTAACCAGCTCAACATCGACGATTACGATGCCATTTTCTACCCTGGTGGGTTCGGCCTGCTGTCTGATTTGGCAGATCATGCCCTAACAGCAAGCCTAGCGGCATCGCATTACGAAAAAGGCGGCGTGATCGGTTCTGTGTGTCACGGCCCTGCGGGTCTGCTTCCTATCACTCTGAGCAATGGACAGCCATTGATCGCCGATAAGAATGTGACGGGGTTTACGCGTGAAGAAGAAGTGGATTTCGGCACCATCAACGACATTCCTTTCCTGCTGGAAGAATCGCTAACACGTAAAGCCGCGAAATTTAGCAAAATCCAGCCTTGGGGCGTGCATGTCATCGTTGATGAGCGTCTTGTAACAGGCCAAAACCCAGCAAGTGCACACGGAGTGGGTGAAGCCATGGTCGCATTGCTGAAGTAACGCAAACTGCGTGAAAAAAAGCACAACTTTAAACGTCGGTGACGAGCAAACCACTGCCTTGCTCTACACTGACGTTTTCTTTATTTCTGTCAGCCATGATCGGGCAAAAAGCCCATGATATTCGCTCATCATCGTGGCGCGCCGCACTGCTCATCTTTCCCAATCCTCCCGCTCAACCCCTTTGCCCTCTCCTGATGGAGAAATGCCAAGCGCAAAGCGTCTTTCTTATTGATAAATATAATATTTTATCACCTTTCCGCATCAAACGAATGCGCAGCACGGTTCTCTTTCCGTCGTAAAAAAGCGCGTATCACGTCGTAAATAAATAATTACCCCCAAACAAAAAGAGCCATTATCCAAATGTAGGCCTCTCAAATGCCGCAAAGAAAGCGGTTTAAACACGCGCGCGTAGGCGTGTTTGTTGTTCAGAATGTCGACAAAGGATTGCCATTTGAGAGTACAAAAAGCATGTCGTGGGCAAGACGAAGGGAAGGAAGCAAGATGAACCAAGTGCCGATTAAACACATCGACAGCGATGTCATTGATAAGCAAGCTGTCAAAACCATGCTCGAGCGACGCATTCCAGACTTTACGCTTGAACAACCCTTCTACAACAGCCCGGAAATCTTCCGCATCGACATGGAAGAAATCTTCGGCAAAGAATGGATATTTGCAGGCATGACCTGCGAGTTTCCAAAGCGCGGTAGCTTCACCACGCTCGATGTAGGCGGCAACCCCATCATTATCGTTCGCGATAACAAAGACCAAATCCGCGCCTTCCACAATGTTTGCCGTCACCGTGGCTCCAAAATCTGCACAACGCAAAAAGGCAAATCCGCCAAGCTCGTCTGCCCTTACCACCAATGGACCTATGACCTCGATGGCTCATTGGTCTTTGCCGGCGTCGACATGGGCGACGATTTTGATAAATCACTGTATAGCCTTCATCCCGTGCATTGTGAAAATGCGGGCGGCTACATCTTCGTTTGCCTTGCAGATACACCGCCGCCAATTCAAGAATTCCTCGATGATTTGAATTACTACCTCGAACCCTACGACATGGCAAACACCAAAGTTGCCTACGAAAGTACTATCATCGAAAAAGCCAACTGGAAACTCGTGGTCGAAAACAATCGCGAGTGTTACCACTGTGATGGCTCCCACCCCGAATTACTGCATACCTTGCTTGAGTGGGACGACAACAATGATCCACGCGCGACACCAGAATTCATTGCCTTAGTAGAAAAACAACAAAAGCTCTGGTCAGGGCATGACATCCCCTTCAAGTTCAAAGGCGCGTATGGCCTGCGTAACCGCATGGTGCGCACGCCACTCAAAGAAGGCACCCACGCCATGACGATGGACGGCAAAGCCGCCAGCAAAAAGCTCATGGGCCGCATCGACACACCCGACCTTGGCGTGTTGCGCATTTTGCACTTACCAAACTCATGGAACCACGGCGGCGGCGACAACCTCATCGCATTCCAAATCCTGCCTGTGAGCCCGCAAGAAACCAAAGTGATCACCCGCTGGATTGTGCACAAAGATGCCGTTGAAGGTGTGGACTACGACGTTGAAAACCTGATCCATGTGTGGATGGCGACGAACGCACAAGACCGTACGCTCGCTGAAACCAACCAACTGGGCGTGAACTCCAAAGCCTATCAACCAGGCCCATATTCCAAGACGTATGAGTTCGGCGTAATCAACTTTGTTAACTGGTACTGCGAACAGCTAGAAGCCAACCTCGGGTAAGTGTTGGTGCGTTTTGGTATGTGCATGTCGTATTTGCATAAATCGTGAAACGCAAATGGCAACAAAATCCAAGAAAAGTGCATGGTTTTATACCAAGAACACAAATAAAAACACGTTGGCTATCAGCAAAATAGTGCGCTCACTGCTTGGGGAACGAAACAATGAATGACGTAGAAGTGGTACCCGACAACAGCCTCAACCCCGTTAACACACAAACGTGGGTCAATGGGCGACACCTTGTGCGCTGCGTAAAAGTGATCCGTGAAACGCATGACGTGAAAACCTTCTGCTTCATGAGTCAAACCCCCATCATGTACTTCTTCAAGCCGGGGCAATTCGTCACGCTTGAACTAAACATCGGTGGTGAACAGGTCATGCGCAGTTACACCATGTCCTCCTCGCCTTCCGTGCCTTACAGCTTTTCCATCACGGTAAAGCGACTCAAAAATGGTTTAGTGTCGAATTGGCTGCATGACAACCTCAATATCGATGACGAAATTGCGGTTCACGGCCCTGTTGGCAACTTCAACTGTATCGACAATCCCACCGATAAAGCGCTGCTCCTTTCTGGCGGTGTCGGCATCACGCCCGTGATTTCCATGGCGCGATGGTGGTATGACACCAATGGTGCGGTGGATATCAAATTCGTGCACAGCGCCCAAACCCCACGAGACATCATCTTCCTCAAAGAACTGGAATTGATGAACGCACGCATTGATAACTTCGATCTCAGCATCATTTGTGAGCGCTACGACCCCGGCCAAAGTTGGCACGGTTACAGGGGCTTTCTCACCAAAGAAGTCTTGTTGCTGATCGCGCCCGATGCACTTCAACGCGAAGTCTATTGCTGTGGGCCAGAACCTTACATGGCTGCTGTGCGAAAAATGCTGATGGAAATCGGCTTCGACATGCGCCAATACCATGAAGAAAGCTTCGGCGCGACACCGATAGAAGTGCAGGAAGACGCGGAAGAATCCGCAGAACAGGCACTGATCACCGACGAAATCCCTGTCCCCGGATTCACCATCGAATTCATTGACGAAGGCATGTCCGTCACGGTCAGCGAAAACGACACCATTCACACTGCCAGCACCAAGCTCGGCGTGCATGTACCCAAAGCCTGCGGCATGGGCATTTGTGGCTCGTGCAAAGTAAGGTTGGTGTCCGGTGAAGTCACCATGGAGCACAACGGCGGGATAAGCGAAGAAGAGGAAGAAGAAGGCTATATCCTTAGTTGCTGCAGCAAAGCCAAAACAAACGTCACCATCGAAACCTAATCGTCGCTTACGTTAGCGTTTCTTACATTGGCGCTTACGAAGACGTAGTACGGCAATCTCAACACGACGACGATCATTGGCGCTTCCGTCAGGGAGGCGCTAGTCGGATTCCATCAGCGTGCCACGTTTAACGTCGTCTCTTCTCTTTCGTTATCCCTCCTCTCTTAGTTATCTCTCACCTCTTAGCTATCTCTCACCTCTTAGCTATCTCCAGGCGCGCAGGCATGGGATGCAATCCCTTTCAAGACCGTGCCAATATGCTGATCAAACCTGCAAGCAATACAGAACAAACGAGGGAACGTTAACCGCCAGGGCTTTCGGGTTATTTGGCATGCCACTGTTATTTCCCCCGCCGTTCAACACAAAGGAAAGAGTCGATAAAACCAAAGCGACACATCCATAAATCACTAATAAAACACAATTATTGTGATGCTTTCTTCACCAATCAGCGACAAGTATGCTATCCAGCAGAGTCTCCACACTGTTCCTGAATTTTAAGACTTTGGATGATTAGGCAAGAACTAGCGAGAAATGCCCTATCGCATCACAGCGCGTCGGGACTAAGATAGCTGCAAGATAACGATCTGGCGGCATGCCATAAAGAGCACGAGGTCCACATGCAATTTACCTATTCCAACCCAACGCAAATCCATTTTGGCCAAGGCCAAATCGCCGCCATTGGGGGTGTCATCCCAGCACAAAGCAAAGTACTGGTGATTTACGGTGGTGGCTCCATCAAGAAAAATGGCGTTTACGACCAAGTGACTGACGCCCTGAAGAACCACACTTGGCTGGATTTTGCTGGCGTTGAGCCGAACCCAACCAAAGAGACCTTGGACAAAGCCGTGGCGATTGCCAAGCAAGAACAGATTGACTTCATTTTGGCTGTGGGCGGCGGGTCAGTGATTGATGGCTCCAAGTATGTTGCAGCCGCAGCAAAATACGACGGCGACGGCTGGGATATCCTGACCGGTAAATACACCATTGAAAGTGCGCTGCCTATCGGTGCGATCTTAACGCTGCCAGCTACGGGTTCAGAATCAAACCCCGCAGCGGTCATCACCAAAGCAGAAACCCAAGACAAACTGCCGTTCATGCACCCAAGTGTTCGCCCTGTTTTCGCCGTGCTGGACCCTGATGCCATGAAAACACTGCCAGAACGTCAGCTGGTTAACGGCATTGCCGACGCGTGGGTGCATACCTGTGAGCAATACATCACCCGCCCAACAAATGCGGCGGTGCAAGATGGCTATGCAGAAACCTTGCTGCGCAATCTGAAAACGTTAGGCGAGCAGTTTGCAGAGCGCGATAACGATGCATGGCGTGCAAACCTGATGTGGAGTGCCAACCAAGCGCTATCGGGTTTGATTGGACAAGGCGTACCGCAAGACTGGGCAACGCACATGATAGGCCACGAACTCACTGCGCTTTGGCATGTAGACCACGCACGTTCGCTCACCATTATTCAGCCTTCGCTGCTGCGTAACCAAATCGATTACAAGCGCGCCAAGCTCGAACAAATGGGCCGTAATGTCTTTGGTTTCGCGAACAGCGACGATCTGGCAGAACGCACCATTGATGCGATTGAAGCCTTTTACGAGCAGCTTGGTTTAGAAACAAAACTGACCGAGCACACGGGCGACAAAGAAACCGCCATCAATGCCGTGATCAACCAACTGACAAAACACGGCATGACAGCGCTGGGGGAAAACCAATCCATCACGCTAGAAAAAAGCCGCGAGATCTTAGAAAACGCGATCGCGTAACGCGTTACTGCGTCATTCATCTCGCTTTTCTAAACAGACATAGCGCGCCGTTTGGCGCGCTATGTCGTTTTACCATGTTGAACACTAAACCGCTCAATACAACATGGTGACGGCTTGGTTGTAGTTCACGGTTTCAAGACCAATGCCGCCGCTGGCGCTGAACGTAAGGCCGAGGTAACGAATCGGGTAGTAGCTGAACCATGCACCGCTGCCGACATCTGCCACACCCAAAGGCACGCTGACACTCGCGCCATGGGCGTAGCCACCAATGTTTCGCGCATCGCTTTCAATGCCGTCTTTCCACACGCCCAAGCTCACGCCGAGCCCCACACTGAGAGAAGCGCCTTTAGAGACCGCAACCGCACCATAAGGCCGCGTGTTTCCCTGCCAATCCAGCGCCACGCCATATTCAGCCGTTGTGCCGATACCCACTTCGAGTTCAGGCGCGCCACCCAAGGTGATAGATTGATACCCATTAGCGAGTCCAGCGTCACGCAAGGCAAGGTAACTCGGCATTTGCGAAATCAGCCGGTACACTTCTTCACCGTCTTTGTCTGAAATCGCACGTCTCAATGCACTGTTTTTCGCCACTGCCGCAATGAATTCAGCCCCCCCTTGGCTGAGAGCGAGGTCTTCTTCCAATCAAATTTGGGCAAGCGCCGTTATCTCAGCTTGCATATCCATCGGTGCACCACACACCTTTTCATAGGGAGGGCCGAAATTCAGCAAAGCGTCAGCAGGCGAAGGCATCAAGTCCAATCCCTCATCGCAGTAGTACTCGGTTTTACATTCAGTGCCGGGGTTGAACGCCCACAGAAAACTGACTTTGGAAGACCCTGTTGGGCAGCGATAACATTCGCCACCTTTTTCAAATTGACTGTCTTCGCAGCCATAGACAGAGCGTTCAAACGTCGCATCGACCGTGTCTTTGTTAAAACCAATACCGCGTTCTTTGCAGGCGTTATCTTTGTGAATCGGCGTCCATGTTCGACGATACCCGTCAGGACATCGCCAACACTCACCGCCGTTTTTCGGCGTGAAATACAGATTCTTCCCTTTGCACCCCCAGTTGGTTGCATCGCCCACCAAAATGGCGTCGATGTTAATTTCATCACCACATGCCGGTGCGCCATCTTCCCCGCATGCCAGATCTGGCGGCCCTAGATATTCGTCATACGACGCGGGCGTGGTGCCAGCTATAGGGGTAGGTGTTGGTGACGTTTCAGGGGGAGCAACAACCGTGTCCATTCCTCCATCAATTCCATCAACGCTATCGGCTGCGCCCATTCCACTCTCGTCCGTCTCAACGGGTTCAGCGGAAACCATGGGGTCAGTCGTACTCGGCGATTCTGGCGTTATGGTTGAGGAAGGGTCACTGTGGGATTCTGAAGATGCTAACGGTTCAGAGGGTTCGAGCGGCTCAGAAGACGCAGGGGGCTTGGAAGACGCTGTCGGCTCAGGCGAGGTGCCACACCCAACAAGGGAGAGTAAAAGAGAGAGGAAGAAAACAAACACAGTGTAGCGACAATGAATCCATCGACTATTCATAATGCTGCCTTAAAAACCCGCTGCGACATGCAGTGTATTGGGCTTTACATACAGCAATGAATTATAGGTAGTGCATCACAACAACTGTGTTCACAAATGCGACGATCACAGCCAATCCGGATGAGATCTTCTGGGATTACGGCGGTAGATCAGCACATTACTCAGTTCCGCCAAATCTCGCTCGCCACACGGCACATCGGGCGTCATCACGGGCTTCATACTCATCTATCGCGGTGTGAAGTTCAGGATTAAAGCTCGCTTCTTCATCCTTCCCAATCGCCGTTAAACGCATGGTAAACCACGCGGTAATCCCACCCGGCGGTGGCGATGAGAAAGAAGGAAACGAAAGATTGCCATCGTTATCTGCAAGCCAATCTTTGGGCAGTGCTGGGTTTAACACCAACGCACGCGCCAGCCCGACCGCATCGGCGGCATGTTTGGCTATGGTATCGACAACCTGCGCCCGCGTTTTGAACCCGCCCGTGACCACTAAAGGAATACGCGTCAACTGCTTGGCTTTTTCAGCGAACTCGACAAAGTAAGGCCCAGACGCAAAGCGGTCAGAACTCGACGCTGCCCCAGGGAAATATGAACCGCCACTCAGCTCAATCAAATCCAGCGAGGTGTTATCCAATAAAGCAATCGCAGCCAGTGCGTCAGTTTGGGTTAACCCGCCATCCAATTGATCCGTTGTGTTGATTTTAATGCCGATCGGAAACGCCTCCCCCACCGCCTCTCGCACCGCTGCTATCACATCAATGACAATGCGACAGCGAGACGCCACATCACCGCCGTATTGATCCTCACGACAGTTAAACAAAGGCGATAAAAACTGGCTCAGCAAAAAACCATGTCCGGCATGAATTTGCACGCCCGTAAAACCCACACTTTTCGCCAGTGCCGCCGCTTGCGCATACTGCGCAGGGAGTTGTTCGACGTCTTCTGCCGACATGCCATCACAATGAAACTCGCCAATGTCGAGCGGCGACGGCCCTCTTGGCTCACTAATCGGCGGATACGACAACCCACCAGCATGACCAATCTGGGGCCAAATGTGCGCATGGTTGATAGAAGCGCGAGACGTCAGTTCACGCAGCGCCTCAAAGTCTGCGTCATCACTCAATAGCAAGTTACCCGGACGCTCAGGAAAGCGCGGATCAAACTGCACTTCACCAATAATCGCCAGCGCCACGCCTCCCTCAGCCCACTTTTCATAAAGCCGCGCCTGTGGTGCTGTTGCATTGCCCGCTCCGTTTCCCAACGAATCAGACATGGCAGATTTAATCAGTCTGTTTTTCAGCACAGCACCACAAGGAAGCACCAATGGGCGATCGAGCAGACCGATTTCGTCTTGTTGATTTGGCATCACAACCTCACGAAAGCTATGAGAACACAGGAAATAAACGAACAACTCACTAAATAATGGAACAATCAATTTCGCTACGGTATCTAAACGTTAAGTTCAAATAACCATCATTTGTGTAGTTCGCAATGTTATGAGATAGCAAATTTGATGGTTCTGGACTTTTGTTGTTTCTTAGAAATATCGCCAAACGTGTCTTGTCGACGAATGCTTCCCAAAAATGACTATCTCCAGCGACCTCTGCCAAGTAGCTTTTGTTCGCTAAGTGCGCAAAAACATCATTGAAATCTGCATCTGAACGTAATTTAAAACGATAGCGATGAGGAGCATTGACATCATCCCCCATACACACACTATCTCGTTCAACTGTTACCAGATATTCACTCATCGATTAAAATCCACGTCTAATGTTTATAAGCTAGGCTCGTTAATTCACACTGTCTCGCGTGCAATCGGTAATAACAACCCGATCCGCATTGACCGAATCAGACATGCCTTGCGCATCAAGTTGGCCTTCGCCATCACTGAAAATAACCGAGACCGCGCCAGAGTGCACCAGCGAGGAAAGGCTGCGACAATCTGATGGTTGTTCAATGAAGATCCGCCCTGCGTCAGATTGTGCCAATGCGCCCCAATCTTCCGCGTCGACCTCAGAGAACACCAAATCGGCCTGCACATTCGACATATCACCAAACGATGAAATGGTGCTTTGCTCAATCAGCACTTGAGATAACGCCGGCATATCATTCAATGGTGCGAGAGATTCAACCTCAACGCCACTCAAGGTGACCACTTCCAAACCCGGAAAACTCGCGAGATCGTCTAAACGGATCTTGGCGTTGGTAGGAAGATCGCAAAGCAGCGCAGACAGATCATTGACACGTGTCGCCTCACTTACCTGCGCCGCCATCGACACGCACGATGCTATTTCAGGATCGATAAACTCTACTTCATCAATGGGTTGAGAAAGGGGCGCAGGCTCATCCATTTCGTCGCCCACAGCATCTTCATCCTGCCACATGTCATCGGACAAAGGTTCAAGCACGCCCTGCCCTTCGGCAAGCTCTACCAAATCAGAAAACTCCTCGCCGCTCATGTCGCCAAAGAAGGCTTCGAGCACGGGCGCGGTGTCTTCAAGAATACAGGCATTCGCGACAACAAATGCGCCCGGCACTTCCGCCACACCCACACCGTGCATGCCCAACTGCACCACCGCGGCCATGCCCTTGTCTTCCTCTGTGGTGGTTTTAAACGTCAAAATCGTCGCGCTGAGATCGCCCAACGCTTGAATGCGATCATAGAAATCAGACACTAATTCAGGGCGATAACACGCCGATTCTGGGTCAACGTCGTTCAAAAAGGTTTTGTATTTTTCAATGTAGCGCTCCGCCAAAGCGGAATTGCTTTTTGCCAGCGCAATACGCGTATCTATTTTCGCCACACGCAGCGCCATCAAGCCACTGCCTGTCGATTCAAAACGCTCAGACAGTTTCTGCGTCAGCACCTCGTATTCACCCACATTACTCAGCGCTTCATCAATCAAAGGCGCCGTGTTGTTTTGCAACTTTTCAATGGCAGCCATGTTCCGCTCAATGTCCGTCTCCGCCGCCACAGAAAAGGGAAAAATACAACAGAGAAACACCGCAGAAAGACGACATGAAAACGCGAACGAACCAGAAAAGTGGCGCATGGGGGACTCCCGTGTACATCGATGAAAAACGGAGAAAAAAGAAGGCGTGTTCTTCACATTCACAGCCTAACAACCATGATGACGCCGAAGCGCTTCACTGTCTGAGTATTAAACGAGAATGACAGAGAAATTAACGCCTAAAACACGTCGGCAGCTTGAGTCCAAGAGCGATGCCAACCAGCATGCTGAATACAGTAACAAAACCGTGGGGGGAGAAAGCAGGAAGGGAAAGCATCAGTTGGCTGTCATTTCCACCACCTGCGATAGACGCGCCGCTTCCCATCAGTACTCCTGCAATCAAGTGATAGCCGTATCGTGGTAGGCGTTTCACCTTCCATTTAAACGAACGGGTTTTCAGCGCAGCCACCACCATGCCGCCAATCAACGCGAACAGAAACAGCGTGCGTTCCATTGAAGGCCATTGCGTCGCCTCTTTTTCCCACATCGAATGGCTTATATCAGACAAAAAGCTGCTTGGCGTCCATCGTGGTTCATAGAGAAACGTTAGGCTCGCCATCAACCCAATGGTTAACATACTCAACCATAGGCGCGCATTCACAGTGCGAACAAAGGCAATACTCACCAACACCAAGGCTGAAATAACCACGAGCGCCGTGAAGTGCAAATTCGAAGGAATTGAAGCGGCGCGCGAAGGCAAGATGTCAGACATGCCTGTCAGTAAAAACCAACCAATGAACCAGCCCGATACCGTTGCGATCATCAAGGTATCACCGCGTGACAACTTACTGATGGTCGAGACACCGCAGCCAAAATTTAGCGCCGCCCCAACGCCAAACAGCACACCGCCGAACAAGGCAGTCCATTGCACTGTATAGATTTTGAAAGACACATCAATGGCGAGCACATCCGCCACGAGAAAAGACACCCAACCCAACACGCCACTGAGCAAAATAGAAAACAGAAATTGCGGTTGCTTATCCAGCGCATCGTTCACGCCACGCACTAAACATAAGCCGGTGGTTTGCGCGAGATAGCCGAGAATAAACAAGAAAAGGAAGACAACAAAAAAGAACGTCACGGAGCGATAAAACCTTCATAAACTGCGCCAATATGGGCTAAGTATAGCCAGGTTCACCCGCACAATTTGGCTCAATGTTTAGATGCAGAACAGTCAGCTAGAGCTGGATATTCAGGATTTCGAAAGGCACAACACCGATAACGTCATAGCGTATAAAAAAGCCACGTTTTACAGCCGTAAAAAAGGGAAGTGGCGTAATATAATCACCACTTCCCTCTCTTCGATGTAATCTAACTTACGGCTTTTCCATCAGGGCCAATCGCACGCCAAGGCCAACAAAAATCGTTCCGAGCGCTCTATCTAGCCATGCGCAAAACCGACGGCTGTTCCTCAAAAACCGCGTGGCTTTATCCGCCAACAACACAAAGAGAAACTCGATAGCCAGCCCGACCAAAATCACAAGGCAACCAAGAACAATAAGCTGTACCGTCACGCTACCTTCGTTTGGCCTTACAAACTGCGGCAAGAAAGCCATGAAGAACACCGCCACTTTGGGGTTCAACACATCAATCAACACGCCTTGCTTGAACGCATCCCAGAAGGACACCTCTTTTTCGCCAGAGGATTCGGTATCAAAACTCTCCCCCGCCGAACGAAGGGCTTTATAACCCAGGTAAATCAGGTAGGCCGCACCCACGTATTTCACCACAGTAAACGCCATAGCAGACGTCGCCAAAATAGCCGACAGCCCCAACGCCGCTGCAATCACATGGAAGAGCGCGCCACTGCACACGCCCAACGACGAAGCAAAGCCGATTTTCTTACCCTGGGTAATGGTTCTTGAAAGGATGTAAATCAAATCGGGCCCCGGTGATAACGTCAGTAACACCGCCGCACTTAAAAAAACAAACCAATAACCAACATCCATATGTCACTCCACGCATCTATCGCCATCACCCTTATTCAGCGATCAGCTTACAGGAGTAAGCAACCGACGATACGCCTCAATGCTGGGATGTTTTGTTAGCTCGAACGAAGCATTCAATGAAAAGCGGTATTACATTGCAAGCGCAAGCAACCCAAGGGGAATGGCAATCACACAGACGTGCAAAATGTTGAACCATTTCTCGCGGTGTTGAACGCGCTTGAAGCCCATCACTGCCAATAACGCATCCACCACAGACATTTTATAGCGCGAAACCATCACACCGAGCTGCAACACAACACCACCAATAAAGATGTACTGCGCCGCCACGCCATAAGGCGTCGCCCACACTGCATTCAGGGTTTCCACAAAACTCTGTTCTACTGCCATTTAACTCTCTTCCTTGTTTGTTATATCCGTAAAATTTTGGGCTTCCTGCCCGATGGGGATGTGCGAAGCACAACCCTGCTTAATTACTAAAAGGCGTATTCGGTTTTCAACAGACTATAGCGCGGATGACCAACAAGAGACGTTTCAGTTTTGTAGAAAAAGTCCAATGAGGAAGGATTAAGAGTCTCAGGGTTCGGTTTCACAAAATAGGTTAACTGAGGACAA
Organism: Enterovibrio norvegicus; assembly: GCF_002876705.1. GTDB lineage: Bacteria > Pseudomonadota > Gammaproteobacteria > Enterobacterales > Vibrionaceae > Enterovibrio > Enterovibrio norvegicus_B. Next base: position 60,473 of record NZ_MDAG01000002.1, on the reverse strand, counting down.
GTCTGCTTAAGACTCTTAAGGGATTCGGTGCGAGATAAACGCTGTGTTTGCTTAGATGGGTAAACCGTTTATCAGGCTGAAACACTTTTGATCCTCTTCATTTTTCAAGGGAGGAGGATCAAAAGCGGTTCGGTCAGTTAACCCTACAACCCCTTGGCTCTCTCATCCTCCGAGGGAACACACTGCGATAAGTTTTGTTGTAGCCATTGGGTGAACGTCTGTTCAAGTGCATCCGGCGCGCTTTTTTGGCTCAGCAATATGTAGTTGTGTTTTGACGGCACAAACCCAAACGGCGCGATCAAGTTGCCGCGTTTTAGATCGTCCACCACCAGTGGGTACGATCCCATCGCTGCGCCTAGTCCATCAACAGCCGCTTGAATGCAAAAATAGAAATGCGCGAACGTCTGGTGGGTATTGCCCAGTAGCGACGCATCACCATAGAGGGATGACCAGCTATCCCACGCCATTGGCCTTGTTTGGCTGTGAAGTAGTTTAATCTTGCTGACATCGTGTTGCGCCTGATGCCAATACGCCGGAGAGCACACAGGCCCCACCCACTCTTCGACTAACGTTGTTTTGTTGTAATCATGAACCAACTCAAAATCATCGCGGCGGATAGCGAGTGATAATCCTGATGTGCCAAGGGTGACAGGCCCACCCGCCGTCGATAGCCTGACATCGACTCCAGAGTGTTGGTGAAAATCAGACAGTCGTGGCATCAACCAGCGCATGGTTAGCGTCGGCTCGCAAGACACTTCTAGGTGTTGACGTTTCAATTGGGCGAGCTCGTTAACACCCATATTCAGTGCCATGAATGCTTGCTCGGTATACCCCTTCAGCAACTCCCCTTCTTGCGTCAAATAGACATTACGCCCTTGCTTGTAAAACAGTGCTTGAGAGAGGTGGTTTTCCAGTACTTTAATCTGCTTACTCACTGCGCCGTGAGTAATGTTGAGCTTGCTTGCCGCCTCGCTGTAGCTTGATGACGACGCCGCAACATGAAAAATGTGAAATGCTTTTAAATGCCTCATCTGTGACTTTTACTCACATTACGGTTGAGATTGTTTCGATTATAGTCACGGAGAAAAGTACATACAATGGCGACTCATTAATCAATATTGGAGCAAGCATGGAAGCATTAAGCCTCGCTATTTTAGGTATTCTCATTGTTGTTAGCCCTGGCGCTGACTTCGTTCTAGTACTCAAAAACAGCATTAACAAAGGAAGAATGGCGGGGATTTGGACGGCAATAGGCGTCAGTCTCGCTATCTGTTTTCATATTGGTTATTCACTGCTTGGAATAAGCTACCTAATCTCACAGAATGAATGGCTATTTAGCGTGGTACGTTATGCGGGATCGGCCTATTTGATCTATTTAGGATTGAAGGGGATTTTCACAGCGAACACGAGCCTAGAGACAATCGAAACCAGCAAAGCAGACATTAACGCGATGCAGTTTCTGGCTCAGGGTTTTTTATGCAATGCACTCAACCCAAAGACCATGCTTTTCTTCCTCAGCATCTTTAGTCAAGTAATGACCCCTGATGCCAATGAAGCGCACACGGCATTGGTGTATGGCTTGTATATGATTGCGCTACACGGATTGTGGTTCAGTGCGGTGGCGGTTTTCTTAACCTCGAATACGTTACAAAAACACGTGTTGAGAATGAAGAAGCGATTGAATCAAGCATGCGGTGTTGGCTTGGTGGCTTTCGGGGCGCTGCTGGCTATAAAGTCGTAGCGTTGGCGCCATGTGTCATTCCAGCCCATTCACGCTTTGTTTGTAAGGCGCGACGAACGATTTTCACACACCATATGAAAACGCCATCCTCAATTCACATTGAAGATGGCGCAAAGAAACAAGCAAGTAGCGGGCAGACACCTCGCTTAGTCGCAGTCCGAGTAGTTTGAACTAATGCATATTAAAGCCATAAACTGCGCTTGTTTAATTTGAACCGCATTTAAAGGGGTATTTACCTCGAACGCTTCATCTGGGGATTGATTGTAGTGACGAATGTAAAACCACATATAAGATTTCACGTCGCTCTGCTCTACCCCTTTACCTCTTTTATAGGCCCACCCAAGTTTAGATTGCGCGCGTAAATTTCCACGTGCCGCAGACAAGCGATAATAGCTCACGGCCTTTTCTTTGTTTTGAGTAACGCCATACCCCTGGTCATACAAAACACCGAGATTAACTAGAGAGAAACTATCCCCTTGATCAGCAGCTAACTCATAATACTTGACGGCTTTTTCATACGTTTTATAACTTCGGCGCTCCCCGAGCCCTTCGGCGTACATCCACCCTAGATTGGCTTGCGCATTTTCAAAACCTTGGTCTGCCGCCTTTTTGTAATACTCTATCGCCTTTTTATAATCCTTAGGAACACCTAGGCCTTTACGGTACATCGTACCAAGGTGAGATTGCGCTCTCGCGTATCCTTGCTCCGAGGCCATGTGGTAGTAGTCTAATGCCTTCTCATAGTTCTGAGTTACACCAAACCCATTTCGATACAACCAGCCGATGTTAGTCTGTGCACGGGCTTCACCTCGCTCCGCGGCCAAATTGTAATACTCCAAGGCTTTTTCATAACTTTGAGGAAGGCCCAAACCATCCTCATATAACCAACCAATATTAACAAGAGCATCCTCATAGCCTTGGTCGGCTGACATTTTGTAATACTCAAATGCCTTTTGGTAATCCTGTGGTACGCCATAACCATCTTCATGCATCCAACCAAGAAGGTTTTGAGCGCGAGCGTAATTTTGCTCTGCCGCTTTCTGGTAGAGCTTGAGCGCTTTTTTATAGCTAAGGGGAACCCCGAGCCCTCTTTGATACATCCAACCAAGATTCGTTTGTGCACGGGCATAACCTTGATTTGCAGCTAGACGATAGTATTCAATTGCTTTGATATGACTTTGAGATACACCTCGGCCTTTCTCATACATCCAACCAAGGTTCGTTTGTGCACGGGCATGTCCCTGTTTTGAAGCCATTAGATAGTACTTAACGGCTTCTTCATCACTTTGATAAACGCCCCGACCTTCCTCATGCATCCATCCAAGCTGAGTTTGCGCGACAATATGGCCTTGGTTCGCTGCCAATTCATAATAGGCCGCCGCTGTCTCATCGCTTTGTTCAACGCCTAATCCTAATCGATACAATTTCCCGAGACCGTATTGCGCGCGGGGAAGGTTGAGTTCCGCTGCTGAACGGTAATACATCAATGCCTTTTCATAGCTTTGTTCAACACCCAACCCCTTTTCATACATCCAGCCAAGGTTGAACTCAGGCATTGCATAACCTTGCCGAGCCGCGAGGCGAAAATACCTCACTGCCTCTTCGTAATCTTGCTTTGCTCCAACCCCATTCTGATACATCCACCCGAGGTTAGTTTGCGCAGGGGCATACCCTTGGTCTGCCGACATTTTGTAATATTTAACGGCTTCAGTGGCACTTTGCTCTACCCCCTCACCCTCATCGTATGACCATCCAAGTAGATACTGGCTTTCAGCATCGCCTTTATTCGAGGCCGATCTTAGCTGCGCAATGGACTTTTCGCTCTTAGGGGCATCCCAAGATCTCTCCAGCACCTCTAAAAGTGGGGATTCTGTAGCGTTGTAGTTGTCACTGGAAGTACAGCCAGTTATTGAAAGGAATATCACACCAAAAAATATTTTCTTCATCCATCATCCCTGCGCTTTCATGTAAGCTTAATGGAGCAAACCGAATCCTTTTTAGAGACTATACACCTATGATATTTAAGACCCGTTTAATATCTGGGACTTCCAATAAGCACAGTACGCAAATGACGTGAAAATCTGTTATTGGGTATTTTTCGACTGTTTCTCAGCGTTAAACCCCCAACATAGTGGCTTGGTTTTGATGCATTGTTTGGCGTTGGTGAGGCTATACGTCTTTCAGGATTTGCGTGTTAGCAACAAGACTCCCGCCGTCACAATCAACACCAACCCAAATCCGATAAATACCCATTGTCCGTCTGTCATGTTGCGACCCCTCAGTAATGGCTTGAATGCACACGCTAAACACAAGAAGCACAATCACTTTCCTATTCATCTAGGCAAGCTCTACCTTCTTCGATTTTAGTCTAAATACTTTTGCTTGGTTTCCCTGAAATCAACGCCATGTTGCTCGACAACGCTCAACATGTTGGCGCAATCTATTGGCACTTCGCTACCATGGACTTTTCATCGTGACCGTCATTTCTCTTTCCATCGCCATACTCCTCATCGTCTCCGTCGCCAGTTACGTGCTAATCACCCGCTCACGTAAAAAATCCATTGAAAACGTGGTGCCAAAACCCATAGACAAAGAGCTTGCTAAATGTAACGAGGATTACTTTTTAGAGCTAAGGCTTGGTTCGATGATAGCAGACGTACAAAAACAGCAGCGCCGTGAAAGTGCCCGATGCGATGGTTACTTTGTGTAACCCACCACATGTAATGAGAAATTGGGAACTGGTGGGATCAAGTAGGAATTCGTGGGATAAATCTTTGGGAACATGGAGTTACAGAGAGTAGGCTGGAATTCAATGAATTCGCTTAATCTGGTAAGAATTTAGCCGTTTCGCGAACATAGCAGTTTTTCCTAGCCGGATAGATTGAGAATCGGATCTCGTTTAAATGGGGTTTAAAGACAGTAAAAATGCGGTTCCTTTGCATTTATGAAGATTCGACATTTCAAACTAAGCGGTTTTAGAATCGGATCTAAGTTCCGATTCTCTCCAAACAGGGTGATTACGACGTATCATATTGAAATTAAAGATTTTAACTTCTGTAAGAACAGCTTGCTCAATGGTTAGAAAAGGAACTAGGCAGTTCCGATTCTCTTTTAGACTTTTCAGCGCAGCAGAAAGCCTACTCACATATCTTTTCCAAGCCACACAACTCGACCAACAAACTCTATGTTATCAAGCTCTTCCTTAGAAACGTTTTCCTCGGGCTCACTCTTATTTTCTATGTAGATATCAGCCCCACCATCAATTTTAAGGTACAGCCTTCGGATCAAAATACTTCCACTGACCTTAATGGCAAATACGCCATCCGATGGCCTGGTATCAGAGGTGTCCAACATGACGCTGTCACCATTTCGAATAGATCCACTATCTGAAGGCCCCTGCACGAAATATATCTTTAGATCATCAGATTTTAATCCGCGCCATTCCAACCATTTTTTCCTAAATGCCAGCTTTCTTCTAACCTGCTGACTTTCCCAATCGCCTTCTGTTCCGTCAAGCGCTAGGTGATATCCATCAACAAGTTCAAACACATCACCATCGCTAGAAACAAGAACATCGCCTAGCTCACCAGGTAATGAATGCTGACCTGTTTCAGAGTCTTTGGGGCCAAGCCCTGTTGCGAGCCATTCAAGGTTTACGTTCTTATATCGCGAGATCGCGACGAGTTTATCTAATGTAGGTTTTGAATTATTAGGAGGAAGATATTTTCTAAGACCGCTGTAAGTAAGCCCAACTTTTTCAGCAAAGTCTTTTTTGACTTCAGAGCCAATCAGAGTAAGTAGCCTTTCGTGAAACTGCTCAACCTGCTTTTGGGTAATTCCCAATTTATCTTCATCTGCTGTCATATGAACATCTTTCTCATTATTTCATTTATCTATCAGTGCCTTAAAAAGAAAAGCCACTATTTTCTGCTGGCATTTAATCATATTTAAGACGAACAGACAGTGTGACAAAAATCACACTGATATTAAAAAACACCAAAAAGTGTCCTTTATGACATTGAATGTCCTTTTGTCATGCTCTAGTGTCTAATAGTCCAATCGTGCAACATGCCAATTGGGAAACATATTAGCATGGGATAACCCAATGAAAACACAAGCTACCTATCAAATCCAAACAGCCTATGAGGTACAAGGGGCTTTGAGATCAAAGAGATGGACCGTTCGATCATGGGCTATAGCTCATGGGTACCACCCACGAACGGTTTTGCATTGCATAGAACGCTTTGCTCCTGAAAAAGAAATAAGCCCTAAGCGAAAACTCGCAAAGAAGATTATGCATGATTTATCAGAGACTTTGGGAGTAGACCTAGCGGGGTGTAAGGATGAATAAAGAATGGTTTACGAGTATAGAAGTCGCAGAGCTCCTGAGTCTTACTGATCGAGGCGTAAGAAAAAAAGCTCAGCGAGAAAAATGGGTAACGCGAAATCGAGCTCATGTAAAAGGCTGTGAATTCCATATCAGTTCTTTACCGAGCACAGCCATCGCAAAGTTAGCAAAAGATGTAATCCGCCAAAACGATGGAGAACGCGCCGCGGCGATTCTTGCATCTCAACTTGACCACAATGACAAAGTCGAATTGGTCAGGGGTTATAAGCTCTCATCTGACTCAATCAAGCTTCTAAATACACTGCCGGAAAAGGATAAAGAAATAGCCTTTGCCCGACTATCGATCGTTGAAACTCGTCAAAATTTCATTGCTGCGTTTCAAGGTAAATTGGTGGAAGGACACGCAAGTTTTATTTCTGCGTACCAAGACCAAACGCTTCCTATAGGTCCCAAAGTCTATGAGCTGATAAGTAAAGTAAGCCGCGCAACGATAGATCGTTGGGAAAGCACACTCAAAAGTGAAGGGATTTGCAGCCTAACCCGCCGTAAAAGTCAGCGCCGAGGTGACAGTATTATTTGTCAGCAGCCAGATCTTGAGCAGTTTTGTGTCACCTTGCTGATCGCACGCCCTCACTTTAAAACTCAGCCATACAAAATGAGGGAATATGCACTCGTCCAGAAAGAGAAAGTCAAAGCAGATTGGGTCATCCCTGCCGCATCCAGCTTTCGCCGTTGGATTCAAAACTGGGTTAATTCAAATCAAGGCAAACATACCTTCGCTGTTGACCACAAAAGCTTCTATGGCAAGGAACGCGGTTTAATTCATGACCATGATTCATGGGTCAGCCAACCTAACGATCTTTGGGAAATGGATTCAACACCCACAGATGTAATGTTGAAGGTAGACGGTAAGCTCGTTCGCTACTCCATTGTGGCTTGCATCGATGTTTTCACACGTCGCGTAAAGATGTTACTTGCGCCAACGTCAACGGCAGAAGCCATTTGCCTATTGATGCGCAAAGCGATCCTCGATTGGGGTTTACCTAATCCCGAAGGCGTTATCAAAACCGATAACGGCAGTGACTATATAGCCAACAAATCTCGCGCTGTTTTTATGTCTCTAGGCGTAAAACACATGCGAGCAACGCCCTTCTCTGGATGGGAAAAGCCCTTTATTGAACGCTTCTTTGGCACGTTCCAAGGCGGTGTTGTTGAAGTCATGCCTAACTACATTGGGCATAGCGTAAAAGACAGAGAGCTCATTGAAGCCTGCCATGCTTTTGCAGCCAGGATTGGTGATGGCAAAAAGAAACGGCATGAAGATGCGCTTGAGTTGGGCATGACGCCGAATGAAATGCAGCAGTTTATGGACGACTGGCTAGAGCACTATTACCACCAAAAGCCTCACAGCGGTTTGGATGGCCTAAGCCCATACCAGCAATATCAAAACACCAACTACAAACCACAGTTTATCCCCGAACCTCGTGCACTGGATGCCCTCTTGAACTTTGCAGGTGAGAAAAGCATTCGTCGTGGCGGCGTACAGATCAACAAACTGATTTATCGTGCCCCTGAATTACAGGAAGAAAAGTACATGCGCCAGCGCGTTAATGTGTATCTCGACCCCTGTGATGTAGCCAGAGCCTACCTGTATCCAATCCATGGAGATGGCGAGTGTATCGAGGCCGTCAACGCTGACTTGATAGGCCGTGAAATCAGCCCTCAAGCCTTCATCGAAGCCAGACGCAAAACCGAAAAACAGTTACGTCAATTTAAGCGCGACATGAAGCGTTATTCCGAGGAGTTCGGCATTGATGATTTGGCTGCCGAAGCTATTGCTCAAGCGAAAGCAAAGAACAATACGGTGCCATTTCCAAAAGAAAGCATCGAACACAACAACGAATTACTCACCGCCTTAGAAAAAGCAGGCGTGAAGTCATCAACAGAACGCAGCAATGCGGAGCTCGAAGCAATTGAACGCCACAGGGAACAACGGAGAAAACAAACCGAGCGTACTGCAGCGCAAGAGGCTCGAATGCTAAAAGGAGAACGCGAAATAGCCTGGGATATGGCAGACATCATCATCAACGGTGACGAGCTAGATGAGAGGCAGCAAAAGTGGTTCAAAAACTACATGCGCACACATCAACTCACGGCCCCACAGATACAAAAATATATTGAATCCGGCGGGAAATCTCGTCGGTTGGCTAAGTGATTTTTGCTTTGGGTAACGCCTGAAGTAAGAAGGGATGGCTCACAATCTTTCACAGAGATTGTGAGCCTGATAGACCGCTCCAACAGAGCAACCATAATCATAAGGTATCATAGACATGAGAAATAAAATTGTCGATGTAAAAAACGTCTCAGCCGCCATGGCACTGCTTGAGAACCTACTCACCCGCTCACAAATTGTTCCTGGAATGGGGTTAATTCACGGCGAAAGTGGGTTTGGTAAAACTACCGCCCTTCAATACCTTTTTAACCTCGATACCACTAACGGCGTATACGTTCGCTGCTGTGCGAGTGATACCCCGACAAGCATTCTGAATCGCATCGCCAAAGAATGTGGCCTCGTTTCTACCGGACGCGCTTACCAAACTCTTGATTCCATTATCGAGTGCGTTCGCAGAAATGAATTCAGTCTGTTTGTGGATGAAGCCGACTATGTCGTTGGAAGTAAAAAGATCATGGAGTCTTTCCGCGATATTTACGACAACACGGAACAACCTGTTGTCTTAGTCGGCATGGAAGAAATTGCCCGCCGTATCTCCCACCGTAAACAGCTTCACAACCGCATCAGTGAGTGGGTCGAATTTAAACCCGCAGATTTACAAGACGTCGCCACCTTCGCTTATGAACTCATGGAGATCGATGAGCACATCCAACTCGATGATGCAGTTCTCGATCATATCCGTGTGAAGTCCCGTGGCGTTGTTAGAACCATTCTCTCGGCCCTCAGCAAAATTGAGCGCTCTGTGAATGGTAACCCTCCCCCCGATGGCGTTGTCACCATGGATGATATTTCAAGCCTGGATTTGTTCATGACAGTGGCACGAAACTGATGGAGGTTGCGAAATGGCTAGTAGCAACCTGCGAGAAACTGCTTGGAAATGGCTTCAAGACCATCCAAACAGCTCCGCCAGAGACATCTCAACTGCAACGGGAATAAACATAACGCATTGCAGAGACAGCCTAAACACATGGCTCAAAAAAGGTTGGGTTATTCAAAAAAAATCCAAAGGCAAAACGCGTTATCCAAAGCGCTTTTCTGTCGATGAATCTGCAGAGCCCGTCTGGGGGCAACGAGGGCGAATAGGCTCAAAAATCAGATACAGGCATCAAAAAACAAAACGTCAAAAGTTATGGAACAACATGAAGATAGGCAGGAAGTTTACGGTTTCTGATTTGGTGTCATCCATTGATGTTGAGGAAAGCACAGCAAGAAATTACCTGATCTATCTGAACAAATCCGGTTTTGTTGTTGAACGCTCAAGAAAACCCGAGAAGAAGCGCTTGAGCCCTTCTCAAGGTAAAGAGATTGAATGGCTACTCATTAGGGATACAGGCCGACTCGCACCAATTGTGCGCAGAGAAGGCTGCTGGGATCAGAACGAGCAAAAACTTTACCCCTTTCAAGTTCCACTAAAAGAAAGGCAAAAGCAGCATTGTTCAAGCAAGGAGGATATGACCAATGACATGGCTTGACGAACTAAGAAAGCAAGTGGCTGACACTTCGCTAAACAGCGTCGCCAATGCTATGGGCGTATCCAAGGCGATGATCTCTCAAGTCCTTAACGGCAAATACCAAGGCAACATGCAGCGAGTGCAAAGCTTGGTGGAAAGCGTCTACATGGGGCACACCGTTGTGTGTCCCGTCCTAGGCGAAATCCCTAAGCATAAATGCCTCGCACACCAGAACGCGAAGCATGTAGGCAGCACACCAAATGCGATCCGTTTATGGAAAGCTTGCCGCAGTGGTTGCCCGAATAGCCAACTTGAAGAGCGTTTAAGCACGCCTATTCGCCTAAGTATTGAGTCCAAAAATGCAAAGCAACAGTCAGACAGGCTCTGTCGCCAATCAAGCAGTGAGCAAACAAAAGTACGTCAATACGACGCAGCTGCTGTTTGCGCCCGCTTAGAGCGACAGGCAAAGACCGACTCTGAGAGCATGAAGGGGAATTACCACCGCCTCTATATCGAGTTGCTTAAACGTGAGCTCATAGCCGTCGGGAATCGATACAACCGACTGATAAAACAATGAACACCGTGAATCAGCCAGAAGGTAATAAAAGGTTGAAACTCAATTCATGGAGTGAGGTATTCAAGATGAAAGATTTGAATCCGCAATATCAGGTGAAACACCTGTTGAGAACCTTGCAGAAACTCAACTGCAAGGTCACTCGAACTGTACAAACCGAGAAAACGTTAGTGGTACACGTTGATGCACCCGTGCCGGAACTTCAGCACCGAAGCGTTGAAATCACTGAAACCGTAAATGGCCTGACTCGCCGCATTCGCGCTGCGCGTCACTCTGGCTGCTGTGTCGTCTGGGAGGATTAATATGACAGTTCAAATTCCACAAGGTTATCGCGTAAACGCTCAAGGTCACATGGTGCCAGAAAGCCAAATCAAACCGATTGATCTGATCCGTGATGACCTGGTTCAAAACGTTGTCACCGCGGCCCGTCAACAGCAGCAAGCGTTAGCCGCGTTTAAGTTGCTTGCGATGAATGAAGTCACCGACTTTGTTGACCTATCCGCAGAAGCCTATGACGTGAAATATGGTGGAACAAAAGGAAATGTTACGTTAATGAGTTTCGATGGCCGTTATAAGCTCGTACGCGCCAAAGGCGAACACCGCGTGTTTGATGAGCGCATTCAGGCCGCCAAAACCCTCATCGATGCCTGCATCAACCGTTGGAGTGAAAACGTCAACGACCACATCAAAGCACTGGTCGATCATGCGTTCCGCGTTAACAAGCAAGGCCGTATCGATGTAAACCAAGTGCTGTCCTTACGCCAACTCGATATCGACGATGAACAATGGAACGAAGCGATGGAGGCTATTGCGGATTCCATTCAGGTCACAGGCACAAGCAGTTATCTGCGTTTGTATGAACGCAACAGCGATGACAGCTACCGTCAAATTCCACTCGACATAGCAAAGCTATAAGGGGGGAACCATGCACCGTAGACTCAACACGACGTTGGATATCATTACTCCCAACGTGCGAGGGCCTGAAGATATCGATTTGGGTGAGCAACGCATCGCCTTCTTTGAAAAAGCACTAAGGAAGCACTCAACAGAAGACCTGGTGTTGCTGTTACGCACAGTTCAAAGCGATGCGGCGAACAGCGAAGCACTCTACCAACGCGGCGCGGCAGACATGCTGCTATACCTGCTCGGCATGACGCACAAACCGCCAGTACTTGAAGAGACTGAATAGCAAATACCCTCAGCCCCGAATGCCCAAGCAAACGGGGCTTTTTTCACGCATTTAGAATGGCAATAATCCATGTATAAACCGCGTTTAAACATCCCATTAATTGGCTTTAAACGGGCTACTACCATCGAAGCCGAGGCATTAACCAAAGATGCAACCGTAACGGTATTCGATGCCCCGCCCTGCTCCATCACATACAGCTATATCCTCAACGACGAATTGATCGCAGTCGAATACGCACAACTCGGTGCGGTTTCAGAATGGTGGATTAAGGAGAAAGAACCATGCAGCAACGAATACGCCTAATTCAACTCATACACGTCGGTAAACGTGAACTTCAGTTAGACGATGACACCTACCGCGCATTGCTTAAACGGGAAACAGGCAGCGACAGCTGCAAAGTAATGAGAGTAGATGAACTAGACAAAGTGTTGAGTGCAATAGAACGTCAGGGATTCAAGCGCAAGAAAAGCAACAACCCCAAGCAACCAAAGAAACGTCTAAGCCCAAAAACACAGGGAAAGCCCGACGTCATTTCAAAGATTCGGGCGCTTTGGATCACCATGGCCAAGGAAGGGATTATTCGTGATGGGTCAGAAACGGCGCTTGATGCCTATGTGCGTAGGATGACCAAGCGCCAGAATGGCAAGGGGGTTGACCATATTGCTTGGTGTGATGATGAGCAAGCCTTTCGTGTAATTGAAGCATTAAAACAATGGCTTAACAGAATGAAGAGTTGACTGGTTTAGTTTGCATTCAATCTGTCAGTTCTCAAATACGATATAGTTATTCCTTCTAAATCGGTCTAGGTAGTTTCAGCTGTAAAACGAGCTTAAACGTCTCAATTGATTACATAACGCTCTCTTCCAATTAAATTACATTTTCTTATACAAATTACTTTCGCAGTTATATCTATCAAGGTGGTGGCGGTAAAGAAAGCTTCCAACATGAGGGGGGATGTGCCAACGAGGAAATCGCACAACAAAACCTGATTAAATAGCTTAAAATTTAAACACTTAAATCAAAAGAACCGCCCCACTGCCAATGTCTCAATATTGAAAATACTGATTCAACATTAGTTACAATCAAGGTAATATAATCAAATCAATGGACAAAAAATCAAGATAAGCATGGGCTCAGTAAACATTCAAACGATTTCGCCACAGTCGACTTCTCAACCAGCAACAAATGTCATGCTAGATAAGCTACTCGCTTCAGTCGGACAGACTGAAGGGATAACTTATTTCTGTCATCTTCTTGAAACAATGGGGTTCAGTACATCGGGTCGTTGGGGAACTTTGAAAGAGCGTATCAAAACAGATATAGAGTCCACAGAAGCTAGTAAAGCTCGCTGCACTACAAACGCACTAGCAGATGCAATTGATCGTTTCTTATCCTGCGCTAACCATCGCTATGAAATCGTTGCGTTAGACAGCACCACCGCAACTTTGTTGAGAATACAAATAGCTGGTGCGGGTATTCCAACATTAATAAACTCACAAGCAGCAAATCTATATCCATCTAAATTCAATTTCCAAGATGGAATTTCGCACGAAACCGGCACAAGGCTTTGTAAAATAACAGATTCAAACGGGGGCTATGCTCTAATTTATTCTTCAGTTCGAATAAAACCAACCACCTATAAGCTTGTTTACTCTCAAGTATTTCACACTGTTTTTGTTCCACATAAGAGCGATAGAGTAGAGTATCGACTTTCATGTGAGATACGCAAAAGTGATACTAGCGACGAGCTCAAACAATTAAAAATTGCATTTGTCAATGACGTCGATATTAGAGGCGGAAAAGTGGACGGTAATCCTGTGAATTTTTTCAAGGCTATCAAATCACTTTATGACGATCAAAACGCTGGCAGAGTAAGTTGGGGCAGAGTGGCAACATTTGAGGAAAAACCGCATCACACCTCAAGTGCTTGTAATGATCCAGGGCACTGCTGCAGGCCTGAACTCGCAAAGCATGATGTTAGTGCTAATGGCAATACTTACCATCCATTTCAAATTACATTGCGCTATCTTTACCCTAATCATAATGATTTTGAAATGGAACTATCGTTCGATCCAACCAGAACAGATTGGGATGCCAACAAATGCGAAAGCATTGTGATAAAAGAACCTAAAGATAGCCTAATGCTTTCAAATATCATAAATACTATACTATCAAGGTCTTAACAGATGAGCCGAATTACTGGAAAGGTAAACCTCACACTGCTTATGGAGAAAATCGAGGCGGCTCGACACCTAACTCATGGCAAAGATAATCACAGTTTGATTGTCAACATCTTAAACTCTATCGAACAGCACCCTAATAGAACATACTATTCGATCGTTGAACTACTGGAAGCATCAAAATCTATGGACCTTGAAGGGCTCATTGATAGTGTTTTATTCCTTTCATCTAAGTCTGTAAAGATTTTTTCCCTACAGTTTTGTTACTACCCATTCGATAATAGTGATGCCATACAAGTAACATCTGAATCATATTTTGAAGCCAAAACTCATGACCTACCGCCAGTCGATAGAGATGGACGTGAGATAAAGGACTTCGATCAAAACAGATTGGGTTTTTCTTGTTTCATTCATCCTGAGATAAGAAATGCATGACTGAAGTTGAATTATTTAGATTAATCAACGCCCGAGTTTCAACGACAAAATTAGCGCAAGCAGCATTGCCAACAATGCAATCGATGGAATACGAAGATTTCATCGCTATTGTCTATGATAAAATTGCCCTTCAACTTGAAGCATTAGAGAATGATGCGGACCACTTCTTAGAGAGTAGTGAAGACAGCATCACAAGTGCACTAGTCCGCCAACTCAATGCCACTGAGTATTTAGATGTAGAAAGCCAAGTAAAACGTAAAGGCGGGGCAGTCGATCTTGTAGTAAAAGGCTATGGTCATGAATGGATAGCAGAAGCTAAGAGGTTAACTTCCAATGACAAAGTTTTTGAAGGGATACTTCAACTCCTAACAAGGTATGCTAAACGAGATAAACGAGCAGGCTTACTTGTATACATTCAGACTGGCCAATATCGTAAAAAAATTGAAGCTTGGTTAGAGTTTTTATCTTCGTCTGGAAATTGGAATCACTACGTCGAAAACATTGTCGAGGAAGAATTTAGAGAAGGAATTACAAACTTCATGAACACACACAAGCTCATAGATAGAAGTGAGCATGTTGTAGATACCAAAGTTACATTGGATCGCGGTTCCGACATTCTCGTACGACATTTTTTTTGCAACTTAGCTTATCAACCAGCAGATAAAAGTGGCTCCAAGGCGGCAAAGATAAGAAAACTCTCAGCGGAACTAAAGCTAAGAGATATTTATGACCGAAGCATAGCCTCGACTCCTGAGGACATTGACACAGAAGAAGTAAAGCAAGCTCTTTCATTAATGTTCCGAGATACAAAAACGAAAAAATAATATGAATCCCTGCTAAACCTTACTCGACCTTATCCAGCGGCTTAATGTTTTAACTCTAAGCCGTTTGTGACCTCATTTTCCTACAGATATGATTAGTTGGAGACTGTAACGAATTAGATATTTCTCAAAATCAGATTATCCGACTCTAACGGCTTGGAACTATAGCTCTAAATCATTTCTGTCCTGTGCAATTTTGTAGTGTAGTAAGAACGAGTAACGCCACTCGAACAACACAGTTTGCCTCGTATAAGTAAATCCGTTGGAAATGAGAGAATACTTAATACTAAAAATACCATATAGTTAGCCTCTACCTACTCTCTCCCCCTCCCCCACTCCCACGCTAAACGTGAAATCCACCATTGACGATCCTTTTTGATCCATCTGCAATAGAGGTATCAACGAAAAAAGGTGAAATGGGGCTCTCATGAAAACAAAGCAAACTGACCTGTTCGGGGATGGGCAACTAAACCCATCCCTGCTCGAACACCTCGACCATCTGCCGGATGAGCACAATGCTTGGCCAACCATCTTGCTCGAATTGCATGGCGTGCTGCAGCAGCGGCTGAGTAAGCGCGGGATCGACATTCCTGAACTCGCGCTTGAGTGCGTTTTGGATATCGGTGAGTACATGGGCGGCATGCAGGTGTATTTGCCTCGGGGCGATAGATTGCGCCAACAAATTCGAGACATGCACATCTGGAATGAATTCAACGGCACGAATACAAAAGTTCTTGCGAGGCGCTACGACGTCACAGAGAAAACCATTTACGAAGTATGCGCCCGCATGCGTAAGATGGAGATAACAAAAAGGCAACCCGACTTGTTTGGTTGATAGCTCCCCAAATATTTCAACGCACCGCCTTTTTGCCAACTTTACGCCCCACACTGTGGGGCCTTTTTTTATCTGCGCAAAAACAATCACCAAGGGTAATCCGCCCACCTTCGCCTGAATCCATAACCTGACAGCAACCACACAACGAGGTTTCTGTCATGAACACCCTTTCTAGCAACACCCCCTATTCCCCGTCGTTTTGTCACGCGGTGCATTTCGTGCTTGAGCGCGAAGGGGGCTACGTGAACGACCCGCTTGATGCAGGCGGCGAAACCCAATTTGGTATCAGCAAACGCAGTTACCCCGAGGTTGATATTGCGGCACTCACCATTGATGACGCTATCGCCATCTATCACCGCGATTTCTGGCTGCGTACAGGCTGCGACAAGCTGCCCGATAAAGCCGCCTTTATGTTGTTTGATGCTGCCGTTCAGCACGGTAAGCGCAATGCGGTGAAGCAGCTGCAGCGCGCCGTGGGTGTCATGGACGATGGCCAAGCAGGCCCAAAAACCATCGCCGCCACGGAATGCGCCCCACCCTCAGTGCTCGTCACCCGTTTCAGCCTTGAGCGTGCGCGCTTTTACGCCAGGCTGGTTGGCCGCAAGCCGAAACAGCGCCGCTTTCTCAATGGCTGGTTTAACCGCATTGATGAACTGGCATTAGAAGCCATCACCCTGGCATAAGGAGGCAGCACCATGGCATTAGCTACCATTGCCACCGTCGCAAGCCTTGCCACGGAATTTGGCCCCGCCGTGCTTCGCGGCATTGGTTCTCTGTTCGGCGGCAAAACCGAAGACGTCGCCAAAGACCTGGCCAACTTGGTTGACCATGTTGATAACAGCGTTAACGGCAAAGCTGCCAAGGCGCAGAAAGTCGAGCAACTGGTGGCGCAACTGCCGCCAGATGCCCTGGTTGAGCTTGAGAAAATCAAGTCTGAGCTAGAGAAAGAGAAGAACCGCCGCTTGGAATTACAGCTGAACGACAAACAAGCCGAGCACAGCGAAACCCAAACCACCATTCGCGCGGGGGATACGGCAGAAGATAAGTATGTCCGTCACACCCGCCCCAAAGGCGCGCGGCTCTCACTCTATGCCTGTATCGCTTACATCTTTGCGTTTGATGCGCTTGCTGCCTTTGACAAAGGCAACGGCGCGAACATGGAATTTGCAGGCATCTTGATTGCCCCGTTCCTGACCTACATGGGATGGCGCACCATGGACAAACGCGGCCACACCACCGCCATTAAAAACGCGTTTAAACAGGGTTTAACCACCCTTAAAACGCAGCGCGTTAAGGGGGCACGATGACCGACATGGCCGACCGCGCCCAAATCAGCGACGAGATATTTGAAAGCGCCCTGCTTAACGCCCATCAACACCGCCATCGGGATACACCCGACATCGATGAGCAAGGCAATCACTGGTGTATCCGCTGTGGGGAATTAATCCCTGCTGAGCGCATCGATGCCGAGCCCAGTGCCGCGCGCTGCATTGATTGCCAGCGCGACCACGAACAAAGGGGGCGTGAATGACGTTAGAGCTTATCCGTACCTGGTGGCCCATCTTGGCCACTGTGCTCAATGTGCTGTTTCTTCTGGCCTGCTTTGTATTGATTAAAACCTTTGCTCGCAAAGAAGAACTGCAGTCGATAAAAGAGGCGCACACCCAATTGGCATCGCGCCATGTGGCGCTGCAAAAACACGTCGAAAAGCTGCCCGACCACGATGAGATATCGGGCCTCAAACTCAGCATTGAAAAGCTGCGCGGAGACATTCGGGAAATACGCCCCAAGCTCGAAGGGCTCGACCGCATCAGCAACCTGCTGCTTGAAAATGAACTCAAGGAAAAGAACGGATGACATTGCACACATTGCTACAACAAGACCGCCGCTTGGTGATGTTGCGCGTCCTCAATGAAATGCCTGGCTACGAGGCCAACGATTCGATCATTGATTCTGCCCTCGATGCCTATGGCCACAATGTAAGCCGCGATTTAGTGCGCACAGAATTAAGTTGGCTCGCTGAGCAGCAATTGGTCACGCTGCGCGATGTCGCAGGCACCCAAGTGGCACGCATTACCCAGCGCGGCATTGATATCGCATTAGGCCAAGCCAAGCACCCCGATATAAAACGCCCACGTCCAGGGGGAATAACATGACGGAGACTGCGCACACCAAAAACCGCATCAGCAAAATAGACCAATTGCCGGACGACATTAAAACCCAACTTAATATCTTGCTGCGTGAAGGCAAAATGCCACAAACGGCAATCCGCGAACAAATTAATGCGCTCATTGATGAATTTGACCTTCCCGAAGACCAGAAGATAAGCCGCAATGGGTTAAGCCGTTATTCGCAGAGTTTTCATAAAGGCATGGCGCGTTATCAGCAAGCGCAGCAGCTGACCCAGCAATGGGTAAAACAATTTGGGGAAACACCGCAAACCGACATTGCCCGCAGCCTGATTGAAATTGGTAAAAGCCAAATATTCGATATTCAGATGAAAGCGCTGGAAGAGAATGAACCGCTCGACCCTAAAACCCTTTCAGTGTTATCGCTGGCCATTAAGCGTTTGCAGGAAGCGCAAAGTGGCAGCGTGAAACTCGAAAAGGAAATTCGAAAACAAGCCATGGAAGAAGCGGCAAGCACCGCAGAGAAAACCGCCAAAACGTTGGGCCTCACCAAAGAAGGGGCCACCACCATTCGTAATCAAATATTGGGGTTATCGTCATGATGATGAACGACGCCCGCTCTCCCATAGCAGCTGCTGTTTCGCACCTTCATTATCAGTACGACAATAATGAAGTCTTATTGCCCTACCAAAAATATTGGATAGAGGATGACTCCCAACTCAAGATTGCAGAGAAATCCCGTCGAACCGGTATCACCTGGGCCGAAGCGTGTGATGCTTCGCTGACCACGTCAAAAAGTAAAACCCATGGCGGGTGTCATCATTTTTATGTCGGCTCGAATAAAGAAATGGCGCGCGAGTTTATTGATGCGGTCGCGATGTGGGCCAAAGCCTTTGATAAAGCCGCAGGGGAAATATGCGAAGAAGTCATCGAGGAAGAAGACAAAGACATTCTCACCTACGTCATTTATTTCGCGTCCGGCTTTAAAGTCCAAGCCCTGTCTTCTAACCCGTCAAACCTTCGCGGCATGCAAGGCAATGTGACCATTGATGAAGCCGCCTTTCATGAACGCTTGGCCGAAGTATTAAAAGCGGCGCTCGCATTAACCATGTGGGGCTGCAAAGTCCGCCTTATTTCCACCCATAACGGCACAGATAATCAATTTAATGAACTGATCCAACAAAGCCGCGCAGGGAAAAAAGATTACAGCGTGCACACCATTACCTTGAGTGATGCCTGTGGCGATGGGTTATATCAACGCATTTGCCAAGTGAGTGGCAAAACATGGAGCCAAGAAGAAGAAGACCGTTGGATTGCAGGCTTATTAAAAGCCACGGCCACCGAAGAAGATGCATTAGAAGAATACTTCTGTGTGCCTAAATCTGGCTCGGGCGTGTATATCCCGCGCAGTTATCGCGAGCGCGCTGCCGTGCTCGATAATAACGTGGTGCATTTTAACGGCTCTGCAGCCTTTAATGCCTTGCCCGAACGTTTACGCGCATTGGACATTGCCGAATGGTTAAATAAAAACGTTAAGTCCCTGCTTGATGATTTACCCACACACCTTCGCCATACCCTTGGGGAAGACTTTGCCCGTTCGGGCGATTTAACCGTCTTTGCCCCGTGTACTGTAATGCCCAATACCCAACGGCAAATTCCGTTTTTGGTTGAACTGTTTAATGTGCCGTTTAAACAACAAGAACAAGTGCTGTATTACATTGCTGACCGTCTGCCCCGTCGTGATGGCATCAAACTCGATGCCCGAGGCAATGGCCAATATTTGGCCGAGCAAGCGGCAGAGAAATACGGGGCGGAAGTGGAACAGGTGATGTTATCGACGGCCTATTACCGCGAGAACATGCCAAGTTTTAAAGCCGCTTTTGAAGATGATGAATTACAAATGCCAAAGAACGAAGATGTCATTAATGACTTCTCGTCCATTCAAATGATTCGCGGCGTGCCAAGCATTGATGATGCCCGTACCAAATCCAGCGACGGCCGTCAACGCCACGGCGATTCCGCGATTGCCATTTTTCTGGCCTACCTCGCTTCAAAAGAGGAATGCCGCCGCTATGAATTGCACCGCATTGTCGAAGACGAAAACAACCGCAACCTGCACGAAGACACCCGCCGCCAGTTCACTCACACCCGTGGCCTCAAAGGCATGCGCGGTGGCCTGCTTTAGGAGAGCGCCATGATAATCAACCCCGCTACCAATAAGCCGTTTACTCGGGAAGAAAAAGAGGAGCTGCAGGCGCACCATAGCCGCGCCCATGTCACCAGTGTGCGCCGCCCCATGGCGACCCATTCTATCGCCAGTTATCTCACCCCCGCGCGCCTGGCCAATGTGCTGCGCAATGCCATCAACGGCCAAGCGGAAGATTACTTTGTGCTCGCAGAAGAAATGGAAGAGCGCGACACCCATTACCGCTCGGTGCTGTCTACGCGCAAACTCGCCGCCGCCTCATTAAGCCCGGCCGTAGAAGCGGCCAGCGATGACGAACAAGACCAGGAACTCGCCGAAGCAGTGCGCCAACTGCTGCGCCACCCTCAGTGGGAAGATTGCGTGTTTGATTTGCTCGACGGCCTCGGCAAAGGCATTGGCCTGGTCGAAATGCTGTGGGACACCACGGACACCCCTTGGCAGCCTTACGAGTACAAATGGGTAGACCCGCGCTTTATCCGCTTGGACGAGGATACGCAAAGCGAACTGCGCTTAGTCACTGATGACAGCCCAAGCGACGGTGAACCCTTGGCCCCGAATAAGTATCTGGTTCACTTGCCGCGCATGAAGTCCGGCCATTGGCTGCGCGCGGGCCTCGCCCGTGTCGTGGCCGTGATGTATATGCTGAAATCCTTCACCGTCAGAGATTGGTGGGCCTTCGCTGAAGTGTTTGGCATGCCCATTCGTGTCGGGAAATACCACAGCAACGCCTCTGATGAAGACATTCGCACCCTGATTAATGCCATTGCGACCATCGCCAGCGATGCGGGCGCGGCCATTCCTGAATCCATGCAAATTGAGATGGTGGAAACCGCCAAAGGCAGTGGCGGCGATACGCTGTTTGAGAACATGGCAGAATGGGCCGACCGCCAGATTTCCAAAGCCGTGCTGGGCCAAACCATGACCACGGATGATGGTTCAAGCCAGAGCCAAGCCAAAGTACACAACGAAGTGCGCCAGGACATCATTAACTGGGATGCCCGCCAACTGGCCAATACCTTAAACGCGCATCTGGTGAAACCTTTCATCGACATGAACTGGGGGCAGCAAAAACAGTACCCGCGCATCATCATCAAGCTCGAAGAAAGCGAAGACATCAAAGCCTGGGTGGAAGCGATTATCCCGCTTATAGATAGAGGGATGAAAGTCCAAGCCTCCGAGGTACGCGACCGTGTTGGCCTGTCTGACCCCGAAGACGACGGCGAACTGCTGCATGCCGTCAACAATCAACCTATCGATACACCCGCGCTCAACCGCCAGCAGCTGGCACTCAATCGCGCCCTGCCTGCCCTCGATACCGAAGCCGAAATTGATGAATTGGTGAACAGTGGCTTAAACGAGTGGGAAGCCGTCAGCGCGCCGATACTTAACCCCATCTTAGACGCCGCCAAACAGGCCGACAGCTTCGAGGCGTTCAACCTGGCCTTAAACGACATCGCGAGCGAACTCGATGCCAGCGCCTTTGCGGAACAACTTGCCGCCCTATGCTGGCAAGCCCGCGCGCTAGGAGATTTGACCGATGGATAATGGCATCATCCCTGCAGAAGCCTTGGCCTATCTAAAGGCCAAAGGGTTAAAGGTCGGCTTTCATCATGCCGACGTGTGGAAGGACGAGCACAACGCCGCCTTCACTGTGGCCAAGATGATGCAACTCGACATACTCGACGATGTTAAAGAAGCACTGACCATCGCACTCGAAGAAGGCCACACCTTCAAGCAGTTCGCCGAAAGCCTCAAGCCCTACCTGATACAAAAAGGATGGTGGGGCGAGCAGCTGGCCCGCGACCCTTTTGATGGCGAGATTAAAGCGGTAAAGCTCGGCAGTGATGCCCGTTTAAAAACCATTTACCGCACCAACATGCGCACCGCCCGCGCTGCAGGCCAATGGGAACGCATCGAGCGCACCAAAGCTACTCACCCTTTTTTGCTGTACGAATTGGGGCCAAGCCGAGAGCACCGAAAAGACCACCAAGCCTGGGCGGGGATCATCCTCCCTGCAGACCACCCTTGGTGGCAAACCCATATGCCGCCCAATGGCTGGGGCTGCAAATGCAGGGTGCGCCAACTGAGTCAACGCGAAGCAGATAGATTGATTGCTTCAGGCCAATACAGCACCCATGCGCCAGCGCTGGAAGAAAGGGATTGGCTGAACAAACGAACGGGAGAAGTGGAGCGCGTGCCGAAAGGCATCGACCCTGGTTGGAACTACAACCCAGGGAGCCGACAAAATGAACTCAAAAGGCAATTTCAGGAAAAGCAACAGGAGGCGCGCTAAGCGCCTCTTTGTCGTTTAGTGGTGCGGTTGGGTGGGTGGTGAGTGCTTAAACGATTGTGGTGGGATTTAAACGGGCTGTAAACAAAGGCTGCGCTTAAAGCCATCTAGATTAGTTGTAGCATTGAATCTCACCAGTTTCACGATGACCATTTGAATAATAATTTAATAAATAGCTTAAATCATAAATAACCTAAAATTTCACACCCCCTTTTCACGAACTAAGCGTCTAAATGAATTAAACATCAAATGAGTTTGAGAGCTTGACAGCACTAAACCTATAGCACCGGCAAACTCATCTTGGTTATCTGCCACGTAATGATTTTTCTCATGAACTACAGTTATGGGATAGCCATCCGCTGAACGCTTAATCATCATTAATTTCTTTTCAACTCCAGAAATTTCATGTTTTATTAAAATCTTATCATAGCCAGTTTTTTTTCTTTCACCTAGACTTACTAAAACTCGAAGATGCATTGCTGAATCATGATGTTCATACTCAACCTCTTCCGCCAAAGTAATATCAAGACCTAAGAATTCTGACAGAGCATCATTTAACTTATTAAAGACCTCTCTTACTTGCCTCCTATTTTCAGTAACCAAATCTGCAGCTTCTTTACCTTGATTTAAGAGAACACCAAAATTAAATGACATTTTACATTCCTATACTCTAGTTATTTCGCATACAATCGGGAGATGATCAATAAAATTCTTTTTATCTTCAAAGTCTGCAAGTATTCCACTTGGAGTCATTATTTCTGTTCTGAATTCGTTCAAATGCCAGTAACCATTAGTGAGGAAACTGCCAGACACTACTATCTGATCATATGAATGCCAGATAGTGCCGAGAAACTGTTTAAACTTATGGCTGCCCGAACGATATACAGTGGATGCACCTAGGTGGCTATATTTATATTCCGAAACCAAACTCCGCCAAAAAGGATTATAAAAATACTCGTTCGGATATTTTTTTACTGCATCATGACATCGACTTGCCTTTAGACATTTATTAACACTTTCATCATAAGGATTATCATTGAAATCTCCCATGACTATAACATCCTTCCCATCTTCCATAAGGTCGCATGCGGACCTGTATACCATATTTGCAGCAGCAACTCTCCGAGCCTCGCCATCACCATTCAAACGACTAGCCCAATGGCATAAAAAAATATATATAATTTTAGAATCATCTATATTTTCGACCTCTACTAGCTGAGCTGCCTTTACTGTATTCCCGGTGATTACTTTGGAAAGCGTTAAATTATGCCTAACCTTAACCTTACAATTCTTATAAACAACAACCATATCAAACCTAGTTTTACCAGATTTTTGAGTAAGGTCTAATAGACTAATATCATCTAAGTCTAAATTCTCTGAAAGAAACCTAACATCTGCTTCTGAAACCTCGCATAATGCCAAAAAATCGCATGCGCTATCTTGCATCAAAGTTTTAATATGCATACAGATGGTGGCGTAATTCACTTGATTTGCTTTGGTCGTAGCTTGAGGTGCTGAGGGAGATAGAGCAACATTCCACCAACCGAACCTTATATTATAAAGCAACATCTAAAAACACCAATTGGACTTTAATCACTTCTAAGTAAAAAATTAATTTGACAATAAAAACAAATTTTATGAAACAAAGACCATCTCTCAAATTTACTCACTAGTTCATTTAGTAGGTTGTGATTAACAACTTAAAAGTAAATGATAATTATACCTTCCATGGCCACTCATATTGAAATGATAAACCAACCATGAAATCACTTCTCTTTTTATGTTCATAATTTAAAGGCCTAAACCCACCTCCAGTCCCAACTCTACGTAAGCTACCGCCCTCTGCTTATCGGCACACAACTAGCCATTACTGTCTGATTTTTACCACGTAAAAGTACCACAAAGTGCATATAATAGTACTTCATATCTCTCATACCAGAGCTCGAATGTTCATTCTTTAGGCTCCTGAAAACTCATTTTTTCAAAGCTATCGAATCGGGACAAAAAACAACCACCCCGGTAAATCTCACCCAATCCCCAGCCCGCTTATTCTGGCCTCAACCGTTTACTCAAAACGCAGGCCAACTCAATGCCAGACATCACGCAAACACGCCACCTAGCGCTCTGTTTCCAACTCCCTTCACAACCAAGTGATACGAATGAGCGTTGGCTAGAGCTTATCCCTGCAGGCACTTTTTCGGGTGTCGATGGTCGCCACTGGTCAAATGCTTCCCCTGATTCCGTCGTCCTCAACTCTGCCGCTTCTGCCCCTTGGGACATTGAACACGCCACCCACATTAAAGGCCCAAAGGGTGAAGAAGCCCCCGCGTATGGCTGGGTAGAAGAATATGACGTGCGTGATGGTGCTATTTGGGGCCGTGTTGCCTTCAACCGTGAAGGCATGGACATCATTGCAGAGCGCAAATACCGCTATTACTCCCCTGCTTTTTTGCACGATGCCCAAGGCAACGTGACCGCGATTGAATCCGTGGGCTTTACCAACAAACCCAACTTGACCGAACTCCCTGCCCTTAATCGACAACAACAGGAGCAACACCCCATGACACTCTCTGCCACGCTCGCTGCAGCGCTTTCGCTCAACCCTGCCACGGCAACTGACGCCGATGCAGTCACCGCGATTGATGCACTCAAATCTGACGCGCAGCTGGCGCTTAACCGCGCTGAACAACCCGACCTGAAAAAATTTGTGCCCGTCGAAACCCATCAACTGGCCTTAAACCGCGCCGAAGCGGCAGAAGGTGAACTGAAAGCCCAGCAAGACGCGGAGACCGAAGCCCTGATTGATGACGCCATCACCGAAGGCAAGATTGCGCCTGCGAATAAAGCCGCGTTCCTGTCGATGTGTCGCAGTGACCGCGAAGGCTTCGACCGCTTTTTGGCCTCGGCTCCCAAGGTGGCGAGCGATGAAAGCCGACACACCCAAGCCCCAAAAGGCCGCGCCAAGCTCGATGAGCATGAGCTCGCCATGTGCCGCAAGTTACATCTCACCCAAGACCAGTTCTTAGCCGCCAAAACCGCCCAGCAGGAGCAGTAATCAATGCCACAGTCACAATCCGAAATCCTTCAAAACCTGTTCACAGGCATGAGCGCGTCATACACCCAAGGGCTCGACAGCGCGAGCCCTCAATGGCAAGAAATCGCCACCGAAGTGCCAAGCTCCACCTCTGCCAACAACTATGGCTGGCTCGCCGACATTCCTGGTATTCAAGAATGGGTGGGTGAGCGTCAGCTGGCCGACATTGGCAAACACGGTTACGCCATCGAAAACAAAACCTGGGAGACCTCCATCAAGGTCAAACGTGAAGACGTGGACGATGACCAAATTGGCATGTATTCCGTGCTCGCCAAGAACTTTGGTTTTCAGGTGGCGCTGTTTCCTGACGAACTGTCCTATGGGCTGTTAAAGGCAGGCTTTCAAACACAGTGCTTTGATGGTCAGTACTTCTTTGACACTGACCACCCAATGGGAGACGACACCTATTCCAACATCATTGGCGTGCCGACCTCGACTGGCGAACCATGGTTTTTGATTGATGACACCCAAGTGCTCAAACCCATCATCTACCAACACCGCCGCCCGTTCGTGTTCAAGAACATGAACCCCCATGAAGAGTTCACCTGGTTCAATAACGCGCTTGCCGCGGGCACCGATGGCCGTTCAAACGTGGGCTTTGGCTTCTGGCAAACCGCCGTGGGCTCGAAGGCAGCGTTGACCGAGTCTAACTATGAAAAGGCCATTGAAGCGCTGTCCGGCACCAAGAAAAACAACGGCACCCCGCTTGGCATTCGCCCCACCAAATTGGTGGTCGGCCCGCGTAACCGCGCGGCGGCGAAAAAGATCATCAATGTCGCCATCAAAGAAGGGGGCGGCAGCAACCCCTATTTCGAAGACGTCAAAGTCGTCGTGAGCCCATACCTCGGCTAACCCCCTAAACCCATTTGCATTGGCCGTGAGGCGGCCTTTGCCCCTTTGTATTTTGAGGATGAAACAGTGACCGATGTTCTTAAGCCAACCGCGTCAACCAAAACGCCACGTACTGGCAGCAATAAAAAAGCCACTGACACCACAAACACCGACACTGCGCAAGTTGCTGGCACTGCCGCTGCGCCATCGCAATCGGATAGCGAGCCAAGCGGCCTAACCACCCATGAGGCCATCATGGCAAGCCTTGAAGGTGTGCCCTTTGTTGCCGTGTTCGTCAAAGCTATTTCTGTCGATGGGTTTTGGCGCTGTGGCCGCTTTTGGCCCCACGAAGGCGTGCAAGTGTATGCGGTTGACGACCCAACCACCGCCCACGCGCATCACGATGCCGATGTCTTTGTTGATATGGCAGCGCTTGAGCGCATTGAACATGAGCCCTTACTTGTGGTTTCACGCCTGCAAACAGACGAAAAGGAAGCCTAAGCCATGACCGCCACCGTCTATGCCACCGCGCAAGATTTGCTTGAACGCGATCCCTCGTTTGTGTGGACGGTGGCCGCCCAAAAAGACAACCCCAACGCCCTCGATGAGGTGGCCATGGCTGCCGCCTTGCGCGATGCCAGCGAAGAGATAAACAGCTTTCTGTCGCGCTTTACACTGCCGCTTGCCGACACACCCAACACGCTCAACCGCTTGGCCATTTCCCTTGCCTTTTACTGGCTGGCCGACCGCGACAGCAGCGTGACTGACCTAGTACAAAAGCGCTACGACGATGCCATAAGTACCTTGAAAGACATCCAAGCAGGTCGCCGCGATCTTGGTTTGCCCAACGCCGACAAGCCCGCTGAAACCCAAAGCGGTAAGGCGGAGGTCATCGCCGCCTCTCGCCCTGCCATGCGCAAAGATTTAGGCGGGGTGCTGTAATGGCCATCGCCGTCAACATCACAGGCGATGCCGAGCTTCAAAGGCTGCAGCAACATATCGCAAGGCTCAGCGATGCAGGCAACCGCCGCCAGCTGCTGGCCCTCATCGGCGCAGAAGCCGAAACCCAAACTCATCGCCGTATTCGCGATGAGAAAACCGCGCCAGATGGCACGCCCTGGGAAAGCTGGTCAGACGGCTATGCAAAGACCCGTCACGGTAATCACTCATTACTGATGGGAAACGGCGAACTCGATGACTCCATTCAATTTCAGGTGCGTGGCAATAAGGTGCATGTGGGCTCGCCTCTGGTGTATGCCACCGTGCATCAAGACGGCTTTGAGGGGGCGGTCAACATCGCCGCCCACCATCGCCGCATCACCCAAGCCTTTGGCAAGGTGCTTCGCCACCCTGTTTGGCAATCGGTCGGCGCGCATGTGCGCCACATGAAAGTGCCACAACGCGAATTCCTGGGACTTTCCACCGAGAACCGCCAAGACCTGTACGCCCTCATTGGTGACTTTTACGGAGACCTTCTGACATGAGCACGCGCCCGCAACTCGACATCACAGGCACCTCACTGGCCATCACTGCCGCCGTGGTGCAGGCCCTTAGCACGTTCAAAGGCGACGCCCCTGATGAGGTCGGCAGCATTAACCGGCACAAAGGCCGCTTCGCCACCCCCGATGCGGTGAAACATGAAGTCACTCACTACGGCGCAATCCGCGTGGCCGCTCTCAACGTCAGCCAGGTGCGCCGCGAAGCGGGTAGCCAAGTCGGCATGGTTTCCTTGGTGGCCTTTGTCATGACCACTGACCACTACGGCCATCACCGTGACGAGCGCGCAGAAGTCATCAGCAGCAAACTCGCCGTGTTTATCACTGGCCAAGATTGGTCACAGGCCCTTGGGCGCACCGCTTACAAACAGCCTGAGCGTGTCAGCGCGCAGAACCTCTGTACCGAGGCGCTAGACAACATCGGCGTCGCGATTTGGTCTGTCAGTTGGCAGCAAGAGTGTCGCCTTAATGTGCCCGTTGACCTGTCCACCCTTGATGATTTTTTGACCATGCAACTCGATACGCCCACGCAGGATAACCCCGCGTTGAGCGCCACCTTCGCGATGCGCCAAGACAACACACCCAGCCCCGAGGACACCCAATGAACACCGTGACTCTCTACCCCACCGATAAAAAGGTGAAAGTATGTAAACCCGATGGCGGCCACCTTAACGAAAACGGTGAGCCTATCGTTATGACCGCCTTCTGGCACCGCCGTGTGCGCGATGGCTCTGTCACCCAAAACGCGCCAGAAGACGCCATTGATACTGCAAAAGACAACATCGACACGGCCAAAGACAGCGCGAAACCAAAAGGATCTAAATGATGTCCATCCCGAACGATATGCGTGTTCCCCTGTTTTACATGGCCTTTGATAACGCCAATGCCAATCAGGGTGTCGCGGTACAGCAACACAAAATACTGGTGATGGGCCACCAAAGCGGCGGCACAGCGACCGACTTGGAGCAATACCGCATCACCAGTGACGACCAAGCCCGCGCCCTGTTTGGTGACGATGCCATGCTCACCGCCATGCTGCAGACATTGCGCAAAGGCAACAATTACACCGAGACCTGGGCCATGCCCGTGGCCGAACCCACTTCAGGCACGGCAGCTTCATCAGGACAAGCCATCACGGTGACAGGCTCAGCCAGCCAAGCGGGCACGTTGTCACTCATGATTGCAGGCCAGCGCGTGCAAGTGGGTGTGAGCACCAACGACACTGCAGGTGCTATCGCAGCCGCCATCGTTAATGCCATCAACCAACAGACCGCATTGCCTGTTACGGCGCAAATTCCAGCCAGCGAAAACACCCGCGTCAAACTGACCGCCAAATGGAAAGGGATCACGGGCAATGACATCGATGTGCGCTGTAATTATTACGACACCGAGCAGTTGCCGCCAGGCGTATCGCTGACTCTGTCGCCCTTATCCGGCGGTGCAGGGTATATCGATGCCAGTGACGTCATTGGCGCATTGGGTGATGAATGGTTTAACCATATCGTGTGCCCGTTTAACGATCAGGCATTCCTTGATGGCCTTCGCACTGAACTCGATGCACGTTGGGGCGCGCTTCGCATGATGGAAGCCGTTTGCTACACCGCCATTCGCGGCAACCATGCCGAAACAGGCACCTGGGGCAATACGCGCAACGACCATCTGATCACTTGCATGAGCACCAACACCGCCCCCAACCCACCGTGGGAGTTTGCTGCAGCGTATGCGGCGCAAGCGGCCTATCACCTCGCTATCGATCCCGCGCGGCCCCTGCAAACCCTGCCTTTGGTGGGATTGCTGCCACCGTCGAAGCGTGAGCGCTGGGATTTGGTAGAGCGCAACCTGTTGCTGCATGACGGTGTCGCGACCTATTACGTCGATGCAGGTAACCGCTGCGTGATTGAGCGTGAAATCAGCACGTACCAGGTCAACACCTTTGGCAGCCCTGATCCGAGTTACCTCGACATCACCACCCCGATGACACTCGGTTATTTCCGCTTTGTCCATAAAGCCCACTTCACACAAAAGTTCCCGCGCCACAAATTGGCGGGCGATGACGTGCTCGACAGCCTAGAGCCTGGGCAACCTGTCGTGACACCCAAAATACTGCGCGCCGAAATGCTCGATGTGTTTTTGCAGCTGCAAGAGAAAGGCTTGGTGGAAGGCTTTGAACAATACAACGCCGAGCTAGAGGTCACCCGCGACAGCGCAGACGCCAACCGCATCAATGTGCTGTGTTCACCAGATTTGATTAACGGCCTTCGCATCATGGCCATGAACGTGCAGTTCAAGCTGTAAGGAGAAACACCGATGTCTATTCTCGGATACGCCAAAATTCGCGCCAATGGCGATGAGCTCAAAACCAAGGGCGGCGCGCGCCTCAACCCTGGCGGCTTTAACCGCACCTCTCACGGTGGTGGCGGTCGCGTCTGGGGCAACAGCAAACGCTTTGTCGCCCCCTCGCTCGACTTCAAGT
This sequence comes from Enterovibrio norvegicus, assembly GCF_002876705.1. Taxonomy (GTDB): domain Bacteria; phylum Pseudomonadota; class Gammaproteobacteria; order Enterobacterales; family Vibrionaceae; genus Enterovibrio; species Enterovibrio norvegicus_B. Next base: position 30,147 of record NZ_MDAG01000002.1, on the reverse strand, counting down.
TGGTGGTAGACAGTGACACCGACGTGCAAGCCATTAATGACATGGAGAACGTCACCATCGTGTTTGAGGCTGACAACGGCCTCACTTACATGATGACAGGCAGCGCCCTGGAAAACCCCGCCGAGCTCGACGAAGACAACGGCGAGACGGGCGGCAAATTCATAGGCAAACAATGCAAACGCATTTAAGCGAGGCACCCCATGGCAAAGATTGAATTTAGCCTTGAGCATGGCCTTCTCTTTGGCAAAGGTCAGGACGCAGAGCCGCACTATGACGTGGTACTGCGTGAGCTCACCACCCGCGATGTGATTGAGGCGCGCACCAAAGCCGAACAAGTGGTGTTTGTGCCTGACCCTCAAACAGGCACAGAGAGAGGCATCACGGTGGTCTCTGAGGTCAAGATGGGCATTGAGCTTTTATGCCGCCAAGTGGCCTCGATTGGCGACATTCAAGGCCCACTGTCAGAGCGACAATTGTATGGGCTGCATGTGGACGATTTTGCCCTGCTCAATGAACAAGCCGAACGCCTCGATGCTGCCGTGGGGGTGGCGGAAAAGCGGGGGCGATTGGAGCAGTCAGGCGAGCGAACTTGAACAGGTCGTGCTTGCGCTGGCGAGCCGACATTTCACCTCTATCGAGCACTTTCTCGATAAACCCGTCACCTGGCTGTTTGACCACTTACTCGCATTAAAGGCAAAACACCATGAGCACACTAAACAGTGAAATCGTCATTAACCTGTCGGGGAACCTCAGCCAAAAAGCCCGCACTTATTCCAACGACATGAAGAAATTTGCGGCAAGTCAATCACACATGGCCAAAGGGTTTCGCCACGTGGTGAAAGGCGTCAACAAAGGGCTAGACGCCATGGAAAACCGTTACACCGCCTTGGTGGCCACGGTAGCAGGTGGCGCAGTCGCCAACAGATTGGTCACCCTTGACCGCCGTCTGTCGCGTTTATCCGTGGCAGCAGATCTCACCAAAGAACAAACCCGCGCCTTGTACAAAGAGATTGAGAACATTTCCCGCTCTGAGGGAATCCGTATCGATCCCACCCAAACCCTCGAAGGGCTAGAGGTAGTGATGGAAAAACTCGGTGATATCGACTTTGCCCGCCAGAACATGGGCAACATTGCGCTGTTTTCTCAAGCCACGGGCGCAACAGGTGGTCACATCGGTGCCGTGCTTACTCAACTCAAAAAGCTCTCAGTAGAAACCCAACAAGAAGTCATGACAGCCATGGACACCTTGAACGTGCAAGGTAAAAGCGGCGCGTTCACCATGGCCTCGTTCGCCGCCCAAGGTGAGCGGCTGCTGTCCACCTATGCCGCAACAGGTCGCCAAGGTGTTGAGGCTGTGCTTGAACTGGGTGCCGCCATGCAGGTCATTCGAAGCGGTGCAGGCTCTGACGACCAAGCCGTGACCGCGTATGAAGCGTTTATCCGAGAAGTGACCACCCCCGACAAAGTGAAAAAGCTCAAAGAATTGGCAGGCATTAACGTGTTCGACCCTGACAAGCTCAAGCAAGGCGTAGAAGTGATGCGCCCATTACCCGATCTGATGAAAGACATCATCACTCAAGCAGGCACAAGCCAGACCTACACCATGAGCCAAGCCCTCAACACCATCAAGTTTGGCGAAGAAGCCATGCGCGCCTTAAAGCCCTTGATGGGGGAGTTTTCCGCTAATGGCAGCATCAACGCCTTTGATCAATTTCTGTCTGTGACCGCTGACGGCAGCACCACAATGCAAGATGCGGCCAAGGTAGCCAAGGACTACCAAGCCAGCGTCGATAATTTGATGACCGCCGTCCACCGACTCACGCAACGAGAGCTGGCAGGCCCGTTTCAAGATCTCGCCGATGCGGTCAACAGCTTGGACGCCGACACCCTTGACCGCTGGCTGCAGCTTGGCAAAAACATCGGCGTGACCGTGGCCGGACTCATCGCCGCCCGCAAAGCGCTGGGTGTCGCCAAAGATTTAAAAGCCGTGTTCGGCAAAAAAGGCGGTGCGGGTAATGCCGCTAATACCCTCTCAGGAGGCGTCACCCCCGTCTATGTGGTGAACATGCCCACCGCCAATGCCCTACCTGGTAGCGTGAGCGGTGGAATAGGGAAACAGGGCAAAGGCGCGGGCAAAATGCGCTGGCTCAACGCGGCAGCACAAAGTACAGGCATTGGATATGGCCTGATGAACTTGGCCCCTGACTTCTCCCCCATCGACATTCGTCGTCAATCTGACGTCGATACCACAGGCATGCCGTCGTCGTTCGTGCCAGGTGCGGGCTTACTGGATGTGTTTGACGAAATATCAGGCTGGTTCAGTGGACAAGGGGCCCCTTCCCAAGCGCCGGAGTCTGGGGAAATCCGAGGCAAGATCGCCATCGAAATGCACGAGAACCGCACCCGCATTAAAAGCGCGGACGTGCGCTACAACGGCATTCCGCTCACGGTCGATCACGGCTTATCGATGGCCGATTAAGGGGGCGAGATGCAAGCACAATGGCAAGACCGACGTGACGCCGCCTTTCGTGGCGTTCCTTTTCTACTAAGCACAGTGCGCGGCAAAACAGGCCGCCGCACCGTGCCCCATGAATACCCCAAGAGCAACCTAGGCTGGCCAGAAGACAACGGCGGCGCGCTCAATGTCGAAACCATCAAAGCCGTCCTGGTCGGCCCCACCGCGCAAACCCAATGTCAGCAATTGCTTGATGCCTTAAACGTCGCGGGGCCAGGTGAACTGGTGCATCCCTATTGGGGCATTCGTCAGGTGCAAGTTGGTGACGTAAATTACGATTTCGACAACAACGAGCGCGATATCTGCCGCCTGTCGTTTCAGATTTTCGCCGTCAGTGATCGGCTTTTCCCTGCAGACCAACGCGACACGCAGCAAGCCGTCACCGAGCAAGCACGCGCCGCCAATGACGCGCAATGTGAGCGCTTTGCCCAAGTGACCGAAGCACTGACGCCCGAGCAAGCGACATCGATGGCCGACCATCTTGATGGGTTGCTCGACAGCCTCGATAACACGGTGAACAACTTGCCAGGGCTGCCGGAGCAAACAGGCGAATGGGTGAACAGGCTGGGCCGCGTCAAATCCTCGGTCACGCGCGGCTTAACCTACCCAGGGCAACAAGCCAGGGACATCACGGATCTTCTTTTTCGTGTGAAAGACCTGGTCACAGAATTGCCCTTGTCACTCAGCATTTACGATCAACTGGCGCAGCGCTGGCAAGGAGAACGCGAAGCACTGAACCCTACCCGCTCTGCGACAACACCCGAACAGGCTCAACAGCTAACCGCCCTCGATTTGATGCTCACCGCCGTGGTGACAGGCAAAGCCAATGCCATTGCCAACGGTGAACTGACCGACAGCCAACAAGCCGAACAAGCGGCCACCTCGATGACAACGTCACTGGCGACCCAAGCCGCACGCGCCGTGGAAGATGGCAACCGCGATGGCTGGCGAACACTGAGGGCTTTGCGCCTATCCGTGGTCGAGGACATCAAAACCCGCGCACGCCAATTGCCGAGAATGCGCACCGTCTCGATTGAGCGCCCTACTCCCTCGGCTTTGCTCGCCTACCACATCACAGGCGACGCACAGCAACGCGATGACATCGTCAAACGCAATCGCCTGTCTCGCCCCGCGTTTGTGACGGGCAATGTAGATGTGTTGGAGAACAGCAATGGATAAGGTGTCATTGAAAATCGGGGGCCGCGTCTGGCAAGGCTGGAAGCAAGTCAGCACGACCCGCGCGTTGTCTGCTGTGACGGGTGAGCATCAATTCAGCATCACCCGCAGTTGGCAAGATGCCGAGGCGCTGCCCCTTCGTGAAGGCATGCCCGTGGAAATCTTCATCGGTGAGGACAAAGTTGCTACAGGTTACATCGCCGAACGCGTGCCAAGCTATGACGCCAACACGCTCAGCTATCACATCACCGCACGGTGCAAAACCAAAGACCTGGTCGAGTCGTCATTGGTTCACCCATCGGGGGAGTGGAAACACGTCACGCTGGCCACTCTTGCTGCTGAAATCTGCCGCCCTTATGGCATTGCGGTGGAGATACAAACCGACATTGGTGGGCCGTTCACCACGGTTCGACTTGAGCAAGGCGAATCGCCTTTTGAACTGCTAGAGCGCTTGGCCCGTCAACGGGGCGTGTTGCTTACCAGCAACGCGAACGGCAACTTGGTGATCGCCCGTGCCAGTGACATACAGCTGCACACCGCCTTGGTGCTCGGGCAAAACATCTTGGCCGCACGGGGCCGCTTTAGTGAGTCAGAGCGTTTCAGTCAGTACATTATCAAAGGCGTCGGCAATGGTGCAGCCTTTGATGCACAAAGCCCCGCCCGTGTCGGCGGCCAATCCGTGTCAGTCAATGACAGCGACATCACACGCTATCGCCCGAAAATCATTCTCTCAGAAGAAGTCTTCACCGCTGATGGCGCAAGCCGTCGAGGCCAATGGCAAAAGCAACGTGCCCTTGCACACGCCACCACCACAGAAATCACGGTACAAGGCTGGCGCATGCCCAATGGGATGCTGTGGCCATTGAACCGCCGTATCAAGGTGCTCGACCCCATTCAAGGGATCGATGACGTGTTGCTCATTGCCTCGCTGACCCGACTTGAAGACGACCAAGGCCGCACCACGGTGCTCGGTTTAGTACCCCCCAAAGCGATGGACATTCCCATTGAAACCGCCAAAGACACCCAGCAGGTGGCCGCATGGTAACCGCGTTTAACCGCCTTTTAATGCCCGTTAAACGCCGATTACAGTTAATGGTTGATCGCGCCGTGCTGCGTATCGTGAGCGACAGCACCCAACGCCAACAGCTTCAAATCCAAACCTTGGCAGGCGAAACCGACAGCGACATTGAACGCTGGCAAAACTATGGCCACACCAGTGTGCCGCCAACAGGCTCCGAAGCCATCACGCTGGCCCTGAACGGTAACCGTTCGAACCTCATTGTTATCTGCGCCGAAGACAAAGGCGTAAGACTGAAAGACCTGCAGCCAGGGGATAGCGCGCTGTATCATGCCCAGGGCCACTTTTTGAAACTGACCCGAGATAAAACGGGCGAGCTTAGCGCAGATACCCTGAACATTTCAGTGAAACAGGTAAATATCACCGCCACCGAATCGGTTGTTATAACCACCCCTACCGCAACGTTTTCTGGTGATGTGAACATCGGCGGAAATTGTACAGCTGCAGGCCGTGTTATTGGCCAGCAAGGCGGCACCTTTAAAGGCGTGGAATCTGAAACCCACAAACACAACGAAAACGGCAAAGACAACCTAACGGACGGCCCACAATGATTGGCACTTATTGGCACCAGAACGGCGCAGACCACAGCATCGAAGATGGAAAACTGGCAGAGGACGATGGCCTCAACTCGCTGGTCTTTATGATGCTGATGACGGATGCCCGCGCCAAAGACAGCGACGCCTTACCCGCTGGCACAACCGACCGTCGTGGTTGGCCAGGTGACAGCTTTGCCGCGTCGCCATGGGGCTCTCGCCTTTGGCTGCTTGCCCGTGAAAAGCTCACCACCACCACACTGCAGCGCGCAGAAGATTACGCCAGTGAAGCCCTGGTGCCACTGCTTAAAGGGATAGCCAAACGCTACCGCGTAACGGCGTCACGTCAAGGCCGCGAGCGCTTGCGCCTAGATATCACCATCACCAAACCCGATGACACGGTGATGCGTTACGGCATCAGCCTGCGATGGGCCGCGCACACGTTACGCGGTGAGGTGTCACATGCCCTATAACCCGCCAACGCTTGCCGAGTCTATCCAACAAATCGAAGGCGATATCTCGCTTGAACTTGGCCTTAATGCCCATTTACCCGTGGTCTGCGCAGAGCGCGCCATCGCATTTTCAGTAGGCGCGGCCAAGCGTGATTTGCATGACCAACTGCAGTGGCTGGCCAAACAAATTGTGCCGACCGCCGAAAGCGACGATAGCACCATTGAAACCCGCGCCGCTTATGAAGGCGTGCCGCGCAAGCTGCCACAAAAGGCCAAAGGGCATGCCACTTTTACGGTGTCTGATAATGCGCAATTGCCCCTTGATTCAGTGCTCACTGCCGCGAACGGTTCACGCTATCTCGTGACCTTCGCCACCTTGCCCGAAGACAGCCGCATCATTGCTGCGATTGAAGCCGAGCAAGCAGGGAAAGTGGGCAACCTTAATGCAGACGACGTGCTGACGCTCGTTAGCCCCGTGCCAGGCATTCACAACCAAGCCACCGTGCGCACCCTCGAAGGAGGCGCAGACATTGAGCCCATTGCTGAACTCTTGCGCCGTTTGTGGTTTCGCAAACAATACCCACCCATGGGCGGTGCGCTGCATGATTACAGAGCTTGGGCAACCGAAGTGCCGAGCGTGACCCGCGCCTGGGCGTACGATGCATGGCAAGGCGGCAGCACCGTGGGCCTAACCTTTGTCTGCGATGGCAATGATGACCTCTTGCCATCTGCTGCAAAAATCCAAGAAGTGAAAGACTATATCTATCGTCATAGCGACCCTGCAACGGGCGTCGAGGTGGGCCGCCCTGCAGGCATTGAAACTGTGTTGTTTACGCTGCGTATAAAACCCGTTCAATTGGCCATCACACTCACACCCGACACCGCAGAAACTCGTGCCGCTGTCGTGGCACAACTTACCGAGTTAGAGCGCCAATTCGCAAGCCCTGGAAGCCGCATTTTACTGTCTCAAGTGCGCACGGCCATTGGCACCGCATCGGGCGTGATGGATTACGCCACCCCACTTGCCAGCGATATCATCAGCCAAAGCGATGAGCTCATCACCTTCGAGGCACCGCAATGGATAGAGTGACCGCCGCCCAATCGACAGAGGCTTGGCTTGATGTCCTGCAGCAGCTGATGCCACAGGGCCTTGCTTGGCCGCGTGATGATGAGGCGAATCAAACCAAACTGCTTCGTGCATTGGCCAAACAATTGGCCGACATTGATGCCCAAGCGGATGCGCTCCAACAAGAGATGACCCCCGCCAATGCGCGCGAACTACTCGACGAATACGAACAGTACTTGGGTTTACCCGAGTGCGGCGCACCGCAACAACAAATAGCAGAGCGCCAAGCCGCTGCCGTTGAAAAAGACCAACGAAAAGGCCGTCTGCAAGCGTGGAACATCGAACAACGCGGTGCAGATTTAGGCTTTCAGATTACGGTCGAAGAACACTTTCCGCATCACTGCCTTCGAGGCTGCACCTATCCCCTTTATGAAGAAAAGTACCGTCACCTTTTGCGTATCCGCGTGCATGGCACAGACGAAGGCGATGCCAACACCCTTGAATGCACCCTCAAGCAATTCAAGCTCGGCGGGAAATACTACGAATTTGTCTATGAAGGTAATCAATAATGCATTTGCTCAACAATGGCTCTCAGGTCGAACAGATACCCGCTATCAAATCACGTGAAGGGATTGGCGGCTACTTCAGTGAAAGCAATGAGGACGACGCGCCAAGCTATCCAGGGGCCGACTGGTTTAACGCTGTCATTCGCGAATTTCAGACCGCACTCACGCGTTACGGCGTCCCCTTTGACCCCGACAATTTTGACCATCTTTCTCGTTTGATTCAGTTCACAGCCTTGCCCGTGGGAACGCCCCAACCTTTGATGTCAGACACCGCCCCCGAAGGCTGGGCCATCATGAAAGGCCAAGCCTTTGATACCGAGCTTTTTCCCGTAACAGCCTCTCTCTTTCCTGATGGCATCATTCCCGACATGCGCGGCCGTGGCCTTATCGGTAAAGAAGACGGCGAGACCGTCGGCGCGTTTGCTGAGGGTCAAGTGAAATCGCATGGTCATGAAGGCTCAAGTGTCAGCAGTACAAACCTTGGCACTAAATACACAAATACAACCGGAAACCACGCCCACTCACAGACGATATATAGAGGTAATGACATCAACTGGAATTCGTCTTATGGAGGACCATACCCTGTCGGAACAGATGATCAACTTGGTGCCGCAACCGTTGGACGTATCAACGCGGCAGGGAATCACAATCACTATGTCGCGCTTGGGGAGCATGGCCACAGCCTCACCATCGCGCTGAATGGCGCACTCAAGAACACCATCGACCACCTCAAATGCAACTGGATAGTAAGGCTTGCCTAATGAACAACATTCAACCGCAATCTGTCGTTTTGAACGTTTCTCGACTGTCACCCCAAGGTTGGTGGCTTGGTAATGAGCAACAGCATGTAGCCAAAGGCACAGCGCTCGGTAATGACTACACCGAAACGATATACAGCCCTTCTGCCGATGGCCTGATTGCGCGCTTCGATCGGGGCATCGGCACATGGTCAGAAGAAATCGAAGACAAGACGCTCGCACCTTACTATTCAATCGAGGGTCAACACTATCTCGTGGGCTCGCCTGATGGCGCTCTACCAGAAGGCATGATTGAAACCCCGCCACCAGCACATGACCCACTCAAACAGGCCGTGTTGCATGATGGTGAGCAATGGCAAATATTCGACATAAAGATTGGCGAATCTTTTTGGGATGAATGGGCCAATGAATATGTCGTGTCAGAGACCTATTTTGAATTGCCTGAATCCTGCACTTGGGAGCGCCCACCCTCCATTGAAGAAGGTTATATACCAAGATTGGTGGAAGGCAGCTGGCAGCAAATCGAAGACCACAGGGATACGCTGATTTATAACAAAGCAGAATGCCGACACACCGAATACGTGACTGATATTGGCCCTATAAAAGAGGGATGGACGTTTGATGAACCTCCTACCCCATACCACGAATACACAGCAGAAGGTTGGGTGCAGAGCATTGACCGCGCCAAGGAAGCAAAGAGAGAAGAGATCAACGCATGGCGCGCATCACTGGAAAATGACCCAAGCACGACCGTCACTGCAAATGGTGCCGAGTGGGACGCAGGGCCTGAAGCACGTTTGAGGATTGATTCAACCATACTGTCTGACTCGATGCCGCCTTATTGGACTGATGCCAATAATGTCGATCATGAAGGCATGACGATAGAAGTGTTAAAACAAGTAAAAGCCGCCATTAACCTTCAAGGTTTTATGATCCACGACAGACAGCGAGCCATGAAACGAGACTTAGACCAAATTGCCGAGTTTGATGATGTGTTGGCGTTTAGCGTGGGCTGGTTGGAATAGTAAGGAAGAGTTAAAGGCCATTTAAAACCCGTTTAAAGAAAAGCTAAATAAACCGCTTAATTTGGTATTCGATTTACGTTCCAGATTAAGCGGTTTCACTTACCATTTCGCGCGGCGGGCTACACTTTGTTGATGATTATTGGACGGTGATTCCAAGAGACATAGACGCTTCAGTGAACGCTCAAGAGCACACAAACGGGGATAAAAATATAGAAAAGGGGTGAAGCTACGCGAACAGTTGCGTTTCAATCAGGTATAGAAAGGGGAATCAATCAATGACCCTGTAAGGTGTCACGTATGAAGTAAAACAGGAGGGCTTAGATTGGGTGGAAGCCCTACCAGCTACATCCCGGCACACACGTCCCAAGCGGGGGCTGCTTCCTTCCGGATCTGACCCATTACACAAGATAGCGTTGCGGGAGAACCAATAGGGCCTCCATAGATTTGTTACACCAAACTTTTCTTTTAAAAGAAACTTTCGGTTCGGGCGCATTATGTAAGAAGGCTGGCACCAATGCAAGGGCTTATCCGGCATTCAGGGTGTGAGTGCTGAGATTTTGTCCGCTTACGTCCATTTCAGCGTGCGACTCACTCTCTACTCCTCTTCTTCCTCTTCATTTTCTGCGTTGAGCAGGTAATCCCCCAGCCATGCGATGGTGAGCGATAACAGCCACGCCACGAATACGGGGTTGGGCACGGAGAATTGCGGGATCACCACGATGGTCGCAAAACCAATGGCGGGTAAAATCACGGTGAGCTTGTCGCCGCGGTTGCCGTCACTGACGCGTTGTAGCTCTTGCAGTGATAGCACTAACACGCTGCCACAGAACGCGAGCATAGCGCCTTGAGGCAATCCGCCCGCTAGCAAGCCTACAATCAAGGCGGCTGGCCACCAGCTGATTTTGGTGACGGGTTTCCAGAAGTAAGCAGAAAGCCACACAAGGACGACACAGAAGATTTGCATCAAGGTATAGCGCATCGCGCCACCGAGCTTCTCATCACCTTGCAGCGCGAGTACGCCGCACTCCATGGCGATAACAACGGACAGCACAAGGATGGACACTTGCCAGTTGCGGCGCTCGCCTGCCATGAGGACAAGGGCGGGCAATATCATCCATAAGCTGAGGGATATGGCGACTGGCTGCAAGGGCACCATGGCGCCGAAACCCACAAGGCCAATCACAAGTAGCCACACGGCTGCGCCACCGTTACCGATGAGGAAAAGTGCGGGGATGACATAGGCCAGCAGCGGAATATCACCGTTGGTGATGGCGAGTGAAAAAGCGGCGCCGATGACGGTCACTGCAGCGGTGACCATTAACATTGTTGAATACCACATAGCTGCACCTCCTTGCGCTTGTATGTCGATATTTTGCTGGTTGAGACCAGCGATTCCCTAAATGCGTTGTACTACCCAGTCCCCTTTTGTTGGTGGTTTTATATCAGCGCTGTTGTGTTCAGTTGCTTGGGGTTAACCATGGTTAAATCATGCTACTGGGTATTTTTGTTTGCGCTATGATGGGGACTGTCTGTTTTCTTAATGTTGCGTTATCTCAATCCAATATGCCCAATTTTGATGATCAAATCTATGCGGTGCTCGTGCAGATCCCGAAAGGAAAAGTAACAACTTACGGTGATGTCGCAAAAATTGCGGGGTTCCCCCGTCATGCGCGTCATGTTGGAAAGCTTTTAGGGCGATTGCCGAAGGAAAGTCGCTTGCCTTGGTTTCGCGTGGTCAACGGTAAAGGCATGATTTCGCTGAAGGGTGCCCGCTTTATCGATCAGCGCGAATTGCTGTTAGAGGATGGGGTTGAGGTAAAAGAAAACGGCGCAATTTCGTTGCGCCGTTTCAAATGGGATGGTGAACCTGCCTAGCGGTTGCTGGCATTTTTCACGTCGGATTAACGCGCTGCGCTAACCACTTGAACCTTGATGTTCTGTGTCGCCGCTGGGTCATTAATTACTTGGTGTGCAGTGTCGCTGATGAACACCAATTCGCCATTCACTTCAATGCGTGCACTGACGTTATAAGTATGACCCGGCTTAATTTCGCTTGGTGAGTAGCTTAGGCTAAATGGCAGTGGCACTTGCTTGCCTTCTGTCACGTAGGATTGGCTGCTAATCACTTCCATTGGGGCGTCTGCAAGCGAGACGTCTGCCAATGTCACGGTCAATTTAGCATTGTCTGGTAAAGCGATACGTTGGAGGTAGAACACCTCGCCATCAACTGTTGCCATATCTTGATCTGCCATGATGTCACTGCATGCCGTAAACGCGAGTGCGATTAACGCTGCAAAGAAACCAAAAAACACCTTTTTCATGGTACAAACTCCAACAAAACGACCAATAATGACAATGCTAACAACAGTGTAACACGCGCTTGAACTCAACCCTTCCTAAATTGTGGATTTAAGATCACACTCTGTTAATCAGCACTGCGTAGCGTTAGAGAGCATAACCTCTGGAAAAGTTCGAAATTATCGGTAAATTGAGAGAGTTCTGTCATTTTTCTGTCAATTGCTTCGCAAACAACGCGTTAGGGGATTTATGAGCGATAAACTGGACGAATTACTGTCCCTTCTGAAACTCGAGCAGATCGAAGAAGGCTTGTATCGCGGACAAAGTGAAAACTTGGGTTTGCCGCAAGTGTATGGCGGCCAAGTAATTGGTCAGGCACTTTCTGCTTCAACGGGCACGGTCAGCAGCGATCGTTTTGTGCATTCTTTCCACAGCTATTTTCTTCGCCCTGGAAACCCTGAAAAGCCGATTGTTTATGATGTCGAAACCTTGCGTGATGGCGTGAGTTTTAGCACCCGTCGTGTGAAGGCGATTCAATTTGGTAAGCCGATCTTCTATCTCACGGCATCGTATCAAGAACACGAGCCGGGTTTTGAGCACCAATCGACCATGCCGGATGTGGTTGGCCCTGAAACATTGAAATCTGAAAAAGCCTTGGTAGATGAAATCGCTGAGCATTTGCCGAAGAAGGTGATTGAAACCTTCGGTGGTGAGCGCCCTATCGAGGTTCGCCCTGTTCATGTTATTAACCCGCTCACGCCGCATATTGTTGAGCCAAAGCAGTACCTTTGGATCCGTGCGAACGGCAAGATGTCGGACGATTTCCGCATTCATCAGTATGTGTTGGCATACGCCTCTGACTGGGGCTTTTTGACCACGGCATTGCAACCGCATGGCGTGAGTTTGATGACACCAGGATTGAAGGTGGCAACCATTGATCATTCCATGTGGTATCACCGAGAATTTCGCATGGATGAGTGGCTGTTGTTCGTGATTGATAGCCCGTCAGCCAGCGGCTCGCGTGGCATTGTGCGCGGTGAAATCTTTAACCAAAAAGGTGAATTGGTGGCCTCTGCAGTGCAAGAAGGCTTGATGCGCAGCAGCGCACCAAAACGCGCCTAGAGCAATAACCCCTCCCTAACCCTCCCCTTGAAAAGTGGAGGGGATCAAAAGCAAAGCCAGAGCGCATAACACTGCGCTTTGGTTCTTTTTCCTCGAGCTTTCCAATTGAAATCGCAAACAACGCGTAAATACGAAACCGAATGCTTTTATTTTGCTCCTCCAACTTTCCAAGGGGGAGGTTGGGAGGGGGTTGTTGACTCATCGAGCCAAGTGCTTTCTATCCGGTTCATCGCACTGAGTCGACTGCCAGCAAAAACACCAAGAGCATAACCCCTCCCTAGCCCTCCCCTTGAAAAGTGGAGGGGATCAAAAGCAAAGCCAAAGCCAAAGCCAAAGCCAAAGCCAAAGCCAAAGCCAAAGCCAAAGCCAAAGCCAAAGCCAAAGCCAAAGCCAAAGCCAAAACATGAGATCGAAAAAAGGCCAGTAGGGAGACTGGCCTTTGGTGTTTTCGAGGAGTTTTAAAAGGAGAACTAGCGATTAGAAATCGTAACGGATGCCCGCTTGCAGTTGGTCTTCTTTACCCGTTACGCCTTCAAATTTGTAACCTGCGTAAGTACGTAGGTGACCGTTGAATTTGTAAACCGCTTCAAGTGCAACGTTGTTAGCCTCTTCCTCGGTGGTGTTGTCGAACTCACCGAAGTTATAAACGCCTACCAATGCCAGTTTCTTGGTTGCTTTGTACTGTGCAGACAGTTCGTAGCCGGTGTAATCCACGTTGCTTTTTGACGCGATGGTGTAAAGCGCACCCAAGGTAATTGCATCTTGTTTGAACTGTGCAGCAAGGTTGATTTGGTCATCGTTGTCTGTACCCGCATCTTGCGTCACGTAACCTGCGCCCACAGAGAAAGAACCAACGTTATACAGCGCTGAAATACCCACGCTGTCTGCGTCTTTTTCATCGGCTGCAATGTAGTTTGCTTGCAGTGTTAGGTCGTTAAACTCACCCGCGTATACGAAGTTGTTTTCACGCTTGTCTTTGTTTCCTGAAACCACGTCTGCGGCATCGCCACCGAAGGTCGCCATCACATCAGTGATGTCCGTTAGTTGAACCTGCGCAGAGTCTTGCTTGCCGTAAGAAAACTCACCGGCAGAGAAACCGAAGCCCGCGAAGAAGTAACGGTTTTTCAAGCTATCTGCATCAGAAAATTCTGCTTCATATTTACCGAAACCGTAAAGGTCGTCAGAGATTTCTGTTTTACCTTTCAGGTTTACACGCGCACGAGACTTGTCTTTGAATGCGCTATTTTCAGTGCTTTCGTTGTTGTCTGAAACATTGAAACGCGCTTCTGCACGACCGCCAACTTTCAGCGTGGTGCCATCGGCATCATAGACGGTTGCTGCCAAGGTCGGTGCTGATACCAACGCACAAAGAATTGCTGAAGCGAGTGCTGCCTTTTTCATTTTCTAACGTCCTTATTGAATGGGGGTGTTGCTTACTTATGTTTTGATGAGGCAAAAGTAGACGCAAAAAATGAAGGTTAAGTGACTGAACCATGACGTTTTATGTGAATCTATATTTCAATTCGATGACTTACGGTTATGGCTCGCAGCATGATGTAACTTATTGATAGTTTTCACCTTGAGTTCTCTTGTCTTTCACAGGGGCTTTGCCCGTTCGTTTCAACACTCAAAAGCTCTCCTTGCACAATGCTGTCGGGAATCTTCAATACCTATTTTTCGGTGTGCGTTACTTTGGTGTTTAACCCTTAGAAGAGGATTCAACATGAAATTCAAATACACGATTTTGTACGTGGAAGATGTCGCGGCAACGCTCGCTTTCTACGAAAACGCTTTTGGCATGAAAACCGCAATGCTGCATGAAAGTGGGGATTACGGCGAACTGTCTTCTGGCGACACCACGCTCTCTTTTTCTTCATTGGCATTGATGGCGCAATTGGGGAAAAACCCATCGCGCGGTGATGGAAGCGCACCCTGTTTTGAAATCGCATTTGAAACGGAGGAGGTGGAAGAGTCACTCAATAAAGCGACCGCAGCAGGCGCCGTATTGGTGCAGGATGTTGAACATATGCCGTGGGGACAAACAACGGCCTATGTGAAAGATCTCAATGGTTTTTTGGTCGAGATTTGCTCGTCGATTCAGGCGCAATAATAACCAAGTCAAAGAAGGCGTTAGTAACCGGCTTGGTAAAGTTGATCAATCAAATCTTGGCGGATTTTCAGTTGCTCCGGCGTCACGCCGAACCAGTGTTTTATCTCTCGACAGAAGTGGGCTTGATCGGAAAAACCAAACTCAAAGGCGATATCACACACACTCAAGGACGGCGTGTTGTCTAGGCTGTTAACAGTAATAAGCGCCAACGCGCTCTGCCTGATTCGCGCCAATCTCAGCCAAAATAGGGGAGACTTACCACTGTGTTGCTGAACATGACGCTGGAGGGTTCGCTCACTAACGCCAAGTTCAGCGGCAATACTCGCCACGCAGCCCAAGCGTTGGCTCATGCAAGACAAGGCTTCGGTAAAGTTCCCATTGCTTGAGGCAAACGTGGCTATCTTTCCTTCCACATCGTGCTCGTCTGCCGCTAACGCGGCGAGCAACGCGTCTTCGTCCAACACCGTGCCCGCTTGCAACCGATAACCGGTGAGCTGTTGATGCGGCTGAATATCAATGGCGAGGGTAGTGTGAAAAAGTGGAGAGACATGAGCATCGACAACACCAAGGTTGTTACGGGTAACAATCACATCACGGCAACCATCCGGCACAACAAAGACGGTGCCTGCGTGCATTGGCGTAGCGTGCCAAACATCAATGACCTTACCTTCATTCATACCCAAAGCGCCCCCTGTGTTTGTCGAGTTTCGAGTTTCGAGTTT
>NZ_MDAG01000002.1:0-13993 GCF_002876705.1 Enterovibrio norvegicus | reverse complement strand
TCGAGTTTCGAGTTTCGAGTTTTCTAGAATCCGTTCACCCCACCCCAACTTCAAGCACTTTCTTCGCTCTTTCTGCTCTTTCTAAACTCTCTTATTCTCTAATCTCGCTTCTGCTCTTCCTGCTCTTCCTCAACACTCGCACTCTCTAATCTCGCGCCTGCTCTTCCAACTCTTTCAAATGCGCCCGGGTTTTCTGCAATTGGTACATCTGCCAATAACGACCTTGCTGTGCAAGTAGCGCTTGATGCGTGCCTTGTTCTTCCACATGCCCTCGGTGCAGCACCATGATGTTGTCTGCATCTGCGATGGTAGAAAGGCGATGCGCAATCACGACAATAGTCATGGTGTTGCGAAGGGCTGACAGCGCTTGTTGCACGCGCTCTTCAGTGCCGGAATCAATGTTCGCGGTCGCTTCATCAAGGATCAGGATGCGCGGTTTATCCACCAGCACTCGCGCTAACGCGAGCAGCTGTTTTTGACCTGCGGACAAGCTGACATCGCCCGTGCCCAGTAACGTATTTAACGCGTTGGGTAATTCACGCACGTAATCCGCCATGTCGACCAAACCGAGCGCGTCCCACACTGCCTTGTCTGACACATTTCGACCCAGTGTGACGTTGTCGCGAAACGATGACGGAAGCACATGGGGGTCTTGTTGCACCAAGGCAATGCCGTTGCGCAGGGCGTTTTGACTGAGCGAAGCGATTGGGCGACCGCCTAACTGTATCTCTCCTGAGCTTGGGGGATAAAAGCCCATGAGCAAGGAAGCCAGCGTACTTTTTCCGCTGCCTGTGTGCCCAACCAAGGCCAGAAAACCGCCCTCTTTCACGGACACGGAAATGTTGTTCAGCACAGGCGTTGTGCCGTCGTAACTGAAATTCACGTCCGAGACATTGATATCACCGCGCGCAATGGGCGCGTCGTCCTCGCCGTATTGGTGCTGTTTCGCACCCATCAGTTCGAAAAGACGCTCGCCAGCCATGATGGCCTGCTGCAACAACGACAAACGCTGCATCAATTCGATCAAGGGTTCTGTCACGCGGCCGAGGTAACTGATGAAGGCATACAGCACACCGACACCAATCACTTCATGGCCTTGCCAACCAAAGATAGCGACCAAAGACACCAGCGCGATGCCGGAAAGCAAGTCAATCAAAGGGCGCAGGAAGATGCCGTTGATTTTAACAATGCGCACTTCTGCGCTAAGGTGACGTTCGTTCAGCGAAGCAAAGCGTTCAGAGAAACGCTGTTCTTGCCCCATCAATTGAATCAGGCTCATGCCTTGAATCGATTCACTCATCACGCCGTTGATGTCGGTCAGCAAATCACGGGATTCGCGGTAAGGATCAGATGATCGGCGTTGGTAGTAGTACATCACCAGCACGACAGACGGCAGCAAAATCGCCACCACAAGAGTCAGTGTCGGACTGAGTAAATACATGGCGGTGAGCATGGCGGTAATCAGCGCCAAGCTCTGCAAAAAGCTCGCCACCACCTGCACGTAAAGCTCTTTGAGCGATTCGGTGTCGTTGGTCACGCGGGAAACCAGCTTACCTGCGGGCACATAATCAAACGCAGACAAGGGCTGATTGATGATGCTGGCATACACCTTTTTGCGGATGGTTTGCACAATACTCACGGCGATGCGGCTGAAACGAATGCCATAGGCGTAATGCAGAAAACCCGACAATATTGTGACCGTGATATAGCCAATCGCCAGCGCCCACAACATCATCGCGGGGTAGTGATCTTTCGAGACATAATCATCAAGGAAGATGCGAATCAACCACGGGCCACTCACGTCTGCCGCCGCGGCAATCAGCAAGAACACTGCAGCAATGGCAAAGCCTTTTTTGTCTTCGAACAAGTAGCTCAGCAGGCGTTTTAGTATCTCACGCTTATTCATTACGCCTCCTCCAATGCTTGTTCGAGTTGTTGATAGTGCTGCATTTCTGCATACCATCCGTTGGCATCCAACAGCTCTGCATGGGTGCCGCGTTCTTCGATGTGGCCTTTTTGTAGCACAATGATTTCATCAGCAGCTTCAAGCGCCGACAACCGATGCGCAATCACGACCGTGGTTTGATGCTGGGCGCGGTCATGCAGGTTTTTGAGTATGTGGTGTTCTGTGCGCCCATCAACAGCCGATAAGGCGTCATCTAGGATCAGCACTTCGGCATCGAGCAAGAGTGCGCGCGCAATGGAAATACGCTGCTTCTGCCCGCCCGACAAGGTAATGCCTTTCTCGCCCACTTGCGTCTCGTAACCTTCAGGAAACTGCATGATGTCGTCATCAATACATGCAAGCGCGGCGGCAGTGCGGATCTCTTCGCGTGTGGCATCAGGCTTTCCTAGGGCAATGTTGTCAGCAATGCTGCGGGAAAACAGGAAAGGGGTTTGAGTGACAACGGCCATTTTGGCGCGCCACTCGCCTAAACGAAATTCAGGTAAGTAGATGCCGCCGTACGACACAAAGCCTTGAATGGGGTCTTCAAAGCGCAGCAACAAGCTCAGTAACGTCGATTTTCCGCTGCCCACTGGCCCTGCAATGCCGAGCATTTTTCCGGCGGGTAAATCAAGGTGTACATCTCGCAGCGCAGGCACCGCTTGACCGCGCCAAGTGAACTGGTCAATCGCGACAGACAAAGTCTCACGTTCTGCTGGCAAGTCTTTCTCGCCATCCACCAAATCAGGTGTTTCGTTCAAGAGTTCTTTAATGCGTATCCACGCGGCTGAGCCACGCTCAATAATGTTGAACAGCCACGCGATCGCCAGCATCGGCCAAATCATCAAGCCTTGGTACAAGGTAAATGCGGTGAGCTCTCCGAGGGTCATCGCGCCCGTTGCCACTAAATAACCGCCGCCACTGATCGAGCAGAAAAAAGACGCGCCTATGGTGAGATAGATAACCGGATCAAACATGGCATCGACTTTGGCGACGTCCATGTTCTTATCGCCCGTGTCATCTGCGACGGCGTTGAAGCGCTCGATTTGCTGTTGCTCTAAACCAAATGCACGGATCATACGAATGCCGTTGAGCGACGATTGGGTTTCATCAGACAACGACGAAAACGCGGCTTGCGAGGCAGAGAAACGATGGTGCAACTGTGTGCCGAATCGGTTCACCAGAATCGCCATGACAGGCATAGGCAGCAACGCGAGGATGGTCAGTTCCCAACTGATGGTGGTCGTCATCACCACCAACACGGCCAGCCCCATGATGGCGGAGTCTGCGGCAGTGAGCACGCCTTCACCTGCCGTCATCACCACGGCTTTCACATCATTGGTGGTACGCGCCATTAAATCGCCAGTGCGATAGCGCTCAAAGAAGCGCGGCGAGTGTGTCGTGAAGTGTCGATACAGTTTGTCACGCAGCACAGTGCCAAGCTCCGCGGCTGCACCAAATAACCACACGCGCCACACCACGCGTAACACGTACACCAGCCCCCATAATGCGGCGATACCGCCCAATGAAGAGAGCAATATGTTACGGCTAACATCGCCTGTCATTACCCCATCAACCAGCCAACCAATGGCTTTAGGCGGGATCAATTCAAACAGGGACACAAGCATGAGGAAGCCAATTGCGCCGGCATAGCGTTTCCACTGCTGTCGAAAATACCAACTGAGTTCGACGAATATTCGCATTCACTTTCCTTAACCTGCCTGCTCTCTCCTGGCGCCTTGAGGCACGTAATTATAAAGAGACAGGTATCCTTTTTTATTTTTTATCGGCTACTGAGCAAAACCGTTCTCGCACATAACCGCTCGAACAAAAAACCTTTCGGGCACAAAAACCTTTCGCGCATTAAGCGAGCGGCAATGCGGTGGTGTATTTTAACGGCTCCATGGCGAACGTTGACGTCACATTGGTTAACCCTTCAATGCTGTTCACCAGCTTCTTGTAGAAACGATCATAAGCGGCCATGTCTGC
Organism: Enterovibrio norvegicus; assembly: GCF_002876705.1. Taxonomy (GTDB): domain Bacteria; phylum Pseudomonadota; class Gammaproteobacteria; order Enterobacterales; family Vibrionaceae; genus Enterovibrio; species Enterovibrio norvegicus_B. The sequence goes on along the minus strand of NZ_MDAG01000002.1, from coordinate 10,059 downwards.
CACTTGTACTTTCATCATGTAATCGTATTCGCCCGCCATACGGTAGCATTCCATCACCTCGGGAAATGGCGTCACAGCATCCACAAATGCACGATACCAAGTTTCGGAGTGGTTAGAGGTTTTGATGTGCACAAACGCGGTAAAGGACAAACCTAACGTTTCAGGATCAAGCAGTGCCACACGCTTACGCAACACACCACTTTCTTCGAGGCGTTTCAATCGCTTCCAACATGGCGTGGTCGTGAGATTGACATGTTCTGCGAGATCAGCCAACGACAGCGATGCGTCTCGCTGTAAACAGTCTAATAATTGGCGATCAACTTTATCTAATGTGACAGTCATCAATATACTACTCTTCTTGCCCATTTAAGCAGTCATCGTTTCACCAAACTGCCTAAGGGAGAAATTATTTTTACCTGATCGACAATTGTAGAATATTTTTCTACCGCAATCGAATATTACGACCAAAATGGAAAAACAATACTCTGAACAAGCAGTTAAAGTTTACCTATACCGATTAAAACAAAGAGAACTGCCAATAATGACTGACGCCCCTTGCTGTGCCACTCCGTCCCACTGGGTCTGCGATGCCATCCGTAAAATCGAAGCAGATGTTCAGCGCTCTGCAGATACCCATTTGATCAAGCTCGATATCCCTTACTTCAATGATATCGATATCTACTTGAAGGATGAAAGCACGCATCCAACAGGCAGCTTGAAGCACCGTCTTGCGCGTTCTCTTTTCTTGTATGCTTTGTGTAATGGTTGGATCAACCAAGACACCACCATCATTGAATCTTCATCAGGTAGCACCGCCATTTCTGAAGCCTATTTTGCGCGCCTGTTAGGCTTACGTTTCATCGCAGTGGTACCTAACACCACGTCGAAAAAGAAAATCGAACAAATTCAGTTCTACGGGGGTGAAGCCCACTTCGTTGAACGTTCTGGCGAGATCTATGCGGAATCACACCGCCTTGCAGAAGAGCTGAACGGCCATTATATGGATCAGTTCACTTACGCAGAGCGAGCCACTGACTGGCGTAGCAACAACAACATTGCCAACAGTATTTTCGGTCAAATGAAATACGAGCGTTACGCTGTCCCAAGCTGGATTGTGATGAGCCCAGGCACTGGCGGCACATCCGCAACCATTGGCCGTTTTATTCGTTACCGCTGCCACCCAACACAATTGATGGCGGTCGATCCTGAAAATTCAGTCTTCCACGATTACTTTAAAACAGGCGACAAAACCTTAACGCTGGATCGCGGCAGTAAAATCGAAGGCATTGGCCGCCCTCGCGTTGAGCCAAGCTTCATTCCGGGCGTGATTGACCGTATGGAAACCATCGCAGATGTTGACAGTGTGGCTGTGACGCACTGGCTTGAAAGCATTATTGGCCGTAAAGCGGGCCCTTCAACGGGAACAAACTTGATGGGTGTGCTAATGCTGGCTGAAGAGATGAAAGCCCGCGGCGAACGCGGTTCACTCGTTACGCTACTTTGCGACAGCGGCGAGCGCTACCTCGACAGTTACTACAACGATGAGTGGATAAAGGCCAACATCGGTGATATCACGCCAACGCTGGAAGCACTGCAGAAATACAGCGTTTAATCCCATCCACATGTCATCTGATTTGGGGCGCGCTCATGGCGCCCTTTGTTCTATCAATAAAGAGCACAAGCCAATCAAGCCTTCGTTGATGAGTCAGTACTTTCCTTGGGGTTCTCCGTTTTCATCACGCACCAGCAAATTCATAGCGCATCAACAAAGTCACCTGTACGAGCGGACAGGTAGTTATTAATCAAGTACACACTATGATGGGCGTCATTCTTTTCCCTGACATGCGCTGTAACGTGAAAAAAATATTGGCCATTTCTGCGAGTAGTCACGAACTATCCATCAATCGAAGCCTGCTTGAGGTCGCGACATCAGACATTAAGGGGGTTGCCGTCGATTCTCTGGATATGCGCTACATTTTGTTGCCTCTCTACAACGAAGACAATCAACGTGTATTGGGTTTTCCTGAGCGCCTCTCAGGGATTAAAAGCACTATTCGCGAATATGATGGCTATATTATTGCTACCCCTGAACATAACGGTCTCATGCCCGCAGCGTTCAAAAATTTACTCGATTGGCTTGCACGTGCATGTAAGAATGAAGTCGCACTTTTCGGCAATAAGCCCGTTTTGATCATGAGCACATCTCGCGATAAAAGCGGTGGTGCTACAAACCTTAACATCATGGAAAAGGTGCTCCCCTTACATGGCGCAAAGGTCGTTGGTTCGTATAGCTTGGGAGGCTATTATGACGCCTTCAAAGATGGAAAGCTGAATGTCAGCGATCAAGTGGCATTAGACACCGAGCTCTCGCGCTTTTTACGCGTTGTATCTCCCCATGCAACATCCGGTGTACGCCCTCAACCCTTCAGTAAAAAGCCGGTTTTTGAATTCAAAAATCTGATTTAAAACGACGACTGTTTTCTGTTGCTCCGCCCGTTTATCTTTTATAAACAATCACCACAAGCTCGGCTTGATTAGCAACGAGTACGCCCCCATCAAGCCAACATCGTTGCAATTGACAATTATTGCATAACAAATTGATAAGTAACTCAAAAACAAACCATTCCGCAAAACGGCAGGTCAACAGAAAAGGGTATATTGGGACCTCACTCGCTTTTAAATGGTCGGTTGTAAGCATGGATGCGAACAAGAAAACCTTATTGCAACTGATGGACATTTCTCAGCTCTGTATTACCTCTAACAGCGACAATGACAAGACGTATCAGGTTCTAGATAGTCTACAGAACGTAATCCCTTATTCTTCCGCAATGCTTTCGCTCGATCATCGTGAAGCTTTCTCTCTTACATCGAGTACACAAGTGTTGAGAAAGAATACGCCATTGAGCTGGGTTGATGCCTATCAGCACCTCGAGTACTGGCGCGTCGATCCGGTTCTTAAACGCATTCAACACGTTAACCATGCGGTGTCTTGGCGTGATTGCGAACCCCTTTCGCAGTGCGACAATTTCAGTAATGGCTACAAAAAGCATTTAGGGCGAGATGGTTTATCTATTCAGGTCGCTGGCGACTGTGGTCTCACCATTATTTCGCTGGCACTCGACGCTGAAAAGCAATCAACACATTTTACCCCTCATTTGGAATACCTTGCGCCGCACATCCACGAGATGTTTAACCGCTTAGGCAACTTCAATCGTCAAACCGCTTCCGCGCCAAAGCTCACCAAAAGAGAGAAAGAAGTGCTCGCATGGGCCAAAGAAGGAAAAAGTAACTGGGAGATTGCTGCAATTCTTACCTTGTCCGAACGCACAGTGAAGTTTCATTTCTCCCATGCCTTTCGAAAACTCAATGTGGTGAACCGCTCGCAAGCCGTCGCGAAAGCGATCAGCCTTGGCATCATCGAACTGTAATTTTCCACAACACTCGCCACTGAAAACAACGCGCAAACAGTGTCTTTCAGACATTGAAAAATACCTCGCCGCATAGAGCTGCTCTCGCTTCTGCGTTACACTTCGCCCATAGAACGCATTTAGATATCAGTGAAAGGGTTACCCATGAAAAAAGCGGTTGTTGTCTTTAGTGGCGGGCAGGATTCAACCACGTGTCTGATCCAAGCATTGTCTGAGTTTGACGAAGTGCATTGTATTACCTTTGATTATGGTCAGCGCCATAAGCAAGAAATCGAAGTGGCTGCAGACGTTGCGAAAGAGCTCGGCGCAACCTCGCACAAGGTAATGGATGTCAGCTTGCTCAATGAACTGGCGATCAGTTCACTGACGCGCGACAACATTCCTGTGTCTCATGAGTTGCAGGAAAACGGCTTACCGAACTCCTTCGTGCCTGGGCGCAATATTTTGTTCCTGACGCTGTCTGGTATTTACGCGTATCAATTGGGTGCGGAAACCGTGATTACGGGTGTGTGCGAAACAGATTTCTCGGGCTACCCAGATTGTCGCAACGATTTTGTGCAAGCGATGAACAAAGCCCTGGTACTCGGCATGGACCGCGAACTCGAGCTACGAACTCCCCTGATGTGGCTCAACAAAGCAGAAACGTGGGCGCTGGCTGATAAGTTCGGCAAGCTTGAGTATGTTCGCGATAACACCCTCACTTGCTACAACGGCGTAATTGGAAGCGGCTGTGGTGATTGCCCTGCCTGTGACCTTCGCCATAAAGGCTTAGAGAGCTACATCAACGACAAAGAAAACGTAATGGCGTCACTGGACGGTAAAAGCGAATAAGCTTCGTGCTGCTTGTCTCTTAGCGTTTGTCTTTGAGCGTTTATCTTTAAGCAAAGAACAGATCATCAAAAAGGCAGCCTGGCTGCCTTTTTTAGCATTTGATGAAATACAAAGGTGAAAACCTCGGTTCTTCTCTTGTAGGCCTAACGAGGAGGAAGCATGTACATTGCGGTAAGTGGCACCTGTTATTGGTGTATGGAAGCCGTGTTTAATGCGCTTAACGGCGTGTCAAATGTCGAACAAGGCTTCGTAAAATCTCATGATGGAAAGTACGTAGAAGCGGCGTTCTTTGCGTTCGATGAAAAGACCATCTCTCTGGAAGACATCGCCCGCGTGCACCTTTCCACGCATTCTTGCACCTCAAACCACAGCGCGAGAGAAAGATACCCAAGCGCGATGTATCCACTCGACAATCATCAGCAATCAGCAGTAACAAACGCCATTGCGTTAGCCTGCAGTGATTATGATGCGCCTGTCATCACGACAGCCCAACCGTTCGTGGCGTTTTATCCCAACCCCTCTGCGGTGCAAAACTACTTTTGGCGTCAGCCTGACAAGCCGTTTTGTGATTCGAAAATCCTGCCGAAGCTAAAAGCGCTGGCGGTCACGTTTCCGAGGCTGATAAAGCCCAGTGCCGTGCGCTACCTTCGGGAAACCATTCTCGAGGCACAACACGCATAAAAAAAGCGCCCTTCGGCGCTTTTCTTTTATTCACTCGTCGACATGTTCACGCTTTCGCTGACATGCTCACACTTCGGCTTACTTATCTGCTTTGGCATCCTGACGCTTTTTAAACGCCGCCATTTGCTCGTCGGTCGCTGGAAGCTGGTGATTGGCTTTCCATTCACCGTAAGACATACCGTAAACACGCTCACGTGCATCGTCATCGCTCACGTCAATGCCACGCTGATCCGCTTCAGCTTTGTACCATTTTCCAAGGCAGTTACGGCAAAAATCCGCAAGGATCATCAGATCGATATTTTGCACATCTTTGTTGTTGTCGAGGTGCGACAAAAAGCGGCGAAACGTTGCTGCGTCCAGTTCATCCTGCTGCTGTTGAGTCAATTTTTCCGACATGGCTGACTTCCTATATCTTCGTTATTGTTTGGTGACTATGGTGGTAGAACATACCAATGGATGTAATAAAACGAAAGTGCCGAGTTTCGAGATTTGAGATAAGAGGTGAGAGATGAGAGATAAGAGAGAAGAGAGAAGAGAGAAGAGATTTAAAGCAGCGAGCGACAAAGAAAACAACCACACACAAAAAAGCCAGCATCTCCGCTGGCTTTTGATCTTTCTAGAGACTCGAATCTGCTCTTTCTCGCACCTGGCTCTTAAAAGTCCCCATGACTCGTGCGGTGCGGTTTGATTTGTTCAAGCTCTGCATTCAACTGCGCCTCTACAAAGCCCGGTGAGTGGGTTTTCACAGACAGCAAACGGTACATCGCAGGGATAACGAACAGCGTTACTGCCGTAGCAAAGGTCATGCCCGCAAAAATAACCGTACCCACAGCCACGCGGCTTTCATAACCAGCGCCTGTCGAGAAGATCAGCGGCAATGCACCAATGATGGTGGTGAACGCGGTCATCATAATAGGACGAAGACGACGAACCGATGCATCGATAATGGCTTGCTCAAACGCTTCACCACGGTCACGCAACTGGTTGGCGAACTCAACAATCAAAATGCCGTTTTTGGTCACCATGCCAATCAACATGATCATGCCGATCTGCGAGTAAATGTTCAGACCTTGATCTGTCATCCACAAGCCCACGAAACCACCGAAGATCCCCATCGGCACGGTCAGCATGACCACCAATGGGTTCACGAAGCTTTCGAACTGTGCAGCCAACACCAAATACGCCACCAGCAAGGCCAAACCAAACACAATCAGAATGCTGCTCTGGTTTTCTTTAAAGTCTGCGGATTCCCCTGCATAGCTGATTGAGATATCCGCGGGCAGCAATTCGATGGCTTTCGCATCAAGCAGCGTTAGCGCATCACCCAAGGTGTAACCTTCACCCAAGTTCGCTTTTAGCGTGATGGCTTTTTGCTTGTTGAAGTGACGAAGGCTTTGCGAAGACGCGACCTCTTCCACGTCTGCCAAGGTATCCAAACTGACCAGCTCGCCAGTGCGGGTACGCATGTAGATTTGGCTGATGTCGTCTTTGCTGTTGAAACGCGATTCATCACCACGCAGATACACATCAAACTCTTCACCACGATCGATAAAGGTGGTTTCTGTGCGGCCGCCTAACATCACTTCCATGGTGTTAGAGACATCATCCACACTGATACCCAGCTCAGCGGCACGCTGGCGGTCAATGTTCACCACAAGCTCTGGCGTGGTTTCTGCGTAATCCAGATCTGCGCCTTGCAAAATTGGTGAGGCTTTCGCTTCGTCCAACAGCACTTGCGCCCATTTGTTCAGCTCGTCGTAATCAGGGCCGCCCAACACGAATTGAACAGGCTCGCTCGAACCGCCACGGAAACCCGGCAAGAAAGCACGAACGAAGATATCTGGAATGCCACCCAATGCCTGACGCACTCGGCCTAGCACTTGTTCTGCTGATTGATCACGGTTGTCCCAATCTTCTAGCTGCATGATCACGAAGCCCGTTTGGTCTCCCGCCATGCCGCCAAATGCTGGGGCTTGTAAGCTGATCGACGTCAAAAGCCCTTCTTCGACCAATGGCAACAAGCGCTGTTCCACTTGCTCCATGTTGCCCACCATACGGTTGTAGGCCGTGCCTTCTGCGCCTTTGACAAACGCCATCAACACACCGCGGTCTTCTTGCGGAACAAGCTGTGCGGGCAGTGCTTTCATCAAGAAGTAGCTACCACCCAAACAGGCTGCAATCACGATGGGTGCAACGAAACGGGCACGGATAGCCAGGGTCAACGCATTGCGGTAACTGTTTTCAAATCGGCTGAAGAAGTCATCAACCATGATGTTGAATTTGCCGCGTTTCACGTTGGCTTTCAGGATTTTACTGCCCATAACAGGGGTCAGGGTCAGCGCGACCACGGATGAGAAAATCACCGCCATCGCCAACAACACTGCGAACTCAGTAAAGAGTTTACCGATCATGCCATCCATGAAAGAAATAGGCAGGAACACCATGACCAGCACGGCGGTGGTTGCCACAACCGCAAAGCCCACTTCACGCGTACCGTTGTAGGCTGCCACCAGCGGCGTGTCGCCTTTTTCGATATGGTGGAACATGTTCTCGACCACCACGATGGCGTCATCCACCACCAGACCGATAGCCAGAATCAGTGCCATCAAGGTCAGCAAGTTGATCGAAAAACCAAAGAAGTACGCAGTGATGAATGCCGACACCAACGACACGGGCACGGTGATCGCTGGGATCAAGGTTGCACGCGCCTGACCGATAAAGATGTAGAGGATCAGAACCACCAGCGCACCAGTCACAAACAAGGTGCTGTAAACCTCATCAATCGAACGCTCGATAAACACGGTTGAGTCGTAATCCACCCACAAGCTTGCGCCCGCAGGCAGGAACGGTTGGAACTCTTCCACCAGCGCTCGCACGCCGACTGCCACATCCAATGGGTTCGCATCGGATTGCGCCACAATGCCGAGGCTTAGGTTGTTTACGCCGTTGTTCTTATAGGTCGCATTTTCGTTCTGTGAACCGATATAAACATCTGCCACGTCGCGCAAGTAAATCGGACTGCCATCTGACGCTGTACGCACCACAAGGTATTCGAAATCTTCTGGTGATTGGTACAAGCGTTTTGTACGTACCGTCATCTTGGTGATGTCGTTACGGATTTCACCGCCCGGACTTTCCAAGTTTTCACGACGCAATGATGACGTAATGTCATCTGTCGTCACGCCACGGCCTGCCATCAAGACAGGATCGAGACGCACGTACATGACTTTGTAAAGCGCACCATAAAGTTCAACGGAACTCACGCCCGTCAGCAGGCTGAATTTGTCTTCCAGCACGCGCTGTGCGTATTCAGTGAGCTGTGTGCGGTCCATTTCGGGTGAGGCAAGGTTGATGTAGATAGACGCTTCGCCTGAGCCGTTAGATTTAGACACAACAGGTTCATCAGCTTCATCAGGCAAACGACGCTGCGCACGTGCAACCGCGTCTCGTACATCACTCACGCCTTCGGTGAGGTCCCATTCGATATCAAACTCAACGGTAATGCGAGACATGCCGTTGCGGCTCACAGAGGTGATTTCTTCAATCCCACTGATGCCAGACAGTTCATCTTCGAGTGCTTGGGTAATTTGGCTTTCCATGATGCTGGCTGACGCCCCCGCATATCGGGTCATCACCGACACCACAGGGCTATCAATGTCTGGGTATTCACGCACGGCCAACTTTTCAAAAGACACAATACCGAACACACAGAGCAGCAAACTCAGAACAATCGCGACAACCGGTCGCTTAACGGAGACATCCGAGAGCCACATTTATTTGCCCTCGCCGCTTTCTGCGCTTTTCGCTGCGGTGAGATCGTTCACTTTGGTGCCATCTCGCATGCTGACAAGGCCTTGCACGACAATGCGATCGCCAAGTGCTAAGCCATTTTCAACGGTGACTTTGTTATCGACGCGCGCGCCCAATTTCACTTCGGTACGTTTAGCAATGCCATCATCGCCGACAAGGTAAACAAAGCGCTTGGTGCCTGAATACTCGATGGCTTGAACAGGGATCACTGACGAAATCTGTGGCGCGAAATCCAACAAGGCTTCCATCATCATGCCAGGGCGAAGCAAGCCCGCTTGGTTATCAATGTTAATGCGAGCGCGAAGGTTTAGCGTGTCATTGTTGACGCGTGAATCCACCGCCGTCAGTTGGCCGTTAAACACTTGGTCACGCCACGCCTTCGAACGTGCCGTGACTTTGATGTCTTTGTTCAGATCGCTGAAGTATTGCTCGGGCACATTGATGTCGAGTTGCATCAACGAAAGATCATCGAGGTTCAACAACGCTTCACCAGAAGAAACCAGCTGTCCGCGAGTAATATCGACTAAGCCAACGGTGCCAGAAAACGGGGCTTTAATATGATGGTCGTTGAAGTCAGCGGTAGCAGCATCCAGACGGGCTTTCGCCACATCAACGCTTGCCTGTTGCGCGTCCAACTCAGTTTTGGTTAACGCGCCGCGCTGAACCAGTTTGGAGTATTCACGCAGTTTACGCAGTTCGTCTTTATGGAAGGCTTGCGCTTCGGCCAGTGCCGCTTGTGATTTTGCGGTATCCAGTGTCAAAAGCGATGCGCCCTCTTCCACTTGTTCACCCGCATTGACGTAGATTGCCGAAATCTTCCCACCCACTTCCGGTGCAATCACCACTGAGTGTTCAGATTTAAGGTTACCAATCAAAGAAAGGCTTCGAGAAACCGGGTGGGCTTCCACTTGTGACGTCGCAACTGCAATCGCAGGACGTGACGGTTTACCTGACGGCTGGCCTGCCGCTTCGGAGTTTTTTTGCCAAACAAAGACACTGGCAGCACCAATAACAACAAGGGCAGTGAAAAGGGCTTTCGTTTTCATTTTATAAACCAAGAAGAACAACTGGCCATAGTCTACTCGATGCACCTTTTTCGTGCGGTAAAGAAATGTAAATCCATGGAAATTTTTGCTACTACAAAAATGTATTAACTGACGATATTGGAAAGAATTTTGACCAGTTCGCTCGCCTTTTCATCATGACGTTGAAAAAACCAGCAAACGCACCGTATTTTAGAGAAAATACTTTACAGCTCGGGCGTGTTTGATAAGATGCGCCCCGCACTTGTGGTGGGATTCCCGAGTGG
>NZ_MDAG01000001.1:197030-231852 GCF_002876705.1 Enterovibrio norvegicus | reverse complement strand
ATATAACGCCAAGCTAAGCGGCAAATTTGTAGTGGATTGTTTTTACGCTAGCGTAGCGAAGAGCGCAAAAACGAGCCACGGAAAATTTGTCCTTGCTTGAGCGCCTTGTTATGTGAGCCCCTTTAACTTTTCAAGAAGCTCAGTTAATACCTTTATGCCCATAGTTTTTTCTACGAGCTCGTTCATTTCACCATCTAGAAACTCTTGCCATGAAACCGACTTGCTGCCAGAGCTATGCGCGTAACGACCATAAGCAGACAACACTGTTTCGTTGTCCAGAATTTGGGTCAAGTAAAGCTCTTTATCTGGCTCGTCAATTTTCCACTCGCATAGTGGAATCGGTCGCTTGTATGCCATTTCAAATATTCACATAACAGTGTATTCAACCCCAAAATGGGGTGATTAAACACACCATTCTGTCCAATAATAACAATACGTCCAAATCACACCTTACTAACACACTAACTTTAATGCATTTTTATAAATTGGTTTGTTGGCGTTTGGGGAAATACCCCAAAACGGTGTGCGTCGGTATTATGCACCATCGACATAGTAGCTGGATGTATCAACAGTAAAAATAGAGGAGTAATTGTAGGGAAAAAGTAGAAGGTACATTGTCCACGGTGACTCCAAAGAGTTATCACTTGCTCGAACAACTTCTGATTCAAGTCATCATAGGCCAAGCTCTCTACTCACCTCGCGCTATATCAATCCATATGCTTTGAGAATGATAATGCCAACCGTGCATGTCACTGCGGAAAGCACGGTGGTGAAAGCAATGATGTTGGCAGCAAGCACAGCATTCCCGCCCATTGAGCGCACCATGACATAACTGGCAGCGGCAACAGGAGAGGCATTCATGAAGAACAAGATACCTAATTCTATACCTCTAAACCCAACCAAATACGCACCCATGGTGATAAGTAGCGGCGCAACGATGAGTTTATAGCTGCCAGCAAACCACGAAGGTCCTTTCTCTTTCTTCATCAAACTAAAATTTAGGGATGCGCCCGTACATAAGAGCGCGAGAGGAAGCGTCATTTTCGCCAAGTAATTGCCCGCATCAACCACCACGTTTGGTACCGGAATCGACAGCATGTAAAACACCATGCCTGAAAGAATCGAAATAATGAGAGGGTTTTTGGTCAGGGTTCGAAACATCAGTTTCGCCGTTTGCGCGCCAGATGCAGCCCCTTTGGGGGAAAGGCAGATAACCGCTTGGACGTTATAAATGAACGTCGTTACCGCCACGTATAACGCCGCTAACGCGACCCCTTGCGAACCGTAGGCATTGGCGACGAAAGCGATACCAATAATGCCCGTGTTAGCGCGGTAACTCCCTTGAATAATCACGCCTTGGTTGGGTGAGTCTTTGAAGATCAATTTAACGGAGATGTACGCGAAGATAAAAAACAGAATGCTGGCGATGCCGCCGAAATTAACAAATCCACTGGCAGCTGAAAAGTCATGTTCAGAGACAACAATGCTCAAGAACAACATGGTTGGTAAAGTGACTTGAAAGACGAGTTTTGAACCGACGTCGATGAAGTTGTCGTTAATTAAGCCAATACGCTTAAACACCACCCCAAGCACCAGCATCAAGCAAATGGGGCCTGTAATAGACAACGAGAATTGAAGTTGTTGTAAAACGTCTCCCATGAACATACCTGTAATGAAAGAAAAGCGAGCTTTGTATCATCATACAGTGAAATCACAGCCTGTTCTCGGGATGCTGTTCAACAGTATGGATTTTTGTTTGCTCCTTAACTGTCTTTGTCAGCATCGTGAGGAGCGTACTGAAACGCGTTACTTCATTGTCGTAAACAGGTCTCAATCATCAGTCGGTCGACTGATCAGTTGCGGAATAGAGAGAGAGGACCAACGATGCGTTAAAATAGGTCCTGCACGTCTTCAAGGTTCACTTCAAACCCTCTGTTTTCCATGTCCTCGTTGAAGCGCTTAATGTCACCCAGTGTTTTGAGGTATTTCTCTCTCGATTCAGGGCGCGTCCAATAGTGCTCTTCTGAACCGGATGAAATCATCTCGTTTCTCAAATTGCTGAGCACATCCAACACCTTCAAGTTGATCGCGGCAAGCGCGGCAAAATCTGCGTTGTTGATCTTGTGGAGGAAGCGTTTAAAAAAGGTGAGCAAATCTTCAGATTCATGAATCAAGTTTTCTGTCAGCAATGCACCCGCCGTTCTCGCCGTGCCTTTTAGGGAATGGTAATCAGTGAAAAACTGATTCAACAATTCTTCGGGATCGGCTTCGTTCTTATCACTGCCTAGCGCTTCGATAGCCAAAATCACTAACTCAAGTTCGATCTCTTTCTCTTCAGAGAAAAGGTCAATATAGTCGGAGAAATCATTGGACTGTATGAGGGAGAAGTCAGGGTCGAAATGCACGTTTGGCGCAGTTTCTTCTGCTTCACTTTCATTGAGATCTAACAGCGTGTTCTCGGAAAACAGCGCAAAATCATTGTTATTTTCTGCACGATAGACGTGATATTGCTTGAGTATTGGTAGCAACACGTGTGGCTCTACCAAGCCTTTTTCAACCAGCAAACGTCCCAATGTTGATCTGCGCTTTCCCACCTCTTCGTTAATGACGTCGAAGAAGTCGTTACGCCAAATATCTAATCGAATACACGCTGAACACAGATCGAGGTGCTCGTCGTTTTGCAGCGACACGATGGACAGAAATTGTTCCGGCGTGATCAAGGCTTTTTCATAGAGGATATCCAAACTGTTCGGAGTTTGACGAATTTGCTCGACCATCACATCTGCCAAGTCTTTCGGCGAAATGATATCGAAATCCAACAAAAAACTGCCTAAGAGTTTCATCCTAACCACCTGTTCCTGATGATGTTATTCATACTATAAAGAAAGAACACGAGACCAAACACTGTTAGTGATAGGCCTGCGCAAACTGAATGACTTTCTTCAGATTGATCACCAAAGCCAAATCCCCATTACCCAGTACTGCTGCGCCAGCAAACACATCTTTCCCGTTCATTGAACGATCTAGCGGCTTAATCACGATATCTAAGAATGCGCGAACATGATCGACAGGCAGCCCCCATTGCTGCCCACGATGCGTAAACACGATCACGCTGTGTCGCGTACCTTGTTGATAGGTTCGACGAAAAGCGTGCTGTTCTGCCAACTCACCCAGATATTCATGAGGCTCAACCAAGGGGATCACGTTGTTGTTTTGAAAAAGAAGTGCATGCCCGCTATCGAACCTGACGCTTGAATTGTCTTCTTGGTTGCTAATGGCAACAATGTTCGCGATATCCGATGAGGGGATCGCATACGTCACATCCCCAATATCAAACAAGGCCACTTTCAACGTCGCCATGGTGAGTGGGAAAATCAGTGCGATTTCAGTGCCGACACCTTTCTCGGAATGAATATCAATGGTGCCCTTGATGTCTTCCACTTTACGTTTCACCGCATCCATTCCTACGCCTCGACCAGAGAGCGCGCTCACCTGTTCTGAGGTCGATAAACCAGGATGGAAGATCAGCTCCAATATTTCTTTATCCGTGAGTTGATGCCTATTTTCAAGCGAGACTAATCCATTCGACACAGCCTTGCTCAGTACTTTTTCTCTGTCGATGCCTTTCCCATCATCACAAATATTAATAACAACCTTCCCGGCTTCGTTGTAGGCATGGATCAGAAGCCTTCCCACCATGGATTTGCCAGAAACGGCACGCGCTTCTTGGGTTTCGAAGCCGTGGTCTAACGCGTTTCGAACAAGGTGTGTCAGCGGTTCATTAATGGCATCAATGACATTGCTGTCGAGTTCGATGTTTTCGCCAATGATTTCTACATCGACTTTCTTATCAAGCTCTTTTGAAAGATCCCGAACGATGCGACGGTATTTACTCAGCAGATTGCCAATGGGACGCATCTGCGTTTTCAGTAGATCATTGAGCATGCCATCAGACACGGTCTTTAATTTGTTCGAGAGTTCTGTCAGTGCGAGGCTCTCTTGCTTCTCTGCAAAGTCAGCCAGGGTATTTCTGATCTGCACTAATTCTTCGGAGTAACTCATGAGATGTTCAAGCAGGTGCGACTTAACGCGGGTCGTTGGCTCAAATTTTGTCTGCGCCTCTGCGTCTTTGGTTTCTTTCACGCGTTTTTGGGTCAGCATTTGCGTGTGAGTGCTTGAGTCGCTACTTTCCCCATTGCCCTGAATCAACGAGCTAAGGTAATCAAGCTCACTCGACACGTCATCATCAAAAACGGGGGCGTCTTCCATTAACGTTACGTCAATGCCCAGTGCATCTAATGCATAAATGGCTAGCGCACTTAACTCGTTCGTCATGTTCTCACGGCGTTCGGCAATGTCTGCTTCGCCGTCGTCCCCGCCAGCAAATAGCGCGGTTTCAGCGCGTGCCACTTCAATGATGCCATCCAACAACGCCAGCACATTTTCATCCGCGTCTTTTGATTCAACGCCCAAGAAATCCAGTAACGACACCGTTTGTTGAATCAAAAAATCAAGTTCGCTAAAGTGCGGGTCATCCTTAGCAACGTATGACAGTTTGTGGCTGAGGCATGAAAAGTCTTGCTTAAGATGGCTGAGAGCAATGGGGAGCGACAGCAAATTTGCCACGCCCGACAAATCGTTAGCCACTTCACTCACGAGGGAATGCAAATCAGATTGAGACATTAACGCACCTCCTTACTGAGTACATCCCGACTACCGCGAGACAACTCGGGGACAGGTGTCAGGTACGCATCAAGGATAGCCTGTGCCATGTCTTGAATAGACACCGTTTTGCAAACCGCGCCTAACTCGTTCGCAACACGCCCCATGCCGTACACCACGCAGCTCTTTTCATCTTGTACCAAGGTAAATGCGCCCTGTTCTTTTAAGCGGCGAAGCCCTTTTGCGCCGTCACACCCCATCCCGGTTAGCAAGGCAGCGACAATATGCCATCCCTGAATTTTGGCGGCGGAATTGAACAGGTAGTCCACGGAAGGTCGAAAGCTATTGATGGGCGGATCTTGCGTGGTACGGACAACCACTTTGTCATCAGTCAACTGAACCAGCTTAATGTGATGGTTACCGGGCGAAAAATACACATGAGATCGTTCTAATATCTCCCCATCCACGGCTTCTTTGACGGTCAACCGACTTTTGGCGTTCAACCGTTGCACCAACGCTAAGGAATACTCTTCGGGAATATGCTGTGCAATGCAAATGGGCGGCATATTGCTTGGAAATTGCGTTAGCAGCACATCGAGTGCATCGACGCCGCCTGTGGAGGAGCCCACGAGCACAACACCATCAAGTACGTCCTTCCCATCAAGTACTCCTTCATGCTTGCCCTCTTTGCACTTGTTCTCTATAGACGTGTCTGCGTGAAATTTTTCGCCACTGAACTGAACTGCAGAGTGGGTAGACATGTCAGGGTTTGAACCCTGAGCATGCCGAGAAAGTGGTGCAGACAGCGTGTTGAGGCGAATAGACAACGTGTTAAGGCGAATCGCTGAGGCGACCACCTTAGAAAGGTGCTGATGCGTCGACACAAGAATTCGATGTCCCACCGTTTGAGCCAAGGCACGATATTGTCCATCGAGCAATGGCGTTACGTTGTCCGCCACCACCACCGTCGGTAACGGATGTTGTTCATCGGCTAACCCTAGTGAGGTTGGCGCTAACGATGCAGGAAGCGATGGTTCTGAAAAAGACGACGCTGAAAGAAACATGGCAGAAGAGAGGTATTGAGCATCAACGATCAGTGCGTGTGGTGCTTGATGGAAAATATAACGCCCGACACTCTCCAAGTCTGGCAACACATGAATATGAATGCTGGGATCGTTGCCGAATGCTTTTTCGATCGTGGTAGTAAACACCTGACGAGCAGAGACGACATACACCCAACAAGGTGAATATTCTTGCACCGAACGCCGGTTTTCAGCCTCATGGGGAGCGTCATCAACAAACCGAAAATCAACATCGCCAATTTTTGGATTGAATCGAATCTGTCTACCGGAGTTGCCCCCGACGGAGAGTCCAACAATGGGGATGCCAAAGTGCGCGAGCGTCTCCAAAGCCACCTGCACATTGCGATCGCCGATTTGTTGAGATTGCATGTATTCGCCATCATGGACTTGGCCGCCACCAATCACCCAAGCTCTCAGGTTTTCAGGGTTTGAAGAGGTATGTTTGAATTTTTTTAGCAAATTAGGGATAGCACAGGAACCATAATCATTGGCATGCTCACCCAAGGCGATAGCCTCTGGCATAAGAGGCAGACGATAGTGACACATTCCCCCGCTCTGTTTCTCTTGATCCCAAATGCACACGGCCACACACGTCCCCACCACAGCATGCAGCCAGATCGATTCACGAAACACGAAGTGGAATTCCCCCGATCGAACCTGCACATCATTCATCAACGGATCTCCCTGATTTGGGCTTCCGATAGACAGAGACATCAACCAACTCCAAGCCAACATCCATGTGCTGCAATGATTCCGTTAGCCCAACAAAGAAAAGGCCACCCGGTTGCAATTGGCTAACTAACGCACGAACCACTTTTTCGCCCGTGCTAGGAGGGAAATAGAACAACACATTGCGCAGGAAAATATAGTGAAATTGAATGCCGAATTTCTCCGGATAGTGAATGAGGTTATGCTGCCTAAACTTGATATTACGCTTCAGCTGTTCCGCCAGCGTAAACGTGTTCCCATTGCGTTTTTCACGTTCAATAAACTGATATTGAAACAGCGTTGGAATATCTTCTCTTTGCTCATCGGCGTATTCCGCACGGGCACACATATCAAGACGCTGAGTATCGACGTCGGTTGCCAGAATGCGATAGTCAAAATGGGGCTGTTCACTTTTTACGGCTTCGCATTGCATCGCTAAAGAGAAGGCTTCTTCCCCACTGGAACATGCTGCTGACCAAATGAAGGTTTTTTCGGTTCGCGGCTGAGTGAGAATGTCATGTTTCAGCACATTGAAGTGGCGTTGTTCGCGAAAAAATGAGGTTTTGTTTGTTGTGACAACATTGGTAAAGGCACCCAGTTCGCTGCCATCGTCTTGCTGTAACACCTGCATGTATTGGCGGAATGAACGCAACTGAAGTGTGCTCAAGCGCTTATATAAACGCATTTCCAACATACTACGTTTTTCGTTTTCCAGCTTTATACCAACATGCTGTGAGATCAACGCCGAGAAATACTCGAATTCCTGTTGGGTCATCTCTTCCATGTTGCCGGCAGAAAGCGGCTCGACAAAAGAAGGCGTCGTGTGATCATGACTGTCGGAATGCATCATACGCGCCCCCATAGCAACACGTTAAAGCCGATTCCAAGCGGCCTGATTATCGTTGCCTTCTTTTTCTTTCGGCACGTCAGGGGCCAAATGACTCGCGTTATCTATTTCACTGCGAATGCTTGCCAAAGATTGCACTTCATAGTGCTCTCGAAGGTCATCGCTCACCGTGTTTTCAGGTTCATCGGTTGATGGGGTGTCATGCCCCTGAAGAAAGCTATTCAGGTTGAGCACCATGCGGTTGAGATCTTCAGCTTGCTTGTTCAGTTCAGAGCTGGAACTCGACGCCTGGTCTGCAATGGACGCCGCATGTTGTGTCGCTTTATTGATTGATTCAACCGCATTACTGATTTCTTGAATGCCTCGCGCTTGTTCGTTAGAGGCATCAAATATCTTAGAGGCACCTTCAAGCACCAAATTCGATTGTTTTTTGGTTTCTTCAACAATGATCGAACCTTTCTCAACACGGCAGGTGTTCTCTTTCGCAATGCTCTCCGCTTCGCAAATACTCTTTTTCACAATGGCAGAAATGTCCGTGGCGGCTTTGCCACTCATTTGAGCGAGGTTGCCGACTTCCTGAGCCACGACGGCAAACCCACGTCCATGTTCACCAGCGCGTTCCGCTTCCACAGATGCATTAAACGAGAGCAATTTCGTTTGAAAAACGATTTCATCTATGATGGTGGTTTTAGCGCCAATTTCTCCGATGATCTTCACCAGTTCAGCAATTTTATGGTTAGACTCAGAAATCTTTTGCATAGCATCATCCAAGCCCGTCATTTTCTCACCCACTTCTTTTGACAGGTCTTTGGATTCTTCGGCGTATTGCACGTTGATACGCACCATGCCAGATATTTCTTCTGTGCTCGCCGAGGTTTCTTCAACGGAACTTGCTTGGCGATTAGATATTTGAGACAAGTTCTGTGACACGTTATCGATATTGTTCGCCACCGTCGCCACTCGCCCTGCACTCTCGGCCATCCGCTTCACGACACTGCTGAACGCCACACTCAACTCAGACAACTCCTTCGAGCTGAAAGATTTCAGACCACCGAAAATAAGTTGGAAAGGACCCATAATGGAGCGACTTAACCAAAAGGCGATGGGAATAGAAATCAGGACAGCCGCCAATACCACCAAGATCAGTGTATTCTTCTTCGACGCGATCGCTGTATCAAGTGCGGCCTGACGCTCCGTTAAAAGCGCTTCTTCATGCTCAACGAACGCGCGCATTTGATCCCTGAACGCGTCAAAGAACATCTTCCCTCTTTCTTGCGCGACCAAGTTCGAAATATCGTCCATCGTTTTCGATCCAGTAATGCGTCGACGTAATTCGATGTTTTTATCTGACACTTGCACACGCCACGCGGACACTGCCGTTCCTATATCATTAAGTCTCTGAAGTTGCGCTGGGCTGGTGTTCACTTTCGCTTTCAGATCATTGAGCAGAAAATCAATGCGATTCCGACCGTCTGTGTAAGGAATGAGATAAGCCTCTTTCCCCGTCAGCAAGTAGCCTTGCATCCCGGCTTCCATGTCTAACACGGTCTTTTCTATGGCGGTAATTTGTTCACGTATCTTGTAGGTCTGTTGCAGAGTGAGGAACGCCTCAGTGGTGCCGTCACCTTCTTGCGAATTCTCAAGGGCGGCTTCTTTTCGAACAACTTCGGCGTCCTCTTCGATGCTAAAAGCACCCAATAATGACCGTATGCGATCTAGGTAGACCCTGCCTTTGTCCTCATCCACTTCCACAGCCAAATCGTTCATGGTCTGTGCATTGCCAATATCGCGTCGGAGCGCAATGGCACTTTCTGTTACGGAGCGCTGCCAATCGCCAATCGTTGTTTCTGCCTGCTCCAATAACGCCACTTGAGGTGGGTTATCGCTGACGGACACTTTTAACGCCTTGATTAAGCTATCAAAGCGTACTTTTCCATCATTATAGGGCGCGAGAAAGGATTCGTTACCCGCAAGCAAAAAACCGCGCATGCCTGTTTCCATATCAACGGCGGCTTTCTCTATATTCAGAGCGTTATGAATAACGCGGTGTGTGTGGTCGACCCAATCGTCGGTTTCATTGAGGTGTTGAATGCTACGAACACTCAGCACACCTAACGCGACCAAAAACACGAGGCTTACCGTGTTTCCTAGTGTAATTTTTGCGCGAAGTGAGAGGTTCTCAAACATGGTTTATCCCTCGCTACTGTCTTGTTGAGGGGCTATCGCAACATGATGACCGATGATTTCTAAGTCATCAGGGTCGAGCACTTTGTGAATATCTAACAGCAACACCAAGTTATCTTTGGCTTTCGCAACACCGGTAATGTAATCGCGCTTTATGCTATGTGATATCTCCAATTCCCGTTCGATTTGCTCTTCATCAAAACCAATCACTTCATTCACATCATCAACAATGCTACCTATGGTCAATGCGTTCACATCGCTGATAACAATAGAGGTTCTTTTGGCTTCATATTCTGTTTCTTCCAGGCCCAACTTCAGCCTCAAATCAATGACTGAAATGATGCGACCGCGAAGATTAATCAGCCCCTTAAAGAAAGGCGGCACATGGGGAATGGGCGTGACTTTCACCAAGCCAATCACTTCTTTTACCGAAGAGAGAGGGATGCCATATTGCTCGTCCGCCAATGAAAAAATGAGATTTTTCTGGGCGACGCGTTTTAACGCGTTGGGATCTGATGCAGCATGGCTAGCATAATGCGGTATCCGCGAGGCTTGCTGCTCCAATACCTTACTCATTGATTGCACCTCAAATCAGAAGTTCAATGCACGCCTACACAACCATGGATCTCACGGATTAAAATAACAGGCGCATTATGTCATGTTGAGCGCGCCCTCAGACGAGCCCAATATTGACAAAGCCTTGGGAGTTCGACATTCCCTCAAATATGCTGGCGACTTTTCGACTGGATATCGGCTTTCTCATGTAACCGGATGCGCCGTAATATTCCGCCACTTTGATGGGATCAAGTCTTAGCTTTTCACATCCTGTCAAAATGGAATTGATTTTTCCTTCCACCACTTCGTTATCAATCACGCGATGTGCGATCTTATCCAACAACCCCATCTTCTCTTCAATATCAGCCTCGATTTTGCGTTTCTCTGCCTGACTGATGGAGACGATGTTTTCACTGGATATCACAAAGATATTTTTTACTTTCACATTCGCTTTCAAATACACCAACGCGGACAAACCATCCATGTTGGGCATTCTCAGGTCCGTTAAAACAAGGTCAACGTCTGGGTATCGCTCCACTAACGCAATGAGCTCTTGTCCATCTTTCGCTTGACCAAGAATTTCAAATGGCCCGAATTGGTCTTCAACCGCTGCGAGCGATTTGATGATGCTATCGCGCATATCCGCCATGTCGTCTGCAAAAATAATTTTCATGTTTACCCTTTTAATTCAACGCACCCAAAGGGTGTATCAAATGTGAAACACAATTTTTAATATAGCGTGGAATAGCAGGACTTGCTGAACAAGCACCTTGAGGCGGCCTAGGTGGAGAAGATGAAGGCAATTGAAGGTGGTTTAGATCACATTTATAAATAAAAACGAAACACTTACTGATATACTCCCCCCATCAAAAGAAAGACAGATCCCCGCCCTCAAACAGGCCTTTGCGTTAAAAGGCACCTGTAAAGGCTGGCTTATAAAAGGCAAGACCATGAATTTGAAAAACACACTGCAAGAAGACAACGAGCAACTAGATGCTTGTCGCCGCCAGCTAGAGATTGCTAACGCGACAAAAAATCACGAAGACATTGCGCGTTTAACGAATGAGATCAATCAGCTGAATACAAAGATCTCCGCGCTCAAAGAGCAGCAAAAGAAGCAACTGAGTTCAAAGGCGCAACAGATCGTCGCATTGAAGTTCAATCGCGCGCTGACAAAAGCAGAACAAGCAGACATGGGTAAATTGAAAAAATCCGTCCGTGGCTTGATGGTTGTTCACCCTACGACTGCATTGGGCAAAGAAATTGGTGTAACAGAAGTAACAGGCTACGCACTCAAGCCTTTCTGATACTCTCCACCAGCAGTGAAAAGCCATCAATTCGCGGTGGCTTTCTTGCTGCTGGTACGCCCTTTATCGTACACCCCCCTCTAAATTTCTCATTTTGATAAAAACCCTTTCCCTTCTGTTTTTTTGATTGTCATTCTGACTAATTCATTGTTCTCAAAACAAACAGCGTCAAAATAACCATATATATTTCAATTAATTAAAAATGGCACATTCCTTGAAAGAGTCACCTCAGACTCACACTCAAGGAGATGTCTATGTCTCGCCTTTTAACAGCGGCTCTACTCACAACGGTGTCGCCCCTAGCGTTCTCGACACCGTTCGATACTTGTCCAAGCAAAGCCTACTTGTTTCAATCGAAACCAGTGCAAGTGCACAGCGTTAACCTCGTAACAGGTTCAACAACGCTCATCACCAACAACGTTGGTTTAGTGAACGAGGGCATTAATGCTGTCGGCTTTGACAATGGTACGGGTGGCGGCGAAGGCTTCGAACACAAATACATTTATGGCTTTGAGAAAAGCCGTAAGAAAGTGGTTCGTCTAGACAAAGACTTTAATGCAGACGTGATTGAGGTGACGGGCCTTCCGAATTTCAGCTTCTACGTGGGTGATGTTTACGACCGTTACTACTACCTTTACGGTCCAGGTACCGGTTTCTATAAAATCGATTTAACGCCGTTAGACACCGACCCAGATGCCACCTTGGTGGCAGAAACCATTTCCACCAATGCCCCGCTCGGTATAACTGATTTCGCCTTTCACCCAGGAAATAACAAGCTGTATGCGGTGCGAAATAACAACGGTAAATTGTACGAAATAGATACAGATAACGGTAATGAAACGCCCATTGGTAACACAGGGAAAACAGGCACGTTCGGTGCTGGTTACTTCGATGTAGATGGGTATTACTACATTTCCCGCAACAGTGACGGTGATATTTTTCGTATCGACCTAACAGATACCGACAATATCAATCAGCACAATGTCGGCGCTGTTAAATTTGCAGACGGTCCAAATTCAAACCAAAACGATGGCGCACGTTGTGAAGATGCACCAGTGATTGACGAAGACTCGACGATAGATTTTGGTGACGCACCTGATTCTTACAAAACCAAATTGAGCTCAAACGGCCCTCGACATGAAATAGATACGGGTTTCTACCTTGGTTCAGTCGCACCAGACAGCGAGGGCGATGGTTTTGTATCGCCACTGGACGACAACAAAGCAGGCCTTGCCGATGAAGACGGTGTGGGGTTTGTTACCGCATTGGAAATTGGCAAAACAGCACTCATTTCTGTTCAAGCATCTCAGGCGGGTCGTCTGTCAGCATGGATTGACTGGAACGGCGATGGCGATTTTGAAGACAGCAATGAGCGAATCGTGAATAACAGCTTGCTGTCTGCTGGCACCAATACCCTCTCAGTGTCTGTGCCTTCTGGTGCAACTGCAGGTTCAAGCTGGTCTCGTTTCCGCTTTTCAGAGGATGGAGGGTTAAGCTTCGACGGTGGTGCAACCTCAGGTGAAGTGGAAGATCACCCTGTCACCATCATGGAAGACGGCTCCTCGCTTGTTCATTACCCGAGCGAAAGTGGTTATGCCACGGTTGCATTTGAGGATAACTGGCCAAAAGAAGGCGACTACGACATGAATGACGTGGTTATCCGCTTCCGCATCACAGAAACCTTGAACGAAGACGATGAAATCACGCGTATTCTCATCAAAGGTTATCTTGCTGCATACGGGGCTGGCTACCACAACGGGTTTGCCTTCCGTCTTCCGGGCTTGAATCGTGATGATATCAATGCAGCGACAACCCAGAGTCACAATATGGTGCTGCAAGAAAGCAATGGACTGGAATCAGACGCCAATGAAGCCATCTTTATTGTGTCGGATGATTTGAAAGGAAAACTTCCTGCAGGCTGCATGTACTTCCGAACAGCGCAACATTGCCAAGAAGCCATATCATTTGAATTCGAAATTGATATGTACTTCAACGAAGGGGTGGACACCAGTAACCTTGTGGCAATGCCATACGACCCGTTCATGTTCGCAACGCCGGGCAATTATGTACGCGATGGTCTGTGGTACAACCCTGGCCGTGGCCTAGAAATACACCTCGCTGACCAAGCGCCAACGGAAAAATTCGATACTTACTGGTATGGATGGTGGTCAGATTCGAGCGACCCAGAAAATGGGCGTTACTTCAAAACCACTGATAACCACCCTTGGGCACTGCTTATTACTGATGAGTGGAGCTGGCCACGCGAGCATGTCGACTTGGTCGATGCCTACACTGAGTTCGCAGGCTACGCAGAGTCTGGCGGTAACAACAACCAACAGTGGTATCTCATAGAGAAAGCCACTGCTGACAAAACCTATTCGTCTGAGGAGTAATCACCATGAATAAGCATCTAACTGTTATCGCATTGATTACCTTACTCACAGCCTGTGGCGGCGGTGGAGATGGCGGCGACGTGGCAAGCGTGACTGCCTCAGATACTGGCACTGCCAATGACAGCGGCTCTGCAAGCACCACCAGCAGTGCACCGAGTATGCTCGTAGATACCTCTGGCGGGGTTGCTGATATACCGGAAACTATCACAAGCTCAGCAACCTCGATGAGCGAAACGGTAGTACCGGATGATTTCTCCTACAACCCAGTGCTTGAGCTGAACTTCGACGTAGACATTCGCGGCTACTCAGTATCACCGGCTTACATTTCTCTCTACGGGGAATTCACTGAAAATGACGACGGCACGTTTACCGCAGACTACAACAGCCGCATCACATCAGCGCCAGTAGAAGACGGTGAAGCCACATTGGATTATGTCTCGTCAGATTCGCAATACTATGTGCTCGCAGAAGTGTGGTTCTATGACGGCACCAGCCCCGTCCAGAAGCGCATTCCGAACACGGAATCAAGCTGGGTGTGGTAACCATCTCGCCACATTAGTTTCATCGAGACCCTTACGAAAAAAAGCAGGCTTCGGCTTGCTTTTTCTTTTTGTGCAATATGCGCATCGTTCACCATTTCTCATATTGAGAAACCGCCGTGTCTCTTCGTCATTACGGCTTTCATTTTAAGAAAAACCGCCCCTCCCTTAGCAAGTCAAAAACCACTATCCACATGAATAATAATGGCATTTTACATGGCACGGTTATTGTAATGGTTACTCAAAATAGCTGTTTTTAACCTTTCAGAAGGGAAACACTGATGCGCACCTATTTGAAGCTTCTATCACTCGCCATGCTCTTTCCCACTGCGGTTATTGCCGACGAGCCGTTTGATACCTGTCCGAGCAAGGCGTTCTTATTCCAAAGCTCGCCTAGTAAGGTTTATGGGGTCAATCTAGCAACCGGTGGTTACTCGGAACTGGCAGCAACCACGGGCTTAAACACGCACATCAATGCGGTGGGCTTCAATGATTCCGACAGATACATCTATGGATTTGATTACGATAACTATCGCGTCATCCGCGTCGGTAAAAACTACACAGGCGAACAAGTCGATGTGTCATCGCTGCCGGAATTAACACGGTTTATCAGTGGAGACGTGCACGATAACGTCTATTACCTTCACCGTCGCGAATCTGGGTTGTTCAAAATTGACTTATCACCCTTAGAGGTAGACGCATCAGCCACACTCACGGCAGAGACGATCACCTCAAACATGGGGGTCATACGCGCATCCGATCTCGCAATAAACCCTATCGATAGCAAAATGTACCTCGTCGATAACAAAGATTACGACCTCTACCAAGTGGACTTAACCACAGGTGATACTAATGTGGTCATCAATATGATCTCACAGATAGGCGAACCTGCAGGTGGCTTTGGTGCCATATATTTTGACGTTAATGGCAACCTTTACCTGTCCCGAAATGACGATGGCAGTATTTTCCGCGCGGATCTCTCAGATGTAGATGAAGTTGCATTAGGGAACATTGATATTGAGTTTTTCGCAACGGGTCCATCATCCGCTCAAAACGACGGTGCGCGCTGTGCCAATGCGCCAGTGATTGATGAAGATTCAACGATAGATTTCGGTGATGCGCCAGACAGCTACAAAACCTTGCTGGCATCGAACGGCCCTCGACATGAAATCAACACAGGCTTCTACTTGGGTTCAGTCGCGCCAGACAGCGAAGGCGATGGTTTTGTCTCACCGTTAGACGACAACAAAGCGGGTCTCGCTGATGAAGATGGCGTCGGTTTTGTGACCGCGCTAGAAGCAGGGAAAACCGCCATTGTCTCGGTACAAGCGTCACAATCGGGCTACCTCTCAGCTTGGATAGATTGGAACCAAGATGGCGACTTTGAAGACAGTGGCGAGAAAGTCATAGACAATAACTTACTGTCTGCAGGCGCAAATGCACTGAGTGTTTCAGTGCCTGTCGACGCAGAAATAGGGTCATCTTGGTCGCGCTTCCGTTTTTCCCAAAGCGGTAATCTCGACTACTTCGGTGGCGCGACCACGGGTGAAGTCGAAGATCATCCTGTCACCATCATGGAAGACGGTTCGTCACTGCGTTACTACCCAAGTTCTGATGGTTACGCCACGGTTGCCTTTGAGGATAACTGGCCAAAAGAAGGCGACTACGACATGAATGACGTGGTTATCCGTTTTCGCATCACAGAAACCCTTGATGAGAACGATGCCATTACGCGTGTCCTCATCCAAGGCTACCTCGCTGCATACGGGGCTGGCTACCACAATGGTTTCGCCTTCCGTCTTCCGGGTTTAAACCGCACTGACGTTAATTCAGCAACCACGCAAAGCCACAACATGGTGTTGCAAGAAACCAGTGGGCTGGAATCAGATGCAAACGAAGCCATTTTCATTGTGTCAGAGGATCTCAAACAGAAAGTGCCCGCGGGCTGTATGTACTATCGAACAG
Organism: Enterovibrio norvegicus; assembly: GCF_002876705.1. Lineage (GTDB taxonomy): Bacteria > Pseudomonadota > Gammaproteobacteria > Enterobacterales > Vibrionaceae > Enterovibrio > Enterovibrio norvegicus_B. The sequence continues at coordinate 215,610 of NZ_MDAG01000001.1, read as the reverse complement.
CCCAACATTGCCAAGAAGATCTGTCCTTCGAGTTTGAGTTAGATATCTACTTCGAAGCAGGCGTTGATACCAGTGCATTGGTGCCCATGCCTTACGACCCTTTCATGTTTGCTACCCCCGGCAACTATGTACGCGATGGCCTTTGGTACAACCCTGGCCGTGGCCTAGAAATACACCTGGCTGACCAAGCGCCAACGGAGAAATTCGATACTTACTGGTATGGATGGTGGTCAGATTCGAGTGACCCAGACAGCGACCGCTACTTTAAAACTGACGCGAACCACCCTTGGGCACTGCTTATTACTGATGAGTGGAGCTGGCCACGCGAACACGTTGATTTGGTCGATGCCTACGCGGAGTTCGCGGGCTACGCAGAGTCTGGCGGTAACAACAACCAACAGTGGTATCTCTTAGAGAAAGCCACTGCTGACAAAACCTATTCGTCTGAGGAGTAATCACCATGAATAAGCATATGACGATTATCGCTATGATTACCCTACTCACAGCCTGCGGCGGTGGTGGAGACGGTGGCGACGTGGCAAGCGTGACCGCTTCAGATACTGGCACTGCCAATGACAGTGGCTCTGCAAGCTCCACCAGCAGTGCACCGAGTATGCTCGTAGATACCTCTGGCGGGGTTGCTGATATACCGGAAACCATCACAAGCTCAGCAACATCAATGAGCGAAACGGTAGTACCGGATGATTTCTCCTACAACCCAGTGCTTGAGCTGAACTTCGACGTAGACATTCGCGGCTACTCAGTGTCACCGGCTTACATTTCTCTTTACGGGGAATTCACTGAAAATGACGACGGCACGTTTACCGCTAACTACAACAGCCGCATCACATCAGCGCCGGTTGAAGACGGTGAAGCCACGTTGGATTATGTCTCGTCAGATTCACAATACTATGTGCTCGCAGAAGTGTGGTTCTATGACGGTACCAGCCCCGTTCAGAAACGCATTCCGAACACAGAATCAAGCTGGGTGTGGTAAGTCGCGAACAGGGTTTTCACGCGTATAACGCTTAGAGAAACGGAAGCCGATAACACAAAAACAAAAAAGCAGGGTTCATATTGCCCTGCTTTTTTACGCGTGTAGGTGAATCGACGTTTATGACTATGAACGTTCTGGCGGCGTTGCCGTGGTTTCTCTCACCACCAGTTTCGCTTCCAATTCAATCGTGTCTGTCACCGCGTCACCATCAAGTTTAGACACTAAATAGTCCGCCGCTTTGGCGCCCATTTCTTTTGAAGGTACCTGCATGGTGGTGAGTGACGGTTGGATATGTGACGACATTGCCAAGTCATCAAACCCGACAATCGACAATTGTTGAGGGATTTTGATGCCGTGAACTTGGCTCTCAAGCAACGCACCATAGGCCAAAACATCATTACCGCAGACAATCACGGTCGGCAAAGGTGTTAACTCCATCAATTTTTTCAACGCTTGTCGGCTTTCAGCCAAATCATATCGGCACTCAATGATGTGAGAATCTGGGACATATATCCCATTTTTTTCCAAGGTATCAACACAACCAGCCAGTCTATCGCGGGTACGGTCATTGGTGCGGGTTATCCCCGGAATTAAGGCGAAATTTTCGTGACCTAACTCCAACAAATATTGGGTTAAACGGGCGGAGGCTCGGTAGTTATCAAAGCCAATACAAGGGTGCGGCAAAGAAGGATCGAACGACCATGTGTACAAATAAGGAAGTTGTTTTTTCTTTAGAATATCAAACACATGAGGATGGTGCTCTGCCCCAACCAACATGATCCCTTCTACCCCTCGACTGACCAATCTTTCAACTTCTGCAAGCTCTTCATCCAACGAATAATCCGAACTCGCGATGAACAAGGTATACCCTTTTTCTTGTAAGCGACGTTGGAAGGCTTGGATACCTTCGGCAAAGATCGCGTTATCCAGTGTTGGGACTATCACACCAATGGTTTTTGAGCGTTGAGAAGCAAGCGCTTGAGCAGCACCATGAGGAATATAACCCATTGATTCAATAGCAGAACGAATCAATTTTCCACGTTTCTCGCTCACCGAGTTTGGGTTGGAAAGATACCGCGAAACAGTGGCCGTAGACACCCCTGCAGCTTGTGCTACATCTTCCGCAGTGGGCGCGTCTGTCGGCTTTTTTTGTAAGCGCTTACGTTTTCCTGTGGGTTCTTTAGTCATGGTATTGATTTTATTTGACTCTTTTCTGGGCAGTTAACCTGCCGTTAATTCTATTATAGCTCGCTGTAAAAAATACAGCGCCAAAAACTTGACAGCCCTAAACTCTCTCCTCTAAGGTTAGAAATGTAAGCGCTTTCATTTAACAACTCATTCACAACGTGAAAGCGAGATAAAAACAAAGGTGTCTTCACACCGTCTAAATACTGGTGAGGCTTCAGTTATGAGCAATAAATTAAATGTTAAAAAAAGGTACATAGTACCTGCCGCGTTTTTTTCTCTGTATCTGCTTAATGTCGTCTACACCAAGATCCAACTTGTTTCGGGGGAAACATCCATTATTCGTGTTAATGATGTTGGTGAGTTTATTTTGCTCATACTGACTTCATTAACTTTCGTTGTCGCAATGCTACTTGCAGAAAAGGACGCAAGCGGGCATTCGGCAGAATAAGAGCACCCAACGTTCGCCGACGTATTCGACGTTGATTGGGTAAACAAAACGCAGGAAGGAAGTACATTTATGTCTGTTCACCATAAGGATGACTCCCCACAGAATGCAGAGCGTCGCCGTTTTCTAGAAATCGCTAAAAAAGCTGGTTTCACGGCCGCTGTTGTCGCAGGCGCTTCAGGAGCCCTGTTGACTTCAACACATGCGCAAGCTGCAGTAAATGAAGAGAGAGAACGACAGAAAAGAGCGAAATACACCATGACCATCGCCACGGCGTATATCATCGGTGCCTCCCGTAGTTACCCTATCATGCAACTTGATTTCAAAGAGAACATCCAAAACATGACCCGCGGTCAGGTTTATGTGAAGCTCGCACCCGGTGGTCAACTTGGTGCAGGTGGCGCACTGGCTCAGAAAGTTCAAGCCGGCACCATTCAGGCAGCGCAGCACTCTCTTTCAAACTTTGCTCCTTTTGCGCCAGCCGTTGACTTGATCAACATTCCTTACTGGTGTGGTGAAAACCAAAAATTCATCAACCTCGTCACCTCAAAAGCATGGGAAGAAGAAATTCACCCGCGCGTTGCCGCTAAAGGCTTCAAACCACTTTGGTATGTTGTGATTGACCCTCGCGTTGTTGCCGTGCGTAAAGGCCTTGATGGTCCAATCAAAACGCCTGATCAACTTGAGGGCGTGAAATTCCGCGTACCGGGTTCGAAGATTCTTCAGCAAATGTACCGTCTACTTGGTGCAAACCCAACGCCAGTGGCATGGGGTGAAACACCGTCTGCCATCAAACAAGGCGTTGCAGATGCACTAGACCCATCGGTAGAAGCATTGAATGTGTTCGGCTTTAAAGACGTGCTTTCATCAGTAACGTTCAACCGCGCAGTGCCAGACGCACAAGTGTTCTCTTGTAACCTTGAATGGTTCAACAGCTTGCCAAAAGACATTCAAGAAGGCATCGAATTTGCGAGTGAAGTGACCTCTATTCAGAACCTGGCGAAAGTGCCCGCAGCCCGCGCATATGCAATGGCTGAACTGGGTGATGCAGGTGTTGAATTCTATGCGCCAAACTCTGATGAAATGCGCCAATGGGTCGAAAAAGCTGGCCATCAGCGCCCAGAGTGGGATGAGTTCAAACTGCAACTTGCAGGCTCAAAAGACACCTTCAACAAACTGCTTGATGCCGCAAACGGTAACAGCCGTTTCTATGTTCACGACGTGTAACGCCTGAGTAACTTGGCCTCTTGGGTAGACGCTCAAGAGGCTGCTCACTCGATATTTACAACGTACGTGGACACAACCTATGAAAGCATTACTAAAGAACATCGATGAAAATGGTGAACGCTGGTTGCTTCTCTTTTTCTACAGCACCATCGTTATTACCATCGCAATGGAAGTACTCAGACGGTTTGTATTCAGCTACTCCTCCATTTGGGGGGAAGAAGTCGCGCGCTATGCCTTCATCTATCTCGCATGGATAGGCGCATCAGCCGCAGTAAAAGAACGTGCACATATACGTATAGATGTATTGCTCCACTATTTGCCTCAACGCGGTAAAGCAGTGGTGTACTTGTTCGGTGATTTGATGACCACAATCGTTGCGCTATTCGCCTTCTATTGGTCGATTCACCCGATTGAAATATCGTTAAAATTCGGCTCAGTGACACATGGCTTAGGCATCAGCCAGGCATGGTTCATGGCGGCAGTGCCGCTGGGATTCTCCTTGATGTTGTTCCGACTGGCTCAATCGATCCGTCGTGATACACGCAGCCTGATACACGGCACCCCCGTGTTCGAAGGCAACAAGTTGTTCGATTAGGAGAATGTCATGCTGAATTATTATCAAACAGAAGCGTTTGTCGACCTCGGCTGGGAGTTTTACGGCCCCGTGATTGGCATGCTGGTATTGATTGGCTTTGCCGTTCCCGTCTGGGTTTCCCTCGGCTTAGGCTCTATCGCCTTGCTCTACATTACTGAAGTTTTACCGTTATCTTTGTTTGGAGAATCGCTCTTTGATGGCATCGATGCATTCGCACTGATTGCTGTCCCACTGTTCATCCTTACCGGTGACGTGCTGGTACGAACGGGCCTTTCAAACAAACTGCTCGATGTTGCAGAAGCCAGTGTAGGCGGAGCACGAGCTGGTTTTGGTAGCGCCACGGTACTTGGTTGTGGTTTCTTCGCCTGTATCTCAGGGTCTGATGCCGCTGGTGCCGCAGCAGTAGGTCGCATGACCATCGACAGATTGGTGAAACAGGGTTACCCGAAACCTTATGCGTGTGCATTAGTCGCCGCGGGGGCATGTACAGGCATCCTGATCCCACCATCCATTGCTTACATCATCATTGGTTTGGTACTGGGTATATCCGCATCGACACTGTTCCTTGCAGCCGCTGTACCAGGGCTTATGGTCATGGGCGCCATCATGCTGACCAACGTCGTGATGAATCGCATTCATGGCTATGAGAACGCAGGACAAGGCTTCTCACTCAAGCGCTGGATATCGGTGGTTATTGATGCACGCTATGCGCTCATGGTGCCGTTCGTTATCTTGGGGGGTATCTACTCAGGTATTTTCACCCCAACAGAAGCGGCTGCAATAGCAGTGGTCACCACCATCATCATTGGCTTGTTCCAAGGCACGTTGAAGGTGAGTGATTTTCCAAAGATGTTAGAAAGCTCGGCAAAAGTGAATGGCGTTATCTTGCCTATCATTGCGCTAAGTCTTCCATTAGCACAAACGCTGGCTGCGCTGAACGTTCCGCAGGCATTTGTTGAAAGCATGACCTCGATTACAGACAGTCACGTTGCCCTGACACTCATTATGATCGGCATCTTGATTCTGGCAGGCTGCTTCATGGAAACGACGCCGAACATTTTGATTCTGTCCCCTATCCTGCTGCCTTTGGCGCGTGAGATAGGCATGGATGATATCCAGTTCTGCATCATGATGGTGACATCTCTCGGTGTGGGTTTCATTACCCCTCCACTCGGTCTGAATCTCTTTGTCGTATCCGGACTGACAGGGACTTCAGTACTGAAAATCGCAGCACGATCCGGACCATACGTACTATCAATGCTAACCGTCGTACTTATGTTGGCATTTATTCCTGAACTATCACTCTGGGCGCTGGATTAACCCAACGCGACAGAACGGCCCTTAACACAGGTTTAACTCTACAACCCAATGCCTTTCCGGCTTTTTCTAAAAAAGCCGGTCAGGAGAGTTGCGCCCAAAATTTAACGGAGAATCAATCAACATGGCTGTTAAGTATCTGAAAAAAGCTGAAAAAACTGCAGCAACAGGTGAAGACGATGTTCGTGAAATCGTTTCAAACATGCTGAAGGAAATCGAACTCGGCGGGGAAGAAACCTGCATTGCTTACACGCAGAAGTTCGACAACTGGCACGGTGACATTGTGGTCTCTCAAGAAGAGATTGACGCAGCGGCTGACAAAGTGCCTGAGCAGCTGAAAAAAGATATCCACTTTGCCTACGAACGTGTTCGTGACTTTGCACAAGCACAGCTAGCAAGTATGAGCGAATTCGAAACAGAACTGTCACCCGGCTTGTTTGCAGGTCAGCGTTTGATCCCTATGCAAGCCGCAGGTTGTTACGTACCAGGTGGCCGATATTCACACATCGCTTCCGCCATCATGTCAGTCACTACCGCCAAAGTTGCGGGTGTTGACCATGTGATTGCGTGTTCACCGCCGGGTCGCGATGGCGGCATGCACCCAGCCATTATGTACACATTAAAACTGTGTGGCGCAGACACCGTGCTTAACCTCGGTGGCGTTCAAGGCATCGCAGCCATGGCATTCGGTCAATTCACGGGGCACCCAGCAGACATTCTTGTGGGGCCAGGTAACCAATTCGTTGCCGAAGCAAAACGTCAGCTTTATGGCCGCGTCGGTATCGACATGTTTGCAGGCCCATCAGAAGTGATGGTGATTGCAGACAAAAATGCGGACCCAGAGCTTGTTGCGGTTGACCTTCTCGGTCAAGCAGAACACGGTCCGAACACACCCGCATGGTTGCTGACAGACTCGGAAGAATTGGCGGAAACCGTCATGAAGCGCCTGCCAGAACTGATTGCTGAATTGCCAGAATTGAACAGCAAATCCGCTGAAGCGGCATGGCGCGATTATGGCGAAGTGATCATCTATGACACACGCGAAGAAGCCGTAAAAGTGAGCGACGAATATGCGTCTGAGCACTTGGAAGTTCACGCAGAAGACCTCGATTGGTGGCTTCAGAACCTGCGCAACTACGGTTCACTGTTCCTTGGTGAAGAAACCAACGTGGCATTTGGCGACAAAACGTCAGGCCCGAACCACATTCTTCCAACCAAAGGCGCAGCGAAATACACAGGTGGCCTGAGTGTCGGCAAATTCATCAAAGTGGTGACGTACCAGCGTTCGTCAATTGAAGCGAGTAAAGACGTTGCTCAGGTGACCGCACGTATTTCACGCCTTGAAGGCATGGAAGCACACGCGAAAACAGGTGATGCACGTCTGGCGAAGTATTTCCCAGAAGAGCAATTCAACCTAAAACCTGAATAAGCCAATACACATTCGCCGACACAAGTTGTAGCCAAAAGGAAGATGAAATGACAGGCAACACGTTAAACCGCTTATTTGACCTAACAGGACACGTCGCATTAGTGACAGGCGCAGGCTCGGGCATTGGACAACGCATGGCGTTTGCCCTTTCTCAAGCAGGAGCAAAAGTGTTGCTGGCAGGTCGCCACGTAGACACCTTGTCACAAACCGCAGCGTTAATCGCTGGGTCTGGAGGAGATTCTGCAGTGGTTGTTGCGGATTTAACACGACGTGAAATGTTGCCTGACGTCATCGCAAATGCCTCATCTCACTTCGGTGCGCCGGACATTTTGGTCAATGCAGCAGGCGTTAATTTGCGCGAGCCCACAGAGGATATTTCCATCGAGAGTTGGGATAAAACCATCAACCTCAATCTCTCAGTGCCCTTCTTCCTTGGCAAAGCCTGTTTACCGGGCATGTTGGAAAAAGGACGAGGAAAAATTATCAATATTGGCTCGCTGCAATCTTACCGCGCCTTTGCCAACTCGATTCCTTACGGCGCGTCAAAAGGCGGTGTGGCGCAGTTAACCCGCGCCATGGCAGAAGCATGGTCTAGCCAAGGTGTTACCACCAACGCAATCGCACCAGGCTTTTTCCAAACACCGCTGACAGAACGTGTATTTACGGATGATGCCCTTGCGCAACATCACGCAAAGATGACAGCCATTGGGCGAAACGGTGAATTGGAAGACTTTGATGGCCTGACCGTGTTCTTGGCGTCACGCGCCTCGGATTACATCACGGGCCAAATGATCTCGCTGGATGGCGGCTATACCGCGAAATAACAAGGTTGGCACGCCAACGTGTAAGAACATTCAACGAAACAAAACGCACACAGACCAAAAGGAAAGCACGATGAAAGCACTGGTGTATACCGGAGAACGATCACTGACCTATATCGAAGATGCGGCCATGCCAACCCTTCGTGATGACGAAGTCTTGGTGCAAATCAACGCCGTCGGCATTTGTGGTTCAGATCTTCATGCTTACCTCGGTCACGATTCTCGCCGCCCTGCCCCACTGATTTTAGGGCACGAAGGCGCAGGCTTTGTTCGCGGCGCAGACAACACCGGCAATCGCGACCTTGATGGTCAAGCCGTGGTGATCAATCCATTGGTGAGCTGCGGTCATTGCAGTTACTGCCGAACGGGTTTTGAAAACCAATGTGGAAGCCGAGAAATCATTTCCATGCCACCAAGACAAGGCGCATTTGCCGAATACGTTGCGATTCCAAAGCGTAATTTGGTGCCTGTTCCTGAAGGCATGTCGATGGCAACAGCATCATTGGCCGAACCTATTGCAACGGGCTGGCATGCCGTCACCAAGGGCGCGAACCTAGTGAATCGTCCTTTGGTAGAAAGCAAAGCATTGGTTTACGGCGGCGGCGCAGTCGGCCTCGCAGCCGCACTGTCTTTGTACGCTCAAGGTTGTCGTCAAATCTTCTTGGCTGAAACAAATGAACTACGCCGTGAAACGGTAAAAACCACCAGCGTTTGCACCGTATTTGACCCACTTTCCAACCCGCTCGTTGCCAGTAACAGCATCGATTTGGTGGTGGATTGTGTGGGCAACAAACATACCCGCATGGGTTCATCCGACGCCGTGAAACCTGGCGGTGTGATTGTTCATGTGGGCTTACAAGACAGCATTGAAGGTCTCGATGTACGCAAATTCACGCTGCAAGAAGTGACCTTCACTGGCAGCTACACCTACACCATGCAAGATTTCCACGCGACTGTGGAAGCCATGCATAACGGCGCGTTAGGCGCGCTGGACTGGATTCAAGAACGCCCGCTCAGTGATGGAGCGGTCGCTTTTGACGACTTACTTAACGGACGTATAGCCGCTGCCAAAGTCGTGCTGCGGCCCGAAAAGTAACCCAAGAAAAGAAAGATCGTTTTATTCAAAAGGAGATGAAAATGCAAAAACCAGATTTTCTCGTCCACGATTCGACCGACTCCGTTGGCGTGATTGTGGTTGAGGGCTTAGAAGCTGGCCAAACGCTTGTTGGATGGGTGATGGACACGGATGCAACCATCGAAGTACTTGCACTAGATGCAATCCCACTCGGCCACAAAGTTGCGCTCAACGATATTCAAGATGGCGACACCATTTTGAAATACGACAATGACATCGGTAAAGCAATCGCGAACATCGCTAAAGGCGGACATGTTCACGTTCAAAACGTTAAAACGAAGAGGTGGTAAGCCATGAGCAACTATAAATTTATGGGCTACCGCCGCGAGAATGGCCGTGTTGGTGTACGTAACCATGTAATCATTTTGCCATTAGATGACTTGTCGAACGCAGCATGTGAAGCCGTTGCTAACAACATTAAAGGCACATTGGCTATTCCACACCCATACGGTCGCCTTCAGTTTGGTGAAGATTTAGAACTTCACTTCCGTACGTTGATTGGTACAGGTTGTAACCCGAACGTAGCCGCTGTGGTTGTTATCGGTATTGAACCTGAGTGGACGGCACGCGTTGTTGAAGGTATTGCCGCATCAGGTAAGCCAGTACAAGGCTTTGCTATCGAGCAAAATGGCGACATCAACACCATTGCTTCGGCTTCTCGCGTTGCAAAAGAGTACGTACAAGCAGCAAGTGAAATTACACGTGAAGAGTGTGATGTTAGCGAGCTATGGATTTCAATGAAGTGTGGCGAGTCTGATACTACATCTGGTCTTGCGGCTAACCCAACCGTGGGTAACTTGTGTGACAAACTGTCTGCACAAGGTGCAACCCTGTGTTTCGGTGAGACATCAGAACTCACAGGTGCAGAGCAAATTTGTGCGACACGTGCTGTTTCACCTGAGATCGGTGAGAAGTTCTTGAACACATGGCAAGCGTACATGGACGAGGTTATCGAACCACACAAAACCTCTGATTTGTCTGACAGCCAACCAACCAAAGGTAACATCTTGGGCGGTTTGACCACCATCGAAGAGAAAGCGTTTGGTAACTACCAGAAAATCGGTAAGCACACGCAATTCGTTGATGTGTTGACGCCCGCTGAGCGCCCAGCAGCTGGCCCTGGTCTGTACTTCATGGACACCTCTTCTGCAGCAGCAGAGTGTGTGACCTTGCAAGCCGCAGCGGGTTTCGCCGTTCACCTCTTCCCTACGGGTCAAGGTAACGTTATCGGTAACCCGATTGTGCCTGTTATCAAGATCACTGCGAACCCACGTACCGTGCGTACTATGGGCGAGCACATCGATGTTGATGTATCTGGCATTCTTGCTCGCGAATTGAACATGGACTCAGCGGGTGATGCGCTGATCGACATGACACTTCGTACAGCAAACGGCCGTTACACGGCAGCGGAATCTCTTGGTCACCGTGAATTCGTACTGACTAAGCTATACCGCAGTGCATAAGCACTAACATTGTTCTATGCACCAACATCGTTTCTACGCGCCAACGCAGAGTCCAGCGCTGCAGTTGCTTAACTCTGCCGCAGAGCATAGAAACATGATGTTCTAAACCTGTTGGCGATGGCTTTTTGTCTCGATACATCAAGTCTTCGCCGATAGCCCTTAGAACAAGATTTACGCCGAGGAAACTCGGCGTCGCTTTCTTCCTCGTTGAGATCAGGTATTCCTCAGAACACCACGCTCAGCGCGATAGTCCCGCATGCCCCAATACGAACACCGCAATAGCGACAGTACAAAGGATGTAGTCATGACGATAACGGTTGACCCAAGCCACGCCAAAAGCCTCGTAATTTCATCTCTTGAACAACACGGTGTTTCACACGTAAACGCCACCTCCGTCGCCAACGCCCTGATCCAAGCAGAAATAGATGGCCAACCCGCGCACGGTTTGTCGCGCCTTGCTGCGTACATCGATCAGGTGAAGTGCGGAAAGATTGTTGGGGATGCCACACCCAAAATCGACATTCCTAAACCCAGCGTGTGCCATATCAATGCCGAGTTGGGGTTCGCTTTTCCGGCCATGGATAAATTGGTGAGTCTGTTACCCGCAATGGCAAAAGCGCAGGGCATTGCCCTCGCCACCGTGTACCGTTCTCACCATTTCGGTCAAGCGGGATTTCATGCCGAGCGTATTGCTAAACAGGGCTGCATTGCACTCATCTTCTCCAACAGCCCGCAAGCTATCGCCCCTTGGGGTGGTTACAAGCCGATTTTTGGAACCAACCCTATCGCATTTTCTGTACCACGTGAAAATGCGCCGCCGCTCGTGATAGACATGAGCTTGAGCAAAGTCGCGCGCGGAAAAGTGCTGCTGGCGCGAAAACAGGGCGATTTGATTCCTGAAGATTGGGCCATTAATGACCAAGGTGTGCCCACCACAGATCCAAACGAAGCCGTAAAAGGGTCGATGCTGCCGATTGGTGACGCAAAAGGCGCGTCTTTAGCGCTCATGGTTGAAATCCTTTCCGCGACGTTAACTGGCGCTAATTATGCGTTTGAAGCCTCATCGTTCTTCTCAACCGACGGCGGCGCACCCGCTATCGGCCATTCAGTGATTGCCATCGACCCAAGTCTTTCCGGCCCACATTTTGCTGAACGTCTAGAGCAACTCTTTATCGCGATGTGTGAACAACAAGGGGTTCGGCTGCCCGGCACAAAGCGCATTGTGCGACGCGAACGAGTATTGAGAGAAGGTTTGCAGCTTACAAACGCGACAATGGATGAGCTAAATGCATTGGCTCATCCCAATAAAAATCAATAATAACCAATAACACGGAGCGTTATTCATGCTGCCAAAAACCCAACAACGTGTTCCTAGCTGGCAATCAATGCGACAGAGCGCTGGCTCTCTCGCCCCTGGCCTTCTGCTTTCTGTGACTGTCGCGGCTGCCGCGACGTTTCTCTCGGCGCATTATGGTGCGCCTCAAATGCTGTTTGCTCTCTTATTGGGCATTGCTTTTCATTTTCTTGCGAACGATTCCAAATGTCAGCCTGGCATTGAGTTTGCTGCAAAGAAAGTGCTCCGTTTTGGCGTCGCGCTGCTTGGCCTTCGTATCACCATGGAAGAAATGACATCACTGGGGTGGGAAATACTCATCTGGGTAGCCTGCGGGATCGCATTGACGATCAGCATCGGCATGTTGGTAGCAAAAATACTGGGACGACGTATTCAATTTGGCGTGTTAACAGGCGGTTCAGTGGCCATTTGTGGCGCTTCCGCTGCACTGGCCATTTCAGCCGTGCTTCCTAAGCACCAATACAGTGAACGAAACACACTGTTTACCGTTATTGCAGTCACGGCATTCAGCACCATCGCTATGGTGATTTATCCTATTTTCGTTAACGTACTGGGTTTTGATGATCGTCTTGCAGGTATCTTCATTGGCGGCACGATTCACGATGTCGCACAGGTGGTTGGCGCGGGCTATTCCATCTCGCCACAAGCCGGTGAATTTGCCACGATCACCAAGTTGCTTCGTGTTGCCTTGCTCGTTCCAGTGATTCTGATAATTTCACTGTATTTCCGTCGTCACCCTGAACAGACTGGCGGGAAATCAGACATTCCGTTACTGCCATTCTTCGTCATCGGATTTTGTATTTGTGTTGCGATCAATAGCGCCCACATCCTGCCAGTCACGGTCACAGACACCTTATCGGGCTTGTCTTCTTGGTGTTTGGTCTCTGCAGTAGCGGCATTGGGCATCAAAACCTCGGTGAAGAAACTCTTTACTATCGGCTATGAACCGATTCTCATGGTGGTCATTGAAACCGTGGCAATCGCGGCATGGGTATTGTTGGGGATTTATCTGTTCGGATAATCCCGACCAACGTGAAAATCAAAAAAAGAGGCGCTCATGAAGCGCCTCTTTTTTAACTAAGCTTCTGCTTAACTTAGGCTTTCTTTGGCCTCTTCATAGACATCATATCGACGGAATTTTGGTTCAAAAACCTGTATTTGTTTGAACGACATGGCCTTCGCGAAGTAAAACCCCTGAATGTATTTAAAGCCCATTTGCTTCAATTTAAGGTATTGAAGTTCTGTTTCAACACCTTCCGCAACGCAATCCATACTGAGGTCATTGCACAGCTCCAAAATGTTCTTACAGATGTAGAACCCCTTCTCGCCATCAATCACATCGATCAAAGATTTGTCGATTTTAACCGTATCAACCGGCAAGAATGTGATGGCTTCAAACGAGCAATACCCCACGCCAAAGTCATCAATGGAGATACCAAAACCATTGTCATGCAACCTCAGAATGTTCGAGAGCGATCTTGGATCTTTAATTGAATCCCGCTCAATGATCTCAAACTCCACGTTCATTCCCTTCAACTCTTCGATGATTTGGCCAATGGCATTGTTGTCAATCAGCGTATCAGGATGAATGTTGACCGCAATTTTGGGCGAGAATGCGCTTAGCCGCCAAACATGAAAATGCCGGCGTACCTCTCGGCAAACCCACAGGTCGATAATGCTCGCGAGCCCAGCCAATTCGAGAGACTCTAAAAAGAAAGGGCCAGATATTGTTCCATCATCTCTCTTAATACGCAGTAAGGCTTCAAACGAAGAGCAACGCTGTTTTTCCACATCCACTTTGGGCTGGTAGTGAACCATCAGTTTTTTCGCACTGATGTAATTAATTATTTTTTCAACCTCTTGATTTGATTTTATTATTCTCGACTCAGCTTGATTGGACTTCACGCCTTCATTCGCCTCTAAAAGCTCGATCATTTCAAGATTGTTCTTTAGCCGTTCCAAATGATTTGAAGAAGATTGCGTCAGTGAGTATTTCTTTATGAACGGTGAATAGATAAAAACACCGAGAAGAAGCAAAACAAATTGCAACAGTATTGCACCTAAATCACCGCCAGTTGCCATAAACGAATTCACAAAAACAGGGGTTACCCATGAGACGCCATTAGTCACAACGTTGATCCCGAAGAAACCAACATACAAGTAAGCGATAAATATATTCATGATGGGCACGAGTATAAAAGGCAAAATGAGGTAACGATTTAGAACTACGGGTAGGCCATAAACCAGTATCTCGTTGATGTTAAAGATAGAAAAAGGGAAAGACAGTCTAGCAACTTTTGAAATATGTTTATCTTTTGAATAGATCAACGCAGCCAAAATCAAAGATAAGCCCGACCCCGACCCACCATATACCACAAAAATATCGTAAAACGCTTTATATGAAATATTGTTAATTAAAATCATTTCTAAATTAACATTAGGAACGAGAATGGACAGCGTGTTTGGCCCATGCAATCCGATAAACCAAAGCAGTTGAGAAAAGCCTGTTCTCAAGGTCATTTCAGTGAGGAGACCCAAATCTAGCTGAAAATCAATGATCGCCACAGATCGGTCAATAATCCACAACAACGACAAGTACATGAAAAGAGAGAGGAAATAGATTAGGATGAACGATTTAAGGTGATAAAAGACATTCGAAAGCTGCGCGTTATTCAGCGACATTTTGGTTTCAAACTTTGGGATAAAGTTAAACAGCACCACTGAAAAAATAGGTATCACAAGGACAAAAAACGACACACCCGCATCGTGAAGTAACCAGCGACCATTGGCTGAATGGATAATCGACTCTACCGTAATGAAAATGGAAAAAGACAAGGTAATAATAAATATATTGTTGATATTATTTCGCTTAGAAAAATGATACGCAATTGATGTCATAAGCATCAGCGGAAAAAACTCACTCATATAATTGATAATGGTTGTTAACATCGTACTATCAACAATGTATAACTGTAGGCCTGTTAAAATAAAAAACTGATTAATCAATACGATAATTGAAGAAAGGACTAAATACGGAACCGTACTGATAAACGACTCTTTGATAGACAGAAAGAATATGTCTCTTTTTACTTTGCTTACATCATCCATTTATGGGTTCCTGAAGAAATCCAATTTTACGTTAATATCCCACCGCCAAACGCGTCGAATTCAGCGAAGCAAACCATCAAAATAATTACGTAGTAATAGAATGAGCGTTGACGATAAGATCACTTTTTTAAAGGCGCGAATAAATTTATCAATACAAATGATTCACATGAGAGTCACTACTGTCGTTATTTTTTACACTATTGTGTATTTCTCTATAAAATCGCACCATATTTCATTAAATGATGCTCGCGGGAATACCCCCATGTTTCACTGAAAATCAGGCCTTCTGCGGCAACGCAATGTGTTGCTTTCATGCATTTCTTTGTCTGGCTCTGAAGTCTTGAAATAGGGCATTTCGTCAGTGAGTCTCAACTGTTATTCTCTCGAATTGAGAAGATTTACAATGGACGTAAAAGATGACCAAAAAAGACACACTGGCCATCGGCATTGATTTAGGCACGACGAACAGTGCCATTGCTGTCTGGCGGCAAGGAGAAGCCGAACTCATTCCGAACGTGTTAGGCAAATACCTCACCCCTTCCGTCGTGAGCATTGATGACAATGGGCAAGTTTTAGTGGGCGATGCTGCACATTCCCGCTTGATCACACGCCCAGCGGAAACCGTGGCTGCATTCAAGCGCTACATGGGCACCAATAAGACCTTTGAGCTTGGTGAGAACCGCTATACCCCAACAGAACTCTGCGCGCTGATCCTTGGCTCGCTAAAAGCCGATGCGGAAGCCTATCTGGGTGAGCCCATCAGCGAAGTGGTGATTTCTGTGCCTGCGTATTTCAGCGACCAGCAACGTAAGCAAGTCCATCTTGCTGCTGAGCTAGCGGATTTGATTGCAGTCCGCCTTATCAACGAGCCGACTGCCGCGTGCCTTGCCTACAGCCTCCATGAATCCCATGAACGTCGCTTTCTGGTGTTTGATTTGGGCGGCGGCACATTTGATGTCACTGTGGTGGAACACCAAGATGGGTTCGTGGATGTGCGTGCTTCTGCTGGAGATAACCGTCTCGGCGGCGAAGATTTCACACAAAAACTTGCTGATCATGTCATTGATAACGTTAAAACAGACGACGGCGAATTGGCGTTGGCTGACATTGCCAAAATCTTTAGTGCGTGCGAACAAGCAAAGAAATCCAACGATGCCGATTTCGTCATTTCTCTTCCCGAACCTTTCGCAAAAACTGTTTCACTCACTCAACACCAGCTTGATGAAATCTGGAAAGACACCCTATTACGCTTGTCGCAACCATTGCGCCAAGCATTAAGTGATGCACGCATCAGCCCAAGCGACATTGATGAACTGATTTTTGTCGGCGGCGCAACCCGCCTGCGCCATGTTCAACAACTTGCCACACGTTTGATTGGGCGATTCGGTAAGATCACGCTCGACCCTGACTTGGTGGTTGCGATGGGCGCTGCAACACAAGCGGCATGTCGCTTGCGTGACGAAGCCGTAGAAGAAATCGTATTGACGGATGTGTCGCCTTTTAGCTTAGGCATTGCGTCCAGCCGCAATGGTCAATCCGGTGTCTTCAGCCCTATCATTGAACGCAATACCGTGATCCCTACATCCCGCGTGGAACGATTTTACACCACCAGCGACAAGCAAGATTCTGTTCGCATTGCGGTGTACCAAGGCGAGCGT
The DNA here is from genome assembly GCF_002876705.1 of Enterovibrio norvegicus. Taxonomy (GTDB): domain Bacteria; phylum Pseudomonadota; class Gammaproteobacteria; order Enterobacterales; family Vibrionaceae; genus Enterovibrio; species Enterovibrio norvegicus_B. Next base: position 198,873 of record NZ_MDAG01000001.1, on the reverse strand, counting down.
TTTTGGGTGCGAGAAAACATCTTCATCAATGAGTTTGAAGTCGAAGTGCCTGAGAACCACGCCGGGGAAGAAGCCATTGATGTGCGGTTTAGCTATGACATTAATGGTTTGCTTGAAGTGGATGTTACCGTGGTCTCAAACAAGCAAACCACGCAGAAAGTCATCGATCGTACGCCTATCGGCATGAGCGACGACGACAAAACCGCAAGCCGTGAGCGTTTGGCAAAGTTGAAGGTTCACCCTCGCGAAAAGCTCCCCAACATTGCGTTGTCAGAAAAGCTCAACCGCCTGTATGAAGAGAAGCTTGCGGAAGAGCGTCACCTTGTAGAGCAACTGATCCTTCACTTTACACACGCACTGGATAGCCAAGATGAACGTGTGATCAACGAAGCGAGAAATGATGTTGATGCGCAGCTAAAGATCCTAGGTTTTCAATAGCGGCTTTCCGCAACTGAAAACCATTGCGGATTTCAGTTGTGGATGACAGCAGCGCCTAGCCATAATGCACATTCATTTAGAAACAGTCAGTTAGAGACAATCAGTGAGAGAAAGGCGGCCGCGCTTGTTCTTTCTCTTATTACTTTGTCACACGGCATCCAAGACGCTGCAATATTTCGTCGTTCGCATCGGTCTCTTTTCTCCCCAAACACTCTAAGTTTGTAAGGTGCACAATGCATGCATTTACGATGTCCGGCTATTCACGCGCCACCACCATCATGCATTGGGTAATGGCAGCACTCTTTGTTTTCATGCTGTTAACGGGATTTCTTGTTCCCTATTTGCCCGATACCGTGAGCTACAGATGGATCATTCGAGAAAGCCATGAATCCTTTGGTTTGTTAGTCATTCCATTGGTGCTAGTGCGCCTTGCCATTCGTGTGATCACTGGTGCGCCAACAAAATCGCACGATGTGCCTTCATGGGTTTTCTGGCTATCACGCGCTGTCCACATTGGGTTTTATGTGCTGATGTTTACCCTGCCCATCACAGGGTATTTGGTCGCCCTGCCCTATGGCATCGCGTTTTTCAGTGTCTACCTCATCAACCATTTACCCGACAGCTTAAATGCGCTGCTGTGGCTGAGTCGCGAGCCCGATTTTTATCTCGCAGGGCTAGCTTCCTACGCGCACACCATCATGGCGATGACGTTAGCCAGCATGCTTGCGCTGCATGTCATTGGCGCACTGCTGCACCATTACCCAAACACAATTCGCTCGCATTCTGTTTAACGACAGCTGACGTCGCGCGTTGCCAGTCCTTACATACAGTCACGCCCTACACATAGCCAGTCCTTACGCATAGCCAGGGATCGCGTCGAGATCAGGTTCGATGAATGCATGGCGTGCTTCATCTGAAAACAATCGCGCTTTGGTGTAATGCGTCATCATGATTTGGCTATCTAGTAACTGCGGGTTCTGCTCGATAAAGGCATCGGCGTTGTCGCAGGGATCAGAGTGTTGCATGAAATGGTGCACTGCAAGCAACCATGCCTTAGTCAGCGTTTCATGGTATTTCGAAGAAGGCTCAATATTGTTAAATCGCAGAAGACCCACAAGCGCATTTTTCACCAAATTGTTCGACGTGTCAGCATTGTTATCAACCAGATAGCCATACGCCAAACGCACATGGGCGCGATGGTTGAAATCCTCGGCGGAAAAGGTGCAATCTTCGACGCTTGCAACGAAAGCGATATCTGCATGAGAGAGTGAATGTGTCATGGTCATGGGCATGTGCTCCTTCCTGTTCTTGAACACCTTGAATAACGTCACTCAAGGCGTGCATGCATTATCAACCCGTCACCTTTAGACGGGTCAATGGGGGAGGAGCAGGAAGAGCAGGAAGA
>NZ_MDAG01000001.1:0-196272 GCF_002876705.1 Enterovibrio norvegicus | reverse complement strand
GAGCAGGAAGAGCAGGAAGAGCACGAACAGTATTTGGCGCAAAGAAAGTCAGTAACTGGCAACACTTATGCTTCTCCCGCCAGTTGCTTGAGGAACTCTAGCTTTTGGCGCTCTTGTTCTGATGGCTGGTACGGGTCGCTAGAGAGTGCGTCATTGTTTAGCTCGCCCAAATCCAAAACCGGTAAGTCACTGATGCCGTAACTCGCTTCTTCGCCGGGTCTGCCGGACATGCGCTCTAACTGAACATTTTTAAGCTGGTAGGTTTCTTTGCCGCTGTTCAACACCGACTTATGTACCTTAAGAATGATCTCGCCATCCCCTTCCCCTAAACGGGTTTTCTGCGTCAGCACAGCGACAGGCGAACCGTCTTCTTTGAACAGATTCGCACGTAATCGGTAAACACCTTTCTCCGTAGCATCAATGTCGACCGGGATCACCCAATCTGTCCCATCCGCATACGCTGGCTGATGACCGACAACTTTGGCCACTGGACGTTGATAGCCAAAATCGGTGGTAAGCACTTCTTCACCGCCGCTGGATTGTCCTTTGTTTGAAAACAAAGCCGTCACCTTCAAACGCACTTGCTGTGGCCAATCACTTTCCCCAGTGATTTGTGCTTGGTTGCTGTCACTTTCTCCCGTTGCCAATACCTCTTTTGACTCAATATCAATCACCTCATAACGAAGCGATTGCACGGGCAATGAACTGCGCACTTTGAATGGCACAGCCTCTGGGAAAAAGAATCGATATTGTGCCAACACGATACTGGCAGAGTGATTTCCGCCGAGGATCGGCATTTCAACTTCGCTGAAAGCATTCGGGGTAAGGTATGGGCTGCTCACATCAGCAATCGGCTGGGAATAGCTTGGATAATACAATTCTTGCTCGAAGGTATGGGCAATTTGGGAAAGCTGTGCCGTGATTGCTTGGGGCATATCTACCCGCATTTCTTCTTCAGAAACGGCGATTGGCGGCTCAACGCGCTGCTCTACCGTCTTCTTTGGTACGGCAGCGACGAACACTGGCTCACTCGGAGGGGATGCCATCAATGGTGCGTTGTCGACAGGCTTGTCTTTTGCGGCGCTAGGTGCATCGTCTGTCCAATAAACCGCCGTGATAAAACCTGCCAACACACATGCGCAAATCAACACGGGCAACACTTTTCTATCCATCGCATCTCGCCTATATGTGTAGAAACCTGTAATGGCAAAAAGAGCAGAAAGGCAGGAGGCTCATACCTCCCGCCTTTCGGATTTCATTTAACCACAAACACTCAAAGCAGATCTGAGACCAGCTCCGACATGGTGGCGTTTTGTGAGCCATCTACGTAACGGAACGTCGCCCAGTTCCACCAAGACCAAGAGTCAGAGGTGTTAACTGACACCGTTTGTCCGTTGCCAAGTGAGATCGCGCTGTCTGCGGCCGTCACTTTGCCTTGGTGACTGTTGCCAATCAGCTCGCCGTGACCATAGCCATCGCCCATCAGCATCGGATAATGCTGAGGCATAAAGCTCGACACGCCGTTTGATTGGTTCGTGACTTTGCCATCAAACGCCACAGATCGTGAACAACTGCTGAAGCTACCGGTTGCACTTGCACCACATGCGGAGTGAGCAGAGACCACACCATCATCATGACCCGGCAAGAACGGTGATGTCACACCAAAGTACTCGCTGTCATCCCCCACAAAGCGCACACGAGGAACGCGAGCATCAGGGAATGGCGCTATTTGACGAGCATTGGAGACTTTTAGATCATTTAATACACCAGTGTTCTCACTGTTTGGTATTTCTCCCATCCACAAAGAGAGGGCCAATCTTAGCGTTGCGTTTAAAACACCGCCACCTTCTGCAACATTAACGGCTAAGTCTGCCAATTCAGATCCGCCACCCGCTCCAGCAAAATCAAACGTGGAGATAATATTTAAAGGCTGTAAACCTTCGTTTAAAAGCCAGTTTTCTTGATTATCTAAAATATAACGTGTAACCAAGTCACCTGTTGAGTGTGTGACAAATATACAACCGTTCGCGCAAGTATTATTTTGAGAGAGTTGTTTTAATTTAGGCCAAATATAATCACTGGATATTTTACCTGCTATCCGTTCCTGTGAAGGCCAATCAATTCGTTCATCCGCTCGGGTTAACCAGAACTCTTCCCAGTATGCTTCACCATCAGCACGAACGCCGTCAGCATTGGGTTGAGAGGCTAACTGTCCTGGCTGTAAGCCATGAACGAGCACCACGGGATGATTGCCAAGCGCGGCAAAAGTAGAGAATGAAAAGGTCGCTGCCGCGAGTGACAACATGGGTAATAATTTACGCATTTCAAACCACCTCCTTTATTGGGTTCAAATAGCGTAGTAGAGATAATTAACCGTAACAATTCGTTAACATCGATCTTGCTCGCGTTAATAATTAAAAAGTGGCGCCAAATTAGCATTCTCATGACTACTTATTATTTATTACCATTTGTGAGACGTTTTTATATCAAGATTGTAAATTGTCGCAATGAAACTTATCTCGTAATAAATGGCAGGTTGACACTCACTATTAATATTTCGATCAACATAATCAGTTATTAATACAGACAACATTTAAAATAATGGACACGTCAGGTTTCATTGGGCATAAAAAAGCGCATGCAGTTTCCCGTTATGCGCTTTTTTAGCTGAGAGTTTGGTTCAGATCGGCAAGAGCGACCTACATGCCTTGGTTCATCAAGTCTTCCAACTTGGCCGCGGCTTCACGCAGTTGCGGTTCACATTGCAGCAAATCATCAAGGGATTTACGAATAACAGGCGCGTGTGTGAACAAGCAAGCCACTAACCCACCATCGCAATTGTTGATGGGTACTGCCACCGCGACCATTCCATCCACAAACTCTTCGTTATCCACCCCTAACCCACTTCGTTCAATCTGTTTCAGTTCTTTTTCAAGCTTCGCGGGATCAATGATGGTGTTTCTCGTTAACGACGTAAGTTGAAGGTCATTGATCAACCGCTGGCGACGACGAACAGGCAAAGAACTGAGATACAACTTCCCACTTGCCGTGCACCACACAGGTGTGTTGCTGCCAACAGGTAAACTGATTTGAAGCGGCCAATTGGCTTGCACGCGATCGTAGTAAATCATGTCTTTACCATTGGGAATGGAAATACCGCAAGTTTCACCAACGTGATCGGAAAGGTGCTGCAAGATGGCTTGGCGATTCGCCTTAAAGCGCGTGCTGTGGAGTACCCCCATAGCAACATCGTGCAAACGCGATCCAGGCACCAGCTGGCCACGCATATTCGTTTGCAGAAACCCATCACGCTCTAACTGCTGAAGTAAGCGATGAATACTTGGTTTAGGTATGTCTAACTCAATGGCGAGCTCTGCGGGACTGGGTGGACGCTCGGCACGAGAAACCGCTTCAACGATTTCTAATACCCGAAGAATCGATGATCCTTTTTCCCTTTTTTGTTCCGTCATCCTATGACCTGTGAGACCAATTTCAATGCACGCATTATAGGCCAAGTGTGCGGTAAACCGGAGCCTGTAGGCGCTCCGGATACCGCAAATAGTGAAACGAATTACGGTTTTGTGCGAGCTATCTACTATTTCATCGTTGGCATAGAGAAAGTGACACCTTCTCTTACGTTCATGGAAGGCCAACGTTGTGTGATGGTTTTCCGGCGCGTATAGAAACGCACACCGTCAGGTCCATACGCACTCAAGTCACCAAAGAAGGAACGTTTCCATCCGCCGAAGCTGTGATACGCCACGGGAACCGGCAATGGCACGTTGATGCCCACCATGCCCACTTCAATGTGATCAGAGAAATAACGCGCTGCTTCACCGTCGCGGGTGAAAATACAGGTACCGTTACCATACTCATGTTCATTGATGATTTGCATGGCTTCTTCCATGCTGTTCACACGGACCACTTGCAGTACAGGACCAAAAATCTCTTGTCGATAGCTTTCCATGTTCGTCGTTACGCGGTCTATCAAGGTCGCACCAACATAGAATCCAAAGGGATAGCCATCGACATAAGGCCTGCGGCCGTCAACCACCACGTCTGCGCCGTCGTCTTCCGCGCTGGTAATCAAACCGAGAATGCGTTCTTTGTGCGCTTCGGTAATGACAGGCCCAAAGTCGTTGCTTTCATCTTCAAACGCACCCACTTTCAGATCTTCCATCGCAGCAGAGAGCTTGCTTACCAGCATGTCTGCGGCAGCGTCGCCCACCGCAACCGCCACAGACAGCGCCATACAACGCTCTCCTGATGACCCAAACGCGGCACCAAGAAGCTGGTTCACGGCGTTATCCATGTCGGCATCTGGCATCACAATGGCGTGGTTTTTCGCGCCACCTAATGCTTGGCACCGCTTACCGAGCGCACTCGCTTTGGTGTAAATGGCTTCCGCTACGGGTGTTGAGCCCACAAAGCTGATTGCGCTTATTCCTTTGTGGGCGATCAATTGATCAACCACTTCCCGATCCCCGTTCACGACATTGAACACACCTGGTGGCAACCCCGCTTCTTGCAGCAATTGTGCAACGAACAAGGTCGAGCCTGGCACGCGTTCAGAGGGTTTCAAAATAAAGCAGTTGCCGCAGGCAATCGCTAAGGGATACATCCAAAGCGGCACCATCACAGGAAAGTTAAACGGCGTGATCCCCGCGACCACACCCAGTGGCTGAAACTCACTCCAAGAATCAATGTTTGGCCCCACATTTCGGCTGTGTTCACCCTTGAGCAGTTCTGGCACCCCACAGGCGTATTCGACATTTTCGATACCACGCTGCAACTCTCCCATCGCATCGTGTTTTATCTTGCCGTGCTCTTCGCCGATCAATCGACAAATGGTGTCTGCATTCGCTTCAAGGAGTCGCTTGAATTCCTGCATCACCCTAGCGCGACGAATCGGTGGCGTGGCACGCCAAACGGGATAAGCCGCTTTCGCTGCAGCAACCGCATCCTCAACACTTGCGACACCGCCCAACACGACGCGCTTTTCAACCGATCCCGTGGATGGATTAAAGATCGCTTGCGTGTTTTCGCTGTCGGCGCGGATTTCGCCGTTGATCAAATGTCCGATGGTTTCCATAAACTACTCCTTTTTAAATGCCATTTATCGCTTTTTGGTTTGATTGGATCTCTATGGTTTTCTCACTTCACTCACATGGCGTATCACCGCCAACATTGCTTTCCTAACTCAAACATTGCTTTCTTTGCTCAAACATTTTCGTTACGACGCGGTTGCCCAAAGCTGTTTGTAGAGGTGAACAATGTCATCGCTTTCAGGAACGCGCGGGTTATTCCCCGGAGAACCTGACGCTAAGGCTTGTTCTGCCATGTTCTCCAACAAACCAAAGAACTGCTGCTCATCAATGCCAAACGCTTTCGGACCGGGCACTGACAACTCACGATTGATTGCCTCTAACTCCTCAAGCAGTTTTTGATTTGCACTGGCCGTCGAATCTTGAGGGTTGGCAACCCCCATGGCGCGCGCGCACTCGGCATAACGCTCTGCCGCAGCAGGAATGGAATAGGCCGTGACAATGGGTAATAGCATGGCGTTAGAAAGGCCATGCGGAACATGAAATGCAGCCCCAATCGGACGGCTCATACCGTGCACCAAAGCAACGGAAGCATTTGAGAAGGCAATGCCTGCAAGGGTTGCGCCCAACATCATGTCTTCCCGGGCTTTTCTGTTTTTCGGTTCCTTACACACAGTACGCAAATTGGGGCCAATCAAGCGCAGTGCTTCTAGCGCGTTGTAATCACTGAAGGCGTTGGCCTTTTTACTGACGTACGCTTCCATGGCATGGGTCATGGCATCAATGCCCGTATCCGCCGTCGCACGGGCTGGCAAGGTAAGCGTTAGCGATGCATCCACCAACGCAGCGACAGGCATAAATGCCGGTCCAACACACAGCATTTTCTCGTCACTCACCTCATCGGTGATAACAGTGAAGCGCGTGGTTTCAGACCCCGTACCGGCTGTAGTCGGGATCGCAATTAACGGCAATCCCGCCTCAGACACGATGCGCGGAAACTTGAAATCTCGCATCGAATCTCCGCTTTTGGCGAGCACGGACATTGCTTTTGCACTGTCGATAACGCTGCCTCCTCCAAGGGCAACTAAGCTGTCATAGCTTCCTTTTCTCAGTACTTTCACACCATCAAGAATGGAGGCATCAGTTGGCTCAGGGATGGTGCCGTCATACACATCATCTCCCATGCCACTATGAGCAAGTTGGCGCTGAATCAGCTCAACTTGACCCAACGACACCATGGTTTTGTCAGTGATGATTAACGGATTTCGGCAACCTAATGCGGTCAAAATATCCGACACTTTTCGGCTGGCGCCTTCCCCGATTTCAATAAACTGAGGCAATAAAACGGATGTAGACATAGCGACTCCTCATCAATTTTTTAATTCAAACGCTATATTTCACGCAGATCTCTCCCGGCCTGTTTTGTCGTATTTATGGCAATCTACGTAACGTGAAACGCGTATTTTTAGGCACTAAGCCAGCAATAGGCTCAGTGGGTATTGAGGGTTATTCCAACTGGCCAGTGCGCCGTATTAGGGGCCGTAAACCGAGGCAGGAAGCCAGGTCACGATAGCGGGAGCCCAGAACACAATGGCAAGACCAAAGAGCTGAATAACAATGAAAGGCACAACACCCCGATAGATGTGCGTAATATTGATTCCCTCAGGGACAACCCCCTTGAGATAGAAAAGTGCAAAGCCAACAGGCGGCGTCAAGAACGAGGTTTGCAAACACACGGCAAACAACACCGCAAACCACACCAAATCAAACCCTAAGCCACTGACCACGGGCGCAACGAGCGGCAAGATGATCAGCGTGAGTTCAATCCAATCCAGCACAAAGCCGAGCAAGAAGGTCACGATGAGGATCGTGATAACAATGCCTGTTGGGCTAAATGGCAGACCTGTTAGTGCTTTCTCAATCAGTTCATCGCCCCCCAAACCGCGAAGTACCAACGAAAACGCGGTTGCCCCTACGATCAATGCAAAGATAAACGCCGTGGTTTTGGTGGTCTCTCGCCCCACTTCGCGGAACACGGAGAGGTTTAATCGCCCACGGCTAAATGCCAGCAAGGTTGCACCAAATGCGCCAACGCCCGATGCTTCTGTCGGCGTTGCGATGCCCATGAAGATAGAGCCCAACACACAGATGATCAGCGCCGCCGTCGGCAATGCCGCTTTGAGTGCTTTGAAGACTATCGGCAAGGTCACGTGCTCGGCGGATTCAGACACGGGGGCGAGATCCGATCTGCAATACCCCAAAATCAGGATGTAGGCGACATACAAAGAGGCAAGCAACAGCCCGGGGAAGACCGCGCCGAGAAACAGATCCCCGACCGACACACCAATGCGATCCCCCATCATGACCAGCATGATGCTTGGAGGAACCAGAATGCCCAACGTCCCTGTTGAACAGACGGTGCCACAGGCCAGCTCTTTGCTGTATCCATCACGCATCATCAATGGAATGCCGAGGACAGCGAGCAACACAACCGATGCGCCAATGATGCCCGTCGAGGCGGCGAGAAGCATGCCCACAAACGTTACCGTGACGGCTAAACCGCCGCGCACTCTGCCAAACAATTTGACCAGATTCCCCATCAAGTCTTCCGCCACGCCAGAGCGATCGAGCATTAGTCCCATAAAAATAAACATGGGTAACGCCACCAGCACCCAGTTGGTCATAACATCCCATATCCGAGGAATGACGATAGACACATAGTTCCAGTCGATACCGATAAAGGCATCGAACCATTCATCCGCCAACATGGCGATAGGCACAAAAGTCAGCGCAATACCACCAAGCACCCACGCCACTGGAAAGCCGGTAAAAAGCAGAAGGACAAACGCGCCAAACATCATGAGCACGAGGATTTCATTAATTTCCATTACGCCCTCCTTCCTTATCAGGTTTTTCGATATCGCCATCATTGGCTGCGTTCAATGCGTCGCCACTGTTCAGTTCGACAACAGTGATCGACGGCGGCGTAAGAAACAGAAAGGACACCACGCGCGACATGCGAGCGATGACAGCGAGACCCAGTAACGCGAAACTGAACAACAGAATGCCTTTCATCACCCACCGATAAGGCAAACCACCAGGCGCAGAAGACACCTCGCCCAACTCCCACGAATAGGCGACAAACGGCACACCGTAATTCAGCACTAATACAATGAAAGGCAAAAGGAAGAAGACAGTGCCAAGCAATTCAATCCATGCTTTTACACGCGGTGAAAAGTGATCTCGAAACAGGTCGACTCGAACATGGTTGTCAGCGGTATAGCAATACGACAGGCCCACCAGCCAACCCAAGGCATAGAGGTGCCATTGTAATTCTTCAAACTCAATACGCCCTTCCCCCAAGGCGTAACGCATGGTGACATTCAGAATGATCACCAGCATCAACACGACCCACACCCACGACATACAATGCCCTACCCAGCGCACGACACGATCAAACCCTCGCGACAAAACGGTGGTAGGCATGTCATCCACGGGTGGTGCTTTCTGTAGCGCCTGCCCAACATCAAAGGACGGTATTCCATTTCCTGACTGCATATTTCCCCCAAGACGCGTTGCAATCCTTTTATTGGTCTCTCCCCGCCAACTCAACAAATACATTGGCGAGGAGAAACCGGTGTTATAAGTGGTGCAAACTGCCGCTGCTTGTTAGTCCAAGCGCATTAATCAAAGTCGCGTGGCAAGTACGCCTTGGTTTTCCACGCCTTATACTCCTTCATAAAATCTTGCTGAGAGCCATAAATGCGCTTGAAGTCCGCGTCGTTTTCCGAAATTTCGACCATCACTTCATCAGTCAAGCCCTTGAGATCTTGCAGCAGTTCATTGTTGAGCGTGCGTGCTGTAACGCCTTTCTCTTCAAACCCTGCCAATACCTTGCCTTGCAGAGACTCGCCACGCGTGAGGGCACGGAATGTCCCCGCAGTACACGCCATGTCGATAGTAGCTTTGGTGGAATCAGACAGCCCATCCCAAACGTCTTTGTTCACCACAAGGTGAGATGCCGTGAAGGTTTGGTGCCAACCGGGGAAGTAGTTATTTTTTGCAATCTTATCGAAGCCCATCAATTGGTCGATGGCCGGCATAGAAAACTCAGTGGCATCAATCGCGCCTTTTTCCAACGCTGGGAAAATCTCCCCACCGGGCAGAACCGTGACAGACGCACCAGCCTTTTGAAGCACTTTGCCGCCAATGCCTGCAAAACGAATCTTGAGCCCCTCAAAATCACTCACATCGTTTATTTCTTTGGTAAACCAGCCAGCGGTTTCTGGACCAATTACGCTACACAGCACAGGGTGCACACCATGTTTACCGTAAAGCTCTTCCGCCAATGCTTGGCCTTCACCTTCATACCACCACGTCGCATATTCCCAAGGCTCCATGCCGAAAGGAACAGCAGCAAATAGCGCTGCGGCAGGGATCTTCCCTTGGTCATAACCTAACCAGGTGTACCCTGCATCAATCTGTTTATTCTTGATGGCTTCCGTTATCCCAAAAGGCGGCACCAGTTTTCCTGGCTCATAGATTTTGAAACGGATGTCACCATCGGTGGCTTTTTCGATTTGTTCCGCAACAAGCGTGACAGGGTCGCCAAGTGCAGGAAGGTGGGTGCCGAATACCGCCTGAACTTTCCAGCGGATTTTTTCATCAGCAGCGAAAGCCACTGTAGAGGTCGCACTTGCCAGCATGATCCCAAGCGTTACTGAGCCAACCGCTTTGGTGGCTAATTGGGTAAGACGTTTTGCATGAATAGAACGCGTAAAACGGATACAACAGCTCATCATTTTCCCCTTACTTTAGAGCCTCGACATGAGGCTTACTTTCCATAAAACATACATAATGAGACGTTTTTTATTATTTAAGCGTATTTATGGTTTGGCAAACATTTAACAATACTGATACGTATTGAATCATTATTTAATGCACATGACTCACGAGTGAGAGGACGAAGTAAAGAAAACAGAACAGAGAAGTAACATGATGATTTAAAATAATTTAAATACGGAAATCGCAGGAAAAAAGAGAAAAAAGAGAAAAAAAAGCCCCGCATGATAGCGAGGCTTTGACAGTTCTTGACGCCAACTAAGACGTATCTTTTGACGTTATGGGAACAAAACTTGGCTTATTGGCGTTCCGTTAAGGCCAATTTAAGGCCCAACGCAGCAAAGCTACCGGCGAAGATTCTCTGCATCCAATCCATTTTCTTTTCAGAATGGATAACAAGATGCCGAATGCTCGTCGCCAACAATCCGTAGGCTAAAAACACCACAAAAGTCATCGCCATAAAGATAGCGCCAAGCACCAGCATATTCAGCCCAGGGTTCGCCACACTTGCTGGCACAAATTGAGGAAGAAAGGCCAAAAAGAAGATGGTCAATTTAGGGTTCAATATGTTCACCAAACACCCTCTAACCGCGATACGCCACAAGCTCTTTTGATTGTCCTCCGATTGGCTTTCGTCAAAAGACAATGCATTGCTTGAACGCCACATTTGCCACGCAAGGAAAAGAAGGTAAGCAACCCCTGCATATTTAACAAACTGAAAAGCCAGCGCACTGGTGTGCATGACAATGGCCAGCCCCATGACACTCGCCAACATCGCGGGCACAATGCCGACAGTACAACCAATTGCTGCCATCAAACTGGCTCTTGACCCCATCATTAGGCCGGATGCGACGGTATATAACACACCAGTTCCGGGAATGAGCACCACAACAAAACAGGTGATGAGAAACTCAAGACTGACCATGGTTTTTCTCCTCGTTATCCATAGACGCTGATGCTTTATCTATAGGCGTAGATGCTTTTCTTTCTTTGGTTTTTGGATCTTTAAAACCAAGAATGGTGCGTAGGTTAATGGCTTTTTCTTTAACCACTTTCTTCTCCCATTTGCCATTCGCATACAACTTAGAAAGCCCTGACGCGGAGAAGAAATGGGCAAAAATATTGACCGCAGCCAAGAACACTGACTTCAGAAAAAGCGCAGCGACAAACGTAAACATCGCATAGATCGCGTATTTTTTCTTGTTCGCGTTTGAGAGCATCGGGCGAGAAATTTGCCACACCACTGACGCATTGATGGCAAACATCCCGATCATTAACAACTCCATCGCCATTTCTTGTTTCGTAGCAAACGATGAAGACTCGACATCCTGCAGGGTCGCAGGAAAGACAAAAAGCCATGCTAACAAAAAGAAAAACACTAACCATTTCAGCTTGCCACGGCTAAAGGTAGGAATGTCTTTCCCTTTTTCTACCAAGTCTCTATCCAACTGGCGTTGATACATTGCATCCAGCTGTGCAATCGCAATGTCTGTGGTGTCTTGTTGAAGCGAGGTTTGCCCTTTTCGGGCATCCGACAGCATTTTTACCGGCGACAAGTCATAGCCTTTCTCATCCAGACCAAGGTGAAGTTGCGTCAACAAATTACACATAGGGTAATGAAAGGCTTTTGCTTCATCGATGGGTGAGTTTTCAGCGAGTTCTGCCGGCGACGTAAACCATTCCCTGTTATTGGTGAGCATGGCATGCAGAAACTCTGGGTTCGAATACTCGTAATAGTCTTTGGTGAGTTTCTTGTCTTCTCTGAGTTCCAACAAACGCTGTTGTTGCCAATCGACCACGGCGATGATCTGAGGGCGTCGAGGAATGGCAGCAGCGGCCAGATTCCAGAACACCACGGCTTCATCAAAATGTGTATGTCCAAGCATACGAGACAACGCAACCATCGCCGTCACATCACCGTCAAGCGCCATCATCATTAACGCATCTTGTTCGAAGGTGCGCGTTAATAGCCCCACTTGATTATCGACAATCATTCGAAAAACAAACTGATCCGGAAACGCATCCAGCCCTTCCAGTGATTCCGGCAAATAGGTCTCTGAATTCGTTGCGAACGGCAGTAACTGCGCAAACGGACTTTGTTGTTGGTGATCAGGCAAAGGCTGAATGGCACTCATTATCTGGTGTTTGTCTGCACCCCCTCTTCCGAGGTGAGAATAGAAGAACAACATCCAATCAAACACACCTTCAAAGCGCTCCCGACCATAGCTTGATGCCATCGAGTAGTCAGGGTTCACTGAACGGTAGAAACACAAAGAGTCCGCGAAAGCCGGATACACAGAGCGTTCACGAATTTCATCTGCCACCAAAATCGCGGCTTCTTCTAATTGACGAAACCATACATCTGAAATAAGTGGGTGGCGACGAACACACTCAAGCCACTCTTCTTTCGACAAAGAGCTGACCTCTTCAAGCGTTAACGCGTCGGTATTCAAGAAGGCATCGGTTTCGTAACTCGCAAGTTTTAGCCGCAAGGTATCGCACCCAGGCTGCGCCGCCAGTGTTTGTTCTATCCATTTCACGGTGAGGCGAAGCGCAAAGATTTCTCGATCATCGGTGCTTGTGTTGTACTCATCGTGCTCAAGCGCAGAATGCAGTTGTACTTTTAAAGAAGACATCCATGCATAACTGCCTGAGTTCGCAGCCCATAGCGCCTGAATCAATAACGCACTCAGCCCATCGGTTCCCGCAAAATCGAGACGATGATTGATGCTAGGGATATCGCGCCCCGTCAGCTGTCCGTATACCCAGTCAAACAAACGTTTCTCATTGCCCTCTTCAGGTGCCGGGAACAAACGTCGCTCTGTTCGCCAATACACCAATGGAAGTGGTTGCCATTGTTGTTGAAGAAAGGCAAAGCAAACCGCCAGCATGCTGTCTTGCCGAAGGGTGTTGAAATACTGTGTTTCCGCCGCATCGGCGTAAGCTTCTAGGCTGATAAATCGTTCAGTGACCTTGAGAACAACATCGGACCTACCTAGCTTCAAGGCGATTTCTGCGATCACTTGTAGTTGCTCAATCCCGAGAGCATCCAATGATTGTTCCGACAAGGTGTCGAGCATCAACGCTGTGACCGATTCAGGGTATGCGCGACAAGCAATGAAGGCTTGCAGCAGCGACACCATGAAAGCAGGTTTAGGGATCATATTGGTGACTGTCGGCTGACGCAGTAAATACAGCATCGCATCCGTCTGCGCCCGACCGAACGCAATACTGAACGGTCGCAGAAAACTCAGTGTCGCGCGTTGTTCTGCATCGGAAAGATCGGCTATTTCTTCCATCGGGATCCAAAGCGCTTGCTGACGCCAATCATCCAGGTATTCACCGATTTCTGTTTGCTTCTCCGTTCCGGTAAGCAATAAGTTCCAACCAAGCCCTTTCCAGAGCACGTCAATAATTTCACCTGGGATCCAGTGGCGCGCTGCCACGGCATTCACCACCGCACTTGAAATGGCTTCTTGCTCATCTATCGGTAACAATTGCGATTTTTCCACCCACGCTTCCCATACATTGGGCACGAAACGTGTTGAAGCATCGTCAAAGATTTGAAGGCATTCCGTAACAAGTGGATGTTCTTCCTCTTGGCGCTGCGAGTCTTCCTCGCTGGTCGCCGTATCGTTGTTTGTTGCCGCGTCCACATTTTCTGGCGCATCTCCTTGTGCATTCCCAGATGCATTCCTCTGAGAATCGACAGGGTTATTCGCGGCGTCTTGATCACCACCATCAACAGAACCGCCCTCTTTAAGAAACGCCAACACACTTTCGTAGGCTTCACGAACCCGTTTAAACCCTTCAGGATCGTCCTCTGGGTGATGTTGACGTAACTTGACGCGATACGCTTTTTTGATGGCGGATTCATCATGGGTGGGTTCGATGCCCAAGGTTTCCCACATGCTCATTTCTCGTCCTCCGCGATTTCATTCAAAATCGCCGTGAGGGATTCTGGTGGTTCCATCAATGGCAATGCGGTATCCCATGCAAGCGCCGAAATAGGAGAATCAGGGTCATTGTCTAATGCTTCGAAAAAGGCACTAAACCCCACGTGGAAGCCGTTACTCAGCAAATAGGGAATGTTGTCGATATCATCATCTTCATCATTGATGTATTCCCAATAGTTTCGCCCGAAGATAAAGCTCTGCAAGTAGTGATCCCAACTCGAAAAATAACGCTGAGCTTGTTGGCTTAGATAGTTAAGCAAGAAGGCACACTCTTCCGCCGTGACTTTGCCCACGGCATACCCCGCACGCACTAAAAACGACCCTCGGCAGAAATCCCATGCTCGGAAACCAGCACTCCCCACGTGACGATACACCACATCGAGATAACGCATTTCACCTTGCGCGACCTCATTTTCGTTGTTGTTGAGTCTATCTTGCCACTGCTTGGCGGTAACAAAACCACGACGATTGAATTCGTATTCCCACATGTTGCCATGCACTTCACCCATGGCGAGTCGATAGATCATTTGATGCCATTCACGACGTGTTTCAATGCCCCACGAATCAACAAATTCCGCTGCCCACGCATTGGCGTCTTCAAGGCCGTGACGCATTTCGAGAATGTCATAGTCCAACGCGCCGCGGTTATAACTGATTTGCGGTGATGTAATGGCAAGCCACCATTGACAATGCGGCAGTGCCATATCAAATCGATAGAGGCTGGCCGTCCCTTTATTTGGGGGGGAATTGGAGGTGGTGAGATCGGGAGAAGCACCGTGCTGCGGTGAAGTGTGATTATCCGTCATCGTTTCGCTAAGCTCCTTGCTGCGCATGTCTCTATGTTTTCGACGTAGAGCAACTATTTTTTCAATTCAGCGTTACGCCTGCTAGCCAACAAACTCTCACTGAAGAACTATCTTGACGTTGTTTGGGTATAGAATGACGTTTCTATTGGAAAATTTACAGAATTGTCCTTACGCCTGCGCCACTTTCCAACAATGGTTCTCATTCTTCAAGCAATTGCATCAGCTTGTCTCTTAGCGGTGCGACATCATCGCAGTACCCAACAACTGGGGGGTATTCCGTCCAATGGTGTTTTTTTACAAACAGTAAAAAAGGTAGGCAAAAAGGCTGAAATATTCTGTTGACTTCGCAATAGCCTAACGCCCTTCACACCATACTCAACATGTTGCGCTAAAAGAGAAATTTCTTTCTACACTTGTCAGGAGTATTTAACCCTAAGCACACCGAAAACATAGGACTCTGCGTGTTTAGGCATACATCATTCGCGATAAGGGATATGACTGTGCTGGAAGATTGGAAACGCCAATTCGAAAATTTTGCATTGGTGAAAAAAATGACCATTATTTTGAGTCTGATTGGCCTTATTCCCACAGTGATCACGGCGTTAATCGGACTGTACAGTTCTTCCACATCGCTTGAAGAACAAAAGGTCGAGTCGTTAAAAGCGATTGCGCACCTGAAAAGCGACACCTTAGAAAATTACTTTGAAAACACTGAAACCATCTTACTGAATATCGCCAAAAGCCCGCTCACCATGTCAGCAGCACCCTCGCTCATCAATGCCTTTAAGCTCTATCCTTTTGACGTAGAAGATGAAGCTAGCCGCGCGGAATCAGAAGCAAAGCTCAAAGCGTTTTATGGCGATGAATTTCTCGCTAAATTGGAAAAAACCGGGGCCAATACCGTCGACACAGATGCGCTCGTTGACGCTATCAGCCAAAAAACAAAAAGCCTACAGCATGCCTACATTTCGGGAAATCATTACCCTCTCGGACAAAAAGACCAGCTAAGAAAAGCGGGTTCGACGGACTACGACTATGCGCACCGCCGCGTTCACGTTAACTTTCGGCAATACGTGAAAGATTTCAATTTGTACGATCTTTTCATTGTCGATCTTTCGTCAGGCGACATTGTTTATTCTGTCTTTAAAGAAATCGATTTTGCTACCAACTTAAAAACGGGGCCGTTTAAAGATTCAGGATTAGGGCTGGCTTACAAACAATTGTCTGAGAGCATCATTCAAGGGAAACCCCTTGAAACCTTGTTTGTGGACTATCAAAAATACCTCCCTTCCTACGATTTACCTGCCAGTTTTATTGCCACCCCCATTAACATCAACGGTGTACCCAAAGCCGCATTGATCGTCCAACTGCCCATTGAAAAAATCACACAAGTGATGAGCCGCAATTATGGTTTGGGTGACACAGGCGAATCCTATCTCGTTGGGCCAGACAAGCGCTTGCGCTCAGATACCTTCCATGAAGGTGGACTCACGGTCGTGTCGTCTTTTCGTAAGAATAAAACCATCGACACTGCTGTGGTGAATAATGCGTTTGCAAGTGATGAGAGAGAATCTGAGTTTGGGCTTCATGGTCACAACTATGCCAATGAATCTACGCTCTCCGTTTACCGTAAAGTGCCCGTCGGCAATGCGGAGTGGTTAATCGTTGTTGAGCAAAAAACCACGGAGGCACTCTCAGCAATTTATTCACTCGGTCTGATCTATTTGCTCGTGGTGACCGTGCTGCTCTCGTCGGTTTTGTTTGTTTCCAAGACGTTTGGTCGCCTAATTTCTCGCCCTATTCAAGATCTCTCTCATTTCATTCTTTCTTTGCGCGAACACTGGCGTTTCTCTGAACGCGCGCAAGTGCACAGCAAAGATGAAACAGGGCAAGCTGCCGATGCGTTGAACACCATGCTAGGCTCACTGGATGATGCCGTTCGTGACATTTCATCCACCATGGACAGCCTGGCTAAAGGGGATTTCTCACAACGCGTCACCTCCGAACTCACTGGCGATTTGCAGGTGATTAAAACCAGCATCAATGAATCCGCACATGAACTCGACACCACGGTAAAAGACATTGGTGAGGTGATGTCCCATATCAAACACGGGGATTTCAGACACCGTGTGACGTCCAATGCCAGCGGGCAATTGGAGGCACTAAAAGATCAAGTGAATGATTCCGCCCAAAGCACGGCAGATTTCATTGCCGACACCAAACAAGTGATGACAGCGTTGCAAGTGGGCAACTACAACACGCGCATTACCGCAAATGTGTCTGGTGAATTGGCCGAACTGAAAGCGGCCATCAACCAATCTATCGTGAACAGCGAATCGGTGATCAATAACATTTGTAGCGTAATGGCAGCGATGAGCGAAGGGCAATTTGGTCAAACCGTTCATGTAGAAGCCAGTGGCAAACTCAATGAAATGAAGTGCGCGGTGAACACAGCAAGTACATCAACCAACGCCGTCATCGCCAGTATTTCTTCCGTCATGAGCGAAGTATCGGTGGGTAACTTTAGTGCACGCTGTGATACCAGCAGTAAAGGAGACTTGCTGAACCTAGCCACCGAAGTGAACCGAACCGCTGAAAACCTCGAAACCATCCTTTCGCACACCCGAGAGGTGCTTGATCACCTCTCTCGCGGCAATTTGACCGAATCCTTCACACTTGATGTCACGGGGGATTACGACAAGTTAAAAGAAGGCATCAATCAAACCATGTTGCACCTTGCTAGCATGCTGGAAGAAATTCAAACGTCGGCAACCACAGTGAACGAGCGTTCAGAAGAAACCTATGGTGAAGTATCTGGTTTAAACACCCAACTCGACGCACAAATCAGAGGGTTGAAAGGCGTTTCTTCAATGATGGGAACCATGCAAGACACAATCAATGGCACCCTAACCCACGCCAATGAGTCAGTGACAGTGTCACAAGAGGCATTGGCACACACTAAAGAAAATGAAGTCTTAGTGAAGCAGATTGAAGATGCCATGGTGTCTATTACGGAGTCGAGTAACAAGATGCAGCAAATCATTGGCACCATTGAAGGCATTGCCTTCCAAACCAACCTACTCGCGCTCAATGCCTCTGTTGAAGCCGCGCGTGCTGGTGAGCAGGGCCGAGGGTTCTCTGTGGTCGCGAGTGAAGTGCGCGAACTGGCTCAACGTAGCGCCATTGCTGCCAAGGAAATTTCAGCGTTGATCAATGAATCGGATGAGCGCATCACCCGAGGGGCAGAGCAAGTTAATTTGTCCGGTGATTTACTCAAGAAGATCACGGCATCAAGCAATGAGGTGTGTGCGAACTTCGAAAACGTAAACCAATCGATCCGTACTCAGTTCAATCAGGTCAATGATGTGTCTGTGAGCATCAAAGCGGTTAACGACAACATTCATCAATGCGCCCAAATCCTCAACCGTATTAACGACAATATGGACCAAGTTAATGGTCAGGCGGAGAATTTAAACGCCATGATCGGGCGTTTTAACTACTGATTTAGCAGGTATATGTGCGTCAATGAATATTTGGGGATGAATGCGTTTTGATAAATGCGCGTCGCAAGCGCGCGTTGCTGCATCCGAAAAGGTAAATCAACGAAGGCGCACGGAGATCAAAACGGCATTCATGCCGCGATGGTATGTTGCCTGCCAATCCACTCGCTCTATCAACGTCAGAGCGCATCAACAGAGTCCTTCAATAAGACCCCTATGAGCACCACAGATATTCAACGTACATTGTCGAACTTTACCTGTATCGAGCAGGCACTCGACCATTTCGACATTGGTTACGACAGCCGTTTTATCGACGAATACAGACTGCCGCTGATGAAGAAGTTCAATGGGTATCTGATTCTTCAAAAACCCGACGATTGGTTTTCAGCACGTCGCGCGTTAAAGAATGCTTATTGCTACGTTCAACGTTCACGATTGGATAAACACACTCGCCAAGCGTGTAGAGGCTGCACAAGCTGTCAGCGTCGCTGATGTCAGGTACAGACTATTTCTAGAATTACTCGGCCTCTACCCCAATCTTTGCGCACAACGTGATCATTAGATTGGCTTCTTCCGCCGTTAACCCCGTCATGCAGAATACTTTGTCCGTAATGTCTGCACTGTCGTAGGAAAGCTCACGTCCTTCCTGCGTCAATACCACGGACTTTTGACGATCATTGTCAGGCAAGGCTTCACGTCGGATAAGCCCTTTTTGTTCAAGCCGTTTGAGCAAAGGCGTCATTGTCGCTTTGCTCAGCGCAGCGCGCTGTGCCAGTTGGCTAATAGACAATGCATCTTCCTTCCAAAGCACCATTAAGACGACAAATTGGGTATACGTCAGCCCCAATGGCTCCAATAACTGTCGATACATACTTGTGACTCTGTTTGACGTTGAATAAAGCGCAAAACACAGTTGTTTATCAATCTCTGCAACCGCCACCAAAAACCTCCCCATCAATCGTTGCCGTCTCATTATGGACAAACACGCGATAAAGTCACTCCATTTCGTTGACATACAGTTCGCGCACGAACAATATGTGAGCGAATATAAAAAGGAGGCAATATGAGCAATACATGGTTACCAACACTGATCACTGACACCCCAGAAGAGGGTTATCAACTCGCGATTAAAATGTCGAGAATGGGCGTGAAGTACACTCAACCTTCTGATGAAGTGAGAGACAAGTTGCGACCTCAATATGCTGAGAGTGCGGACAGTCTCATCGCGGTTTCTCAGGTGGTGGCAACCAACTTTCAAACCGTTGCTGCTGCGAACAACTACTGGAAACCCTAGACCAAGGTTGACGCACTGATCCTTCGTGCTCAGTGCGCTTTTTTACGTTGTTCTTTTACGTTATCTCCCTCTCCAATCTCCGCGTTATTCCCCGATCTCCTCGCTAGCAATTATATAGAAAATCTAAATTCTGAATCTAATTCCAGGCTGTTTATCAACAATTGAAGCTGTAATAAAGTGCATTCATCGACACCGCTAGCACAAACAATGATTAAAAAATTGCCGGAGAAAAGAAGATGACACATACAGTACTCGTAAAAGACCATACCCAAGGCAGTCAATTGCAGCGTGCTCGCGCATTAGATTTGCCCTCTCGAGATGCCATGCTACACCGCGATATGTCAGTGCAACGATTCTGGGATGAAAACAGAATGCTACTTACCGATGCGTGGAAAGAGTGGGAAGAGTCTGAAAAAGACCAGCTTTTCACCATTGACGAAACACTACTCGATGCGAAATTGCGTAACGCCGTTGAACAAGCATGGGAAAACCCAACAACAGAAACGGCGGTCGCAGATCTGTGGGAACAAGTGTCGCCGGGCGTTTACCAAGCACAGTTCTTCGATCCGGCCCGTCTTGCTGATTTGCGGGATTACTTAGCGCGTGTTGCGGATGCGAACATCCCGCTTCGCCCTCCATACGGCATCGCGCTTAATCGCCACGGTGCAATGCTTGACCAACGCTCAGAAGGGTATTTGGCAGCGCCAAACTTTCAAGCATTCTATAACTCGATCTTAGAGAAATACATGCGCCCTATTGCGCGTTTGTTATTCCCTGAAGTCATGGGGTTTGACACACAAACGTTTGGTTTTTCGATTCAATATCAACCCGGCATGGATACCTCACTGCGCTTACACACTGATGCGTCCGCCGCGACAATGAACGTCAACCTGAACTTGCCGGATGAGCACTACACGGGTTCAGAACTTGATGTGTATGATCCAGCAACACGCAACGTAAAACGCGTACGTTTCGAGCCAGGTGTGGCGATGATTCACCGTGGCAGTGTTCCACACGCTGCGCATCCGATCACCAGTGGTACACGCACCAACCTTGTGTTCTGGCTGTATGGCGATCGCATGAGCATTCCATCACCAAGGCTGCAAGTCCCTGCGATTGATGCACATGATCGTTGGACAGTACCTGTCGCTGTTCGCGATACCTTCGCGCCCTTCTAAGCCTTAAGCGTTAAGCGTTAAGCGTTAAGCGCAAGATATATGCATTAGTGCATAGAAGTAGTGACAGTCTAAAGTGAACCTCCAACTGACCGCGAAGGCAGTTGGAGGTTTTTTATTGGGTGTAGAAGAAGTGCGAAACGTTGAACAGGTTGACGCAATGACGCGAGGTGTTACGCCATCTAAACAAACGCAAACGGCTCAACCAGTAAGTAGACAGAAAGACAAATCCATACCGCCATAATTAGCCAATACAAGAGCGGATTCTCTCTACGGGCAATGCGCTCCATAAAATGCGTGACGCCGGACTTGAGATCAGGAATCAGCCAAAGCAGGAAAAAACCGCCCCATACCCAATTCGCATCAAGCACTATTGCCACGGCGACGAGCAGTAGCCCTGCAATTGCACGCCACTTTGTTGTTGAACCACCATTGTCACTGCTGGCTGAGTGATTGTCAGCACGCTTGGTGGTAGCTGCGCGTTGATCACGTTCAACAATGTAAAAAGCAGCACCTTGTGAGTCATATGCCAACAGTGCTGGGCGCTCACCGAGGGCTTGTTCAGCCACGATCTCGCCCCCTGCCTGTTCAATAGTGTTAGATGTCTCCTCTAAACTATCGACACAGAAATAAACGCCCCAATATTCTTTGTCACCTTTCAATGCATTGCTGGTGACTTGAATCCCCGCAATCGGTTGAGACGGTGCAGAAGACGTGAAAATGTCATAGCGATCAGTGACAGAGCTTGCCTTGATGTGCCAGCCAAACACATTTTCGTAGAACGATTTAACCCGTTGAAGATCGGAGACGTGCAGTTCATTCCAAACCATTCGCCCCGCTTCGTCTTTTAGCGATCTTCCGCTTTCGATTTCGCCTTCAAAACAAGTAAAACCCGCCCCTGCCGGATCGCGAATCAGCGCGATCCTTCCGCCACTAGGGCCTGGCTGGGGCTTTAATTCGACCTTAGCGCCATGCTTTTCAGCATCAAGAACAACTTGTTCAATATCGCTTACATGAATGTACGACATCCAAAACGAAGGCATCTTAATCTTTTGGAACTGCTCAGGCATTGTGTAAAGCGCCGCCGTATTCGTACCTTTCACGTCACTAAGCGTGTAACCGTCACCCATGTCTTGGTATGCCCAATCAAAGCAAGCGTGGTAGAAGCGCTTCGCTGCGGAGATATCAAAGGTTGATAGATCTGTCCAAACAAACGAGTTATTCATTTTCCCTAATTCCTAACGCTAGACGGCACAAAGAAAGCAATGTCATTTCGCTTTGATTGCCCTGCAGACTCATTATTTCCATTCAGAAGAGGGGCGCAATTCCTTGATCAATGCATACGCATCAAGCACCGCTTGGGGAATGTCCTGCTCTATCTGAAAACCTTTCGAGGGGTATGATTGAATGCGCTCAAAATCTGCGATCATGGCATCAACAACCATGTCAAAAGGTAAGTCTTCGTTGGGGTAATCAATCAAAGAAACCGCTTGTGAAGTCACAAGCACAGATTGGACGGGCTCAGGCCACTGCTTCATGAAGGTGGCGAAAGCACGGCGCTCCATAAACGGCTTTTGTACCAACAATAAACGCTGAAAGTTGTGCCCTTTTTCTTTCATTAGCGCATAAGAAAGTGTGATGTTCTCGCCGGTGTTCGTCGCTTGTTTTTCCAATATCAATGCCGACGCTGGCACGCCTTCGTCGATCAAAATCTCTGCAAAGGTTTCAGCTTCCGATTTTTCAAATGCGTCTTCCGTAAAGCGCCCTTTCCCACCTGAAATCATGACATAAGGCGCAAGCCCTTGGTGATAGAGCGCTGCGGCCTGCTCAGCCACACGGATATCATTGCTGCCAAGCACGAAAATACAGTCGCATGTTTCTGGGCTATGCCCAAGATGGTGATAGTTCCAAATGGTTTCGAGATGTTGGTAGAGGCGATGTGGCATGAGAAATCCTATCGGTAAGCGTTATTTATCTTTCTACGCTTACCAAGGATCCATTTCAAAAGTATGACGATAAAACTTTGAGGTTTAACCCGTAATTCGCTTTTCACTTGTTTCTTAACGCAAATATCACGAAACGTAAGATAGCTGCGCAATGGGCATTTATACCGCCGCTTTTTGCGTCACTTTGCTTAAAGCAACCTGAAAAAGAAACGGAGTAAACAGGCGACGAATATTGACGCGCGCATTCAACCTCGCGGCAAGCAGATACAATCCGCCGATTTTGCGATGCAGGAACAACGCATCCGCTGGTGGTGTATGCCAGTACCCTTGCTCCATACTCAACGCCATGCCCGACTCACGTATTCGCATCGCAAGGTCGCTTTTACCAAAATCATAATCACCGTCATATCTCAGCGGCTCACATGCAATAGCAACAAGGTTGACCACCGCGGCTTTTTGTTCCGGCAAAATGGTTTTGCTGAAAAAGCCAATTTGCTTCAACGCCTCTGACATCGCCTCTCGATCATCATCCATCGCTGCGCTCAATAGTTTCTGGTATCCCTCACTGATGGAATCAGGGTATTGCCGTGTCGCACCGAAATCCAACAGCACGATTTTGCCCGATTCCACTTGATACAAATAATTGGCGAAGTTGGGGTCGGTTTGGACAAGCTGAAACTCAAACACTTCTCGAAAAAGTAAATGGAATAAGTTTTCTATCAAGGTATCTCGCGCGTCTTGCGGCAAACCCGTTAACGATTCAATCGGCTCACCACGTTCATAGGACATGGTCAGGATAGAGGGCGTGGTTAATGCTTCAACGGCACGAGGCACCAAATAGCGCTCATCGTTTTTCAAATGCGCAGAGAAGGCCTGCAACATGTCTGATTCTAAGCAGTAATTCGCTTCGTCGTGCAGTTGCTTTTTCGCCTCTTCGAGAAGTTCTTTGTAATCCACTTCTTTCGGCACTAACCCTGTAAGACGAAGCAAGGTCACGACATTATCGACGTCGCTGCTGATGCTTTTTTTAATGCCTGGATACTGCACTTTTACAGCCAACTCGGTGCCATCATCGCCATAAGCAAAATGGACTTGCCCAATGGACGCTGCGGCAATCGGTTTAAAGTTAAACGACACAAAATGCTGCTGCCAATCTGCCCCCCACTCTTGCGCAAGCACATCCGCGAGTTGCTTTGCTGGCATCGGCGATGCGTTGGAGCGCAGCTTGGCAAGAATATCGGTAAGTTCCTTGGGTAGAGCGTCACCCGCATCCATGCTTAACAACTGCCCGACTTTCATGGCAGCACCACGAAGCTGTGCGAGTTGGTCAGTCACGCTGCTGATATTTTTCGGCGTGAGTAACAGGTCTTTTGCTTTGGGCCGCTTGCCAGACAGCATCTGCTTAGCTCCTTCCGCCGCCATATTGGTCGCCACCTTCGTCACAACAGAGCCAAACATGCCGACACGACTCAAACGATTACTCGGGATTTTCTTACCATCATCATACTCAGCCACAATGCGTTTCCTTGTTGTTATCTGTACTCCATCAATACGATAACCAATCAGATTCGTTCACTGAGTATGGAAGTATTTTTATAACAGCGCAGACCGAGAAAGGATGTGCGAGTTTCCACTGTTGATACATTCAGCACTGACCGACTTGGGGCATAATACCGAAGCGTGCCGTTTTGGGGTATTTCTACAAGCATTTGAAATACAGGCAATGAAAGCCCACTAGGATTGAATGCGTTGGTGATTTTTGGTTTTGTTGCATCGTTATTATTGGACAAAATGGTGTGTTTAATCGCCCCATTTTGGGGGTGAATATACTGTTATGTTTCTCACTTAAAGCTAGGAGTACTTGTTTTGATCGAGGAGAACAAGGCAATTGAAAAGGCAACAATCTTCTTATTAGAACGCTATAAACGGCAACCGCCGCCGTTCTTTAAAGCGTATTTAAATAGAAAAGGAGAGAAAACTAAGTTCCCAGGTTTAGATGTAGTATTTGTTCAAAATGAAACCTATTGGACTATATGGTTTTATCCTGCGGTGAAAGAAAGTGATTCATATATCACTGTGCATGTTTTCATGGATGGAAAAGTCGAACAGCCAGCAGAATTTTTTGATGAATAGAAACATAACAAACGGCTCCAAGCGATAACCAACCCTCGCGTCATTTGTGCCAATGGCGCGAGGGCTGATTTTGGCACAAATCCCGCTCTGGCTGGTTGCGCCTGAGTCGGGCGTTAAATGCATGGAGAGATCGTATGAATAGCGAGGATTCTACAAAGCTAATCGAGAAAATAGCCTTATATCTTTCTACTATTCCTACATCAGAATGGGAAGAAATATGTGTTGAGGCAGAGATAGATGATTCGATGGCAGATCTTTGTATATGGGTTGTTGATGCTACGGGTAAAGAAAGTTATCCAGAAGTCACTCGGGAATTAGTGCAGGATTTTGTGAGCTTACGTAAAATCATTTCTCAACCTGAAAAAGGTATTTGGACAAAATGCCTCTATACCTTGGCTAAATCAGGCAAGTTCAACACTAAATTTTCTTATGGCAAGCCACGTTGGGCATGACGCATTTAACAAGGGCCAACAATGGACTGTCAAAAGTCACTTCAAATTTTAATCGTTTGGCTTGTACCTTTAATTGCCTCTATAAGCTTTTGGCTGTTTCATAAAAACCAAGATGATGACAACAAACCGGGCGGAGGTAAGTTTGGTGGTGGTTCTAATGACAGCATTGGCGTCTCAAGTTCAGGTGATTAAGTTGTATAACAAGGGTTTTTAAGGCAGACGAAAAAACGACTTTATATGCCTTATGGATTACAAATAAATGGCAAGGATCCGATATTATCTAGGCTCAAATGATTTGGAAGCTGATATAGATATAGAGTTAGAGCTATGTTGCGGTGGTATAGGTAATGGGTATCAAATTTTTAGTTGTGGCGTCAAAGTATGCGATGTTAAATATGGTCGTGTATTTTTCCTCAATGATTGCTTGAATAGAGTTTCCCTGAATTGGAGAAAATCTGCATGGGTACTTGGTGGGAAATCTCAGACAAAAATAGAACTAATAGTACAAGGCTCGTCCTACTATTTTGAAGGTGGCGAGGTTGCGAAAATTAAATTTGGCGGCTCTATTTTTCGTTCAATTTTTGAGCTTTTAAGAGGTAATGGTTGGATAGAACCAAGGGTTTACCATGAAATCTACTTCGATGAAGCACTAATACTTCCGGAGTATGCTCTAAGTATATTAGTTGTAGATACTGAGTCTTAGAGAAAAGCTGATGTGATTGAATTATACCTCCCAAAAAAAACTTCGCGGTTTTAGTTTTAACTAGCTGCGCTCAAAAAATAAAAAAGTTCCGTTTTTTGGGGGGGTAACTAAAGTAGGGTGTTGGATCGCTTAATCAGTTGATTCTATTCAGCTCAAGCTTTGGCAAGCTAAATCTATATTCCATAGCAGGATGTTTGAATAAAGTGTCTATTTATCGATATTTAGTGGTTAACAAGGTCATGAATGGGACACCTTGCCAATCTCGAAGCGGTGGAAAAATGCTTTAATTCATTAGCTTGATCAGGTTAAGTGCGGAAAGCATCTGCTGTACCAACGTTCTATTACGAGTAAGAGCCATGATTCCAGTAGCAATACTTATCCATGTTCCAAACATCAGTGAAGGGCTCAAGTGGTATCAAAAAGCGTTTCCTGAAGCGGCATGTGTTTATTACTCAGAGTCAGATTTTACGGCGCTTGAGATAAACGACATTAGCTTGGAGATAGTTCAGGCAGATGAAAAAGTATCAGCAGGAAAAAAAGGTACCGTTGTCTATTGGTTAGTTGAAAATTTCTCTGACCAGCTTTCAAGACTTGAAGAGCTCGGAGCTAAGTTGTATCGGGGTCCAATGGAAATTGAAAACGGTCTAACAATGTGCCAGTTAGAAGATCCTTTTGGTAACTTAATTGGCTTACGTGGAAAAGTTACATAGCAAGGCTAATAGCGGGATGCTTTGTCACTTCATAAGCTTATCAAAGTGTCATTAACATAATGAATGAAAATTTCATGCGGATAATTTATCACGTCCCAATATCACCACGTCAACGCCAAGGAAAGAAATGGATAGTTCAGAAAAAATATTGCACCTAATACGACTTGCTTCGAACTCGCTTAGCTCTACTGGGCCACTTTATCGAAATGTTGAAGGTCTAGACAAAGAGGTGATGTTGAAAGCAGTAGGTAAAGCTTTATCAAGCATATTTGAAATTGACGATGCTATCTGCAAACTACGGCCTGCACTTACTGCAGACCAATGGAAACTTATAAATCAAGACAAAGACGCATTTGACGCTGAGTTTGAGAAACTAGATGCAGCAATGGAAGTAGAAGCATCAGGAAATTTAGGCACGGCTCAGGCTTTATTTTCTGACATAGAGAGTTCGTCACAAATTGAAGATAATCGAATAAGGGCCCAAGCAAGTTTGTATCGTATTCAGACGAAGCGTTAACATGACAAAGCATGTAGACATGGCGAAACTGCCAACCTCACAGCACCTAAAGGATGAAAAATGAAGGCCAATGAATGGCTTCCTAATCTCGAAGAAAGTGTTTTTTCTCGAAGTTACCTCGTGACACTGGGTGGAGTTTTTATTTCCATATCAAGCTTTGTATTCACTTCTTGGGGTTTAGCCGAATTGGTCGGACTCATCATTTTACTGTTGCTCGCTCTCCTTGGGCTGTGTTGTCTTTATATCGGATTTTTCGCTTCGTCAAAAAGAGCCATTGCATGGGCAATGGTTTCAAAGCATATATTTTATTAGATTAAGCGCGGGGAAGCGCCCATCATCACTGCATTAGTATTCAGGAGGAAAATTAATGCTTCATCAGACCGACAATTATCGGTGTTCAGCGTGCCACACAATGTCTAAACACATTACGGTATTGATCAGAAACCCAAGCCCTTTCGCGGGGGGAAAAAATCAAAAACGCAAAGAGTTTATTGCTGGTCTAATAAAAGGTTGGGCAGTAGGCCCATTTCTAGCGTCAATGGATGAGTTTTCTCGTCATACAATTTGTGAAAATTGCGGTATCAAAACGATCGAGAATTGACGTGTGTTTTGCATTCAAATTCGGCTGAATCACGGCGTTGGGAGATGGAATCTCCCTTTTACTATGAAGACGACAGTCGCTACGTTGCGTCAGCTGCATTTCGAAAAACAGAAAGGAGTTAAAATGTACACCATTCGTCAAGCAACGAAAGACGACGTAAACCGCATGGCGCAAATAGAAGCTGTTTGTTTTTCTGAGGCCGAAGCTGCGCCGCTCGCGTCCTTTCAAAAACGTTTTGCTGCCTTTCCTGAATGCTTCTTCGTTCTAGAGGTTGATGATGTTGTGGTGGGGCATATTAATGGTTGTATTTACAGCAAACCAGAGCTTCCAGATGTCCTTTACTCAGACCCCAGCCTGCACTGCCCTGACGGCGCATACCAAACCGTATTTGGGTTGGCAATTGACCCTCAGCACCAAAAAAAAGGTTACGCCTCAGTATTAACCAAGCACTTCATTGACGTTAGCAGGGCTAACAACCGCGAAGGAATAGTGCTTACGTGCAAAGATCATCTTGTCAAATTCTACCAAAGTCTTGGATTTTCTCTTAAAGGGGTTTCCGCTTCAAGTCACGGCGGAGCCAAATGGAAC
The DNA here is from genome assembly GCF_002876705.1 of Enterovibrio norvegicus. Lineage (GTDB taxonomy): Bacteria > Pseudomonadota > Gammaproteobacteria > Enterobacterales > Vibrionaceae > Enterovibrio > Enterovibrio norvegicus_B. The sequence goes on along the minus strand of NZ_MDAG01000001.1, from coordinate 168,004 downwards.
GACATGGTATTAACATTTTAAGCTGGGGTTCTTGCAAGCTGTAAGCGAACCCAGAAAATGCATCAAAAGCACTGTAAAAATCCGCTTCATGGACTTGAACCCCAAGGTCCAAGCCCAACCATTCTCATCGCTCTCTTCCTTTCTAAAGAGAAAGTTCTTTGCGAATAATCTCTGCGCCCGCATTAAGTGCCTTTAACTTCGCGTTTGCGACATCATGAGATAAAGGCGCCATGCCGCAGTTGGTACAAGGATAAAGATTTTCTGCATCAACAAACTTGAGGGCTTTTCGTAAGGTTTCCGCGACTTCTTCAGGTGTCTCGATGGTGTTCGTTGCGACATCAATCGCCCCTACCATCACTTTCTTACCGCGAATAAGCTCAAGTAGCTCAATCGGCACACGGGAGTTGTGGCACTCGAGAGAGATAATATCGATATTGGATTTTTGTAGCTTAGGGAAGATTTCTTCATATTGTCGCCACTCTGATCCCAACGTCTTCTTCCAATCTGTGTTGGCTTTGATGCCATAGCCATAGCAAATGTGGACGGCGGTTTCGCATTTAAGCCCTTCAATGGCGCGTTCTAAGGTGGCTATCCCCCAATCATTGACCTCATCAAAGAAGACATTAAATGCCGGCTCATCAAATTGAATAATATCGACGCCAGCCGCCTCTAGCTCTTTTGCTTCTTGATTGAGGATTTTGGCAAATTCCCACGCGAGTTTTTCACGGCTTTTATAGTGCGCATCATAAAGTGTATCGATCATGGTCATCGGGCCAGGCAACGCCCACTTTATCGGTTGCTTGGTTTGTTGACGTAAGAACTTGGCATCTTCAACAAAAATAGGTTTCTGCCGGCTCACAGCCCCCACGACAGTCGGTACACTTGCATCGTAACGATCACGAATTTTAACGGTTTCACGTTTTTCAAAATCAACGCCATTAAGGTGCTCAATGAATGTCGTCACGAAGTGTTGGCGTGTTTGTTCGCCGTCACTGACAATATCAACCCCGGCGTGCTGTTGCTCTTGCAATGACAAACGTAGCGCATCGTGTTTGCCCTGCGCTAACTCCTCATCTTGTAATTTCCAAGGAGACCAAAGTGTCTCGGGTTGTGCCAGCCATAAGGGTTTAGGCAAGCTGCCCGCGGTCGAAGTAGGTAATAATTTTTTCATCATAAATTCTGCTATCTAATAGGGTGGCTTACAACGCGTATTGCGCAGACCAATTTTCAAGAATTGATTGGTACGGCTTTATGAAGTGTTCTTCTGCAAACTTGCCTTGCTCAATGGCCAACTGACCACGTTCTTCACGGTCATAAACAATCTGAGTGAGTGAATGATCTGAGTTTTTCAAATTGGGTTGGTAGCACTTCCCTGCGACGGCATTGGCATTGTAGATCTCAGGTCGGTAGATTTTCTGGAATGTTCCCATCGTGCTGATGGTGCTGATGAGCTCAAGATTGGTGTAATCATTGAGTAAATCTCCCACAAAATAAAATGCCAAAGGCGCGACGCTGTTAGGCGGCATGAAATAGCGCACCTGCAACCCCATTTTTTTGAAATATTGCTCAGTCAAAGAAGAACCATTAGGTTGATATTCAAAACCTAAAACAGGGTGTTGATTTTCAGTACACTGGTACGTTTTATTATCAGACACACTGAGGCATATAACCGGTGCCTTACTGAAATTCTGCTTGTACACATTAGAATTTAAAAAGTACTTAAAAAGCTTTCCATGTAACTCGCCAAAATTGTCAGGAATGCTGAATGCTTGTTTGTTTTTATTATGTTCCAACAAAAGCACGCTGAAATCGTAATCTCGTACGTAAGAGGAAAAATTATTCCCAACAATGCCTTCAATACGCTCATTGGTTTTATGGTCGACAATATTTGTCTTCAATATTTCTATTGATGGAAAGGCTTGACCGCGGCTTTCAATGTCCATATCAACGGAAATGATTTCAAGCTCTACCGAGTAACGATCACCTTTGGCGTTGTCCCAGTGCGCCAAAGCATTAAAGCTATTATCAATCATTTTCAGTGCGTTACGCAGGTTCTCTTGACGACTACTCCCCCTTGCTAAGTTGGCGAAGTTAGTCGTGATTCTCGTGCTATCCGAAGGGTGATAATTTTCATCGAGGCAAATGCTCTTAATCGTAAATGTAAATTCTTTATTCATTGTAATTTGACACCCATTCTTTAACAAACAACCTGATTTCATTCCCTTCTAAAACGTCTCGCTTCTTAGCTATTCATGGCTGAAAGGAATCATGATATTTGCTTATAACCCACCACAAAAAAGTGGTCATATTTATCAAGGCTAATAGCAGAATCTATTTTATACGTGTTTAAAAATGGGATTAACAATGGTTTTACTTCACACTCATCATGAGAAATATTCATGTTCTATTTTATTTGAAAATCTATCCAACGGTCGGTTATATTCACAACCCAAGTGCAGACACGCTGCATTTATTCCATATTTCATCCCCTATTAAGAAGTGAACCGAATGAGTGAATTGCTATTGTTGTTTATATACTGCGCGCTACTAGGCAGTGGTGTTGGTTTTTTAGCAGGATTGTTAGGTATTGGCGGAGGGTTAGTTATTGTCCCCGTACTGAGCAGCATTTTACTTCATTTCGCCATTTTACCTTCTGATCAGATCGTCATCGTTGCTATCGCAACGTCTTTGGCTTCAATTTTGTTCACGTCTACATCTTCCGCACTCGCACACCACAAGAACGGGAATGTGCCGTGGGATTTGGCCCCATGGATAATGACGGGCGTGGCCATTGGAGCACTGATCAGCGGATTTATGGCTGCCCTGCTACCAGAGAGTGTGGTGCGTTTAGTCTTCGCCGTGAGCGTGGTGCTCATCGCATTGAAAATGTTTTATAGCAGCCGTAAAAGTGATGTTCCCAACGAGCGTCAGATACCTAACAAGGGCTTGTTAACCTTCCTAACGACAATCACTGGTGGGTTATCTGCAATGATAGGTATCGGTGGCGGTGCGCTCTTGGTTCCTCTTTTGACATTCTTTTCACTTGATATGAAAAAAGCCATTGGGTGCGCCTCGGCATGCGGCATTGTTATCGCCTTATTTGGCTCGGTAGGTTACATCAGTTCGGGAAGTGCGCATTTTGCTCTAACGGATGGGTATTTGGGGTTTGTCTACCTACCGGCTTTATTCGGTATTGTTTGCACGTCTTGGTTTACTGCGCCTTTGGGAGCAAAAGCAACACATCACCTACCTGTGCCGATTATTAAGAAAGTCTTCGCGGTATTATTGTTGGTTATGGCAATCAATATGTTGACGAGCTAACGCAAAGCCCAGAATTTTGACAATAAAAAACCGCGCTCAACGGCGCGGTTCTTTGCATATCGTCTAAATGACAACATGGTGTGATAAAGGTGAATTACACCTTCTTCACGAATTCCGATTTCAGTTTCATCGCACCAACGCCGTCGATTTTACAATCGATGTCGTGGTCGCCATCCACAAGGCGGATGTTTTTCACTTTGGTGCCCACTTTAACAACCAGTGAAGAACCTTTCACTTTCAGGTCTTTGATAACCGTTACAGTGTCGCCATCTTGAAGAACGTTGCCGTTCGAATCTTTGATGATTTTTACGTCGTCAGCATCTGCAGATGCATCTTGAGACCACTCGTGACCACACTCTGGGCATACGTATAGCGCGCCATCTTCATAAGTGTATTCTGAGTTGCACTGTGGGCAATTTGGTAAAGACATGTTTTATTACCTCGGTTGGGATGGGTAAAGACGCGCTAGTCTAAACCAAAGGCTGACACTCGCATATAGCCAAATGTGATATAGGCACACTATTTAAGTGGAAACGCTTCTATCACCAATCCCCATTAACCAAAACACTCTCACCACCCAACCAGTAACACCGCAAATAGCAACAACCATTACGGTTTTTTCACATCAATCTACGGTGCCTACTTCGTATTGTCGCCGTGGTTATTTCGGTATAACGTCCACTCTTCGACGACAGTGCCATCAGGAAGATGACACATACTCATTACGTTGCCTTCTTCGTCTTTTCGTGTCTCCGATGTGCCCCCAACACTGTCGCAATATACCGAGGCAGGGTTAGCCATGTTTAATGGCGGATTTGAAGAGGCGCTATCTTCAGTCCCGCTGCATCCCGTCACTAGGAAAACCAACGCCATCGTTAAAAAGCCAGCCATTTTGTATTTCTTCATTCTTGAATTCCTATGTTGTTGAGAGAGCAAAATACGGAGTAGGCACGCTAATCACTCTGCCTATTTTTACCAACAAAAAATATTTCATTTAGCTGTTATGTCTCACTATCAAACTATATGTATAAAAAATGAGCAAAACCGTTGTCCATTGCTAGACTAAACGCAGTATTTACTCACTATTTTAGTCATTTAACGAACAGTAGAGGACAACATTCATGAGAGCCCTTTCAATACGGCAACGGTTATCTCTTATCATTGTAATATCGGTATTGTCGTTAATTTCAGTCACCATAGTCTCTCTCATGCTCAAACACGAGAACATGTTGGATGAGAGAAAAAACCAAATTCAGGTGCTTGTTGAAACCGCCGAAACGCTGGTTACCAAACTCCACCAGCAAGCGCTAGCAGGTGACATCTCTATGGAAGACGCCAAACAGCGTGCCATTAGTGCTTTAGATGCCATGCGCTACGGTGATAACGGCTATTTCATGATTTATGACATGAACTCAACCATGGTTCATCACCCTATCACTGCCAGCCTTATCGGCAGAGACCTCAAATCTCTTCAAGACGTCAATGGTGTTTACATCATTCGTGAACAAGTCGATATGGCTAAAAACGGTGGCGGCTTTGTCGCCTACCACTGGAAAAAGACAGGATCAGATGAAACGCCCTACCCTAAAATCGCTTATTCACTTCCTTTTGCGCCGTGGGGCTGGGTGCTAAACACTGGGTTGTATGTCGATGACTTGGACGCAACTTTTTATCAAGACGTACAACGTTTGCTGCTTCTGGTTGCCCTGATCGCACTGATGCTTATCGGTCTATCTATTACCATTGCCCGCAGTATCACTTCGCCGTTAAACCGTTTAAAAACACTGTTACAAACCGCAGAGGTAAACCTCGATTTGACGGTTCGTTCTCGTCTAAACGGAAATAATGAAATTACTGATTTGGGGCGCGCATTTAACAATCTCATGAACGCATTTGAAGAAACGTTACGTGGCATATCACAAGGTGCTAATCAGCTGAATCAGGAAGTTTCTAAGCTCGAAAACCTTTCTGATCACATTGTTGGGGCATCAACCCAGCAATCGCAAGATACAGGCAGCATTGCTGCCTTGGTTGAACAGTTTGCTGAGAGCATCAACGTCATTTCTCACGATGCAGATAAGATGAAATCGCTGTCTAACGAAAGTGGTGTGCAAGCGAAGCAAGGCGCCTCCACCATGCGCGCAACCATTTCTAACATGGATCAGATGTCAGAAAAGTCTCAGCGTTCAAGCTCTGCAGTGTCTGAGCTGGATCATCACTCTAAAGAGATTGAAGGCATTATCAGCGTGATTAACGACGTAGCAGAACAAACCAACCTACTAGCCCTAAACGCAGCCATTGAAGCCGCTCGCGCGGGCGACCAAGGGCGAGGATTTGCTGTCGTGGCGGATGAGGTAAGAAATCTCGCAGTAAGAACGTCAGATTCTACAAAACAAATAGCCTCGACGATTCAGGAACTTCGAACAGGCATCGAAACCACCGTCGGTCATATTGAAGAAAGCGTGACCGTGGTGAACAGCAACATGTCGCAAACCCATGAAGCAGAACAACGCGTTCGCGAGATGCACCAAATGTCGCAGGATCTTATTCACATCATCGACGATGTTTCTGGTGCTTTGCATGAACAATCTAGCGCAAACCGCGAGCTTGCCAATCGTATCCAACATATCGCAGACATGGCATCAAATAACCACCGCTCCGCATCTGACGTTCAAGGGTCTGCGCGAGAGGTAAATGGTTTGGTCAGTAAATTCAACCAATCTGTAAGTCGATTTAAGATTTCACAAACGATTTAAAACGAAACCTCACAACAAAATAGCCCCTTCATGGGGCTTTTTTGTTGTAAGCGACGTTATGTCTCTTATGTGTCGCAACATGGTGTTCATTGCGCGAAGGATTACGTTATCACATTGCGCCTTTATCGATATCTTTATAGAGGCGTTTAGCGCGAGATCTTGCCCAAAAACACCCCCCCATCGACAAGGCACCGAAACCCGTTGTTGCCAGGGCAACGATCCAAAAATAATCCCAGGGCGTCACTTGCAACATTATTTTCTCATGCTCCCTTTGTACCTCGATAATCCTATCAAGGTCTTCCGCATTTGAGAGGATGATGTCGCCGTGCAGGTCAGTAAACATCGGCGATGCCATGCGTTTCGATTCAATATCGACTGAGTTGAAATAACACAAAGGGGCTTTGAATTTGCATATTCGCGTCTTTAGCAAATACGGGGATTCCACTTGGTGAATACTGGGTTTCGGGATCAGCGCCTCGACAAATTCTTCGCTCACAGAATGACTCCAGCCTTGCGCATACATCTGCTGTTCAAGCGTGCTATCACTGAGCATCATGATCGTGTTTTTTACGCTAGCGCGAACTGAAAGCGAACGTCGCGAACTCCTTTCGATAATGGCGAGCAATTTGTTTCGATAACCGTCAATTGCCGATTTGTTCTTCACTGTGTTTCGCTCGCCAATCACCACGTCTGGAAAGGTGCTTGCCATTCGATGAATCAACCAGTACTCATCAACTGAAAGAATAAATGACGTATAGGGCGGCTGATTTTGACTGACTGTTACATAGTTAAACGCTTCACCAACAAAGGCTAAGGTGCCGAATTCAGGATGCGGCGTTAACCGGGGTAGGTCACGTTCAGCCAGTTGGCTTGCATCTAAGGTTGTTTTCATGCCCAACTGAGCACTCATCCCATAGAGTTCACGCTCTAAAACACTGCCCTGCCCCGCGCGATCATCCTCCAGTATTGAAACGTAAATCCATAAAAAGACACTGAGAATAAGCGCGCCAAGGCCAACAGCCGAGACAAAAGGATCGCTTTTTACCGCGCCAACGCCATACTGCGCATCTTGTTCAACGCTACGTGGTTTAGCTTCAAGTACAAAATATCTTGGATCAGCAAAAACAGAGTCCAATCTTTGACTGCTCTCAGTTGACCACATTTTGATTCTAATGGTCTCTCCGGTTGCATCGGCAAACTTAACGACCCGAAATGTGACAACATTGCTCTGCATTCCCGACTGCTGAATGATGCTGTCTATCGAGACAGCCCAATGCTCTGGGAACTCAATAAGTTCATTTCCAATCGTCCATAAATTGTCCGCGTCCTGTGTCTCGTGAATGCGGGTTCCCCAAAAACCGGTGACGTCAACGACACTGATATTGTCTAGCGACAACCAAAATGACATGGACAACGCCGTTTTATAATCCGCACGATTTGGAAGAATAACGATGCTGCATAACAAAAAGGGAAGGGTGAAAAAAAAGCAACTTAAAACAGAGAGTCCATCCGACGCGGTTTCCTCAATACCGATTAGAAAAAAAGGCGTTGAGATAAGGAAAATAAACACCGTTGGCATTGCAAACCACATAAGAAGCTTCAAACTTCTAAGTCGAATCTTACGCTTCAAATATTTTTTTTCCGCCTCGGATAAGCGAAAGTCACCGTGCTCTCTTGGAGCACTTGTCAGATATACCGTGAAACTGTCCTTCATTTACACCCTTCCTTCATTCCATCCGGCAACCCGCTGATCTCCATTCAGCAGCCGAGTTTTACGTCTCAATAAACACTGAGTTCAGTAGTTTACCCATTATTCCCTCTCACCGATGAGCCCCCTCAGGTAATACTCACGTTTATCTCACTTTAGACGTAACTGTATCGACAAAAAAAGCCCCATACGGGGCTTTTTGCTGTTTTCTCAACGGGCTATCTACGACACTTTCTTCAACGTGCTCTTGCTCGCTTTTAACCAACTTCCATCTTTGGTACGACGGTGGAAATGCGCGGGGAGCCCTTCGTTTTCCTGCGTCCAAGGAGAGGCTTCTAACGCCTGTTTCATGTCTTCGTAACCTGCATCACTGCGTAAACGAATCGAACGTCGTGAAAACTCGGTATCGCTCATCGGGTTATGGCCCGCAAGTGGTTCAAATGTGATGTGCACAATATCGATTTTAGGGCCGTCTTTTAAACTGGTAATGTCTGGCACCTGCTTGCTGTCCACAACTTCTGGCGTGCGAGCAAGCAATTGGTCCAAGTTCTTCTGGGCAATTAGGGCTTCAATGTGCGCGCAGGTTCGGCTCGCATACTGGATTTCTTTTTCTCGCCACAGCACTTCGCTCATGGTCTTAGGCAATTCACCGTTGGCGTTCCAAAGATCGACCATGAATATCAATAGATCATCGTCTTTCGCCAAGTCCAAAATGCCGTTCAACGGTGTGTTTGATACCACACCGCCATCCCAGTAATGGTCATCCCCTATCTGTGTCGCAGGAAAACCTGGCGGTAAAGAGCCGCTGGCAACAGGGTGCGCGGCAGTGAGCGTGTCAGATTCACTGTCAAAGAAAACCAATTCCCCGTCAGTCACACGCGTCGCACCGACTGTAAGCCTCACTTGGTTGCTATTGATCAGGTCAAAATCCACCAACTCGTTGAGCGTCGAAAACAACGGTGTTGTGTCGTAGAAACTGGTGGCTGCCTCACCCGGCGCTGCTACCCAAGGGCTAATAGCACGTGGGACGAAAAAGTCAGGCTGACCGAAAGTAAGTGCTTGAGAAACGCTCACCATATTGAAGCTTGCAGCCATTGAAGGTAAAAGCAGTGCATCGGTGCCGGGTCGGGAAATTCGCTGCCAAAAGGCGTTCAGTTTCTCTAAACGTTGCTCTGGCGCATTGCCCGCTAACACTGCTGCATTCAACGCACCAATGGAAATGCCTGCAAACCAATCAGGTGTGAACCCAGCTTCCTCTAGCGCTTTATACGCGCCGATATGATACGCACCCAACGCGCCCCCGCCTTGCAGCACTAAACATACCTTTGGCTTCTTCTTTGCTCGAGACCTTGCCATATTTACACCCTCAATTGTCGATAGTCGGAATAGATAACCTTTCCTGTATAGGCCAAAAATTAAGGCATTACTGTTAAGTTATTCGGTCATATCAAAACAAACCAACACCTATCACATCGAAGGTTTAAACATTGCAAAATTCACGTCTCTCTTACATGTGATGCTGTTCTGCTGCATAGAAAAGCCCTTCATTCTCAATCCATCTATTCATCGGTTACCGCCCGACAAGTGACGCTCCCTTCAACGCAGGTTCTTGAGAGTGTTTGCGTAAAGATCTTATTCTCGAAAAAATCATTGATAAAAATGTCAGCTAAAATCTTTGATTCACGATCAATGAAATGACAACACGCGAGAGTCATGGCTATGGAAAATATATTCGATCGAAAAGATGATTCCCTTTATTCGAATGCTTACTCCTTTCTTCGCTTACCCATGGTGCAAGATCCGACAAAAGTAGACGCGGATGTTGTTGTGCTGGGCATGCCCTACGACATGGCCACAACGGGGCGTTCTGGCGCGCGTTTGGGCCCTGACGCTGTCCGTCGTGCCTCCGTCAATTTGGCATGGGAGGGTCATCGCTATCCGTGGCCATTTGATTTACGTGAACGCTGCAACATCGTCGATGCTGGCGACCTGATTTTTGCCTGTGGGGATAGCGAGGATTTTTGCAATACAGCAGCAAGCGCTGCCTCTAAAATATTGGCATCTGGTAAGACGTTACTTTCACTCGGCGGAGACCATTTCATTACTCTCCCACTGCTTCGAGCGCATCATGATAAACACGGTGTGATGGCGTTGATTCATTTCGATGCGCATACCGATACTTATAGCCAAGGCAGCAGATATGACCACGGCACCATGTTCTACCATGCCCCCAAAGAAGGGCTGATCGATGCAAACAAATCAGTTCAAATTGGTATTCGTACTGACTATGAAAAAGACGGTCACGGTTTCAATGTAATTTGTGCAGAAGCCGCCAATGATATGACCCCTGATGACATTGCCATCCACATCAAAGCGATCGTGGGAGACATGCCGGTTTATATCACGTTCGACATTGATTGCCTCGACCCAGCATATGCCCCAGGAACGGGTACACCGGTGGTGGGCGGCATTACGTCAGACAAAGCACTGCGCATCTTGAGAGGGTTATTAGGCATTAACCTGGTGGGGATGGATGTGGTGGAAGTCAGCCCGCCGTTTGACAACTCGGAAATCACTGCGCTCGCAGGCGCAACGATTGCCACTGAACTGTTGCACCTTTGGGCATCAAGCCAACACTGAGTTCATGAAAGAAACGTCGGTTAGCCCGCGTCTCGTTGTTCTTCCTGCATACCGATGATGGGATGTAAATCAATAAAATGCGTCACATCATGGCGGTACGATTTGAAGAATAAGTTCGGCGCATGCCCGCACCCCAAGTAGTAATTGACAGACATGGTGGGCTGAGCTTCTCTCATGTGTTTAACAATGTCTTTTGTGAGCACATCAGAGTGCAATCCGTGCATGAGCATCAGTGGTTGCTTGAGCTTTCCGAATTGACGCCACAAGTTCATCGGCGGCGACTTCTCTGAATACGCATCCAATATTCTCGGATCGTAATGTGTTGTATAGGCACCATTGTCTAACCGACGGACAGACGCGCCGATCATGATTTGCCATTGCTCTGCGGTGTGAGACCCAAAAGGGTGATAAAGGGTTTGCAGATATTGGTAGATCTCGCTGTAACGCTTAAACGTCATGGGCGTTTTGACGTAGTTCACGATGCGTTTCAAGGCATCATCAGGCACTTCGGGGCCCACATCATTCAATATCAAAGAGCTGATACGCGATTCGTGCGTCGGGTTTGACGCAAGTAGCATACCGATAATGCCGCCCATGCTAGTGCCCACCCAGTGTGCTCGGTCACAGCAGTAAAAATCCATCAGCTTCACGGCCAAATCCACGTAATTCGCGTAGTTGTACTCTTTGGCAGGATCTTGCGCCCACTCGGAAAGGCCCCGACCTAACGTATCCGGCACCAGAACGCGATAGCCTTTGGCTGCCAAGTCTTCGCCCAACGCCATGAAATCAATACCGTTACGCGCCAAACCATGCCAACAGATAACGGTTTCCCCACCTTCGGGATTCCATGCCCTCACATGAATTTCACGGCCATTGATAACTGGATACTGCTCTAGCATTTGAGACATAGACTGGTTCCCTCCGGGTGAGTCTTAAATTATTTGACCGTATTCACGTTTTCTCAACTTTCTGAGGCAAAAAAATTCCTAAAAATGCGCTCCGATTGCGTCCGCGATAGTCAATAAATTGCTGTAGGCCTTGATTTTCCTCATCTTTGTCTCAACTAAATTATCATTAATAAGATATTTTAGTCTGACGAAAATAAGCGGTGATGGTAGTATTCCCCCACCCCAATCTGCTTTAAAAACACCTTATTCATGGAAAAAGTGTTAATCAGCGCTTGTCTACTTGGACAAAATGTTCGTTACGACGGGAACAATCTAGGTTTACAGTCTCTCTCATTTCAACGGTTGTCCGAACGGGTCGAATTCGTTGCCATTTGCCCAGAAGTTTCCGGCGGACTCCCTACGCCCCGAATACCCGCAGAAATCATTCAGGGCGTTGGATTGGGTGTCATTGAACAACGCACCCAGGTCATCACTCAGACTGGCGAAGATGTTACCGATGCATTCGTTCTTGGTGCACAGAACGCACTGGATTTGTGCAAGAGAAACAACATTCGCGCTGCAGTGTTAACGGATTCAAGCCCTTCTTGCGGCAGCAGTAAAATTTACAACGGTGAATTTGCTGGTGAGAAAATCGCAGGACACGGTGTAACAACAGCATTGCTAAGGCAACACGGCATTGCTGTATTTAGTCAATTCGAGTTAGAAAACATCATCGAATTCCTGAATAGCTAGCTTGTTACATCACATAGCTAGTGCCAAAAGCATTAGCTATTCCCATTCAAAAGCCCGACAGTCTGTACCACTTTTGAATCACAACCCTTCACCTTCATGTTCAGAATCTGCTTATTTCAGAAAGTCGCCTTTCTGGGACGATACATTTCGCTCAGATAGGTTAGAAACTACATGCATATTGAAACGGTTATTTCGAGGCAATATAGGCAAAGCGCCTCACGTTTCACGACTTGGCTGACCCTAAATGCTTTCTATTTGCAGTAAGTCACGCCATCATTAGGCGATGATTGAAATCTCGCGTTTGTACCTTCCATTCATGGTTATGCTACAAACACGAGAACATAAAGAAACTTGGCAAGGGTTTTGCCTTTGTTTGTAACCGTACGTTAAACAGTAACGTTGCCATGTTTCTTATGAAATCGAAGGACAATCAAACAGCCCACCAGCGTGAGGGAAGAGAGGGCAATGAAAGCGCTTTCAGATGAAAATAGCGTGAATCCCAGGGTTGTTTAGACTAAAGATGAAGGAAAACACATTGATCACCATTAAAGAAGTTGCGGAGCTCGCGAAAGTCTCCCAATCGACGGTATCTCGCGCCTTAAATGGTCACGAAACCGTGAAGGAGAAAAACCGCGTTAAGGTGTTTGATGCCATCGAAAAGCTTGGTTATCAACCCAATGCATTTGCACAGGCACTTGCTTCGAATCGCTCACACAGTATCGGTATGCTGGTTGGTACGTTTGATGGTCCTTACTTTGGTCCTTTGATGCACTATGTCGAAAAGGTCGTCCGTCAACAGAACTACCACCTCATTATCACCAGTGGTCACGAGCAGTACCAAGAAGAGCAAGAGTCCATCCGCTTCTTAAACGCGAAGAAAATCGATGGCCTCGTACTGACCTCAGACATGCTCAGTGATGGCGATATCCTCGATATCATTGAAATTACACCAGCCACCATGCTGATGAACCGCTATATTCCCGAAATCGCAGACCAATGTATTTGCATCGACAACGAACTTGGCGGCTTCCTCGCCACAGAACATTTGCTGCTGAATGGTCACCGCCGCATTGGTTGTGTCACTGGCCAGTTAAGCAAAATTGATAGCCGGGACCGTTTGCAAGGCTACCGAAATGCATTGAAAGAATACGGCGTGGAGTACGATCCGAATTTGGTCGTAGAAGGCCGTTTTGACCACGGTGGCAATGACACCGCTGTACGTCGATTGCTCGACAGAGACAAAAGCATGACGGCAATATTCTGTTTGAACGACAGTATCGCGCTTGCCGCTTATGGTGTTTGTCATGAATTTGGTTATCGTGTCGGCGAAGACATGTCTATTGTGGGCTTTGATAACCACACATACAGCCAATACATGACACCAAGCCTGTCTACCGTTAACTTCCCAATCAAAGAAATGGCGAAAGAAGCGGCAAAAGGTGTGCTTAATATTTTGAATGGCAAGAAAAGCACGGGGGTTGAGAACCGTCTTTCACCCAACCTGATTGAGCGAAAATCAGTGAAAAATATTGCAAGCGTTGGTCAAATCATGAAAAAAGCGAGCTTCACCGAATAACGCCTCACACGCTCAATGGACACAAAAAAACAGCCGCTATTTAGCGGCTGTTTTTATTTGCGGATGTTGTATCAGCAGAAATTACTCTGGTTGATACAGCATGCTTTCAGGCACATTCACCACAATGCGGTCGAACTCGCCAGTGCGGTCGAAGATTTGCTTACTGATCGATGCAGACAACATGTTGCCTTGAATGATGATCACATCGCCTGTCGACAGCACAAGCTCAATGCTTATTTCTTCTGCATCAGACATGCGGTATACAAAAGGTACCTGACAGTAAGTAAATGCAAGTTCACCTTTGTTAAGCTCAAGGTCAACAAGGTTGCTATCAAGCCCAACATACGTAAAGCCAACAGGCCCTTCACTGAACTCGTTTTTCAGTAGCAGTGTCGGTGCAATTTCAATCGCGCCACCGCTCACCAAAATACCCAGCTCACCGAAACGCGTCAGAATTTCTTCCTTCACCTGACCTGTCATGCCTGGCTGCTGTGCGCCTGCATTTTTTGGCGTGTGTGAATAGGGGTCAACAGGGAATGCACCATACTCTTGCGGGGCTTTGTTAAAGCCAATGCCATCACGCACACGGTAGTAGTAAGCCGCCAGTTTCTTCGTATCTTGGCTGTGTGGGTTTTCTTGCAAGCTCGTGAAGTACACTTCTTGAACAGCCAGCAAAAGCTTCGACACCATGTGCCAATAGATACAACCTAACCCTTCATAACCAAACATGGTTCCTGAACGGCCCGTAAACTCACGGTGGTTAAATACCTCTTCATAGATCTCCAACACGTTGTTGAACAACGCGTCAGTGATGTGAGGATAATCTGGACGTACGGTTTCAATCGCACGCTTCAACACACCGTCGTTTTCAAAGCTTGCATTGAAGTGGAAATGGCTACGGTTATCAACATTGATTAAGCGCGTATCGCCCACTGTGTACATTTCAGACAACAATGGATTCCCTTGAACCTTCTCTGCAGGGATCAAGTTTTTATCCATGAAGGTGCTCAGTTCACGATCTGGGTAGAGCATGAACGATTTCTGATCCGCGCGGTACATTTCGCTCTTGAACAGGCTATCGAGCAATGAAACAGCTTGCGAACTGCTTAGTGCACCCGAGCTCAGCGCCGCTACCTGCCCTTCTAGCATTGGATAGAGGTCAAGTGATGCCAGACTCTCAGAAGAGTACTGAACGACGTTGTACGCATTGTACAGGCCGTCTTCACGCTCATTGTTCAATGCACTGCGGTCTAGAAGACGCATGCTTGAATCTAACAGCGCATCGATGTCTGATTTGCTGACGGTCGTTTTTCCAGAGAAGCCGTTGTCACGGTAAACCAGACGACGGTAACGACATGCCGCTTCAACCAAGTCATTCAACAAGACACGCTTAGTTTGACGTGTAACCGTCTTGTTTTTCACTTCCGTCGACGCTTTGTGCAGGATATCTGCCGTATCAGAAAGCCATTGTGCCACTTCGGTTGATAGACGAATGGTATCCGGAGCATTGGCGAATACACCTTGCAAGAACTCAACGTAACGACGCATATAACACAACGTCACTACAGACAAGCCGTTACCAACAATGGCGTTGTTCGCATCGTTCCACTCAGGACGTTGCGTGTTCAACCAAATACCACCATCGACCACCCAGTTGCTCAATTTCGCAAGCAACGGCACAAGCAGCTTCTCTGACAAGTTAACCAGATACACTTCTTTGTCTGAATCCAACATCAAACGGCCGTCACTGCCCAATTGCTCGCTCAGCAATACCGTTCTGTCGTGAAGCGCTTGATCAAACGTCACCGTGTCTTTTGGTGTGTTGAACAGGGTGTTCGCATCACCAATACGGTACGGGACATTGGCGTAGCTGAAGATTTCGCGGGTCAGATCTTCTGACAATTGTTCAGGGTCGAAACGCTTTGACCACTCAAGGAACTTGAGCAAATAGATGATCTGATGATCGCCCCAGTAACCGATGTTGCTCCACGGGTCGTCCGCTTCAAGCACTTCCCAATCCACACCGTCTTTCGTGATGCGGTAAGGGTTGTAGCCGTCTAAGGTCGAGGCATTCACAAACTTGGTGATGAACGCGCGAATGTAGCCCGGGTAGCTCAATGCCAACGCTTCCCAGTTTTGGAATATGTCGCGCCAGTTACCTTGGTAAGACAGTAAAGGCTGGTCTTGCTTGTCCTTCACTTTGATTTCGTAGTGGTTCCACGGACGGCTAGGGTCACCATGACGACGACCGAAAGTCAGCGGTAAATACTCAAGACACAAACGCACCAACTGGATATCGTCAGATTGCTCTGCGCGTTTCACTAACTCTGCATGAGTGAATTGCTCAGGCAATGCATCGTAGAAAGATTGGTTACGCAGCACGACTTTGCCATTGGTGGCACGCGCGGTACGAAGCACATCATCACGACGCAAGGCATAACCGTTTTCAAACACACCACCGCGCATGCTGTTAAACAACACATTGGCATAATGGTGGTTACTGGTGGTTTCGCTTGCGGAGTACTGCCAGCCGTCTACTGCGCCGATCAGCGCGACCAATTCTTTACGGTTGGCTTGAATGTCATCTTCGATCAAATCAAGCAGGATACGGCCACGCGCGAGTTTCGATCGCAGCACCGCCACATCAGTGTGGTTCTTATCACTGTCTAGCACGAACAGCCAATCGTTGCTGCTGTTCGCATCTAGCGTGATGTTTTTGTTGATCATGTAAGCGCCACGTACGCCACGCGTGAGCATTTCTGGCTCTAACGCTTGGCCACGACGGAACGCGGGAAGTTGTTGGCTGCTAAGCAGTAAGGTGGATTGGTCGGAATCCACGCAGAATACGGTATTCGCTTGCAGTGACTCTGCTGGGTCAGCGCGGTCGCTCAACTTGGCGTACATAGTGAAAAGCGCCAGTGCGGTTTCCCCTACTCGCTCATTCCATTTGTACGCATCAACCAAGGCACTGCGCGTTTGCAAGGCGGCCATTGGTGCATCACAAGGCAAAATGTTTTGAAGGCCATCTAGCACTTCAACATTGCGTTGCTCGCCCCTGAGGTTAACGATTTCACAACGGCGTACAAAGCCGAAGGTGTTGCCTGTTTCCCAGCTGTATTGGAAGGAAAGCCCCAAGGTATGGTTAACTTCCTCAAACACCAATTTGTCGCCAGTGATGTTTTTGTAAAGATGGCGATTTAGGTCAAAACGGCCATCTTGTTGAACGTTGAACGGTTCCCATGTCACACGTGTTCCTTGATGATCAACACGAATAAACGTTTTTGGGCCAGTATTGTCTGCACTCTCGTGGATCATATCCACAGAACGGTAAGGAAACAGCGCGTTCTCTGGTTTACTCCGTCCTGCTGACAAGCTACCTGTGGAAGAAACGAACAACCAATGATCATTCGCCGATACGATGCTCATAAAAAAAGGCTGCATGTGATCAACATTTTCAATGCGATAAAAACGATCGCCCTGAAAATCTACAAATTGCCCGCTAACAGGAGCGTTAGCCATTTGAACATTCTGTTCCATTATTCTCGGTTCCTAAAAAGAAAGCGCTTTCTTTAACGCTAAAAAATTTAGAGGTGATGACACCTTGCAAAATGACCAGCCTGCACTTCCGTGGCCTCTGGCATTTCTTGTGTACACACCTCTGTTGCGACTGGACAACGCGACGCGTAAGGGCACCCTACGCTGCTCGGTTTCCATAGCGGTATATCACCCTTTTTGACTGAGAGTTCGCGCTTTCCTCGACGACCCACTTCCGGCACTGCTGATAGCAGAAGCTTAGAATACGGGTGCTGCGGGTTTTGCGTAACACTGTCACTATGACCCCATTCAACCATATGACCGACATACATTACTGCGGTCTTCTCGGCAAAATAGCGAGCGGTTGCGATGTCATGGGTGATATACATGAAGGCGATCCCATGTTTGTCTTTCAGATCGGCCATCAGGTTTAAAATGCCAAGACGTACAGATACGTCCAGCATTGAAATCGGTTCATCCGCCAAAATAACTTCAGGGTCGACAGCAATGGCGCGTGCAATCGCAACACGCTGACGCTGACCGCCACTTAATTCATGCGGATACTTCTGAGCCGTTTCAACCGCGGGCGATAAACCCACCAGCTCGAGCAATTCATACACCTTTTGCGACACATCACGCTTGGTCGCACGTTTGTGGATAAGCAACGGCCTGGCCACATGGTGATGAATCGTATGCACAGGGTTCAACGATCCAAAAGGGTCTTGGAAAATCATCTGAACTTGGCGTGCATATTCAAGCGCCCCGTTTTCGGATACATAATCCGCCAACGGTTTTCCCTTGAACGAAATCTTGCCTGCTGTTTCTTTATAGATGCGCGTCAAAATGCGCGCACCCGTGCTTTTTCCTGACCCTGACTCACCCACGATGGCGAGGGCTTCCCCTTTGTTCAAATCAAAGGAAACGTCATTCACAGCGCGCATCACATTCCCTTTTGAGGAATGACCAATAGCGAAATCCATCACCAGATTTTTAATCGAAAGAATCGTTTCTTTCTTGTTCATCGCTGCGCTATCGTCCATCGCTGTTCTTCTCGTCGCTTATGTTAAATGACAGGAAACGTGATGCTGAGGCCCAATGGCTTTCAGCGACGGTTCATTCTGGGTGCATGGTTCGAAGCATTTGGTACAACGCTCCTGAAAGTTACACCCCTGCGGCATGTTTAACAGGTTTACAGGGTTACCCGGGATCCCATACAAGCGCTCTTTTGGCCCATGAATGGTCGGGAACGAAGAAAGCAGCCCCTGCGTATACGGATGCTGAGGTGAATCGAACACGGTCTCAGCATCGCCAATTTCAATGATGTTGCCGGCGTACATAACACCGATGCGATCAGCAATCTCGCCCATCAAACTCAAATCATGGCTGATGAACAAAATCGAGAAGCCAAACTTGGCTTTCAGTTCATACAGCTCGTTCAAAATCTCGCGTTCTACCACCACATCAAGCGCCGTCGTAGGCTCATCCATGATGATCAATTTAGGCTCAAGTGCGAGCGCAATGGCAATCACCACACGTTGGCGCATACCACCACTTAATTGATGCGGAAACGCGGTCAATCGGTCAGGGTGAATACCCACTATTTGTAAAAGCTCCGCCCCTTTTTCGAGCGCGTGTTTCAGCGACACCTTTTTGTGCGCTTGAATCACGTCAGTGATCTGCTCACCAATCGTAATAACTGGGTTGAGCGAGTTCATGGCGCTTTGAAAAACGACAGACGCTTCATTCCAACGGAACGCACGCAACGCCTTGTCGTTCATTTTCAGAATGTCTTGACCCTTGTAGAGGATCTCCCCTTCTGAAATCAGTGCTGGCGCTTTGTGAAGACGCGAAATCGCAAACGCGAGGGTACTCTTTCCGCAACCGGATTCACCTGCAAGGCCAAGGGTTTCCCCTTCCGCTATGCTCACGCTAACGTTATTCACCGCACGGGCAATGCCGTTTGGCGAAACGTAGTCCACACAAAGATTGTTAATCTCAAGCAAAGGCGGCTTGGCGTTTGATGCCGTTTCGATGATGTCTGACATCACAGCCCCCTCTTCTTATCGACGTCTTTCTTCAGCTTGTTCCAGAGTTTAATGTGCGGCCCTGTTTTCAGCTTCGGATTACTGACTTGGTCTATCGACATGTTAATCATGGCGAACGCCCCGCCCGTGATGGCCAATGCCATGGCTGGCACTAACATTTCCCACCACGCGCCTGTGTAGAGTGCCGACGACGTTTGAGCCCAATACAACATGGAACCCCAACTGACTTCTGTCGCGTCACCCAGTCCTAAAAAGCCCAACCCTGCCTCTGAGCCCATTGCATAAATGACAGTACCCAAGAAACCGCCAAATACTATGGAAACAAGGTTGGGCAAAATCTCGACCAAAATAATGCGTATTTTCGATTCGCCCATGACTTCCGCAGAAAGGATGAATTCCTTGTTACGAATTGCCATGGTTTGTGCGCGAATAACCCTTGCTCCCCAAGGCCAGGACGTAATGCCTAGCAATATCGTGATGACGACTGACCCCACTTGCCCAAGAAAGGCGGCCAGAACAATCAACAACGGGAGTTGAGGGAATACCAAAAACACATTGGTCATAAAATTGAGTCGTTCATCAATGCGCCCACCGAAGTAGCCCGCAGACACACCCACGAGCACGGCGATGGTCATGGCGATAAGGCCAGCAGCAATTGAGACAGACAGTGTTTTTCTCGCACCGACCAAGACTTGGCTAAACACATCACGCCCACTGCGCGTGGTACCCATAATGTGTTCAGCACTTGGCGGCTGGTGTGGACGCGCCACACGCTTTTCCGCTTTGTACGGTGCAATAGCAGACGCAAACAGCGCGCCTGAAAAGACGATAGCCAGCAACAAGCCGCCGATAATGGCTGGCGGGTTGCCGTAGAAAAAGGCATAGATAGAACCAAGCATGCGCTTGAACTTTTTCATCCCCGACACCGGTTTCTGTGCCTGCATCCCCGGATCCTGCGAAGGATTCGGCGTGTTTAAATCTTGGGTATCTGTGGCGACTTTATCCATGCTGATCCCCTTAATTTGAAATGCGTGGGTCAAGCCAAACATACAAGATGTCGGCAATGAAATTGGCGGTCAGAACCGCCGTAACAAGAATCAGGAGAATCGCCTGAATCAATGGATAGTCACGCGCCACAATGCCTTTCAGCAGTACATTGCCAAGCCCTTGGTAGTTAAATACCACCTCGGTCATTATCGATCCTGCGAACGAAAAACCGATGGCCATCGCAATGGCCGTGGCAACAGGCAAAATCGCGTTACGACCGGCATAGCGACTCATCACACGCACGCTGCTCAACCCTTTGGCTTCTGCCATGGTGACGTAATCCTCACCGAGCACATTGATCATCGCGTTACGCATGTTAAATACCCATGTCGCAATACCCACTATCACCATTGAGCCCACAGGCAATATCGCGTGTTTCAACACGCTGCCGATGAATTCAAGCGTAAACCCCGGATCCAATGATGGGTCGTAGGTGTACGCCAGCGGTAACCATTCAAGTTGCAGCGCGAAAAAGTAAAACAAAAATAGCGCAGTCACGACGTACGGAAAGTTACTGATAAACGCCAGTAGCGGTGGCGCGATTTGACCAAATAGGCTCGTGCGACGGTACGATGCATACGCGCCAATGCTCACACCAATGATCAATGCAACAATCAGCGAACCCAGCGCGAGAAACAAAGTCCACGGCAACGCATTTGAAATCACTTCCGACACACTCACCGGGAACATCAATACGGATGGACCTAAATCCAAGGTGAACACGCTTTTGATGTACGCCAAGTACTGCATGAAGATGTTGCCATCAAGGAAGCCGTACATTTCACGCACAGCATCCATTTGAGCTGGATCCATTCGGCCTTGTGCAGCAGCAAACAACGCTTCAACCGGATCGCCAGGCATTAAACGCGGCAACATAAAGTTGAACGTAATAGCAATGAAGAAGGCGGTGAAATAAAACATGAACCGCCGAAATAAAAATGACATCGCTTTGCTCCTCACAGGTGCGCGTTTAAAAGCGCACCCAAGTTCCTATCCAGAATACGTCTGCCTAAATCGTGTTATTTCAGGTGCAGATTATTCAAGATGATCACGCGCTTACCACCGTCGTACCACACCGGTTGAATGTACGGGTCTTGCTCCGTTGGCCAACCTTCAATGCGTTTGGTGCTGTACTGGAACCACGTTGGGTTTGAGAACAAAGGAATAAACGGCAAATTCTCAGCCGTGAATGCTTGCAACTTATCGAGAATCTCTTTCTGCTCAGCCTCATCACCGGCCTGACCAAATGCTTTGATCAAAGCATCAATCTCTGGAGAGTTCACACCGTGACCTGCATGCCAGCTTGTGCCGATTCGCGCTGTATCAAAGTACTCTTGATAAGTAAGAATTGGGTTTGTCGCCACCAACGACCAGTTGATCGCCATTTTGTAATTGCTCTGCTTCAACGATTTGTCATACACCGACCAATCAACCGTTTTCACTTTCGCTTTCACGCCCACTTCTTCGTAGTACTCACCGACCATCTGAACCACTTGGATCCAATCCGTCCAGCCGTTAACCACCTGGATATTGAATTCAAACGGGTCGCCATTTGGCAGGTCACGGAAGCCATCGCCGTCTTGGTCTTTTAGACCCGCAGCGTCTAACAGTTCGTTGGCTTTATCTTGATTAAACTCGGTGAGGTAACCGTATTTCGCAGACACATCATCGCTGATGTGGTTTGCGTACAAATCACCGATACCACCCGGATTAAAGTTCGCGGTTGGATAACCATAAGCGGCAATATCGACAATGGCTTCGCGATCCAGCGCCATAGAAAGTGCTTGGCGTACCTGCAAATTATCAAACGGGGCTTCTTTGGTGTTCATGTAAAGGTGAATCGCGTCGTTTGCTGGGTACCAGAAGAAGTGGTTCTCTTTATCGCGTTTAACAAACGTGGATTCGACATCAGCGATGAAGTTTGAACCCCAATCGATTTCGCCTTTGATCAATGCTGGCTGGATTTGAGAGTTATCGTTGTACGAACGGAAGTTCACACAATCAAGATGCGGTTTACCTTCAAGGTAGTAATTCGGATTACGACACAATTCCATTTGCTGAGGCTTTAGGAATTTCACCGTCGTCATTGGGCCGCTGCCCACAGGGTTTGGATTGGTAAAGGTGGTAGCGTTTTCCACCGTCGACCACACATGCTTCGGCAAGATGTGGTAAGCCTCTAAGTTCCAAATGAAGGTGGAATCAGGTTTATTTAGCGTAAAGACAACGGCGTTGTCCTCAGTCGCTTCGACAGACTTGATCACACCACCCGACCAAATGCCTTTCAAATCAAATGCAGGATTGGTTTTGGTCAGTTCAAAACTAAATACCACATCTTCAGCAGTTAACGGTTGGCCGTCAGACCATGTCATGCCATCACGCATTTTCACAGTCAATGTGCTGAGGTCGTCTGAATATTCTGCAGATTCAGCAAGGCGATAATGTGTTTCGCCGGTCATGTTGTTAAACACAACCAACGGTTCGAAAATCACACCGTTGACGAGATCTTTGGTGGTATACGGATTGAAGTTCTCAACAAATCCAGTGTTAATAACAGGGACGGTTAAGGTGCCACCTTGTTTTACGTCTGCGGCTTGAGCGCCAGACACGATGAAGGCACTAAAAATGCACGATGCCAGAATGGTTTTGTTTAGCATGTAATCGTCCTTAATTTTCGATTAGTCAGAGAGACACGACCCGATTCTTATCGGCTTCGCGCCACACTTCTCATCGCTCTCTCACCGCTTCTCGTCGAAATACCACGTTCATCGCCAACGTTTGAAACAGAAAAATACATAAAAGAAAGCGCTTTCTTTTGATTGATGTTAGGTAAATGTACTAGGCGGCAACAACCGCATATTCACGTTTATGTAACATTGATCACAACTATTTCTTGCCATTCATCATGCATTATTATTTGTGAGACAGATATGCATACTGAAGTGTAGTGCAGGAAAAAGAAATTGCGTTTTATTTGTTATTTATCATAAAGATAGAAATAACGCCTAGATTGTCGGGTTTCTCGGCGTTCACTGTCTAGATACTCGCAAACCGTTAACCATGACAACGCTAGATGAATGAATTCAGGCCTTATTAGGCCTAGTTCATGTATTCACACTACCCTGCCTCATTTTTGATTCATTCGTAAAATGAGACCAAACAATCGCTCTGTTTGACTGGTCAACATTGAGGCAAATAGGGCCAATTCTTGGGGATTTCCCGTGATTCAGGCAGCGTTGTTGCATTGCGTTGCAAAATGAGGGGGGTTGATTGCGTAACAAGATGTCGAATAGGGTTAATAAACTGAGTGTGATCGGTAAATGAACGCAACAACACCTCACCTTCTGTTGAACAAATCGCACTCAGATACATGAAAAAAGTGTATTCAAACGGGTTTATTTGGCATTTGTTCACAGAACATTGCGTTTAAAGCTGGAAAAACCAAAGCAGGGATTGATAAAATCGCTCGCATTATCACAGCAAGTAAAGAGAGTGACCCCCCATGGGACGCAGTTTCGAAGTTCGCAAAAATGCAATGGCGAAAACTCAAGGCGCCAAAGTTAAAGTGTATTCAAAGTACGGTAAGGAAATCTATGTCATCGCGAAAAACGGTGGCGGCGATCCAGATACCAACCTTTCGCTAAAGCGCATGATCGAGAAAGCAAAGAAAGATCAGGTGCCAAGCCACGTTATCGAAAAAGCGATTGAAAAAGCGGCTGGCGGCGGCGGTGAAAACTATGAAGTTGCTCGCTACGAAGGTTTCGGCCCAGGTAACTGCTCTGTGATTGTTGACTGTCTTACAGACAACAACAACCGTACCTACATGGAAGTACGTCAGTGCTTCGTGAAAACGCATTCTAAGATCGGTGGCCCAGGTACTGTTGCTCACATGTTCGATCACCAAGCTGTGTTCCAATTTGCTGGTGATGACGAAGAAGCAGTACTTGAGAACCTAATGATGGCAGACGCTGATGTGACTGACATCGAGTGTGAAGACGGCGTTATCACCGTATTCGCACCAACAACTGAGTTCTTCAAAGTGAAAAGCGCACTGGCTGAATCCATGCCAGAAGTGACGCTAGACGTTGAAGAAATCACGTTTGTTCCACAAACCATGACTGCGGTAACTGGCGACGACATTGCAACGTTCGACAAGTTTATCGACATGCTGAACGATTGTGACGACGTACAAAACGTTTACCACAACGCTGAAATCGAAGATTAATCTTCCTTCTGCGTTTGGAAATGCCCGGTTCAGCCGGGCATTTTCCGTTTATATCCTTACCAACAGGATTCCATTATGGAACAGCAAGAATTCGAAACACTGGTAAAGTCACTGAGTGAGAAAACCAGCCTGCCAGAAGCGCTAGAACTATTAAAAGCGTGTGAAGACGAAGAAGTCGCTGCCGCTGCAAGTGCAATGACTGGTCAATTTGCGTTGGCAGAAGTCGAAGGTGAAAACCGTGTTTACCATGTGTTCACTGAGCAAAACGATAGCGGTGAAGAAGAAGAATTCGTCGAGCACGTGATGAACGTGGGCGAAGATGTCATGGTATTCGTTGCATGGTTCTTCTATACCCAATTCGAAATCACAGATCGCGACACATACGCCGCTGCAGGTCGTGTGTTCAAGAAGCCAAAGCGTCGTTAATTCTCGCTGACCGTTTCATTTAGATCTGTTCAATATTCTTAAGCCAGAGCCAGCGCTCTGGCTTTTTCGTTTGTGCGTTTTCCTTCCTCGCTTACATGCCTTTTTCTAGTCAAATCCCACTACTGTCAAAACGTGCACGTTTATTTCTTCTATTTGCGATTGAGCTAAAACCCATAGCGTGCTTGTCCAACTATCTGGGCGGTATATTCGAGTCATACACCAATGATGACGATAACCCCCACAGGATGGGGGAAGGAATAAGAGGGATTTATGTATTTAGGCATATCTTGCACCGGACATGATAATTCCATCGCGCTAGTGAATAGCGATGGCAAGGTTCTCTATGCACAAGCGGTCGAACGGGAAACACAGACAAAACACGGTTTCAGCGTATGCCCAGACCAGCCTTATAAGCTGGCAAAATTGATCAAGCAATATGCGCCAAATGCCACGCATCTGACTATCTGCAAATCGTGGCCTGAAGATACGCCGCAAAAAATGGGAAGCGAGATTAATAACATCGCCATGGCCGATTACGACGGCATAGTGAGAGAAGTTGCAGGCATTTTTAAAGGCGTGCAGACACACAACATGAATGATGTTTTCCTACCAAACATTCAAATGGGCGGTGGCGGAGCAAAACGCGCCGCGATGGCGCTAAACCTCACCACAGACACACGTCAATTTGATCACCACTCCAGCCACGCCGCCTTTGCCTGCTACTCGAGTCCTTTTGATGAAGCCGCATGTCTTGTCATGGACGGTTATGGGGAAGATTCTGCGCAATCCATCTTTGTCTACAAAGACAACAAACTTGAAAAACTCCCCAAGCCAGCGTATCTCGGCGAGCTAAACCAATTATCGGCAAGCCTTGGTGTCTACTATGGTGTCACCGTGTGTCGTCTCTGTGGGTTTGCAATGGACTCAGGGGAAGAATGGAAGGTAATGGGCTTAGCGCCATACGGAGAGCTCAATGAGCCCGTGCTTGCGCTTCTTCGGAAACACATTGCAGTGAAAGATGGCTACCTCACCCTGCCTGAAGGTTCAACAGCGGCGCTTGCAGCACTTCGTCCTCACACTCGCCCGTACGCGCAATTCCCGAAAGAAGCGGCAGATCTGGCCTACACCGCTCAATACCATTTCAATGAACTGATGGCGGAAATTCTCACCCATGTCCACGCCGTAACAGGCATGGACAATATCGTCATCACCGGAGGATGCGCCCTAAACTCATCGTTCAACGGTCGCGTTATCGAAAACACCCCATTCAGTGATCTGTTTGTACCTTGTGCTCCAGGGGATGATGGCAACTCTGTGGGCGCTGCCTTGCTTGCCGTAAAACAAGACTTCCCGGATAAAGTGATTCAAAACCGTCTTCAAACGCCGTATTTAGGCGACGAAATTTTAGAAGAGGAAGTCGAAAACTTCATCGGAAAAAGTGGCTTTGGCAATGTCCACAAACACGATTGGCAGGATCTTTATCAAAACGTCGCGCACATGATGGCAGAAGGAAAAGTCGTCGCATGGGTGCAGGGTCGTGCAGAATTTGGCCCCCGCGCATTAGGTCATCGTTCTATCCTTGCAGATTCACGCTCGATCGAAATGAAAACCAAAATTAACGCTGCGGTGAAGTTTCGTGAACCTTTCCGCCCTTTCGCACCGATGATCCTTGCAGACAAAGGGGATGAATATTTCGAAAACTACCACGACACGCCTTATATGGAGAAGGTCGCAACCTTCAAACCCCTTATTCGCGAAGCCGTTTCAGCGGTATGCCATGCCGACAACACAGGGCGTTTACAATCCGTCACCAAAGAACGTAATGCGCACGTTTATCACCTGATTGAAGCGTTTGAAAAAATCACGGGGGTGCCCGTGATCATCAACACCAGCTTGAACGTGATGGGGAAACCTATCGTGTCGAGCTTAAACGACGCGGTAATGACCTTCCTCACGACGGATATCGAAGTACTGGTGATGGGGCAATATGTCTTTACCAAGGGGCAGGCAATCCGCTAGTACCTCATGCATTACATTCCCGCGCAAACAAAACAGGCTAGGTTTCCACCTAGCCTGTTTTTATCTGTGATTCACGCAAAAGCGAAAACCTTGCTCGCAGTTATGCACCGATAACGGATTCAACGGCTTTGATGACCTCGAGCGATTTTTGGTCATTGAGCCCTTCTGGATGAGGTGATGCAAATCGACGTGCGTCATTATCAAAGTACTTTCCAGACGCATCTGCAAACTCTTCGCTTAACGCAGCACGCACCAAAATATCCACACCAATGCTCAAATCATTGCCCGCGACACCAAAGCCTTCTTTTACCATTTTACTGGCAAGCATTGAGCCAGGATTAACCGCAACGATCATTGGACCATCATCGCCCCATTGCTTTGCAAGTGCGCGTGTCCACATCGTTATAGCCAGTTTGCTTTGCGCATAGGCTTCAAATTCATCGTTCAGTTTTACTTTACCGACAATGGCATCAAGGTTGACGGGCGCTTGTGCAGCAGAAGACAAGTTCACAATACGGCTGCTTGCATCCATGATTGGCAATAACGCTTGCGTCAGCAGGTAAGGGGAAATGGTATTCACAACAAAGCGCGCGTCCATATCGTCTTTGGTGATCGGATCCGCCATGCGGAATACACCCGCGTTGTTAAGCAATACATCAATCTTGCTGAAGCGGCTCTTCACTGCATTCGCCATTTCTGCCACATCATTTAGATTGGTAAGGTCAGCAACAAAGCTATCAACGCTCCCACTGTTACTAATGGCTGATAGCGTTTTTTCCACGTCATTCAGTTTGGCAGCATTGCGGCCATGAATAAGCAAATTGTGCCCCTGTGCAGCCAGCGTTTTCGCTGTTTCCAAGCCAATTCCGTCAGTCGCACCTGTAATGAGAATGTTCTTCGTCATGTTTTTCTTCCCTTAATTTAAGCTTGAGAGGCAACGTTCAAAAGAACGTCGTTAGCCACACGGTTCAATGTAAACCCTTAACGGCAACACAAGCGTAACCATTTGCATCATCCACGTTTATGCGATACATAATATTAAATATTTATAAATTGATAATCCCCCAAATAAAAGATTCACTTTATAGAATTCATTGATAATCATCATACAAAATCGTCGCGATGGAACCGCAGAGCATGAACATTGATCATTTAAAACTTTTCGTACGCTTGGCATCCACAAACAACATCAGTGTCGCTGGGCGTGAGTTAGAACTTTCCCCTGCCGTTTCCAGTGCCTACATCAGTAAACTTGAAGCTTGCTTGGGTGTTCGTTTGGTGCATAGAACCACGCGAAAAGTCTCACTGACAGAAGAAGGCGATGCCTTCCTTCCCTATGCCGAAGATGTGTTAGCCAGCGTTGAAGCTGCCTATTCGTCCGTTGGCGTTGGAGCAAGTGCGCCGCGTGGCATTTTAAGGGTTACCGCACCGGCCTCGTTCGGACGCATGCACTTGATGCCCGCGTTAAAGGGCTTTCTTACTGAATACCCCGATGTGAAATTGGATTTCCGCTTTTCTGATTCCATCGTCGATTTGATTGAAGGGGGGTTTGATATCGCTATCCGAAATGCAGAACTGAAAGACTCTTCGTTAATCGCAAGAAAACTGGCGACCGACCGTCGTGTTATCTGCGCCTCTCCCGCATACTTAGAAAGATACGGCAAACCTACATCGCCAAAAGAATTGAAAAATCACCTTTGCATTCACCTCTCTCAATTGGACCAATGGGTATTTGATGGGCCAGATGGAAGAGAGAGTGTTAAAACACAGAGCGTTCTGAGAACCGACAGCGGTGATGTGGTGCGCGATGCCTGCATTGATGGCATTGGCATTGCGATTAACTCCACATGGAGTGTATTTGAACACCTCCAGAAAGGAGAGTTGGTAGAAATCCTCAGTGATTACTCGCTGGTATCTGACACCGCGATTTGGGCACTGTATCCCAGTTCAAGGCAGGTCGCACCAAAGGTTCGCGCCTTCATTGATTACTACGCCGCCCGTTTCGCAGACACCCCGTGCTGGGCCATTGAGCACGCAAAAAAATAGACGACTCTTCATTAACCGCCATTGCCGCTCTCACGATATGAGATCGTGAGAGCATCCACTTTTTCACACACCTTTCAGCCCGACTGTGCAGAAAAATCGGTAAGTCGTTATCTCCTATCGAAATTGATGCTACCCTCACCGCATTAATTTCTGGCGCGAGTCGTCGGATCACCCATAAAAATAAGCATACAGACTATGGATCAATACCCTGAATGTTCGGGTTACTACAAGTTAACGGAAGAATGGTCTGTTGAATTACCTTCTGAATTCAAATGTCGAATTGAAGACGAAGACTTAGTGCTTTGGCAGCAAGACATGACAATTTGGTGTTCAGTTTGGGGCATTGAGCCAGAGGAAACCCGTGAGGAAGCACTCGCATGGGTGGAAGAAGAGCAAGCCGAAGACGCCTTTGATGTTGCTAAAAAAGATCAAAACGGATTGTTGCTTTATCATTACCGATTGCTCGAAGAAACCAATGATTACCGCGTCGCCTCCCTATATTGCTTCGCGTTCTCTCACTCGAGTTATATTCAGCTAGGGATATACCTTGATGAAGAAACCCGTTTTGAAGATGCACAACGCATCTGCGAGAGCATCTGCTTTGTGAACCATCAAACGCTACACTGACGTTTGAGAACGCCCCCAATCCAAAAGCAGGCAAAAGCCTGCTTTTTTGTTTTCTCTTTTCTCTTTTCTCGCACTTCAGATGTTCGTACTCGAAAGCTCTCATTATCAACATGCATAAAAACCCAGCAACATTGTGAAGAATCGATTCAGCTATCAAGGAAAAAACAATGCCTTAGTTTCAATCAAGCGTTTGAATTTTCTTTACTTCCTCTGTTTTACTTACGTTTTTTCCCAACATCGCCGGAAACGCACAATTAATCCGTATCCTGTCTCGTATCTTCAACACTTTTTCTGACACCTACCCGTTACCCTCAAGTGAAACCACTGACAACAATGCCCACGCGTTTTTTCATTGGTTTCCATGTTCATTGAGAACAACTGCTCTTAAAAATAGCTCTTATAACAATCATAAAAGCATGTGTGAAAAGTGCTGTTGCTCGTCATGGATACGATCCCGCCGAAACAGTTTCGCTTGGTTAGTTCTCCCCTACCTCGGTTACCTCAACACAACCTTGGACAGTGCATCGATATAACGATGTAGAACCCTCCGAAGACACCGTGCCATTGCTTTACCCAAGTAATTCGCTCAGCCCTTTGCCGCGCATTTAATGCGCTGCAGTGCCATATGGTTAATCGTTCTATTCGAGATGCCAGACGAAACAGGCTGAGCACAATAACGTGTTCCATTCAGTCATAGATGTACACAAATCGGAGGTAACATGAAGACTGATATACCTGAAGGTGCTAGAGCTCCCCATTTTTGGGAAGCCATTATCTCACTGCTCTCATTGGTGGTGGGGATCAGTATCTCCATCGTCATGTATGGGCTAGATCCACAAATCCCCATGATGCTTGGCGTTATTGTCGCCAGTGTTATTGCCCTTCGCTGTGGCTTTTCTTGGAAAGACATCCAAGGTGGCATGGTGAACGGTATTTATAACGCCCTACCCGCGATGATCATTTTGATGATTGTTGGCTCGCTGATTGGCGTGTGGATATTGGCAGGGGTTGTTCCGACCTTGATTTACTATGGGCTTCAAATCCTCGCGCCTGAGGTATTCCTGCCCGCTTGTGTGATCATTTGTGCGGTGACATCACTTGCCACAGGAACAAGTTGGGGAACAACGGGGACAATCGGTGTCGCGCTAATGGGTGTTGGCGGGGGCCTTGGCTTTCCTCTTCCAATCGTGGCAGGCGCTGTTCTGTCTGGTGCGTATTTTGGTGATAAAATGTCACCGCTATCAGATACCACCAACCTCGCGCCTGCAATGGCAGGAACGGATCTGTTTACCCACATCAAACACATGTCCTACACAACAGGGGTCAGCATCTCGATCACCTTAGTTATCGAAACCTTTCTTGGCTTGCAATATAGCGCCACTGGCAGCAATATCGATCGTATCAATACCATTCTGACAACGCTGGATAGCAACTTCTTCATCAACCCCGTATTGTTCTTACCTCTCATGCTTGTGTTGTTCGTTTCGTACAAGAAAATGCCAGCTATCCCTGGGATCGCATTGGGTGTAATTGCCGGAGCCATTTGCGCTGCAGGCTTGCAAAGTGCGGATTACAACGCCATCGCAAACGTCGCTTTTGGTGGCTACAGTTCAGCGACAGGCATTGAAGATGTCGATTCGCTGCTATCTCGTGGCGGCATGGATTCGATGATGTACACCATCAGTTTGATCATTGTGGCCATGATGTTTGGTGGCGTGATGGAGCGAACCAATCAGCTTCGCGTTATCGCAGATAAAGTGCTCGCCGCGGCGAAATCCACAGGTTCACTGGTGATTTCAACCGTACTGACGGGTATTGGTGCCAACGTTATTCTCTGTGACCAATACATGGCTATCGTGATGAGTGCGCGCAGTTATGCCGAAGCCTATCGAGAGCGAGGGCTTGCACCTGAAAACCTTTCTCGTGCAGTGGAAGACTCTGCAACGGTCACCGCTAACCTTGTTCCTTGGAATTCGGGAGGGGCATATCAAGCTGCCACGTTGGGTGTTGCAACATTGGCTTACCTTCCGTTCAATTTCTTCTGTTGGCTATCACCTATCGTTACCATCATATTTGGAGTGATGGGATGGACAATCTGGCGCACGGAAGAAGAGAAACCGAGAGAGGCAAGCGTTGAAAGAGACCTCTAACAGTACGTATAAACCCTCGTTCACTTAACGATTGTCGTCCATTAAAAACCACTGTTCGCAGTGGTTTTTTTGTGCCCGACATTCAGCTTGAGATGCACTGATTTTCAGTACATTTGTATTGCTTCATATTCAATAACCTTTGTAATCAAATGGTATTTTATTGCTTTCTAATATATTGAGAATTCTTTGTGATAATTTTGTGAGAGTTGCCCTATACATTTTCCGATAGCACCAAACGGAAAAAACGATGACACCCGCTAGACAGCAAAAGGTCATCGTTATTGATGAATAGGAGACACCCCAGTGACTGGCACATTGAACTCAGTGCTATTTCCAACAGCACCCAATTCTCGACATTTGGGAAACGAACGACTTTTTAATCTGACGCCACTGTCAAACCTCAGCGCAGAAGATCGTCGAAAATTCGTATTGTTTGGTCGAGGCCCACAAAACACACCCGCTTTCACTACGCTACATCGTGCGTTTGAATACCATGCAACCACGCGGCCACATGCGGTTGCAGCCATGCATGGTGGTCGTTCTATTTCTTACAGCGACTTGAATGAGAAAGCAGAAAAATTGGCCACAGTGTTGCTGCAAGCTGGCGTAAAGTCAGGCGATTCCATTGGAGTATTCCTCACCCGCTCAATTCCTATGCTTGTTGGCATGTTTGCCTGTTTGAAAATTGGCGCAAACTACGTACCGCAACACGCGGGAGTTGTACCCAAAACACAGCTCGAACATATCGCTAACTTAACCAGAATGAAGGTGGTACTCACACTGTCAGAGCACCTTTCTGATATGCCAGAACTGCCCAATGTACGACTGATCGCGTTAGACGAACTGATGAAATCTTTCGAGTTTCGAGCGCTACCCACGTCAGGCCGACGCCCCGCAAACACCAATGATACTTGCTTTATTTTGTTCACATCAGGGACGACGGGCACACCCAACGGCGTACAAGTCACCCACAAAAACGTGTGTAATATTGTACTTACCGCCCCAGGAAACCTGGGAATTAAACCGGGGTCACGTGTCGCTCAACTTTTAAGCATTTCATTCGACATGTCTGCTTGGGAAATCTATGGCGCACTCTGTAACGGTGCAACCTTACTGATTCGAGACAAGATCATTGAGCATACTGCCAGCAATGCAGATGTGATTATCGCGACCCCTTCTGTGCTTGCCAGTATTGATACCAGCGTCTGCCAAGATGCCAAAGTTGTCGCTGTAGCCGGTGAGCCCTGCCCGCAACCCCTTGCAGAAACATGGGCCGAGTTTTGTGATTTCTACAACTGTTGCGGCCCCACGGAAACCACCATTGTCAACACGATGAAACGCTATGCACCCGGCTCGCCCTTAACCATTGGCACGCCAACCCCCAACAACACGGTGTACATCCTTGATGAAAATCTCGCGCCTTGCGCCATTGGTGACGTTGGAGAAATGTGGGCAGGTGGAATTTGTGTCACCAAAGGGTATCTCGCAAACGTCACCCTCAGCCAACAGCGCTACCGTACCGACCCATATTTAGGTGACGGTCATGTCATGTTCCGTACCCGTGATTTAGGCCGCTGGACGGAAAACGGCGAACTCGAACATCACGGTCGAACCGACGATCAAGTCAAAATCAAAGGATTTCGCGTCGAACTCGATGCCATTTCAACCATGATCGAACGTCTACCCACCTGCCGCCAAGCTGTGACCTTGAAAGTATCGAATGAACATGTCGCTACCTTTGTCGCCCCCGAAGACGTGATTGAAGCCCACGCAAAAGAGCACGTCTCTGCAAATTTGCCGTATTACTGCGTGCCAACAAAAATCATGGCGTTCGAAGAGCTGCCGATGACGTCTCGTGGAAAAGTCGATAAACGCAAATTGCTGGATCTTTATGAAGCCTCACTGCGAGAGAAAGCGCCAACGGCTCAAACACAACCATCAACACCCCGCTCTGATGAAGTCGAAGGAGAGCAACACTCATGATGGCACCGTATTCACAAACAGAGCTTCCAGCACAGCAAAGCAGGCTCAAGCGAATGTGGAAAAACCCAAAGCTTGAACATTACATGCGTCTTGTTGCGACCGTCTCAATACTCAATGTCATCGCTCTGATCTATGGCATAACAACGGGGAATTGGTTTACCGCAGATGGTATTCAGCTTCAACAAATCAGTAATATGGTGATTGCTAACTTCTTCATTGCAGTGATCATTCGCCAACAATATGTGATAAATCTGCTGTTTTGGCTCGCGACCCGCGCACCCACTACTTGGCCACTTTCTGTGAGATGGCATTTAGGCAAGGTGTATCACCACGGTGGCTTACACACTGGTTGCGCCATCAACGGCAGCCTTTGGTTTGCTGTCTATGCGGGCAGCCTGTTGTACCACTACAGCCAACAGCTAGGCGGTGTTTCAGCAGCGAGCATGATCATCACCCTTGTGATTATCACTGCACTTGTTTTCATGATCACCATGGCAACACCGAACATTCGAAAGAAACATCACAATGCGTTTGAAGCCTCTCACCGCTTTGCAGGTTGGTCTTTGTTACTTCTGTTTTGGGCACAAACCGTCACTTTGACCCAAAGCCAACACCCGACGATGAGCATGGCAGACATCGTACTTAACACACCTTCAATTTGGGCATTGTCCGTCATGACATTCAGCGTGGCGTTGCCGTGGATGCGACTCAGGCGCGTACCCGTTGATATCTCGACACCGTCTAACCATGTTGCGTTACTCAAGTTTGATTATGGTGTGACGCCCTTTGCTGGCTCGTCGATGGCAATCAGCCGTTCACCGCTAATGGAATGGCATCACTTTGCCAATGTGCCTTCGCCAACGGAATCAGGCTACCGACTCACCGTTTCTCGCGCAGGTGATTGGACAGGAAAACTGATCGATGACAAACCAACACACCTATGGGTGAAAGGCATCCCGACGGCAGGCGTAGCAAACATCGAAGTCTTATTTAAGCGCGTGGTTTACATCGCAACGGGCAGTGGTATTGGGCCTTGCTTGCCTCACTTGTTTGCGCAAAAACTGCCGATGTTATTGGTATGGTCAACACGCGATCCGCGCAAAACCTATGGCGATGCCTTGGTCGACCAAATTTTAGAAGCCCAACCCGATGCCATCATTTGGGATACCGACAAAGACGGCAAGCCTGACATGGTAAAACTGGCCTATTCCGCCTACGAAAAATTCGATGCGGAAGCGGTGATCTGTATTTCTAATCAAAAACTGACTCAACAAGTGGTGTATGGCATGGAAAGCCGTGGCGTCCCTGCGTTTGGTGCTATTTGGGATTCTTAAATCTCAGCACACATACCCGCTAACTACCCGATGAATAAGGATGTAACCATGTTTATCAATACCGAGTTTGAACGCGGTGTCGTGACCATCACGATCAATCGCCCCGAAAAACGAAACGCCCTCAACAATGCGGTAATGCGAGAGTTAACGAGCGCGCTTGCTCACTTTGATGAAAAGCCTGAAGTGGGATGTTTTGTGATCACAGGAAGCA
This sequence comes from Enterovibrio norvegicus, assembly GCF_002876705.1. Taxonomy (GTDB): domain Bacteria; phylum Pseudomonadota; class Gammaproteobacteria; order Enterobacterales; family Vibrionaceae; genus Enterovibrio; species Enterovibrio norvegicus_B. The sequence goes on along the minus strand of NZ_MDAG01000001.1, from coordinate 132,719 downwards.
ACCAGATTTTTGCTGCAGGCGCTGACATTAGCGAAATGGCTGACATGACGTATCAAGAAATGGCCGCCACGGATTACTTTGCAGGGTGGGAAGCAGTGGGCCGTGTTCGCACACCGATCATCGCCGCAGTGTCTGGCTATGCACTCGGTGGGGGCTGCGAACTCGCCATGATGTGTGACACCATTTTCGCAACAGAATCTGCGTTGTTTGGACAGCCTGAGCTGACCATTGGCGTTATCCCCGGGATGGGAGGCTCACAACGTCTAACAAAATTGGTCGGAAAATCTAAGGCCATCGATATGATTCTTACTGGTCGTATGATGGATTCAACCGAAGCAGAACGGGCGGGGTTGGTGTCTAGAGTGGTACCTGACCATCAACTGATGGATGAAGCCATGCATGCTGCCAGAACCATCGCCAGTTACAGCAAACCGGCTGTCGTTCTGGCAAAAGAATGTGTTCTCAACGCAGAGCGCTTCACCATTGAAGACGGCGTGCGATCTGAACGTCGCTTGTTCCATGGCCTCTTTGCCACGGAAGATCAAAAAGAGGGCATGCATGCCTTCATAGAAAAGCGCGCCCCTCAATTCACAGGGCATTGATCCCGACAGACACAACACCTTTTTACTTCACCCCATTCTACTTTTTGCTTCACCCATTCTACATAGAGCCCTTTGATGCATTCATTTGTGTCTAAAGGGCTTTTCTTTGCATTGTTGCTTTTCCCTATTCTTACCAGACCTCAGTGGCAGTCATCAACGTTAGGTCAGATTCTCAAAGGGCAAACAAGGTGTGACAACTGTTAACGGCAAAGTGTCTAAAGTTGGACAACACACACCAGCCGTGACTCGTAAACTTAACCTCCATGTGCAATCACACGCCTAGTGTCACCCCATGGTGAGCGTGTGAACAGTTGTCTCTGACGAACTCAATTTTAACGGATTCAAGGACCCAAGCATGAGCGAAAGCCGTATTCATGATGCGCCCAAACAAGATATGCAAACTGACACAGTGAATACCCCGAGTACAGCGAGTCGCTCTCGTCGTTATGTTCTATGCGCAATACTCGTTGCTTTTGGCATTTGGCTATATACGCTGTGGGCAACACGCGTCACCCCGATTACGCAACACGGCAGCGTAAACGGACAGGTTATCCGCATCGCACCTCAAGTGTCTGGGCCGATTGCCAGCATTGCCGTCATCGACAATGTGTCGGTGAAACGCAACACTCCCCTTTTCACGATCGAAAAAGCGCCTTTTCAGCTAGAGGTAGAAGCGGCACAGCTTGCACTCCAGCAGATTGTTCAGTCATTGGGTGGAGACGCTGCCCCGCTGTTAAATGCCAAGATTGAGGAAGTGAATGCACGGGTTAAGTTGGCTCAAGCAAAGCGTTATGTTCAGAGAAACATGACACTGGCAAGGCGTGGTGTCGTTAGCAAAGCCACATTGCAAAAGAGCCTTCAAGCACGCCGAGAAGCAAAGCTCGCGTTAGACGATACAACCGAAGCGCTTAGCGTTGCAGAAAACATGCTCGATACCAAAGCACAAAGCTCACCACAATTGAAGGCTGCATTGAATACCTTGGATCATGCGCTGCTTACCCTTTCCTATACCAACATCATTGCGCCAGATACGGGTGTAATCACCAACATGCGCATGACCGCTGGCGATTATGTCGCTGCAGGGCAACCTGTCATGACATACATTGACACCCGCCATTTCTGGCTAACGGCGATGGTGAAGGAGAACTCACTCACCTATTTGAAAAAGGGCACGATCGCAAAGATTGTCTTTGATGTTTATCCGGGGAAAGTATTTCACGGCGAGGTGACGTCGATCGGTTGGGGAGACGACAAAGAGGATAGCGTTACTCTCAACAACGAACGCAATACCGCGTCGGGCGCCTTACAAAACGCACAACGTTACCCCGTCAATATTCGCTTTTTTGATTTACCAACAGGGGCAGGTTTGCGGTATGGCAGCCAAGCAACCGTTGGCTTTTACCCTGATAGAACACCCATAGGTGAAACCTTGCTCGACCTATGGATGTGGACGTGGAGCAAACTGAGTTACGTTTGGTGATATCTGCGCACACTATGATTTGCTGTCGTTAAGGCGCGTCAGGGTCTGGCGCTCTGCCTTTTGTCGCGCGTTCAGCATCCATATCTAAACTCTCGTTCAGCACGTCACCGCCTGTTACTGAGGCAGACATGGGGGGCAAATCTTCTAACGCCTGCTCCAATGCATCCTTAGAATCGAGATTCGTCGACGTCGCTAAAAGAGAAGAAAACGCAGCATGTTCTTGGTCTTCTGTCTCTTTCGTGATGTCCCCTTTCCCCGCAGCCGACATTGCTGGGTAGTCAGATACAATGACGGGTGCTTCATCGATCTCTTCAATCATTTCTGGCAACAAAAGCGGAGGCCGAGCAGACGGCGGTGCAATCGACGAAAGTGCAAAGTTCACGCAATAGCGTTCCTCGCCACCATCGCTTCCCTCTTTTGCTTTCCCGTCACAGATCTCAAGGTGGGTTTGGTGAAGACTCAAAATGGCCTCCACAATCTTGGTGCCCATTCCCAAGGATCCTGAATCGCCATTCTCCGCAACCGTATTGATGAAAGTAAACACGACTTTGCGCGCACTCGTCTTACTCACATCCAGAAGAATGCTCGAACGATGTGGGCTATGGCGAATGGCATTCTCAATCAGGTTATCAAACACACGATTGATCAATTGCTCATCGGCAACCACAAACAGATCCGGTGTGTTACTAATAACCAGATCTATTTTCTTTTTCTTTAACGGCAGTTCGAACCGCGTTTTCACTTCTTCAAGCAACGCTTCTACGTCTAACTCTCTATAAGCCAACACAATTTTAGCCGTCGGTGAACGTGCAGCTGCCAATTGATCTTTCAAGTAGCGATCCAAACGTTGAGCATTGTGATAAGCCGTATCAATCATTCCACGTCCCTCTTTATGCTGAAGACGCCAGGTTTCGATGTACCCTAAAATATTGGCAAGTGGGGTTTTAAGATCGTGGCTAAGTTGCAGCAAATATTCACGTCGCTGTGCTTCTTGTATTCGTAACTGAATGAACTGCTGCTGAATCACCCCCATCATGCGGCGACATTGTTCCGCAAGCTCTTGCAATTCATAAGATGTTAACGCTAGCGGAGGCGTGATGCGAAATTCAGACGTTGCGGCATCTTCAATCTGACGCACCATGTTCCTTCCAGGAATAATGATGCGTTTAAAGACCATGCGATAAACGCCCACCGCAAAAAGAGAAATAGCCACAAGTGCCGCAAGCACAATGGGGGCGTATTGAATAAAGTTGTCGGGATGCGTGACCGCATTCCGCTGCTGGCTACCAATTACAACGTAGAGATAACCTGCAACAATGCCGTTATCTGTAATTTGGGCGGCTGAAAAAACCATATCCCGATCTTCAGTCATGGGATCTTGTCCCAATATGGGCAAAGGCTCTTCTGCCAGAAAAGCTATGATTGGTTCTACCGATACATGTTGTCGCTGAACGTCGTCCAGAGGCGGACCAGAGGTGGTAATGTTTCCCTCAGGGTCGAGAAAATAGATTTCAAAATCAGGCCCGAGCAACATCAAGGTGTGAAAGATAGAAGACAAAGCAGCTGGACTGTAGTCATCCCCCACCATCAGGGGATTGTCATCCCGCATGTGGCGTGCGAGATCTCGGTGTAAGGATTGTTGCGTTTTAAGCTCGTTTCCTTCCCAAACATCCACACTCAATTTAGTGAGCACTGCCGCGCTACCCACAAACCAAAGCAGTGTGAAAAACAATAAACGGTTCCTAAACGTCAACAAATTTCTCCTTTGCCTATACCTGACACAAACGTTAGCTGGCGTGTGTCGCCGCTTCCCTAAATTTATAGCCTACGCCCCATACAGTATGAATGTACTTGGGCATTTCAGGGTCTCGTTCTAATTTGCCGCGCAGACGATTAACGGCGCAACAAACGGTATGGCGATAGCCGTCATAATCGGTATTCCATACGCGGCTCAGCAATTCATCTTTGCTAAACACGCGTTCAGGACGTTTGGCGAGACAACAGAGAAGAGAAAACTCGGTGGGGGTTAGGTCGATTTGCTGACCATCTAATCTCACGATGTGTGTATCAGGACAGATTTCAAGGTGCTCAAACATGAGCTGAGGAGTGATATCGTAAGAGGTGCCGTTAGATTCCGGCTTGCTGTCACTGATTTCATCGGCGGTTTGCTTTTGCTGTCGCTCTGATTCATCCCATTCTTGGTGAACAACACGACGCAACAGTGCACGCGTTCTGGCTTGAAACTCAATCACACTAAAAGGTTTCGCCATGTAATCATCTGCGCCCGATTCAAACCCTTCGACCATGTCAGATTCAGAATCCATGGCGGTTAGCATCAGAATGGGAATTCCTTTCTGCTGACGGCGCAATTCGTGGCAAAGAGAAATACCGTCACCATCTTCCAAACCACGATCAAGTACCACGGCATCGATCGACTGTTCTTTCAGAATCCGATAGCCCTCTTTGAGTGATGAGCCTCGATGAACTTCATGTCCTAACACTTTCAAATGCAAGCAAAGTAACTGTGCAATGTCTGCGTCATCTTCCAAAACAAGTACGGTATGGCCCATCATTTTCATCCAAATTTCGATTGATATCCCACCAATAAACCGAAGTTATGCCGAATAATTTCATCCTGTGTCAGTGTATTTACAGTTAAATTTTCAAATCTCACATTCGAGCAGTCAGTCTCAAAAGAAAAGCGACAATGTCGTTATACCTTCAATATTTTTCAACAGATTCATTAAGTTACTTACATCTTAAGCACCATGATTTTCGTCAATATCACTTAGTGCACGAAACATTTTTTATTCAAAATGTAACAAGCGTGCAGAAAGAGTCGGTCTATTTTGTTATGATTACGTCTGTTGCCTATATATTTATCAGCACGTTAAACCAGAATGTTGATAAATACATAGTGCAAACTCACCAAGCCAAATGATTAGAGTTGTATTTAATCCCTTTGGCAAAGGGACACTAATGAGAGGGATCTCCATGAAAAAACTATTGACCACGTCAGCCCTATTGCTTTCAGCGATGCCAATGGCCAGCTATGCATCTGAGTGTGGCAAAGTCACCATCGCAGACATGAACTGGAACTCCGCAACCGTTATCGCAAACATCGACCGCTTCATCCTAGCGAACGGTTATGAATGTGATGCAGAGCTTGTGCCTGGCGATACCATGCCAACGGGCACGTCCATGATTGAAAAAGGCGAACCTGACATCGCACCTGAATTCTGGAGTAACTCACTCAAGGCTGCGTTGGATAAAGGTGTAGCAGAAGGTCGCTTGCGCTACGCAGGTAAGACACTTTCTGAAGGTGGCGTCGAAGGTTTCTGGGTACCAAAATTCTTGGTCGATAAAGACCCAAGCATCGCAACCATTGAAGGCGTTAAGAAAAACGCAAACCTCTTCAAGCACCCAGAAGACCCATCAAAATCTGCATTTTACGGCTGTCCTGCTGGTTGGAACTGTCAAATCTCCTCAGGCAACCTTTTCAACGCACTTAACCTAGAAGAAGAAGGCTTTGAGCTGATTGATCCAGGCTCAGGCGCAGGTCTGTCTGGCTCGATTGCGAAAGCCTACGAGCGTGGCGAAGGCTGGTTTGGTTACTACTGGGCACCCACTGCTGTACTGGGTAAGTACGAAATGGTGAAAGTAGACTTTGGTTCAGGCATTGACGAAGAGCACTTTAAAACCTGTACGACTGACGCAGAATGTCTTGACCCTAAACCAACCATGTATCCGCCTTCAGCGGTAGATACCGTTATTACAGAAAGCTTTGCTAAACGTGCACCTGAAGCTGTTAGCTACCTCGCTAACCGCTCATTCACGACAGCTGATTTGAACAGTCTGCTTGCTTGGATGGAAGAAAACCAAGCAGATGGTGAAATTGCAGGCGAGTACTTCTTGAACAACCACGCTGACATTTGGTCTCAGTGGGTGTCTCCTGAAGTCGCGAAGAAAGTGAAAAGCGCGCTTTAATCTTTCTTGCTAAAAAGTAGGCTGACCTACGTCAGCCTACTTTTGTATCTACGCTATTGCAGCACCAACACAGTTATTCATGTACTTTCAATTACTATAAAAACAGAGGACGTTGTACTGTTATGGCAGACAATAATTGGTTAACGGAATTTCCAGAGATGGAGCGCTCAGACCTTCTCGCTATCCGTAAAACCCTCGATGGCGCTTATCGTGAATTCTCACGAAACTACGGCGAAACCATCGAATCATTCTTCGATCCCCTTCTCGCGTTTCTCATTTGGTTTGAAAAACTGCTCCTTGGCACGCCATGGTTCATCATGATTGGCGTTCTTGCTCTCATTTCATACTTAGCTAGCCGCTCATGGAAACTTGCCGTGAGTGTCATCGTAGTGTTCTCCGCCATTGGCTATTTCGGCATGTGGGAAGACACCATGCGGACCATGAGCATTATTCTCGTGTGTACCATGGTCGCCATTGGACTCGGCATCCCCATCGGTATTGCGATGGCGCGCTCAAACCGCATTCAATCTATCGTCACGCCGTTACTCGACGTGATGCAAACCATGCCAGCATTCGTTTACCTCATTCCCGTCGTTATGTTGTTGGGTATTGGTAAAATCCCAGGGGTTATCGCCGTGGTTATCTATGCGATCCCACCCGTGATACGACTAACAAACCTTGGTATTCGATTGGTTGATAAAGAAGTGCTAGAAGCCGCAACAGCATACGGTGCAAGCCCCTCACAGCGCTTGTTCGGTGTTCAGCTTCCGCTTGCAATGCCAACCATTATGGCGGGCATCAACCAAACAATCATGATGGCACTTGCCATGGTGGTTATTGCCTCAATGATCGGTGTGAAAGGCCTTGGTCAACCGGTATTGAAATCCATCACCAACCAGTACTTTACGCTTGGACTGATTAACGGTCTCGCTATTGTGGCGCTGGCGATTATCTTCGACCGCGTATCACAAAGTTATGCAAAACGTTCGCAGCAGCACCTAAGCGGAGGCCACCATGAGTAGTACCGAGAAACCATTGATTCAGATTAAAGGCCTCTACAAGATCTTCGGCAAAACACCGCAAAAGGTGATGCCTGATGTAATGGCAGGGAAATCAAAAGACGACATATTGGCTGATACTGGCCACACCGTGGGTCTTCAACAAATCGACCTAGACATCCAGCGCGGTGAAATCTTCGTGATCATGGGCTTGTCAGGCTCAGGTAAATCGACCCTGATTCGCCACTTCAACCGTTTGATTGAACCTACCGAAGGTCAAATCATCGTTGAAGGCGAAGATGTCATGAAGCTCAATGAAAAAGAGCTCCAAGACTTCCGTCGTCACAAAATGTCCATGGTATTCCAACGCTTTGGTCTCATGCCGCACCGCACAGTGATTCAAAACGTCGCTTATGGTTTACAGGTCCAAGGTGTCCCTAAACCAGACCGCGATAAGAAAGCCGCAGATTGGCTGGAAACCGTCGGGCTTGGTGGTTACGAGCAGCAATACCCCTCTCAGCTTTCGGGTGGTCAGCAACAACGTGTTGGTCTCGCTCGCGCGCTATGTACTGATGCTGAAATCCTTTTGATGGATGAGGCCTTCTCAGCACTCGATCCACTGATTCGAAGCGAAATGCAAGATCAGCTTATCGATCTGCAAGAGAAGCTGCACAAAACCATCATCTTTATCACCCACGATTTAGATGAAGCGCTTCGCCTAGGCGACCGCATTGCTATCTTGCGTGACGGTAAACTCATTCAACAAGGCCGCCCTGTCGAGATTCTGCTTAACCCAGCTGATGACTACGTGGAAGCCTTCGTGAAAGACGTTAACCGCGCTCGCGCATTGACCGTTGATACCGTGATGAAGCCGCAGAGTTGCCGCATTAGCGCTGACACCATTGGCGAAGCCATTACGCAGATGCGCCAAGCGAAAGCCGAACACGCCTACTACGTGAATGATGATGGCTATCAAGGTGCATTGCGTCGTGATCACCTTGAATCGGTCGATTCGTCGCAACACGGCGAAGCGATTGATGACTCCGTATTGGAAGCAGTACCCGGTATTCAGTCTGATGCGCTGTTGGAAGCCGTTATTCCTGATACGCTTGAACATGAATTGCCGTTACCTGTTTTAGATGGAGACGGTGAAATTCAAGGTGAGCTTTCTCGTGCTAATTTGGCAGAAGTGCTGAGTGACCAATCCTCTGCAGCAGTAGAAGATAATACAACCGGTCAAGACACGCCAAAAGACGGTGATGTAAAAGCCTCCGCGTAACAATACAGCGCTTCTTGACTCCCCCTCAAGAAGCGCTCCTTTTAACTCAACGTGTTACATCTCTCACACCTCGACCTTCGCCCCACTCGCACATCTCGATCTTCACACATACTTTTCGACCTGCTGACAGGTTGATTGGACAGAATTCGCTATAATGTAAACACGCTTTTCAATCGCGAGACAAAACCGTGTTCGCAACCAATAGCAGAAGTTCCTTTGCACACAGTGCCTTTGGCTTAAAACTCGCCACGATAAATTTGTTTAATTTTATCGAGCCGCCGGGTGCCTTTTACGAATTCAGCAATATCTATACCGAAGAGCAATGGCATCAGAAACGTGCTTGGCTGAATCGTTACATCGGTAGCTACCAACCCGATATCATCGCATTTCAAGAAGTGTTCAGTGCCAGCGCTTTGAAGGCGCTGCTAGAACCGCTTGGCTATCGCTTCTTTTCTGTGGTTGATGAGCCAGAACCCATCGATGAGTATGTGTACCGAAGCCCTGTGGTGACCTTGGCTTCTCGCTACCCCATTCTTAGCGCCTTGCCACTTCGCGCCGACCCAGAACTCTCTCTAAAGTTGGGAATGAATGAAGACTTTGAATACAGCCGTCTTCCATTGTTCGCAACGTTAGAACTGCCCTCATTGGGGCAAACAGATGTGTACGTCGTGCATTTGAAATCTAAACGGCCAATGACAGAAGAAAAAAAAGAGGGCGTGGAACGTACTCTTCATGATTCAATTTGTGCCGAAATCAGTGGTTCATGGGCATCTTCCATTCAACGAGGATCTGAAGCCTGTCACTTGATGGCGTCAATCCTTACACGGCGCTCACACACCAACAATCCCGCTATTGTGATGGGTGACTTTAACGATGATATCAACAGCGAAGTATTAAGCGCTTTTCACATGTCAGGCCTACGCTCAATCACGGAAGACATGGCTGACCTACCCCTCTCACACTATCAGATGCATGACAGCTGGGATCTTTATGTAAAAAACATCGAAGATTCAAGTTTGGACCGCCCAAGCACACACTACTTCCATGCTAAAGGTTCTGTGCTCGATTACATTTTGCTTTCTAACGAATTCAACAGTAGCGACCCTGCCAGCATTGCTGAAGTTGGGGATTTTCATTGCGAAGATAAGCACTTAGTTAACCCAAAATTCGATCACGACACTTACAGCAGCGACCACGCCATCGTCAGTGTCACCATCTCACTTCGTCAATAATACAGCCACTTTACGCAGCGGGGATGGGCATCTCCCTGATCACATTAAGAACACTGCGCGACCACAAGGCTTAGGGACACATTAAATGACGCATGGAACGATGCGAGAGACTGTATGTTGGTGTTTATCAAATACCAATCAGAGAGATAATGGCAATCCTGCATTGGTCATTACGACAATAAAGCGCGTTATGATGGGTGTGTTTTTGTTCGTTCTTTCGGCATCTGGGTTGTACGCAGAGGAACGAAAAAACGAAGAGATCATTATCGTCAGCGAATCATGGGCCGATGCGACAGAAAAAGATGGCACAGGTTTGTATTGGGATATCATGCGCCAAATCTATGAGCCCCTTGGCTATAACGTCACCAACTTCACCACGAACTATTCTCGCAGCGTCTACCTTGTTCAAACCCAAAAGATGGATATCTTTCTTGGATCGTATATTGATGAGCAAGAGGACATTCTTTATCCGCGCTGGCATTTCGATGCAGAACACGTTGCAGCCGCCTACAAACCTTCAGTGATAAAGGATTGGCAAGGCCAAGAAAGCCTTCAAGGGCGCACCGTCGGATGGGTAAAAGGGTATGGTTATGACGAATATCTTGTGCGGACCGACTTTGCGATTCAAGAGGTGAAAAATCGCCGTCAGGGCTTATCACTGGTAGATTCAGAGCGTATTGATATGTTGATCGACGCGTACTCTGAAATTGAAGAAGCATTTCAAGAAAACAATAAAGTCGACCGCCGTGATTTTGCCGTGTCCGTCCTGACAAATCTCAAGCTTTATCCTGGGTTTTCAGATAGCGAACGCGGAAAAGCGCTGCGGGACATTTACGATAAGCGCTTTGAGCTGCTGCTATACAACGGTCAAATCGCCACACTATTTGAACAGTATGAGTGGGAATTCTTCCCGTTTGAGGTAACAAGCGATAAATAGCCTGCGATGAATTTAACGTAAAAAAACGCCACGCATTTTTTGCGCGGCGTTTCTTATCACGTTAGGTGCGCTTAACGAAGGTGCTATTAACGTGTTTCTGTCACGTCTTGATAATCACCATCGATCACTTGACCACGATGCGGAGGCTGAGGACCAAAACCACGCTCATGTGGTTGCTCAAATTGTTGCTGAAATTGCTCAGCTTGTTGCGCTTGAACTTTACGCAACTTTTTCATAATGAAAGGTTTTGCAATCAGTGCGCTGACAGAGACAAAAAGTCCAAGTACTGCAGCAAACACCAATGTAAAGAAGCCTAGAATAAGCGTAATCACACTAATCAGGATTTGTTTCATGTTGATTCCCCGTGGATTAAAATCGTGTTGGCTTCCTTTCATGCTCTCTTTTTAACAGACAACATGCGCTGAATCACTAAAATGCACTTCCCTCACTCATTTTTCAAGGGTGCTTTACAGATATTTACATTATCAGGCCTCATTGCTGCCCTCATGAAGCAAAGGCACAGCCAGCAACGCTTTAATTTCACCAACCAACAAAGGCACGTTCTGCCACAAGACAAAATGCCCTTCATCTTCGATCATCTTTAACGTTGAACTGGGCAGTTTACGCTTACCAAACAGCGAATTACCAGGATCGGCAATGTCATCTTCCTCTCCATGAACCAAGACGACAGGAATCGATAAAGCCTCCCAATCTTGCTCTGCCAGCTTTTCCAGCTCACTTTCAAGCTCCATCATTTCAATGTTCGACAACAGCATATCGTTGGGCAAGATCCAGTGTGCCAAAATGGTATCAGCCAAATAGTTGTACCACTTAGGGGATTCCAACGCAGGGTCTAACGCAGGCGCGACCAACAACGCCCCATCAATTTCATCTGGGTACAACAATGCCGCTTGCAGTGCGATAGGACCACCCAATGAGTGCCCCACCAAAAAGGTAGGTTTATCACTGCGCACCAAAATAGGCATGAGCGATTCAGCTTGTGCTTTGAGAGACGTTTGAACCGGCTTAGGTGAAGCACCAAAGCCAGGTCGATCCACCGCGATCAAGTGATAAGACTGCAATGCAGCATCATTCAAGTAATCATCATAGCCTTCTTTACTGCCTGGCGAGCCGTGAATAAAAATGATGCGTTGGGGTGCGTCTACATTCCCCGCCTCGAGGAATGACACCTCATCTGTTTTCAACACTTGCAGCGCGGATACTGTCGAGTTCGTCGCCGTCAATGACACTGTACTCAGCCCTACGAGCCCAACAAATAATAGACCGAGCGATACTTTTAGCCTTTTTCTCACGTAATGCCCTTTTCCGCTTTCCTATAACGCTGCCATCAACGACGCACAGCGCATATATCAAATCCCTGCTTAATCAGACCAGATAAACGCGAGCTTTGTTCGTCTTATTAATGACTTTTAATGGCAACGTCGCACCTGCCACTGTGTTCACCCCCCGATGCCCACAAAAAAACCTGCCTTTGGGCAGGTTTTCAATCTGAGCAACCGCCTTAGTCGTTGCGGTCACGAGGAAGCACCACGCGTTTGCTGATTTCTCTTCCGTCTGTCGTTACGGCTGAAAAAGTCCCTGACCGAGTGTAAGGCTGCTCCGCCATGACAAACACGCGACCATTCTCTGACGTAACATGCTCGGTCTGTGTGCCCGATAGCGATACCGTCGCTCCCTCAACAGGCTCACCATTTTGAAGCACTTGAACCCACGAACCCGACGTTACCGTCACAACACGCAAGTCGAGATCATTTCCCATTGTTCCTGCAAATACTGAAGATGATGCTGCCAGTAATCCCACTGCAATGATGATTTTTCTCATTATTGACTCTCCATTTCAAAGCAAGCAACACGTCAACTATGTGCTCGTCTTTGCCTTAAAGATAGAAGTGAACAGCATGAACTTCCATACAAGATGTTTGTTCGATTCATTCAAAAAATATGAATGAAATCAGCATGACAGATAGAGAAAACCTTCAAGAACCGGCCTACTCGTCCCTTCGTCTCACGCGACTGAAGAACAGACACAGATCATGAAGTCGGCTTCGAATGACATATTTTTGTCATAAAACACGTAGCACTGTGCGCTTCTGTCCTACATTTAAGACATTGAATATAAAAACACTTACACACCCAGCCGTTCCGAGGTGCAAACGTCGAAACAGGAGACGACATGTTCAATGCACTACCAAACACAATAAAAGCCCAACTTCATGGGATTGTCGCGATGATAGTGGTCTCTGTTGGCGTCTTCGCGCTCACCTTTTTCCTCTCTTTCAAGCAACTGAGTGTGTTGGACACCGCCTCTGTCGACATATTGAAGAGCCAAACGTCGGTGCTGATGCTTCGTCGCCACGAAAAAGACTTCATGGCGCGCAATGACCTGAAGTACAAAGATCGATTCGATGCGGAATATCAGTACTTACGCGACACCCTTACAAGCGCGCGAGCGAAAATGAACAGCCTAGACATGTCTGGGCAGCAAGCTATCTCCGAGATGTTGTTAACACTAAGAACCTACCAACTCGACTTTGAGGCGTTAGTGAATCAACGCATCACCGTCGGTGTTGACCATCAAAGTGGATTACAGGGATTGGCCCGCAATGCCTCCCATCAATTGGAAAAAGAAATTAAGGACATCTCAGACAATGCCCTTCACAACCAACTATTGATGTTAAGGCGTTTTGAAAAAGACTTTCTTCTGCGACTTGATGCCAGTTATGTCAATAAATTTAATGACTTGTATTTAAACATCCAATCACAAATCACTTCTGGCGATATGCCTGTCGGCCAGCGATTGATCATGCAGACCTCTCTGCGTAAATACCAAGACTCCTTCAATGAACTTGCGTTAGGGATGGCACAGATTGGCCTTTCCCCCCAAGAAGGGCTTCACGGCAGCTTACGCGCGTCTGTTCAAAAAACAGAAAAGCAGATGAAAGGGCTCAGCGAAGATCTGGTCACAGCGATTAAAGAAAGGGAAAGTTCCGTCACAACGCGTATCACCACGGTCGGCGGCCTCTTGGCTGTTTTGGTATGTTTTGCACTCACCATGGTCACCCGACATGTCACGATGAAAGTGTCAAAAGCCAACCACTTGATGAAGAAGATATCAGAAGGTAACAGTTCACTGGATGTACGTATGCAAATGCCAGGCAATGATGAACTGTCTCAGTTGGCGAACCACTTCAATCGGTTCATTTCAAAACTCCAATACACCATGGAGAAAATCGCCAGTATTTCTTATCAACTCTCATCCAATGCCAATCAAAGTCTGATACTTGCTGGGAAAACAGCCACTAACGCTGAACGTCAGCGAGAAGAATCAGAAACAGTGGCAACTGCAATGAACGAAATGACAGCCACCAGCAAAGACATTGCGCAAAGTGTTGCTCGCGCTGCGTCCGTCGCCACAGACCTTCAAGCGTCGGCAAAAACGGGTCGCAACGTAAACAGACAAACATCACTTAAAGCCAATGAACTCTCAGAAAGCATGTTAAGTGCAAGTGAAAACATGCATCAACTCGACAACGATAGTGAAGAAATAGGCTCAGTGATTGATGTAATTCGCGCCATTACTGAACAAACCAACCTCTTGGCACTGAATGCGGCCATTGAAGCGGCACGCGCTGGCGACCAAGGTCGAGGCTTTGCTGTTGTCGCAGACCAAGTGCGAGAGCTTGCAATGAAAACCCATGAATCTACCGACGAAATCACCAAGATCATTGAACAGCTCCAACAAGGCATTCGACACAGTGTCGATGTCATGAATCAAAGTAGTGATATGGCGAACGTTAGTGTCAAACAATCAAAAGACGGCGCAAATGTCATGAACGCCATGGTGGATCAAATTGAAGACATCGCGGGGCAGAACTTACAAATCGCAACCGCTTCGGAAGAACAAACGGTGGTGACGGAGAGCGTTGATAGAAACATTGTTGCTATTGCTGATTTGGCTGCTGCTACGTCGAAAGCAGCGAAAAAATCGAACCAATCGGCACATACAATTGAATTACTCGCCGCAGAACTCAACCTTCTCGTGCGCCGATTCACTCACAGTTCTGGCCAGCAGATCACATCGATGTCGGCCAAGTCAGAAGGCGATGAAGAAACGGCGTCGGAACCAACAGCAACTCCCGACGGCTTAGCGCCTAAAACCGCGAGCTAACGCGCTTAACAATACTTATCCTTGATTTTTTTGAGGGATTAAACATGGGTTATCTCATTGTGTTCTATAGTTTTAGAAGGCATGGAACACTTTGGATGACTCATGAAAAAGCCCGCCCTTCCTTCAAATGAAATGCAACGCATTCAGGCACTGCATCATCTCAATGTTTTGGATACTGGCGCAGAAGAACGCTTTGATCGATTAACGCGCCTTGCCCAACAACTCTATGCCTGTGATGAGGCAATGATCAGCTTCATTGATTCAAAACGCCAATGGGTAAAATCTCAAGCAGGACAATACCCCAAAGAGATACCTCGTGAATTATCATTCTGTGCCCACGCAATCTTGTCCAATGACCCACTGATCGTTAATGATGCAAGCCAAGACCCTCGTTTTGCCAATAATCCTTGGGTAGTAGGCGAACAGCATGTGCGTTTCTACGCTGCTGTGCCGCTTAGACACAGCAATGGCACCGTCATCGGCAGCATCAGTATTTGGGACAGTGCGCCTCGCGATTTCTCCGCAGAAGAAATCACCAGTTTGAAAGATATCGCCGATCTTGTTGAACACGAATTAGCAGCAATGGAAATGTCTACGCAAGATTATCTCACCGGACTTCTCAATGAAGCAGGGTTTACCGTATTGGCGCAGAACAGCCTCAACATGTGCGACCGTATGGAACTGCCTGTGAGCTTGGCCTATTTCGATTTAAAAGACATTGCCAGAATCAATCAAAAGCATGGCAATAAAGAAGGTGATCGCGCACTGGCGTTTTTTGGGGAGTTATTGCAATTCGGATTTAGAAATTCTGATGTGCTTGGTAGGCTCGCTAGCGATAAATTTGTGGTGTTAATGTCCAACACCTCATTAGAGAGCTCTAACGACACGTTACAACGTTTCAAAGAACGCGTAGAGCGCTCTGGCGAGGAAAGGAACCTCAACTATCACATCGAATACAATGTGGGATTGTCTTGGGTAGACGACAAAGGGCACTATGACCTTGATACCCTGTTTAACGCTGCCCGTTCAGAGGTGCTCGAGTCGAAGTAGCGGGGTAATGTCAAAGTAGCATGGTGATGCTACGCAAGCACCACGCCGCCAGAATATAAGATGGGCTCAGTGAACAACTGAAGAAAAAAGGTTAATAATCACCACGCCCGCAATGATCATTGACATGCCTAGCATCGCCGGTAGGTCAAGCTGCTGACCATGCCATAGCCATGCAACCATCGATACAAGAACAATCCCCGCAGCACTCCAAATCGCATAGGCAATGCCTAACGGCATCACTTTTACAGTCAACGACAGTAAGTAAAATGAAATGCCATAGCACACCAACACAACGGCAGTGACCACTGGTTGAGTGAATGAATTGGTTTTCGGCATCATGGATGTCGCAATGATTTCGAAAAGAATCGCCACCGACAAAGAAACGTAGGGTGGCAATGTTGTCATTAGTTTGATCATCAGAACCTCTTCCTCTCGACAAGAAGTTTCGTGCGTCCTTTCAAATTTTCACGCTTGCCCTTACACCCACGCCCAATCATCACGCATCTCTCAATACAACTCTTTCGATAAATAGATACGTCATGTCAGAACGTTACGGTATACGCGCCTTAGAACAGCAAAAACAACAAAGCCCCACCAATGATGGCAGGGCCTTCAACCCAAGCAAGCTAACGCTGCAGGGGTGTCATGTTTCTCGTGCTAAATTATACGCGATTTGCAGCGTAGTTGTTTAGCTCTTCAACAGAAACCGCAGAGATAAACTCACCGTCTAGGTAGAAGTTTACCATGTCGCCTTCTTTCTCGCCGCGCAGTGTCTGCTGAGTGCCGTCAGCGTAGCTAACTGCCATCTCTAGCGTTTTATCATCGATCTGCTGAACATCAGCAGAAGAGATTTTGATAGGCGCAGTGGTTAGGTCTTTATCAAGTTTCTGGTTGATACGGAAAATCGCGTTTGCAGGCATGTCTGCAACCGCTGGAGATTTACCAGAAATAGGGTTAGTACCTGTCCAGAATTCAATTGAGTTGAAGATGAACAAGTCAGCCGTTGCAGCAATACCGTAAACTGGGCTCATCAAAAGATACAGGCCTGCACGTGCATAGCGGTTGTCCACAGCGGTAAGGTTCAATTTCATCACCATGCCTGATGTTGCCATCTGACCGATACAACCTGTTAGAGAAACAGTTAACATCGCTGTAGCAACAGCTTTAATCGCGAATTTTTTCATGATTTAACACAACATTAGTAGAAAAGTTCGCGAAGTATACAGACAAAAATTCTGTATGGAAGAGGCCAATAAAAATAGGCACCCCGCAAAACAAACAGCGCATTAACAAACCCATTTGAGTGTATTTTCAACGTTGTTAGCGTGCTGTTAAAAAGCCCTTTACATAACAATCGCTACCAAGCATTCATTAATGCATGTTATTTACATTTCCTCGCCAAATTTGAAACACGATCAAGAAAAGAAAATTGGCTGTTTTTGACGCATTCGATAACAGTAATACAGTCTTACTTGAGTTCCTCACGTGTTCTCCTTAGAATCCCCCTCCCTTCGAAGAGGTAATGACCCGATGAACAGAAAGAAAAAAGTAAATCAGATCCTTAAAAGCCGCGCGAAAAAGAAGAGTGCGAAGCTAAAAACAAGCAACAAGCCTAAGTACATCTCAAAAGCTGATCGTGAAAAAATGGCATTGGAAGCAGAGCAAGGCCTAAACGCGGACACCACAGACGCGGTATCAGTTTCTGTTGAAGAAGTAGACAACAAGGCCTAATTGCCAACTACTTATATGATATAAAACGTTTTAAAAGCGACTGCCAATACGGCGCATTCGTAACGACCTGCCCTTTGAATTCCGCTACACTGCGTTAAACAAACGCACTGATACTCAAACACCCTCAAAATGTTGGCATCAACATAGATTGCGCATGGAGAGGCTGTTTGGGTCTAGAAGAAGGGAACGGAAATGACTGCGCCAAGTTGGGACTTCTCATTTGTCTACCAAGGTCTTTCAGACCGCGCGATCACCGCGGATCTCACTCAAAGCCAAGACCTCCTCAATACCTTAAAAAATCACCCAGCATCTTCAGTTGAAGACTGTCAGCACGCCCTGTCGCTGTTTGACCAAATCACGAATTTAATGCTTTCCGTCGCCAACTACGCTTCATGCCTTTCAAGCGTGGATGCCACCGACGATCAAGCAAAAGCACTGGTGATAAAATGCGACGTTTTGTTTTCATCATTAAGCCAAGCCTTTAGCCCGTTCGAAAGTTTGCTCGCAGCCAGCGATGAAGCTTTCTTTGACTCCGTGCTTGCTGGCTCAGATGAGTCTGGCTCTTATCAACGCCATGCATTTCGCCTATCACGTCTTCGCCACCAGCAAACATACCGACTATCTGTCCCTGAAGAGCAATTACTCTCCGCCATGCAAGTTGATGGCAAGAATGCTTGGGGTCGGCTGTATGACGACATCACTGGCACGTTGAAAGTGACCTTAGTGATGGAAAGTGGCAAAGAAGAAATCATGGGACTGTCGCAGGCCGCTAGTCTGCTGTATGGCAACGACAGCGAACGCAGAGAACCAGCATGGCGCGCAATTCGTCACGCAATGGGACAACAGGACATCACCTTCGCAGCGATCCTGAATGCCATTGCTGGCAACCGCCTCACCGAATATGAAAAACGCAGTCACACTCGCCCTTTGCACTTTCTTGCCCCTGCACTTGAAAGCAGCCGTATTGAGCAGAAGACACTCGATACCATGATGGGTGTGGCGAAACAAAGCCAAGCACTCGGCAGACGCGCAGCAAAAGCCATGGCTACCCTCTTTGGCACATCAACGCTAACGCCTTGGGATGAATTAGCAGCAATGCCTGAACTGAAAAACGGGGAAGAGAAAGCGCCCTCTGCGACATACAGCTTTGAAGAAGCCATTGTCATTATTCGACGCGCTTTTTCGGCTGTGAATCCAGAAATGGCAGACTTCGTGGACATGATGGTGCGGGAGAACTTGATTGATGCCGCCGCGCAGCCTAACAAGAGCATGGGCGCATACTGCACCAAGATCCCGAAAACCCGCACGCCACTCGTGTTCATGACATGGGGAAACAGCATGTCAGACGTGCTAACACTGGCGCATGAACTCGGCCACGCCTTCCACAATTGGGTAATGAAAGACATGCCTTTCGTTGAAACCCAATACCCAATGACATTGGCTGAAACCGCGTCAATCTTTGCCGAAAATGTAGTAAGAGATGCTTTGCTTGAAGAAGCCAAAAGTGAACAAGACACCTTACTGATGCTATGGGAAGAAGCGCAAACTGCCGTGGCGTTGCTGCTTAACATCCCCGTTCGTTTTGAATTCGAACGGGCATTTTACGAAAAACGCCAAGAGGGTGAATTAACACCTTCGCAACTGCGCACATTAATGGCCGACACATGGAAAGCCTGGTACGGGGATGCCATGTCAGAACCGAACGACCTCTTCTGGGCCACCAAACTGCACTTCAGCATCGCGGAAATCAGTTTCTACAACTACCCCTACCTTTTTGGCTATCTGTTCAGCACAGGCGTTTACGCGCGCCGTGAAGCCAAAGGGAGTGCGTTCTACGAGGATTACAAAGCACTTTTAAAAGACACGGGCAGAATGACCGCCGAAGACGTGGCGAAAAAACATTTGGGCGTAGACATTCAAGACAGCGCATTTTGGCTGGAAAGCATCGCGATTGCAGAGAAACGTATTTCTGCATTCGAAGCGGTATTAGCCACCAGACAACACTAACGAGTCATAGAATGCCACAAACAAAAACACCCGCGAATGCGGGTGTTTTTTTCTCAGCGAGTGAAGCGAAGCTTATTCAATCACGCCGCGAGAACTCAGGAACTCTTGGTAAGTGCCCTTGAAGTCGGTAATTTTACCGTCACGGATCTCGATGATACGCGTGGCAATAGAGTCAACAAACACACGGTCATGCGAAACGAAGAACAAGGTTCCTTTGTACTGCTCAAGTGCCGTGTTCAACGATTCGATCGATTCCATGTCCATGTGGTTAGTTGGTTCGTCCATCAGCAACATGTTTGGCTTGTGCATCATTAGTTTACCAAGCAACATGCGGCCTTGCTCACCACCAGAAATCACTTTAACCGATTTCTTAATGTCATCTTGTGAGAACAATAGGCGACCGAGGTAACCACGAACCACTTGCTCGTCATCACCTTCGTTTTTCCACTGAGACATCCAATCAAACAGGTTCATGTCTTCCGCGAAATCTGAAGCGTGATCTTGCGCGTAGTAACCAATGTTTGAGTTTTCAGACCACTTAAATTCACCCGATTTCGGAGCTAGGCGACCCGCAAGCGTGTTAAGTAGCGTTGTTTTACCCACACCATTCTGACCAATGATGGCAACGCGCTCACCCACTTCAAAAATACCGCTCAGACCAGAGAACAGCATGTCATCAAAACCTTGTGACAGGTTTTCAACTTCCAACGCGTTACGGAACAATTCTTTCGATTGTTCAAAACGAATGAATGGGTTTTGACGGCTTGATGCTTTCACTTCATCAAGTTTAATTTTGTCCATTTGCTTCGCACGAGACGTCGCTTGCTTCGCTTTAGAGGCGTTTGCAGAGAAACGTGCAACGAAGGTTTGCAGTTCAGCAATCTGTGCTTTTTTCTTCGCGTTGTCAGACAGTAAACGATCACGCGCTTGAGACGCAGCAGACATGTATTCGTCGTAGTTACCGTAGTAAACACGTAGCTCGCCGTAATCCAAGTCAGCCATGTGAGTACACACAGAGTTTAGGAAGTGACGGTCGTGCGAGATGATGATCATGGTGCAGTTACGCTCGTTCAGCGTCTGCTCCAACCAACGGATGGTATCGATATCCAAGTTGTTCGTTGGTTCGTCAAGAAGCATGATGTCTGGGTCTGCAAACAGAACTTGCGCCAAAAGCACACGTAGTTTCCAACCTGGAGCAACGCTGCTCATCAAACCAAAGTGTTGCTCTAGCGGAATACCTACCGACAACAGCAATTCACCTGCGCGAGATTCTGCGGTGTAACCGTCCATCTCAGCGAATTCTACTTCAAGGTCAGCAACGCGCATGCCGTCTTCTTCTGTCATTTCAGGCAGCGAGTAGATACGGTCACGTTCTTGTTTAACTTCCCAAAGCTCTGCATGACCCATGATAACGGTATCAATAACAGTGAATTCTTCGTAAGCAAACTGGTTCTGGTTTAGCTTAGCGACGCGCTCGTTAGGATCAACGCTAACGTTACCTGCAGAAGGCTCAAGTTCACCGCTCAGGATCTTCATAAATGTTGATTTGCCGCAACCATTTGCGCCAATCAAACCATAACGGTTTCCTTCACCGAACTTCACCGAGATGTTTTCGAAAAGAGGTTTTGCGCCAAATTGCTGGGTAATGTTAGCTGTACTAATCAATGCGATTATCCTGAACAGTGAGTAAAAATCGCCGAAAGAGTACAGAGTTCCCCCTCTTACTTCAAGCAAACACGGGATCGAGTTCACGATATCTTTTTTATCACCGTGCTATTGAGGAAAAGAACAAGGTATCACAAGCGCCTATTTCTGCCGCATGGCGGTGATTTTTCGCACAATATCGATTGCAAGCGAGAAGCGAGTCAGTGTGTACGAGACATTCCAATCACATCAAGAAAGCAAACACGGCCTTTTGTTAAGGCATGCCTTCTGATTCTGGTTTTTCTTGGCGTTTGGCAGAGAAAACGATGGGTGACAAGGTTGCGCGGGTTTGGCTTAACGAATTATCACTGTCTGACATTATCGCGACGGCATTGACCGTGTTATAGGTTTCCCCATAAATGCGGGCAAAATCTTCCTGCACATTGCGTTGCGCAAATTGCCATGTATCTCGCTCTGTGCCGCTGCTGGCTGCCAACATCATAAAATGGTCAGGGGAATAGGGATTAGGCCAACTCGCCCCTACAGGCGATTGCTGAGACCACACATACACGATGGTTTGACTGCTCATCACAGTAAACCCAGGTTGGATAACGACAGAAATGCGGATCGCGAAATCATCGCCTTGCTTAGATTTCTCGTTTTCTACCTGCGGAAACTGCGCGACCTTCCAGCGCCAAGACATCCAAGGCATTGCGCCTATATCAATGTCTTGCTCCATCATCACGGCGGATGCCGACCTTTCGCTTTTTGCATTCAACAGGTAATACGGAACGCCGCTAGCTGCCTCTTGCTGAAACAATGCATAGGCAGTTTGGCCTTTAAAGGATTTCCGCTCCCAGTCAGAGAACGTTGAGTAATCGATAGAGAAAGATTGCATCGCAAACAAAGCGGTCGACATCAACATGAAAAAGCAAACCAGCACATAGCAAAACCATCGCATTGAATACGTTAGATTTACGCTATATCGAGAACCTAGAATTGCCATCACATTGCCCTTCGCTTCATCCCTGCTCTTAAAAGCTTAACGCACGCCCCATATTGACGTGAAGATATAGGATGGCAGATAAACACACAGTCCCGATAACTAAGCACCTTGATTTACCAACAGCTTTTCTTTTTGATGCATATCTAAAATTACGCTACCTGCCACAATTCGAACGAAAACGCCTCATTTTCCATAACTTAAATACCCACACTGTAACTACACTTAGGCAATGGTTTGTTTCAATAACTAAACACTCCCTTCCATTTAGAGACAAAGAGTAGCTAGGTTGTTTATGAAAACATTGTTTAAAAAGAGGGTGGCGCACACTCCTTACTTTTTCCGCGTTTGTAACGCACTAGGGTTGTTACTTTCTATCGCTGCGCTCTCCCCTTTCAATGCATCCGCAAATACGCCATCACTTTCAGATACCAAGCATGTGCTTTACATCAATTCATATCATCAGGGTTATGCATGGAGTGATGGCATCGAGAAAGGGCTGCGTGACACGTTCGCGGCGACGCGTGACACCATCGAAGTATCAACCATTTACTTAGACTCCCAACGCTATTCCCAAGAAGCACTAACCGCATTGACGGCAGAAATGGTCGCACTGAAAAAAAATGAAAAATTGATCGATCTCATCGTGGTCTCTGATGCACCCGCGATTGAATTTACCTTAGACAATCAAACCTCTCTTTTCTCACGTAAACCTATCGTCGCCACGTCGATAGGAGACTATCCGAGCATAGAAAAAACATCAGACTCATCCATTACCGGCATTTCCGCACTCGCTGATTACAAAGCCCCCATTGATCTGGCACTTTCGCTGCACCCGAACACCCAATCCATTGTGTTTGTTGGTTCGAAAAAAGCGCACCACAACCAACGTTTGCTAAACACCATTCAGGTTGACGTTATTCCTCGACTCAGCGATTACGCCGTCAAAACACTCGTCGATGAGCCCCTATCCTCATTGCAATCAACGCTAGATGCGCAGCCGTCGAATACCTTGGTTTTCTTATTGAGCGATACGTTTTTAATAAATGCTGAACTTGACGGGCTAAACAGCGCAACATACAGCCCTGCAGAAACTGCACGCATCGTGTCTTCAATGACGAACCTGCCCGTCTACAGTTTCTGGCATGCGCATTTAGGTCACGGCATTATTGGCGGTCAATTCGCAACCGGGTTTAGCCAAGGTAAAGCCGCTGCACAGCTCGCTGTGTCCTTACTGGAAAACCAGTTTTTAACGGGATCAACCTCAACCGAAGACTATCCATTCAAACAGGCGCCGGCCGCACTATTTTTTGATGCAGAAGTAACGGCGAAACACGGCATCTCAACCGCGTCATTACCCAACGGGGCGAGAATCATTAATCCGCCAACGCCCATTTGGCAGGTTTATAAAACCGAAGTGCTAGTGACACTCATTGTGGTGTTTGCCCTGATCTCTGCAGTGCTGGGGTTCTTCCTACTTACCCGCCGACAAAATGACACCATTCACCATATCAGCGATGAAAACTCTGAATTAAATCATGCTCTTGATGTAAATAAAGAAACGCTAGACATCGTTGAACACCAATTGGAAGAGGTGACCACAGTCGACCCCCTAACAGGGTTAAGTAATGACAAGCATTTCAACAATATGCTCGACAAAGAATTGAAGCGCGCCACACGCTATAAAACATCGTTGAGCTTGCTCTTGTTGACCTTCGATGACTATAGCGATTTTGTTGGTGTGTACGGCGAAAGTAACGCTGAGAAGCAACTTGCCAAAATGGGGAAAATGATTGCGACAAGTTGCCAGCGCTCATCAGATTTGTTGGCTTATCGTGGTGAGGGGAGTTTTGCCATTATCCTCCCGCATACGACATGCGATAATGCGCTCATCGTTTGCGAAAAACTGCATGACCAATTAAAGAAAGAGGCGCTTCCATTTGGTCAATCTCAGACAGGCATGATGACGATCAGCATTGGTGTTTCGTCCATGGAAGGTAATGAACAGAATGTCTTCCCAGACGCTATGCTGTTCCTCAGTAAAGCGATGTGCGAGGAAGCTCAAAAATATGGTGGAAACGTCACCCGTTCGGCCTTAGTAAGCACCGATATCGCACCCAACACTTCTGAGTAAGAGGTCACAATAATGGGTTAAGCGTGAAAAACAGGTATCTCGCTTAACCCAAATACCCACCATTTATCCGCATAACACTCCGTTTATCTCAGCCCGCTAGTAACGTGAAGATTTTCAGATAAATTCAATCCCGTTGGCCACTGTTTCCACCCAATTTTATATAGAAGAAATACACCCAACGTGCATCCAATACCCTTATCAAAGGCGATCAACGCATACTTATCGCCTCTTTTTTTGCGTGGCATTTATACATTTAAAATATGAATGGTTTAAAGCTACGGCGTAATGACGTCAAAATAATAAACAACCATGACCAATAGTGTTAAATCTCGACGGTTATCACATCAAGTTTAACCAGATTGGTATTTCAGTTAGCAGAAATAAAATCTATTATCACTGCTACGTTTTCAGGTAGCTTAAAATGTTGAATTTCCGAAGATATGTCGATCAATCACAGCTTATTCTAACGTCTATTGTCTGCATTATTATTGCTTTATGCACACAGTACATCTTTGAAGGTGCATTGTTTTTTCACCTCACTATTTCGTTTGGATATGGCGCAACCTTTGTCTTCTTTAACACCTCTTTTTCGAATGCATTCCCTCACTGGTCAGACAATAAAAAGATAGGGGCGACTATCGCGTTTGGCTTGGTCTTTGGCGCTGCCAACATGTTGGTTTGGATATATATTCGACGGGGAGTATGGAAGTGGGAGCTCTTGTTTCCTGTTTTACTTGCCACGGCGTGTATCGCGCTCTTCATGCTATTTTTCTTCTTTGCCAGAGAGCGAGCTGGGCGCGCAGAATCTGAGCTGAAAGACATCCAACTTCGACAAGCTGAACAAGAAAAGGCATTAATTAATAGCCAACTCAGAAACCTGCAAGGCCAAATGGAACCCCATTTTTTATTTAATACCCTCGCAAATATACAAGTACTCATTGACAGTGATGCGAGCAAAGCGAAAAAGCTCCTTGAGAAGATCACCGATTTATTACGAGCCAGTCTCAAACAACAGCGACAAGATGCCATTTTTATCGGAGATGAAGTTAAATTACTGGATAGCTATTTATCCATTCAGCAAATACGTCTATCCGAACGCATGTCATACGAAATCGTGATTGATGAAAATATTGCTGCTCAAACGAAATTCCCGCCGTTTCTGATTCAACCCGCCGTGGAAAATGCAGTAGTACATGGCATAGAGCCTTCCGTCAAAGGCGGCTTTATTCGGTTGCACTTTAAACAGGAAGGCCCACAGCTCATCATTGAAGTGACAGATAACGGTCTTGGATTTAACGACGCCTCAAAAGGCCACGGCCTCAGCATGAAGAACGTTCGAGAAAGACTCGCTGCGCTCTACGGACAAAACGGAAAGCTTGAACTCATTCCGCACAAGGATGGCGGTTTTACAACAAGGATATCTTTGGTATGCGCGCTTTAATAGCAGACGATGAACCCCTACTTCGTCATCATCTCAGTAAACTTCTTGGCGAAGTCACGAGTGATATCGAGGTCGTTGCAAGCGTTAGCGATGGCCTTCAGGCTGTGGAGAAAATCAAAGAGCTACAGCCTGATGTGGTATTTCTCGATATTCGTATGCCAGGTCTCGATGGTTTGGCAGTTGCTGGCGCGATGAAAGAGTTGGGGACGTTTCCCCACGTCGTTTTTGTTACGGCCTACGATAACTACGCCATTGAAGCCTTTGAGAAAGGCGCCATTGACTACCTCGTCAAACCCATTGATGAGGGGCGGCTTCAGAAAACCTGCGAGCGATTAGTCAGTCAGCATAAAGAGCATGATCAACGAGACGAACTACTCAAGCTTTTAGAAAGCACCCATGACAATAAAGCGCCCCCCCTTCTATGGTTAAAGGCGGCGAAAGGTGACGACATACACTTGATTCACGTTGACGATGTTCAGTTGTTCAAAGCAGAAGATAAATACGTCACGGTGGTGACAGCAGATGCGGAATACCTTATCCGTACACCGCTGCGTGTTCTATACCAACGTTTGTGTCATGACACTTTCTGGCAAATCCATCGCTCTGCCATTGTGCGTGTCGCTATCATTGCCAGAGTATCAAGAGACATCACCGGTAAGATGTTTGTTGAAACTACTTCTGGTTCAACACGGCTCCCTGTCAGCCGAAATGCGCAAAGCTTATTTAAGCAAATGTAACGTAAGAATCAGCCTCATCGGCGCCAATAAACAATTCACTCAATGTGTCTGATTCTTTATCTCGATTATTCACTTTTTATCGCACTGGCCTACCCAAATTCGCAAAGCACAGTAGAGTAGCGCCATTGAATTCACCAATGAGATTAAAAGAAGGAAATCCTATGATTTACGCTTCTCGATCACTCTACTCATTGCTCGCCAGCGTTTTGTGTATTGGCATCATTGGCTATTCGTTGCAATTCACCAAAGTAAACGCTGACCCGCTCGCAGAGTCCCTGCAAGACACTTACATGGTGGCTGTAGACGGTAATCGAAAAGCGAGTGAGCAAGTGCTTAAAGCTGTTGAAAGCTTATTACATCAATACCCAGATGACCCACTACTTACCGCATACTACGGCAGTGCATTGGCGATAAAAGCAAGAGACACATGGATTCCTTGGTATCGAACCGATTACACACAACAAGGGATTGATAGCCTCAATAAAGCATTGTCACAACTCTCGGAAAGAAGCTATTCCACACCTTACTACGGATTAAATGAAGGTTTTTACATTCAGTCATTGGCCGCGATGACGTTCATCAACATGCCCGATTACTTTCATCAATCTTCCCGTGGATATGCCTTGCTTAAAGACATCATGTCTTCAGAAAACTTTCAATATTATCCATTTGCGCCACGCGCATGGATTCACTTTGGTGCAGTACAAGCAGCCTTAGCGTTGAACAACACCGCAGATGCCTCCAAATGGGCAAAGGAAATGTTTCAACTTGCCCCAACACACCCGATGACGGTTGAAGCGTTGCGTATCACGCAGCATATTGCTCACTGACCCTTCATTTATCTCGATGTCATTTTTCAGTTCTTGGCAACTTTGTGCATACTTCAGTGGTCTATATCTTTGTGGTCTATATCTACGTAGTTTATTGTTGCATCATTAACCCACAAACGCGTACCCAAACGTTCCGCATGTGTCACCATGACATTTGGGTCTTATTCATTTCATCTCGGGCATCCCCTTGGCCTAAAGGAATCTCTCATGTTGTCTAGGCTTACTCTTTTGTTGTTCTCAGTCGCGCTAACAGGGTGCGCAAGCAGTGTATACACCGACTACAGCTCGCAGTTTAATTTCGATGCCATTTCTTCGTTTGATATTACTCGTCAGTCATCAACATCCACGATTTCGTTAGACGACAACCGCATTCAAAAAGCCCTCTCCACAGAGCTCGTTGCAAAAGGGTTAACCCCTTCAACCGATCCAGAAAATGCGGATGTGACGGTGCAATATGCCATCGTGCCGAAAACAGAAAACGTGGCGTATGGTTCTTCGTTTAGCTTTGGTTATGGATTCAGGAACGTGGGCGTCGCGGCAAGCACACCAGTTCGCTTTGAAGAAAGATCTTATGGGCAGTTGGTCGTTGAAATGATCAACACGAAAACCGATGAAGTGGTTTGGAAAGCCTCGTCTAAAAGAAAGCTAACGGAATCGATGACGCCGGAGAGCCGACGCACTTTTATTCAAGAACAAATCGTCGACATGTTTGAGCAATACCCACCAAAACCTGACGCCTAACGCTAATGACCGCAACATTAACAATCACTTTCACGCAGTACGAGGCGAAGTTGTGAAAAACTCGCCTTTTACCTAATTCTGAGGTGGAATATTAACCAGCAAAAAAAGCACCACGCACAAAAGTGCCACGAAGCCCCCCTTTTAGGGTGAAGGCGGGATGAAAAATTGTCTGAGAATGCACACTCCACATCAATTGGTGTCATAAATGAGGAAATTAACATTCATCATATAAAAGCAACGGTTTACATCCGTTGTAAAATCACAAACACGCGATCCAAACAAAAATTAAAAGAGATAAATTACAGACACTTAAAAAAGTAAAATTAAAATCCCTCAACTTTCCGTACAAGTTAGATTGACTTCGTCATTTTGCACTATAAGATACCGCGCCGTTTACCCACACATCGTGATCCACGTGCGATTTTGATTTTGTTATATAGGTGTGAAAATGGCGACGGATAATAACTACAGTTTAGGGCCAGTTCCAATGGCAGCACGCAAGGGTGTGCTTTCGCTGACAATGGTTATGTTAGGTTTAACCTTCTTTTCAGCGAGTATGTGGACAGGAGGAACGTTAGGCACCAGCCTCTCATTTAACGATTTCTTCCTCGCAGTGCTTCTCGGAAACCTTCTCCTCGGTATTTACACTTCTATTCTTGGCTACATCGGCGCTTCATCTGGTCTCTCTACGCATCTTCTCGCGCGTTTTTCATTTGGTGCAAAAGGTTCTTGGCTTCCCTCACTCATTCTTGGCGGTACACAAGTCGGTTGGTTCGGTGTTGGCGTCGCCATGTTTGCCCTTCCCGTTCAAAAAGCAACGGGGATTGATACCAACATCCTCATTGCCGTTGCAGGACTGGCCATGACCGCCACGGTTTACTTCGGCATTGCCGCCCTCATGATTCTGTCTGCCATCGCTGTTCCAGCCATCGCCCTTCTCGGTGGTTACTCTGTTCTCGAAGCCATCGACAGTGTTGGCGGTATTGAGCAGCTCCAATCCCTCTCTCCTGAAAACCCAATTAACTTCTCCACGGCACTCGCACTTGTTGTTGGATCCTTTATTTCCGCAGGCACACTCACAGCAGATTTTGTTCGTTTCGGCAAAAGCCCACGTACTGCCGTGATCGTCACAATGGTTGCCTTCTTCATTGGTAACAGCTTGATGTTTATCTTCGGTGCCGCAGGCGGCGCAGCAACGGGCCAAGCCGATATTTCGGAAGTGATGATGATGCAAGGGTTGTTGATTCCTGCGGTTATCGTGCTGGGGTTAAACATTTGGACGACAAACGACAATGCCCTTTACGCATCTGGTCTTGGCTTTTCCAACATCACCGGTCTGCCAAGCAAATACCTTTCGGTCGCAAATGGCATTATCGGTACACTTTGTGCGCTTTGGTTGTACAACAACTTCGTGGGCTGGCTGACCTTCCTTTCAGCTGCGATACCGCCAATTGGTGGTATCATCATCGCCGATTTCATCAAGAACCGTGAACGCTACAAAGACTTTGCCAATGCAGAGTTTCAAACCGTCAATTGGGCAGCCATTGCCGGTGTCGCCATTGGTATTGCAGCAGGCCACTTGCTCCCAGGTGTTGTACCTTTAAATGCAGTACTTGGCGGCGCAATCAGTTTCTTGATTTTAGATATGCTAAACGCGAACAAACAAAACACTTCAACTCGCGTGTAAGAGGGTTAAACCATGTCAGCAACTATGCTAATTAAAAACGTTGTCATTCGCGGGCAGACTAGCCTGTCGCAAATTTTGATTGAAGACGGTGTGATCCGTGCAATCGAACCCAATGAAGCCACACTGCAAACCAATGCCCCTGTGCTTGATGCAGAAGGCGGCATGGCGCTACCGCCATTTTGTGAACCCCACATCCACCTTGATACGACCCAAACGGCGGGCGAACCAAGCTGGAACATTTCAGGCACCTTGTTTGAAGGCATTGAGCGCTGGGCTGAACGCAAGGCACTGCTGTCAATTGACGATGTGAAAACGCGCGCGAAACAAACCCTGAAATGGCAAATAGCAAACGGCATTCAACATGTTCGCACGCATGTTGATGTTTCAGACCCTACCCTCATCGCACTGAAGGCCATGCTTGAAGTGAAAGAAGAGATGAAGGAATGGGTAGACATCCAAATCGTTGCGTTCCCACAAGAAGGCATTCTGTCTTACCCTAACGGTAAAGAGTTGCTGGAAGAAGCGGTGAAGCTTGGCGCAGATGTTGTCGGTGCGATTCCACACTTCGAATTCACCCGCGAGTACGGTGTAGAGTCACTGCATTTCGCCTTCGAACTGGCGCGTAAATACGACCGCCTTATCGATGTACATTGTGATGAAATTGATGACGAGCAATCACGCTTTGTCGAAACCGTTGCCGCCCTTGCGCACAAGTTCGACATGGGGCACAAAGTCACGGCGAGCCACACAACGGCAATGCACTCATACAATGGCGCCTATGCTTCCCGTCTGTTCAGATTGCTGCGTATGTCAGGCATCAGCTTTGTCGCCAACCCACTGGTAAACATCCACCTTCAAGGCCGCTTCGATGACTACCCAAAACGTCGTGGCATAACGCGCGTGAAAGAGATGCTGGCGTCAGACATCAACGTCTGTTTTGGTCATGATGATGTGTTCGACCCTTGGTATCCACTCGGCACGGCAAACATGCTGCAAGTGCTGCACATGGGCCTGCATGTTTGTCAGATCATGGGTTACGAGCAACTTAACCAATCCCTTGATTTGATTAGCCATAAATCAGCGCGCACACTCAACATCACTGACAGCTACGGTGTGGAAGTAGGCAAAGCAGGTAACGTGCTCATTCTACCCGCAGAGAACGATTTCGACGCACTGCGCCGCCAAGTGCCCGTTCGTTACTCTATCCGCAACGGTAAAGTGATCGCTGAAACCCAACCCGCAACCACGTCTTTGCACCTCGATAAAACAGAAGCTGTGACCTTCAAACGCTAAATCGCGTTCCGAGTTTTTCAGTTCAATACGAAGCCCTGCATATGCGGGGCTTTTTATTTCCCTTTAAAAGCCGATTACCACAACCATCAGTATTCTCATCCCAACATCAAATTTTTGCACCATTCGTACATGGTTGATGAGAGCTGACCTTAATTAAGCAACATAAGGCATATACAGCAAACAATAAGCCCATTCTAATAGGGGTTAATGTTAGGAGGGAGGGGAAGTGTATGTTTCCAAATGTGATTGTTCTGAATGGTACGGGCAGTGCAGGTAAAACCAGCATTGCAAAATCTCTCATTGAAATGCTCCCTCGCCAATACTTAAATTTCAGTATCGATAGCGTGCTTTACGCGCTTCCACCCAGTGATCTGCAGAAAATGATGGACGGTAAAGCCATCACCCGAGACGGCTACAATTACTCAACCCTGATAGAAGGTTATCACCAAGCCGCCAGTGGGTTGGCAAAAGCGGGTTGCTTCCTTATCCTCGACAATGCGTGGACGCTCCCAACAGAAAAACTCAACATGCTGAATGCACTTTCGGGGTTCAGTGTTTGCTTAGTCGGCGTTAAGTGCGATTTGCGTGAAACATCAGAACGGGAAAGACAACGCGGCGACCGCGCCATCGGACTCGCCGAGAGCGAATTCAACCTCGTTCACCAGCACCTCACTTATGACATAGAGCTCGACACAACATTTGCGTCTGCCGAACAAGCCGCCAAGAACCTGTTGGTCTATCTCAAAGAGCAAGACGCTTATAACGGTGCGCAATTGTCTCGCGAGAATCTTGCACGTTGATAGCTATAAAAGAAAAAGCACAGCGCGTTTCCTCACTGTGCTTTTTTGTTACCCATCGATTTGTTAACTAATTTGCACTGTAAATTCAGCGTGCCTAGGTCACACTCAGTGCGCGTCGTAGCTTCTCTGATGCGTTCGCAAAGCCCCGCTCAATAGCATGAAGGCCAACAACCATAGGGCGTGTCCACCGCCGCCGCCCCCATCTGACGACGCTGACGATGACGAGCTTTCGGCCATAGAGAGTGTTGCACCTTCAAACGCCGTCGCCCCATAAATCATCACGTAATAGGTACCTGAAGACATGTTGGTCAAGGAGCAGCTTTCTTGGTTAGACGTTGACGTCGAGCGGCAATCATATGCAGAAGTCGTCGGGGCCGAACCACCTCGCACGTAGAGGTTTGCATCACCCAACCCTCCTGACATGGTAATGGTTACCCCACCGCCAGAATACGTTGATGCGCTCGGCGCATCTTTAGAACCAGCACCAGCGTTCGCAGAAAGAATGCCCGCAGAACCTACAGTGAAAGAATAGTAAATTGCATCGCCTTCCTGCCCTTCGATATTCGAGACAGGTAACGACGGATCAATCGGATCAGCGCGCTCCTCGGGTGGCTGGGTAGGTGTATCTA
Organism: Enterovibrio norvegicus; assembly: GCF_002876705.1. GTDB lineage: Bacteria > Pseudomonadota > Gammaproteobacteria > Enterobacterales > Vibrionaceae > Enterovibrio > Enterovibrio norvegicus_B. The sequence goes on along the minus strand of NZ_MDAG01000001.1, from coordinate 100,288 downwards.
CCGAAAGTGACAGCGTCACACCTGAGTAAGCAGAATAACCATGCAGCATGACATAGAACTCATCACCCGCCACACCCGATGCCGCACAAGATTCATTGTTGCCGTAGTAATAAGGGCGACAGTCATAATCGGATTGCGAGGGCGAACTTCCTTTGTTGAGGTATAAGTCAGCATCCCCTGAGCCCCCTGAAATTCTTACCCGTAGATTACTGCCATCTTCTGGAATCACGAAACGATAGAAAAGGGTATCGCTTCTCGCACCTGATAAGTTCGTTACTGAAGAACCGATCACTAACTCCTGAGGTGGCAATTCCGTCGTATCCATGACGATACTCGCGCCACTGTAGGCGGTTTGTCCGACGACGAGCGCATTGTATTCACCGCTACCTTGGAAAGAAACGTCACAGTATTCGTTGTTGTCTGACGTCTTCGACACGCAATCGTAGTCTGATTCCGTCGGTAAGGCGTTATATTTTACGTAGAGGTCGGCGTTACCCGTGCCACCACTTAGCGTCACACTGGTAGATTCTGTATTCAACGGCAAAGAAAACGTGAAGTAACTTTCTTCGCCCGCACCACCGCTCAGATTTGATACTGGCACCTCGTCTTCAAGCGACGTGGTCGCTAGACACGCGAACACACCAACTGCATTGAAGGCATTAACGACATCCGTGGTGTTGTAGTCCAGATCATTGGCAGCATTCACGACACCACACGCCCCTTCATCAAAGGTCGAATCCGCTTCCCAATAGATTTTGTTTGCCATCGCGAATGCCGTGAAGGCCGTTTTTATGTCCCACCCGTCGGTGTTTGCCAGCAAATAGAAAGCACGGTTAAACACGCCGCTCGAATAGTGCACGTCCATGCCATCGTAATACTGATTCGCATGGTTGATTGAGCGACCATCATCTGACGGTGTTTCAAAGTAACGCAATGCTCCGAAGCCCTTATAAATAACAGCACCAACTTTCCAATCAACAGAACCTTTCCAATAGTATTCAGCAGCTTCACCCGCGATATCGGAAAAGGCTTCGTTAATGCCCCCGGACATGTTGCTGTAGATAAGATCAGAGTTTTGATCGGTAAAACCGTGGCTGACTTCATGTGCAGACACATTGATATCAACGAGCGGGTAAAAACGTGAGTAGCCATCGCCAAATGTCATGGACGAGCCATTCCAAAATGCGTTCTCGTAGTTGTTGCCATAGTGAACTCGCATGACTAATTGGCCTGTTAAGGGCGATAACCCCAGCCAATCATTAAACATCTCGAACACCAGCCCACCAAAGTAATGCGCGTCATTCATTGGAGAATACGCGCCATTGATTGATTTAACAGTGTTGATGTTATTGTCATCATTGCAGGTATAAGAGAATGCTGTTGATCCGGAACTGCCATGGTTCAAGTTAACGGTTTTGACTTTGCTGTTTTCCAGAGTACATGTCGTGCCCAGTTTGGTGATAGCAAATCCGTCGTAGTCGGTGCCGAAGTAATATTGTCCCGTTTTCTCATTGCCTCCAGGTCCTTGCCCTTTCGCCTCAACATGTGCGAGACCTTCCCACATTTTTAAAATCTCACCGGATTTGGCATCAATGTAGGCGTGGGGCCGAGAGGGTTTACTGGAAGGGATAAAGAAACTGACTTCGTATACCAATCTGGGAACGCCATCATCAAGCCACACAAAGAGTTCACTCTCTTCATTTTCTGGTTCAACTATGGTGGCTGCAGGCACACCGAGAAGATATTGGTTTTTTAGCTGCTGAAGCGCGCGTTGATGACTCATAGAAGGTGTGACAGAAGGCAATTCTGCGCTTAAACCAACCACTCGATTGCCTCGCGCTTGTTTGTGGCTGCCGCTCTCGTTCGTCGTTACTACACGTCCCTTTCTGACGGGAATGCCTTGATAGTATTGCTGGTGACGAACTTTTACTTTCCCATTCGGTAACGTGATTGTCTCTTTAGGATAAATCCCCGTTAGGCTTTGCTGGCTGCTAAAACGGGCAGCAGCGACTGGCACCTCTCCAGACAACACACTCACATCACTTACCGACTCAACAACGGCACCACTCGCCGCTGTCGAGAGTAAAACGGTGGGGATAAGACCCGAAATGATTTTCCACTTCCTTTTCATCACAGCCCCTTTCCCACTTATGAACCACATGAATCACTATCAATTAATCATGGTCTAGCGAGGGTTGTTGATCGAGCGAAAATGGTTCTTTTTTAATGCTAATGACCCATAAAAGAGACATTGTTTTTCACTAATGCTTCACGATTTCTTAATCTTTATGTTTTTCAATATATTATTAAGAATTCACACAAAATAATTCGGGACTTATTGCAAAGGAGTTTATGTAAGCCTTGCTTAACACATTCATCTATTGCCTATTTTTCAGGTCAAAAGTCACCAAAATACGTACACAACAGTGGCAACTTATCGAGTTTGATGACGCGATCTTCACGCACTAAAAAGAGGCGTTGAGGAAGATCCGTTGAAGAAAATATCGCCGAAAAGATGAAAAGAGAAAACCAAGGCATTCGACAATGAGAACCATCGCCGAGGTGAACATGACACCGTGTATATATTGATAAGGATTACGATTTTAAACCCCAAGTTTAAAACAGCGCCCAGCGAGCCTTGATAAGACCAACCATACCCATTACTGTGAGACGCTATATTCCCAAGTAACCTCAAGATGCAGGATTCAGAGCCTCTCATTGCGTTCAACTTGAGGTTGTTTGGGTATACTTATTGTAACGTCTTCAACATTGGGAATGAGTTGTGGAATACCTAGGACAAGCCATCGCCTTCTTTACCGAGCATAAATTTCTCTTCACGCTCATCGTCATTACCGTAATTTGGATAATTAGACGCATTTTGATCCGCTTCATCTGGGGCGAAACAAACTTCCTCAGCGAAGATCAACGCAAATGGATCTCACGAACAAAAAATGGCACGTTCACCACCTTACTGATCGTGATGTTTATTTTATGGCGGTCAGAAATCAACGAATTCGCTCTCTCCTTAACAGCAATCGCGGTTGCTGTGGTTGTAGCGTCAAAAGAAATCATTCTTTGTTTTACGGGCTCGATACAACGCGCAAGTTCACGTTCATTTCAAATTGGGGAATGGATAGAGGTCGGTTCGCAATGTGGTGAAGTCATTGAGCACAATTTGATGGCGACAAAAATCCAAGAGATTGACCTTCACCACGGAACGTATAACTACACAGGGAAAACGGTCACTTTCCCCAACAGCTTGTTCTTTACGACACCCGTAAAAAACCTCAACTTCATGAAACGTTATGTTTACCATGAGTTCAGCATCACGATTAAAGAAACGGCTAACCTCTTCCCACTGATACCTAGCTTACTGGCGCGCATTGATGATCACTGTGAAGATTTTTATGAAGTTGCCACACGCTATAACCATGTGATTGAGCGTCATGCGGGTGTCGATCTACCGGGCGCAGATCCACACATTCATGTGACAACAACCAGCCTGGGTGACCAACAAGTACATGTTCGACTTTTCTGCCCAACAGAACGTGCGACAGAACTTGAACAGCTTATTCGAGAAGACTTTATGACATTGTTCTGCGAGCGAATTTTGAATCAAAGATCCGTTGAAATTGCCGACGATGATTTGTTGCTCGAACTACAAACGAAAACCGACCCAGAAGGCTAACCTAAATAGGCCATAGCCAACCTATAGCATTCAGCGCTGGTCCCTTTGGGGTAAATCACCAGCGCTTTACTCTCCAGCTTCGCTTCGTCGACCTTAAGCCAACTGACTGCACGCGGATGGAATCAGAAAAGATCAGAGACCGCCCGTGACATCGATGATAGATCCTGTGATAAACGAGGCCTCATCAGAAAGTAAAAAGCAAATAGCAGCGGCGACTTCGTCACGGGTTCCGCCACGTTGCATAGGAATGCGAGACGCCAAACGGTCGACCCGATTCGGTTCACCACCATCAGCATGAATCTCGGTATAAATTAGGCCGGGACGCACACCATTTACGCGAATACCCTCAGCCGCGACTTCTTTTGACAAGCCAACCGTGAATGCATCCACCGCCCCTTTGCTCGCCGCATAATCGATATATTCGTTAGGCGAACCCGTTCGTGATGCTGCCGAGGATACATTAACAATGACGCCACCCAGCCCGCTATATTCTGTCGACATGCGCTTTACCGCTTCGCGAGCACACAGCAGACTGCCTGTCACATTTGCGGCGAGCACTTTCTCTATACGCTCTGCCGTCATGTCTACCAACTTACTCTGGGTAAACAGCACACCCGCATTATTCACAAGCACCTTCAGCGGATATGCCATGTTATCAATAGCACCAAAAAGGACGCGTACATCCGCTTCTTTCGATACATCAGCCTGCACACAGAATGCCTCTCCACCAGCATCAACGATGCTACGGGCTACAGATTCTGCCGCTGCCGCATTGGATACATAGTTAACACAGACCTTATAGCCATCAGCCCCTAAACGCATGGCGGTTGCGGCCCCAATTCCACGACTCGCGCCGGTCACCAGTGCGATGCCTTTGACATTATCTTTCACCCTCATTTCTTTTCTCTATTTCCGCCAGGAAAATCGATATTTTCAATGTCTATCACCTGCCAAGGTCGATCTTGGTTGCGAAATATCCGCTTGTTTAGGCGAGGGTAATCAGCCTCATCATGCGCAAGTCGCTGACCAACAACAATACAGCGTAAGATCTCGGACCCGGTATTTATCATGGTGTGTGGTAAACCATTCGCGGGATAGCCAATAAAATCGCCTTCTCCAACACTGAAAGTGTCTTCACCTATCGTGACCTCTGCATTGCCTTCAAGCACGTATACACATTCATCTTCAAAGTAATGCACATGGTATTCCGTCGATTCATAGCCAGGTTCAATCTCGACAATATGAAACCCAAAACCCGTTAGCCCAACCACATCCCCAAGAGATTTGTTGGTGCGAATAGCGTTTGAATTTAAGAAATGTGTTTTGCAGGTGCCTTCCATTTTTTCAATCTCGACTTTCGAGATGATCGATTTGCTCATGCCCACGTCCCTGTTGGTGTGAAGTGATTGATTGTTTTTAACATGAACAAAAATGCCACGTAAAGGCTTGTAGCAAATAGAGGTTGTGTACACAGAAAAGTGCGCGGTGGGTCAAGTGGCTAGTTTATCTAAGGTAAAATGTGGACTTAACACCATCAATGACGATTCAGTGATAACTCGGTATCCAATTCGATGCGTTCTCCTCCCAACATGACAGGGTTCAACACATTCTCAAAACGAGGGTCTGCAAGCATACTTTGCATGCCTCTATCTCTCATTTCTTTTGAAGGCCAAACAATCCACGAAAACACCACTACCTTGTTGGTACAGTGAACGTCGATGAGATCTAAATAGGAAGAGGATTCTTGATCGCTGCATTGGACAATATTGATTGCTCCATAAGCACGAATAAGCGGGACGACATCTTGCAACAATCGTCGGTAGGTTTCTTGATTCACGGCTGGTAACGCTGTTATCAACCCGTCTACATAAAGCATGATCGACTCCCTCTGCCGGCTTGAGTTGCCTCATAGCAACGCAATAACGAACATCCTGATCAAGCCACCAACTCTGTGTGATTATTTTTATATTTATTAAAACGTTAACGTTTCATACTCATCTGTCAGGTGACAATAAAAGCCATCAGTATTGAGTGTGTACGTTGTGATGAACTATAACGTTGACATCGTAGGGCTTATTGCCTCAATCACGAGATACGCAAAATGTTTCTTATTAATAATTGAATTAAAAGGAAGTAATTTTTCACGCGCAGACAGATTGCTGGTTGTACGATATTGGTGTTTGTTCAATATTGGTTTTTGTACAGCACGGGTTCTGCACAACGTGGGTTTAGCAAAGCGGAAGGAGACGTTAAGAGAGTCGTCACGAGGAAATGAACAAGGCAGGAAGGAGAAACGGCGGTCTTTTTACATGCCCAACGAGGCGCCTCGCGAAAGGTAACAGAAACACCAAAGGCATTTCTGCATAGGTATACATTCCGCCATGGATATACATTCCTACATAAATATGGAACCCGAAATGTTCCTTTAAAACGCGATTAGAATTCTTTAAACAGCTCGATCAAATAGATAATTTCTTGCCCAAGATTGCCAAACTCTTCTTTAGAGAGCTTGCGATTGAACAAATCGTTATAGCCACGCAGTTTTCGCCTATCAAAGGTTTCAAGATTCTTAAAGCCCATTGACCAATTGGGGAAAGAACGCTGCTCAATCTCACTGCGATCGATCACGATCGCGCCGTTGTGACGAGTATCCGAGGCGATATCGGCATAGAGTTTTTCTACGACACCTTCATCACCTTCTAAAATTTGAAAAAAGTTTTCCTTGGCGTAAAGCAGCAATCCGCTGACATCCAGTTTTTCGTTATTTGCTCTGCATTTACCTAATAACTGCATGAGATCGTTTTCATTAAACGCTGTCGTCGCAGAACTGGCATATATCAGTCTTATCATTACTCCCCCAAAAGTATCACGGCTTTATGCGGCAATCTTGTTCACACAATTGCTCTATCTAAACAATGTAGTCGCAAAAAAGAGACGGAGAGAGTCGTATCTTGAGAGGTTTCGTCATTGAGGGGCTAGGGAATATCAGATTGGAAGATATCGACAGGAATAAGCGTATCCTTGCCCGTTTGTAAGAAGAGTTTATGTGCAGCAGTAATGCGATGCCCGCCATCTTGGAGGATATAGGTTTTCCCACAGGCGCATTGAATAAGCTTTATCGCTTCATTGATGGCCTCACCTCTCTTTAAACTTTTCATGATGGCGGCGAAGCGAGCATCCTCTCCGCGCACCCAATGCAGGTCGAGTTTTACGATGTCGCTAATTGGCATGACTTGCATCACTCTTCCCCTTTATATCGCCACTAGACATGATCTTTTGTTTAGCTTAGCCAAATGAAAAACGGGGCGAGCGTGAATTACGATACCCTAGGGGTTGAAAAAAGCATGAGGAGAAAAGCCGTTCTATTCCCTCGAAGCCAACCATTTCCGTAATAAAGAAGCCAACGTTGCTTGCTCTTTTTCCGTCAACACATTCAACATTTGATGTTCATTTTCCACGTGTGCCGTGACTACAGCGTCAATCAATGTTCGCCCTTCGTCAGTCAACATCACCAAACAACTTCTTCTGTCAGTTTCACTGGCTTGACGTACCACAAGACCACGTTTAACTAACCCATCAACTCGGGTGCTCATGGCCCCCGATGAAAACATCAAGGTTTGATACATCTCAGTGGGTGTAACAGGTTCGCCAGCACGACGTAACGTCGCCAAAATATCGAACTCGCTGCTCATCAACCCAAACTGTTTGAACACCTCTTCCAAACCCAGCTTCATTAAATGGTTAGCTCTGTCCATTCGGCCAATTACACCCATAGGCGAGCAATCTAAATCAGGGCGTTGAACCTGCCACTGAGCAAGGATGGTATCAACATGATCCTGCTTCATAACACCTCCATATTTTATCTTTCCAAAAAGATACTTGATCTAAAGAGACAAAGCGAATAATTTATCTTTTATAAAAGATACTTTTTAGAAAGATTACCAGGCCCTGATTGGCTGACTTTATAGAGGAAACACCGTGATTAACTACTTACTTGCCGCCACCGTTCCCATACTCTGGGGCAGCACTTATGCAGCAGTAAGTCTGTTTTTGCACGATATGTCTCCATTTTGGGTGGCTGTTTGGCGGGCGCTACCAGCCGGTTTGCTCCTGATGTTACTGAAACCGGGAAAACCGCCATTACCATTTGGCAAACTCACACTGTTAACCACCTTTAACATCGTGGCGTTTTTTCCACTGCTGTTTATTGCGGCTTATCGCTTACCTGGCTCTGTTGCGGGTACGCTCGGCGCAACACTTCCACTTCAACTGATGTTCATGCAATGGTTGGTGGAAGGTAAGAAACCCAAACTCAAAATGCTGTCGCTTGCATTGCTAGGGCTTTCAGGGGTCGTTCTCATTTTGAACCCCACCGCCGACATCGATCCGGTTGGCGCAGCCGCCGCGCTGGTCGCAACAGCGTTGGTTGCTCGTGCAACACTGTGGCTAAAAAACTGGCCAGTCACGGATATTTTTAGGCTCACCGCTTGGCAGTTAACATTGGGGGGGCTGATGCTCGCGCCGATTGCGTTTTTAGTGGAAGGCGCACCAAAGCCCATCACGCTTGATGCTTTACCCGGCATTGTCTGGGTCAGTGTATTAAACAGTGCGTTTGCGTATTGGGCGTTTTCCCGTTCAATTAAACGGATCGGCCCGGATGCGATGGCGATGATCAGTATGCTAAACCCTGTCGCAGCAGTCACCTTAGGCATATTGTTGGTGGGTGAAAGCTTGGGCCCACTTCAGTGGATAGGCATAGGATTGGTACTGTTAAGTCTGCTTTTGATGGGTCGAAGTAAGCGAAGATTAGCAAAGATAGCAGCACAAAAAGCAAGCCTTGGGTAAGCCGACATGTGATGGTTAAGCGGTATATATAGAGGGAGAAGCAGAAAGGCTTCTCTCGTTGCTTGTCCTTTCTTTAATTTATTAACGCGTATTGCCCATCATCTCCCTCACTCTTCGGGCGCATTTATTGTCTAAATAAACTTTCACTTATCATATAAGAAAGACAACTTCGCGACCGTCACATTGTCTTTCGTGAGGAAGCTCTTAGTTTCAACGATACGCTGCCCACATTTCGTCAATTCAATAATTACGCGTTTATCCTGCCCAAACATACAGTGTTCGCACATCATCTCGATATCAACTCAATACTTGGATAGACATGCCAATGCAGTTGCATATGACACCTTAAACCCTTTGGATCGGGAAACTTGAACAGCGCCTAAACACAGGGCAAATTGCAAAGGGTCAATAACGATGGGAGAAAGAATCAATGGAAATACGCGTCGATGATTTATCAGGAAAGGAAATCCAAGATCTTCTCCATCAACACCTCGCAAACATGTATGACATTAGCCCACCTGAAAGTGTTCACGCATTAGACATTACCGCTCTTCAAAACCCAAATGTCACAGTTTGGAGTGTATGGATTGATGGAGAAATAGCGGGTTGTGGTGCGCTGAAGCAAATTGGCCCAGGCCATGGCGAAATCAAATCAATGCGAACCTCAGAAAATTTCCTCCGTCGCGGTGTAGCAGCAAACTTACTTGCATACATTCTTCAAGAAGCTCGTCGTCGCAAGTATTCGCGCCTAAGTCTGGAAACAGGTGCTGAACCCGAGTTTGAGGCAGCAAGAAAGCTATACCAGCGTTTCGGCTTTGATGCGTGTTCACCGTTTGGCGATTACGTCGAAGATCCAAACAGTGTCTTTTATTCACGCGCACTTCAATTATTTAGCCCTGCTCTCTAAATGAAAACGTTGACAAGCGGACGCGCAAAACAGCCACGCATCAATGTTGTTTGATATGAAGCATTACATCGACATTGTTGATTACCACCCGCGCTACACCGAAGACACCCTTCGAATGTGGCGCGAGAGTAAAGCATTCGCACTGGGTAAGGCTGAATCACAGAGCCTTGCTTCTCATCGCTACTACCTCAATCGCGTGCTCGCTGCATGCAATGACATTTATCTCGCCATAGAAAAGCAGTCTGGACAGGTGCTCGGGATGATAGCGACAGATGGCGAATCCATCACTCAGCTTTACGTTGCACCAGACGCACAGCGGCAAGGCATTGGAAGCTGCCTTGTTGAACTCGTCAAAGAATCCGCGATCAATGGCCTCATGCTGTATACCGTTGAAATTAATCAACAAGCGAGGGAGTTCTGGCAGAAGCAAGGATTCATTGAATGCGAAACCAAAACAATCGCGTGCGATGAAGGCATGATCGATGTGTTGTGCGAATGGCAGCCGAAGGAGCTTACTGACCATTCACGAATGGGTGGTTAGATAGTGTCTGACCTCCACATTTTCAATCGCCTTTAACGCATCATCCCCGTGCGAGTTATACAACCCGAACCCCTTACCTCATAGATGTGAAAAAAGTGAAAATAATTTCTTCCTTTCTCACGTTATCAACCATGAGAATTCTCTCTTTTTAATCCATACTTTACGCGCGTCACTCCAGTAAATTCGCGGCTTGTAAAACATTGATGTAGATCTCAAAAATCAACCCGAGCTACGATTAATATTTTTTATCGTCACGACCAAAAGATTGATTTGTCGCGACTGGCGCAAAGCTGTAACTTTCGCGCTCTTTCATGCGGTGCTGAGAATTTGGAACAGATAAGGTCGCCGCGGAGAACGTAAACGATAGTGTTGATTATTCAATCGGTTCTTATAAATGTGAGCAGGCCTTCGCCTTCGAGCAGCTATCGTTTACTTGAGTAAGTGTCAAAGACTGATGCGCTCACTCCATCCGTTCGAAATATACTATCTGGGGCATTGCAGTAATGACTGACAACAACACATCTCGCACAGCTGATGGCGAAGACTTTAATATTATTCAAGCAAACGCACGAACTGTCGTTGGCTGGCGTGAATGGGTCGGCTTACCAGGGTTAAACATCCAAGCAATCAAAGCAAAAGTGGATACAGGCGCAAGAACATCTTGTCTGCACACTTTCGGCATCGAAGAATATCAAAAAGATGGCGAGAAATGGGTGAAGTTCATGGTTCATCCAATCCAAGACGACGTGCATACCGAACAAGAGTGTCACGCGAAAGTATTTGATATGCGCACAGTGCGCGATTCTGGTGGTCACGAGACTTACCGTTATGTCATCGAAACCCAATTGATTATTGGTGATCTCCAATACCCAATTGAGATGACACTGACTGCTCGTGACAACATGACGTTTCGTATGTTGTTAGGTCGCATCGCGATGGAAGGTCGTCTAATCGTCCAACCAGAAGCATCTTTTATTCTTCAGGCGCCACAAGGTTAAATTATGAAAATTGGAATTTTATCGCGCAGTGAAAATCTCTACTCTACACGCCGCCTGATTGAAGCGTGTGAGAAACGAGGCCACGAATATAAAATCATCGACGCACTACGTTGCTACATGAACATCAATTCAACCCAACCTTCTATTCACCTGAAGGGTGAAGATTTGGTGGGTTTTGATGCAATTATCCCGCGTATTGGTGCGTCTGTGACGTTTTACGGCTGTGCGGTTTTACGCCAGTTCGAGATGATGGGTGTTTACACCGTGAACGACTCCGTCGCAATTTCACGTTCACGTGACAAGCTTCGTTCTCTGCAACTGCTTTCACGTAAAAATATTGGTATGCCGGTCACAGGTTTTGCAAGCAAACCGGGCGATATTAAAGACCTGCTAGGCATGGTTGGCGGTACGCCTGTGGTCATCAAACTGCTTGAGGGCACACAAGGTATCGGTGTTGTTCTTGCTGAAACGCGCAAGGCAGCGGAAAGCGTGATCGAAGCCTTTATGGGTTTGAAAGCGAACATCATGGTGCAGGAATACATCAAAGAAGCGGGCGGCGCAGATATTCGCTGTTTCGTTATCGGCGACAAAGTGATTGCAGCGATGAAGCGTCAAGCATTGCCGGGCGAGTTCCGTTCGAACTTGCACCGTGGTGGTAGCGCTTCTCTGATCCGCATCACGCCTGAAGAACGTAAAACTGCGGTTGCAGCGGCGAAGGCCATGGGACTTCACGTAGCAGGCGTAGACTTACTGCGCTCTGAGCGCGGACCATTGGTGATGGAAGTGAATTCGTCGCCAGGTCTTGAAGGGATTGAGACCGCAACGGGTAAAGACGTCGCTGGCCTCATCATTGACCATATAGAGAAAATAGTCTCATCTCCGAGGACAAGGACACGTGTCAAAAGCAACTAAGAATAATGCCTTTGAAATTGGCGGGGTAACTATCCCGCCAGGTCAGCGCGCGAGCGTTGAGTTTGAAGTCGCTAAGCTTTACACACACTCGCCGCTGTCAGTAACAGCGGAAGTACTTCATGGTAAGAAACCTGGCCCAGTGTTGATGATCAACGCGGCCATTCATGGTGATGAACTCAATGGTGTGGAAGTGGTGCGTCAAGTACTTGAACGCATCAACCCTGCCACACTGAAAGGAACCATTATCGCGATCCCTGTGGTTAACGTATTTGGCTTTATCCATAAGTCACGTTACCTACCAGACCGTCGCGATTTAAACCGCTGTTTCCCGGGCTCTGAGCGCGGATCAATTGCAGGTCGCATGGCGTACCAAATCTTCGAACAAATTGTTCGTCGTTGTACCCATATTATCGACCTACATACAGCAGCGATTTACCGCACTAACCTGCCTCAAATTCGCGCGAACTTGGCGAACGAAGCAACCAATGAAATGGCATTGGCGTTTGGTACGCCAGTGGTTATCGATGCGGCTCTTCGAGATGGCTCATTGCGCTCAGAAGCGGAAAACATCGGTATTCCAGTTATTACGTACGAAGCAGGTGAGGCACTGCGTTTTGAACCGTACGCAATTACGGCGGGCGTAAAAGGTGTTAAACGTGTTATGCGTCACCTCGGTATGATCCGCAAGAGCAACCGTAAAACATCAACGGTTGAACCGGTTATCGCACGTGCTACACGTTGGGTTCGCGCAGAAGCCGACGGCATCTTGCGCTCTCACGTGTCTCTTGGACAACGCGTCAGCAAAGGCCAATCTCTGGCATCTATCAGCAGCCCTATTGGTAGCGAAGAGATCCAGACATATGCCCCACAAGGCGGCATTATCATTGGTCAGCAAACACTGCCATTGGTGAACGAAGGTGACGCGATTTTCCATATCGCCTACTTCGAAGAACCAGACCGTATGGTTGAGCAGCAAGTCGAAAACTACTTGGATGAAGTGGTTGATGATGCGAACAACGAAATCAAATTTGGTATCGGCACTGCATAATTAACACGTCATGCTGTATTTAAAAGAGCGCTATTGCGCTCTTTTTTTGATCTGAATCTCACTACAAGCAAGAATCATCACATATTTTTAACAATTCAATCTTGTCTCACTTCTAAGTCTCTTCTGTTTACATTTGTGTCGCTACGCTTTGATCGACATCAGAGGACTGACCAGAGGATGAATACTGTGAAAGGGATCTTAATATCACTGTTGTTTGCAGCAACGTCACTATCTGTATTTGCAGGCTCTACCGTTCCAAGTGCTAACACAGGTTATACACAAACCAAGTACCCTATCGTGCTTGTTCACGGTCTATTCGGCTTCGATAACATAGCTGGGTTCGACTACTTCCATGCCATACCACAAGCACTCACGCGCAGCGGCGCAAAAGTCTTTGTCGCGCAAGTTTCCGCCGTTAATAGCTCCGAAAAGCGCGGCGAACAGCTGCTTCGCCAAGTTCGTTACGTACGCGCAGTGACTGGCGCCAACAAAGTTAATCTCATCGGCCATAGCCATGGCAGCCCAACGGCACGCTATGTTGCCTCTGTCGCCCCTCAATTTGTCGCCTCCGTTACCAGTGTTGGTGGTGTAAACAAAGGTTCTGAGTTCGCCGATGTGGTTCGTAAAGCCTTCATACCCGGTTCTGCAGGAGAAGCAGGTGCAGTAGCAGCCGCAAAAGCACTGTCAGGGCTTATTAGCTTCCTTTCTGGCGGCAGCCACCTCCCACAAGTTCCTTTGGCATCGTTAAATTCACTGTCTACCAAAGGCTCACTCGCATTCAATGCAAAGTACCCAGAAGGTATTCCGAACTCCCGCTGCGGCGAAGGGCAATATCGCGCATCTAATGGCGTGTATTACTATTCGTGGTCTGGCACAAGCACGGTAACCAATGTGTTGGATCTCAGCGATCCTGTGCTCTTCACTACAGGGCTTTTCTTTAGCGAAGCGAATGATGGCCTTGTCGGTCGGTGCAGCACACACCTCGGTCGCGTCATTCGTGACAACTACCGCATGAACCACCTTGATGAAGTGAATGGCTTCTTCGGCCTACACCACTTGTTTGATACGGATCCGGTCACTGTGTATCGCCAACACGCGAATCGACTCAAACAGCAAGGCCTATAACGGGATAGGTCGTACCTAAAGCGCGTGATGAGATGACACCTCATCACGCGTTGAAATTTTTTCGTGAATAACCCGATCTATACCTCTATCGAATGGATTTCACACTCACGCCGGAGGACCGCACATGTATCTCGCTTCTCGCTCATTGCGGATGGCTTTTGCTGGAATATTGTTGGTATCAACAGCAATTTACTTAACGGGTAATGCTCAAGAAGAAAATGCGACAGATACCCCAGCACCGTCTCAAATTGGGACAGATATTGATATCTCTTCTGACCGCGACACCTTCGAGTATTTTCTATCGACGTTAGGTGAAAAAGAGTTGGGTGAGGTTCAAGAGGCTTATAACGAATTTGCCGAAACGGTGAGTTATGGCGAGCAGCAAGCAACGCTGTTTGAAAAATACCTCACATACCGAGAATCCATTGCTTCAGTGTCATCCCCAGATGGGCTAACGGACATTGAATACCTCAGATTCATTCATGAAAAGATGCAGCAACTACAAGCAAATGCCTTTAGCTCGCAGGAACAATCTAGGCTCTTTTATGAAGAGAATTTGGCCCGTGAAATGACCATCAAAAAAGCCGAATTACAAGCGTTGGGCGTAGATGATCAAACGTACCAAGACCTTTGGCAGCAAACTTTAAGCACGCTTCCGCCTGACATGAAAGAAAGCTATCAAAACGCCGAATTACTGGGGCACATCAACAACCTCGCTTCGCTGGACAGTGATGAAAAATCTTACCGTCTCACAGAGCTTGTTGGGGAAGACGCCGCAAGCCGTATACACGCCTTGGAACAAGAAGAGAATGCATTTGATGCCTCGGTTCAGGCCTACTTGAAAGAACGTGAAACTTTACTCAATGACAATAGCTACAGCGAAGATGAACGTCTGCAAGCCATCGCCGATTTGCGCAGTAACCATTTCTCATCTGATAACCACCGACGAGTGCAAGGCTTAGAAAGCCTTGATGATGCGGAAAAAAATCGCGCGCTGTAGAGATTTTTACGCTTTAGCAGGTTTTTACGCTGCAACGGATGAGAAATTCAAGTCGGATGCTGAGGTGACAGCGAGAGGCTTTGCGCATCGCCCCACTTGTGAACAGGCCACTGATACTCCCCTGCTTTTTTAAACAATTTACTGCACGGGTTGATGATGTGTACGTCATCCGCAAATAAACACATGGGAAGATCATTAATAGAGTCAGTGTAAAAACTGATTCGCTCAAAATCGTGGTCAAGGCCGCCAATCCATTGAGTAAGACGCAGCACTTTTCCCTCACGAAATGAAGGCACGCCTTCAGGCTG
Organism: Enterovibrio norvegicus; assembly: GCF_002876705.1. Taxonomy (GTDB): domain Bacteria; phylum Pseudomonadota; class Gammaproteobacteria; order Enterobacterales; family Vibrionaceae; genus Enterovibrio; species Enterovibrio norvegicus_B. The sequence goes on along the minus strand of NZ_MDAG01000001.1, from coordinate 84,916 downwards.
AGGTTGGTACTTCCCATTGTTTAACACCAAGTCGATACCCATGGCAGTTTCAACGCCTAGCGCCTTTGCCACAGGTTTAACAAGAAAGCTTGGAGAAGCAGAAACAATTGCCAGCGCCACACCTTCATCCTTGTATTGCGCTAACGTGACGATGGCTTCAGGAAAAATTAACGGCATCAACGCGTCCTTCGCGAAACGCGCTGCTAGCGCATTCACTTCTTCGGCGAGCATGTTTTTTAACGGGGACAGGCTAAAAGCAAGGTAAGCATCGAGATCTAAACTGCCATCAGCGTACGCCGCCATGAATTGCGTATCCAACGCCAGAAAGTCAGGGGGTGTTACGAACCCTTTATCCACGAGAAACTGATGCCATAACGTCATCGAATCGCCATTCAGCAACGTCTCGTCTAGATCAAACACCACCAAATTTTTCGTCATATTCCACTCTCGTTGCTGTTAAATGCACGCCTTAATCATGTCAGGATTTAAGGGTAACACCACGGAAAATATGCGTTTTATGCGTCAGTGCAAAACAATAATGAGATGAAACAATCACTGCGCGCCCTATTGTGGCTTGAGCAATGAAACACGAAATCGCACAGCATGATGGGTTAACGCCGCCATGCGACCTTGTGTTGCCAAAGATTCATCAACTAACTCGACAGCAATGACCTCATCAAACTCATTGGTATAAAGACGAAGGTTCCCCACATACAGAGCCTGATCATCCACCCGGACTAAATAGGTATACGTTGCAGGCAAGGTGAAGTGCTGCGATGTGGGTTCACCATGAGACATCGAATACACCTCAATTCTGTTCAAAATGAAGGCTTTTTTTGGGGTGACAAATTCGAAAGGCGTGTCCCATGAAGTGGTCAGACTCGCTGTTTCCTTGGAACGCGCAACGATATTGCGGTCGCGATGGTAGTCCTTAAACCATAGGGTCACTTTGTCTGAAAGCGGCAGCATATCGGTGTGCGTTTCGTGTTTTAAGTCAGCCGCAAGGTAAGACGGTATACGTGACACTTTCCCCATCACCAACACGTCATCATTATCGAGGTCTAACACATCCAAAGACGAAGTCGAAGAAGAACCAGAACTGCAACCACTCAGCATGAACAGAGCCACTAAGGCCCCTAAAAACAAGGCCCGTAACGACAAGGCCTTGGTAGAGACGGCAGCCGCCAAGCACTTCCCTCGATAGAAAGGCCGTTTTATAAGGAGGCGATAACACGCACAGAGAAATTGATGCATTAAAGAAACGTAGTACACGAAAAAGAAAAGTACCCCATCAAAAGGACTTCCCGACTCTACATCTCCAAAAATTCGAAGAGGTGATACAGGAAGGTACTTACAACGTATCAAGAACCGAGACCTTTTATGGCTCGGCTATCCAGCATGAAAGAAACGACCCAGTACTGCGGTCAACTACACCGTCGAAGTAAATGCAATGGCTGCCTTTCCCTTGAATCTTCTCTTTGATAACGATCCAACGGAGATCAGCAACTCGCTTCGACATATCCATCCACATTGAGGGTCTATTGGCCCTAGAAGGTGACGACATGCTTAATTGGGAATCTGTATTATCCACTGCGAAGAATGGCAATCCTCCAGCGCCACGCCGCGTTGAGATGAGCGAAGCCGAATGGGAAGCCAAACTGACACCTGAGCAGTTTTACGTCACGAGAAAACACGGAACGGAAAGGCCGTTCAGTTCAGACATGTGTGGGCTTTTTGCGCCGGGCATCTATCAATGTGTGTGTTGCGACACACGCTTGTTTGATGCACAAGAGAAGTTTGATTCCGGCACAGGGTGGCCTTCATTCACGGCGCCGCTTGAAGAGAATGCAGTGGCGTACACCATGGACATTACGTTGGGCATGACACGCGTAGAAGTGACATGCAATGTGTGCGATGCACACCTTGGCCACGTTTTTCCTGATGGCCCACCGCCAACGCGCTTGCGTTACTGCATCAATGCCATTGCCATGGAAAAAGAAAGTTAATACTCGCGAGGCGCAGCCGGAGACGTCACTGCGCCTTTTCAATCACACCTCCTTATGTTCTTGCCTGCAAATGTTCTTACCAGCGAATGTCCTTGCTTCCGATTCATTCACACAACCACCGATTGCAATGGTCAACGCTTCTGCCTTTTATGCACACCCGTGTTCATTTTCCCTTTTCTCTTTAGAAACAATCAGCCTGTTAGGATCTCTACCGCTTTTCCCGTACCATACGCCCCAATAAGACTTATCAAGTGAGTGCAAGGCAATAAATCATGAATGATGACGATATCCTAACCAGCGAAAACCTTATTGAAATCGTTGAAAATCAGCTAACAGATAACAACCCTAAAAAAGTAAAAGAAACCCTCATGCGCCTACGTATGACGGGAAGCACGCAAGAAGAAGCGATCGAATTCATTGCTTGTGCGCTGATGGTTGAGATCTATGACGTGGCAAGGGGTGACGGTGAATTTAACCTTAAGCGCTACGAACAGCACCTCGATATGCTGCCTGAAATGCCTTGGCAACAAGATTTGGAAGACTAAGTCGACCTACTTGCGTCTATATAGCTAAAACAAAAAAGCGCCCATAGGCGCTTTTTTGTTTTCTGTGTAACATTTCGGCAGAGATGAACCGTTAAATGATTTGCGGTAAAACACCCGAGCCCAAATCATATACCCAATACCAAAGGAAGCCGTGACAAACCACAACCACACACGTTAACGCCAAACGTAAGAAGGTGTACCAAAGCGGGTAAACGCCTTTAAACATCAAACCCACTTCCAATAAAAACAAAATCACAAAAGACGCGGTAAGCAAATAGAGTGACATAGGGTAAGGCATTAAGAGTGCACCAACAGCCACCAGCGAAAACACGATGCCGACCGTTAAACCCTTCGTTGATTTTTCTTCCTTCGCAGCATTTTTCGCATCACTGATGGTAATCCCCCATACCGCGCCTGACAAAAATGCCAAGATGATGGCGCTATAGGTGAGGAAGGTATAAGCGAGTTTTCCTTGCCAATCTAACGGCCAAACCGGTAGCAGAACCCCAAAAGCAAGAAAAGGAATCAACCCCATCACGCCATAAATAAACGCTGTCTTTTTCATTCATTGAATCCTTTATCGTTGAGACCTCAATAGCGTTAACGTTTTCTCCTACAACGTTTGACGATCTCGCACGGATATTATTCTACACGCATTGGTGCTGCTCAAATTAACGTAAGTATAAGAGCTTACCTGTCGTCACTTAGTCACTCAATAGTGGATGATTGTCAGGAAGTTGCTTCTGAATCCAAAGCACCAATTTATGTTTCATGTTCGGCCCATCTTCTTTATCCGTCGCCAGCGGCGTCAGTACATTGTCTTCCACCAACAGACGATAAATACACTCAATCTTTATCTTGTTAGACGTCCCTTCATCAAAATGCGCAAACCCTCTTTTTTCCGCATATTGCTGGCCAATCTGTAAGGCTTTTTTTAGTAGTTGAGCTTCGTGCTTAATTTTTTTCATCGTGAGCCTCCAACATTTCGTGTGCTGCCAGCATAGCAGAGCAAATGCGCAACCGTTGTGACCATACACGAGAGGACTCAAAACTAATCTGAAAAACCATTTCACTGTTGATAATAAAAGCATTTCTTAACACACATTCACCCAAAAGAAGTTGAACAGTGGCTTTTTGAGACAGCTATGGTTAAAGATGACATGGTTGGTGGGATCGACAGACATTCAGAAAACAAAGGATCCCCGCACTTGGAAAGTTAATGGTGTGTATAAAAATTACACAATGCAATCTCAAGGAGAATGAGTGAATCAAGTAACGAGGGATTAGCACATCACATAGTGATGAAAGTCACACACATATCCCCAGAAACCACAGCATTAATCATATTGGTGATCTTTGTCACAATAAATATCAAATGACCTAACCATAAAATCGTGACTTAACTCAATTATTATGGCCATTAAAAATATTGACAAAGTAAATAATGTGATTTTGAAATAAAACTACATGATAAATGCGGGACATCTCTCACTTTTAAACGCGAGGCGCAGGGAGTAATTGTGGAATTGATCACAAAAAACCCGTTATCAGTGACTGACGAATTTTGTGTGGTAATTTGAATTTCGAATACAAACAAATTTAACGGTTTTGGCGAACCGTTACACAAACTTCAACCAGGAACTTCAAACGGGTAACTTTTATGATATCACCAGATGTGAAGATCAAAGTACAAAATTTTGGTCGGTTTCTCTCAAATATGGTTATGCCCAATATCGGTGCGTTTATCGCATGGGGCATTATCACTGCACTTTTCATCCCAACAGGCTGGCTTCCAAATGAAACATTAGCGTCGCTTGTAGGCCCAATGATCACTTATCTATTGCCCCTTCTAATTGGCTATACCGGGGGTAAATTGGTCGGTGGAGATCGCGGTGCCGTTGTTGGTGCCGTCACGACGATGGGTGTCATCGTCGGTTCAGACATTCCCATGTTCATGGGCGCCATGATAGTGGGTCCAATGGGCGGCTGGGCAATCAAAACCTTCGATGCAAAATTCGAAGGCAAGGTAAAAAGCGGTTTTGAGATGTTGGTGAACAACTTCTCGTCTGGCATCATCGGCATGCTCTGCGCAATCATCGCTTTTTACTTGATTGGCCCTTTGGTGAAGGTACTTTCTGATGTACTCGCGGCTGGCGTAAACTTTTTGGTTGAAGTCCACCTTCTACCGCTAACCTCGATTCTTGTTGAACCTGCAAAAATCTTGTTCCTCAACAATGCGATTAACCACGGTATTTTCTCGCCGCTGGGTATTCAGCAAGCAGCAGAAACAGGAAAATCTATCTTCTTCCTCGTCGAAGCGAACCCAGGCCCTGGTATGGGTATCCTATTGGCGTACATGTTCTTCGGGCGTGGATTGGCAAAACAAACGGCAGGTGGCGCGTCTATCATCCAGTTCTTTGGTGGTATTCACGAAATCTATTTCCCTTACGTACTAATGAACCCACGTTTGATTCTGGCGGCCATTGCCGGCGGCATGACAGGCGTATTTGTTTTAAGTGTGTTTGATGCGGGCCTTGTTTCTCCTGCGTCACCAGGCTCTATCTTCGCCGTTCTCCTCATGACGCCAAAGGGCTCACTGATTGGTGTATTACTCTCCATTGCCTCTTCTACCGCCGTGTCATTCTTCGTGGCGTCTATCTTGCTAAAAGCACAGAAAGAGACGGATGAGGATGATGAAGACGCACTGACGAAAGCGACGTCAGACATCAAAGACATGAAAGCAGAATCAAAAGGTGCGAAAGCGCAAAACACGGCAAGTGCCAACGACTCTGTCAACCTATCCGCGGTGAAAAATATCATTGTGGCGTGTGACGCCGGCATGGGCTCAAGTGCGATGGGTGCGAGCCTACTGCGCAAGAAAGTCGAAGCAGCAGGTTTGGATATCAAGGTCACCAACCTTGCGATCAACAACCTACCTGCAGATGTCGATGTCGTTATTACGCACAAAGACCTGACAGACCGCGCAAAAACACACGCTGCACATGCAACGCATATCTCGCTACAAAACTTCCTTGATAGCGACGTTTACAACCAGTTAGTGACACAGCTATTGGCGGCTCAAGGCCCAAAGGCGGCAAATGACGCTGAGTACGTCAAAAAACCGCTACTTGCCGCCAATGATGAAACGCTCCAGCCCACCCCTGCACCTGCCTTCCAAATTGAGAAGAAGAACGTGCACCTTGGCTTGAGCGCTGCCACGAAAGAAGACGCAATCCGTTTTGCTGGCGAACAGCTGGTAGCACTGGGTTACGTAGAAGCCGAGTACGTGGATGCCATGTTCGAACGCGAAAAAATGGTCTCTACCTACTTAGGCGAATCTATCGCCGTCCCGCACGGCACCATCGCCGCAAAAGACAAAGTGAAGAAAACAGGCATTGTCATCTGCCAATACCCTGCGGGCGTGCAGTTTACAGATGACGAAGATGATGTTGCGAAACTCGTGATTGGCATTGCCGCCAAAAACGATGAACACATTCAGGTGATCACGGCGATCACCAATGCGCTGGATGACGACGACGCCATTGAACGTCTCACCTCCACGCAAGATGTCAGCGAAGTGCTCGCGATACTGTCTTCGAGCCAAGCGGCATAAGGTGTTGGTCAGCGTTAATCCGCCATCAACGCAGAGATTTTCGCTGACCGCCCATCATCTAACACACAAAGAAAGCCTGTGTGTGAGCAGGTTTCTTTTACAACGTCTTCCTTTGGCGAGGGTCAGAACATGAAAAAAGCCGTACATTTTGGCGCAGGGAATATAGGTCGTGGTTTTATCGGAAAACTGTTGGCTGATTCCAACGTGGCAGTGACATTTGCAGACGTAAATGGCCCCTTGGTTGACCAGCTCAGCCATGATCAACAATACAATGTCCGTGTCGTCGGTAACGAAAGTAAAATTGACGTGGTGAATCACGTGACAGCGGTAAACTCCATGAGCCCAGAGCTCATCGAACAAATCGCAACAACGGATTTAGTCACAACCGCAGTGGGTCCAAATGTATTAGATAAAATCGCACAGACCATTGCTAGCGGCCTTAAAAAGCGTTTTTCCATTGGCAACATGACACCGCTTAACATCATCGCGTGTGAAAACATGGTACGCGGCAGTACACACCTAAAAGGTGAGGTGTATCGTCACCTCGATGAGCAAGCACAACAACACGCCGATAACTTGGTGGGTTTTGTTGATTCAGCTGTCGATCGCATCGTTCCCCCGATGGAGGCAGCGAATGACGACCCTTTAGAGGTCACGGTTGAAAGCTTCAGCGAGTGGATAGTCGACGACCAGCAATTCAAAGGTGAAATACCTGACATTGCCGGCATGGAGAAAACCAGCAACTTAATGGCATTTGTCGAGCGTAAGCTCTTCACGCTGAACACGGGCCATTGCATTACCGCGTATCTTGGTTGCCTGAAAGGCCATAGAACCATTCGAGAAGCCATCAGCGACCCGATGATCCGCAATGACGTGACACAAGCCATGATGGAAAGCGGCGAAGTGCTCATTCAACGCTACGGCTTTGATAGAGAACGCCACTATGCATACATCGACAAAATTCTAGAACGCTTTGCGAACCCGTTTTTGGTTGATGATGTCTCACGCGTAGGCCGAGAGCCCATCAGAAAACTTGGCGAGAACGATAGATTAATCAGACCATTACTCGGTACAATGGAATACAACACCTCAAATGAGGCTCTAGTGAAAGGCATTGCGGCTGCGCTCAAGTATACAAACGACACAGATCCGCAAGCCATTGAAGTTCAATCATTCCTAGAGAAAAACGGTGTGGTTAAAACGCTTGCGCACTTTTCCGGATTAGATGAAAACGGCAAAGAGGCGGAGAGCATTGAGTCAATCTACCACCAGCTTTAAACGCATTCGCAAGGCGGATGAAAAAACAGAGAGGGAGCGTAAGCTCCCCTACCTAAACATGATGTTTAAGGACAAAATGCCAGCACCCATTGACGAAGCAGACATTTTAGAAAGGCTCAACGCAGCACCGTCTGTTCGTGGCTTTTTCATCACGGCGGTAGATGTCTTCAGTGAGGCTATTGATGCGTTAGTACAACGTATTTTCCGTAAAGACGATTTTGCCGTGAAATCGGTTGTCGGGCCATTGCTCGAAGACTCCGGTCCGTTAGGTGATCTTTCCGTTCGATTAAAGCTCTTGTTTGGCTTAGGCGTGCTTCCTAGCGAATTGTTTGAAGACATCAACGATGTCATCAAGCTAAGAAACGAGCTCAACAACGACATGGAAGAGTACAGCTTCACTGACCCTTTCATTCTCAATGCCATCAAGAACCTTCACTTAGTCAATAAAATGGGCATGGTTCGTCTTGATATACAAGAACCAGATGATGATGTTGACGTGATGTTTTACCAGCTTCAACTCAAACGCCAGCAGCAAATGATTGCCTCGGGTCTGTCGCTTGCCATTGTCGAAATCTGCAATGAATTAAACCGCGAAAGCCCCTTCTAACCCCGGGTAACAACCTTTCACCCTGTTATTGCATTTACCACCCAACATTTAACATCATCTTACATTTTGCTTGGCAACAATGAAGTTATTACGCAGACGCGAAATATCGCATCCGGTACGATAACCGACGCTATTTTTTCTCCTATTTTGCCCAACACGAGTAATACTTCACACCATGGACGACAGAAGTCAGCATTTTCTAAACCAATATTTGAGGACGCTTTCTGACATAGAACGCGCCAATCATACTTCCTTTTCTTCTGATTACTTTTGCGCAGACGCACTCAACGCCAACCTTTGCGCCGACCTCATCCAACGCGGGGAAAAACGCGCAGCGTGCGGCCTGGAATACTGGTATTCACACAAAAATGAACCTCGCCCACAAATCGGACATCTTCAGGTCGTCACGGATTGGTCTGGGGAACCTAAATGCATTATTGAAATCCAATCCGTTGATTCTTGCCCTTTCAATCAAGTGACCGAAGAATTCGCCGCCTTAGAAGGTGAAGGCGATAAGAGTTATGCGTGGTGGCGAGAAGCCCACTGGACGTTTTTTAGTAAGGAATGCGAAGAGCTAGGCATTGAGATAACTGAAGATGCCATGCTTGTACTGGAACGATTTCAAGTGGTTTATCGCGGTTAGTCGTTCGCGAGTCAGAGTATATAAAAATGAAGAAAAATTTACGTATCGCGTTGGCACAGCTCAGCGTAACCAAAGGCAGCATCCGTGCGAACCTACAAAAACACATTGAACTCATCGAACTTGCTGCCGAACAGCACGCGAATGTTATTGTATTTCCAGAGTTATCACTCACAGGCTACGAGCCCGATCTTCTTGAAGAATTGGCATTCACATCAAGCGATGAGAGCGTGTTGGCGCTGTCTCGTCTTGCGACCTATCACAACATGGTCATTGTTTGCGGATTGTCGTTACAAAACGAAAACGAAGCAGGTGAAACGCAGGGGAAACCCTACATCGCTGCCGCGATTTGTCAGCCTTCTCGAACGGTGAGTTTCTATAGGAAACAGTACCTTCACGAAGGGGAAGCGACTTTTTGCGCCCGAGGGAAAGATAACGTGATGTTGTCAGTCAAAGGCAACAAGCTCGCACTGGCCATTTGCGCAGACTTTAGTGACCCTCAACACGCAAAAGACGCACAAGAAGCCGGCGCCGACATTTACCTTGTCTCCGCGCTCATTTCCCAAAATGGCTACGAACATGACAGTCAGTTGCTTGCAGACATTGCAAAAACGCACCGTTTCCCTGTGTTGCTTTCCAACTTTGTAGGAGAAACGGGGGGATGGGAAACCGCAGGCCAAAACCGAGTGTGGGACATAAACGGCGGCAAGTCCGAAAAGGGTTGCACCATACTAAACGGTATTCTTTTATGTAGCCTTACCGGCAACGAAGTCTTGTCTTCCCAATTTCATCCGGGCACGGCACGGCCAATGGTTGAAGATCCTTTAACCGTGATCGCCTAACATCAAAAAGGCGAGCCAATGCTCGCCTCTTTTATTCTCTCTTGCTTTTACAGGCTAGACTTTTCTATCACGTCTGTTGAATGCGAGTCAGGCATTACGCCAAACGTTTCGCCCAGTTTCCACCATGAACATTCATGCAACTTTCTTCCGAATCGAAGAAGACATGACGTGCTACGTGTTTAACCGTGATCCCAAGGTTACTCAGTGTCTTTTGAATCGTCGACAGGAGTTGATCATGGCCACCGTTCTCGGAAAACGTCGCGAGTTGAGCATTGGTATCAAACACACAGATGATTTTTAAGCTCAGAGGGAAATACGAATAATCAACGGTATGCGTCAGCCATTGAAACCCTTCAATCTCTTCAAGCGCCGTTTCACAAACGTCCGTTAGCGCGATGCGCAGTTCATTGTCCATTTTCTTGTCTGTTTTACGCATGCGCTTTGCTACCTAACGTTGTTAATACTATGTCGCGGAAGACAGGTATGCCCAAGTATAACCTCAAGAAGCAGGCTTCAGAGCCTCTCATTTCGTTCAATTTGAGGACAAAGCCCGACGTCATGTTGGGCCATTTCGAGGTTTTCGTCAGGAAACGTGCTTGATCATACCTTGCAGACTCCCTGTCATCGCGTCGGCGGTCAGATCGTCAGTTGCAATTGCTTAATTGCTTAATTGCTTAGCTGCTTAGTTGCTTAGTTGCTTAGTTGCTTAATTGCTTAATTGCTTAATTGCTTAATTGCTTAATTGCTTAGCACTATTCGCAATTAGTCAGGCTTATTCACGCGAAGCGTATTTCGGTTGTCACGGCTAGAAAGAATCAAATCGTCACCGAGCTCAATGTTCTCAGCCTTTGCCAAACGGTCATAAAGAAGCACATTCACAGACGCGGCTAGGTTCATACAACCTACCGTCGGCACGTAAACAACATGATCAGCTCTGTCTGCCACATCTTGTGCAATAGAACCGTCTTCGGGCCCGAAAATGTAAATCGCGTTTTCTGGGTGTACAAAGTGTGGAAGTGGCTGAGCACCGAGTGCCAATTCAACACACACGATTTTCATGTCTGCGGGTAAATCATCAAGAAACGATTCCACCGCAGTCAATGGAATGGTGTCTGCGGCACTTTTCGTGTCGGTGTAGAACTTGACCGCCCTGTCATAACGTTGGCCCGTGTATCGTACTTCATCTGCTTGGTAACAGCCTGCAGCACGCATAACAGCACCCACGTTTTCTGGGCTTTTAGGGTTACTTAATCCAATGATGACGGTCGATTCTTTCAAAGTGATTTTCTCTTCTATATCTATAGCGGGTTGAGCCCAAACAAGGGGCGGCATTCTAACAAAGCGGCGTGCGTTTCCCCACACAGTTTCGATGTCTACCGACGATTTCTTTATGCAGCCCTTCAAACTAACGGCTTTTTCCAATCGATTTTGCCATTACCTTTCAGTCTATCTCCCTCTCTGTGGTCTGCTTTTCACATGAGCAACACAACGAGATCTCGTGACTTGTTCCAAACATGCAGCGAAAAGCGCCTAACTCGCTGACAATACTCACCCGTTTTAGTGAATAGGCATCAAGGTGAAATTTATTGACGCACTTCACCATGCAATGTGCTTTAATGCGCCACTTTGAAATTGGCGAATACAGGCTCGAACTGTGAATCAAGCACCGACGAAAATTACCTTTTTTGGCTGGCTAACGCCGCTGATTGTTAGCGGAAAGAAGACCATCACTATCCGTGATAAATCAGAAAGCCATTACGTGCCAGGCACTCGCGTGGATGTGCACACGTTAGAAACTGACGAATATGTCTGCAAAATCGACATTGAAGCCGTCAATGAAATCACGTTTGATGACATCGGTGAAGAGCACGCAGCCCAAGAATTTTTGCCGCTTGATGAGTTAAAACCTCTCATCCGCGAAATCTACCCTAACGATGATGTGTTCTACGTGATCAGCTACGCCCTAGTAAGCGAAGAAAACACAGAAAACGAAGAATAAAAAAAGCCGACGCAGGCTTAATGCCGCGTCGCCTTTTTGTCTCACCTATACAGATTGAAATTAACGCTTGAGCACAACGCTTAATGCATCGAAAAAGCGATCAATTTCCTGATGCGTGTTGTAGTGCATCACGCCCGCTCGCAGTATTCCGCCTTTCTCTGTCACGCCAAATGCATCCGTCAGTTTGTCGGCGTACAAATGCCCGCTCCACACATAAATTTGCTGCTTGCCCAGCGCTTCAGCCACATATGCAGGATCAATATCGCCAAAGCGTAACGCAAACGTCGCAGTTCTGCCTTCAACGCCGTCAACCCCATACAAAGTCACACCATCAAGGGATGCCAGTTGCTCAAGGAAATACGTGGCAAGCGCTGATTCATAAACGTGAATATGGTGATATGCGGTTTCCAATTTATCACGTAACGTCTCGCCTTCGCCCAGAGAGGCAATGTATTCAATCGCCGCAATGAACCCGCTGAGCGCTTCGAAATTGAGCGTGCCTGTTTCCCAACAATGTGGTGGCGTGATCGGGGCAGGTTCTACTTTGTATGGCGCAACGCTCGACAGCCATTCATGTTTTCCATACAAGAAACCAAGATGCGGCCCATAGAATTTGTACGCAGAGCCAGCAAGAAAATCGACGTCCAACGCCACAACATCCATCAGTTGATGCGGCAGTAAATGCACTGCATCCACAAACACTTTCGCGCCAACACGGTGACATTTCTCAATGGCGGCTTTCAAATCCGTGATAGTACCGGTGATGTTACTGGCGGCAGTCAATGCCACCAATCGTGTTTTCTCATTCAACAACGCATCCAGCGCATCAAGATCTAACGCTCCCGTGCGATCTTTTATCGGCAAATGATGCACATTCACGTTTCTGTCATGCGCTGCCATGATCCAACTTGATCGGTTCGCCCCATGATCGGCTTCGGTGACGATCACGTTATCTCCCGCTTGCCATTCTTGGCTCAACGCACGGCTGAAACTGAATGTCACAGACGTCATGTTCGCACCAAAGAAAACATTATCTGGCGATGCCGCGCCCACCAGCGTCGCTGCATATTCTCTCGCCTTTGCCACCACATCCACGGTTTCACGGCTTACGGTAAATTTTCCACCAAGGTTTGAGTTACCCGCTCGCAAATAACTGCTAATAGCGTCAATCACGCATTCAGGGAATTGGGTGCCGCCAGGGCCATCAAGATAGACGGGATGAGAACCATCAATGTCTCGCTGCAACGCAGGAAACTGACGGCGCAGTTGTTCAATGTTTGTAGCATTAAGCGGTAAAGACAAAGACATCGCGGATCCCCTCTTCGCCAGATTGGCTAGATAACGTTTCAGATATGTGGTGGTAGTAGCGTGCATCATCAAGAATGATGAACTGGTTAGGTTCAAGTACCGTATTCAGGTGAGGATGTTGATCAACGGGCGACGTAAATATCTGCGTGAACCCGCCTGCGATATTTTTACGTTGAACACAGAAAATACCCACAAAACGAAAGCCATCTTGGTGAATGCCCTCAGGTGCAGGGGCAGACGTATCATTCACCGAGCAGGTTACACGAATTTGGTGAACATCCACTTGTGCACCTTCTTTCTCGATGCCAGTTGCACTCGCGAAGGATTTCAACAAGTGTTGAAATGCAGGTGTTTGAATCATGTCGTCTGACATAGGTGCAAATTCCCTTAGCACATCACCCACCACACGGTTCACTTCAGAAGATTGCATAAACGGAGCGTGAGCTAACCGAGAGATACTGCCAGAGGATGAAAGCGTAAAACGCGCATAGCTCCTAAAACGAACATCACTGTCCACGTAAGGGTCGCGTTTTAGCGAAGAAAAATAAGGCGTTAATGTGTCAGCAACTTCTGAAGGTGTCTGAAATGCTTCAATTAAAAAGGTGTTTTGCATATCTCATTCCTTTTGACGACAAAACAAAACCCAATCTGTTAATGGGTTGTTAAGGTTTATATTAAGCCAGCATATAACACATTAACAACACTTAAATCCATTTATATGCACATATTCCAGTTTATAATTTGGTCAATAATAGGATATGGAACATCATGACGCCATCTAGGTTAAACATAGTGTTTTGTACCATGGTTGAGAGTATTCAAGAACCTCTGTGCTTTTCCCGAAACCTTTAGTTTCTATTGGTTGTATTTCTGTCTGATATCTCGTTCACTATCAAGGCTGAATTTCACTATTAACAATAAAATCAACAACGGAGTGATTCAAAAGCTGATGACCATGGAATGTAAGGTAATCTCGACAATCGAGGAGTTTGGTAAAGACGCGTGGAACGCGTTGCTACCTAGTGATTATCCGTTTATTCAGTATGAATTTTTCTATTCACTTGAAAAGAGCCAAGCTGTAAGCGCCAAAACTGGCTGGTTCCCACAATATATTGGCGTATACCGCCATCAAACGCTCGTCGGTATCGCCCCTTGTTTTATCAAAGCACATCCTTATGGTGAGTATGTGTTTGATTGGTCATGGGCAGAAGCTTATGAAGATGCAGGCATGGAGTATTATCCCAAGCTCGTCTGCGCAGTACCGTTTACGCCATCCTCCGGCCCTCGCCTACTCGTGTCCGCAAATGAAGACAGCGCCGAGATATACCAGCACCTACTGAGCGCCATGCAAACGCTCGCCAAACAGCGAAAGTGTTCCGGTGTTCACGTCTTATTCCCAACGCAAACATTGTGCGACACCTTAAAGGAAAGTGGTTTTTTGGAACGCCGCGACGTCCAGTTCCATTGGTTGAATCGTGGGTATACCTGCTTCGATGATTTCATGGCAAAGCTCACCTCACGCAAACGCCGTACCATTCGAAAAGAACGTCAAAGCATCGGTGATCAAGGCGCAACCGTCCATGTGCTAGAAGGTGAGGCGATCACCAGCGCACATTGGGATGTGTTTACCCACTTTTATCAAATGACTTACCTCAAACGCTCAGGGCACACCGGCTATTTAAACAGTGAATTTTTCCATCACCTCGGGGAAACCATGTTAGACAAGGTCGTCTTGGTGTTTGCTGAAGCCTATGGCGACTATGTGGCGGGGGCGCTTTACATCAAATCGAATGACACGCTTTTCGGTCGATATTGGGGAAGTTTGTCAGATTTCGAAAACCTGCATTTTGAATTGTGTTACTACCAAGGTATTGAGTACTGCATTGAACACAGCATCACCACTTTTGACGCGGGCGCTCAAGGTGAACACAAGTTAATACGGGGGTTTGAACCAGTAATTACTTATTCTGGACACTACCTAGCACACCAGGGTTTCCATGATGGCATTGCAGAGTATCTAACGCGCGAGCATGACATGATCCAGCAGTACTATGACGATGCATTTCAACATCTGCCTTATAGAAAGGCATAGTCACTTATTCACCTCGTCGGGTGGATGGTGCAGCTTGTGCCACATCTGCGAGGTGATTTCATAAAGGCAGTGCTCAGCAAGCGGGTGACTTGCCGCAATGCTCGGATGAAAAAACTGAAATTGTGTATCTCGCATACCCAGTTTTTTCATCACGGCTTGTGAAGGCATGTTATCTAGCACTGTAAATGATACAACACGTTGAAGTTGACTTACCTCAAACCCAACGCGTAACACTTCGCTGGCCGCTTCTGTGGCATAACCTTGGCGATGAAACGCCGAGGCGATTCGCCAACCAATCTCATACACATATTCGCCCATTACCTGATAATCGGTGAAATTGATACCGACGGTGCCAATGAGCTCTCCGGTCGATTTCAACGTGACCGCCCAATAAGACACCCCCGTTTCATCCCATTTACTGGCAATGCGCGATAAGGTGTCTTCGCTTTGGGTACGAGAAAGCGTGGCAGGAAAGTAGCGCATGACAAAAGGGTCTGCGTTCATCGCAGCAAAAGGCTCTCTGTCTTTTTCCTGAAAACGTCGTAACACCAGACGCTCAGTATGAAGCTCCTTCCCCATTTAATTCCTTTTAAGTCAAAAACTAGGCACAAAAAAGGTGGCTATTAAGCCACCCTTCTAACTATAGGCGAACGCTAACAAAACGCGCATGTTAACGATTGTTAGTGATTACGTTGTTTGCAAACGCGCTTTCACTGCCGCCATTCGTGTTTGCACAAATTCACGGTACTTAAAGTAGCCATAGGTCGCAACCAAAGAGAAGAACAGGTACGACAGTGCGAAAACGAAAGGTGATGTGATCAATTCGCGTTCAAGGCTCCACATCACGCCAAACACAGTGATACCCATTTTGACCGCAAATCCTGAAATCAGAAGTAGCAGCGCCAATTGTGGATAATTTGTATGGCGGAAGCTCAGCCAATAACAACACCCAACAGCAACCGTAGCGAGAGAAAATCCAACCATATAGGAATGGACATGCTCACCCGCGAGGATGCCGCCAACAACAGACAGAAAAACAACCAAGAAAAAGGCCATTTCTACTCCAAAATGAGAGTTAAATAAAACATTGAGCAAACTTTGCTCACCTGAAGCGTATTTTTACATATTTCTGTTCTGACTGCGAAGGGGGTGCTTTTTACATTTGCGTAACACAATTATACAAAATCAGGCGGTTATGGAACCATAACTGCCTTATTTGTTGAGGTTTTATGTGTAGAGAATGCGTTAACAAATTGTTTATTTATTACAAGTGGAAACCTTTTGTTACGATTGTGATGGACTTTTATGCGACGAATGCAAAGAAATCGTCAGCAACAGATAAGTAATGGCGGCATTTACCTTTACGTTAAGGTTGTAGGGTTGCTCAAAATGCCTGATTCAAACGACATCTCATGCGTAATTTCTGACAGCACATGCCAAGATGAAACACCAATCAGACATTTTTAACGTTGTCGTTAAAACTTCACTTTACATATGGAAATACGAATATATGATTTTCCATATGTAAATTCTCAACCTTAAAGACTGCGCATTCAGCGAAAAAGGAAAACGCAATGACAATTAAGATCGGTATCAATGGATTCGGCCGCATGGGTCGCCTCACTTTCAGAGCAGCATTCAATCAAGCAGATGTGGAGTTTATTCGCATCAATGATCCCGAAGGCGACGCAGCGACCCTCGCCCACCTGATCAATTTCGATTCCGTTCATGGCCGTTGGGAGCATGAAGCCGTTGCCGATGGACAAAACATGATCATTGGTGAGAACACCCTTCAATGCACACAGAATACAGCCATTGGTGATACTGATTGGTCTGATTGCGATATCGTGATTGAAGCCTCTGGTAAGATGAAAACCAAAGCACTGCTCAATGCTTACCTTGAACAGGGTGTGAAGCGCGTGGTTGTTACAGCCCCAGTGAAAGAGGATGGCGTGTTAAACGTCGTTATGGGCGTTAACCACCATGAATACGATGCCGAAAACCACCCTATCGTGACAGCAGCATCATGCACCACCAACTGTCTTGCGCCTGTGGTTAAAGTCATCCACGAAAAACTCGGTATCGTCCATGGCTCAATGACGACCATTCATGACATCACCAACACGCAAACCATCATCGATGCGCCGCACAAAGATCTGCGCCGCGCACGTGCATGTGGTTCTTCTTTGATCCCAACAACAACAGGCTCAGCGACGGCTATTACGCACATTTTCCCAGAGCTAAAAGGGCGATTGAACGGACACGCTGTTCGCATTCCTTTGACCAACGCATCATTGACCGATTGTGTTTTCGAAGTCAGCCGTGCAACCACGGAAGAAGAAGTGAACACACTGCTGAAAGACGCCGCGAACAGCGAACTGAAAGGCATTCTTGGCTATGAAGAGCGCCCGCTAGTGTCTGTTGATTACAAAACGGACCCACGTTCCGGCACCATTGATGCCCTGTCCACCATGGTCATTAACGGCACACAGGTAAAACTGTACGTGTGGTATGACAATGAGTGGGGTTATGCAAACCGTACTGCTGAGCTTGCACTGATGGTCGGCCGTCAAGACAAAGCACAATAACCGTATACGGGAAGACATTTCACCATGCCATTCGCTTCACTCTCCACTGAGATAAAGCAATATCTCATTGTTACGGGCAACTACTGGGCATTCACGCTCACCGACGGCGCACTGCGCATGTTGGTGGTGCTGCATTTCAACGCGCTGGGCTACAGCCCGTTAGAAATCGCCATGCTGTTTTTGTTTTATGAGTTCTTTGGTGTCGTCACTAACCTCGTTGGTGGTTGGCTTGGCGCGCGTATCGGCCTAAATCGCACCATGAACATTGGCCTCGGTTTACAAATCGTGGCACTCGGCATGTTACTGGTGCCTGCTGGCATGTTGACGGTCGCTTGGGTGATGGCGGCGCAAGCCTTATCGGGTATCGCAAAAGACCTCAATAAGATGAGTGCGAAAAGCGCAGTCAAAACCCTGGTGCCTGAGAATGCAGAAGGCACACTGTACAAGTGGGTTGCAGCGCTGACAGGATCCAAGAACGCGCTGAAAGGTGCAGGTTTCTTCCTTGGCGGCGCATTGCTCTCGGTGCTTGGCTTTCAAGGGGCGGTTGCAGTAATGGCAGCCATGCTGTTGCTGGTATGGATAGGCAGCTTGCTGTCATTGAAAGCCGAACTCGGCACGTCTAAGAGCAAGCCAAAGTTCACGCAGATTTTCTCGAAAAGCTTACCCATCAACGTCTTGTCTGCGGCGAGAATGTTTCTGTTCGGTGCACGTGATGTGTGGTTCGTTGTCGCACTTCCCGTATTCTTAACCACTCAGCTAGGCTGGGATCACTGGTATGTCGGCGGGTTTCTTGCTGCTTGGGTGATTGCGTATGGCATCGTTCAAGGCTTCGCGCCAAAAATCACGGGTAAAGCACAAGGGAGAACACCAGACGGTCGTTCAGCAATGTATTGGGCGGCAGGTCTTGCCATTATTCCCGCGCTGATTGCGCTAGCACTCAGCCAATCTCTCGCACCTGAAATATCCATTGTGGTGGGTTTATTGGTATTTGGTGGTGTCTTCGCGATCAACTCGTCACTGCACAGTTATCTCATCGTGAGTTATGCACGCAGCGATGGCGCATCTCTTGATGTTGGCTTCTATTACATGGCGAATGCCTTGGGTAGATTGTTTGGCACCTTGTTGTCAGGTTGGGTTTACCAAGCCTATGGTCTTGAAGCGTGCCTGTGGATTTCTAGCGCCATGCTTACAACAGCTAGCGTGGTTTCCTATTGGCTACCCCGCCAAATTGAAGTAGAAACACGCACCTCTTGATCTCTCTATCGTGAAACGGTTTTCTCACCCAAAACAAAAGAGGTTGGACAATGTCCAACCTCTTTTTCGTTTGTCTCTGTGCCTTTTTGTTTATCTCTAAACCTTTTCAGTTTATCGCAGTGCGAGGCTGATATTAGGCGTGGAAAGCAACGCTTCAGACGTCACCTTATCCTGATAAGCCTTGTTCAGCGCACTCACCTCGACAACTGGCCCTAGCATTTTCACGCGCATCAATGCGCCATGAGAGCCTGATATTTCCGCAACTCGTCCTTCAGAGTAGTCACTCTGGTAAGGGAAGGTTTCAATCGCAAGGTGAAGAAGGTTTAACTCTTGTCGGCGAACAGAAAGGAAAGAACGCCACATCAACGCATCAAACACTTCGGCTGTGTTGTATGCCCGAATAACAAAACGCCACCCTCTATCTTCGCCATAAAAATCCAACGGAAACAATTTTCGGATTCGTTTTTTGATTTTCAAACTGGTATCTCTTATTTCCAACGGAAACTGGATGCACACACGATCTGAGTATAGAGACAGATTCAAAGCTCGCCATGAAACACACTTAAAATAACGTCTTGTTTTCATGCGTATCAATATTTCCAATTCCATAAATTTGGGTTTATCCGTCGAGTGAATTCGACGGCGATAACCTTCGACATATTATTAAAATTGGGAATAAGAACCAAAAATGATGCGTACGCTGGTCCAATTGATACACTGACAAATTAAAAGCACGGTATGTTGCTGGTCAGATATACTAAACAGATTGATACGACTCTGGTCTAACACTTTTCTCGCACGCGTGAGGCTTTCATTTTAATGCCTTAAAACCTTGAAGTTACAAACAAAAAGGCAGAGCCATCACAGCGACACGACATCAGCGTGCACATTAACACGACCCTCTATTTCGGGTCGGATTGACAGGGAAGCGGCATTCTACATGAAACTAAAGATATTCCGATGGATTATCGTTGTTGTACTCGTGATTGGTGCATTTGTACTCGGCATCGAGTTTCAAAAATTTACCGAACCTGACTCCTGCCTTGATATGGGTGGAGACAAAGGCATAGGCAGTCATCAAATATGCATCTCCACTGATCACGACTAATCCAAACTCGAAACAGTCGTGAAAGTCCAAGCCAAACATATGCCAACATAGGAATAACATTTACGTCGTAAATGCGTTTTATTTGCTCAAACGATACACATGACACGCTTTAAATGACTTTATAGACAAGATCTGCCTTAAAAATGCGGTAGACTTTAAAGACTGACTGTAAATTACTGAAAGAGTTGTCGGTACTTTGGAGTGAAAGATGGCTAAACCATTTCCCAGGGGAATGAGTCGTACATGCGGCAAACCGTTTGAATTTGACTTCTGGCATTGGCAAAGCGCAATGCAACCCGGATTACATCAGCGAAACGATCAATACCTATCTGATCGTCGTCGCACAAAACTTGATGTGAATGAGAGTGATCCCCAAGGCGCGCCTCAACGCCCCTCTTTTTTATCCAAACACACCTTAGAGTTAACACTCTACTCTTTCAGCGTTAGCGGACGCCTCACCCGTGTCATGGATCACGCAGTGACTCTTGCGCCAGTTTTTGCGAAAGCAACGCGACGCCAGCCTCAGTATGACCACCAACAGAACTCGAAAAAAGGAGTGGCGATGCTTACACAGCACCAAGCCGCCACTGCTCATTACGTTAAGAGCCTTGCATGCTGAAAAAGTTATTCAAGTTGCGTAGAAGCATACAAACACAACTGACAATTCTCGTGTTAGGCCTGAGCCTCATTTTTGCGGTGCTTTCAATGAGCGTTCAAGTAGGCATCAACTACTCGCACACGGTCGATTGGACAAAATCTTCGCTAGAGAAACGCATAGGCAGCACCATTTCAGTGCTCAACTATGCCATCAGTAAACAAGACCACGAACTCTTAAACCAACAGCTAAAAAGCCTAGCGGGCATGCCGTATGTGAAAAATGCACTTTTGGTCAGCAACACTGGCACACAGCGTTGGGCTTACCCAGAAGATGCACCGCTTGCTGAAGCCTATTTCTCTCGATATAGCATCAGTGATGGCACAAGGAACGCGGGCTTTATCGAAGTCTATTTAGATCTGAATGCCATCGAGTCTTCAGCCATCACAAGTGCCAGCTCAGTGGCCATGGTTTATCTGCTCGAAGCCTTCGTGATCGCACTGCTACTGCTGTTTATTGTTCAGCGCACCTTCACCAGCCGAATGAAAACGCTGGCAGAACACGTCGATAAAATAGACCTAACCAAAGTCGGTAAATTTGTTCTGCCTGACGCACTGATCAAATGTGAAGATGAGATCGGCCAAGTCTCTAATTCCGTGCAAGCACTGTATCAACGTGTTCGTGCCGACTTCATTGAGAAAAAGCTGGAAGAGCGCACACTGAGACAGCACAAAACCTTGCTGGCAGAAGAAGTGAATGCGAGGACGTTAGAGCTAGATTGGCAGAACAAAGCGAACAAACTGTTGGCAGACCTATCGTTACGTCTGCTCAAAGGCCATAAAACCGATGTTGAAAACGATGTGCAAGCAAGCATGTCACGCATGGCATCCCTGTTGGAAACAGACCACATCTTCTGGTTAGCCTTTGATTACAACAACGTGCAGTATCGCGCTTCATACCCAGAATTTAGTGATGAGCCAGACATCGATTTCACCGACATGTATAAGCTCAAGCGTTGGTTAATGGATGTGCGTGACACCGCGATCATTGACACCAACAACATGTCAGATCATGCCGTGACTGAACGTCAGTTCCTTGAAAGGGTTGGCATTCACAGTTTGGCCATGTTCCCCCTCACCGATGGACGTAAGAGTTTTGGCTTGCTCGTGGCGACCAACAATCATTGTTCACTGCGTTGGAATGAAAACAAAGACCTGCTGTTAAAACGTTTCGCTACCATGCTGAGTGAGCTAACGATTCGCGAGCGCGACCACGTTGCCATGACCGAGCTTCAAGAAGAGCTCATTCTCGCCAACGAAAGATTGCGTGTTGAAGCGGAAACTGACGAATTAACACGCCTTTTGAATCGTCGTCCTTTCCGTCGAATCATGAACACCGCCTTATATGATGCGGTCGATGAGAATGCGTCTATCACCATCATGATGATCGATATTGACCATTTTAAAGCGTACAACGACATTTATGGACACCTTCAAGGCGACCGAGTGTTAACGTATGTGGCGCGTGCAATGAACCAGGTGGCAACAGCAAGCAACGCCACGATTGCGCGATTTGGCGGCGAAGAGTTCGCCTTTCTTCTTCGGGATGCAGACCTTGAGCAATCAAAGAAAGTGGCGTGGCAACTTTGTCAGTCAGTGCGCGATTTAAGCATTTCGCACCAAGGCAGCAAAAACAGTGGAATCATCACGGTCAGTATTGGCGGTGTTATCTGCACCCCAGATGGTGAAACCCAACCGAATCAACTGCTAGAAACCGCGGACCAACGCCTCTATAAAGCCAAGCGCGCAGGTCGAAACCGCGCAGAAGTGAAAGTGCTCGATTTAGCCCCCCTTCCTTCAGAAGCGTTCGAATCTTAAGCTGAGCTTCTCTCATTACACATCAATAAAAGCGACGAGCTTCGTCGCTTTTTCGTTTTAAACATCCACTTCAAACCGCCACATTGTATCGAGATAATGCATGTCGGTATTTCCAAGAAAAAGGTCGGACTAACGACATCCTTCACGCTGAAAATGACGCGCCCTCTTTGACCGTTATTACTGCCCGCTCCCCGTATTTCACCCGCCTTAATTTTTGTCGGCTTGTCTCTTAAATCAGAAACTTCTCACTCCTCAGCTATGCGAGTATACGCATACGTTCTTAGAGAGTGTTGAGCAGAAGATGATAAACCGAACGGCCCCCTTACATATCTGTCATTTCGTCGATAATCTCGCCGACGCTGAACAGAACCGTCAGGTGTTTAATGTCATCGGCCAATTCAGCAGTGATGCGTATGAACATACTTTGGTGGTGCTAAAAAAACAGCCCGGGCTCAACGTGCGTTTTCCCCCCAACACCAGCTGCATTGAACTCAACCCAAAAGGCGTATTGAATTTCGGTGGGTTAAAAGAGTGTCGCCGCGTAATAGCGCTGCTGCGACCGGACATTTGCCATACTTATGGCGACAGCACCATGGCAATCCAATGGTTTGCTTATCAACACGCCACACCACTGCGCTTGCACACACAATTTACCAGCCCAAGCACATCGGAAGGGTTAGCCCATCTCATCGAACAGTGGCGTTACCGCTTACTCTCCCCTTCAACGCATTTTATTGTGACGACCTCTGACGAAAGCGAGCAATGGCTTCTTCAACATACTCAAGTAGAAGAAAACAAGGTAAAGCTGATCCGCTTCGGCATAGATAGCCAGCGCCTGTGTCCACCGCTGAGACAGCTCGAGGTCAATACAAAAGAACGCATGATTGGCACAGCGCCCGTACCGAGCGACAAGTTTGTCATTGGCACATCCATATGCGATGCAGAGCCACAGGACGTTGAACACTTTTTCGAAGCCTATGCGAAAGCGCGACAACGCGACGATGACTTCGCCGATCAGGCCATGTTGCTGGTGTCAGGAAACAGCCCACACTTACCTGCCTATCGCCAATGTATTGACCGGTTAGCACTGCCTGAAAACGCCATTCGCTTCTGCGGGCTGCTCACTGATAGCTACCAATTCAACATGCACGTTGATTGCTATGCCAGCTTACACCGCAAATACGTGTTTCCCTCGAAAACGTTAGAAGCTATGTCGATGGGGCTGCCGATTTTACTCGCGAACCAAGACGCTTACCCTCAGTACCAAGGCACAACTCGTCCTGTCCTCTCGTCGAGTGCAAAACAAGGAAAATACACCCACGACCGTTTACTTCAGCTGTTTACCAATGTCGCCCAGCGCCTGCAGCTAGGCCGCTTAGCCCGTTTGCACGTTCAACAGCACCATGATGAGAAAATTCACCAACAACGTTGTGAAGCGCTTTATGTGTTGGCATATGGGGATCAACTCGGGAAGGAAGCGCGACGATACAACCAAGAAAAACTATCAATGAAGTCCAATCGCGACGCGTGATGCGTTTGGGTATAGAGCTAAAAACCCGCCGACACATTCAACGCAACCGCGTTGTGTCGCCAATGCTCTAACACCACTTCTTGAACCACACCATCAATGTCCGTATGTGTTCGTGCAATTAACAAAGCGGGAGCACCTGCCGTTGCACGCAATGCTTGAGCAATGTCCTTGTCGAAAGACGTTGAAGAAACGCCATACGTACACTGCGCAAAACGCAGGTGGAAGGTGTTCGCGAAAATCACGGAGAGATCTTGAGAGAGGTCATGATCCAGTAAAGAGGGGGTGCTGTCAGCACGGACATAGTGAATGGCGTACATCACAGGGCGGCCATCAACCAAATGCGTTCGCTCGATATGGTGAATGTCAGAAAACGGTGGCAGCGCCATCTTCTCTGCCGCTTCTTTATTGGCCATCATGGTCTTGGAGACGACCACGTCCGTTGATGCTGATTTCCCTTGCGCCTGAGCCACTGCATGAATGTGATAGGCAGACATCAAATCAAGCTGTAACGGACGCTCGGCAATAAACCATCCACGGCGATCTTCACGGAAAATCACCCCTTCAGCTTCTAATAAAGAAAGCGCCTCACGCAGCGTTACACGCGTGGTTTTGAAAGATTCCGCGAGCTTTCGTTCAGAAGGCAGTTTCGTGCCCGCCGCCAGAAGGCCACTTTGGATTTGTTCAACAATGGTGTCTTTGATTTTAATGTACTGCAAAGCAAGCCTGCTCAGTCGTCCAGCATGCACACTGAACCATAAAAAGTCATGCGTAAAGCATACCTCAGCAAACAGAAGAAAACAGCTTTCGTCTCTCCAGAAATCAAACAGTTAATCGACCGACCATTCAGCCGAACATCACTGCATCATCAAGAACACTAATACATCATGAAAAACGGTAAGAAGAGCGTGTCAGCAATACTGACCGAAACAGTGCGAGGAACATGACGTGATAAATCAGCTCCAGTTCACGCCTGCTAATCGGATGATTTCCATACGTTCGAGTTCACGTAACAACTTTTGCGCATAATCAGGGGGGCACACAGAAAGCGCAGATAAGGCCGCGCCGAGAGGGAGGTTTTTTTCAAGAAGGGAGAGAAACACACTGGTTGCGCTATCGCACACTAACACGTCGCCTGTCATTGGGCTGAACAGCACCATTTGGTCGCCAGATTCATAGGAACATGCATCTAAAGTAAAATCATCTGCTAAGCACACATCAACATCTGCTTTTAGCACTAGATTGTTATCCACAAACTCGGACATTCTCATATCAACACCCCACCACTTTGCTGAGTTAAACCTATCCTTCCCAAATCACTCGCATTCCTTAGCGTTATACCCAACTAATCTGAGGATTCCGAATTCAGCGAGCAACTTCATGTTACTTGGGTATACATCATTAACTGTATAACCTGTGAGGGATTTTCCTTGTGAAATTTGGGGTTACTTTCACAATCGTCGCAGAGGTAAGACATGAGACACTTCAACGGATTTCCCATCGCTTGCAAACAAAACGCGAGCGATGGAAAATCACACACAAAATCATGTGTTAACGTTGAAGCGAGTACTTATCGATCAAGGTGTAGAGAGTAGGACGAGACACACCAAGCAAGTTGGCGGTTTGAGACATGTTCCCCTCAGCACGTAACAATGCACGAGAAACAGCATGACGCTCTGCCTCTTCACGTACTTGACGTAAGTTCAACGGCAAACCGCTGTCTTTCTTCTGTTCCTTGGTCAGCATAAGATCGGCAGTCGCAATCTTATTACCATCGGCCAAAATCACCGCGGATTTCACCTTGTTTTGAAGTTCTCTGACGTTCCCCGGCCAAGGGTGTTCGAGCAAGGCTTCAATCGCATCTTCTGTAAAGCCAAGAATGTTTCTGTTCATGCTGTGACTAAATTCATTCAGAAAAGTCTTTGCGAGGAGCATGATGTCATCCGGACGCTCCCGCAATGGAGGAATATGAATTGTCACTTCACCAATACGATAGAACAGATCTTCTCTAAAGCGCTTCTCCGCAACACGGCTGCCCATGTCTTGATAGGTCGCACTCACTATCTTCACATCTACAGGAATCGGTTGCTGGCCGCCAATGCGGTTCACCATCCTTTCTTGCATGAAACGAAGTAATTTAGATTGGAGTGCTAGAGGCATATCTCCGATTTCATCAAGAAATAACGTTCCCCCTTCTGCCGCTTCAATCTTACCTACCGTGACACGGTAGCCTTCAGACGCAGAACCACTTTCTGTACCAAACAACTCAGCTTCTAACAGATGATCAGGCACTGAAGCACAATTAATCGCAATGAAAGGTGCCTCTCTTCGCGGACCTTTGTCATGCGTAGCCCGTGCCAGAAGTCCCTTGCCTGTTCCGCTTTCGCCCACAATGAGCGTATTAACGTCAGTCAATGCAACACGATCGACCATGCGCATTAGCTGCAACACTTGCGAGCTATTGCCAACAAACTGGTCTTCACGTTTTTCCTGTTTACTGAGTCGAGCAAGATCCTTTTCAACTTTGGCAACATGCGCAGCACGCTTCACCACCAGCTTAAGTAAAGGATCGTTCAGCTCGCGCCCCACCACATCAAATGCACCCAACTCGAAAGCCGGTTGCACCGTTTGTGTATTTTCATTACCCACTAAAGCGAGAATCTTATTTTTCTTATCCAGCGCGAGAATATCGCTAACAAGCGTCAGGTCAGCCATGACCAAATCGCCCATCACAATCACATGCGGTTGATGATGTCTAAGTGCCGAAATGGCATCAGAACGGCTCGATGTAACAACCGTTCCCATGTCTTCAAGTAATCTTCCCAGACGCCGTAAGTTCTCTGGATCGTCCTCAATAATGAGTAATGTTTGTTGAAGTGATGATGCATCGCTTCTAATAGTATCAACCATGTATCCCCCTTAATGGGCTTTAACACCTGTGTTGAAACCGCTCAAGGCCTACTGCGCAAGGGCAAATCATTGCCCTTAGGAATCGAAGTCAACACAAATCCATTCGTTCGTGTTAGATGCCTTATTTAGCGTGCAATCTCGATAGTAATCATTCGCGCCGCGCACAAACACACACGCAACGCGCAGTACAAGCCAAAACGTCAAAGCCTTCGCATTGAGCCGTTTGCCCTGTTTCGACCTCTATCAAGATGTTGAAGTCACAAGTGATCAAAATATACAGGCAAGTTTTTAGGGTTTACTGCTTCACATCATTCAGTTAGAACCTCAAAATCTTGCTTGTCCCACCTGCCATTGCACTGACTTTTCTTGCCTATTGACGGTTTACCATTTAGCAATAGTGAAAACGATAACTCTATTGCTAACGCAACCGTCTCTACATTACTTGGCAGCACTACTTATAGAAGCCGAGTTGATTGACAACATGACGGGCAATCATGTCGTCGAAGTCGAAAGCGTGGAAAATCAAAACGATTGGAGATGTGCACTCAGCACATGCCCAGTATTTTCCAGCATTACATTTATGGTTTCACAATAGCAGTGGAGAGAGTTGAAGGCTGATCAACAGAAGGGAATAACACTGAATTCTTATTTTGTAGGCACATTCTCCGTTTCTAAAAGTCAAAAACCCATACAGAGCGCATAATATTTCCAACACACCGTACGCATTACTCTACATAAACCCCAGATTTTACAATGATAAAACGCCTTGCGTTGTCGCCAACTTTTCACGAACGTCCATCAAAATTTGCCCAAGTTTATTCTCACCGACACCGTCACGATCGATGCCCCAAAATGCATCACAGGGAGAACATTCCGCAAGAAAGCGATCCTTCGTTGCCAAAAGTTGCTGCTTCAAGTCATCGTGTTGCTCAAATTTTTTCATCACGACCAGGCGCATCACATCCACACGAATGTCCATCCATTCCTCGCACACCGCATCCGCATATTGGCGGCTCAACCGGAAAGCATCGTCGGGGGTGGGGGCTTGCTGAATCACGTTGCGAATATCTTGGCATTCGAATTTCTGCGCATGGTAATAATGCTCAGAGCACAGCCACGTTTGACCATCAATAAGCAAGGGGGCGAGATAAAAATTTGAAAGGAAACCAAACGGGTCGTCGGGTTCATAGAAGTAGATTGTCGACATGTGTACCACCTAAGTCATTGGAACTTTCAGCGTTAATGATAGACAACACAAAGGCAAAAGCGATGTGGCACATTCTAACGTGTGACGTTAAGGCTTTTTATGGCATTCGTAGAGCTGTTCAATGGAGTAATCAAAAAGCGGCTTAATTTTCGATTTCGCTTCCGAAATCGACACTTCTTCAAAGGGAGTATTGATCGTTTTCTTTCCAAAAATACCAAGAAAGCCCTTATCTAGCACCAACCAGAAACACAACAAGCCTTTATCTGGCTCTGTTGGCACCAATTGAAAACACGCGTACTTATCGTCTTCATCCCCGACAGTGAAAAACAACCCACCGCCTTCTCCATGCTCTTCAAACAACGCGACTTCTTCACGCCACGGATACTTATCAATCAAATCTACCGCATCGTGATAATGCGATGTTTGCACTTCAACGTGCTGCATTTCAGGGTGTTCACCACGGAAGGAATAGAAAACATTGACCATATCTGCCCCTAAACGACGAAACCTATGTTTCCAAACGCGACGCGATAACAGCGCCGTTTTAAAATTGTGTAGACAGTGACAATGTAAACGATATGTTAATTACTGGCGACTGCAGACACGAACCATTCGTATCAAGTCTCGAAATTGCAAAAAGATTAAAGGTTATCAGACAGATACACGAGACATTGACCAATGTCCATTGCACGCGGCATTACTCACTCCCCACTCTCCCTTCAACGCATCATGGCTCGCGCTCCCTGAAAAGTGATAGCCCCATTGTGCGCTGTCGCTGTAGATTTCTAGCTCGCCAGCTTCCGAGATCCAGCCTTTTAGGGTCGAATTGTCATGCGAAATTTGGAAAGACACGAAGCCATTGCGAATCGTGCCTAAAACCTCTGAGGCTGGGCACTTGCGCTGGCCATTTTCATCGACATGCTTTCCTTCCCATGTTCCATCAAAACTTGTCGTCGGCGTGAAAGATGGCGCGATAGGCAGCGCAACCTGAAAAGCTGTTGCTGGCAGTGCCGAACGGGCAGACTCAAAGTACAAGCTGATAAAAAACAATCCAATGAGCGTATAAAAGAACGTATACATTAAGCTAGCAATCCCTTTTCCCTGAAAGGTATATCCAAACAACTGCAAAGCAGCAATATCTTTGCTTTGTGATGAACGGCTCTTTTCGTCACGGCCGCCATTATAGGTACAGTGTATTTTAAAATCAAATTTGGATACTAATCGCACAACCAATAAAACATTACACTTTCATATGGAAAAATTTAAAACAAGCGATCGCCCTCTTTATGTCGAGGAAACATGAAGATGTGAGC
This sequence comes from Enterovibrio norvegicus, assembly GCF_002876705.1. Classification (GTDB taxonomy): domain Bacteria; phylum Pseudomonadota; class Gammaproteobacteria; order Enterobacterales; family Vibrionaceae; genus Enterovibrio; species Enterovibrio norvegicus_B. Next base: position 55,606 of record NZ_MDAG01000001.1, on the reverse strand, counting down.
TTTCAGATTGCATTGTGTAAATATGATCCCTCGTGGAACCACACATCGACAAAAAACCAAGAAAACGCTTAACTCCGTGTTGACCTGTCTATGAGTATCGGGTTGAGACTCCAGTTTTAGAGAGAGAAGAGAACAGTGTTCCTGTTTTGAGGAATGATGCGAACGTTCAAAGGACAAAGGCAACGATGCAAACGATCAGTCAATTGGCAAAACAACACCGAGTATCTCGTACCACCATCTTGTATTACGAACGTGAAGGGCTTCTTAACCCCTCTTACCGTGCGGAAAACGGGTATCGATGGTACGGAGAGAATGAAGCCAAACGCTTATCCGCTATCTTGGCGTATCGGTCTTACGGTGTACCTATTAACAAGATCGCGCCTCTTCTCGATCGGGAAGATGACATGACGCAAGAACATATTCTGCGAGACCAATTCAACGCCTTGGAAAACGAAATCCAACGGTTACGTCAGCAGCAAAAAGCCATTGTCATCTTGTTAGAGCAACCAAGATTACTGGAGCAAAACATGGTAACCAAAGAACGCTGGGTAGACATTATGGTCGCTGCAGGCATGCGCGAGGAAGACATGATGAACTGGCACAAGCAATTCGAAAAGATGGAGCCCGATGCGCACCAAGAGTTTCTTGAATCGCTAAACATCGACGAAGAAGAAATTACCAGGATCCGCACTTGGTCAAAAGAAGCGTAACGGCATCACCTAGCGCAGACACGTACATTAAACGGCCATCATGGCCGTTTTTTTGCTTCTACGTTGCTCAGAGAAAAAGGCGCTATTCAACATTCTCGCGCGTTTTTTCCCAAAAAAGAGTGTGTCGTTACAGCCTGCTCATCACCGCCCATAAATCCCTAGACACACCGTTATCTTGCGTTTTAAATACCCTTCTTGTTTGCGGATATCTTCTGAGGGAACCGTGCAAACCATCGAAAGCAATAACGAGTATTACAACGAAACGTTCAACAAGCTTGAACTCAACGATGAAACCTTCATGCAGTGTGAGTTTGAAGAATGTGAATTCATCGATTGCCACTTTTCATCCGCTGAGTTTCGCAGCAGCAAATTCATCAACTGCACCTTCACCCGCTGCAACTTAAGCTTGTTAAACATCCCTTTTTCTAAATTTAACGAGGTGGTGTTTAACGCCTGTAAAATGGTAGGCATTGATTGGACAAGGGCAGAATGGCCAACGTACCGCGTTGATGCCGAGCTGACATTCACCCAATGTATTCTGACCGACGCCTCCTTTTTTGGCCTTACCCTGCATGCACTCACACTGTCTGAATGCAAACTGCACGACGTCGATTTCCGTGATGGCGATTTTACCGAATCTACCCTGACCTACTGCGATTTTGACCGCGCTCAGTTCATGCGCACAAATCTACAAAACGTGGATTTCACCGAATCCACCAATGTGTTTTTGAATGTATTGGAAAATCGTGTGACGGGTGCAAAATTCTCTCGCTACGAAGCGTTAAACTTACTCGAAAGTCTAGGGGTTGAATTGGTCGACTAGATCGAATGATGAATTCGATGCGTTGAACGACCACATTATGCACGAGGGCAGCATCATGGACATTGCCATTCTCACGTTTGAAGGTTTCAATGAAATGGACGCCTTCGTCGCGCTCAGTATGCTTAATCGCATGAAATCATTTGGCTGGCGTGTTCACCTTTGCAGCCCAAATGATCATGTCACCTCAATGAACGGTGTCACAGTGAGAACTCAACAGCCACTCGAATTTGCGAACAGTGCAGATGCTGTGTTGGTTGGCAGTGGAAAAGCATCACGAGACATCGCCAGCAACATCGATGTATTACACCGTATTGCGCTTAATCCGAAAAAGCAGTGTATTGGTAGCCAATGCTCAGGCGCTTTAATTCTGTCTTCGCTAGGGTTCTTTCAGCATTCACCTGCCTGTACTGACGCCACCACCAAGTCCTTGCTCATAGAGTCAGGGGCAACCGTGCTCGATCAAGCGTTTTATGCCCAAGGTAACCTCGCTTCAGCCGGGGGATGTCTGTCTTCTCACTATCTCGCGGCGTGGGTTGTTGCTAAATTGGCCGGCCTGGAACACGCAAAACGTGTGGTCGATTACGTCGCCCCCGTCGGTGAAAAGGAAGAAACAGTCGACCGTTGTATCAAGGTCATTGAGCCCTATCTTTAATTGAATAAAAACCCAATCAGTAAGCCAACAATCTTGCCAGTTCTTTCATGCGGATCTCTTTGCTGCAACAGAGAAAAAGAACCAAACAGTGTTACGCTTTTAATCATGCGCAACGCGTATTTTCTTTGCCTTTTTTCTCTACACACTATCGAGATATTTTATGCGAACTCATCGTCTTTCATCTGCGCGTTTGTTTTACACCCTTCGCTGCTTAACCCTGGCTGTGCTTTTTGTGCCGGCCATTTCACACGCCACCATCTCTCCAGCACTCATGACCGAGTTAGACAATATGTGTGGAAAAATGAAAGTCTGTGTATCAGAGATGTTCGGTGAGCAAGCGCAAAACGAGCAAATGAAAGCCATGGTGAATGGCATTGCGGATCAAGCCTGTGAGCAAACAAAAATTGAAATGCGCGATATTCCAGACGATCCTGCCGTTCAAAAAGCGGCCGTCGCCTGCATGCGAAGCGTCAATACGCTTTCTTGCAACCAGTTGACGGAAGATTTTGAAACCCCAGAATGCAAGCAGCTAGAAAAGTTTGACCTAGTACCTTAACGCAAGGCGCTATAACCAGAATGCAATGCACCAATACGTCGCCTTTTAACGTGCGGCGTATTGTTTTCCCTACCACACCTCACCCCGTCAAAATGTGAATAACCACTCACCTTTAACACCTTGCACCACAAGGGATATGCTCAAACTTAACACATGCGTCTCATCGATTTATTTATGGTGATATCTCAACTAAACGACACAACAAAAGTATCCAAATACCATAAATTAAATCAGCAACATCAAATAATAGGACGTTTAGTTGGCAGGGTTACAAGGAGAGAAACATGACGACGATGACCGATATTGAGTTTGATTATATCGAGGTCGGCACAACAGGAGATGACCAAATCTCCGGCATGCAAGGTGACGATTTACTTAACGGCGACAGCGGCGACGACACATTGATTGGCTTTGGCGGCAATGATTTGCTGATGGGGGATGATTTTCGGTTAGATGAATACCTCTCCGATCAAGAAATCTTTGCGCCTGGCGATGAAGCGGAAGACTACCTCGCCATCTTATACACCGCATGGCAATCTTCAGATGTCACCTCCCTTGAAGATTACGCCCCATACATTCATGACTTTTTGTTTGGCGACATTCAATTCCCACTGTCATTGTTTGAAGGCGACGGTGGCGATCGCATCATCGGTGGTGCAGGTAACGATGTCATCTACGGCGGTGGCGGTGACGATTACATTGGTGGAGGCTCGGGCAATGACGTCATGATTGGTGTTGCGGGCAACAATGACATGCTAGGCGGCACCGGCGATGACCTTGTTATTGGTGGAATCGGCAATGATCGTCTGTTCGGCAACGACGGTAATGACACCCTCGTGGGCACCACGGGTAACGATTTCTACATTGGCGGAGAAGGCAACGACTTCTTTGTTTTCTACGAGCAATTCCCGTCCGAATCGAGCCATGATCGCGTAGTGGATTACACACAAGGTGAAGACACCATCGTGCTGCTATACACAGGTGATGAGTTTGAAGACCTCAGCCTCACGCAAGTCGGGGCAACCGTGGTATTGGAACTGTCACAAACAAACACAGTGACGTTCAACAACACCCAGCTTTCAGACCTTACTGAAGATGATTTCATGTTCAGCTATGGCTAATTGCTCAAAACCAAAATGAGCAACATCCTGATCTTCCAAAAGGCGCATCTAGCGCCTTTTTTCATTCCTCTCTCAAGCTCAAGTCTCAGCCCAAGCCGGGTCGAATACCAGTTTTACTGCAACTCCCCCCTTACTTTCAGTCTCCTATACGTGTCGGTTTCCTAAAATTTGTCTTTGGAAAACGACAGATTTTCGAAGCAACTTCATATAAAATCCCCGCGGCGGCGTGATGAAAACGCTTTCACAGCGAATTCATGCCCTCTTACTTTCGTATCGAACGTCATATGCCAACGTTCTTGTTCGCACACTTTTCTCGCAGCGTTTGTGCAGGAAAGATGCAGAATGATGAAATAGCATTCACGTTGAAAGCAAGAAGGGTGTCGGGCGCTCTATAGTTCTATGTAAGGGTTGTGTCATCACAATTAGAACGGGGTTCTGCCTATCACTTTGATAGGTAAAACCGACTATCACTTTTTTCCTTAGTGTTTATAGTTTTAGCACTAAAAAATGAATGACTTGTCTGACGGACTCAGGCAAGTGGGATAGCATTATGGTTAAGCCTGAAAATAATTGTATCGTCATCTTTGGGGCCTCGGGCGATTTGACTCACCGCAAATTGATTCCCGCCTTCTATCATCTTTATGCCAATGGATTGCTCTCAGAAGAGTTTGCCATTTTAGGCGTTAGCCGCACGCACTACTCCGATGCGGACTTCCAGCAAAAGCTTAAAGAATCGCTCACCGCGAACGAGAAAGTCGATCAAGACGTATTGAACGCCTTCTTGGAACGCGTACATTACCAAGCGATCGATACCTCAAACGTCGATGACTACGCCACGCTGAAAACGCGTTTGGCCGACATCGAAGTACAATACAAAACCGGTGGCAACACCACGTTTTACTTGGCAACACCGCCAAGTCTATACAGCATCATTCCAAGCAGCCTGGCTGCGCACGGTTTGAACACCGAAGACAACGGTTGGAAACGACTGATTGTAGAAAAGCCTTTCGGTTATGACCTTGCCACTGCTGAAGAGCTTGATAAAAACCTCCACGATTGCTTCCTTGAACACCAGATCTACCGCATTGACCACTACCTTGGTAAAGAGACCGTCCAGAACCTGTTGGTTTTCCGTTTTGCTAACGGCATGTTTGAACCGCTTTGGAACCGCAACTTCATCGATTACGTTGAAATCACTGCGGCAGAATTCCTCGGTGTAGAAGAACGTGGCGGTTATTACGATGGCGCGGGCGCAGTGCGTGACATGTTCCAAAACCACCTACTGCAAGTGCTTGCTATGGTCGGCATGGAACCGCCAGCGGTTATCAATGCAGATTCCATGCGTAACGAAGTGGTAAAAGTGCTGAATAGCCTACAACCACTGACCGAAGAAAAGTTGCAGAAGAATCTGGTATTGGGACAATACACAGAATCTGACGTTCGTGGCGAACACCTAAAAGGTTACCGCCAAGAGAACGGCGTGGCAGACGATTCACGCACCGAAACTTACGTTGGTTTGAAGATGTTTATCGACAACTGGCGTTGGAACGGCGTGCCGTTTTACGTGCGCACCGGTAAACGTTTGCCAACCCGCGTGACCGAAGTGGTGATTCACTTCCAGAAAACGCCGCACCCAGTGTTTGGCGCGAATGCCCCTGAGAACAAGTTGATTATTCGTATTCAACCTGACGAAGGCATTCAAATGAGCTTTGGTTTGAAAGAACCGGGCGCAGGCTTTAAAGCCAAAGAAGTGTCCATGGACTTCCATTACGACACGCTTGAAGAAACGCAAATGCTAACGGCTTACGAGCGCCTATTGCTCGATTCAATGAAAGGCGATGCCACATTGTTTGCCCGCACTGATGCCGTGAGAGCGTGTTGGGAGTTTGTACAACCGATTTTGGAATACAAGGAAAACCCAGAGCACCTATACGGCTATGCCGCAGGGACATGGGGGCCAAAAGAAGCCGACGAACTGCTTGATGAAGAAGATCGTTCATGGCGCTTCCCTTGTAAAAACCTAGCAAGCACGGATTATTGCGAACTATGAGTAACATGAATTACCGCGTATTTGACGACAGCCAACAGGTCGTCGAAGCGTTAGCAAAAAGCCTGCTGGAATACAGCGAAATGCAACGCCCTGTGCACATTTCCCTGTCTGGCGGCAGCACGCCATCACAGCTTTTCAGCTACTTGGCAGCGTCTGATTACGCCACCAGTATTCAGTGGCAAAACTTGCACTTCTGGTGGGGCGACGAACGTTGCGTGGCACCAGAAGACGAGCAAAGCAACTACGGCCAAGCCAAAGGCCTATTGTTTGATCACATCCAAATCCCAGCCGAGAACATTCACCGCATTCGTGGTGAAGATTTCGCAGCTGCCGAAGTCATTCGCTTTACGGAAGAAATGTTCGACACCATTCCGAACGCTGAAGGTTCACTGGATCAAGAAGGCGTGCCTGCTTTCGATTGGATCATGCTTGGCATGGGCACAGATGGCCACACCGCCTCGTTGTTCCCTGGCAAAACAGATTACAAAACCACAGAGATCGCGACCATCGCGTCACACCCAGAGAGCCATCAGCTCCGTGTGTCGAAAACCGCGCACCTTTTGGAAAACGCAAAACGCATCACCTACTTGGTGTTAGGCGCAAGCAAAGCAGCCGTCCTAAAAGAGATTGCTGAAAGCGCGCCTGCGGCAGAGGCCTACCCTGCTGCACATGTTCGCTCAAAAGCGGGCACAACCGAGTGGTATTTAGATTCAGACGCAGCGAAAGAGCTGGCCTAAGGAGAAATAAATGAAAGCCGATATTGCAGTAATTGGACTGGCCGTGATGGGTCAAAACCTGATCCTGAACATGAACGACCACGGATTCAAAGTCGTTGCCTTTAACCGTACTGTTGCCAAAGTGGACGAGTTCCTTGAAGGCCCAGCAAAAGGCACCAACATTGTGGGTGCAACCTCGCTAGAAGACATGGTAAGCAAGCTTGAAACACCACGTAAAGTGATGCTGATGGTTCGCGCTGGCGATGTTGTCGATCAGTTCATCAACGCACTTGTGCCGCTGCTAGACGAAGGCGACATCATCATTGATGGCGGTAACACCAACTACCCAGACACCAACCGCCGCGTTGCAGAGCTACGCGAAAAAGGCATCCACTTCGTGGGTACGGGCGTTTCTGGTGGTGAAGAAGGCGCACGTTTCGGACCTTCTATCATGCCGGGCGGCAGCCCAGAAGCTTGGCCGTTCGTGAAGCCTATCTTCCAAGCAATCGCAGCGAAAACTGACGATGGCGAAGCATGTTGTGATTGGGTTGGCCGTGAAGGTGCAGGCCACTTTGTGAAAATGGTTCATAACGGTATCGAATACGGCGACATGCAGCTGATCAGCGAAGCCTACCACTTCATGAAAGAAGGCCTAGGTATGTCGCATGATGAAATGCAAGCGACCTTCGCTGAGTGGAACAACACTGAGCTAAACAGCTACCTGATCGAAATCTCTGCTGACATTTTGGGTTACCGCGACGAAGACGGTGAACCACTGGTTGAGAAAATCATGGATGCAGCGGGCCAAAAAGGCACCGGCAAATGGACAGGCATCAACGCACTTGATCTGGGCATTCCATTGACCCTGATCACCGAGTCAGTGTTCGCTCGCGTATTGTCTTCAATGAAAGACCAACGTGTTGAAGCGGCACAGCTATTCGACAACCCAATTCAGCCGGTTGAAGGCGACAAGTCAGAGTGGCTAGAAGCCCTACGCCAAGCGTTGCTTGCATCTAAAATCATCTCTTACGCGCAAGGCTTCATGCTGATCCGCGAAGCGTCTGAAGCCAACAAATGGGAATTGAACTACGGCAACGTGGCGCTCATGTGGCGTGGCGGTTGTATCATCCGTAGCGCATTCCTTGGCAACATCCGTGATGCGTTTGAAGCGAACCCAGAACTGCCGTTCCTTGGCACTGATGCGTACTTCAAAGACATCCTACAAGGCAGCCTGCCAGCATGGCGTAAAGTGGTGGCGAAGTCGTTCGAAAGCGGCCTACCAATGCCATGTATGTCATCTGCACTGACCTTCCTGAACGGTTACACCACCGCTCGCCTTCCAGCGAACATGATTCAGGCACAACGTGACTACTTCGGCGCGCACACTTACGAGCGCACGGACAAAGCACGTGGCGAGTTCTTCCACACTAACTGGACTGGCACAGGCGGCAACATCTCGTCTACCACCTACGACGTGTAAGCACCGCATGCAAATCGCCTTTTAAGCAAGGCGAAAAAACACCCAAGGGCAGGATGAGAATCCTGCCCTTTTTTGTGCCTGACGCTAACAGAAAAAAGTTGAACAAAAGTCACACAATCACTTGCAATCCCTAAGCCATTGAAGCCATCGATTTCGTGGGAGTTATGCACAGAAATTGGGGATAAGGTTGGGGGGAAGCTGAGTGAGATAACGCTGTGAATAGCGCTTTTAGAGGAACAGTGCTGTCAGAGCCTGTTCAGCGACGTTCCGCAACGCGCCAAAACACGCAATGCGCCCTGCAAAACGTATCTTTCAGCCCTCTCCTACTTACTCAAAAAACACCAATCGCTAATGACTGTATGAACATTCGCCACTCGCGCTCCAGTGAGATCAATATCAAGTATTGCTTTATGCACTTCGTGGTACATTCGCGCCGAAAAATGCAGACAGTGAAGGCGTGTTGCGTGCCGATAAGTGAAGGGCGGTAGCCTGAGAGGTTTTTGCCTCGAAGTGCGTTGGTATTTCCAGCAGCAAAGTGCATATAGTGAAAATCTGCACATTTTTAGTACGGGACGCCCGATTTCTACATTCAAGCTGCAATCTATTAATGTTAACCATATGATTTTATGCAGCTAAATCGTAAACCCACACACGTATGCACTGACTCGTCGGGCATCCCGATTTTGGACTAAACGGGCAAGTTGCCCGCTAATAAGTTGTTATCTTAATGGAGGTAAGTATTGTATGCATGGCGTTTGTAAACTGTGTAAAAAAGAAGCTGAGCTTGAATTAAGCCACTTCATTCCCAAGTTCATTGGTAAATGGCTAAAGAAAACAGCAATTACCGGATATCTACGAGAAGGGAATCAGGTTAGTAAACGACGTCAAGATCTTGCCAAAGAGCACTGGCTATGCGGTTCGTGCGAAGATTTGTTTTCTACATGGGAGCGTTTATTTTCTCTGAAAATATTCTACCCATATATCGAAGATACTAGCTTGACCACCTCTTATGGTGATTGGTTAGCTAAATTTTCTGCCTCATTGTCTTGGCGTACTTTAACGTATGTCCGGAGCAAAAATAGCGAGGAAACTCACTCTCAAGAGTATTTAGATATGCTTTCAACTGCGGAAAAGGGTCTCTCTGATTTTTTACTGGGGAAAGCCTCTAATCTCTATGAATTTGAGCAGCATATCTACCCCCTCGATGTTATAGCATCGACTTCATTTGATAACCTACCAACCAATATAAATAGATACTTCCTTCGTGCGACCGCCATGGATATTGTGGGTAACTCACAAGGCACTTACATTTACACGAAGCTTCCGTCATTTATCATTCTTGGTGTTGTTAAGTGTAAACAATCAAGAGAAATGAGATCGAGTCGGGTGGCAATTAGTGGCGGGACTATGTCCCCTCGAGAATACGTATTTCCTGACGGCTTTGACAGCTACATTATGGATGCTGCAAACAAGACATCTGAACTATACGAACAAATTCCAGCGGATCAGTTGGCTAAAATCGAAAAGTATGTGATTGATAATCCGGATAAAGTACTTGAGTCTAAGCTCTTTGAAGCTATAGTTCACGATTATGATAGGTTTGGTCGAAAATCATTAAGATAACGAAGCATTTAAGAGTGATTCGCAACACTTGGCATTTTCGCTTCGCTCAAGTATAGCCAAGCGTCGCTCACACCTTAATGCGGCGTTATATTTATTTGGTGAGTTATGAGATATTTTGATTGTACAAAGTTTGACTATAATAAATTTAATATCGTGGAAACTGAGGCATTAATTGAAAGAGATAAAGCTGCATATAAGTATTCCTTTCAAGAATGGATAAACTCAGAGATAGATAATGTTGTTGAAAGAAAATGGGAGATCGAGAATATAGGGGTAGTTGATGAAACCGGTGATTTCATCCGATTAATTAAAGAAGCTGAGTTAACCTATTCCATTGGTGCATACTTTAGTACAATCGCGTTAGTTGGGGTTGCTGGTGAGGACTTGTGCAAATATTTTGCGGAAAAGCAGGGACATCAAGAATTAACTAGTCAATCTCAATTTGAGCGTACCAAGAAGTTGAAAGAACTAGGTGTAATCTCAGCTTCAATCCATAATAAATTCGATACCATTCGTAAAGTAAGAAATAATTGCCTACATTTTAATGATGGTTTTAAATCACAAAAACGTGATGATTTAAAAGTTGAAGCAGTTAATTGTATTAATGACTTAAAGTCGATTTACAAAGAACTTTTCTCATCTTTAAATGGTAAGTATAAGTTAGGTTATTTAACTACTAGTATAATCGAAGACTTTGGTCGTCAAATGGCAAACCAGACTTCTTTTGGTGATACCCTTAACGCTGAAGAATTCACAATGAAATTAAGGTATTTCATGGCTAGCGAATTCGGAAAGGATATCGCAATTGCTGATAGTGGGTCACAAGTTGAAAGGGTAGGTTTATTTAGTGTGGTAGATATTGATTTAGATGAACCAATGGAAATTGGATTATTTGATTTTTCTGTTGGCCAGCATGTAATTGTCGATTTGACTCATGAAGATATTTCGAGATTACAAGACCAAAATATAAACGTTAAATCTAATGTTATGGCTAGTCTTACATCTACAACTAATCATCAAGGAGTCACAGCTGATTGGTACTTGAAAAATATATATCGCATATCATAAATATAACAAATGCATCAACACGATTAGCTACACTCGGCGTTGTCAGTTTTCCTTTAGTTTCAGAAGCAACTAACGGGACACACACACTTAATATGGCAGAAATTCACATTAATTGTTTTTCTGCCATTATGCCCAAATAACACTCTTCCCCTAGGTTTTAGGCAGGAAAGTAGAAGAACCCGCTGAAATTACTGGGAATGGGTGTTTTGCAGGAAGGCGAAAACCACCAGTAAGGTGGTCATTCAAAAATCGGAACTGGTTTTGGTCATTCTAGGTGGCTGGGAGTCGAAATCCGCAAAGTCGCTTTCTCCCGAGTAAAGATAAAGCGCCCTTAATGGATGACTCTGTGCCAATGAGAGTTCCTTTTTCAGCATGTTTGTAGGCATCAAGCCATTCAGCGGAATCAAACCCTAAGCGGTTGAGTATTGGAGGCGTTCGGCTATCAATTTGACCACGCTTATCCTCTCGGCATTGGCGACCAGTCCAATCGACAAGTTCTAGATAATCCATCAGCCGAAAAGGAATACCCTCTGACATGTTTTCTCTTGGGTTTCCTACAAAGGGGAACAATCCTTCTGTGGCGGTTTTATCATTTTCAATAGCGTTAATTCGCGCTTTGACACTCGTGAAATCGGACGTTTCTGGTGTGGCTGCAATCGCAGCCCTAACAGGGTTTAAATCCACATAGGCCATGGCAGCCGCAAGGGCTTTTTCATCGAGTAATGCTTGGCTTTTAAACCGCCCTTCCCAAAAGTGACCGGTGCATTTGTCTTCTCGGTTGGCTTCTGAGGCGATGTGTTGATTCAATAACCGCATAAACCAACTGATTGACATTAACCGCTCTCGCCAAACCTCTATTATCTCACCACATTGCTCTGATTCAGCTTCTGAGAGGCTATCGCCTTGAATAAAGCGATGGATAAGTGAAGGCCCTTGATGAAATGCCAGCCATCGCTCGACAACACCACGCTGAGTCAGGCTTTTAGCTTTGTCTGCATTGATATGAAGCACCAGATGATAATGGTTACTCATGATGGCATAAGCGCAAACATCAATACAAAACGCCCCCGCCAGTGCTAACAATCGCTTTTCAATCCATGTTCGGCGGTGCTCGTAACTTTGCTGAGCCTGTTCGTCGTAACCACAAAGAAACGAACGACGTACACAACGAGAAACGCAATGATAGTAAGGGGTGGCATCGACACTAATAAGGGATGAGCGTGCTTTTGTCATAGTTAAAGTGGTCAGTCATTGAGCAATGCGAAAAGCATATCGTCCAACCATACAATGTTCATCTTCGCTCTACGCTTTTGAGCTCAGGTACACAGCGCATTGAAACTGAGTAGATGATGATTTTCTTAAAGTGTGTGTCCCATTTGTTCCTATTTGTTCCCCTTTCGGTGCTTGTTTCTGTGATGTTCAAAGAGAGCCCGTATATGCCCTTTTGTCGTGGTAATGGTTGAATGCAAAAAGTGCACTAAAGTCTAAAAAAATAGACAAATAATTCAATATTGTTTCAGTAGTCACCTAGACTTCTATTTCCATTTATCGAGGGATAGAAAATGAAAACCGTACTTTTTGGTCTTACTATATTTGCCATCACTCTTTTTTCCGCTTCTTCACATGCAGACCTTGTTGAAGCTGACTTTCTTCACGAAGGTGATGGCCTAATTACTGTTGACAACGTCACTGGATTGGAATGGCTGGATGTTACTTACACTTCAGTCAACCGTGACATGCCAAACTACATACCGAATACTATTGAACGTGTAAAATTACTCACCCAAGACCCGCTATCAATCTTGTATGGCTGGCGGCATGCAACAGTACCTGAAGTCCAAGCACTCTTTGAATCTGCCGGCCTAGTGATCACCGATGATCGTTTATTCCAACATGGCGAAATGGCCACGCCAGAAGCCACTCGCGCATTTTTAGCGCTTTTGGGGGCGACTTACAGTTCAAGGGATGGTGATTATCAAAGACTCTTTGCATTTACTGGCTCTCAATGTAAAGAATATCCAATTCGCTCTCGCTGCCAGCGGGGTTCGTCAGCAGAAAAATACTCGATCCCATCCGTTGGGATCAATAGCATAGAACGTACTTACGCGGAACTGGCGCACGATGCACTGAAAGACAATGCTTACAAAGCAAATTATGGTCACTTCTTGGTACGTGAGCGCTAGAAAGTATGAACTAAGAAAGGCGCATTAAGCGCCTAAACCCCAAACGAACAATTGTGATATTTATTCACAATTGTTCCCTAGAACGTAGAGTGGGGACGGGCACTCAAAAATGCCTCAATCTTGCCATACTCAAAGTGATCGAATAGTGTCACTTTGAGTGTTTCTTCGGGGTAGTGTAAATGAAAATAGAATTGGTGACGTCGTTAAAACACCAAGCGACCAAGATCTTATTTGAACTGCGCGAAAGCAAAGAACCTGTTCTGATCACTTAAGATGGCAACCCATCAGCCTACCTCGTGGATGTCGAAAAATACGAGTTCATGCAGAATCGCCTTGCGCTACTGGAAGGTATCGCTCGCGGAGAAAGTTCCGTTGCTGAAGGTAGAGTGATAAAACACGTTGAGGCAAAGGACCAGATGTCTCAATGGCTCAAATAGTGCTGTTCGATTCAGTGCTTGCCGAGTGTTCTATAAACAAATGCTGATATTGTATTTATCTTGTATGTCATGCGTGAAGAGCGTGAACTGCGGAAGTATCTATTGAGTAAATAATGCAGAGCCTCGAATTTCAATGACTCTATATTTGACCGAAGACTTTATTTAAATGAAGAAGAAGCAGAAGTTTGGGATAGATCTAGCAGAGAAAGTTTATAGCCTGCTAGTCAAAGGAATTGCGCTTGATTTCAGTCACTACGGCTACTGTGGTGTTGGCTTTGTATACGAAGAGGGCTTGCTTCACTACACTCACTTCGACGAATGGCTCACTTGGCGCAATGGAACCCAATATAAACCTGGAGAGGAGTATATCGGGATCATAAAAACATTCTCTTCCAAAACGGAATTTGTTGAATGGTTAGCAATGCAAACTGACGAAACATTATCTGGAATAGAGGCCAATGATGATTGGTATTCAAACAATCAGAGAGTGACTCGAGAAAGACTGGAATGGTTTGTAGCTCGATTCAATAGCCAATATGTATCGTTGAAACAGCCACTTTAACAAAAGTATTATAGTGGGGACATGCATTCAAAAACCAACTAACGGGACACACATAAGAACTAACGATTGCTAACGATGGTGTAGGCACCAACAAATGAACGACGCACACAACGCGAGACGCAGCGATAGTAGGGAGTAGCGCCAATATTGATGAAGGATGAGTGAGCTTTAGTCATTGAGATATAAGTGACGAGTCGTTGAATCATTTGGGGATCATATCGCTCAGCAACGCTGCATTCGTCTTGGAGAGCAAGTCATTAAACGTGTGACTAATCAAACCTGGTTCCAAGAGCGTGTCTTTAACAAATACCTATGGTTCAATGCAGGAAACCGCTAATAAATTCATCCAACCTACGCCACAACGTCGCCCTTTTTTTTTTGCAAGAAAACCTGCAAAAACGGGCTTCACGCTCTGCGGCTTATGGCAGCGTTAGGTGCATTTTTGAGTACAACGGAAAAATCAAAGGAATAGTGAATGAAAGTACAATATCTAGAAATCGTATCTCCAGATGTAGAATCTGTTTGTACAGCTTACGAATTGGCTCAAAATATCAGCTTTGGTGATCCTGACGAAATGCTCGGCGGTGCGAGAACGAGTGTCTTGGCTGACGGCAGCATTATTGGAGTTCGCGCTCCTCTTCGTGACAGTGAAACTCCGGTTGTTCGTCCGTACTGCCTGGTTGAAGATATCGAAAAAGCAGTTAAACATGTTGAAGATCAAGGCGGTGAAATAGCTGTTCCGCCATTGGAAATACCGGGTAAAGGTAAGTTTGCTATCTATATTCTCGGCTCCATTGAACATGGCTTCTGGCAGCTATAACCAAATTTAGCTTTAGCAACCTGCACCTACCAAACGGCTATGGCGTCAATAAGAATAAGCGGGACACGCGCCCTAAGATGACAAGAGATTGTATCCCCCAAAATTTCCACTATTGAACCAGATAAAGAGCGCGCAACTGGCCTTTAGTCAAAAAGAACGAAAGAATGCACGATTGACTGATAATTGGCCAATCTCGGATAGGCGAAAACCACCAAGACGGCGTTAACTCGAAAACGTAAGGAGGTTGGGTAGTAATAGCTAGCGGGTATTCGAAATCCGCACAGTCGCTTTCGCCCCAGCAGCGGCAAAGCATTTTTAACAGAGGTTTCAGTACCCACCAGAGTTCCCTTTTCAACCTGGGTATAAGTGTCAAGCCACTCATCAGAGTTAAACCCTAAACGATGAAGAATGTCTGGCTAACGACAATCAATATTACCGCGCTTATCTTCTCGGCATTGACGTCCTGTCCAATCAACGAGTTCTAGATAATCCATCAAACGAAAAGGCAGTCCTTCTGGCATCGGTTCTCTAGGGTTTCCCACAAAAGGAAAGAGATGACGGGCGGTGGTTTCCTCTTTCTTTAATGACGCTATACGCGCTTTAACAGGCGTGTGCGCAGAAGATTCAGGGGTCTCTGCTAGTGCCGCTCTTATTGGATTCAAATCCACATAGGCCATCGCCGCCGCAAGGGCTTTTTCATCGAGTAACGCTTGGCTTTTGAACCGCGCCTCCCAGAAATGACCTGTGCATTTGTCTTCTCGGTTGGCTTCAGACGCGATGTGTTGATTCAGTAGACGCATGAACCAACTAATCGACATTAATCGCTCACCTCTGTTGAAGGCATTGTTGACTCAGTGGGCTAACCACCTTGCCCAGAATTACAACCTGAATTGTGTAAGGGAGATATGCAGCAGATGGATCTCTTTACCTACAACGTAAACCAGTAACCTCGAACACAAAGAGATCATACTAGAACCTATACCTGCAACAAATCTCAATCCACTAGCAGGAATGGAAGTAAGATGCTCGAGTCACGAAATGAGAATAATTATTTACATAATCCGAACACTGTGCATATAAATACTTGCTTCTTCTTGCATGATTCATACAATGGCAAAAGTTTTTTTTAGGTTATTTTTTACATGTTGTCCTATCGTAAAGAGCTTGACGGCCTTCGAGCTTTAGCTGTCATAGCTGTCATTGTTTATCATGCAAATTTACAGTTTTTTGGCGTTCAAATATTCAAAGGTGGTTTCTTTGGTGTAGATGTTTTCTTTGTATTATCAGGTTATCTCATTACTGGGATTATTCGTAGTCAAATGGAAAATGGCCTGTTTTCATTCAAAGATTTTTATTGGAGAAGAGCTAAGAGAATCATTCCGATACTAATCACTGTATTGTTTGTCACTTCATCATTGGCATATCTAATTCTATTACCGGATGATTTAATTGTTTACGCTAAGTCGCTTCAGTCGGCTTTACTCTTTGGGTCAAATCACTTCTTCTATGGCGAAGATAGTTATACTGCCTCTGCAAGTATTTATAGACCTCTTCTGCATACCTGGAGCCTATCTGTTGAATGGCAATTTTATATTATATTTCCATTCCTAATTTGGATTATCAACAAACAGGCTCCTCGCCACCTATTCCCAATACTTCTAGGGCTAGCTTTACTATCACTATTGGCTACTAATGCCATAGTTAAAGTAGACCCTGACATGGCTTTTTACTTACTTCCAACTAGAGCTTGGGAGTTAATTATAGGTGGTTTAGTCACTTTCTATGATAGGTCTGGCCTTCAAAAGTATAGACAAAGTAATTTAGAGTCTTTTGCATACAAACTTATACCTATTATAGGTGTATTTTTAGTATTATACTCTATGGTTAGTTTTGATCATAGCGTAAGCCACCCCTCATTTTTAACCCTGCTACCGGTCCTTGGGACTTGTTTATTTATCATGTTTTCTCATGAACATGAATTTACTAACAAAATACTAACGCTAAAACCTATAGTATGGCTGGGGGCAATTTCATACTCACTTTATTTGTGGCACAACCCAATATTCGTTTTCTTTAGGTTTATTAAGAGCGATGAATTCACATTAGGGCAGTTTCTATTTTTAGTTGCTATTTCCATGGCGCTGTCTGTCCTCTCCTATTACTTTATAGAGAATATCTATAGACGAAAAAAAATATCCCCGGGTTTAAAATTTGCTTTCCTATTCCCCTTAATTTCATGCGTTATATTTTCCGTTTCCACCCCTTTGAGAGATGGTTATCCAGAAAGGTTGGGAGTAGTAGCAAAAGCATTTGATCAATTAAAAAGGAATAGATACTACCGAGAAGATGGCGTTAAAATGTGCGCCAATCAGGACTTTGAGAACACTTGTAAACTAATGGGAGAAGGAGATAGGAATTTATTACTACTAGGAGATAGCCATGCAATTATACTAAGCGAGCATCTTTACTTACTAACAAAGAAAAAAGGATGGACTTATACTAACTTCTCGCTAGCAAGCTGCTCTGGGATTGATGGCTACTACATGACAGAAATCAGTAAAACTGCTGAACACTGTAACAGAAATATACCAAAAATTGCAGAGTATATAGAAAATAGCGGCAATACAAAGTTTGACATCATTTACTCTATAAGAGTTGATTTTAGATTTAAAGGTAATGACCATCCTGATGCGCAAGAATCAGTAATAAACAAATTAAATTACTGGGCTTCAAAAGGCCATAACATTATTCTTGTCTACTCAATACCAAAGCATAGACCAAAAGTACCAAATTATATAAAGCAAAAACTAGGCGCTACTGTTTTCCAAATGAATAGTGACTTTAAAGAATTAAAGGTTAGAACGCCATACAAGAGATACTTAGATACTACCAAAGAAGGATTTTCTGTCTTTGATTCTATTCATGGTGATAACGTATATAGGGTATACCCTAGTAAGGTATTTTGTGATGAGAAATGGTGTTATGGGAAATCATCGTCAGAAATATATTATTATGATGATGACCACCTGTCTATTCACGGAGCTAGATTGTTAGTTGACGAGATAGCTAAGAATTTACAATAGTTCGGTTAAACAAATGGCATCGCAGGACTACACCCACTTTAGAGGTTGCACTATGCAACCTCTCATTTAACTAGTCGTACTGAAACCTTAGGAAAATATGTGATAGCCATCTAAAAGATACGATAGGAACTAGCCCTGCTATATAGATTTTTTTATTCGTTTAAGATGAAAAATACGATCCCCAACGATCTCTAAATCTCCTATCTAAAACAGCCTACCGGCACACAATAATTTTGTAGTGGTTTAATGAAGCCGGACACCATTTAAGGTGGTAAAGCCACCACCAAAGAAAGAGGTGCTCTATGACAAGACAACGTCGTTCATTCTCCGCTGAATTTAAACTGGAAGCAGCCTGTTTGATGCTTGACCAAGGGCATTCAATTGCTGAAACTAGCCGCTCATTAAAGGTCGGTGAAACGG
Organism: Enterovibrio norvegicus; assembly: GCF_002876705.1. Classification (GTDB taxonomy): domain Bacteria; phylum Pseudomonadota; class Gammaproteobacteria; order Enterobacterales; family Vibrionaceae; genus Enterovibrio; species Enterovibrio norvegicus_B. The sequence continues at coordinate 37,302 of NZ_MDAG01000001.1, read as the reverse complement.
GACTCAGGCTCAGGCTCACAAAACTTGAACAAGTGCGTGGCGGTAGTACACCAGCTTCCAAAGCCTTAACGCCAGAGCAGTAGTAATAAGCGGGACCCACACCCTAGCCAGAATAACAACTACGTTGGGGTGAACAGATGAGATAGCGGGGAACTAGGCAGGATTTGGATGCAAAACCAAAGGCGCTCATTGAGGCAATCAACTTCAGGTATTTTCAATATTGACACATCAAGCCTTTGATCAACTCAGGCATGATTAAAAACAATGAATTAGGTGCGGAGAACCCCGAGCACCGAAGAATGATGCCGAGAAGTGATGAATATATACAGTGCCGGTTTTTTCGGTTTAGTCGCCATTGCCTGCGTGAGCGTTTTTAAATCTTATTACGCGTCCGATTATAAAGATGAATCAACCGGATATATTATAAATACTGACTTGTCTGAGCTTGAACGCAATCTTGATTTCAGTATCGAGCATAATATCAGCTTCGTTAGTGCCTTCGGGAGTGCGGCATCTACACCTAAAAAAGACGTTATCATTTACAAAAAATGTGGAAAGGTTCACTACTCACAAACAAAAGAATGCGAACACCGCCTTCAGAACCTTTTCGATGTGATCACCATTGAGCGTCTTCATCCCGGCTGGAGAGGAGTATGCAATCACTATCACGATGACACGCCAGACATTTATGAGTGCATAAGAAACTTCAAAAGAAATACGGCATGGTTTCCCTCCACGAAGATTTCTGACGATAGGAACGAAGAAATACGAGAATGCTTCAGGAAAACAAATAAGTCAGAACTGTCTAAATGCGTATAGAAAACCGCATGTCATCGTAAGCAGCTACGTCAGTGGCACAATGTAGGCAGCCACTCGCCCAACGTGACTGCCCCGATACCCTTTCACCCCACCCTCTTTTTTATTGCTCTATCGCAAAGGCTTCTCAACAGAGAACCAAGTAAATGCCTTCAAGGGTGTCAATACCTTGCTCTCGGCTCTCTTCTTCAAAAACTGGAAGCTGATATAGGCCGTGATGGGCAAGAGATACATCGCAAACGCCAATGCGACGGAGAAGATGTTCGGGGTCGCTGCACTCATGCTGAGCAACAAGAGATCAATCAAAAAGGCGGCGACAAAACAGTAGTACGTCAGTTTCGCGACGACGGGGAATAACATGCCCTGTTTCTTCCACTTTTTAGCGCCGTAATCGACAAGTTGAGAGACTAACATCACGATGACCCCCAACCCCGCGAAGGCATACGTCATATTCTCCCACAGCGCGAAATAGTGCTGCAGAATGGATTGTTTCGCGCCAATGAAAGCATCTATGAATGGCTCTATCATTGAAAGGAAACCTGCCGACCCCTGGGGATTGAATGTCAGACTAAGCATCAACAATAGCGACACAGACACTGCCAAGGCGCTTGGAACGGCAAGTAGCATGACGCGCGTTGCAGACACGGCTTTTTTCATCGCGGTTTGAACGAGATGCCGAGACTTGGCGATTTCATTTCTTACCTTTTGAAACGTGAGCGGTGGCAGAAAAGGAAATTGCTTGGAAAGCACATCATTGTCTTGCTGCGCCTCAACAAGTGCTAAAAATGGCATGTTTTCTAGCGACACACCCGAGTGGGGTTGTTCAGTGTTTTTACTTTGCGCGCAGCGTTCACCAAAACAATGGAGGGCGTTATCGATATAACGTGATGCCGTCAATGCCAGTTTTTCATGGCTGTTTACATGAACTGACAGGTTGCCTTTCTCATCACGCATACCGCAAAGATGAAAAACGCGTTCTTCACCGCCCATGTCTAACACCATCTGATTGACGGGCAGCACGCCTTGGCCGGATTCGCCTAGCGGCGCATCCCAAATGACATGATCAGTAAATGCGTCTTGATCCAAAATTGCCATGTCATCCAGTTTATCTCTGCGAGCAACCGCGATTCTTCGCCCTTTACCTGCCATGTTGATCGCCCAAACGTCAGCGTCTCGCGCGGTGCAATAAAAATGCTTTTTCGACGTGGCTTCATCATCGTTGTTTGGCAATGCAACCCAACACCCTTCGCTTGTTAGCTGGGGAGGTTTAGCTCCCATGCCAACGCCGACGTATTTCCACTCTTGCAAAGACACGAGACGGATTGGCGTTTCAAAGTACTCTTCATGGGTTGTTTTTAACGCATTAACAAACGAATCAAATGCATCACGTAACTGAATGTCTAAGCCCGATCTCACGACTGCTCCACGGTGTATTTCAGCCAAAAATTGCGCTCATAATGGGGCAAGAAAGGAGAAATAACAAAAGCTTAAAACCAAAAATTACGTGTAAAAACAAAACGATGAAAAAACACACAAGGAATGTTTAATTTACAGTCAAAAAAGACAAAAAAAGGCGCAATCCGCATCGAACTAAGCCCCACACTTAGGCCCTCGCCCTCCTTTCAGCAACTATCACAACACTTTTTGCGGATGCAAAACCCGTCCTGTCTTCGAGCAAATGATGATGAGCGCAGGAAGCGTTAACCACAGTTGCAGAGAAAAGAGATCGGGACAAAGCAAACCCAAGCGCTGCGTCATAATGGCAATGATCCCGCTGTCGCTTAACGGAATCAGCCCAAGCATTGCCGCTGCCGTGCCGGCTTGCTCAGAAAATGGCGCTGATGGTGGGTGCGCAGAGTGTCGCGTGAAAAATGAAGCTCGGTACTTTGAGAATCGACATGTAACGCTCGACGCTGATCAGCGCTTCGTGCTTCGTGCTTCGTGCTTCGTGCTTCGGAATGTCTGCTGCGGTATAAGCGCCGCACTGTAAACAGGGAACATCAAAGGAGATAAGGAAGCCTCTGCGACAATACCTCGGCAAAACGGCCACGCCTATATGGGTATATTCTTTTTCCGCAATTTTTTCACCCTTTAACTCTGAACATCCCTGGCTTATCATTGTCTTAGCTCGTATCTAAATGATGAATATGTTGGGGTGAATAAAATGAGACAGTGGGTGATGTTAGTTACTCTAGCGACTGCTTTACCTGGGCTATGCCTGGCAAACAATGGATTGGAAACCGCCCCCATTGAGCCTGAACAAAGAGGTTGTTCGAGCATTGTTTGCAAAAATGTCATTGAGCCACAACGTGTGAGTAAGGCACCTGCGTTCCAAGAAAGATCGCACAATGAAATGTTAGATGCCGTAGGCAGTATTCTTTTTGTTGCTGGTGAAATGGGGTTAGCAGAAAACCTGCAAGAAGCGCCACCTGAAAAAAGCGTCTTCGACTAACCCATCTACCACCCTGCAATGCAGATACACGGTGTAACAGCAGCCAAAACACTGAGCAAGCAGACACAAAAAAGCGCACCCAAAAGTGCGCTTTTTACGTGCAATCTATGAACACTATTCCCTAAGGGCGTAGCTTCAACACATTATCAATGTCTTCTGCTGAATGGCGCTCTGGCACTTTTTCCCACTCTTCACCAAACGGACGGTTAACCACGCGACCGCGTTGCACGCCTTCACGTTCTTCAAGTTGTTTTGCCCAACGCATAACGTTGGTGTAGGTATGCACGCTCAAAAACTCTCCAGCGTTATACGCATTGCCGAGTACAAGGTTGCCATACCAAGGCCAAATTGCCATGTCAGCAATGGTGTACTCTTCACCCGCAACAAAGGTGTTGTTAGCAAGTTGCTTATCAAGCACATCTAACTGGCGCTTTGCTTCCATCGCGAAGCGGTTAATTGGGTATTCTTGCTTCACATCCGCATACGCATAGAAGTGGCCAAAACCGCCGCCTAGGAATGGCGCAGAGCCTTGCGCCCAGAATAGCCAGTTCAAGGTTTGCGTGCGTGCAGGGCCACTTGCTGGAAGGAATTTGCCGAATTTCTCTGCCAAGTGCATCAAAATAGACGCGGACTCAAACACATTAACAGGCTCAGCACCGGTTTTGTCCACCAGCGCCGGGATTTTTGAATTCGGGTTTACACCCACAAAACCGGATGAAAACTGGTCAGATTCGCCGATGTTGATCAGATACGCATCATATTCCGCTTCTGTAATGCCAAGGGCTAAGAGCTCTTCGAACATGATGGTGACTTTTTGACCGTTCGGCGTGCCAAGCGAGTAAAGCTGAAAGCCATGCTCACCAACGGGTAATTCACGATCAAACCTAGCGCCCGCTTCTGGGCTGTTAATGTTCGCCCATTGGTTGCCGCTGCTTGCCTCGTTTGCCCAGACTTTTGGCGGTGTATATTGATTGTCGCTCATGGCTTCTCCTTAAACATCAATGATGGGCTAGTTAACTGACACACTTCAATCAACAGCGCAATGACCGATGAATGCCAACTGATTGCATATTTTGAAGTTGTATAGGTAAAACTAGTTATTATCCAAACAAATAACACTCTAACATTAGCCTTCGCTCAATCACAAAGATTACGCTTAGCTATGCGAAAACAAGAGGCATCCAGAAGTAGAACGTATATAACAGGTTTTTATTTCCCTATTCCTGTTTCTTATTTGAAGCGCTTCGTTTTACTCAAGCCTGACATAGCATTCGACTGGCAGGAATATGCTGTTCTTTTCTAGGCAGTTTTTTCCTCATACACGTTAAAGGATTAACGACATGAAACGGATTTTTCTCTTCCTGCTTGTGCTTTTCAGTGCTGGGCTGCTGATGCCTTCCGACGCTATCATCCCCGTTAAAAGTGCAGCATGTAACGACTGGAATGCGAAAACGTTCTGGTTCGAACCTTGGGGCAGTTCGGGTGTGCATAAAGGCATTGATGTGTTCGCGAAAGAAGGCACGCCGCTTCTCGCCGCCACCAGCGGATGGGTGACGTACGCAGGGGAATTGAGCAAAGGCGGAAAAGTGATCGCGATTCTGGGTCCTAAATGGCGAGTTCACTATTATGCCCATCTCAAAGATATCTCTCCCACGCTTGGCCGTTGGGTTTCCCAAGGGGAAGAAATCGGCGCTGTAGGGCGAACAGGAAATGCCATCAACAAACCCGCTCACCTCCACTATTCGGTGCTAACCCTTGCTCCCTACCCTTGGCGAATCACTACGGAAACCCAAGGGTGGAAGAAGATGTTTTACCTTGACCCAGCCAGTGAATTCAGTGCGTGTCGTTAGGAACAACGCGCCTTTCAATGACTGAGGGGTAAACTATTTGCATTGACTGATACTGTTCACCATGGCGTTAATCAAGGTGTTGTATTGCGCGCTGCCAACAGGAATGGCGGCACCCAATGGGTCCATGACGCCAATGGTTGTAATGCTTGTGCCTTCAAACACGTTCTTCACCAAACCTGGGTTGTATTGCGGTTCGGTAAACACACAATTCACGTTCAGGGCTTTGACTGTCTCTCTGATTTCTTTGATGCGTTTCGGGCTTGGATCCTCTGCATCACCCAGAGAGATTGCCCCTGCTGCTATCACGTTAAAACGCTTTTCAAAATACTGGTAGGCATCGTGGAAAACGATGAATTTCACGTCGCCGAGCTTACCAAGCTTGGTGTGGGTGTCCGCGATAAGCGCGTTGAGTGACGCTGTCGCTTCAGCAGCATTGCGCTTGTAGGTTGATGCATTGTCAGGGTCAGCGGCAGACAGTTTTTCCTGAATCAGAGCTACCCATGCTTTCGCGTTTTCAGGGTCAAGCCATGCGTGTGGGTCATTCCCCTGGTGATCGTGTCCATGATGGCCACCTTCATCTTTGTGCGCGTCGTGGTCGTCATGGTCTTTATGCTCGTCATGATGTTTTTCATCATCATGATGCTCGTCGTCATGTTTGTCGTGATGATCGTCATCATGGTGCTCATCACCGTGGTCGCTATGGGCTTCAAACGTTGCGCCTTCACGGTACTCGTGAGTGTGTGTTTGTTCTAGCGCGAGCATTTTCACTTTTTCAGCAGAGCCAGCCACGTTGTCTAAAGCTTTTTCAAGCCAAGGCGTTAAGCCTTCTCCCATCCAAAAAACCACATCGGCATTCGAGAGGGCTTTTGCTTGTGAAGGACGCAGCGTGTATTCGTGAGGTGACGATTCTGGAGGAATCAATAAATCAGGCTCACCAACGCCTTCCATGACCTGACTAACCAGTGAGTGAAGCGGCGCAATATCAACAGCAACATTTGGGGTTGCTTGCACGTGAAAAGACATGCCTAAGCCTAACGCGGCATAAGCAAACAATGAGTGACGCATGAATTTCTCCCTTTCAATGAGTCTTGTAAAAGCTCAAAAATTTCGTGAGTAGCCGACTAACGTCAGTAGCAAATTTAATTGTTATGTTATAACATTACAAACATAACAGGCGTCCCCCCTCGGATCTAGCGCTGTTTTCTTTTTTGGGTAGTCATAAGGAAATGCCTCAATGCTCATTGAGTGCCACAACGTGTCCGTTCATCTTGGGCAGCGAAACATTCTGCGCAACATCAACCTTTCGGTACATGCAGGCGAAATTATCACCCTTGTGGGTCCTAACGGCGCGGGCAAGAGCACACTCTTCAAAACCCTCATTGGCGCACTTTCCCCAAGCTGTGGCGAAATACACAAAGCCCCTGATTTACGGATTGGGTATGTCCCTCAGCGTTTATACATTGATGACACCCTGCCCATCACCGTCTCGCGCTTTATGAATTTACCCCGCGCACATTCACGCGAGGTAGTGACACAAGCACTCGCAGATGCAGGCGTTGCGGGGTTAGACAAACAACAGGTCATGGATTTATCAGGTGGGCAATTTCAACGTGTGTTACTGGCACGCGCGCTCCTCGGCGAACCAAACTTGTTACTGCTTGATGAAGCGACACAAGGGCTAGACCATCGCGGCACCGCTGATTTTTACCGCCAAATCGCCAAGGTCAGAGAAACTCGCGGCTGCGCCATTGTGATGATCAGCCATGAACTGCACGTGGTGATGAAGCAAACCGATTGGGTGGTTTGCCTGAATGCGCATATCTGCTGCCAAGGTGAACCTGACGTTATCAGTGACTCACACGAATACCGCGCCTTGTTTGGTCTTGATGCACAAGACGATACCGCATTGAATCTGCGCGAATCTCGCCGCCAACCAGCTACCGGAACGTGCTAAATGTTTGATGATTTCTTAATCCGCGCAATGCTCGCCAGTGTCGGCGTAGCACTGGCTGCTGCCCCGTTAGGGTGCTTTGTTGTGTGGCGACGCATGGCGTATTTCGGCGATGCAACGGCACACGCCGCGGTGCTGGGCGTCGCGCTTTCACTCACGTTATCGACCCCGATTTTTGCGGGTGTATTGGTGGTTTCTTTATTAATGGCAATGACGGTTTCAAGCCTTAGCGGGCGCGGCTTTGCCATGGATACATTACTTGGTGTGATGGCACACTCTTCTTTGGCGATAGGTCTTGTCGCCGTTTCTTTTCTTTCTGGCGTGAGGATCGACCTCATGTCTTATCTCTTCGGCGATATTCTTGCTGTTGGGCCCACGGACCTTTGGCTGATTTGGGGCGGCGCAGCGTCAGTATTGTTACTCATCGTGTCCCGTTGGTCTGGGCTACTTCTCTCTACATTAAACCCCGACCTTGCACTGGCGAGCGGCTTTAATCCCAAACGCGAACAATTCATCCTTACCCTCTCCCTCGCCATTGTCGTCGCGGTTGCCATTAAAGTTGTCGGTGTACTTCTTATCGCCGCCATGTTGATTGTGCCCGCCGCAACGGCGCGCCCTTTAAGCCGAACGCCCGAAGTCATGGCGGTGATGGCGGCGCTTATCGCGGTATGTGCCAGCGTCATTGGTCTTCGTAGTTCCTACGTGTTTGACACCCCCACAGGCGCAACCATTGTGTGTGTTTGCACCGGTTTGTTTATGGTCACCAATGTCGCCGCAAAGTTGTTTGTGCAAGGTCGCGAAAGGTTCGCTTCATCCAAAGAAAATTAGGGAGAATCACTTGCTGAGAAAAAACCCATCAGGCCATTACCCGAGGGTGTCTGAAAAGGCATTCATTGATCCTACGGCCATTGTCTGTGGTCACGTCATCATTGAAGATAACGTGTTTGTGGGGCCTTATGCGGTGATCCGCGCGGATGAAGTGGATGACACGGGTAACATGCTCCCTATCATCATTCAGCGCGACTCCAACATCCAAGATGGCGTGGTGATCCACTCTAAAAGCGGCGCGGCAGTGTCTATTGGTAAGCAGACATCCATTGCTCACCGTTCAATTATTCACGGTCCTTGTACGATCGGAGACGATGTCTTTATCGGGTTTAACAGCGTGATGTTTCGTACCACGATTGGCGATGGATGCGTTATTCGTCATAACTGCGTGGTGGATGGAACCGACCTTCCACCCACCTACCATGTCCCACCAATGACGAACATTGGCCCTGGGTTCGATCTCAATTCGATCGAAAAAGTCCCGCCTGAATATTCCAGTTTTTCAGAATCCGTTGTTGAAGCAAACAATGCCTTAGTTGAAGGCTACAAAAGGTTAGCGAATGAATTCTAACGCCGCACCCATACTTGCCGTTCCCACGAACATCATTACGGGGTTTCTCGGTGTTGGAAAAACATCGGCGATTCTACATCTACTAAAAAGCAAACCGGCTAACGAACGCTGGGCCGTCTTGGTGAACGAGTTTGGTGAAATTGGCGTGGATGGCAGCTTGTTTGAAGGTAAGCACGCCAAACGACAAGGAGTGTTTGTTCGGGAAGTGCCTGGCGGTTGCATGTGTTGTGCGGCAGGTCTTCCGATGCAAATTGCGCTTTCACAACTGCTTTCTGAGGCAAGACCTGATCGCCTGTTGATTGAACCCACAGGGTTAGGCCACCCCAAAGAAGTAATGGAAGTACTGACATCGGAATACTATCAAGAGGTACTCGCGTTACAAAAAACGCTGACCTTGGTGGATGCGAGAACCCTTTCAGACGAACGATATACACACCACGCCACCTTTAATCAGCAGATCGCGATGGCAGATTTAATCGTCGGCAATAAAGTCGACTTATACCGTGAGGGCGACACAGCGAAGCTGGCTAACTATGTCAGAACGCACGCTGCGCCGCAGACCGAGATTGTTTTAACCCAAAACGGCGACATTCCGTTTTCTCTTCTGTCTGGCCCGAGTGCGAACCATTTGTTGAACCCACATGGTCACCACCACCATCATCATCACCACAAACAAGACAAGCCATTGGCATCTGAACTTCCCCTGCCTGAAAGCGGTTTTCTTAAAGCAGAAAACCAAGATGAGGGTTATTCAAGCATCGGTTGGCGTTTTTCCGCGAGCAAAGTCTTCGACTATCAAAAGCTCTCTGCATTTTTATTAACCATTCGTGCGGTGAGAATGAAGGCGGTGTTTATTACAAACACCGGCGTGTTTGGCTATAACCTCACCCTCGACGCGTTGGATGAAATGGAACTGGATGATGCCATGGAAAGCCGCATCGAAATTATCTCTGATCAGCAACACAATAATTTGGAACCTAACTTATTAGATTGCGTGCTTGCCTAACGCCTCGTATTAAACGCGAAATGGGCTAACGTGTTAGCCCTTTATCCCCCTTTGTTGAGCCTTTAAGACAACATACACTTTGGAAATTTTTCCAGTGCGGTATGCTAGTTACTCGGCCAACAAGGAAACGTTTTGCCATGTTTTTTCGTATTCTAAGCCTACTGATCGCGGCGGGCGTTATCGCGCTTATTGTGACACCTGATGCGCCAGATTCACTGCGTTGGATGGCATGGGTGTATCTGCTCGTCATGTGTGGCATTGGCATGATTGCCATGAACGGCCCACGTATTCATCAATGGCTGGAAGAGAAAGAAGCAGCGTTGAAATCGCGGTTTAAGCGCTAGCGGAACGTAAAGCGCTAGCAGAACGCAAAAAGGGTTGGCAATGCCAACCCTTTTTCAATCTATAACCACGCTAACGTGATTGGATGTATAGAACGCTTCGCTTACAGTCTTTTCAGCCAGATTTCTGCGGCTGATGGTTTGCGATCTTTGTTTTTGTTCTTTTTCTTGCCGCTACCCGCAGGTTTTGCCATTGGTTTAGCCACGTTCGCGAGGGCTTCTGCAACAGACGCATCGACTTCAAAGCCTGCGACTTCTTCGCGCTCAAGGCGAAGTTTGTTCTTCTTCTCGATGATGCTGAAATGGTGGTAGTCCTCATGATCGAGAAGCGAAAGCGCCAAGCCAACTTCACCTGCACGGCCACTTCGACCAATGCGGTGCATGTAATCTGCTGGGCTACGTGGCAAATCAAAGTTGATCACTACAGGCAGTTTTTCGATATCCAGACCACGCGCCGCAATGTCGGTAGCGATCAGCACGTCGATTTCGCCGGATTTAAAGCCATCCAGCACGCGTGTACGCGAACCTTGGCCTTTATCACCGTGGAATACTTCCGCCTTAATACCGCGTTTTGCCAGTTTCTCTGCCAAGTGTTCACAATGCTTTTTCGCATTCACGAAAATCAGCGCTTGTCGCCACGCGTTCTGTTGAATTAAATGCGCAAGAACAGCCGTTTTCTCACCTTGGTTAACGGTGAAAACACGTTGAACCAGAGTGCTTGCATCAGCACTTTGCAATTGAAGTTCGACAGGGTTGTTCAGCAACGCGTGAGCAAGCGATGTCACTTCTTCAGGGAAGGTCGCTGAGAACAATAGGGTTTGTTTTTGCTTTGGTAACAAGGCCAACAGCGCAGAAAGCTCTTCGGTAAAACCAAGGCTTAGCATGCGGTCAGCTTCATCAAGAACCAGGGTTTTCACGCGATCAAGTTTAATGGCATTGCTTGAAATCAGATCAAGCAAACGGCCCGGTGTTGCCACCAGCACATCTGTGCCGCCACGCAATGCCAGCATTTGCGTATTGGCAGACACGCCACCAAATACCGCTACAGTTTTTACCGCGCCATTAAAATGCACAGAGTAAGATTTAATGCTGTCTGCAACTTGCTTTGCCAATTCGCGGGTTGGTACCAACACCAAGCCAGTGACATAGTTACCTTTGCCGCCTTTTGACGTGCCGCCCTGCTGTTCAACAATGTGTTGCAGCATTGGCAGTGCAAAGGTGGCCGTTTTACCTGAACCAGTATTCGCCCCAGCAATGAGGTCGCGCCCTGCTAATGCACTTGGGATTGCTTGCGCTTGAATAGGCGTTGGCTGCTGATATTCCAACTCGGTTAAACGTGCTAACAGAGGAGAAATAAGGCCAAGTTCAGTAAAGTTGGCTGGCGTCTTTGCAGTAGTCATTAAGATAAAAGGCTCAAAGCTAAAATGATAGCCGAACATTTTAGTGTATTTCGCCCCTACTCAGTTAGTGATATTGATCACTATCCCTCTTTCGTCCACTGTGCAGATCTGCCTCTTGGGCGAGATCTCGCTTGTTCTATGGATTGGAAACATCAAGATTCAATGTAGAAACAAGGCATTAGCGACAAAATTCATGACACTCATGTCCAACACGGATCAGAGCATCACTTTTTCTGGTTTGTCCTAACGACGAGCAGAAAAACACGGTGAGGGGAAAATTAAAGCACTTGGGTCACACAGTGCTTCGTTAGCGATTCATAGGCTGTCTGCATGTCTGTCAGAAAGGCATCGGAATTCTCAAACGCGTCCAGTGGCTCACCCACAACCACATCACAATTGAAAGGCACAAACATCGCCGTGCCTTTAGGCAGGGACAGCCCAAGACCGCGCATCACCACGGGCAGCACCGAGCATTTGTCATACTCACTGACCAAATGATAAATGCCCTTTTTCAAGCCACTCATCACTTCTGGCTCACCGCGGCTGCCTTCAGGAAACACCAACAAAATATCGTTATCACGCAGTGCACGGTGGCACTCATCAAACAATTTGTCTTTATCCGCCCCTGAATGCATCCGTTTAATGGGAATAATGCCAATCACATTCAGCGATAGCCAAGAGACAAAACGGTTCGAGAGAAAGTAATCAGCGGCAGCAACAGGACGCACTTTGTGCACTTGGCTAATCGGAAACAACGCGAGCAACACCAGCGTATCAAGATGGCTGTTGTGATTGGCGGCAAGCACTGCTGGTCCGTTCACGGGGAGCTTGTCTCTGTTAATGACATTTAAGCCAAGCGCAATGAACACCAATGGCTTGACTATCAACAGCACAAACAACACTTTGAGTACTTTCGGCAACATAATCAATAATATAAGTAATAGATATAATGGAAGAATAGTGGCGCTGTAAACATCAAGCTATCCACGCGATCAAGAATACCGCCATGCCCAGGGATGAGATGACCCGTATCTTTGATTTTCAAATCTCGCTTCACTGAAGAAATGACTAAGTCCCCAATGAATCCGCTTAAAGAAATGATCAACCCTGCGACCATGCCTTCTACCGGCGTAAGCGGCGTCAAATACGGTGCCGCAAAATAGGAAAGCACGACAATGGTAATACCGCCGCCGATGAACCCTCCCCACGTTTTGTTCGGGCTGACTTTCGGGATGATCTTCCGCTTCCCAAAACTCTTCCCACACACGTATTGGCTCACATCATTGAGTTGCGTGAAGATCAAAAGGAAAAGCAGCATACCGAGGGATCCCGCATCGGGGTTTTTGCTCGGAAGCACCAGTAAATAGGCCATGTGGCTGAGGCAAAACACCGTCAACATCATTGACCAGTGAATGACTCCCGCAGAGCGAATAAATCCGTTCGTATCACCGATTAACACCGCCACCATCGGCAGATAAAGAAACATGTAGACGGGAATGAAGATGATAAACATCCCGTACCATTCAATGGAGAGCCAGTAATAGTGAAGCGGAATGGAAAGATAAGCCCAGAAAATGACCCGTCGATCAGCTAAGCGTATTGGCACAATCGAAAGAAACTCTTTCAACGCCATAAAGCTCAGAAAACCAAAGAAAACAATGGTGTACTGAAGAGGCAAGAAAAGCGCGACAAAGATAATGCCCACCATCCACCACCAGGAGCGGATCCTGAGCTTTAATTCCAGAAAATCCCCGTCAGGTGTGGTGCGCGACTTCCAAAGATACACTGCCGTACCCGCAACAAGCGCGGCGAAAACAGAGACCATCACATGCTGAGAATGAGGAAGAATCGAGGTCATTGTTTATCCCCGTCTTTCAATGCTGCACCTTCAACGTCCTGATAGATGAACACCAAACGTCGCCAGCATGTCACTAGGCTGCCTAACAGCATGACAACAAGCGCCAATTCGATGATGTTGACAGGAAGACCGGCAAAAAAGCCTGTCAGATTCTGAAGAAAGAGCACCACGAGTGCGCCCGTTAACAACGCCATGCGATGTTGCTTCGCCATGGGGCCGCGAAAATCCGCCTTCGTCCCCATGCTGACACCCAACACGCGGATATACGCCGTGAGAACAGCGACCAGCGCACAGGCCCACGCCAAATACATCCCGCCTTCATGCACAGTGGCGAAGCCTACGCCAATGATGAGTAAAGGGTCTGCAATTCGGTCAGGCACATCATTGAACAGCTCACCGGATGCGGTACTTTTACCCCCTTCAATGGCCACCATGCCGTCGAACAAATTACACAGCAGACGACCCTGAATACACACTGCCGTCACCAGTAAAAGCACACTAGATGCGAAATAATGGTACCCAAGCATTGCAGCAAAACCCAATGCGGCAAACACAATGCTCATCAACGAAATCTGATTCGGCGTAATATCGTGGTTGTTAATCCATACAGCAATGCGTTGCGTGAGTGCACTCTGTCTCACCGCCAATGGACGACGACTCGCGTCATTGATTTTGGGGTCCATCCATCCTCTCGATATAATCCATTAATTTAACGATATCTTATCGTTACATCTTTATTTCACATACGGCGTTGGACGCGTTTTTCCATATAATGTCAAAAATGCGAATCACCTATTTTTTTAAACGAGAACGGATGATTGCATGGAATATCGTCATTGGACGATGCGGAGTTAACCGTCGCCACGTACCACGCGTTAACGAGAGACGATCGGTATTGCACCATGAGCCGACATATTCACTCTTCCCCCTCGAAGCATTCCGCCAGTTTCTTCACGCCTTGGCGAATATCTTCTAGCGAACTGTTGCCAAAACCGGCCACCAGCGTCCGGTGCATCCAATCTGGCATCTCATTCACCGTTTCAGCATCGCAGTAAAACGCCAATGTACGTATCGTGACACCCTTTTCTTCTAACAATGCTTTGACTTCTCGCGCGGTTAATCCGTCTTTCCATCGGAACGTAACATGCAGCCCCGCCGCTTGGCTGATTACCTCCATGCGATCGCCGAAATGTTCATGCAGTGCCTCAACAAACACGCGCTGCTTTTCTTGATACAAGGTGCGCATTTTTCGGATGTGACGAAGGTAATCCCCTTCTGCGATGAACTCCGCCAACACTTCTTCAATGTGCATAGCGGTATCGCCGCCGATGGCGTCTTTCACGCTCAAGCATTTCTCAACGAGAGATTCTGGCACCACCATGTAGCCCACACGAATGGCGGGCAACAACGTTTTACTGAACGTGCCGACATAAATGACGTTCGCGGCATCGCCATGAAACTTGGTCGCAAGACCCTGTAAGGAAGGATAAGGACGGTTAGCGAATTGAAACTCGCTGTCATAGTCATCTTCGATGATCCATCTTGCCTGTTTGCCGTCGGTTTTCTGCGCCGCCCACTCAATGCATCTCATACGATCATTCGTGTTTAAGCTCGTGCCCATGGGATATTGATTGCTCGGCGTGAGGTACACCGCTTTGCCATCAAATTGGTCGAGCAATGAAATGTCGACGCCCGTTTTTGCATCAACAGGCAAATAAGAGACATCAATCTTGCTGCGATCGAGCACCTTGCGCATTTGTGCGTAGCCGGGGTTTTCCATCATCACCTTCTCGTCCGCATCAAGAATGGCGTTAATGGCAATATACAGTGCTTGTTGTGCGCCAACGGTAATGATGATGCGCTGTGGCGACGCATCCACCGAACGGCTGAATGACAGGTAGTCACTGAGGGCTTGGCGAAGCGCGAGGTTGCCCTGAATGTCATTCTGTCCACCGAGGATCGCGCGTTGAAAATGACATTGCAGCGATCGTGCCCACTTCTTGTAGGGAAATTGCGTGAGATCGGGCACCCCAGGCGCAAAAGGTCGATTTCGAACATGTGCATCAAACGGCGGTCGCTGGTACGTTTCATCCCCTTCTAAAGGCAAGCCTGAAAGAGAAGGAGGCGGCGTCGATCGTTGAAGATCGTCCTGCGTGTTCGTGTGTAAATAGTGATCCGGCGTTGCCCATTGAATGAAATACCCAGCCCCACGGCGGCTATCAATATAGCCCTCCGCTTTCAATTGCTCATACACCGCCGTGACCGTGTTACGACTGACGCGCAATTCTTCCGCCAACAAGCGGGTTGCGGGTAAGCGTCCGTTTGTCGGCCACAGGCCATTCAAAATCTTGTCTTGAATCGCAAGGTACAAGGCACTTTGCTTGGACGTATTGCCCGCATCCAAGCGTAAATCACCGATATCAATGGGTTGCATGGTATTCCGCCTCAAAATTGGATCTATTGAGTTATTAAAACTGGCTCTATTTAAGGTGCCAGTTTATCCGTAGATTGCAAGTCAACGGACAACAAAAACAAAATGGCGCCAAAAAAGGGGAATGTGATGACAGTAGGAACAACAGAAAGAACGCGCGTAAGAAAAGGTGCTCACAAGGCAGTGAAAGACCAAGAAGCGCTATACAGCATCATTGATGAATCCAAGCTGGCGCATGTCGCGTTCAATGACAAACGCGGCCCCACTGTCATCCCCATGCTTGCGTGGCGCATCGGCAACAACATCTACATCCACGGCGCAAAAAACAGCCAAATGTTGAGGCATTTAAAAAACGGCGAGCCGTGCAGCATGACATTCAGCATTCTGGATGCATGGGTATTAGCACGCTCAGCCTTTCATCACAGTGCGCACTATCGCTGCGCCATGGCATTCGGCCGTTTTTCAGTGGTGGAAGACAACGAAGAAAAATCCGTCGCGCTGGATGCTTTTCTAGAGCAAATCGCACCGGGACGAAGCAAAGAAGCGCGCCCTGGCAATGAGAAAGAACTTACCGCCACAGAAATGCTGGTGATGCCACTGGATGAAACCTCGGTCAAAATTGGACGACACGGGGTGAACGATGATTTGGCGGACATGGACATTGATGTGTGGGCGGGTATTTTGCCGTTTCGCACCGTTGTTGGGCCTCTAGAGCCGACATCTGACAATAAAATCGACGAAGTACCAGACTACTCCAGTGCATACGAAGGCCGTTGGCATAACGAGTAAAACCAACATAGTTGCATGATTATGCATTCTCCGAGTGCATCGCACTTGGGGATTGCTCATCTCCCTGATATATTGAATTTTCGTCTATCAGGAGAGGACAAGGATGAGCACATTCAATCGGGTAGCCATTGTCGGCGGTACCCACGGCAACGAATTCAGCGGTATTTACCTTCTTAAAAAGTGGCAGGCTTCCCCTGCACTGATCAGCCGCTCGAGCTTTGAAACGGAAACGCTCTTTGCTAACCCCAATGGCTTTCGCGATAACAAACGTTATCTCGACGTCGATCTCAACCGACAGTTCCTTCCTGCCGACCTCGCGAACATGGAATTAAGCAATTACGAGCAAAGCCGCGCCAAAGTGATCAACGCGCAGCTTGGCCCGAAAGGCGATGCCCGCACCGATTTGGTTATCGACTTGCACAACACCACCAGCAACATGGGCCCAACCATCATCTTGCTAAAAGCCGATGCATTTAACACCCAGCTTGCTGCGTATGTGTCTTCACGTATGGCAAACGCCGTTATTCTGTTTGAAGACCATTGTTCGATGGAAGAGCATTACTTCCTCTGCTCAATCGCAGACCAAGGCATCATTGTTGAAATTGGCCCTCAATCTCAATCAGTGGTTCGCCAAGATGTGTTGGATTGGATGGATGAAATGACCGCCCACATTCTGGATTTCGTGGAATTGTTCAATAAGAACGAAGTGCCTGAGCTGCCAGCGACGGTTTCTGCCTACCGCTACGAAGAAACGCTGAAACTACCAGAAAGTGAAGACGGCGAACGCCTAGGCATGGTGCATAAGAATGTGCAAGATGCTGACTTTACCGTACTGCGCAACGGCGACCCTATCTTCACCCTGTTTGACGGCACAGAAGTTTGTTGGGAAGGCGATTACGAGGCATACCCGCACTTCATCAACGAAGCCGCGTATTACGACAACAACCTTGCGATGTCGCTCGGTAAGAAAGTCGAGATTGATGTGATTCGCTAGGCATGCGTGGATGACAAAATATCAATAAGAAGCGCTGCTCTAGAGCGGCGCTTTTTGTTTGGCTTCGTTTTGCTTGATTTAGTATCGCTTAGCTTGATGATGAGCCTCTGAACTGCTGCCTTCACTTCCAACCTTGCAGCCATTTATCACTGTCTTTTAGTTCTGTCCAATCAATGGCGTACGCGTTTTTCGATATCACGGCTTCCAACTGAGTTGACATCACGGAGCCATCCACTTCGAACTCTATGTCTGATACCAGAAAGTGCTTCTCTCGCTTCATTGCGTTGACCGCTGTCCACTTACTGTTTCGCAATTTCGCTGGATTAATTCGGTTCACCTTTTCTCCTTCAGTATTCACTTTTATTCCCAATTTAACTTACGGGGTTTTCAGCAGATAGGTTCAATAAATTAATGAAACGAAAAAGGCGCTATCAAACCTGAGTCTGATAACGCCTTAAATAGAGCTTCATGTTACGTATGGCGAACATCTTTGCGCTTGGTTTTGCGCTTAATCAATGTCGCAGTCAGTGCAGCTTTGCAGTGCGATTTCGTGTTCAAAAACGGCGTCGCTACCTTCTGCCAATAGCTCTGCAATTTCATCAGCGACTTCTTGCTCATCTTCCGCTTTCACTTGATTCGCAAGTTGCTCTTCTGAGTAGCCGTAGAAGTTCAGCAATAGGTATTCACGCGCTTCGTCTTTCGTACACGTCACGTTCACCGAAAACTCTTGCTCAACCTTTCCTTGCGCGATAATCGCCGCTATTTGCGCGACGACATCCTCTTTCATCGCTGCGGTTAACCAACCAAGATCAGTACTTACCGTGGTATTTTTGCAGTTAAAACAAGGCGCTTGATGAAAGTAATATTGAAAATCAGTCATAGGTCATTTTTCTTTGAGTGTTTTGAAGCAAGATTATGAGCGTTTTTTTGGAAAATACTATCTCAATAGGCAATGAAGACAGAATTGCCGTGGCTGATTTAGGGCGCGATGCAATGTAACCCTACTTTCAAGGTAACCTACACGCGTTTGGTCAACGCAGGAAAGCCCAAAAAAGTCGCCATCATTGCCTGTGTGAGAAAGAGGGTTGTTATCCTAAATTCTATGCTCAGAGACGGCTGCATGTAGGATGAAAACAATGCTAAAAATCAATCATTGATGCCATAGTCGTTTGTTAGGCTTGTGCTGATAGTGCATGATTTTCATTTGCTAAAATTGCATTATGAATATCCAAAACCTGCTCGACATACGGCAAAGCTGTTTCTAAGAAAAACTCACGTGAGCGATTCATCCGAAATGGGTCTAGCAGCTTGTGAAGAGACTGCTCAAGCAAAGCATAGTTATATGTTTCTACTTCTTTGAGAATTCGATAACGGTAAGGGACCCCCGTTGTATAAAGCTGAGATATTCGAGTTTCAACACTTCCCGTCGTAATACCGATTTTTACGATTTCGTTTCCACGCTTATCAAATAGGTTTGTTCCCAGTACATACAAAGTGCCAACACCGCTTTCTAGCTTTTCCAGATTTTCCTCGATAGACACCAACTCTGCGCTTTCTTCAGCCTGACCGGATAATAAACTCAAAACGACAGGTTTTGTGTTTCGGTCTACGAAAACGTCATTAAGACTGCGAGTTGTAGAATAGATCTGAGCAAGAATTGCATGGTCGAGATCTTTGTAACTACCCTTATCTACACTTCTATGATGAGATTCGGTGCCATATAGATGTGGATATTTAGCCTTAATAATTGACCTCATTTCTTGAGGGGTCATACCATCACTAGATTTTGCTAGCTCGACTCGAACTACTTCGCTTAATTTCATCATTCCCCCAAAAAGCCTAACGCCAAATTAAGGTGTGAACAACGCTGACACCTTACCTAAATCATTGTGCCATAAACACTTAACATGCATGAAGTGAAGGCGCTAAGCGTTGTGAATCACTCTTGATTTATTGTTATGTTTATTCGATTGAGTTAAAGATTTCTACCAACTCTACCGCGCGATTGTAGCCACATTTGCAAAAACGCTGAACACCAGCCACATACCCTGACGATAGATCGACATTGCTTTCTTTGATGAGATTTAGGTTATTCTCACCACATTCCTTACTGCGCTTGATGAGATTGGACTTGATAAGCTCAGCTTCTTTTATTGATAACCCTGACACCAATTGTCGTCGAACTTCGAAAACCAAGGACAGACATGCTTAGGAACCATCCCAATTTGGCACCTAGAACGACGCTTTTGTTCTATCGAACAGTCCATTCTTTCAAGCAAAACTATCTTGTCCCTAAGTAAGAACCATAATTTACGGAGATTGACTGAATGACACGCAACAAAAACCTCAAGCTCGCGCCTGAGGGATCGTAGTTTCTGGAGGGGTGTATGTTTTAGCGGTTTGGTAACCTGAAACCGGAAAATCGCTTCCGCTGCAAGTGAGGTAGTGCTGCCTTTATTGAAGTTTCAGTGCCGACAATGCCGCCTTGCTCAATGCGTGTGCATGTTTCCAGCCAACTTTTAGCGTCAAATCCTAGTCTTTCTAGCAGTGGTGGTAAGGCATTGTCAATATGACCATGCTTATCATCCCGCACTTGCCTTCCAGTCCAATCAACCAAGGCAAGATAATCCATCAATCGAAAAGGAATGCCGGCTGGCATGCTCTCTCGCGGGTTTCCAGCAAAAGGAAACAAGCCTAATGGAGATGCTGGATTACTTTCTATCGCCTCAATGCGCGCTTTCACACTCGTATAATCCGATGTTTCTGGCGTCTCGGCAATTGCTGCGCGCACAGGGTTCAAATCGACATAAGCCATAGCTGCAGCGACAGCTTTCTCATCCAGTAATGCTTGGCTTCTAAAGCGCCCTTCCCAGAAATGTCCGGTACAATCGTCCTCTCGATTGGCTTCTGAGGCAATGTGCTGATTGATCAAACGCATGAACCAACTGATTGAGACAAGACGCTTTCGCCACTCTTCAATAATCTCATTACACCTTTCAGTTTCAGCCTCTGAAAGTTCATCCTCCTGCATGAATCGCTGAACTAACGCTGGCCCATGATGAAAAGTGAGCCAACGCTCAACGACTTCAACATTTGACAGCGTTTTAGCTTTTTCGGCATTGATATGCAAAACCACATGATAATGATTACTCATAATGGCGTACGCACATACATCGATACAAAACGCGCCGGCTAACGCGAGCAGGCGCTTTTCAATCCAAGATCGACGATGTTCGTAACTTTGTTGCTCTTGCTCATCATAGCCACAGAGAAATGACCGACGAACACAACGGGAAACGCAGTGATAATAAGGTGTGGCTTCGATACTGATGAGAGATGCGCGGGCTTTTGTCATTGAAATTCAAAATGGATAGCAACTAATCGATACGAAAAGCATATCGTTATAAAACCATCCGTTCATCTTTGTCACACACCTTTGAGCCTGAAAGCACTAACGCATGCAACTGATAAAGTTATGGTTTTCTTAAGGTGTGTGTCCCTCTTTTTACTCTAAATCGGGGGAGGTCCAGAATCACTCTTAAACAGATTGTTATACAAATCTATGCAAAATCTTCGAAATAAACTTCTATATCACTGTTTAGTTCAACGAGCGCCCATATAACTTTAATCGAATGCTCAATAAGCAAACTTGTTCGATCAGGGTCATTCCATGATTTGTCGCCATACTTTCCACCATGAAACAGGTTGTTTCTAACTAGCTTAATTGAATCTACAACTTTCTTGAGTTCTGGGGCATTAGCATCGATGTTCTGTTCTTTCCAAGTACTTGATAGCACCTCATTAGCTGTTCCTTCGTCAGAAACCACTAAGGTTTGACGACTTGGGGCACTACTTTGATTAGTCAGATAGGTAAAACTATTATTTAGTTCATCTGTGACTTGGAAAGTTTCTTTGTACTTTTTAACAAATGAATCCCAGTTTGGTTCAGCCGACTTTCCACTTGGCTTTTTAACTAGAAAACCAGAAGATTTAAGAGCAAACTCAAACCTAGAGAAGATGACAAAGAATTTAAATATTTCTCTTTCTAATTTTTCTTGTTTCTTTCGCTCACTTGAGAACATGACGAGCATTTTCTGCATGAACTTATCTACGGTAATCAAACCTCTACCCTCTTAATTTGTATAACGCCTGCATAACACGTTTGCCACTATACAGACCTAGCTGAATTTTAACGCCTTAATCACTGAAAATAAAGGCAAACTGACAATGCCAAGTGTGGCAAATCGTGTTGATGCATTTGTTAAACGCTTATACCATGCTTATTTATTATTCCAAAAGTCATCTATAGATATACCTTTTGGTTGTTGTAAGTACATTTGCCTTTTATAAGCATATTCATAATCATTTAATATAATAGCTTGTTGTTGCTGTATATATTTAAAGGAGTACCCACTTGGGAAATATCGGTTTCCTAACTCTATTGCAGAATCGATTCCATTACATGCTGCTTTAAATAATACATTCTTAATTTTTTGATATTGCGATCTTGGGAGTTCTACATATGTAACATTTCCATTAGTTAAATGGATAGCTATTTGAGCCCTTATCATTCGAGTCATGCTAGTGACTTGTTGTATGTTTTGTAACTCACAATACGCATTTAGTAGCTTGGATGCTGAAAACTTAAATTGCATATGAGCGCCGGGTTCAACGACTATGTTTATTCTCTCACACTGTCGTTTATCTGAATTATCTAATACACCATAATGACTAAATTTAGATGGCAAGTCATGACCAATATTAAAATGCCTTTTCTCTACTAATCTGATGTACGAAATATGAGCATTAACTGATTTGTTATTAAATATATCAATCGTAAAGCCACAATCACCATAATATTCGATATCACTTATTCTTGCGCCAACTTGAGGTTGATTAACTTTTATAGCATAAAGCACAGCTAATATCGCACCAAGGCCTGAAAACCAGCTTCCAAGCATAGATAAAACTTCTACTGTTGTTGCTTGCATTATTATTTTTACCTACTTAATTAACAGAGCGTTTAACGCTTGAATAACACGTTTATTACTATGCAAACCAACCTGAATTAACCGCCCTAATCACAAAACCCAAGGCAAACCCAGAACGCCGAGTGTAATAAATCGTGTTGATGCATTTGTTATGTGCTTTTTATATAACCAAATTTATTAAAAATAATACCAAGGCATTACCTCATTACTATTAATACGCATACCATTTATTGAATATGTACATTTATTTTGATTTTTATCGTATAACCCTGAACCATAATGAGAGCCTTCCATTTTACCTCGATAAAAATACCTCATTGCATCTTTTTGGCTAAGTTTTTTATACTCCCCAAATTTAAAGAAATTATACTTACCACTATCTCCTCTCTCCTTAATTTCCCTATTTATAAAAATTTCAAATTCGTTTAAGGACAATGCTTTAACCGTATGGGGTTGATGTTTATTCAAACAATACTCATCTTTCGTGTTAATAAGAACATTCGATAATAAATTAGCTCCATACTCATAAGCCTTTATTACAACAGGCAACGCGATAATGCTAAGTAAAATAACTATTACAATTAACAGTTTCTTCTGTGTGAGACTCTTCATTAAACCTACTTTATTTTTATACCATACGTAAGGTACACCAGCACATAACAACTTATTAGCGGGCAATTTGCCCTTTTAGTCCAAAATCGGGACGCCCGACTAGTCCGCTTCAACTTGTGCGAATTTACCATAAAGTTTCATTAAATCAGACAATTAACCCCCATAAACTGTGGTCTTAATGAAAAAACCGGGCGTCCCGTACTAAAAATGAACAAATTTTCACTATATGCGCTCTACTGCGATTTTATACAGGCATTTTGCATAACAAAAACTTGGTCGAAATGAGGCGATTACTTGCTCAAATGTGATTAGTTCCCGCTATATATATGTTCTCTTTTCTAACGCTCTGTTCTCACCTGCCAAGGTCTGTTCTTTCGTAATGCTCGGCACAGTCGTAAGTAAAAATTGCAATTTGTGGGATAAGAACTGACCAAATCTGAAAACTGCTTGTTGCGCACGTGCAAAAGTTAACCGAATCTTTTACAAAGGGATTTCGCATATACCTAAACAGCCTCGGAGAGATTTCATGCTCGATAAAATGGCATTCTTTATCTACGTGATCCGCACAGGGTCTATCTCTTCGGCAGCGCGTCAGTTTAATGTCTCCATCTCTGCGGGAAGCCGCTGGCTACAAGATTTGGAACAACATTTCGGCACCACGCTTTGCCATCGCTCAAACCGCCTATTGGAAGCCACACAGGCGGGTCAGACTCTCTATGAAGAATTCTCACCGATCGTCGATAAAGCCGAGCGCGTCACTCAGAAGCTGGCGGGGTTTCAGGATAACGAAAAAGGCCACATCAACATTGCCTGCACGCCTGTTTATGCCAACCACTATTTGATGGACAAAATCACCGAGTACACCCGACTCAACCCGAAAGTGACGTTCAACATCAACGTCACGCCTTGGGCACTTGACCATGCCAGCACCAGCGATTTAATGATCAGTGCCAACGCCCGCTTTCAGGGCTACCGAGAAAAAGACTTACTCTTGGTCAAACGGGAACTGTTGGCTTCTCCGTTTGTGGTGGTGGCTGCGCCGCACTACACAGAAAAACAAGGGCTACCCACCCAACCGGAAGATTTGCAGAATCACGCTTGTTTGGTCGCGACCACACTCACGGGCAGTAACGAATGGATCTTCCAAAAAGGCGTTGAAAACATCGTACTGAAAGTGCCGAAAACCATTGAAGTGAATGACAGCGACCTCTTATTGCGCGGCGTCTCCCAAGGTGCGGGGATTGCTTATCTTCCCCAATTCGTCACCCAAGATGCGGTTGAAAACGGTGCGCTTATTCCTTTGCTGCAGGACTTCACGACCAGTACTTGGAGTTTGAATCTTTACTACCATCCCGCTTCGGTGGCCTCACCTGTCGCCAGTAAATTTAAGGATTTCTTACTGAATAATCCTTGCTGACCCTTTCTGACCAAATCTTGTTGACGCCTTGCTAATAGGGCTTCACACACCTCACTCCCCCTGCTTTGCATTTTTGCAAAGCCACTTTGAATTTCTGTCTATATCGTCACTCGCTCCCCTTCCGTAAGCTAGAAAGCAGTTAGCAAATAACCAATCGCAAACATGGGAGCACGGGTGACATGGAACGTATCTATATTGTGGCGGCAAAGCGCACACCAATCGGCAGCTTTAACGGGTCTCTCGCGTCATTGTCAGGCGTTGAGCTTGGCGCACATGCGATGAAGGCCGCACTTGAACAGGTAGACATCACGCCGGATCTTATCGACGAAGTGATTGTGGGCAATGTGCTGACCGGCGGTGCGGGTATGGGGCCAGGCCGTCAAGCTGCCATCAATGCGGGTGTTCCAGATACGGTGCCCGCCTACACACTGAACATGATTTGCGGCAGCGGCATGAAAGTCATCATGGACGGTGCGAGTCACATTCGTGCTGGCGATGCACAAATTGTTCTCACTTGCGGCATGGAAAGCATGTCCAACGCGCCGTTTATCACCTCAGGGCAAATTCGCCGCGGCGTTCGTATGGGCCAACAGATGCAAGAAGACAGCATCATTAAAGACGGCTTAACCGATGCTTTCCATCACTATCACATGGGTGTCACCGCAGAGAACATTGCCTCCCAGTGCAATATCAGCCGCGAAGCGCAAGACCAGTTCGCCTTGCAGAGCCAACAGAAAGCAGTGAACGCCATTGAGAACGGTCACTTCGAGGCGGAAATTGCGCCAATCACGGTGACTGAGCGAAAACGCCAGTTTGACGTCAAAGACGATGAATACCCCAAAGCAAACGCCACCTTTGAAGGGCTTCAAGCGCTGCGCCCAGCCTTCGACAAACAAGGGAGCGTGACGGCGGGCAACGCGTCTGGCATTAACGATGGTGCATCCGCCATTTTGCTGGCATCAGAAAGCGCGGTGAAACGTCACAACCTCACCCCCTTGGCTGAGTTGGTGGAATACGGACAAGGTGCCATTGCGCCAGAAGTGATGGGACTTGGGCCTGTTTCAGCCATCGCCAATACCTTAACAAAAGCCAGAATGGCCATCGAACACATCAAGGTATTCGAACTGAATGAAGCGTTTGCGGCACAAGCGCTTGGTGTGATCAAAGAAGTCGCCGAAGAACATCAGATCGAACAAGACTGGCTGTTGGCGCGCAGCAACCTGAGCGGTGGCGCGATTGCCCTCGGTCACCCTATTGGCGCGTCTGGCAACCGTATTGTCACCACGCTGGTTTACCAACTGCAACGCACGCAGCAAGATTACGGTTTGGCGTCGTTGTGCATTGGTGGCGGCATGGGTACGGCACTCATTCTGAAACGTTGCTAAGGGAATGGACACCATGAAAAAAGCAGCGACCGCCCAACAGATTGAACACCTCTTGCATGACGGTATGACCATCATGATCGGGGGATTTATGGCGACAGGCGCACCAGAGCGCCTGATCGATCTCTTGATTCAAAAAGACATCAAAGACATTACGCTGATCACCACTGACACAGGTTCTCCCGGTCGTGGTTCAAGCCGTTTGATTGCTGATAAGCGGGTGAAAAAGCTGTATGCCTCTCACATTGGGACGAACCCTGAAACGGGAAAGCAAATGAACGAAGGGACGCTGGAGGTTGAGCTGGTTCCTCAAGGCTCGCTCGCGGAGCGCATTCGCTCTGCAGGTGCAGGGTTAGGCGGCGTACTCACGCCAACAGGGCTCGGCACCATCGTCGCGGAAAACAAACGCGTGATAGACGTCGATGGGCAACCATTTTTACTCGAAACACCGCTAAAAGCCGATCTGGCTTTGATCAGGGGTTCAAAAGTCGATCGTCGTGGCAACGTGTTTTACAGCAAAACCACCCAGAATTTTAATCCACTGATGGCGACCGCGGCAGAAATCGTCATTGTCGAACCTGAACAACTCGTTGAGCTTGGCGACATTGCACCTGAAGCGGTTCATACCCCAAGCATCTTTGTCGATCATATCTTTGTCGATCAAATCAATGTCGATCACATTCAGGTGGAGGACATGCAATGACAGCGCAATTAGATAAAGACACCGTCCGTCACCGCATCGCATGGCGTGTTGCCCGCGAGATGAAAGATGGCGATGTGGTGAACCTCGGTATTGGCTTACCCACACTGGTTGCCAATCATGTCGACAAAGAAGTCGAGTTGTTACTGCAAGGGGAAAACGGCCTGCTGGGCATTGATCAATTGGCGTGTGAAAACACCATGGACGCCGATCTGGTGAATGCAGGCGGCCAACACATTACTGCCGTAAACGGGGCGTGTTACTTCAACAGCGCCGACTCTTTCGCCATCATTCGCGGCGGCCATGTCGATGCCACGGTATTGGGCGCACTACAGGTCGATGAGCACGGCAACCTCGCCAACTGGATCATTCCGGGGAAAATGGTGCCGGGCATGGGCGGCGCAATGGATTTGGTCGTGGGTGCAAAGAAAGTGATCGTTGCCATGGAGCATTCCGTGAAAGGCCAGCCCAAGCTGTTGAAGCATTGCTCCCTGCCACTCACCGCCGCAAATCAGGTCAACCTGATCGTGACAGAAATGGGCGTGTTTGAAATCAACGAACGCGGCATAGTACTCACTGAGCTTGCCCCTGAATTTTCTATTGAAGACGTTCAAGCCGCCACGGAAGCCGCGCTTCTGGTATCACCCGATTTAGTGCCGATGCAATTGCCCGTTGGGTAACGCATTCGCATCGTTCCGGAACAAGCATGCTTAGATTAATTTGACTCATTCAGTACTCAGAAAATAGGATATAAAGGTACGTAATAATCATGTTCCGTGACATGCCATATACCTTCATGAGTAAGAGCAATCCCAATGTCTAATGTCGTCCAGTTCTCTAAGTTTGGTGGTAGCAAAAAGACCAACGCAACCCCAGCAAACACACCGCCAAGCCCTAAAGCGCTAAGGGAACAAGCCGCATTGAAGCAAGATAATCAATGCTACTTCTGTGGCACACGTAAAGAGCCCAAAGAACTGCACTGGCTGGATAAGGTGGGGTTTAAGCAAAAAACACACGTTGTCTGCGGTACGTGTAGCTCTGAGGCGAAATCACGTTCAATGGACGAATTGAGGATCATCCTTGCGCTCAAGGCGATGGATTTCAGAACCGTGAAGCTCAAGCAGTACCTTGAGCTGAGAGAGAAAGGGGTTCAAATCGACGGTGTTCGCGATTACAAATTCCACTTTGAAACGATTGAGTGATGGTGAGAATAAATACACATACCCATGAAACTGATACATGGGTACTTTTCTTAAAGCGTGCCCCAGTTGTTTTTCACGCTTACATTACTCAGGTAAATCTACACCGCCCTCACTCGCTGTGGTGCCGAATAACCGCTCACAATGGATCCAATCAGGCGCCTGATCTTCGCTCTTACTGACATTAACGACACACTGTCCCGTTAATAACCGCACTTCCGTTTCTTTCTTTAAGTCGTACTGCACTTTCCATCCGTAGATGAAATCCGGTAAGCGATACGCATACAATCCCGCGACCGTAAGAACAATCAATAATATAGGAATCACTATTTTCTTGTTCTCTTTTACAAAGTCCAATAAAACTTCAAAATTGCTCATTCGCATTTCCCTGCTTTGAATTTGATCCCGTCGCCCGCCAGTATACGGCCATAAAGTGAATGTTAAAGCCCATTGATTGGAAAAACAGCCCTTTAAGGAACAGTTCCCAAGCGACAAATTAGTTGGGCACTCGCTCTAATATAAAACTGGAAGATAAAACCGGTACAAACGCATGAAGAGACCGAGGCCTAGAAAATGACGTTCATGAGTTAGCCATCAAGGCTAACTCATTCGCACCTATCGAGCATATCTATCCGAGTTCACCTACCTGAGGTTCAGCTTATGCGTAAGTCTCAAGCATTTGTGTGCCCAACCCCAACACGATCAGTTTGATTTTGTCAGGACGAAGTGGCCTGTCTATTGACCACCGTATTGTTGTACAACACTGTCCCACATAATTTCAAAGTCTTTGATAAATGCCTTAAAACTGGCGCTTTCCGCTCGAATTCTTGCAGCATCAATGGCGTCTTGTGTACTCCATACGTTCGATCGCTGCTGTTCCCGCTCAGTGGCTTCTGAGGCGCCATAAACATATCCCGTGCGAACATCAATAAGCGCACCAGACGTCGTAGCAGAAACATACGCTTGATGATTTGGCAGCGTTCCCAGCGTGATCACGGATAACGGTCCAAGTGACGTGCTTTCTACATGAAAGGCCGTGTTGACAGAATAGATGAGCAGCATGTCAGCTTTTAAACGCGCGGCTGAAAGGCGAAGGTCTTTAATTGATTGAAGGTTTGATTGAATGAGCACCCTATTTAATGGTGCGATACCTGCGACCATTGGCAACGTCTGAAGATGCTTGATGTCGTCTTCATCTTCAATATCTCGAACTGTGACGACACTGAAGTTACCCGACCCATAGCTGTCATTCGTTCTTGAGGAATAACCGGAAGCCTGAATACGTACAATCGCTAATCGTGCGGGAAACGCACTGGCCGGCTCTAACGTCATGAGTGTTGCAATATCATCATCAGTCAACGCACCGATATCTGCGCCTCCAGCAGGCGTTGTATAGTTCACCGCGCACCCTGAAAGTAACAAGAGCAAGCCACAACACATTGTCGCGAATTTATATTTCATCGTTTAAACATCCTATTCTCATCACACAATGTTGCTCACCTAACTACTCGACATTGTCTGTCATCAAAACTAACTTTCGTCGTATCACCATTGCGAAATCATGGTGATACCCAAAATAAGCTCAGAGAATCATAAAAACGTTCACCTTGGATTGTCATAATCCGCTTACTTAAATTGCCGTCTTATCGCCTTCTGAAGCATATTTACTCCCCCGAAACCGCACGGCTCTTCGTACATGCATTAAAACGTGACACGTATTCCAAGTCTCAGTACGCCCATTTAACGCGTCATTTTTCCATCACTCCCCGCCCTTTTTCATCGATATACAAAAGCATCGGCAGGGTTGTCTTAAAACTCACTATATGCCTGCGTTTTTATTGTTCAACACTGAGACTCCTGACATTCCGCTGACGTATTTTCGTCATTCCCCTGATATTTCACCCGTATCTCGACCCTACAATTCGCGCCAAATTTCAGTGAGTTACATTGAAGAATTTTGTATACCCTTTCCAGTTTTATGGACAAGGCGTGATCGTACTTCCATGTAAAAAAAGCAGACATAGGTTTCGCTTATGTCTTTAAAAAACACGAAGTAACTTACTGACGAACTTACCTGTCTCTTCTTTTAAAGGAATCTAACGGCCATGACATTCAAGCCGAATGCAATTTGTGCTGCGCTCTTTCTGGGCTTAGCGAGCTTCTCTTCTCACGCTTCTGTGTCTGCGGTAAATGGCAGCGACATGGTGAACCCTGAAGGTGGCGTTGTTGTGGGTTACTGGCACAACTGGTGCGACGGTGCTGGTTACAAAGGCGGTAACGCACCGTGCGTGACGTTAGAAGAAGTGAACCCAATGTATAACGTGGTCGACGTGTCTTTCATGAAGGTGTTCGACACCGCAGAAGGCCGCATTCCCACCTTCCGTCTTGACCCTATGATTGGCTTGTCTGAGCAAGATTTCATTAATGAAATCGCAGAGCTAAACCGTCAAGGTCGTTCTGTGTTGCTTGCACTGGGTGGTGCAGACGCACACGTTGAATTGAAAACAGGCGACGAGCAAGCATTCGCGGACGAAATCATTCGTCTTACCGACCTGTACGGTTTCGACGGTTTAGACATCGACCTAGAACAAGCGGCTGTCACCGCGGCTGACAACCAGACCGTTATCCCAGCGGCACTGCGTATGGTGAAAGACCATTACGCAGCGCAAGGTAAAAACTTCCTGATCACCATGGCGCCAGAGTTCCCTTATCTGACTGAAGGCGGTAAATACGTCCCTTATATTACAGCGCTGGAAGGTTACTACGATTGGATCAACCCACAGTTTTACAACCAAGGCGGCGACGGCATTTGGATCGATGGTGTGGGCTGGATTGCACAGAACAATGATGCGCTAAAACAAGAATTCATCTACTACATCTCTGATTCGTTGATCAACGGTACGCGCGGCTTCCACAAGATCCCGCACGACAAACTGGTATTCGGTATTCCTTCCAGCAACGATGCAGCGGCAACCGGTTTTGTGAAAGATCCTGCCAAGCTGTATGCGGCGTTTGGTCAGTTGAGTAACCAAGGTCAGCCACTTCGTGGTGTCATGACATGGTCAGTAAACTGGGACATGGGCACCGACGCAGCAGGCAACCAATACAACGAACAATTCATCAAAGATTACGGCCCATTCATTCACGGCCAAACACCGCCGCCCCCTGTCGAAGGCAAGCCTGTATTCAGCGGCGTTAATGATGCACGTGTGCGCCACGGTGACGAATTCGATGCAATGGCGGGCGTAAAAGCACTCGATAAAGAAGACGGCGACCTGACCTTTAGCATCGTGATTGACGGCAGCGTTGATACCTCACGCCTAGGCCAATACGTACTGGTTTACAGTGTGACCGATGAAGACGGTAACGAAACCAAAGCGACACGTACAGTGGAAGTGTATAGCCAGAAACCTGTTTTCTCGGGCGTAGAAAAACTGACCCTGACATTGGGCGCTGAATTCGATGCCATGGCAGGCGTAAAAGCCACCGACGCAGAAGATGGCGACCTAACCGATAAAGTGGCCGTGGAAGGAAGCATTGATACCAATGTGATCGGCAAACACACCATTAGTTACAGTGTCACTGATGGCGCATTACAAACCGTGACCGTTGACCGTGTCATTGCCGTGACCGATGGCAGCACCTGTGTCAACGCGTGGGATGCCTCTGCGGTTTACAATACGGACGACATCGTGAGTCACGCAGGTACAAACTGGCAAGCCGGTTGGTGGACGCGCGGTGAAGAACCGGGCACCACGGGCGAATGGGGTGTTTGGCGCGAAACAGGTGACAGCGATTGTGGTGACACAGGCACACCCGCGGCAACATTGAAATTGTCAGGCGTGAAAAGTACTTACACGGCAAACAATGGCAGTATCACGCTCGATCTTTCTCTTGAAAGTAACCAGGCGATGACAGTTGAGATCAAAGTATCAGGTGCGTCGATTGTGTCTGGCGGTGAAACCCAAGTGTCCGTTGACGGTAAGTTGGCTGTTTCTCTGATGTTGAGCAATGTGGACGCAGGTCAATATGCCGTGTCTGTTGTTGGTAAAACCGAAAGCGGCACCACAGTGAAGCAAAACGCGGCATTTACCGTGAAAGATGAGGCGATTACGCCGCCTCCTGGCGGTGAATACCCTAACTATGTGTCTGGCACTGCCTACGCTGCGGGCGACAGGGTGACAGGCGTGGATGGCAACATTTACGAGTGTAAGCCATGGCCTTACACCAGCTGGTGTGCGAACGCATCATACGCGCCGGGTGATAGCCTTTACTGGGCGGAAGCGTGGGAACAGCGTTAAGTTCTGCGTGTTCGTCTGATGCTAAAACTGAATAAGACATAAATGAAGGGGAAGCATGTGCTTCCCCTTTTTGTGTGAGAAACAAGAAACGATAATCGTCATGTACTCTCAATTTTTATTGGGAAGAGAAACTACATCACGCACTCTTGCGCGGCTTTCGCTTTCTCTACGCCCTTTTCAATCAAAGAACGGTTGTCTTCATTGCCTATCGCAGACATGAATTGGTTCAGCAGTTTTTCCGCTGTGCTTTCTGAGGTTGCATCCACCAAGCAAGCATAGGAATTCGCCACCTTGTC
Organism: Enterovibrio norvegicus; assembly: GCF_002876705.1. Lineage (GTDB taxonomy): Bacteria > Pseudomonadota > Gammaproteobacteria > Enterobacterales > Vibrionaceae > Enterovibrio > Enterovibrio norvegicus_B. The sequence goes on along the minus strand of NZ_MDAG01000001.1, from coordinate 5,117 downwards.
TTGCATATCCTCAAACACGGCTGCATTCGTCAAATCGGCATTCAGCGCTTCTTCGACTGATGCCGCAAATTCTTGTGCAGATTCCGCTGCGCCACCGAAAGCGTCCACGTTCAGTTCGCTGAAATCAACGGAATCGACTTTGTCTTGAATACTATCAACAGCGCTGTTCGCAGCCTCTTGCGCTTGGTCAATCGCCTTGTTCGCTTCTTCACAACCAGAAAGCGCCAATACAATAGCAACAGAAGCAATTACCTTTTTCATACACATTCGCCTAGATTTGGATGGTTCAGACTGCATCTTAGTGCATCTGGTTTCATTCTTTAAAGCGAAAATGATGATGTAATGGTTTGCACAAATCTCCAGACGCTGTCTAACTCAACGTTTTTACGCCAGTTTTTCTCACGCACCTCCTTTGTCGGCTAGGATCAATCTGTTGTTTTGTCGTTTTTCACTCACCGTCTTGCTTCTCTTCGCAAGCGAATATGACCCACTGCGTCACACCACGCTTTCAACAGAATTGGTTACACACAGCGGAAAACCACAATAATATCCCGTTTATTGTGATCGGGATCTGCTGATCATGTTTGTTGCTTCCATACACTGGACACCGAAACGTTAACGGTATCGTCATCAATAAAACACAAAGCCGTAACGACAACCTGCATCTGCAAATGCAACGTACAAAAAAGAGGGTACCCATGAGTGAAGTGTTATTAGCCATAGCGGCGGGCGCGATTGTTGGATTTTTGTTCAGTGCAGTCAAACTGCCATTGCCTGCACCGCCTGTTATTTCAGGCATCATGGGGATCGTTGGTATCTATCTTGGTGGTATGGCTTATCAAACCATCGCTGAGCGATTCTTCTCTTAATACGACATTTGTCCTTCGGGACGTATGTTTATGCTGGGCTTTTCTCAGCTATCTATTTTTTACGACGACAGAAAACTCGAGGAGGACTGGTGTCTACAGGGAAGCTACCGCCCGCGGCAGATGGATTACAACTCAACTTTTGTAAAACATTGGCGTGTCGAAACTTTGGATTGAGTGATAAGAAGTTTTACCTTCTTCAAGATACCGATCCATCTCGCCCTAGTTTGGTATGCCGAGAGTGTGGCGCTTTTCCTCCTCTCCTAAACAATCACGCAGTCATGGATGAGTATTTGCGCCTCAAAGCGCAGGATTCAGGTAATCTCGCGGCGTGCAGTACAGAAGGCTGCCCTGCGCATGGTCTCCCTGTGTTAACGCACAGAGAGCACTATCATGCGTTTGGTTACAGTGGTGAACGCCAGCGTTACCGCTGTAAGCATTGCCAATCAACCTTTGTTGATAAGTGGTCTAATGCGAACCCGAAAATCGACGTCCAGCAAAAACTACTGGGTTTATTGTTTACCGGGTATGCCGTCAGAGAGATCTGCCGTAAATTGGCCATTAATCCAAAAACGTTTTACGACCACTTGGATCAGATTGCCGCGCGCTGTCGTAACAAACTCGCCAGTGTGGATGCGCGTTTTCTGCAAATGGCGACCAACACACCGCTCGCTTCATCACTGATGCCACTACAACCGAAGAGTGACAATGGCGTTATGTGGTTAACGACAGGCGATGCCGAACACGGTTACATTCTGCTGCAAAACATTAATTACTCGGCGGCAGAAGAGAAACCTGACCACCTGGCAGATGTGTTTGATGCGTCGTCACGCTTGATGCCGGATGCATTTCATCCGAACGGTGAGATACACCTTCAAAAGAGCAGCGATTTGCTGACGCAGGTGAACGACAAATACAAAGAAGTCTTGTCACGAAGCAATGTGGAAGACCCCTACACGCGTCCTATTCGCGTGGACTATCCATCGAAGGGTTGCCTCATTCGCCCGCAATACACAGCGTATGCGCAATATCTTCGCTTAAAAGAGCTGTTGGCATCGTGGGATTCCTTCACCTTATACTTGCCGCAAGAGCCACTGATGCGTTCTGCCATGATGAGTATCTTCAAAGAAAGGCTCATGGCGCAGACATGTCACCCTATTTACGTTGAGCAAAATGCACATTGGGTTGAGGGTTCTGCAGCCAGTAACATCGATATTATGCTGCTCAGTTGGTGGCGTGATCGTTGGGCGTTTACACAGGAAGGTACCGCTGCGAAGGCGATTTGCCATCTTGGGCGTGAAACGGGGAGTGAAGAAGCGTGGCTTCAAGATGCGAGCACACAGGTTGTTTATCAATACCAAGCGCGTTTCCATCAGCACTTTCGTTCACTGATTGACGAACCTCGACGCCGTTTGCGCCCAGGTGGCTTGCTGCCGCTGCTGGATATTTTCCGAGCGTGGAACAATTTATGTAATCAAAACAGCGAGGGGATCACACCTGCACAGGCACTTGGCCTAACTCGTCACCCTTATACCTTGGCGCATTTATTGGCCTAAAACGGCAAATTTGTTTTGATGACAAAATAAAAAAGCGAGCCCTAAGCTCGCTTTTTTTACGCTCAAATGAACCTTATTCGTCCGCTTCTGCTTCTGAATAATCTTCTGCAGCACCGCCGCGAGAGGTTGAGCAAAGATTGTAAACCACGTGCTTGTGGTTGATCTCTTTTAGATATTTTAACCAACAAATTGAATACTGAGACTCAGCAGCGCGACGACCGTTTACTTCATCGACAAATTTCTGCTGTTCTTCGTCTTGTGGAACCATCGTACCTTCGAACAACGCCTTCATAGTACGGCCACAGGTTTCCAAAAGTTGCGCATCTTTGATGGTAAAATAACCAGATCGGGCAAAACCTTTTGGAAAATGCTTGTCATCAAAAAACCTTTGACCACTAAACATTATTTAGCTCCTTAGTAAATTTGCGCAATATTCTTCATTAAACCTAAAAGGTGTAAAGCAAAATATTGTTGACCTAACGATAAAGAAATTTAATTCACAACTTGCTTTATAGTCACGATTAAAAGTGCTGTCGAGTCTTTATCGTTAGATAGTTCATGAATTTGATCCGTAAGGTAGCTGAGAAAATTAATTTGGTCGATATGTTTGAGAGTAAGCCTTTGTAACAATGTGAAAAACATCAATATATGGCGTAATTCTCAACAAACTCTGCTTATCTATCCATCAACCACGTTTTAAGACACACAATGTAAACCTTGGACGAAAATGGCTACAGCCCCCATTTCTACTAACCTGACACTGATGGCCGTCACGTTCTTATCGTTCAAATCTTTACACAAGCAATAAAGACCGAGTGAAGATGTGATTCTGCTTATGACCATAAAAATTTTTAATCAACGCCAATGAATTTTTTCGTTTTATTTATTCTGTCGTCCAGATCTATGCTTGGCTTGAATTCGGTGTCACTGTACTGACATTGTAATTTCATCATAGCGTCACACAGGTACGCTACGTTATTTTAGACAAGGACTTAGCCTGTCAAATAATGTCTTTCATGACAGACGGGCACAGTGAAAAGTAACTCGAACAGGAACAAGGTAAATAAAATGGCCAAGTGGGAACAGTGGCTGAAAAACGACACTAACAAAAAAGAAAAGTTTAATTCGAAGCTCAACGACGAATTCGACGACCGTCCTCAACAACGTGCGAAAAAGGAACGCCGCAAGGCACGTCCGAGCCGCGCATCATCCCCTGAGGAATTCCCGTTCGATTGATGAAACGAAAAAAGCCAGCGATGTCGAACATCTCTGGCTTTAGTTTTTCTGAGGCTTTTACAGGCTATCGCTGTTTAGAAGAACACGCCATAGCTGTAACCTGTCAGCACGGCCATGCCAAGCACCACGGTCAGGAACGCCATGATCATTTGGTTACGGAACAGAGACTTCAGCAAAATTACCTCGGTTAGACTCGCACCTGCGCTGCCTATCACCAGCGCCATGATGGCGCCCATGCTCATGCCTTTTGCCGCTAGCGGTGCACTCAACAAGATGACAGCTTCAGCGCGAATGTAGAGTGGGATACCCACAATCGCCGCGAAGGGAATAGCAAAAGGATTGTCATTGCCCGCAAATGATGCAATCCAATCGGTTGGGATCGCGCCATAAATCAGGGAACCAATAGCCACACCGACCAAGATGTACGGCAACGCCTTTTTAAAATCTTTCCAAACACCCTGCCAAATTTTCAGCCACTTGTTTACAGGCTTCGCATCGCCAGAGCATGATGTACCGCAGCCAGTATTGCTTGTTTCAGGTTCAACGTACGCTTCTTCTTTCACGTATTTTTCAAAGCCAAGCTTCTCTAGCATGTAGCCACCCACAACCGACACGGTTAACGCGGAGGCAAAATAGTACACCGTTACTTCAAGCCCAAATGTCACCGCAAATAAGCCAATGATCATCGGATTCAATAGAGGGCTTGCCAGCAAGAACACCATCATGGTGCCAAAACCAGCCTGTGCGCGAATCAGCCCTTTGAGAAAAGGAATGGTTGAGCACGAGCAAAACGGCGTGATTGCGCCCAAGAACGCAGCCATGAAATAGCCTTTACCGTTCTTACTACTCAAGATATTGCGAATTCGCGCTGGCGGAATGTACATCTGCAGCACGCCCACCAAGTAGCTGATCGCTAAGAATAGGATGGTAATTTCCACGGCAAGGAATGCAAACATGCCTAAAGTGTTGGTAATAACGTCTGTATTCATATCGTTTCTCGTTAAACTATATTTCTGGAATAATCGAAATATAGTTTTATCAGGCGACGAGATCAAGATATTTCTGGTATTATCGAAATATAATTTTTCGGAGGCAGGTTTTATGGAACTGGACGCGGTAGCAAAAGCATTGAAAGAACTGGGACATCCAACCCGATTAACCATTTTTAGACGCTTAGTACGCGCAGGGCATAACGGCATTGCCGTCGGTGAAGTTCAAGACGATCTCAGCATTCCTGGATCTACCCTCTCCCACCACCTCTCCAGCTTGATGTCAGCAGGCTTGATCACGCAACGTCGCGAAGGCCGTGTGCTGTATTGTGTCCCGCAGTTTGAGCAGCTAGAGGCGGTGTTGGCGTTTTTGCGGGATGAGTGTTGTGTGGATGAATCGTCAGCAAGCTGACGGTAGATCGCGAGATTAATAGAGGCGAGGGACGAGGAAGAGCAGATAGAGCAGATAG